>DUNG01000020.1 GCA_012839475.1 Petrimonas sp. | reverse complement strand
GCTCGGCTCATGGACCCACCTGGATAACGAAATCCTTTCCACCTCGAAGGAGTCGGTTACTTCCGGTTCGCTTACCTCGAAACGCAGCGTCCATCCTTTATCCAGCGTTATTTCGTTTCCTGTGCGTTTGTAATAGGGCCACTTTTCCGCTTCAACTTGCTTGTTACTGAATGTTTTCAGGATTATCGACTCCCCCGGGTCTAATTGCAGGTACACTTCCGTCCTGCCATGTTTTTCCCGGGTGGTTGCCAGTCCTTTTGCCCCGTTCATCGGATCGAAGAAGAGGACGCTTTCAGCACGGGTCCCTAACGTGACCCATTGGTTTACCGGGTTGTTCGAGAGCATGGCGAGGAAGTAGATATGCCCGTCGTCGTGGGTTCTTCGAATGAGTTGCCCCCCTAACTCCGACACGAAGGTCTCCTCGTTCTCCTTCCATCTCGAGAGTATCTCTTTATAGTTGTGGCCCGTGATAACAGTGCCTTTACCTAGCTTCGTAGTCGTTACCTCCTTAAAAGAAGAGACCTCCGGTAGAAGGGCAGTCAACTCTTGAAATTGACTTCTTCGCGCTTCCAGTTGTGACAAGCCCGGCACGTCGGCAGGGTAGCGATCCGTGAAAATGACCGTTGCCCCTTGCCGTGCGAGTTTCGTGATCTGCCTCATCGTCTCCAAGGGAATCAGTTTCACGGCTGGGAGGATCAGTGCCTTGTAGGTTGTCCCGCCCTGGGTTTTCAACAATCCCTTCTCAACGCGGGTCGTCCCGATAAAGTGATCGGAAATGTAATCCAGGTCGTACCCGCACTCCATGATCTGGTCTACGGCACCACAAAAGTCGGGTAGCCGCTCCCGTATTTCGTTGATAGCGAAGGTGGTGAAGTAGTTCCCGCGTTGCTTTGCCCAAATATCGTGGATAGGGAGGTAGAGCAGGAAGTCGTTGTCAGGCTCCCCACTTTGCAGGAAGGATTGTCCCCGGGTGATGTAGTCGAAGAGTGAAGGGGTATCCCGCCAGAGGGTGTTGGTGGGCGACATATCTACCGTCGCATAAAACTGCCACCCCGGCCACTCCGCTCCTTTTGGGGAGTAGGCGGTTCCATGAAAGTAGACCCGGTTGACCCCCGAGGTGAACATCTGGTCGATTTCCGGCTTGGCCTGCGATAGGGAGCTCCTGAAGTGTTCGGTAAGCCAAGTCAACGTTTCGGACGAGGTGTACCTCTTCCCGGCCACGTGGGCGGCCGATGACGCGTATTTAAGGATGCTGGGGTCGCTGTAGTTTATTTTGCGGATCGAGTCTTTTCTCAAATAGGGGATATTGAAATCGGTTATCCCGAACGATTCGCACTCGGGAATATCCACTGAAGCGTACAGGTCCAACAGGTTGGCAGGCGACCCGTGCGCCTGGTTCCTCGTTTTCACCCCGTGTGAATGAGCCCACTCGCTCCAGGTGAGCGTGAAGTTCTCCTTCAGCAGCTCCCCGATGGTTTCCCGGTAGTCGGAGATGACCCTCACCGATGTTTCCGTTGCCCCATCGGTCAGTAGTTCGGGGAAGTAATCCTGTAGTTCATACCCTCTCCGTTGTTTGAACTCCTCCAACAGGGTCGGCGTCCAGTCGGCACCGTACACCTCGTACGAGTCGTTGAAGAAAGCGTTGGGAAACGGGGTGCTGCTCTGCTCGAACGCGGTGTCGAATTTTCCGAGATACCGTTTCACCGCCTCTTTGTTGAAATGGTCAAGCACGTAACCCTCACCACCCGGTGCGGCTCTTTTTACCTGTTGCAGCGTCTTCCCTATAAAGAGGGCAATCAGTTGGTATCTTTGTCCTTCAGGTGCTTCCCAGTTAAGCGTACCATCCGGGGCCACCTGTTCCGTGATATCTGTTGCCTCTCCATCGGTGGAGTACGCGATGAGTTTATCCAGGCGCGCGAACTCCCTTTGCCTTTTATCCCGAACGTTGATGAGCTCGTTGAATGGTTCGTCCCCCTTTAGGATATACTCCTGGAATATGGCCCGGGTAGCCGCGTCATTCAAGGTTACTTCCGGCCCCCCGAAGGGCCATCCTGTTCCGTTGTTCATATCCACACCCATCCCAAGGCGTTCTGCTTCGGTGAGGGTGAAATTGAGGTGGGTCATCCATTCCGGGGATAGGTAATCGATGTAGTGTGCCTCCCTTCCCTTTACCCCGTATATCGGTGTTATCTCTACTCCCCCTATTCCCGCCAGGGCCAGCGCTTCCAGGTTGTAGGTGAGGTTCGCTGAATCCACGTCGCTTCCCAACCACCACCATCGGGTCCATGGCCTGCTCTCTTTTGTCGTACTTGGCCACTCCGTTTCACTATTACCGGCAGGGGCACTGCACCCACCAAGCAAGATGCACCCACCAAGCAAAATGCAACAGGCGAATGCTAAACAGGTTATTTCTTTTATTATCCTCATTTTGTTTCTTTACGCGATTTATTTCAGTTCATCGGGAGCGTCTACCGTCCCGATTCGTAGTTTCTCCCCTCCACTTGTGTGAGGTTTATGATGGCCGATGGATCGAGCTCCCGATAACAACTTTACGCCTATCTCTTAACCATGAACGAGTGGCAACCCGAACCAACATCCTCGATAACGGAGAAGCTTCCCACCCGCTTGTAGGGTACCGACTGGCCATCCTTCAAGAGGGTTTGCTTTTTGTTGAAAAAGGGGAGGTGTACTTCCGCGGTCGTGTTGGCGGGGATGTTGATATTCAGGCTGAATGATTCGTTCGGGTGATTGATGAAGCTAACCAGCACGTCGCCCCGTATGGTGGGCTGTTTTATCTCGGCCGACGCCAAGGTGCCGGGTTGCGGCTTGACGCGTATCTTTTCAAACCCGGGTAATATCGGCTCGATCCCCATCAGCTTGCGGGGGATAAGGTTGGCCGGGGCCGCTCCCCACGCGTGGTTCCAATCCAGGTTGGGCTTGTACTTGCTGTCCCACGCCTCGAGGGTAATCGTTGACCCTACACGTATCATGTTGTACCAGCTTCGTTCGCTTGTGGAGGTTAGCAGTTGTAATCCGTACTCTGCATCATGCTCGTTGTAGATACCATCGAGCAGGAACTGTGATCCGTACACGCTACACGCCATACCCCGTGAACGGATAAATTGCAGCACACCGTTAACGTACTTATCGGGTACCATCCCAAAGGCAAGGGGCAACATGTTCGCGTGCAGTGAGGCGTGATCCGTTCCCATCCCATCGATGTAGACCCCTCTTTTCCTGTCGAAAAGGTGCGTGTTGAACGACTTTTTCAGCTTTTCGGCCCGTTCTCGGTAAAACGTTTGGTGGTCCGTCTTCCCAAGCACCCCCGCGATGTGGCCCATCAACGTGAGTGCCCGGTAGTGGAAGGCGTTCACCACCGTGTTGATGTCGGTGAATACAAAGCCGTCTATCTCGCCCCCCTCCTCTTTCTCCAAGCCAAGGATGCCGGTATGCGGCCAATCCACGATGTCGCGCAGTTCGCCGTTGAAGTGAATCGATCTCAGCACCTCGGGCGTCACCTTCCCGGTGCGGGTGCTGATAAACCCGTTCTCATCGGCAAGGGTAATCAGGCTTTTCGCTTGCAGATCCTCGTAAAAGTGCGCCATCGAAAGGGTGTTGCCGGTGTACATGTAATCTTCCCAGGCCATAAGGACCGATTGCAGGATCCACTCGGTAGGCCACGTGGGCTTATGGATAAGGTACTCATGGGTATAGCGGGCCATGCTGAAATCGTTCGCTACACCGTAATGGGACAGTTGGTTGATCAGCGCGTCCGCTTCGTAGGGGATTCGTTCCCGGTCGCCGTCGACGTAAACACCCAGGAACGAGGTGGCTTTAATGGAGTACTTGCATAGTTCCCATACCTGGTTCAAAACGGTATCGGAGCAATGAAAGTGTGAGTCATGCTCGTTAAAGGGGTAGAAAGCGCTCTCCCTCACCACATCTTTTTCCTGCAGCGGGTAGGTGTAATTCTCGATCTCGCAATATCGAAAAGGGGTAACCTCCCCAATATGTCTGGGCATAAGAACCGCTTGCGGACCCGTGTTCCGTTTGTCGGGTGGGATGGCGATCACGTAGCTGTTCTGCCCTTGTCGGGGTGTGATCACGAAGCGTGAATAGCGAATGGTGCCACCCGGTGAACGGTCTACCCGTCCACCCTTGCTCGTTTCGCCCAGGTGGACGATCACGCTGTCTGTGCTGGTTTCGGAATAGAGGTTGAGTCGTAGCCTGCCAAAAGAGGCTTTCCCAAAATCGGCCAAAAAGGTGTTCCCGTCCAGTCGGCTTAGGACTATGGGGTGGTCGTCCGCTTTTTGGATGGGGTAGCGGTCGGTACTGTACTCCAAAAACCTGTCGGCTGTCTTGAAGGCCGACACGTTGGAATATGGTGATTCGGCGCCATGGTTATCCCATGTTTTCACCTTCCAGAAGTAGACGCTTCCCGCTTCCAGTGGCTTGCCGTTATAGGGGATATGTACCGACTGGTCGCTATTCACCTGCCCTGAATCCCATAGATCGGCGGAACCTTCTGCCAACAGGGAGTGGTTCGATGCCACGAGAATCCGGTAAGCCTGTTGTTTCGTGTTGTTCAAATCGGAGTGCAACACCCATCCAAAGAGTGGCTTTGGGGTCGCTATCTCGGTGAACTGCCAACTCTCCGGGTAGGTAACCGCCTTCTCCAACGGGGTGATTGCGGGGTACCCGTTCAGGAGTACCTGTTCCGTGTTGGCCAACATGTTTACCGTCAGCCTGTCGGGTGGGGGAGCCTGGTGAGTTTCTGCCTTGACAACACCGGTTATCAGGCATACGAGCAACGAAATAAGCAACCTCTTGTACATCATTTTTCTTTTTTATCTTCCACTAAAAATGAAATAAAGGAGATGGAAGCACCCATTGATCGGTAACACCATCTCCTTTTTCATACGATTATTATACGTTTAAATTTAAATGTTTGGAACTTTTAGGGTTTCAAGTCATCTTACCTTTTTAATACTAAGCAGGCTGTAGATCAGTAGCGAAATAATGAGTACCGCTATGCTTCCGAACAAGAGACCCTGTAGCGAAAGGTTGGGAACCACCAGCGAGAATATCAACACCATCATTCCTATAGCCAGGAAAGCCACCGCTTTGCGTCCCGCGCCTTTCCACTCTTTGAGGATGATGCCCCAGACGTTGCTAAAGACCACGTTCAGCGACATCAGGATGCTCCAAGAGAAGGCCATCATCACGCTACCCGGCTCGAAGAAGCTTTGCCCCATGCCAAGTCCGAAGAACTGCGAGTACCATAGCAGGCCCGCGAGCGCGCAAAACAGAAGGTTATTGACCAAGACGCCTTTCGATGACCGCTTGATCTCCCCGCCGGTTTTGTTTTTCCGGTTCATGTAGAGGCAATAGACCATGTTGGTGAAGAATCCACCGATGGTGACGAGCAGCGTGACCGGGTTCTGCGCGAACAGCTCCTTGGCGCCCGCAGCGATTGCCGCCTCTTTAATAGGTATCCCGGCGCTTAGTCCCAAGCTGAAGCAAGCGCTCATCACCCCCGATAGCAGCGCGATGAGTAACCCCTTCTTCAAGGCGAAATCCTTGATGGCCTTGCGTTTCTCCTCTTCCGACATGTTTTTGGAGCGCAAGCTTCCCGCGTAGCCCACCAGGGCGATACCCACCAGCGTAACCGTAACGGCCAGCAGCAGAACCAGACCCTCCGGTGATAAGAGGTTGGTACCGGTAAGGACGGCAGGGATAAGCGTGCCGAACGCGGCACAGGTTCCCAGCGCTACCGATTGTCCAAGCGCGATGCCAAGGAAGCGCATGCTGAGCCCAAAGGTGAGCCCGCCTACGCCCCATAATACACCAAAACCGATGGCTTGCCAGGCGGCGCCTGAGTGGGAACTGTAAATTTCGATTAGCTCCGGGCCGGACAGGGTAATGAGTGCACCCAGGATGGGGAAGACCAGCCACGCGAAGATCCCTTGCGTGAGCCAGAAGTTTTCCCACGACCACTCTTTAATCTTGTTGATGGGAACGTATGAGCTCGATTGGCCCATACTCCCCACCGCGATAATCAGTAAACCTATGATCGTGTTCATCGTTTACACCCTTTTTGATGTAACGTTCTCCTCGTACGCTTGAATCTCCTTGATGTACGCGTCTCCTACCGGAACACCTTGCTGTTCGCAGTAGTAGTTGTACAGGTCTGACCAGGGCATAGCCTTAAGCTCTTCCAAGTATGCCAGGCGTTGGAAGTTCTTGTCCTCCTTCTCGAAGTCCCGCAACGTTTCGGTAGGCTCAAGCAGCGCTTGCAGTATGGCCTTCTGGGTAGAGCGGATGCCGATCACGTAGGCACCGATGCGGTTGATGGAGGCATCGAAGAAGTCGAGCCCGAAGTGAACGCGTTGCAGGTGTCCCGAGCGGACGATCTCTTGTGCGATCGCCAACAGCTCGTTGTCCAGTATCACCACGTGGTCGCTGTCCCACCGCTCGGGGCGGCTCACGTGCAGGTTCACCTCCGGAACGAACAACAAGACCGACGAAAGCTTATCGGAGATGACCTCGGTCGGGTGGAAGTGCCCGGAGTCGAGGGTTAGCATCATGTTGTTTTTCACCGTGTACCCCATGTAGAACTCGTGCGATCCGGTGACGAAGCTTTCGCTGCCGATACCGAACAGCTTGCACTCGATGCAATCCTTCAGGTAGTCGGTGCTGATCTTCTCGGCGAGCACCTCGTCGAGCGACTCTTTCAGCAGCCTCCGGTGCTCGTAGCGCGAAACGGTTTTGTCTTTCTCGCCGTCGGGGATCCAGATGTTATGGATGCAGGGGTCTCCCTGTTGACGCCCTATCTCGGCCGCGATGAGCCTGCAACGGCGCAGGTGCTCTTTCCAGAACGCGCGGATTTCGGGGTCGAAATCGGAGAGTGTGTAGCCGCTGCTCGATTTCGGGTGGGAGAAGAAGGTGGAGTTGAAGTCGAGCTTCACGTCGTGCTTCTTGGCCCAATCGATCCAGCTCTGGAAGTGCTTGGGCTCAATCTGGTCGCGATCCACGAAGGTGTTCCCAAAGTCGCCGTACGTGGCGTGGAGGCTAATACGGTGCTTGCCGGGGACGAGTGTCAATACCTTCTCTAAATCGGCCTTTAACTCATCGATATTCCGGGCTTTCCCGGGATAATTGCCCGTGGTTTGAATACCTCCCGTTAACTCTCCCTCGGGATTCTCGAACCCCGATACGTCATCGGCTTGCCAGCAATGGATGGAGATGGGTACGCTATTCAACGTCTCAATAGCTTTGTCCGCGTTTACTCCTAGTGCGGCGTATTGGGCTTTCGCCACCTCGTACGCTTGTTCTCTTGTTTTCTCGTTCATGTTCGTTCGTTTGTTGTTTTATTTCTAATGTGTTGTTATTCAGTTTGATGTTTTAATGAATTTGTATCCCCTTCCTTACATGCCAAAGGCCGTTCTACTATATATCGGTGAAGACCGATAGGTACTTTTGGTACTGTTGACTCCATAGCCCTATGTCCGTTGGTTCAAAGATCGTTAGGTCCGTGGAGTCACGAACCACCTTTCGCATGGCCTCTTTTCCCGTTATTATACCCGCCGCTTTCGCTTGGAGCAGGATGTTGCCCATTGCCGTCGCTTCTGACGGACCCGCGATTACCGGTATGCCGATCGCGTTAGCGGTAAACGCGTTGAGCATATCGTTTTTGGAACCTCCCCCTATGATATGCAGTTTCTCAATGGGGTGGTCTGCCAGCGTTTCTAGGTTAAGCAGTACCTGCCTATACCTGAACGCGAGGCTCTCGTAGATGCAACGCGCCATCTCACCCACGGTTTCGGGTACGGGCTGGTCGGTTTTCCTGCAATACTCCCGTATCGCCTGGACCATGGAGGTAGGGCTCGCGAAGCAGGCGGCATCCGGGTTGATGAAGCTGGTGAAGGGAGTAGCCTTCTGTGCTTCGTTCACGATCTCGTCGTACGTGATGGGGCGCTCGTTTTCCCACTCCTTTTTGCATTGCTCGATAAGCCACATCCCGCAGATGTTCTTCAGCAGGCGTGTGGAGCCGTCAGCACCTCCCTCGTTGGTGAAGTTCAGCGAGAAGGTCTCTTCGTTGATCACGGGTTGCTCCGATTCGATCCCCATCAGGGACCAGGTTCCCGAGCTGAGGTAGGCGAAGCGGTCGCTCTCGGCCGGAACTGCCAGGACGGCCGAGCCCGTGTCGTGGCCTGCCACGGCAATCACCTCCACCTCTTGAAGACCGCTCGCGCGTTTAGCCGATTCGGATAAGGGGCCAATGCGGGTGCCAGAGAAGACGATGGGGGCGAAGTGATCGCTCGTTAGCTTCACCGCTTCCAGCAGGGCAGGGTCGAACGCCCGGGTTCGTGGGTCAATAAGCTGTGAGGTGGATGCGATGGTGTACTCGGTTACCATTTGCCCGGTCAGCATGTACGACAGCGCATCTGGCATGAACAGAACCTTATCGATTACCGGGTAGATGGATGATTCCTCTTCGAGCATGGTGTCGAGCTGGAACAGCGTGTTGATGTTCATGATTTGAATACCGGTCCGGCGGTAAACCTCCTCCCTGGGCATCTTGGCGAAGAAGCGCTCGGGTGCGCCAAAGGTGTTTGTGTTTCGGTAGGAGTAGGGTGAGCGCAACGGCTCCCCGTCCTTGCCAAAGCATACGAAGTCCACCCCCCAGGTGTCAATCCCCAAGGAAGCAATCGGTGTTTGATTCGATTTCACGATCTGTAGCGATTCGATAATTTGCTGGTACAGGTAAAACAGGTCCCAGTACAACCGACTGTTCACGTCGATCATGGGGTTGGGAAAACGGTTGATCTCGTTCATCTCGAGCTGGCCGTTCCGGATGGCACCAAAGATGGCTCTCCCGCTGCTCGCGCCGAGGTCGATGGCTAAAAAGGATGTTAATTTCCCGTTATTCATCATGATGAGGTTAAGTGAAAGGTGTTATGATATTTGCTACAAATATACGCATTGCATTTAAGTTTTCACAATGGAATCGTGACTTTAAAACCCTGTTTTTTGATATTTGATCGTCATCCAAGCGAATCGTATTAAAAATCACAGAAAATATTTAAATACCAGAAGTTGGCGTATGTTCTGAAAACCTTAAATTCGCCTTCAGCCTTTTGTAATTTGATTCTGTTTCATGTTAAAATTATAAAAAACAGTTGTTGCAAGGATTTTTATGTTTAACCTTGCAACGAAATAACCCAAGAAGTCTTGCTGTATGGTACAAGTTAACCGGTTAACTTGCTTTTGGGAACCGATGTTTTCTTATCCTTGATTCGCCTGATAGGATAGAGGATAGCATCGGTCGTCTCTGCGCTACCGGTTGATTTTATGAATTGTAAATAACTTAATGTTGTACACCGTGGAAGTACTGGATGCGGGTGAATACTTGGTGGAAGCACAAGTGGCAACTCCGCATACCTCCGCCATCCGTATCGAGGTGGACAACGTGAACGTCTCCGGCAGAATTGGCGTGCCCAGCACCGAGGACTGGGGGGCATATATTTGGATCCCCACCTCAACGGTCAACCTCACCGAAGGAAGGCATAAAGTCAAGTTTTACTTCAAAGAGGGAAACCTTAATGTCAAGGCACTCCGGTTCACGAAACCTCACGGAAGGAGGGGTAACGTTGCAAGATACCCGTGAGCCCTACGTTTTTGACGAAGGCCTGCGGATGATGCAAGTGATGGACGTCGCAACCTCTCAAACGCTCGGCACACTCGTTCAATGGGCCAATCATCCCGAAACATTATGGAGCAAGAACCTGCTCATCTCCTCCGATTTTCCCCACTACCTTAGGGAAGCCGTCGAGAAAGGGGGCTATCACGGGGACAGCCTTATCAGAAAAGGAGTGGGAGGCGTTGCCCTTTACGTGAACGGTGCGGTTGGTGGGTTAATGACCACCCATGCTTCAACGGGAGTTGCCAATTCCTTCTGCGACACGGTTCACGTGGAGCCATCGTTCGATAAGATTGACGCTTTTTCAATAATCGACTACCCAATCCATTACATCGAACAGCCCATTCAAGAGATGGGGGAGAAAGCGGTGGATATATTGGTGCGGCAAATTGACGGGAGGAAAAATCCAATACACCTGGTGTTGAACGCGGAAGTCGTGTTTGCAAATTGAAATGTTTGACATCGTGGCATATCGTAGTATATCGTGTAAACATGGAGTTAACCGGTTTAGTTAGTCGGTTTTTTCATGAGCCACTTGGCTTGAAGGGCAGCCCCGTTGGTCGTCGCAGGTGATAAATATGAATCTTTAATTATTGACAGTATGAGTAAGACATCATTAAAAAAGGCCTTGCCTGTTTTGTCCTGTTTTTTCGTGATGGGAATCGTCGACCTGGTGGGAATTTCGACCAATTACGTGAAGCAGGATTTCGTGTTGAGCGACACCATTGCCAACCTGTTGCCCATGAGCTTGTTCCTGTGGTTTGCCATCTTGGCGGTACCCACCGGGATCATGATGAATAAATGGGGGCGGAAACGTACTGTACTCCTCAGCATGATAATCACCTTGTTGGCCATGATAGTTCCTTACGTGAGCTACAGTTTCCCGATGATGCTGTTCGCCTTCGGGATGCTGGGGATTGGAAACACCATTATTCAGGTGTCGCTGAACCCCTTGCTTACGAACGTGGTAAGTAGTAACCGGCTTACCAGCAGCTTGACGCTGGGGCAGTTTATAAAAGCCATCGCGGCGTTTTTAGGGCCTGTCATCGCAAGCCGATCCGCGCTGTGGTTTGGTGACTGGAAGCTGGTGTTCGTGGTGTACGGGGTAGTCACCATCCTGTGCGGGGCTTGGTTATGGCTTACCCCCGTACCACGAGAACCCCGGGGAGAAAAAACCTCATCGCTGGGAGAAACATTTGGACTGTTGAAAGATAAAATAATATTGCTCCTGTTTGTAGGGATTATTTTCGTGGTTGGCATTGATGTTGGATTGAATACCACCGTTCCTAAGCTCTTGATTGAAAAACTTGATATTAGCCTTGAACAGGCTGGACTGGGGACAAGCTTGTATTTTATAGCGAGAACGGCGGGCACGTTCGTGGGCGCTATTCTACTGGCCATCTTTTCCGCGAAACGTTTTTTCACGATAAGCATGATCGTGGCCATACCCGGGTTAATCGCTATGTTGTTGATGGGGGGACTCTGGGGTATCCTGTCGATGCTGTTCGTGGTGGGTTTTGCCATTGCCAACATTTTTTCCATCATATTCTCCTTTGCCTTGAAAAGGAAACCGGATAAATCCAATGAGATCTCCGGGCTGTTGATCATGGGGGTGGCGGGTGGTGCCATCATACCCCCCGTCATGGGGATGGTAGCGGATAGGTTCAACCAGGTGGGGGCCATGTGCGTGCTGTTGCTCCTAATGATCTACCTGCTTTACTGCTCACTGATAGTAAAGGAGAAAGATGATAAGGTTGACATGCAAGTCCAATCTTGAACCCGCACTAGAGGAGAAAAGGACTACCCGAGTGTGTCACTATGGGCGTACTGGGGCTTGACGGACTGGCAAAAGACGAAAAAAGAACACTACACGGAGATCATCGATAACATGCTGGGATGGGATATCACCGATTTCGGTTCCGGTGACTTTTACAAACGTGGGTTATTTTTGTTTACTTTGCGTAACGGGAAACTGAACGTGGACAAAAACCCTATGCCGAAAAAATCATGATCGTAGAGGAGAATCAAGAAACGCTGATGCATTTTCACTGGAACAAAATGGAAGACATCATCAACCGCGGAGGGGGCAACCTGGTCATCGAGTTGTATAACTCCACCCCGGATGAGGACTTCGCGGATTCCCCGGTGACGTTCAAGACGGACGGGATTGAACGGGTGGTGCGGCCAGGTGGGAGCGTGGTGCTAACCCCCGGGGAAAGCATCTGCCTGGAGCAGGGTGTTTACCATCGTTTTTACGGGGAACCGGGAAAGAGACGGGTGTTGGTAGGGGAGGTGAGCACGGTGAATGACGATACTGCCGATAACCGTTTCCACGAGACGGTGGGGAGGTTCCCATCCACCTGGAAAACGGGAATAAGGTGGTGATAAACGCCCCGGAGAATAGCCTGGAGAACCGTTATATCAAGAGCATGCGGTTCAACCGGGCTCCCTACACGAGGAACTTCTTGAAGCATGATGAGCTGATGAAGGGTGCCGTGATCGACGTGAAGATGTCGGACAGGCCCAACAAGAAAAGGGAAATAGAGACGGAGGACTTCTCGTACTCATTTTCTACAGAGGGTAAATGACTCGTGGATCGGTGGTCGCTTTCACGATTTACCCGGTGGCAAGCCGTATCATCACATGTCAAAAATCATAGAAAATAAATCAATAACTTAACCGATTCCTCACGTTAAACTGGTATCTTTGTGAGAACGGTTGCCCCTGTGTTGCTTTCAAGCGATAGTTAGCTTGAAAGCCGCGTGTTGATTTGGGCACCTTTAAATAATATTTTTCAAATGGCAGTTTTAGTTATCATGCCCAAACAAGGGCAGTCCGTGGAGAGTTGCATCATCACCGAGTTAAAGAAAAAGGTGGGTGACCCCGTGAAAAAGGGGGAGGTGCTCTTTTCTTACGAAACGGACAAGGCCTCTTTCGAGGAGGAATCACCCGCTGATGGCACGATCCTGGCCATCTTCGCGGGTGAAGGGGATGAGGTGCCGGTGTTGGACCGGATGATGATCATCGGCGAAGAAGGGGAAGATATTAGCGAGCTGTTGGGTGAAGGAGCAGCGGACGTTGGTAGCGTGAGTGAAAGCGCCGCTCCCGCGAGTGGGTTGGCTCCTGCCGCCAGTGCGGCCGTTTCCCCCGCTACAGTTGGAACCGCTTCCTCCGTTGCAGCCGATGCTGGTGGGGAAGCGCCCTTTAAGGCTTCAGTTAGCCTACAAGCCGGTGTGAGCCCTGCCTCTCCCCGTGCCAGGAAGCTGGCGGGCGAGCATGCCTTAGATGCGACACGCCTGGAGGGTACGGGACCCGGGGGGCGGGTGATTGAGCGCGACGTGAAACAGGCGCTTGAAGAGCGTCCAAAGATGACCGCGCTGGCGAAGAAGGTGGCCTCGGAAGAGGGACTGGAGCCGGCTATCAAAGGCAGCGGACTTGCGGGCAGAGCCCGCGCAGCGGACTTGGTCACCCCGGTAGCCGTTTCAATCCACCTCACAGGCTCAGCCAAACCCCAGGCAACTTCACCAACGCCCGTCGTGGGTATTGCCCCGGGAGAGGAGTACGAGGATTGGAAATTATCAAATATTCGCAAGCTCATCGCCCGGTCTATGCACGCTTCGCTGCAGAACTCGGCGCAACTCACGCACCACCTGGGGGCGGATGCCCGCCGGTTGCTGGAGCTTCGTAAAAGCGCTAAGGAGGCGCTGGCGGAAGGACGTGTCGATACCAATATCACCCTGAACGACATGGTCTGCTTCGCGGTGATCAAGGCGCTGAAGAAGTTCCCGAACGTGAACAGCCACTTCTTAGGCGACTCCATCCGGCTTTTCAAGAAGGTACACTTGGGCCTGGCTGTCGATACCGAACGGGGACTGATGGTGCCCGTGATCCGGGATGCTGACGACCTGTCAATCATCGACCTTGCGAACCGCATGAAAGAGTTGGCGGCCGCCTGCCGAACTGGCAGCGTGAACCCCGATCTCCTTTTACCGGAGGTGGGCTCGTTCACCGTGTCGAACCTGGGTAATTACGGGGTGGAGATGTTTACGCCGGTTATCAACCTGCCGCAATCGGCCATCCTGGGGGTGAATACCATCGTGCCCAGACCCAAGGACTTGGGGAACGGCGTCTACGCGTTCGTTCCCTACATGGGGTTGAGCCTCACGTACGACCACCGCTCGCTCGATGGTGGGGAGGCTACCCGCTTCCTCAAGCAAATTGCCATCGAGATCGAGACGTTGCAACTGGACTTTTAGTGATATATGTTTTTCTTTTCAAAGCGAAGGTCGAATATTTTCGATAAGTGAGAACAGAGCCAAGTTTACTTGAGCTATGTCGAACGCAGAAAATATCTACGAAGTGAACTTGAAAGAAAGAGGCAAATGTAAGTAAGAAATAAGTAAACAAATTATCAAAAAATCATATAACAATGCCAAAAGTACAACCGATAGATCCTTCCAAGGTACGTCAGCCGGGATACATCGAATTTCAGCCGATTCCCGTGAATCAATACCGTAAGAGCGTGAAGGATGAAATGGAAAATTTCACCGCGGAAGAGTTCAAAGCTATTTACCATGACATGGTACTTATCCGCGAGTTCGAGACCATGCTGAATTTAATCAAAACCCAGGGCGAGTATAACGGAACCCCTTACAACCACCCGGGACCGGCGCACCTCTCCATCGGCCAGGAAGCGGCCGCGGTGGGGATGGCCTGGACGCTGAACGTGGATGACTTCATCTTCGGCAGTCACCGCTCGCACGGTGAGATATTGGCCAAGGGGATGTCGGCCATTTACAAACTGGACGATGACGAGTTGATGGCCATCATGGAGGGGTTCTTCGGTGGCACCATCCTCGCGATCGTTAAGGAGGGCTTCGAGGGATCGGTCAAGGAGCTGGCCAAACGCTTCTTGGTTTACGGTACCCTGGCGGAGATATTCGCGCGGGAGACCGGTTTCAACAAGGGGCTGGGCGGCTCCATGCACGCCTTTTTCACCCCGTTCGGTGTGTACCCGAACAACGCGATCGTGGGTGGCTCAGGCGATATCGCCGTGGGTGCGGCCCTCTACAAGAAGGTGAACCGCAAGCCGGGCCTCGTGGTCGCCAACATCGGGGACGCCTCGCTGGCGTGTGGCCCGGTGTGGGAAGGGATCACCTTTGCCGCGATGGATCAGTTCCGTGAGCTGTGGGAAGGCGACATGAAAGGGGGTCTCCCCGTCATCTTCAACATCATGAACAACCAGTACGGCATGGGTGGACAGACCTGCGGCGAAACGATGGGTTACGGGATAGCCGCACGCGTGGGCGCGGGTGTGAACCCCGACCAGATGCATGCCGAACGGGTGGATGGTTACAACCCGCTGGCAGTGATCGACGCCTACAAGCGCAAACGCAAGGTGATCGAGGAGAAGAAGGGGCCTGTGTTGCTCGACGTGCTGACCTACCGCTATAGCGGCCACTCGCCGTCTGACGCATCCTCCTACCGGACCAAGGAGGAGGTAGAAGCGTGGGAAGCGCAAGACTGCATTAGAACCTACGGGGAGCAACTGGTGGAAGCTGGCGTGGCGACGAGCCAGGAGCTTGATGCAACGTGTGAGGGGATACTGAAGCTACTTGACGAGCTGTTCCGCAAAGCGATCGACGAAACCATCTCCCCAAGGATGAAAAACCCGGACGTGATCGGTGATATGATGTTCTCCAACGGGTCGGTGGACAGCTTCTCCGACGCGAAACCCGATGTGTTGATCCCGATGGAGGAGAATCCCCGGGTGAAACGGATCGCGGCGAAAGAGCGTTTTGCGTTTGATGCCGACGGCAAGCCCTATAGCAAGATGAAGCAGTACCAACTGCGCGATGCTATTTTCGAGGCGATTATCGATCGTTTCTACAAGGATGCATCACTGGTGGCTTACGGTGAAGAGAACCGTGACTGGGGAGGTGCCTTCGCGGTCTATAACGGGCTTACCGAGTCGCTGCCCTACCACCGCCTGTTTAACTCGCCCATTTCGGAGGCCTCAATCGTGGGCACGGCCATAGGTTACGCGATGTGCGGCGGACGCGTGATCCCGGAGATCATGTACTGCGACTTTATCGGCAGGGCGGGTGACGAGATATTCAACCAGCTGCCCAAGTGGCAGGCAATGAGCGGCAACGTGTTGCAGATGCCGGTCGTGGTGAGGGTGTCGGTGGGATCCAAGTACGGGGCACAACACTCGCAGGACTGGACCTCCCTGGTGGCCCATATCCCCGGGATAAAGGTCTGTTTCCCGGTAACGCCGTACGATGCGAAGGGGTTGATGAACGCCGCGCTGCAGGGCACCGACCCGGTGGTGTTCTTCGAGAGCCAGCGGGCGTATGACGTGGGTGAGCAGTTCCACGAGGGGGGTGTGCCCGAGGGGTACTACGAGATTCCCATAGGCGAACCCGATGTAAAGAAGGAGGGGAACGATATCACCTTCCTGACGGTCGGTCACACCCTCTACCCTGCGCTAACGGCCGCGAAGGAGCTTGAAGAGAAATATGGTATGAGCGTGGAGGTGATTGATGCCCGTACGCTGGTGCCGTTCAACTACGAGAAGGTCATCGCCTCGGTGAAGAAGACCGGTAAGATCATCATTGCCGGTGACGCTACCGCCCGCGGTTCGTTCCTGAACGACCTGGCGACCAACGTGAGCCAACTGGCTTTCGACTGGCTCGACGCACCCGTCGCCGTGCTGGGCTCGCGCAACTGGATCACGCCGGCACATGAGTTGGAGGCGGCGTTCTTCCCGCAGCCGAGCTGGTTCCTGGACTTGATCCATGAACGGATTCAGCCACTTAAGAACTATATTCCCGGGCAAAATTTCACCGATGGGGAGATAATTCGTCGGGCCAAAAACGGGGTTTGATAGGTGAGAAGATTAAAAATATTGAAGTCCAAAAAATATATCCGCTATGGAGCCGAAAAAGGTGAATGCGCACCTGCACACCCCCTACTCGTTTAGTGCGTTTCAAGACGTTGATGACGCCTTGGACAGGGCTAAACGCGAAGGGGTGGAGGTGGTCGGCATCAACGATTTTTACACTACCCGAGGATACGAAGAGTGGGCTAAAGGTTGCGAGAAGCGTGGCCTGTACCCGCTCTTCGGTATCGAGTTTATCGCGCTGGATGAGAAGGAGCAGGAGGCTGGACTGCGGGTGAATGACCCCGTGAACCCGGGTCGCACTTATCTGAGTGGTAAAGGGTTGGCTTACCCGTTTCGCTTGGCGGAACCCTACGCCTCGCGCTTGAATGCGGTGGTGGAAGAGGCCAACAGACAGGTGGAGGCGATGTGCGGGAAGCTGAACGAGCTGCTCCAGTCGGCAGGCTTCGGCTTTAGTCTCGACTTCCAGTGGATAACGAGCGAGCTGACCAAAGGGCTCGTCCGTGAGCGCCACCTCGCGAAAGCGCTGCGGGTAAAGTTGTTGGAGCGATACGGGGGCGACGGGCAGAAGGTCAAGGAGGCCCTTGAGGTGTTGTTTGGCGGCAAAGCCCTGAAGGCGCCGATGGACGATGTCGCTGGCGTGGAGAACGAGATCCGTGGAAACCTGTTAAAAGCGGGGGGTGCTGCCTTCGTGCCGGAGGAGGCCGCTGCCTTCCTCCCGGTGGAGCAGGTACGCGAGATTATTCTGGCCGCTGGGGGGATTCCAACCTATCCCTTTTTGGCGGACAACTCAGGCGGGGGCTATACCGACTTTGAAGGGAACCTGGAGCAGGCCGCCCGGCGATTGACTGAAAGGGGTTTCCACTCCGTGGAGTTTATTACCACGCGAAACGATGTCCGGCGCCTGGAGGAGTACGCCTCCTACCTGCATGAGCAGGGGTTCGTGGTGACCTTCGGCAGCGAACACAACACGCCCGCCATGGAGCCGATTGAGCTGTTCGCTCGCGGCGGCGTACCCTTGACACTCAAGCTCAAGCAAATTAACTACGGGGGGGCTTGCGTGATCGCGGCACACCAGCACCTGGTGGCACAGGGTTTGGAGGGGTACGTCAAGGTGGACGACAACCCTCTGGTCACGCCCGGAAAGCGAGGTGACGAGGAGAAGCAGGGCCTTCAAGGACTGGGGTACGTCGATCGCTCCCGGAGGGAGGAGTTCGTGAAGTTGGGGGACCAGTTGATACAGGGCAAATGATTGGGATGTTGAGTAATATAAAAAACTTATCTTTCGCATGTTGTTTACTGTTTCAGCTTTCAGAACGAAGACCTCATAAACTCCTGCGGGGACACATCCTGCGAAGATTGCGTTAAAAAAGAAAAGCTGTTTGAAGCGTTAGCAAGTTCTTTTCTTTTAGCGAGCGAGCAGAAGATGGGTCGCAGGATTTGTGCCTGTCGAGCCTGAAAGCTATTAATTTTCTTAGGAGCGAGAGCAGAAACAAGCATGCTTGAGTTTTGCCGAGAGACGACAGAAAAGGCAATAAGTTGAAACAGTTACATGCGAAAGATAAGTAAAATAATAAGTGAACGATGAAGAGAGAGTTACGTGACATTGATGCCAAAGAGCTCGGCAAACTGGAGGAGCTGGTCGATATATCGCGATTTTATGGTAAGGACAACCGGTTCGTGATCGCTGGAGGGGGTAATACCTCCTATAAGAACGAAGAGAAAATATGGGTTAAGGCGAGCGGGCACCCGCTGGCCACGATCACGGTAGATGGCTTTGCCGTGCTTGATAGGAGCAAGCTGGCACCGATGGCCACGAAAACGTATAGTGAGCAGCCGGACGAACGGGAGGAGCAGGTGAAGAACGACCTGGCGGCAGCCACCCTCACCAAGGGGAGACGTCCGTCGGTGGAGACATCACTCCACGACGCGATCAATTGGCCGTTCGTGGTACACCTTCACCCTACCGCGGTGAACGGTCTCCTCTGCGCGCGAAACGCGGAGCAAGGGGTGGAAAAGCTGTTCGGTAAGAAAACGCTCTACGTGCCGTACACCGATCCGGGCTACGTCCTTTTCAAGGCGGTAAGCGACAAGATCGCTGACTACCGTGCTACATACAACGAGGAGCCACGGGTGATTTTGCTGCAAAACCACGGTATCTTCGTGGGAGCCGACAGTACGGTGGAGATACGTGAGCTGTATGACGCTATCCTGAAGAAAATCGAAGAGGCCATGACCATCCCGTTTCCCGTGGGAGAGCTGGAGACCTGCCGCCGCGCCGCAGATCTGCTGCCGGCACTACGGATGTTGCTTTCGGGACAAGAGCTGAAGACGTTGAAGGTGAGGAACAACGCGCTGATCAAGCACTATAGCGATAGCCCGGAAAATCAACGGGCGATCGCGCATCCTTTTACCCCCGACGGTATCGTTTACTGCAAGTCGAACTACCTTTTCCTGAATGGTGAAACGCCGGAGGAACTGATTGCCGAAGGCGAGAAAGCGATCCCCGCGTTCACTGAACGGTTTGGTTATCCTCCCAAGGTGCTGTTGATTAGAGGAATTGGATTGGTGGCCGTGGGCGATCACGCCAAGCAGTGCGACACCATCCTCGACGTGTTTGAAGACGCGATGAAGGTGGCCTATATTGCCCGGTCGTTCGGGGGACCGCATCCGATGACACCGGAGCAGGTGCAGTTTATTGATAATTGGGAAGTGGAAAACTACCGCCGTAGTGTGGGAGCGGCGACCGCCAGGGGGCGTGTTGAAAACCGTACCATCGTTATCACCGGGGCAGCCCAAGGGTTTGGCGAGGGAATCGGCCGTTGCCTCCTAGACGAGGGGGCCAACATCGTGGTGGCCGACCTCAACGAGGAGGCGGGCAAGGCCACGGTGGAGCTGTTTAATAGACTGGCGGGAAACAACCGTGCCCTGTTCGTGAAGACCAACGTGGCCGATCTAACCAGCCTGGAGAACCTGATCCACCTGTCGGTCTGCCAGTTCGGCGCGATTGACTGCTTTATCAGCAACGCGGGTGTTCTCCGTGCCGGGGGGTTGGAGGAGATGACCCCCGAGAATTTCGACTTCGTTACCAAAATCAACTACAACGCCTATTTCTTCTGCGCGAAGGTGGCGAGTAAGGTAATGAAGCTTCAAACGAAATATGGGCACAAAGACTACTACGCCGATATCATACAGGTGAACTCCAAGTCGGGCCTCGAGGGGAGCCGGGTCAACTTTGCCTACGCCGGTGGAAAGTTCGGCGGGATAGGGCTTACCCAGTCGTTCGCCCTGGAGCTGGCCCCCTACCGGATCAAGGTGAACGCGGTATGCCCCGGGAACTTTTACGAGGGACCCCTCTGGAGCGATCCCGATAATGGCCTGTTCGTGCAGTACCTGAAAGCGGGGAAAGTGCCGGGTGCGCAAACCGTTGAGGAGGTGAAGGAGTTCTACCTATCGAAGGTGCCCATGAGAAAGGGATGCACACCTGAGCAGGTGACCAGGGGGGTACTCTACCTGATGGAGCAGTGCGGTGAAACGGGACAAGCGTTGCCCATCACCGGTGGGCAGGTAATGCTGTCGTGATAATTGGAATAAAAAATTGAAAAACAAACGTTTTAATCATATGAAAACAAGAGCAGTAAGGTTATACGGTAAGAAGGATCTCCGTGTAGAGGAGTTCACGTTGCCTCCCATTAAAGAGGATGAGATTTTGGCCAAGGTGGTGACCGATTCGTTGTGCATGTCCACCTACAAGGCTGCATCACAGGGTTCCGATCATAAGCGGGTCCCGGATGATGTGGCCGAAAATCCCATCATTGTTGGTCACGAGTTCTCGGGTGATCTCGTTCAAGTGGGTGCCAAGTGGGCGCATAAGTTCAAGGCAGGAGATAAGTTCTCCATTCAGCCGGCCATCTATTACGAGGGCGGACCGGTGGGGGTGTTAAGTGCCCCGGGGTACAGCTACCCGTACGTGGGCGGAAATGCTACCTACGTGATTATCCCCAATGAGGTGATGGAGCAGGATTGTCTGCTTACCTATCATGGTGAGGGATATTACCCCGCTTCGCTGGCTGAACCCCTGTCGTGCGTTATCGGTGCCATGCATGCCAACTACCACACCACCCCGGGAAGCTACGTACACGAGATGGAGATCGTGGATGGGGGTAAGATGGCGATTCTGGCCGGGGTGGGCCCCATGGGGCTGGCGGCTATCAACTACGTGCTGCATCGCGAAGACCGAAAGCCTTCATTGTTGGTTATCACCGACGTGGACCAGGCACGTCTCGACAGGGCTGCATCTATTTATACCGTGGAGTTCGCGGCCTCCAGGGGCATCGAGCTGCACTACCTCAACACCGGAATCATGGACGACCCGGTGAAGAAGCTACGGGAGATCAGTGGTGGAACCGGCTATAACGATGTGTTCGTCTTTGCCCCGGTGCGTGCCGTGGTCGAGCAAGGTGACGCCATCCTGGCATTCGATGGCTGCCTGAACTTCTTCGCGGGACCCAACGATCCGGAGTTTAGCGCGAAGCTCAACTTCTACAACGTGCACTACGCATACACCCACATCGTGGGTACGAGTGGAGGTAACAACGACGATATGAAGGAGGCGCTGGAGATCATGAGCGAGGGACTGGATCCTGCCGGGTTGGTTACCCATATAGGGGGACTCGATTGCGTGCCGGAGGCGACCAACAACCTGCCCGATTTGCCGGGTGGTAAGAAGTTGATATACACGCATATCAATATGTCTCTTACCGCGATAGAAGATTTCGCGAAACTGGGTGAGAAGAACCCCCTCTTCAAGGAGCTGGCGGCCATCTGTGACCGACAAAACGGCTTGTGGAGCGTGGAGGCGGAGGAGTACCTGTTGGCGAATGCCGACCAGCTGCAGTGATGCTGTTTCTATCGGTGAGCTTCAGCCGATGTGTGATGACGAGATTGAAGCGTTGCGAATAGCATTCATTATTTAGTAGACATAAACAATAAAAAGGTATGATTGACTTACTGATTATAGGCGGTGGACCTGCCGGTTACGTGGCGGCAGAGAGGGCTGGGCAAGCTGGCCTCAAAGTAGTGTTGTTCGAGAAAGAAGCGATGGGCGGTGTCTGCCTGAACGAAGGGTGTATCCCCACCAAGACGCTGTTGTATGGTGCCAAGATATACGAAAACGTGCTTCAAGGTGCTAAGTATGGCGTCTTCGCGGATAATCCTCGGTTTGATTACAGGAAAATGGTTTCTCGTAAGAAAAGGGTGGTGAGGAGGCTGGTGTTGGGCGTGGAGGCCAAGATGAAAGCCCATAAGGTGACCGTGTTAAAGGGAGAGGCCACCATTTTGGGGCGCTCTTCGGCTGGTATCGAGGTTTCCAGTAACGGCGAGTCATTCATCGGGAAAAACCTGCTGATATGCACCGGCTCCGAGTCGGTGGTACTGCCTATCCCTGGGCTCGCTGAAGCGGGGGACGTCGTGGTGACTAACCGCGAGATACTCGATATGACCACCTGCCCCGAGTCACTGGTGGTAATAGGTGGCGGCGTGATCGGGATGGAGTTTGCTAGCCTGTACAACAGCTTGGGTGTCCAGGTGACCGTCGTGGAGATGCTCCCGGAGATACTGGGTGGTATGGATCTCGAGATTTCGGCCGCCCTGCGTGATATCTACGCGAAGAAGGGGATCACCTTCCACCTGAGTTCAAAGGTGGTGCGGGTGGATGGGCACAAGGTGCTGTTCGAGAAAGATGGCGAGACCCAAACGGTAGAGGGTGAAAAGATACTGTTGAGCGTTGGACGTCGTCCCGTGACAAGAGGGTTTGGACTGGAGAACCTGGGGGTTGAGTTGTACCGCGGCGGTATCAAGGTCGATGAAAAGATGCGTACCAACGTGCCGGGCGTGTTCGCAGCAGGCGATGTGACCGGTTTCTCCCTGCTGGCCCACACGGCGAGCCGCGAGGGCGAGGTGGTGGTCAACAACCTCACCGGAAGAGACGATATCATGCGTTATAACGCGATACCGGGAGTGGTTTACACCAATCCCGAAGTGGCTGGGGTGGGTGAGACAGAGGAGTCGGCCAAAGCCAAGAACATCGCGTACAAGGTGGCAAAACTGCCCATGGCCTATTCCGGTCGCTTCGTGGCTGAGAACGAGGGTGGCAATGGTTTATGCAAGGTGCTGCTGGGCGAGAAACATGGTGAAGTAATCGGTGTTCACATGCTGGGTAACCCCTGTAGCGAGATCATTTACGGTGCCTGCATCGCCATCGAGCAGGAGATGACCCTCAAGGAGATGCAGGAGGTAGTCTTCCCACACCCCACGGTGAGCGAGATCATCAAAGAGGTGGTCTTTTCCGTCTGATTTTATTTCCTACGGTTTGTTTTTTGCGGGGACGGAGCTGCTTTAAAACGAGGCGGCTCTTTTCTTTCCCGAAGTGGCTTTTCTTCCCTGATTCCTTATTGCAACAGTCCCGTGTTGTGCTTGTCGGCGGCCGTATGTTACCGGAATCGTATGGTTACCCAAAGTAACGTCCTTGCCAGGTCTCCCTTTCCCGGAAGCGTTTCGTGATCTTTGCCGTCACCACGTGGTTCTTTAGTTCCCACCCGGGTGCTACCAGTAGCTCCTTAGGGGATTGCGATACGAACCGCTCGATATAGATCGAAGGGTTGAGCCGCTCGGCGAAGTCCACGCAGAGGTCGATGTACTCATCTATATCAAATGGGTAAAACGATTCCGGGAGCAGTCGAAACTCTTTCTCCATGGCCGTTCCCCGGATAATTTGCAGTTGGTGTAGCTTGAGCGTTGTCAAGGGTAGCCCCGATAGCGCATCGGCGTGACCGAGTATCTCATCATCTGTTTCGCCCGGGAGCCCCAGGATCATATGCGCCCCCACCACGATACCGCGTTGGGCGGTCAGTCGGATTGCCTCTTGCGACTCTTCGAACGTATGTTGACGGTTCACCCGTTCCAACGTCCGATTCAACGTGGACTCCACACCGTACTCGATCATGATGAACACCTTCTTGCTTAACGCTTCAAAGTAATCGAGCAACGCGGGGGGCATGCAGTCAGGTCGGGTTCCCACGATAAGGCCTACCACGCCAGGGTGGGAGAGTGCCTCTTCGTATACCGCGGTAAGTACACCCAGTTCGCCGTACGTGTTGGTATACGACTGGAAGTAGGCGAGGTACTTCATCTTCGGGTACTTGCGCGAGAAAAAGGCGATACCGTCCGCCAGCTGTTCGCTGACGCTTTTGGTCGGTTTCCCGTACCCGGGGGTGAAGCTTTGGTTGTTGCAATAGGTACAGCCGCCCCACCCTTTGCTTCCGTCACGGTTGGGGCAGGTGAATCCCGCGTTAATGGAAATTTTCTGCACCTTGAACGGGAATCGCGCCTCTAAGAACTCGCCAAAATCTCTGTAGGGTCTCTCCATCGTTTTGGCTATCGGTTCGTAAGCACCTCGTACAGTTCCACGGGTAGGTCGGTTTCAATGATATCCGGTTTTTTCTTGATCTCCTCAAGATAGCCTAACGCTCGCTCCTCCTTCGACTCCAGGCGATCGTGGGTGGGGGATAACCCGACCATGCAGCGTACGCCGTGGCCGTGTAGTTTCTCCACGATATGCCGGTTGCCCTCGTTTATCGTAGGTCCGACGTAGGCGATGATATGGCTCCAGGGAACTCCCGATATGGCTATATCCTCGTACTCCCTGTCATTGCGCACCCACGCGGAGAGCATGGTATTGGGGAGCCTGTCGTGGTAGAACCTCGCCTGGGCACCCGTGTGCACGGTAAGCATTATATGCTCCTCGGCACCGCACCGTTTGATAAGTGCTACAGTCGCCTCCAATGGCACGTCTTTCCTGTCCAGGTTCAGGATAGTTTTACCTCTGCTCCACCTGATCACCTCTTCCAGGGTGGGGATTCTGTAATCGGTGATGTCTCCCTTGTAGTCCCTTAACCTCACCTCTTTCAGCTCCTCGAACGTGGATTCAGACACCTTGCCGGTGGCATTGGTCGTCCTGTCGAGGGTCTCGTCATGCATCAAGATGATGACGCTATCCTTCGTCAACCGGGGATCTATCTCGAAGAAGATACCCGGTACCCTCTCCGTGGCATACTGCAATCCCTCCAGCGAGTTATCCGGGAACTGGGTGTTTTTCCAAGCACCCCGGTGGCCACTTACCAAAATGGAACCATCTCCCGTGTAGTGGAATTGGCTGTACGTTTCACCCAACCCTTGCCCAACTGTCTGGGAAGGATTTTTACATGAAGGCAGCGAGCTCAACAGGCCTGCCGTAATGGTTATCAACCAAAATTTTTTTCTCAAAACACCCATCTTTTTATATCATACTAGCTGTCGCGTTCGCTACGCTGCCTGTTAGTTGAGGTTGAACGTTATGTTCAGGTGCTGGTCACTCCTGACGTAGGTCGACACCACGTCGTACGAGAGTGAACTTTGGTTGGATGTGGCAGAGATCAGTTGCGACGATTGGGGGTAGAGTAGAATGCGGCTTGTTCCACTCCCTTCAGACAGGATCAGCTCGAAGTAGAGGTCGCTGTTGTTCGTGATCTCGTAGAAATTTGTTTTGCTGCCATCCCCTTTCCCTTCCGTGTAGTGCGAGGGTTTCAACTCTATGCAAGCTTCAAATAGCGCACGCACATGTTCCTCTTTCCCAGCCAAGTATTTGCTTGCCCAGGCAACCGTTCTCCCGGCATTCAACGCCTCCCTGATCGCCTCGGGCGTTCTCTCTTTCGCCATCACGAGGGTCATTGAACGATGGACGTAACCCCTATCGGTATCGTAATCTCGTCTGATCAGGTTGTGAATATCTGAAGTGCCCATAACGGTCAGGTTTTTATCCACGCACCAATCGAGGGCTTTCTTATGAAATCCAAAGCCGTTGATCACTTCAATGCCGTGCAGGGCCTGGTTGGCATATAGCTCCTCCACGAAGTCGATCCATTCGTATGACCCCTTTATCCCGGGTTGCCAGCCGGGGTGGTTCCAAAAGATAAACGCACCTTGCTCGGCCGCTTTCATGACGGCAGCCTTGTCGTAGGAGGCATCGCGTGACTCGATGAATCCCGAGGCATCCTGAATATAGATGGCGTTAAAGTGCCCAGGGGGAGTGTTACGGGTCACCTCCGAGCCTTTTACCAGGATAATGTTGTTCTTTTTGGCATCTTCCTCGATGATTTCGTGCGCACGGTTGTGGTTCACCTTGACATCGTCCTTGTGAGGTGTATACTCGATATGTTCGGTTAAAGCAAAGGCATCCAAACCCTCCGACCAGGCCTCTTGTAGCCTTATGGTAGGCCATACCAGCCCATCGGAAAAAACGGTATGCGTGTGAAAATCGCACTTCAGCACCTTGTAGCCATTAACATCTGGGATAACAATGTTTTCCCGAAATTGAGGACGACGCTGCTCATCGAAATAGCTCATCCCCTCTACATCTGTCCGTTGTGCGAAGAGGGCAACCGAGCAGAGCAGTAAGCCAATAAACAGAATTTTTTTCTTTACCATATTCATTGATAGTTAGTTAATGCTCGTGTATATGAACTCCCAGCCGGTATCTTTTTTATTTGGGGGTGGGGTGTTTACTACACCAACGTCAAATGTACCATTTAAAAATCACTTTCCAAAATTATAATTTTGGAAAGTGAACCGGTAAAAGTTGGGGGGCAGTGAGAAGGAATAGCGGTAGCGGTGGGGAAAACTCTCAGCAAATTATTTTTTCTTCCAATTCTTTTCAGTAAGAATGGCTTCGTGAGAAGCATTGAATTCATTAGCGACATTCAACATATATCCTCCTTGCGTTTTTCCCGTGCGGTCGGGCATGGAGTTTACCAACTTTGTCATTTCCGCTTCCGTTATATAGTTTGTGTTAGCTTGTATCTGCCATAATTCGCTATTATTTATTTCAAGCGAGGTGATTCCGCATTGATTACAAAATAACATAGTAACCTTGCCATGGATGGTAAATGTCTGCGACTTAAGTGTGTAGTTAGTGCTACCCCCAAAAGTTTTAGGATTTTCCCCCGGATCTCTTACTCCATCGTTGTCCCAATCTATCCATACATCATCTTGGTCGGTAGGATCAGCATAAACACCTATATTAATTTTCGCACCTACGTTCTTGCTCGTGGAAAAAGTCATGGTAGGGGGAGGAGTAGGACCTGTGGGGATATGTTTGGTAAATACAGGTACGCCGTCGTTATTGGCATCGTTTACATCGATTTCGAAGCCGTAACATTTGCCGGGCAGAATGGGTTTTTCGGGATTCATGGTGCCGATGGGAGGAAGAGTGCTTGGTACTGCAGAAGCAAATCCTCCTTGCAGTTCTGAACCAGAAATTTTTACGCCATCAGCGGCATCGTCTGCCGGAATGGTGAAATAGCGGAAATATCCGGCATCCAGCGCATCGATTAATCTCTTGCCGCTGATGTATTTAATCGCGCTCAATGGATGCGAAGAAGAACCGTAGATTTTTTCTCGAAGTACCGGATCGTAGCAGTCAATATAGCTACCGCCACTATTGGTTAACTGGAAATACAATTTTTGATCAACGGGCAAGTCGGCATTTTTAAGCGGGTCGGGGATATTGAATTTCAGCGCAAGTACGGCGGTGAGCCACTCTAACTGCGCGTTAAGTTGCAGTGGTGCTGATTCCGTAGGAAAAGGGACCTCTTTCACGGGGCTGGCAAAAACCATATCATTCAATTGTTTATTGAGCGTTTCAATGATGTGGATATCAGGAAAGCCATTTCCCAAAGTGAGCTGTTTATTTTCATCATTCCATGTATATCCCGTGGTTACCACGTATTTCAGGGGCTGAGAGTCATCGAAACTGCTTAGGTTGATGGTGCCTGCGGCAGTTGTAAGGTCCGCTTAGCTTTGTCCTACTGCCGAGGTAGGGATTGCGATTTTGTGGATCAGGCAGTTGCTTTTCCAGCTGGCGTTATCGCCTTGGAAGAGGATAAGTACCACTTGATCGCCCGTGTGCCACTTGGCTATCAGTTTCAAAGGATTGTTAGCGTCTTTCTCGAAGGCTATGCGCGAAGAGCCTGTTGCGGGCTGTGGGGTGGCAGGCATAGTAACAGTGAGTTTCAAGGGAACCGATGCGAAGGCGGTTTGCCGCGGTTCGTCTATTTCGTTGGTGCAGTTCGCGAATATAAATGCGAGGGTTGCGAGGGTGAGTACTATTTTTTTCATGTTGTTTGTTATTACTGGATGTGGGATGTAAGGTGCATGGTGTGTTTGCCTCAAACCATTTACCTGTAGCCCGTTGTGATTATTTTGAAAACATCAATTTTTCATTGTCCGTTGGATCTATAACCAGTCTCCGTCATCAATGCCGGGTAATGTGTTATTATCACCACCACTAGGGGCTAAGATGTTGTGCGTAAGTTCAATGTCGATAACCTCCACTTGAGGTGCCATGTAAAGCTCGACTGGTTTTTCTACCCGCGCTTGCTCCAAGTGCTTTTCGTTTAGATTTTTTCCTTTTGTTTTCATACGATTAGTTTGTTTTAAGTTTAAGTAGGTGATTTTCAATGTTGTTGAAATATAGTTTGTTAGTATTATATCCTGACTATCGTTACATGAAATATTTCACATGATGAAACCAATACCTTACCTTAATGTTGGATCAGTTGAGCAACCGTGTGAATTCGCACAAGTTGATTTATATTGAATACCTGTTGTAAATATTACGATAAAAATACTATATCGTGGAAGGAGAAAAAAGAGCATCGGTGGTCTATTTTGTGCGAATATATAAAATAGACCATTTTTTGGTAAACGTTCATTACCATGCTCAACGGGGAGTTGACCTACCCGGCCTTGATTTTTACGGGATTAAACGATGGTTAAACGACCGTAGGCTACAACGCAACAGCACCATTGAGCATTTGCAACAGGATTTGGATATTGGGAAAAATTGTTTTGGCTAAACGACTGGATGTAGTAATGAAAAAAGGGGGCGAAAATGCCCCCTCTTTCCCATTGGCTGTTCCGGTCATAAATGACTTGGAAAGCCCCATATTGAATAACTAATAAAAAACCAAACTGTCAAATAAAGTCTTAGCTAATACATGTTAAGCCTTGGGCTCTTCCTTGGCTTCTTCCTTAGCCTTTGGCGCTTCCGTTTCAGCTTTCACCTCTTCGGTCTTCGTTTCAGCTTTCGCTTTCGGTGCCTTCTTGGCCTTAGGTGCCTCTTCTTCCTTGGCTTCTACTTCAGCCTTTGGCGCTTTCGTTTCAGCTTTCACCTCTTCGGTCTTCGTTTCAGCTTTCGCTTTCGGTGCCTTCTTGGCCTTAGGTGCCTCTTCTTCCTTGGCTTCTACCTCAGCCTTTGGCGCTTCCGTTTCAGCTTTCACCTCTTCGGTCTTCGGCACAGCTTTCGCTTTCGGTGCCTTCTTGGCTTTAGGCGCTTCCTCGGCTACTGCTTCTTCGGTTTTTTCCTCTACAGCTTCCTTGGTATCGGCTTTTTCAGCTTTGGGAGCCTCTTCGGTTTTAGGTTCGGCCTTCTCTGCCTTGGCTTCGGGTTGTGGAGCCTCTTCGGCTTTCACCTCTTCCTCTTGGGTTACCTTTTCGGTTTTAGCTTCCGCTTGTTTCGCCTCGGCTTCTTTTGCCTCTTGCTCTGCTTTTTTCTTTAGCGCTTTCAACTTTTGGTTGTCAAGCTTTTCTTTCAATGCGGCTAGCTCTTCGATATCACCCAAGGTGGCCTTTTCTATCACCGGCATTGCAGCAGCCACTTCCGTGCTAGTTTCTTTCTTTCCTCCGCGCCGGCCTCTTCTTCTAGTTTCTTCTCCGGAAGCGTCTTCGTGGATACGGCTATGAGAAACGATGATGCGTTTGGCATCTTTATTGAATTCGATCACCTTAAAGGGCAATCTCTCTTCGAGCTGCGCTTGTGAATTGTCCTCTTTTACCATGTGTTTCGGGGTAGCGAACCCTTCCACGCCGTATGGTAACGAGACGACCGCACCCCTGTCCAGCAACTCCACGATGGTCCCCTCGTGAATGGAGCCGACGGTGAAGATGGATTCGAATACATCCCACGGGTTCTCTTCCAACTGCTTGTGTCCTAGGCTTAAGCGGCGGCCTCCCTTGTCGATGTCAAGTACCTGCACGTCGATAGGTGCACCAATTTCGGTCACCTCGCTCGGGTGCTTGATCTTCTTGGTCCACGAGAGGTCTGAGATGTGGATTAAACCTTCAACACCCTCTTCGATCTCCACGAAGGCACCGAAGTTGGTGAAGTTACGCACCTTGGCCGTATGGGTGCTGCCCACCGGGTATTTCAGCTCGATGCTCTCCCATGGATCGGGTTTCAGCTGTTTCAGGCCGAGCGACATCTTGCGGTCTTCGCGGTCTAAGGTGAGGATCATCGCTTCTACCTCTTCTCCCACGCTGATAAAGTCTTGTGCGCTGTGCAGGTGCTGCGTCCAGCTCATCTCGGAGACGTGAATCAGTCCCTCCACGCCCGGGGCGATCTCCACGAACGCACCGTAATCGGCAATCACCACCACTTTCCCCTTAACGATGTCGCCCACCTTCAGGTCTTCGCTCAACGCATCCCACGGGTGCGGGGTGAGTTGTTTCAGGCCGAGCGCGATACGCTTCTTATCTTTATCGAAATCGAGGATTACCACGTTGATCTTATCGTCGAGCTTCACCACCTCTTCAGGGTGTTGTACGCGGCCCCACGATAGATCGGTTATATGTACCAACCCGTCTACACCACCAAGGTCCACGAATGCCCCGTAAGAAGTGATGTTTTTCACCACGCCCTCGAGTACCTGACCCTTTTCGAGTTTCGAGATGATCTCCCTCTTTTGTTGTTCCAGCTCTTCTTCGATGAGCGCCTTGTGTGAAACCACCACGTTTTTGTATTCGGGGTTAATTTTAACCACCTTGAACTCCATGGTTTTGTCCACGAAGATGTCGTAGTCGCGGATAGGCTTCACGTCGATTTGTGACCCGGGGAGGAATGCCTCGATACCGAACACGTCCACGATCATACCACCCTTGGTGCGGCACTTGATGTACCCCTTGATGATCTCGTTGTTCTCAAGTGCGGCATTCACCCTATCCCAAGCGCGGGATGCGCGGGCTTTTTTGTGCGATAGGACCAGTTGTCCGTTTTTGTCTTCTTGGCTCTCGATGTATACCTCTACCTCGTCGCCGATCTTAAGTTCAGGGTTGTAGCGAAACTCGTTCATCGAGACCACTCCGTCTGATTTGTAGCCAATGTTTACCACCACTTCGCGTTTGCTCATGGAGGTAACAATACCGGTCACCACCTCTTTGTCGTTGATTTTGCTCAGCGTACTGTCGTAGGTTTCGGTGAGTTTCTCCCTGCGTTCTTTGCTGTAGGCGTCTCCTTCAGCGTAGGCGTCCCAGTCAAAATCCTCGATGGGGGACGCGAGATCCTGAACGGGTGATGTGGGGTTTTCCTCTACAGGTGATGCGAGATTCTCCTCTACGTGAGATGTGAGATTCTCCTCTACGGGAGATGTGAGATCCTCCTCGATGGGGGATGCATTTGATAGGTTGTCTGTCATTTGTAGTTGAATAATGTTGAATTAAATAATGAGACTTTATGTTGTCTTAAAAAAAACGGTGCAAAGGTAGTCTGTTTTTTGCTATAAACCAACTATTTCGTTAAGCAAAACGAACAGAAGCCAAGTTTTACTTGGATTATGTCGTTGCGAGAAATAGTCTAACTTCAGTGAACTATTTCGTTAAGCAAAACGAGCAGAAGCCAAGTTTTACTTGGATTATGCCGTTGCGAGAAATAGTCTAACGCAGTGAACTATTTCGCCCTATAATTTCGTGGGCGAGAGGCCTGTTATTAGAGCAGCAGCCCGCTTTGCACCTCTTTTCGGGTCTCTTTGCCCGCGATCTGCTCTACCAGGGCGAGTGCGAAGTCAAAGACCAGCCCGGGCCCTTTACCCGTGGTGATGTTCCCATCGACCACCACACTTTTTCCGGTAACCTTTGCGCCTTTCAGCTCGCCCTCGAAACCGGGGTAGCAGGTGGCTTTTTTCCCCTCCAGCAGTCCCAGTCCGCCAAACACCATGGGAGCGGCACAGATAGCGGCCAGCAGCTTCTTTTCCTCGTTAAACCGCGTGATCAGCGCTTTTAACCCTTCGTGTTCGTTCAGGTGCTTCGCTCCCGGCATACCACCGGGTAAAATCAAGGCCACCACATCCGTGAAGTCGGCTTTGTCAAAGGTGGTGTCGACCGTCACGGGAACACCGTGCGCTCCCGTCACCACCTTGTCGCTGGTGATCGAGACGGTCTCTACTTGCACTTGCGCCCTTCTCAGGATATCTACCGTGGCGAGCGCTTCAATCTCTTCAAATCCGTTGGCTAAAAATAGGGATACTTTCTTCATTTTATACTCCTTATATTGATGTTGTTATTAATCATTTTCCATTCAGCACGAACCAGAATGGGGCGTGCTGTTTGTTTTTATTACCTTTACGGGTTACTTCGTTTTAACCCCTAAGACATGTTTTCTTCCGATTAAACTTTTACAGTCGAAACGGTAGAGGTGGGCCTGTTCACTGTAGTTGCTTGCATTGAACCGCGCGTCAGCCTTGAAAGCCCGTTTTATCTCAGGTTAAACCGGTAGGTAATGGTTCCCTGTTGGTTGTTGGCCGAGTTGATGGCATTGAACTTGGTACCCCGAGCAGCACGCAACGCCTCGCTTCTCAGGGAGGTGCTGGGTGTGTTGGTACCACGCCCGATCTCCGCGTGAATCACGTTCCCGGCGGGATCCACTGTAATGTTAACAACTACCGTGCCATAATCGTTCACGGTATAGCTGGGTTGCACGAGACCTCCACGACCCAGGCTGCGGCCACCAAGGTCGTACGAGCCGATCCCTCCGATTCCACTGCTGGCACCCACCGTGGCGCTGCCGGTACTCACACCTTGTGTCCCTTCTCCCTCGGTTTCGCCCCGGCTGCTTGATCCCTCGCCAAAGAGACCCGACATCTGTTGGTTAATCTCCCTTCTTTGCGCCTCCTGTTCTTGGCGTCGCCGCTCGGCTAACTCCTGTTGCCTTCTCTCCTCGGCCAGTCGTGCCCTCCGCTCCTCCTCTTCACGCTGTGCCTGCACATCGATGGTAGGTTCGCTCTCCTGTGCGATCATTGGCTCGTTCGGTGAGTAGGGGGGTATCTCAGGCGATCGGGATGGATCGGGTACGACCTCGGTCATCTGCGGTTCGTATAGACCGAAAGCATCCTCCACTGTGCCGAACATCACGGGGATGCCCCCAAACTCTTCCAGTGGGGTATTCAAATTAAAAACGGTGAAGTAGAGTAGCAGGAAAAGCAACACGGCAAAAATTGCTGTCCCTATCATTCCCACTATTTTCTCTCGTTCAACCATATTGTTTCAACTGTAGTGTTTGTTCCTGTTTGATCAGTGTCCGGTTCCGTCTCGATTACTGTAATCTCAACTCAATCAGCTTGTCACCTACTGGGGGCGCGTCATCAGCACCATTTTAAACCGGTTCTGGTTCGCGAGGTCCAGTATCCGCACCACCTCCCGGTAAGGGATGTTCTCATCGGCGTACAGGGCGACGAAGATATCGGGGTCGGCCGTGTAGGCCGATTGCAAGAACGGTGTGATCTCCTCGAACGTCACCTGTCGTTCGGTTTCGTTGGCGTTGGCCACGTAGTAGTTGAGGTTTTCATCGATAGTCACCCGGGTGATCGGCTTGACCTGTACCTGCTGCTGCGACCTCGGTAACAATACCTGTATCGCGTTGGGAACGACGATGGTCGAAGTGACCATGAAGAAGATAAGCAGCAGGAAGATCACGTCTGTCATGGACGCCATGCTGAAGTTCTTTTCTATGCTATATCGCTGTTTTAGTGCCATGTCTTAAGAGTTTTCCCCGCTACGCCGCGGGTTCATTGAGGATATCCATGAAATCCATGATCCTCATCTCCGACCGGTTCACGATCCCCTTGATCCGGTTGGCGAGGTAGTTGTACGCGAATAGGGCGATAATTCCCACGATAAGCCCTCCGACGGTGGTGACCAGCGCCTCGTAGATACCTGCCGATAGCGTGGTAACACTCACGTTAGCCCCTGCGCTCGCCATGTCCATGAAGGCCCGCACCATCCCGGTCACGGTACCTAGGAAACCCACCATTGGTGCACCCGAGGCAGAGGTGGCCAGCACGGCCAATCCCTTCTCTAATTTCGATATCTCGATGTTCCCCTGATTCTCGATGGCCGACATCACGTCAGCGGTAGGCCTTCCTAAGCGGGAGACTCCCTTTTCTACCATCCGTGCGTAGGGGGTATCGGTTTGACGGCAGAGCGTTGTCGCAGCCTCGATTTTCCCGTCGTGGATGTAATCCTTTATCCGGTTCATAAACGAGTGATCCTCCTTGTCGGCCTTATTGATGACCAACGTCCGTTCAATCAACACGTAAATGCTCATCAATAGGAGGATAAGTAACACGTACATCAACCAGCCGCCTTTTTGGGCCAGTTCGAACGCGCTCATTTTTACCGCCTCTACTTCCGCGCTGCTCAAGCTGTTGTACATTGCCTGCACCGTGTCGGCAGGCATGGGGATTTGCAAGAGATTCATACAGTTTGTGTATTAATGCTTTAATAGTACAACGACCCTACGTGACCGCTCTAACCAATCCTATCGGCAGGAGCCGTTGAGCCGATTGTCTTCCGTTTCTACGGCTAAAGATAGTTGTTTTGGGTGGTCAAACCTCACCAGCCGGTTCTTTTAAACAATTTTTATACGCTTTTATTGTTTCTTTTAACCCCAGGTAGAGGGCATCGCTGATGAGGGATTGACCGATGGATACCTCCTTGAGCCACGGGATGTTTCGGGAGAGGTAACCCAGGTTGTCGAGGTTCAAGTCGTGCCCCGCGTTCACGCCCAGGCCCAACTTCTTTGCCAGTATGGCCGCTTCTACGTATGGTGCGATGGCCTTTTCCCGGTTGTCGTGGTACTGCTCCGCGTAGGGACCCGTGTAGAGCTCTATCCGGTCAGTACCAATGCGCGATGCCATCTGTACCATGTCGTTAATCGGATCCACGAAGATGGAGGTACGCACGCCCATCGATTGGAGCTCGTTCACGATATCGGTTAGGAACTCCTGGTGGGTAATGGTGTCCCAGCCCGCGTCGGAGGTGATCGCATCGTGCGCATCCGGCACGAGGGTTACCTGCGTGGGTCGTATCTTGCGGATGAGCGATATGAACTCCGGGGTGGGGTTGCCCTCGATATTAAACTCGGTGTGCACTTTCGCTTGCAGGTCATGCACGTCAGAATAGCGGATATGCCGCTCGTCTGGACGTGGGTGCACAGTGATGCCATCTGCCCCGAACCGTTGGCAGTCGACCGCGACCTGCAGGAGGTTGGGTATGTTGCCGCCACGTGCGTTTCTTAACGTGGCGATCTTGTTTATATTTACACTTAATTTGGTCATATGCTTACTTTAATGATCTTTAAAGCATGGCTACTGGGGTATCCTTTGTCCTCTTTTTTTGACCCTGTACGTCCGTCAAGGTTTAAGTGAACCTGTCCTCATACACGCTCCGCGAAAATAAAAAACTGTCGGACTGGTCAATTCCGCGAAATTTTGCCATCTTTGTAAAACGAATACAAAAGTAATACGAATTAACCGTTTTACGTAATGTCGACCAAAGAATTTATCAAAAGACAGGTGGAAAAGTACACGTCTCCCCTCACTCCAGAGCAGTTTACCGAGCTTTCTGAATCGGAAAACTCCATTTTGATTTTAGAGATTCCGCTTAAAGATTACTCGCTCACGGAGATCGCACGCATTGTGGAGAGTCACTACGTGCACGTGATGGCATTGGACCTGTTGCCCGTTTCGGGCGGGTCGATACTCCTGCTATCGTTGAAGCTAGACGTGACCGATTTGAGCCCGTTGTTACAGAGCTTCGAGCGGTTTAACTACAACGTGGTATACCACCGTTCCAGAGAGGGCGAGGTGACAGACACGCAGAAGGAGCGTTTGGCGGAGTTAATCTATTATTTGGAGATGTAAGGTAAAAAAACAGGTAGCATGAAGTTCGCGTTATTCGGAAGCATGTTCCCCGATCGAACAGTCAGGGCAGTGGAGCAAATCGTTGGGGTATGCCAGGCTATAAAAAGGCACGGTGGGGAGTTGGTTTTACCCGTTGACTTTTTTCAAAGCCTGCCCCCGTCTATACAGCAACTGCTGGTCTCCCTATGCGAGGTCAAAGAGACGTTGTCTGGTGTGGACATGGTGGTGAGCGTGGGGGGCGACGGGACCTTTCTCAGGACGGCACAAACCGTTGGCGATTCAGGTATACCGGTACTCGGTATCAACACCGGACGTTTGGGCTTCCTGGCGGCAATTAATTACGTTGATGTCGATGAAACGCTGGAGGAGGTGATGAAAGAGTACTACCGTGTGGAAGAGCGCGCGTTGTTGAAGATGTCCACCGATGAGACCTTCCCCCCGGAATACTTTAACGAGTACGCGCTCAACGAGGTGGCCATCCTCAAGCAGGATACTGCCTCGATGCTCTCGATTCACGCGTATATCAATAATGACTATCTCTCTTCCTACCAGGCCGATGGGCTCGTGATCGCAACTCCCACAGGCTCTACGGCCTACTCGCTCAGCATCGGTGGGGCCATCTTATCGCCTACAATTCCTAGCATCATCCTCTCGGCCATCGCCCCGCACAACCTAACCTCTCGGTCGCTGGTGGTCGACGATAGCAGCATCATCTCGATAAAGGTAGAGAGCCGCAGCCACATGTACCTGGTTTCGGTAGATGGGCAGTCGCGCGTGCTCGACGAATCGGTCGCTGTTCAAGTGAGGAAAGGCGACTACACGCTTCGCGTGGTGAAGCGTGTAGGACACACCTTTTACGAGACCCTCCGCGACAAGCTCATGTGGGGTGCGGATGTCCGTAAGCAGAGCGAGTGAAAAGGGCCTTGTAACCCCTTACTCTTCCTCCTTTTCCTCTTCTTCGTTGTACGGGAGGAGCCTGTCGAGCGCTTTAATGAGCAGGTAGAAGATCGTCATGAACGCGAAGATCCCAACGATTCCCACACCGGCTACGAAAAGAGCTTGTTGTATAGTGGTTGTCATTTTTTCATGTTTTGATGTTCTTGAACTTGGGATTAAATCATGCTTCGGGTATGTTCTGTGATTGCTTATAGGTTAACCTTAAGCAAGCAGGGGTACAAGCGTGAGTATAATCCCCCCCGCTACCACCGAGCCGATTTGTCCCCCCACGTTGGTACTTATCGCGGGCATCAGCAGGTAGTTGTACGGGTCCTCTTTCTGTCCCATTTGGTGGATCACCCTTGCTGACATCGGGAAGGCCGATATGCCGCAGGCACCCACCATGGGGTTGATCTTGTTGCCCTCTTTCCGGAAGAGGTTCAGGAACTTGGCGAAAATCACCCCACCAAAGGTGTCAAACACGAAGGCGAAAAGCCCCAGCCCGATGATGATCAGCGTATCTAGTCGTACGAACCGCTCTGCCGTCATGGTGCTGGCGATGGTAATCCCCAGTAGGATGGTTACCAGGCTCGACAATTCGTTTTGGGCCGCCAGGGAGAGCTTGTTCAGCACCCCGCACTCCCGTATCAGGTTACCGAACATCAGGAACCCGATGAGCGCGAGTGATGAGGGAGCGATGATACCGGCAGCGATGGTGATCACGATGGGGAAAGCGATTAGCGCTTTCTGGGAGATCCGCTTGTTGTTGTCACTGGTCATCCGTATCAGGCGCTCTTTCCTCGTGGTGAGTAGCTTGATCACGGGCGGCTGGATAATCGGCACCAGTGCCATGTAGGAGTACGCGGCCACCGAGATAGCTCCCAGCATGTGCGGGGCAAAGCGAGATGCCACCACGATGGAGGTGGGACCATCCGCCGCGCCAATGATGCCGATGGAGGCAGCCTCACGTATATCGTACCCCAGCAACGCCGCGAGTACCATCGTCATGAAGATACCGAATTGCGCCGCCGCACCAAACAGGAGTAGCGATGGGTTTCGGAACAACGGTGAGAAGTCGATCATCGCACCGATCGCCACGAAAATCAGCAACGGGAAGACCTCGGTCGCGATACCAGCATCGAAGAAGATATTCAACACCCCCTCCACCGCTTTCCCGGTACCCGGATCAATCTGCGTGATGGCCGATGATAGGGGAATGTTTACCAGAATGGCGCCAAATCCCATCGGCAGAAGGAGGGTGGGCTCGTACTTCTTGGCGATGGCCAGGTAGATCAGGATCAATCCCACGGCGATCATCACCAGATGCTGCCATGTCATCTCGGCAATGGCGGGCATTAGTTCAGCTAATCCCATACGTATTTGTTCCCTTTTAAATTTGTGATCAGTTTGTTGAACCTTAGTTTAAGGGTTAACCGATCATAATCAGGTCCGCACCTTCCAGCACCGCATCTCCCTTGTGTACCTTGATCTCCTTAATGACCCCGTCTGAGTCGGCTATGATGTTATTCTCCATTTTCATCGCTTCCAGGATCAACAGCTTTTGTCCCTTTTTCACCGTGTCACCCACGCTGCAGGTGATGTCGAGGATGATCCCGGGAAGGGGCGATTTAAGCGCGTGCAGTTTCGTGCTAGCGGTACGTTTGGCCACGGGTGTAGCAACCTTTGGCTGGGCCTCCCCGGCTTGGGCCGGCTTCTTGAACGGGGTGGTTAGCGGTTTTGCCGGTTTCTTTTCCAGCTCCACGGTGTAGGCTGTTCCGTTCACCTCCACTTCGGCAAGATCGTCGCTCTTATTTTTGACGACCACGTTATAGGGATTGCCATTGATAGTGTATTTATATTGCTTCATTTTTATGTTTGGGTTTAATTGTTACTATTTCGACATTACAGTTAGTTTCTTGTTCCCGTTGTTACCTGCGAGGGGGTTGTCTCAGGCCGTACAGCTTGGAGTTCCACGGGGAGTAGTTCCTGATCACCCGATCCATCGTGAGCACCGTGTTCTCGTAATCGTGAACCACCTCCTGCTCTTCGTGCAAGGCCATGAAGATGGCGGCCAGCACCTCGCCCGGGATATCTTCTTTGTTGGACGCCTCTCCGGCCGTTACGGTCGACTCGTGCTCACCAGCCGGCTCATTCCCGTCTTTTGATGCGGTATCCTTCCATTTCGCTTCGGATTTCTTGCGAAACTTAGCCCCTTCTTTGGCCGCAAGGTATGCGATCACTACAGTGAAGAGTAAGATCAGTATTAAAACTTGTATTGACATAATTAGTTTACTTAAGTTAGACATTTTCTCGCCACGGCAAACTCCAAATGAACTTCTCCTATGCTCGTTTGGTTTATTGAAATAGTTTGTTTATTAATCCGCTTATAACGGAAGGTTGTCGTGTTTCTTCGGCGGATTTTGCAACTTCTTGGTTTGTAGCTGTTGCAGCGCCCGGATAATCCGGAACCGCGTGTTCCTCGGTTCAATCACGTCATCGATGTATCCGTATCGTGCCGCCACGTATGGGTTAGCGAACAGGTCGTTGTACTCCTGCTTCTTCTCTTCGATCACCTTTGCCAGCTTATCGGGGTCGCTTGCAGCGGCGATCTCCTTGCTGTAGAGCACCTCCACGGCACCCTCTGCACCCATCACCGCGATCTCGGCGCTTGGCCACGCGTAGTTGATATCGCCACGCAATTGTTTGGAGCTCATTACGATATGAGCACCTCCGTACGATTTGCGCAGGGTAACGGTCACCTTCGGTACCGTTGCTTCGCCATACGCGTAGAGCAGCTTAGCCCCATGTGTGATCACGCCGCCGTACTCCTGTCCTGTGCCGGGCAAGAACCCCGGTACATCCACGAGCGAAACGATGGCGATGTTGAACGCGTCACAGAAGCGGACGAACCGAGCGGCTTTGCGCGATGCGTTGATGTCGAGCACGCCAGCCAGGAACTTGGGCTGGTTCGCGACGATACCTACCGATTGGCCGTTAAAACGGGCAAATCCCACGATGATATTCTTCGCGTAATCGGCGTGCACCTCCAGGAACTCGCCTTTATCGACAATTCCCCCGATCACTTGGTACATATCGTACGGCTTGCTGGGGCTATTCGGGATTATTTCGTTTAACCCATCCTCCAGCCGGTCAATTGGGTCGTCGTTCGGAATGTAGGGTGGATCTTCCAGGTTGTTCTGTGGTATGTAGCTGATTAGCTTACGGATGAGCGTGAAGCCCTCCTCCTCCGAGGGTACTTGGAACTGTGCGACCCCCGATTTGGAGGCGTGTACCGAAGCACCTCCCAGCTCTTCTTGCGTAACGTCTTCCCCGGTCACCGTCTTCACCACCTTGGGGCCGGTGAGGAACATGTAGGATGTCCCTTGGGTCATCACGATAAAGTCGGTAAGGGCGGGCGAGTAAACCGCTCCCCCCGCGCAGGGGCCAAAGATGCCTGAGATCTGTGGGATAACCCCGGATGCCAGGATGTTGCGTTGGAAAATCTCGGAGTACCCGGCCAGCGAGTTAATCCCCTCTTGGATACGGGCGCCCCCCGAGTCGTTGATCCCGATGAACGGTGCTCCCATCTTCATGGCTTGGTCCATTACCTTGCAGATCTTCATCGCGTGCATCTCACCAAGGGAGCCGCCAGAGATGGTGAAGTCTTGCGCGTAAATGTAGATGAGGCGACCATCAATGGTCCCGTACCCGGTGACGACACCGTCACCCAGGTGTTTTTTCTTCTCCATCCCGAAGTTGTTCGAGCGGTGTTCCACGAACATGTCAAACTCTTCGAAGCTGCCTTCATCCAGTAGCATGCTGATGCGCTCTCGCGCCGTGTATTTCCCTTTTTGGTGTTGCGCGGTAATCCTTTTCTCTCCTCCGCCCAATCGAGCTTTCTCCCGTAATTGGATGAGCTCTTTTACTTTTTCGAGTTGCTTGCTCATATGTAAAAAACGTTGTTAGGGTATAAATGATGTTCTATTCTTCACAAAACTCGGTCAGCACGCCCCCGGTCCATTTCGGGTGCAGGAAGCCGATGGTTAACCCTTCTGCACCAGGACGGCCCTGCTTATCGATTAGCTTGATTCCTTTCGCTTCCGCTTCGGCCAACGCTTCGTTCACGTTGTTCGTCGCGTACGCGATGTGGTGGACCCCTTCGCCCCTCTTCTCGATGAACTTGGCGACGGTGCTTGTCTCGTCGGTCGGCTCAAGTAGCTCGATCTTGGTTTGTCCCACTTTAAAGAAGGCGGTTTTGACCTTTTGGTCCTCAACGGTTTCAATGTTATAGCACTTTAACCCCAAAACGTCTTCGTAGTAGGGGAGGTGCTCATCGATACTTTTTACGGCTATGCCAATGTGCTCGATATGTGTAATTTCCATACAACCAGTTATTAGTTATTTAGTAACGTTATTAAATGGATGAGATGCGTAACACCTCAAGCAGTTCGTCGCTGATCTCTCGCTCTTTCTTGATAGCCCGTTTAAAGGGAACATAGACGATCTCGTTTTCACGGATACCAATCATCACGTTTCGTTGATTTTCCTGGAACGCCTGTATGGCGGCGATGCCCATGCGGCTGGCCAAGATCCGGTCTTCCGCAGTGGGAGAGCCTCCCCGTTGCAGGTGCCCCAGGATGGTTACCCGCACGTCGTAAGACGGGTACTGCCTCTTGACCCTTTCGGCCAGCTTCATGGCGCCACCCGTCACTTCGCTCTCGGCCACTAGGACCATGCTGCTGTTCTTTGACTTTCTGAACCCCTGATCGATCAGTTCGGCCAGTTGGTCCTTTTCGATGCTTATCTCGGGGATGATGGCTGCTTCCGCCCCTGAGGCGATAGCGCTGTTGAGCGCGAGGTATCCGCAGTTGCGGCCCATCACCTCAACAAAGAAGAGTCGTTCGTGCGAGGTGGCTGTATCCCTTAGTCTGTCCATCGACTCCATGATGGTGTTCAGCGCGGTATCGTAACCGATGGTGGTATCGGTCCCGTTCAGGTCGTTGTCAATGGTCCCCGGGAGCCCCACGACCGGGATGTTGAACTCGTTGGCAAAAATGCCCGCCCCCGTCAGGGAGCCATCGCCCCCGATGACCACCAGCGCGTCAATGTTGTGCTTCTTGAGGTTTTCGTACGCGCGTTTGCGGCCCTCCACCGTCTTAAACTCCTCGGATCGGGCTGTCTTGAGGATGGTTCCACCCTGTTTGATGATGTTGCTGACGCTGTTCGTCTGAAACTCCTCTATCTCGTTGAAGACAAGTCCCCTGAATCCCCGGTAGATACCATATACGCGCATACCGCTAAATATGGCGGCACGCGTTACCGCACGGATAGCCGCGTTCATTCCCGGCGAGTCACCACCCGAGGTGAGGATGCCAATGCTCTTTATATTTGATTCCATATGTTTAAATATTCGTGTGAAAGTGAGTGGCAAAGGTACGTTATTTTCATCCACGATGCAACAAAAGATCAAGTGCTTTTGTTAGCAGGGTCAAAATGTTTTCGCTGTTCACGCTGTCACATGCCAATCCATGGAAAGTGCTTAGCGCTTCAGGTCGGAGATGTTTTTGGCTAGCGCCTCCATCTGCCACATGGGGGTGGAGGTGGCACCGCAGATGCCGATGCGGAGACCCTCTTTGAGCAGCGAAGGGTCAAATTCATCCGGTGAGTGGATTAAGTGAGAGTTGGGATTTGTTCGCTGGCACTCCGCGAAGAGTACCTTTCCGTTGGAACTTTTCTCGCCCGCGATAAAGAAGATGAGGTCGTGGTTCGCGGCGAACTCCTGTATGTTGGCCACCCGGTTGGAGACCTGGCGGCAGATGGTGTCGTGTAGCTCCAGTTGGGTTCCTCCCTGCATACGTTTCCGTATCATCCCCCCGATTTCAAAAAAGCCTTCGAGCGACTTCGTGGTTTGCGAGAAGAGGATGATGTCGCGTGAGAAATCTATCTTTTCCAACTCCTCCTTGCCCTCTATCACGATGGCCGTATCGTTGGTTTGACCCAGTAGGCCGTTCACTTCGGCGTGGCCCCTTTTCCCGTAAATAACTATCTGGGTGCCGTCGTTCTCGTGTTGGAGGAATGTCCGCTTGATTTTCTCCTGGAGCCCAAGCACTACCGGGCAGGTTGCATCTATAATTTCAATGCCGTTTCGCTTGGCCGTTTCGTAGGTGCCGGGCGGTTCACCGTGGGCACGAAGTAGCACGCGCACGTTTTCGAGATGCCTGAACTGCTCGTGATTTATAGTGATCAGTCCCATTTTCTCCAGGCGCTCCACCTCGATGGTGTTATGGACAATGTCGCCCAGGCAGTACAGAGACCCCTTTTTAAGCTCCTCCTCCACTTTGTTGATCGCTTTGACCACCCCGAAGCAGAAGCCGGACCGCCTGTCAATCTCCACCTGTATGTCTTTTGGATGTCTCATCTTTCACGCTATACGCTTTTAATCTTTTTAGCCTGCTCTAGCGCCCACTCGAACTGCTCCTTGATGCCCATGTGGGAGTTATCCAGCTCGATGGCGTCGTCGGCTTTGCGCAGGGGGCTTGCTTCGCGCATGGTATCGCGCTGGTCCCGTTCCATAACGTTATGGAGCACATCCTCGAATTTGGGATTTTCGCCTTTATCCAGCATCTCCTTGAACCGGCGGTTTGCCCTCACCTCCGGTGATGCCGTGAGGAATATTTTCAGCTCCGCGTCGGGCATGACCACGGTTCCGATATCGCGCCCGTCCATCACCACGCCCCCTTTCTCGGCCATCTTTTGTTGCAGGCTCACCAGCGTACTTCTTACGAAGGGGAGGGTACTGATCCTGCTTGCCCCGTTGGAAACCTCAAGCGAGCGTATCTCGCTCTCCACGTCCTCACCGTTCAGGTAGGTATTTTGGTTGCCTTTACTATCTTTCCTGAACGAGATATCGAGTTGGCCCATGCTCTCCCTGATGGTCTCTTCCTCCATCGTCTCCTCCGTCATCCACCCGTTGCGGATGGCGTAGAGCGCGGCGGCCCGGTACATTGCGCCGGTATCGATGTAGGTATACCCCAGCTCTTTTGCCAACCCCTTGGCCATGGTGCTTTTCCCGCAGGAGGAGAACCCATCTATCGCTATGTTTATCTTCTTCATGTTTATGATTTTACCGGTTTGTTCTTCGTGTTGAAATCGCTGTTCGATGAACATCCTTAGATCCCTCGTGCAAATGTACTCAATTGCACCGAATAATCAAATGAGAAAGGCAGGCGCAAAACGCTATCCCCCTACACCGCTCGCGTCAAATCAAGCAGCGACAGGAAAGGTAACGGGGTTGAAAGGTGAAAAACGGTTGCCTCTTTCTCCAAATCGAGCAGCGGCAGGAGTGGCAATGAAGTTGAAGGTAAAAACCGCTACTGTTTGCTCCAGATACGGGTGTTTAAATCGAGCTCTGTTACGATATCGATCACCATTCTCAGGTCGTAGTAAAACTCGGCGGTATCATCTTTGTCCACTACCGATGTCATATATTTGGGTTCAAACAGGTTCCTCTTGTAGGGGATGGCGATGTAAATGGATGAGCCGATGAATGAGAGCCTGATCTTCTTGTCGGTTTTCTGCTTGAAATCAAGTAGACGCCTCATGAAGCTTGCCGAGAGGATGTACCGGGCCTCTAACTGATCGGTACCGTACACGTAGAACTGCCTGTTGAACTCCCGGTCTTCTGTTTCAATTTTTTCCTTTAGTCGATCCTCTTCGCGATTGATAAGCCTTTCGAGTCTTGATGGCCTGCTCGGTTTTTCGGTAAAGATGAAGTACTCTCCGTTGAAATGCTTGTTGAAGTCGGCCTTGAAGAGGAGGCCATCGAATAACTTCTCCCACCGGTCTCTCGAGTTGCCATCTTCGTCTTGATCTTGAATCAGGTATTTGGCATGTACTTCGGAGAACTCAATATAGGTTTTACCCACGGTTCCGCTCACGAAATCGTCACCGTTATAACTGTCGGGCTTGCGGCGAAAGAGTTTTGATGCCAGGAAATCGCGTTCCGGTATCATCTTATATGGATTGTAGGTGAGGTTGTCATCAACAAACCGCACGATTTTCTCGATAATATCGCCCTTGAATTGTCCAACGAATGAACCCCTGTTTTTCTTGATGGCTTTCCGGCAATAGAATATCAATCCGGATACCGCTATAACCATGATGATCAGTGGTACGTTAGCTTTATCATCATGTACCCAAGTGCCATATATGGCCCGGTTAATCAAAAAGCCCACGAGAATAACTGCCGCGGTGATCACGATATATTTCAAGGTGATGCCGCGGTTTTTTGCGCGGGTCTGTCGCCGAAGCTTATCGGCCTCCGTTAGCAGGGGTAGTAGTTCCCTGTTGTAAAACGTGTCAAAATTAATACTGTTTTCCATGATTATCTGTTAAATAGGTTTTTCACGTCAACATTTACACGCTCGGCATCTACGGCATCTAGGTAGCTTTTGGGGCGAAAACCGGCGATCCCAGCGATGATGTTCGAGGGGAAGAGCTGCACGCCATTGTTGTACTTCATCGCGGCAGAGTTATAGGTCCGGCGGGCGGCAGAGAGTTGCTCCTCCACTTCGTTCAGTGAAGCTTGTAGTTGCATGATATGCGTGTCGGCCTTCAACTGGGGGTAGTTCTCCACGGCTACCTGGAACGAGCGTAGCGCACCGTTCATCTTGTTGCCCAGTGCTATCTGTTCCTCACTGGTGAGGTTGGGTTTCTCTGCTGCCGACCGCAATGCGGTAACCTCGGTAAGCACCTCTTTTTCATGGCCCATGTACTCTTGTGCGGCAGCCACCAGGTTTGGAATCAGGTCGTACCTCTTCTTTAGGTAGGCGCCTACACCCGCGAAAGCGTTGTCCGCCTGGTTGCGGCGTCTAACCAGCTTGTTGGAAGTTCTTACTCCCCATATAAGTAACAACAGCACCAGAGAGGCGATTGTCACTATAACAGTAACGGTCGTGTTCATATTGATGATTTTTAAAGTTTTTAAACAGCCGTCAAGTATACCGTTTTTTGCGCTCACTTCGATTTGCAAATCATGTAAATCTTTTCACAAATCGTAAAAAGTGCGGTTTCTCCTACAGTTATCCCAATGGTCAGTCGGTTTTCTTATCTACCATAGCTAATCCCCCTTGTTTACCCTTCAAACGCTTTCAGGTACTTGTTGATGTAGGTAGCTTTCTCCTTAGATTTGTATTGTTGGATGTACCGCGGGTGTTCCAGTTCCACCATCTGGTCGAACAGATTCGCCTCCTTGTTCAGTAAACGGATGAACGAGGCGTTCTTTTTCCCCAGGATGTAGACCCGGGATCTGTTTAGTCCGAAAGCAACCTGTTTTTTGAGCGATTCAATCATGAAAGGCTTTACCGTATTGAACAGCATCTTATCGTCGTAATAGTTCGCGTTGAGCCACTGTCCGCCCTTTGTCTCCCGGGTGATGGCCAGTGGGAAGGGCGAGTTAATGTAGAAGTGGCTATAAAAGCTATCTGCGCCACCGTACGCCTCGATGAGGTTGTAGATGAATACCGAGGATATCTCGTGGGTGCGTGCCGACTCCATCCTGATGCCGCAGACGCTTTCCAGCCGTTTGGTGTCGGTGAAGGGTATCCCGGTTACTCCCGCACCATGCCGACCCGGGTTTATCCCGATAATGAATCGCCTCTGGTTCGGGTCGTTGTAATATTTTTGGTAAAACGCCTCCATAACCGGCATGGTCTCCGGGTTTTCCACGAATGGGTTCACTACCCTGAACCCCTTCGGCAGGTCGCCGCGGTACTCCAGTTGCCTGTTAAAAGCGATGATTTTGTCTGCTATTGTTTTCATAACTCTCTTACTATTAACTGCTTGCAGGCTTTTATTGAAAAGTCTGTTTCGTATGTTTCAACAGAGTTGGTTTGGTATAGGTATGGAAAACCAGGGGCATCGCTATAAGCGATGCCACCTGGTGATATCGAGCAGTTAATAAACTTTGTAGTGTTTACTACTCCTCGAAGTTGGGATACATATAATCCGTTGCCGGCACGAATGTCTCCTTGATGCATTGCGGTGACACCCAGCGGAGCAGGTTGAGCGTGGAGCCGGCTTTGTCATTCGTTCCAGAGCCGCGACCCCCGCCGAACGGCTGTTGGTCCACCACCGCCCCAGTGGGTTTATCGTTGATGTAGAAGTTGCCGGCGGTATGTGTCAGTCGTTTGGTCATTTTCTCAATGCGTGACCTGTCGGACGAGAAGATGGAGCCCGTGAGCGCGTAGTCGGTGGTGCTATCCAGGATATCCATGGTCTCTTCCAGCTTTTCTGGCTCGTAGACATACACGGTTAAGATGGGACCGAACAACTCCTCCTTCATGGTGATATAGTCGGGTCGCTTTGCCTCGATCACGGTCGGCTCTATAAAGTAGCCAACGCTCTTGTCATAGGTGCCACCGAAGAGGATCTCCGCGTCAGGCGACGCCTTGGCCTCGTCAATAACCTTCGCGAGCTTGTCGAACGATTCCTCGTCGATCACCGCGTTGACGAAATTACTGAAGTCGTCGGGAGTTCCCGTTTTGATGGCCGCGAGGTCTTCGCCCAGGTATTGCTTCACCTTATCCCACAAGGTAGAGGGGATGTAGGCACGTGACGCGGCCGAGCATTTTTGCCCCTGGTATTCAAATGCGCCACGCGTGAGGGCGGTAGCCACCTCCTTGGGACAAGCGGTCTCGTCTGCCAGCACGTAGTCCTTGCCGCCCGTTTCCCCCACGATGCGGGGATAGGATTTGTACTTCTCCATATTGGTCGCGATGGTTTTCCACATGCTGTTGAACACCCCCGTGGAGCCAGTGAAATGCAACCCGGAGAACTCCCGGTGGGCGAAGATTACCTCCGCGGTACTTCTCCCATCTGCGTATACCAGGTTGATTACGCCATCGGGCAGGCCAGCTTCCTTCAGTACCTTCATGATTAGCCATGCAGAATAGACGGCAGTTTTAGACGGTTTCCACACCACGGTGTTCCCCATGATGGCTGGAGCGCTGGGTAGGTTGGCCGCGATAGAGGTAAAGTTGAACGGCGTGAGCGCGAAAACAAAGCCTTCCAGTGGACGCCATACCATTCGGTTCCACACGCCGGGTGATGAGTTGGGTTGCATGGCGTACACCTCCATCATGTTTTTAGCGTTAAAGCGGAAAAAGTCAATTAGTTCGCACACCGCGTCGATTTCCGACTGGTAGGCGTTCTTCGACTGACCGATCATGGTGACGGCGTTGAACTCGTAGCGGTAGGGGCCGGCAACCAGGTCGGCGGCCTTCAGGAAGATGGCCGCACGGCTCTCCCAACCCATCGCTTCCCACGCGGGCTTAGCTTTCAGCGCGGCTTCGATGGCCTGTGCGACGTGCTCCTTGCCCCCTTGGTGGTAGTGACCCAGCAGCCGTTGGTGGTCGTGCGGCGGTCGTATATCCATTAACTTCCCGGTACGCACCTCTTCCCCCCCGATTATCATGGGCAGGTCTAGTCCTCCCTGGTTCAGCTCTTTCAATTTGGCCTTCAGCGCGGCCCTCTCCTCAGACCCCGGAGCGTAGCTCAACACGGGTTCGTTTTCGATGTTTGGTAACTTGTAAAATCCTTTCGGCATAGTTAAATAATTACTGTTATTAAAAATAAATCATCTTAATCTCGATGGTAGTATCTCCCTCCACGGCGAACTTTACTTCGTTGAACTTGGGCGACCTCGTTTTGGGTCGGTAGTTGCGCGAGAAGCCAAACCCTTCGCGGGGAATACCTAAAAGCGATTTCATCTTACCGTTCCGGTCCTTGTCGTGATGAAGGATGACCACGTACTCCCCGGCTTCCAGGTTACTAAATGTGTACCCTTCGCGGTAGTCTGACGCCTCTATCTTTACAATTTCATAGGCGCTGTCGGGTTCCATGAACCCTTCGCTTCCCTTGTACAGGTAGATAATCACCTCTCCTTTTGGTTCTTTCACGTTTGTAATGGTAACGTGGATGCTTGCTGAATACAGGTAGGGTAGGGCGGAGAGAAGCACTACCGTAAATGCAAGCAGCCTCTTTTTCATGTCGATTCTGATTTTTAAAAGGTTTTAAAGAGTGGTCTCGAAGCGGTTCAAGCATTTGGGCGACTAAAAAGCGTGACTTAACAGGCGATTCTCAACCCAGTTCTCCCCGGTTCAAGTGGTACGGATGACAAGATACGCGTTTTTTCACGGAATTCGGTTATCGTTTCCCAAAAAAATAGTTATTTTTGTAAAGAATACACATAAAAACATCTATTCTAATGCGACTTGAACAAACATCTTTGCACGATTTTCATGATACCGAAATCGCTTTTCGTGATCAATCCAATTTCAGCTTGCGGCAGGTCTACCTGCTCTTTAAGGTGATGAACAGCCGCACATTGGTAGAGCTGTCCAAACGGTTGGTCAACTTTGCCTTCGCCATTCGATTTCCCGTGAAGGGAATTATCAAGAAAACCATCTACCGCCACTTCGTGGGCGGGTCGTCCCTCGAGGATTGTGGTAAGACCATCGACCGGCTGGCCAAACGGAACGTACTCTCCATTATGGATTACGCGCAAGAGGGGAAGGAGTCGGATGAGGTGTTTGACGCTACCTGCAGTGAAGTGATCCGTACCGTGGAGTTCGCCAAGGATCACTCGAGCATACCATTCAGCGTCTTCAAGATTACCGGGGTGGGGCGACTTGACCTGCTGGGCAAGGTAAGCGCTAACGAGCCCCTGACCGATGAGGAGTCTGCCGAGTTCAAGCGGGTAAAGGAGCGCGTAGAGGCGATCTATAAACGAGGATATGAGCTGGGAGTACCTGTTATGGTCGATTCCGAGCAGACCTGGATACAGCCTGTGCTGGATGAGATGGTGATGAGACTGATGGCACGCTACAACAAGGAGAAGGCGATTGTGCAAAACACTTACGCGATGTATCGTCATGACGCACTTGAGCGGCTGAAGAAACACCACCAGATGGCCGTGGAAGGGGGATTCAGGTTTGGGCTAAAGATCGTAAGGGGTGCGTACATGGAGATGGAGCGCGCACGTGCTCTCGAGATGAACTACCCGTGCCCCATACAGCCCGATAAGGAGTCTACCGACCGCGATTTCGATGCCGCTATCCGTTACCTGTTGGATCATATCGATACGATCGACTTCATGGTTGCCACGCACAACGAGGAGAGCTCGCTATTGCTGGCCAACCTGATCGATGAGCAGGGGTTACCCCGGAACCACCCCGCCGTCTTTTTCTCGCAGCTGTATGGTATGAGTGACAATCTCACCCACGTTTTGGCCGAACAGGGGTACAACGTGGCCAAGTATGTGCCCTACGGTGAGGTGCGCACCATGATGCCTTACCTCTTTCGCCGGGCAGAGGAAAACTCCTCGGTAGAGGGGCAGACCAGCCGTGAACTCCAATTTATTCAGCAGGAGATAAAGCGCAGGAAATCAAAAGTTCGTTAAGCTGTTTCGCCTAATTATTTACTCGTTGCTTTTTTGATCGTCTTGCTTTCAGAGCGAAGACCTTGAAAGTAAAGACAAGTGCAGTTACTTAACCTCCCAGACGTTGGGTGAGTTAAGCAGGAACTGGGTGAGCGAATTCTGTGGCGACCGCCCCTTCACTTCGGCGATTTGCCGCTCCACCTCTCGCTCGTACGTGGGTCCTTCCACCCGCCGTATCACGCCCAGCGCTACGGGCAGCCCGTTGGACAGGTCCATCAGCGCCAGCTTCATGTGCAGGGTATTATCTTTGGTGGTGGCATCGTGTATCAGCACATCATCGAGCGTGTACCCATCCTTACCGATGGTCACCGCTTTCAGGTTCCACCCTTCCAACACGATCCCCCGGTTCCCCTCTTTCCCGAAGATCATCTTCTCACCATGCTGCAGCAGTAACGTGTTATCGGCTCGCCATTCCCGGTCGCTAATCTTGCTGTGGATGCCGTCGTTGAAGATGACACAGTTTTGTAGCACCTCCACCACCGCGGTACCCTTGTGTCGTGCAGCTTCTACCAGCATATCGGTCAGGTTCTTCACATCCACGTCGAGTGAACGGGCAAAGAAGGTGCCCCTAGCCCCGAACGTCAGCTCTGCCGGTCTAAATGGCTCTTCCACCGTGCCGTAAGGTGATGATTTGGAGATGAACCCCCTGTCGGAGGTGGGGGAGTACTGCCCCTTGGTGAGGCCGTATATCTTGTTGTTGAAGAGGACGATGTTGATGTCGATATTCCTCCTGACGGCGTGAATGAAATGGTTGCCTCCGATAGCCATCGAATCACCATCGCCGGTTGTCACCCACACGTTTAGGTTGGGATTGGCCACCTTTACTCCCGTTGCAATAGCGGCCGCCCTGCCATGGATGCTATGGAAGCCATAGGTGCTCATGTAGTAGGGGAGCCTCGACGAGCAACCAATCCCCGAGATGACCGCCGTCTCGTGCGGCTCGATGTTCAGTTCGGCCATCGCCCGATGCAGGGACGATAGGATCGCGTAGTCGCCGCATCCCGGGCACCAGCGCACGGGGATAGCGCTTTTATAGTCTTTGGGTAGTCGTGTTTGTTCTTGTATGGTTGTCGCGTTCATAGCTATTTTTCCTCTATTATTTTCGTGAATGCTTCCACCAGTTCGCTCACTTTAAAGGGTTGTCCCTCTACCTTGTTGTAGCGGTAGAGGTGGCTCACATCCTTGAACCTACCGCTCAGGTAGGCAGCGAACTGCCCGTTGTTCTGCTCAGCTACGATCACCTTCGCGTACTGTTTGAGCAGATCGTGGGTGTTCTTTGGTAGCGGGTTGAGGTGCCTGAAGTGGGCCAGTGCCACCTTCTTGCCGCTATCGCGCAGTTGAATCATCGCCTCTAGCAGGTGGCCGTAGGTGCCGCCCCATCCAACGATCAGGGTGTCGGCATCCTTGTCGCCCAGCACCTCCTGCTCCGGCAGGTGTTCCGCGATCCGTTTGATCTTGTCCGCGCGGGTATTCACCATCTTCTGGTGGTTATCGGGTAGCGTGGAGATGGCCCCAGTGAGCCGGTCTTTCTCCAGTCCCCCCACCCGGTGCGTGTAGCCCGGGGTACCCGGCACGGCCCAGTACCGGACGAGTGTTTCTGGATCCCGAAGGTAAGGTTTCCACTCCTTGGCTGTCCCGTCGTAATACTTTTGCACGTAAGGCGGTTTAATCTCGGGGTACTGCGCCATATCAGGGATTTTCCACGCGGCAGACCCGTTCGCGATGTACCCATCGGTCAGCAAGACCACGGGCGTCATGTGCTCCAGGGCAATTTTGGAGGCCTCGAAGGCACTGTCGAAACAGTTGGTCGGCGAGTTGGCAGCCACCACCACGACGGGGCTCTCCCCGTTTCGGCCGTAGAGCGCCTGGTTTAGGTCGGTCTGCTCGCTCTTGGTGGGCAGCCCGGTGGAGGGACCGCCACGTTGCACGTCGATCACAACCAGCGGAAGCTCGGTCATAACGGCCAGCCCCAATGCTTCCGATTTCAGCGCGAGGCCTGGTCCTGAGGTCGATGTTGCCGCGAGGCACCCGGCGAAGCTTGCGCCAATGGCCGAGGTAATCCCCGCTATCTCATCTTCCATCTGTAGTGCCTTCACCCCGAAGTCCTTCCTTTTGGCCAGCTCGTGCAGTATGTCGGTGGCCGGCGTGATGGGGTAGGAGCCCAGGAAGAGCTGCACGCCCGCCTTTTCAGCCGCCGCGATAAGCCCGTAGGCTGTCGCCGTGTTCCCGCAGATATCGGTGTAGAACCCCTTTTCGGTCGCTGCCGGTTCCACCCGGTAGGTAGCGGTCGTGAGGTGGATATTATGTCCGTAGTTGTAGCCGTCGGTAAGCGCCTTGATGTTGGCCTTCATCACCGTTTGTTTCTTCGCGAACTTCTGTTGCAGCAGCTGGTCGGCAATCTCCAGTGGGCGGTTAAAGAGCCAGCAGACGAGTCCCAGGGCGAACATGTTCTTGCTCCGCAGGATATCCTTGCCCTCCATCCCCGAATCCTCCAGGGAGGCTTTCGTGAGCGAGGTGATGGCCACCCCGATTGGATGCACCTGCTCCAGTCCCAGTTCTTTGAATGGCTCTTGGGTTTGGTAGTTGGCCTTTTCCAGGTCCTTCTCCTCAAACGAGTCGGTATCGTAAATCACGATAGAGCCCCGTTTCAGGTGTTGGGCGTTTACCTTGAGTGCCGCGGGGTTCATGGCGACGAGCACGTCGGCCTTATCGCCCGAGTTGTAGACATCTTTCTCTCCAATGCGCACCTGGAAACCCGAGACCCCTTGAAGGGAGCCTTGTGGGGCGCGTATTTCGGCCGGGAAATCGGGGAAGGTAGAGATTTCGTTCCCGAAGATCGCCGAAAGCGTTGAGAATAGCGTTCCCGATAACTGCATCCCGTCACCGGAGTCACCCGAGAACCGGACGGTTACCTGCTTTATGTCGGTCACGACAGTTTTTGTTGACATAATTTCCTTCTGGTTGTTTTGTATAAAGCGCCCTTGTAGGGCGAGCGGCTACAAAGTAATAAAAGAGTTCGTAAAAAAACAAATCCCTTTTCTTTTATTCTACTCGTTCAATGTGTGCCCCCAGTGCGTTAAGCCGCTGGTCGATGCGCTGGTAGCCCCGGTCTATCTGGTCGATGTTATGAATAACGCTTTGCCCATCGGCACACATGGCCGCGATGAGCAGCGATATTCCCGCGCGGATATCGGGCGAGGTCATGGTCATCGCTCTGAAGTAGAACCGGTCGTCCAGCCCGATCACCACTGCCCGGTGCGGGTCGCACAAGATGATTTGCGCCCCCATGTCGATCAGTTTATCGACGAAGAAAAGGCGGCTCTCGAACATCTTTTGGTGGATCAACACGCTCCCTTTCGCCTTCGTGGCTACCACGAGCATCACGCTCAGCAGGTCGGGCGTGAGTCCCGGCCAGGGTGCGTCCGCCAGGGTGAGGATGGAACCGTCTAGGAACGACTCGATGGTGTACCGTTCCTGGCGCGGTATATGCAGGTCGTCCTCCCGCTGTTCCACGGCGATGCCCAATCTCCTGAAGCTCTCCGGAATGATGCCCAGGTTCTTTACCGATGTACTCTTAATGGTGATTTCCGAGGCGGTCATGGCCGCTATCCCGATGAAGCTACCGACCTCGATCATATCGGGCAGCATCCGGTGTCGGCACCCTCTTAGCGAGGATACCCCCTGTACGAACAGTTTGTTAGAGCCAATTCCCTCTATCTTCGCCCCCATCCGTACCAGCATCCGGCTTAGTTGCTCCACGTACGGTTCGCACGCCGCGTTGTAGATCACGGTCTCTCCCTTCGCCAGCACGGCTGCCATCAGCAGGTTAGCCGTTCCCGTCACCGATGCCTCATCCAGCAGGATGTACTGGCCGGTCAGCTTCTCGGCTTCGAGGGTGTACGTTTGATACGTTTCATTGTACACCATTTTGGCACCCAGTTTCATGATACCGTTCAGGTGCGTGTCCAGCCGCCTTCGCCCTATCTTGTCACCTCCCGGTTTGGGAAGCAGTGCCTTGCCAAAGCGCGCCAGTAGGGGACCCACGATCATGATGGAGCCCCGCATTGCGCTGCTCTTTTTCATGAAGTCATCCGAACGGGTATAGGTGAGGTCAATTGTCTCCGCCTTGAACGAGTAGCACCCCTCGCTTAGCCGCTTCACCTCTACCCCCATCGTCGCCAGCAGCGTGATGAGGTTGTTCACGTCCAGGATATCGGGGACGTTTTCGATAATCACCTCCTCTTTGGTGAGCAGGGTGGCGCAAATCACCTGGAGCGCTTCGTTTTTGGCTCCTTGTGGCTCGATGATGCCTTGCAGGCTGTGCCCGCCTTCGATGATAAACGATGCCATCTTGTTTAGGATTGCTTAAAACTAAAATATCTGTACTTCCGGTTCGAGTGTTACGCCGAACCGCTTTTTGACTTCCTGTTGTATCTCCCGGGCGAACGAGACGATCTCTCGCCCCTCCTCGGTGCCGTGGTTGACCACTACCAGCGAGTGGCGCTCGTACGTTCCCACTTGTCCCCTTCGTTGACCCTTGAATCCCGCTTTGTCAATCAGGTAGGCAGCCGATGTTTTGAACCGGCCCCCTCCCGTGTTGTAAATGGGTGCATCGGGTAGGATCTTCTGCAACTCCTCCTTCTCCTCCCGGGTCAGGAGCGGGTTCTTGAAAAAGCTCCCCGCGTTGGGCAACACGTGGTAGTCGGGCAGCTTCCGGGTACGCGTCCGGATGACCGCCTCCCGCACTTGCGTGAGGGTAGGGTTGGGGATTCCCTCCAGCTCACGGTTCAGGTCGGTGTACTTCTCTCGGTAGGTGAACGATTTGCTTAGCCGGAAGGTTACCGAGGCGATCGCGTAGTGGGGATGTCGTTTAAAGAGGCTCTCCCGGTACCCGAATCGGCACTCCTCGTTGCTAAAAACCTCTACCTCGCCGCTCTTCAGGTTCACCGCTTTCACGCGGGTGATCACCTCGCTTACCTCCGCACCGTACGCCCCGATATTCTGCACGGGGCATGCACCCACTGTGCTGGGAATCAGTGACAGGTTTTCCAGTCCCGCGTAACCCCGGCCCACGCAGTGTTCAACCAGCGCATCCCACTCCATACCGGCACCCACCTCTATTTCTACCTGCTGCTCGTCTTCAAAGACCGTTTCGACCATTTCCATCGCTGGCTTGATTACCAGACCATCGAAATCCTTCGTGAAAAAAAGGTTGAAGCCACCCCCCAGAAGCAGTTTCTCCTCGTGAGGGTGAGTACGGATAACCTCGATTAGTTCGTCAAGTGTGGCAGGTTCGCAAAAGAGCTTGGCCAGCGCTTTCGTTCTGAACGAGTTGTAGGGTTTCAGCTGAACGTTGTGCTTGATGATCATCGCGGGTTGTAATATTCACCACAAAAGTAGTCAAAAAGTTTCAAGGAATCAACGTGTTTTGTATGTCACGCGTTAATGCGCTCTGTAAACCCAAGGGGCAACAGGATGCAGGTCCCCCCATAATCCAACTTTCTTCTCCCGTGCCTCCTCTTCTAGCTTGGCGTAGTAGTCCGAATCATCGTACTTTTTAAAGTGCCAGGCCATACCTGCCTTAATCATTTCCGCACCCACGTCGAGGTTGTCAGGGGTGAAGATATAGACTACTGGTCGACCAAACCCATCCCTCTCTTTCTGTACTTTTATGCATACCCTCTTCCCATGTATAAGGGTGGCGAGGTAATCCTTTGATTTTCGTGAAAACGCTTGCGATAGTTCAGGTGCGTCAATTCCTTGGATTCTGAAACGCACCTTCTCTTTATCCTCTGTGATTCCCGTGAAGGTGTCTCCATCCGAAACGGCAATTACCTCCACGAAGTAGTCACAGTCTTCAAAATAGGGCACTTCGCTTTTCGTCTTTAGCACGCTTTGGTGACAAACGAAAGCGGCTAGTGCCAAAAACAATAGGATTGAAACGTATCTCTTCATCTGGTCGCGTGGTTTTCCACTGTTTTAACTCCAAAATTATGAAAAAACCGTACAGTCATCAACTGGTTTCTATTATGTTTTAGTGTTTCGTTTGGCCGTTTTCGTCTTCCTAAGGAGGTGTAGACAGGGTATATTAGACTTAGTTTCATCCTTTGTAAATTAGAAAGACGGCTGGTTTTTTGTGCATGTCGGGAAGCTTCCCTTTCCACGCTTGTACGGTTTTGGTAACAAGGTACGCGTCGGGAAGCGAGACGTTCATCGCGATACATAGGCGCGTTTTCGGTTTGCATTGCCGCAGGATCTCTTCTGCCAGCTTCTGGTTGCGGTAGGGCGTTTCAATAAAGAGCTGTGTCTGATTGTCGTTGTAGGCAAGCGCTTCGAGCCGTTTCAGCTTTTTCGCCCGCTCACCCGGGTCGATAGGTAAGTAGCCGTGAAAGGCGAAGCTTTGACCGTTGAAGCCAGAGCCCATCAGGGCCATCAGGAGGGAGGAGGGGCCGACCAGTGGAACGACTTTGTATCCTTCCCGTTGCGCGATGGCCACCACGTCGGCACCGGGGTCGGCGATGGCGGGACAGCCTGCCTCGGAGAGCACCCCCATGCTATCGCCTGCAGCCAAGGGTTTTAGGAAGCTTGCGATTTGATTGGGGTCAGTACGCTTGTTCAACTCGAAGAAGGTGAGCCCGTCGATATCGATGTTTGGGTCGCACCGTTTCAAAAAGCGACGGGCCGACCGGGTGTTCTCCACGATAAAGTACTTCAGTCGTGACGCTACCTCGATATTGTAGGGTGGAATCACCTCGTTCACCGGGGTGTCGCCCAGCAAAGTTGGGATCAGGTATAACGCGGGTTTATCCATACTAAATCTATTTAAAAACCGAAATGAAACAAGTTGGACAGGGAATCAATCCTGATTTTCCCGATGAACGAACGCACAAGGTTTACATCGGCCAACAGGAAAAAGACTACGGCCATGTAAACTACTCCGTATATTCCCCCGGTGATGTGTGCCGAGTGGTTGATTCCTCCCGTCTGCTTGCGATCCAGCGCGAGCGATATTAGCAGGAAAATAATACCGAAAAGGAACGCCGGAAGGTAGATCGGGATAAAGAGGATGCCCATGAAGTTCATCGGGTTGATTAGCATGTACGCGAAGATGATCGCCGAGACCGCTCCAGAGGCGCCCAGTCCGAAATATGAGGTGTTCTCCCTGTGCTTGAAGTAAGTGGGGAGGATGGAGACCAGGAGGGAGGAGAGGTAGAGCAGGATGTAGCAGAGAGAACCCGGGGTTTCGCCGAGGGTCAATTTGCATGCCCGCTCGATGTCCATGCCGAAGAAGTATAGCGTGAACATGTTGAAAATGAGGTGGGCATAATCGGCATGTAACACCCCGTAGCTAAACAACCGGTGCCACTCGCCTTGCTTCACCGACGGGGGGTGAAAGATGAGCTTCTCCGTCAGCGCATGGTCTTTGAACGCCCGGATGGAGACAAGCACCGTTATGACAATGATAGTTGCGGTAATCATATCAATACCTCTTCATGAGGGATTCCTTAGAAGGGAAAACTGTTTCCCTGTAGCATTTTTTGGAAGCAAGGACAAAAATACATGAAAAAACCGCTTTCCACAAATTGGTACGATCAAAATCGGAAAAATCCTTGTACCTTTGTAGTAACAACATGCTTATCGGTTTAAACGTGTAGATGATGAAACTGCCCCTTGACTTTATCGGTTCAATGGAGACCTACTTGGGTGATGAGATTGGACCCTTCCTGGCTGCCCTGGATGGTGAGCCGGTGGTGAGTATCCGACTGAACCCGTTTAAGACAAACCCAGATACCAAGCTTCTTGTCCCGACTGAGCCCGTGCCTTGGTCGCGATGGGGGTACTACCTGGAAGAGCGACTCCCCTTCACGTTTGACCCCCTGCTGCACGCGGGAATGTACTACGTGCAAGAGGCCTCCTCCATGTTCGTGGAGCACGTGGTCAGGGAACTGTTAGCCGAGCCCGTAGTCTGTCTCGACTTGTGCGCGGCCCCGGGTGGCAAGTCGCTCGCCCTGCTGTCGGCGCTGCCTGATGGCAGCCTGCTGGTAGCCAACGAGGTGGTACGGCAGCGGGCGAACGTGCTTGCCGAAACGGTAATCAAGCAGGGAAATCCCCACGTGGTGGTTACGAATAACAGCGCTTCCGATTTCGGTTCTTTGCACCATGCTTTCGACCTGATACTGGTGGATGCCCCCTGCTCGGGTGAAGGGATGTTCCGTAAAGAGGAGGTGGCCGTGGCAGAGTGGTCACATGACAACGTGATGCGGTGCGCCGAGCGGCAAAAAAGCATTTTGAACGATGTCTGGCCAGCGCTTAAACCGGGGGGCTTCCTTTTGTACAGCACCTGCACCTTTAACGTGATTGAAAACGAGCGGGTGGTATTGGAGCTGGCTCGTTCTACCGCTGCCCGGTTTGTTCAAGTGGAGACAGAAGCGGAGTGGGGTATTGCCCCGTCGTTTGACGAGCGAACACCCGGGTACCGCTTTTTCCCCCATCGAGCTAGGGGGGAGGGGCTCTCCCTCTTTATCTTACAGAAGCCCGTGGACAACGGTATGATAGGGGAAGGTGGTCGTAGGGACAATGATAACAGGTTTGATAGGGGAAGGGATGCAACAGAGAGGAATCATAAAAAGAGAAACAACAAGGGGCAATTCCGGTTCTTGAAAGAGCAGTCGGCTTTTGTTTCGTTCCTTCGGGATCCCGATGCATTTCATCTTTTGGAATGGGAAGGTCGGGTGTTCGCACTTCCCGTTGAACATGCTGAAAAAATGATCGACTTGGCAGAAAGATTGAAGGTGGTGACCATGGGAGTCGAGGTGGGAGAGGAGAAAAGAGGGAGCGTTATCCCATCGCAGGCCTTGGCGTTGAGTAGGGAGTTACATCCTGAGGCCTTTCCCCGCTTTCCACTGACCTACCCCCAAGCGATCGCCTACCTCCGGAAAGAGGCAGCCGTGCTTCCCGCTGCACCCAGGGGCATACTGCTGCTAACCTACGAGGGTGAACCGATTGGCTTCGCTAAGAACGTGGGTAACCGGGCGAACAACTTGTATCCCGCCGCGTGGCGCATCCGTAGCAGTTATCCACCGGAACAGGTTCCGCGAGTGATTGATTATCGTTCCTGAAGTCCCGCGCTCCCGTGCTCTTTAATTTTTCCATTCCACGGTTTCCAAAGTTGTTCACTTAAAAAAGTTTCTTTAATAATCGCTTTTCAGCTTCGCTGTCTTTTCTGTCGTCGCTCGGCAAAGTTTTACTACGCAACACTTTTGATTCTTATGCTTCCTATTCAATCCCGACAATCGCTCACCTACCTGTTTGTCAGCATGGCGCTGTTGGTAGCACTGTTGTCGCTGCTCTTGTCGAATCGCTTGGTGAGCGATTTGGCGGAGGAGGAGCGGGAGAAGATGGAGGTGTGGGCGCTGGCTACCGAAACCTTGGTGTCCGAATCGATGGCGGATGAAAGCGACATGGATATGTCGTTGGTGCTTCGCGTGCTGGAGGGGAACACGACCATACCCTTGATCCTGTACGACAAGACGAGCGGTGAGGTGGTATCATCTCGCAACCTGAAAATTCCCGAAAGGGATGCGGAAGCCTTCTTGATACGGGAGATGATGCGGTTCGAGCGGAAGCACCGCCCCATCGAACTGCAGGGGATGAACCAGCTGCTCTACTACGATGACTCGCTTCTGCTCAAGAAGCTGCAACTATTCCCATACCTCCAGTTGTTGGTTATTACCCTGTTTGTGGGCCTCGCATTCCTTGCGCTCAATCGCTCCCGCCGCGCGGAGCAGAATCGGCTCTGGGTGGGACTGTCAAAAGAGACGGCCCATCAGCTGGGTACGCCTATCTCATCACTGATGGCGTGGATAGAGTACTTGAAACTAAAGGAGGTAGATCCCGTGTTGCTGTCTGAAATCGACAAGGATGTGGATCGGCTGCAGATAATCGCGGAGCGTTTCTCGAAAATTGGTTCCGCCTCGGGATTGGATAGAACTGATATTCGGGAAGCAGTTCAGAATGCGATAAGCTACATGGAGCAACGGGTTTCCAAAGAGGTGACCTTTAAACAAGAGTTACCCGCAGACCCGGTGATGGTCAACCTAAACGGGCCACTTTTTGACTGGGTCATCGAAAACCTTACCAAAAACGGGGTGGACGCCATGCAGGGACAGGGAGTTATCACCTATACGGTTTCGGAAAAGGGGCGGTTTGTTTTTTTAGATGTTACTGATACCGGAAAGGGGTTATCGAAATCGCAGTTCAAAGCGATCTTTTTACCCGGCTACACCACCAAGGAGCGGGGATGGGGGCTGGGGTTATCGCTCGTGAAGCGAATCGTGGAGGAGAATCATGGCGGTAAGATCTTCGTGAGACGATCGGAACCGGGCAAAGGGACAACGTTCCGGATCCGGTTGCCCAAAAATTGAGGCTTACAAACGTCTCAGCTGAACGGCTGCCCGGTCGTCAGCCATTTCGCGCCTTGTTCGTTCAGTCTGCCTTGTCGGTCAGTTGTTTAGCGGCTCACTCGTCCAGTCGCTTTGTCTGTCTTTCACTCACTTGGCCACTCAGCCGCTCACCAGCTTCACCTGCATATTTTTTGCCATAGCGTATTTCTGCAAGAGTTCCGTCGCGTACTCCGCGGCTTCCATTAGTCCCTCCTTGCCCGAGTAGCCGTTGATAAGCATCAACAGGCGGGTGGTCTGGGCAGAGATTTTCGTGCGCTCTTCGTCGCTCGTGGGTGTGCCGATACCCCCTACCGCGTCGCGGTAGACCGGTAGTCCCTCGATATTGAGGAGGCCTCGGCCAATCGCCTCGAACCTTTCCCCCGCCTTACCTACACCAAGGGTCAGGTCACCCTGGATGGTGTCATCATCAAACCCGCCGATGGAGTAGCCGGTTTTCAGGGAGAGCAGGTTGATCAGGTCCACCAGGGTGTCTATCTGGTAGAGCGGTTGCCCCTTGAGGATACGCCTGCAGAGTGCCTCTCCTGCTGGTCGGTACCGGTTGGGATCTTTACCTAACATTTTGTACACCTGCCGCGTCGCATGGATGGGCGGCCGTTTTTTAATCTTTTCCATCGTATAGCTACTGGTGAAGTGCATGGTAAATGCGTCGATCTCCTCCCACAGTTCGTCATTGTAGGGGGAGTTGGTCACTTCACAGCCAACCGCGGCCACATGTAGAACCGGGCATGCCTGTTTTATCTCTTCGCTGAGTGTAATGTTCCGTAGTTCCATATTTCACAAAAATAGACAAAAAACGGGGAATAAATTTGTGAAAGTCTCATGCAATCCGTATATTTGCGTGGATTTTTGTTTTCATATGGCCGAGGAACATGATAAACTGCTTGTCGATTTGGAAGTGCGTGTGAAGCAAGTGATGTTTCTATGCGACTCCCTGAAAGATGAGAATGACCGGTTAAAATCGGAGATTCAATCGAAGCAGAAACAGGTCGATGCGGTGTTGAATGACTTGCGCCAGTTGAAAGCGAGATATGATGGTTTAAAAACTGCCAGGACCATCACGGCGGCATCGGTCGACGTGGAGGTGGCCAGGGATAAACTGTCGAAATTGGTGCGGGAAGTAGACAAATGCATAAATTTATTGACGTGAAGGTTTAGGAATTTATGTGATGGGCGACGAGAAATTTTTATTGACGTTAGAGGTTGCTGATCGGAAATATCCGCTAAAGATCAAGAGGTCAGAAGAGCAGGCCTTTCGAGAAGCCGCCAAGAGAATAAACATAAAGATCAACCAATACCGGGTTGTATATGGGGGGGCTAGCTCACCCTTAACGACACAGGACTTTTTGGCTATGACGGCCATTCAGGCAGTGGCAGAGAATTTTACTCTGGGAGATAAGAATAACACGAAACCCTTCGAAGATAAGATCGATTCATTAATCAGTGAGTTGGATGATTATCTAAAGAGATAGCGCATTGCTAACCCAAGCGCGGTTCTCAACGTGAACGCACCTTTTGTTTGCATGGAAAGCGATGCAGGCAATTGGGTGCGATTTTTTTTGGAATCAAGGGTAATATCCTTCCCGGATACAACGCGTATCGGAGTGCGGTTCGTCGCCGGGAGAGGATAATAAACCATTTTAATTTAATAACAGGTGATATGGAAATAGTGATAGGAATTATCGGTTTGATCATTGGTGCAGCGATTGCATGGTACGTGACCGGTAAGATGGCCAATTCCCGCGCCCAGAACATTTTAAGCGATGCGGAGAAGGATGCCGAAGTGATAAAAAAGAAGATCTTGTTGGAGGCGAAGGAGGATGCTTTGGCCATGAAGACCGAAGCGGAGAAGCAGGCCAACGCACGCGCCACGAAACTTCAAAACAACGAGAACAGGCTAAAGCAGCGTGAGATGACCCTCAACCAGCGGCAGGAGGAGTTGAATAAAAAGAATGCCGAAGTGGAGGAGGTACGGGCCAACTTGATGAACCAGCAAGAGTTTCTGGATAAGAAGGGGGCTGAGCTGGAGCGGGTACACCGGCAGTCTGTCGAAAGGTTGGAAACCATCTCCGGGCTCTCGGCAGAAGAGGCGAAAGAGCGCCTCGTGCAGTCGTTAAAGGAGGAGGCCAAGGCTGATGCCCAGTCGTACGTCAATGACATCATGGAGGATGCCCGGCTTTCCGCTAATAAGGAGGCGAAACGGATCGTCGTCCAGGCGATTCAGCGGGTAGCGACCGAGACCTCTATCGAGAATGCGGTCACGGTGTTTCACATCGACTCCGATGAGGTGAAAGGACGTATCATTGGTCGCGAGGGGCGCAATATCAGGGCATTGGAGGCAGCTACGGGCGTGGAGATCGTCGTGGACGACACCCCTGAGGCCATCGTCCTGTCAGGTTTTGATCCAGTAAGGCGTGAAATAGCCCGCCTCTCTCTTCACCAGTTGGTGGCCGATGGGCGCATACACCCTGCCCGCATTGAGGAAGTGGTATCGAAGGTGAAGAAACAAATCGAGGAGGAGATCGTGGAGACCGGGAAACGAACCATGATTGACCTAGGGATTCACGGATTACACCCGGAGCTAATCCGGATGGTGGGGAAGATGAAGTACCGCTCTTCGTATGGCCAGAACCTGTTGCAGCACTCCCGGGAAACGGCTAACCTCTGCGCGATCATGGCCGCGGAGCTGGGATTGAACCCCAAGAGGGCGAAGCGAGCCGGTTTGCTGCATGATATTGGTAAGGTACCAGATGATGAGCCGGAGTTGCCGCACGCGATCCTGGGGATGAAGCTGGCAGAGAAGTATAAGGAGAAACCGGATATCTGTAACGCCATCGGCGCACACCACGACGAGGTGGAGATGACCACACTTTTGGCGCCTATCGTGCAGGTGTGCGATGCCATTTCAGGTGCCCGCCCGGGGGCACGGCGAGAGATCGTGGAGGCGTATATCAAGCGGTTGAACGACCTTGAACAACTGGCACTCTCTTATCCCGGTGTGGTGAAGACCTACGCGATACAGGCAGGCCGTGAACTCCGCGTGATCGTGGGAGCCGATAAGATCGACGATAAGGATACCGAGAAGCTCTCGGCGGAAATCGCCCGGGAGATACAGACCGAGATGACCTATCCCGGTCAGGTGAAGATCACGGTGATTCGCGAAACACGTGCCGTGAGTTACGCGAAGTAAAAAGTAACTGTAAACCCATCGACCCCGCTTGTCAGTTACGATCAGGCGGGGTCGATAGGTTTTGTAAAGCAATTACAGTCAGGCCGTAAGCCAATGAAAGGGCCGTGAACCATTACATTATTTGGTTCGCGGTTCTTTTTTCACCGGTTCTTTTTTCACCGGTTCTTTTTTTGCTGGATTCTTTTTTACTGGTGCTTTTTTCACCGGTTCTTTTTTCACCGACTTCTCGACCAGCTGCTCCTCGTTGCTGCTTAATACCGTCTTCAGCTTTGTCTGCAGCTTCTTGATCTCCATCTCCTGGTTATGGATGGTGGTCAGCAACGCGTTGAGTTCCTCGTTACCTACCGTGTCGGGATACTGAGCTTTCACCCTGACGATAAAGTCGCTCAGCACGTTCATGTAGTTGTTGAAGGCATCGTAGGGCGACATGTAGGGACTAAACTGACTTTCGCCGCTCCCGAAATGCTTGGTAGACATGTAGTGGAAGTGGTCGCTGGTTTGTAAGTAGAGCCAATCCTGCTTGAGCCGCCTATCGGTACAGAGGCGCACCCGTTCACCCACTTCGTAGAGCGCGTTTAACGCGCTTTTTTGGAGCTCGTTCCCTAGCCATGCACTCACGTCACGCTCTTCATCAGCCCATGAGATGGTGTTTGGCACGCTCAGCGTACCAATCGGCTTCAGCTTGTCTAACGCCTCTGAGGGGGTAACAAATCCGATTCCCTTTTCGGCCGCGAACTTGGGTAACGCCTTCATGAATTCGAAGATGCCGCTGTGGGCCGGCTGCAGGTTACCGAACGTCTCGTAATTCATAAAGAGGTTGATTACCTGCTCCTCCTTTGGGGTAGCTGCGATCCACGAAATGTACTTATCCGCGGTGAGGGGGTACTCGCTCCAGCCGTAGTTCGAGAACCGGTAGGCGATGTCGTCGCTAAAGCGGCTGTTCTTGAGCAGCAACTTTAGCTTTGGAGTGTTCTCTGCCTGGTAAACGTAGTTGGGGCTTTTCCACCCGAGGACATGCTTGGCTCCCTCAGTTATCATCTTGGTGAATCCCAGATCGTACACGGCTTCGGCAATGTCGTTCGAGTAGATGAGTTCCGTGTTGCGGAACACGGTCGGTTTTTGACCGAACAGCATCTCGATTCTACTGGCGTGCTGTTTGACCTGTACCTGGAACTCCTCCGGATCGAAGAGGCTGGCCAGCGAGTGGGCATAGGTCTCGGTCAGGAATTCAACCTGCCCGGTCTTGCTCAACTCACGGAACCCGTCGATCACCTCGGGGGTGTAAATCTCCATTTGCTCCAGTGCCACTCCCGAAATGGAGAACGCCACCTTGAATTTCCCTTTGTTCTGATTAATCAGGTCGAGTAACATCTGGTTCGCCGGGATAAAGGAGCGGGCGGCTATCTGTTGCAAAATCTCTTCATTGGCGAAATCATCGTAGTAGTAGTGATCGTTACCAATATTGAAGAAACGGTACCTTTTTAGTCTAAAGGGTTGGTGTACTTGAAAGTAAAAGCAGATATTTTTCATACGATTTATATTATTTGTATGTATCATGAAACGAGACTGTCATATATCTTCCGGATCTTGAGCCCGGCATTTTCCCATTTAATGTTGTCCACCTCCCGCTTTCCTTCTACCTTAAGGTGTTCGGCCATGGCGGGGTAGGTGCATATGGAGTAGATGGCGTCGGCCATCGAATCCACATCCCAGTAATCGGTTTTAATCACGTTGGTCAGGATCTCCGAGCAGCCCGACTGGTAGGAGATGATGCTTGGCACGTTGCATTGCATCGCCTCGAGGGGCGAGATGCCGAAGGGTTCTGATACCGAGGGCATGACGTAGACATCACTCGATTTGAGTAACTCGTACACCTGTTTACCACGGAGGAATCCGGTGAAGTGGAATTTGTGCGCGATGCCCCGATCAGCTACCAGCGCGATCATCTCATCCATCATATCGCCGCTGCCTGCCATCACGAACCGGATGTGGTCGGTTTTTTGGATTACCTGCGTCGCCGCATCCACGAAGAACTCGGGTCCCTTTTGCATGGTGATGCGTCCCAAGAAGGTGACCACTTTCTCGGGTACTCCCGAGATGCGCTCGATCGCCTCGATCTCGGGGCTGAGCGGTTCCACCGCGTTATGTACGGCGGTCACTTTCCAGTGCGGTTGATGGTAGTTCTCGATCACGATACGCCGCGTATGCTCGCTCACGCAGATGATGTGGTCACAGTTGTCCATCCCGTTTTTTTCGATCCCGTACACGGTGGGATTTGGTTTCCCCCGGCTACGGTCGAATTCGGTGGCATGCACGTGGATGACTACCGGTTTACCCGAAACGCTCTTCGCGTGGAGCCCGGCTGGGTATGTTAGCCAGTCGTGCGCGTGAATCACGTCAAAATCGTACGCGCGCGCGATCACCCCCGCCACGATGGAGTAGTTGTTGGTCTCCTCCAGGATGTTCTGCGGATACCTCCCTGAGAACTCGATACACCCCATGTCGTTGGTATGCATGTAGTTGAAGTCGGCGTAAATATTTTCCCTCAGGCGGTAGTACTCGTTGGGGTCCATGTACTTCTCGAACCTCGTCTTCACCGTTTCCGGTGCCACGTCGCGCCAGACGATGGGTGTATTATTGGCCCCGATGATCTTCATGAAACTCTGGTCTTCGTCACCCGATGGCTTTGGGATCACGAAAATGAGTTCCATATCCTCTTGTTTGGCCATGCCTTTAGTCATTCCATAACTCGCGGTTCCCAGTCCTCCCAAAATATGTGGTGGGAATTCCCAACCAAACATTAGTGCTCTCATGCGTTCGTAATTAAATGATGTTCCAATTTTTCTTTATAGGGCTTCATAACGTGTTTCGCCCTTAACAACTCGCCAACGCTCATGGCAAACGAATAGGCACCGTGCGCGATAAACGGCGGGTTGGGGTCATAGAACTCAGAGATGGTCCCGATGCAGTCGTTCTGCATCTGTCCCTCCATCTCCACCATGATTCGGTCGGTCAATGAGAGACCGCTCATTTGAAACACGTTCAAGTACGCTTCAATATAGGCTCCCAGTAGCCAAGGGAAAGCCATGCCGTTGAAGTAGGCGACTTTTTTCTCCTGCTCGTTGCCGGCGTACCGGGGGTGAAACTTCTCGCTTTTCGGTGTCACGGTACGGAGTCCGCGGGGGGTGAACAGTTCCTTTGTTACGAAGTCGAGAACCGTCTTTTTTTGGCTTCTCTCCAGCGGGGAGTAGGGAAGCGATACGGCGAAAATCATGTTGGGGCGCACGTCTGGGTCTTTAAAAGTCCCGTCCACGTAGTCGTAGAGGTATCCAGCTTCGTTTAGGAAGGTCTCCTTGAAGGAGTTGCCGACGAGACGCGCTCGTTTTTCAAACTTCTTTGCCAACTTCTCCTCGCTCGCTTCGGTGGCCACCTCCTGAGCGAACTTGAGCGCGTTATACCACAACGCGTTAAATTCTACCAGGTACCCCGTCCTCGGGTTGACCGGTTTGTTGTTTATCGTGGCGTTCATCCAGCTGACTGCCACGTCACGCCCGTACGTCAATAGTAGTCCATTATCGCTATCCACCACCAGGTTGGGGTGTTTGCCCCCGGTGATATACCCGATTACCTCGTACAGGAAGTCGGGGTATTTTTTGTTGAACTCCTCTTTTCGTTCTTTCCAGTATTGTTGGAGCGCCCATGTTACCCATAACAGTACGTCGGGGTCTTCCACCTGCTTGAGATACCCTTTGGAGGGCTTATCGGTCATGAAGTCGCGCAGGTGGGGGATAGCACTGTCCATGATCCGTTCAAAGTCGTTTGGTTTGTCCACCGCGATCGTACAGCCGGGGAGAGCGATGAACTGGTCTCTTGCGCGCACCTTGAACCACGGATATCCGGCCAGCAGGTAGCACTCCTCTTTGGAAGGGGTATAGTAAAACTGATGGCTCGAGTTTTTCAGGCAGTTGTAGAAACTAGAGCGCGGCGTTCGTTTCTCTATCTCGAAATTAAACTCATCGGCAAGGGTCGAGGTGTCTACCAGGATATCCCCGGCCGAGAAGAGGATCTCTTCGCCCTTTTCGATGGGCATCTCGAAATAACCCGGCACGTAGAGGTCCTCCGTATAGGTGTCGCCCCGTTGGAGATCTTGGAGGTACTCGATGTTGCGGTACCAGTCAGGATAGTAGACGAACTCCGGCTTCTTGTTAAACTGCATGAACAGTTCCGGGTAGCCGAAGTACATGCAGGTGCTGATGCCGTTTTCAACCTCCCGGTAGGATCGATCTACCTGATCGTTTTCCTGGGTGAGTTGGGACGACCGGCGGAAGGCGAGGAATGGCCTGAAGCGAATGGTCGTGGGCGAGTGAGCGTCAATTAGAATATACCGTATCATCAACCGATTTTCCTTGGAGGAGAACATGATCTCTTTCGATAAAATCACGCCACCCACCCGGTAGATGGTCTTCGGCACGCTGTCGCAGTTGAACTCGCGGATGTATTTATGCCCTTTCGGGCTGTATTCACCTCCCGAGTAGCGATGGATGCCGAGGTTAAACTCCGCCCCGCGTTGAATCACCGTTTCGTCGAACGAGGAGAGGATAAGGTGGTTCTCGTCGTCCAGATACGGTACGGGCATCACCAAGAGTCCTTGATACTTGGTGGTGTTACAACCCGATATGGATGTATTTTGATACGCTCCCTTACGGTTGGTCCTCAGTACGTTCCTGTATAAGGAGTATTCGAGGTTTATCATCAGGTCTTTGTTGAATTTCAGATAGCTCATCGCCGGGAAAATTAGAGGTTGGTTTCTATGTAATACTTGCGAAAGATAGCCAATTAAAATCACTTCACAAACAAAAAAATGATTTTAAATTAATGGCCCGGTAGTTCTGGGTCACGATTGTATTGATTTTCAGGTCTTCTCCTCGTTCTTTTCAATTTGTCTTACTAATATTGCCGACTGCTTTCACATGGAAATCCTGCTGTCGGAAATGAATTTGTTTGTATTTTCGCGATAGGTGGGCGTTAAGCTTTTATTGTATGAATAGCAACGATATAATCCCCCCCTCGGGACCCTTTTTTGAAAAAAAACGTGTTTGGCTGGCGTTTTTGCCCTCTTTCGTTTGGGTAGTGTTGGTTTGGCTAGCGTTCGCGGTAGATCAGTCCGATGTTCTTGGTGAGAGGCTATCGCAGTGGGGTATCATGCCTCGGGAGTTGAGCGGGTTAAAGGGTGTTTTGCTTGCGCCCTTCATCCATTCATCACTCTCTCACGTCTGGTCCAACACGCTCCCCCTATTAATCCTTATCTGGTTTCATTTCTACTTTTACAGCAAGATTGCGTTCCGCTCGTTCCTCTACATGTGGTTTATGAGCGGTTTGCTTACCTGGGGTATTGGGCGGGGTGTGTATCATGTGGGTGCGAGCGGGTTGGTCTTCGCACTGCTCTTTTTTCTCTTTTTCAGCGGATTGTTGCGCAAGTACATTCCGCTGGTCGCCGTTTCGCTGGTGGTTGCCTTTATCTATGGAAGTACGATATGGAGCATCTTCCCGTTCACCGAGTGGATCGATGCTACCATCTCCTGGGAGGGGCATCTCTCTGGCGCTATCACTGGCTCCCTCCTTGCTATTATTTATCGCGATCAGGGGCCACAAAAACCACTTCCCTTCTGGGAAGAGGAAACGGTTGATGCTGAAACTGGTGCCGTCGTTGAAGGTGGTAGCGATGGTGGCAACGATACCGATAACTCGATCGGTGAGAAATAGATCAACCGTTGACGGTGCTCCACTTCTTGAGGCGCCAACGCAACGTTAGCCGTCCCTTTGCTTTATCGATTACTTATCCGCGGTTAGTTTCGCAAACAGATCCCTGAAAATAGCGTCCCTGTTCAAAGAGGTGGCCATTCTGATAAAATGGCGTGCGTTGTCTTTGCTATACGTCACCTGATCGGTGAGTATAGGGCTATGCACCAAGTTTGTTGGCACCCACGCGGGGTTGACCAACCATGCGATGGCTACAACGTCCCATATCTCTTTTGACCAGGCATCCAGGTTTTGCGCGTTATACCCGGCCACGATCTCGTAGAGGTAATTGGACAGGGGATTCTTGTCTTTCAGGTAATGCGCCAGTTCGGGTAGGGTGGTATGGAAGTGCGATACAACCGGTCGGCAGGGTGTTATCACCAATGGGACCCCGGAATTCAGCACCACTTGAGCGGCCAGCACGTCCTGCATCAGATTGAACTCCCTCTGCGTGGGCCAGTCAAGTCCGTTGCCTCCCAACCAGACAACCACGATGTTGTTGATGATGCGAGGCTCTATGAGGATGGCCGATGCAATATTGGTAATGCACCCGATGGGAACCACGTATAGCGGATCTTCGGGTGAGCTCGCTAACGCCTTCGACACCAGGTCAAGGGCCGCTTCGCTCCGAATGGGCCGCGTAATGTCCTGCAGGTAACCGGTCGATCCCTTGTAGACGAACCCTTCGGAAGGGACGTTCATGAACTTCAGTAGTCGGAGAATCTCCTGGTAGCTCTTCTCCATCCCGTCGGCGGGACTTTCGGAGCGAGCGTTGTGGAATGGTGCCGCGTAAACAGCTTCCACCTTCAGTTTTTCAGGCGAAAGCAGCGCGTAGGCCAATGCGAACTGATCATCCACCTCATTGTAGGTGTCGGTATCCAACACCATCCGAATTTTTCCAGTCGGTGGATTCAGGCGATTTATTCGGTCTACCTCGTTGATACGAGGAAAATCTTGGCAAAAGGAAGTCATGTGAAACGATAATAAAATTAAAGATAAGATGCTCTTTTTCATATGGTTGTCTTGTTTGTTTGTTTTGGTAAATGGAACCTTTGATAATCATTTACCTCCTATTGGCATACTGGTTCGTTATAGGTTTAATTCCCTCCAGCGGCAACGATGAGTGAGAGTCCCGCGATAAACAGTACAAACATAAATGTTAGCATGTAGTTAACCGCTTTTGGGGCTCCCTTGAACTCTTTCCAGACAAATACGCCCCATAATGCGGCAATCATGGGTGCCCCTTGGCCAAGCGCGTACGAGATCGCGGGTCCGGCTTTTCCAGCGGCAATGTAGCTGAAGGAGGTGCCGATTCCCCAGATGATACCCCCGAGTATACCCACCAGGTGGGTTTTTGTTTTTCCCTTGAAGTATTGGGCGAATGTAACCGGTTCCCCGTCGAACGGTTTTTTCATGGCAATCGTGTTGAAGATGAAGTTGCTCCCCAGGATTCCCAGTGAGAAGATAAAGAATGCGCCATAAGGTGTGAGCATACCGGCAGTGGGATTTTCAAAGTTGGTCAAATCCATAGCGGCTGCCACGAATCGGTAGAAGAACGACATCAGGAATCCGGCACAAATAGCCACGATGATTCCCTTTTTCTTGGTTTGTCCCTCTGCCGTTCCCTTGCTCACTTTTCCTGAAGCAATACCATTTAACACGATCGCGACAACGATCAAGGCTACCCCCAAGAACAAGATGACGGGATCGCCTTGTGGTGCACCGAAGTAGTTGATAAAGACGCCCAGTACCAGGGCCAGTCCTACCCCCACGGGAAAGGCCACTGACATCCCGGCCATCGAGATGGAGGCCGATAGTAAAATGTTGGAGGCATTGAAGATAATGCCCCCCGTGAAGGCACTCCAGAAGTTCTTGGTACTTACTTGGGATATATCGGCAATAAAGCTACGCCCCTCATCACCCACGCTTCCGAGTGTGAAGCCAAGTAGGATGGCGAGGAGCACGATGCCAATCACGTAATCCCAATAAAACAGTTCATAACGCCATGTTTTGGCGGCCAATTTCTGCGTGTTGCCCCAGGAGCCCCAACAGATCATGGTGACCACGCATAAAATCACTGCTAACAGGTAATTACTTACTATAAACATACGGCTACAAGTTTAGGTTGTTCACTATACATCAAATAACTCGTTTTAAAAAAGAGCGCACCTCCTGCTCGGTGGGAATCGATGGTTGTGCACCCATCTTCGTGACGCAGATGGCCGCGGCGGCTGTCGCGAATCGGATCGCTTCATCCCAGTCGTTGCCCCTGGCCCATTCTGCAGCTATTGCACCACAAAAGGTGTCACCCGCGGCGGTGGTGTCGACCGCCTTGACTTTAAAGGCGGGGAAATGTTTGAACGTTCCGCCGGTTTTAATTACCGATCCCCGTTTCCCTAAGGTTAGGAGTACGGTTTTGGCCCCCATAGCCAACAAGGCGTCCACGATCGCTTCTTCTCCAATCTCCTCCATTTTTTTCCCGGAAATCGTTTCTGCCTCCGTTTCGTTTACTACTAAGATGTCGATTTTCCTGATGATGTCAGAATCGAGTTTGCTTGCGGGAGCCACGTTCAGTAGTACTTTCTTGTCGTTCTCATGAGCTATATCGCATACCGTTTTTACCGTTTCGTAAGGGATCTCCATCTGCATGACAATTAGATCGGCCTTCAGTACTTCCTCTTTGATGTTATGGATGCGTTGTGGTGAAAGCAATCCATTGGCTCCCGGTATCACCACGATGCTGTTTTCTCCTTTCTCATTCACCCAAATGAGTGCGACCCCGGACGGAGCCTCATCGGTAATGAAAGAGAGGGAGGCGTCCAGCCCCTCTTTCTGGTAATACTCGAGCGAGTTCAAGCCGTTGGAATCATTTCCCACGCTGGCGATAAATTTCACCTCCCCACCCAGTCGGTGTGCCGCCAACGCTTGGTTGGCCCCTTTGCCTCCATTTGCTTGCAGGTACGAAACCCCCATGATGGTTTCTCCCGCCTTGGGGAACTCTTTTACTTTCCCGATCAAGTCTGTGTTCGAACTACCGATAACGACTATTTTTTTTCGCATATTTTGATGGTGTAAGTTGTTCAACTTTATAGGGTTACGTTACTCGAAATTGGCGGGTTGTTGGGTGATTAGCTGAATGAAACGCTGCTTGATCTGTTCGGCTTGCAAGGAGTCCACCGAAAGGTAATGCCGATTCCCGTTCTCTTCCGGTGTGAACGTGGTTGCACCTTGATCAGACACCTCGATCTTGCCAGCCTCAGAAACATTGAAATAGGAGGGGCCTTCGACCACGTATAAGACAGAAGTCAAATCCCAAGTGGGCCGATCGTAAGGCATCTCATGGTAGCATCGGTAGGCATCTACCAGCGGGTGTTCGGCTGCCCATTTAAAATCATTTTCGATACTGGTGGCCGGGTAGTGGATGGCCATACCCACTTCAAACGGTGAAGTAACCAGTGGGGTGGGCCACTCCGAGAAAACTTTTTTGGCGGCGGGGATATCTTCTACCACGTTGTACTCATACCACTCCGGGTTATTGAAGCAGCCTGCCATGGTGCACAACAACTTTACTTTTTGTGCGACCAACTCTTGCCCCGTCAACTTCGAAAATTCATCAGGGGAGGTATCGAGTAATCGAGCCAGGTTGGTGGAGAACCCTACCGAGATGATGGTAACAGAGTGATCCGCTTGTTGAGCCAGTAGTTCACGATACAACAGGTGGGCTTCCGGTAAAGCGGTATGGTCGTTCAGGTAGCGTTGAAATTTGGGCCCTCCGTTTTCATCCTTCATGAGTGATACGCATTTGGCGTAATTCGTGGCATCGTGTTCACACTCCACACCATTGTGGATAATCCCGATGGGAATATCAGGGTAGCCATACCAGCTGTTCATGATGTCCGTGAACTCCGGAGGATGCGCACCCTCCTTGTTGAGCATAATTCCTAACAACTCTATATCACCGGCATCTTGGTACTTGTAGAGCATATCAAGTGCCAAGGCATCGTCAATGTCGTTTCCAAGGTCTGTTTCAAAGATAATCTTCTGTTTTTTCGAATCAGGTTGTTCATTTTGCTGCTCTTTAGAAATACAACCGTTGAAAGCGATTAGAAACAGGAGTGACAGCCAATAGATCTTGTTTTCCATCATGGTGATTCATTCTTAATAATTGTTCTATGTCAAATGGCCATAGTTTTGTCAAACAACGCGAATATAAAGATAAAAACACTATTTGATAACCGTAACATTTATTTAATTTAAAAGTAATCACTTCGTAACAATAAATTAAGTCCTTTGCAAAATTAATCTCATCACTTTGAGGTTCTGCAAACCAACTTATTAAATAATTATGAAGAAAATTTTATTGCTATTACTCATTGTACTCCCATTGTCGACAAAATCCCTTTTCGCCTTAAACGATCCGGTGTCCGATGTTGCTGCCGGTGCACTTACCGGTCGTGTGGTCGATAAAATGGGTTATGTGCTACCTGGAGCCACTATTTTAATTGAGGGTACCCATATCGGCACTGTTTCTGATGTGAACGGTTTTTTCAGAATTACCGGACTTAAGGATGGTGCTTATACCATTCGGGTATCTTATGTTGGATTCACGCCGGAAGATATACGGTTGACCATTAAGGATGGTGAAACCAACGCGTTAAACAACATCGTGTTAAACGAGGGTTTATTGATGAATGAGGTGGTAGTTACCGGCATGAATTCGCAATACAAGGCGATGTCGCAACAGAAAAACAGCATCAATATTGCTAATGTTATATCGGCTGACCAGGTGTCGCGTTTCCCCGACTCAAACATAGGTGACGCGCTGAAGCGAATTCCCGGTATCAGCGTACAGTATGACCAGGGCGAGGCACGCTTCGGTCATGTTCGCGGAACCTCTCCCGATTTGAGTTCGGTAACCATAGACGGCACACGTGTCCCTTCGGCCGAGGCGGAGATGCGCTCGGTGCAACTCGACCTTATACCGGCCGATATGATTCAAACCATCGAGGTGAATAAGGTGGTCACCGCCAATATGGACGCGGATGCTATAGGCGGTTCGGTAAATCTTATCACAAGGAGTCAACCGTCAGGCCGCCGCATCACCGCCATGGGAGGTAGCGGGTACAACCTGATTTCAGAGAAGCCCCTGTTGAACTTGGGGTTTAGCTACGGGAATCGCTTTTTTAACGATAAACTGGGTATGGTGCTTGCCGCCTCTTATCAATATAACCCCTTGGGATCGGATAATATAGAGTTTGAATGGGAAAAAGATGATAAAGGCAAAAGCTACGTTTCAGATTACCAGGTTCGGCAATACCTTGTTAGCAGGGAGCGACAGAGTTATTCAGCCGCTTTTGATTATCAGTTTAATCCCGATCATAAGATCGTGCTTAGCGGGATGTACAACAAACGCCGCGACTGGGAGAACCGGTTTCGCCTGCGCTTGAAGGATATTGAACCCGATGGCAACGGCTTTGTATCCAAAAAGGTGGAAAGGCAGGTGAAGTTTGGTACGAAGGATGAGAGGTATACCCGATTGGAAGATCAGCGGGTATACACCTTTTCGCTGGGTGGCGAACACTTTTTCGAAAAACTGCAAATGACCTGGGATGCCAATATCTCGCAAGCTTCCGAAGAACGCCCCAACGAAAGGTACCTGACCTATGTCGCGAAAAAAGTCTCTTTTAAAAATGACCTTTCCAACCCGAGAACGCCTATGGCGAGCGACTTTAGTAGCAATATTGATGACTACTCGGCTTTGAAATTTGACGAGTTTACCGAGGAGTATCAATATACTAAGGATAGGGATGTTTCATTCAAAACAGATTTCCTATTTCCTATCAACAGTTACGGCGATTGGAAAAACAGCTTCTCCTTTGGTGTGGTAGCCAGAATTAAATCGAAGAGTAACGATGAGGATCTGTATGAGTACGAGCCCGTGAAAGCGTATGAAGATGCTTTCGATAGTGAGGTTCGTTCCCATCTGACTGATATGACCAGAGATAACTATCTGCCCGGTAAGTATACAATCGGAAACTTTCCTGATAAAAAATATTTTGGCGATATGCAACTTGAAGGAAACGCCAATTTTGAAAGTGAAAAAGATCTTGAAAGCGATTTTGCCGATTTTGATGCCAAGGAGAGGATAGCCGCCGGGTACATTCGTTACGACCAGCGACTGTACAACAAGGTGGACCTGGTACTGGGATTGCGCGTAGAGCATACAGTCTCTAACTACAGTGCCAACACGTGGCAGACAGATCCGGATAAAAAGCAGAGTATCAAAAAAATTGATGGTGAAAACGATTCATACATCAACTTCCTGCCTTCGCTGATTGCCAAGTGGGATGTGAGCGATGATTTTAAGGTGAAAGCCGCCTGGACCAATACGTTGGCGCGTCCTAAGTATATCGACCTTACACCCCGCAAAATGTTGGAGTTTAGGGATAATGAGGTGTCTATCGGCAATCCTGAACTGTTGCCGACAAAGTCGATGAACTTCGACCTGATGGCAGAGTACTACTTGAACGGCGGTCTCTTTTCCGCGGGAGTTTTCTATAAGGATATACGGGACTTTATCGTGGAGGAGCGACTGCGCGATTATCAGTACGAGGGACACACGTGGGACAAGTTTTTCCGTCCCATCAATGCCGGAGATGCCGATCTGTTTGGTATTGAGGTGTCGATGCAACAACCTATGCGTTTCCTGCCCGGTTTTTTGCGTCACTTCAATATCTACACGAACTATACCTTTAACTACTCGGACGTGAAGAAATTCAACTATGAAGGGCGTGAGAATGATAAGCTGAGCATGCCGGGAAGCCCCAAGCACACTTTCAATGCCGCGCTTGGATATGACCATCCCCGCTTTTCTGCTCGACTTTCCTATAATTACGCTTCAGATTTTATCGATGAGCTTGGTGAAGAGGCTTATTATGACCGGTATTACGACGCGGTGAACTATCTCGACTTTAACTTCAATATGCGCGCCGGCAAATATTTGCATATCTTTGCCAACGTGAACAATATATTGAACCAGCCACTTCGGTATTATCAAGGAAGTAAAGAGTACACGATGCAGGCAGAGTATTACAACTTCCGCTTCGATGCCGGTGTTAAGGTGGTATTTTGATGCGAAAAGTAAATATAAAATAGTAGTATGAGGAAATTCGAGATAAAAAAGGTGTCTCTCCTGACCCTGTTGCTCTTTGCATTTACCTTTACATACGCGCAGAGCGAAAGGATAGAGGTCGAAGTTGAATATGACGATGGCTACAACTTTTACGTTCTTAACGATTTGGGACGAAATGGCTACTATCGTCAGAAAGATGTGGCAGAGGCTATGGTGCGCATGGTAGATACAGCGGATCCGGAATTTTTCGTCTCCGCCGGCGATACACACCACTGGGGCGGGGTAGAGAGTGTTTATGACCCGTTGTGGATGACCAATTTTGAACTGGTATACGCTCATCCCCATTTCATGGAAGAGTGGTATCCTATACTGGGCAACCATGAATATAGAGGTAATACGCAAGCGGTCATCGATTACTCTCAAATTTCGCGACGTTGGGTAATGCCGGGCAGGTACTATACAAAGTTTATTCAGCCCGATCCCGATGAGATAGACGAGTTTGACACGGCAGAACTGTTTTTTATCGATACCACCCCCCTTATAAGCGATTACTACGAAGATGGCGACAAGTACGCCGATGTTTTTGAACAGGATAGCACCGCTCAGCTACAGTGGCTGGAAGAACAACTTGCAAACTCGACTGGAACATTTAAGATCGTCATAGGACATCATCCTATATACGTGTCGGAGAAGAAAAGGGTGGATGAGCAGGACCTTATTGAGAAGTTAGACCCGTTATTAAGAAAATATGGGGTCGATCTCTATATAGCCGGCCATTCACATACATTTCAACATTTAACAAAGCCAGGTACAGAGGTAAACTACGTGGTTAATAGCTCCGCCTCGTTGGGTCGGGAGCCTGTGAAAGGACCTGATACCCGATTCTGCTCTCCTGATGAGGGGTTTTCCGTTATATCAATTGGAAAGGGTAGGATGAAAATGACTTTTGTAAATTACCTGGGTGATCCGATTTATCAATTTGAAATAGTTAAATAGTAGCGGACTTTCCCTAGGATGACGATGATGTTTGTTTAAAAGCCAGTGCCTCATTCCAGTGGGGCATTGGCTTTGCTTTTTAATATAAAGTACATGGCTGCCTTGATTTAATATCCTATGCGTTTGTAAAAAGCAGTTTTTTCATCTATTTTTGTGAGTGAGTCAAAGAGGGCTTAATGGGATGCTTTGTTGTCAAGCAGTTGCATGAAGTATACCTGTTTTAAGACGATTTTTTAGACGAACAAAAAACACGGGATATATGTCAAGGAAAATAAGGGCTGCCGTGGTTGGTTACGGCAATATAGGGAGGTACGTGATGGAGGCGTTGCAGGCGGCCCCCGATTTTGATGTTGCGGGGATTGTCCGTAGAGATGCCTCTAACGTCCCGGCTGAGTTGGAGGTGTACGAGGTGGCACCCCACGTATCGCACTTGAAAGCGGTGGACGTTGCCATCCTGTGTGTGCCTACCCGGAAAGTGGAGGTGTATGCCAAAGAGTGTCTGGAGCTGGGAATCCACACGGTGGATGGGTTTGATATTCACGGTCAAATAGTTCCGCTGCGTGCATCACTCGACCAAGCAGCAAAGCGGTGTGGTGCGGTTTCGATTCTATCCGCGGGATGGGATCCCGGGAGTGACTCGGTGATCCGTGCCCTTTTCGAGGCGATGGCCCCCCGCGGTATTACCTACACCAACTTTGGTCCCGGCATGAGCATGGGACATACGGTGGCCGTGAAAGCAATAGAGGGGGTGAAAGAGGCGTTATCGGTGACCCTTCCCACGGGTGCGGGCCTGCACCGCAGGATGGTTTACGTGGAGCTGTGTGAGGGACACGATTTCGAAGCGGTGGCCCAGGCCATTAAGTCCGACACTTATTTCGTGAACGACGATACCCGTGTCTTCCAGGTAGAGGATGTGGAGACGTTGAAAGATATGGGACACGGTGTACGGCTGGAACGAAAAGGTAGCTCCGGTGTTACCTCCAACCAGCTCTTCACGTTCGATATGCGCATCAACAACCCTGCGCTCACTGCTCAGGTTATGGTGGCCGCCGCCCGGGCTACCCGTAAGCAACAGCCTGGTGCCTACACGATGATTGAGGTCCCGGTGGTGGATCTCCTGCCAGGTGAAAAAGAGGTGTGGATAAAGAAGCTGGTGTAAACCTATTTGCTTCTTTTTTACTATCTTTGAAAAAAAATTGAACACTCATGGATAGATTACTCGCGGTAACCTGGAACGTGGATCCCAGGTTGTTTACCCTGCTTGGTCGTGAAATCCGCTGGTATGGCCTGTTTTGGGTCATTGGCCTTATCGTGGCCGTTTACATTGTGCATCGGATTTTTAAAAAGGAGGACCTCCTGGAGAAGTGGTTCGATTCGCTCTTCGTCTACATGATCGTTGGGATTATCGTGGGCGCGCGATTGGGACACTGTCTGTTTTACGAACCGGCCTACTATCTGGCGCATCCGTTCGAGATGATCAAGGTGTGGGAAGGGGGATTGGCTAGCCACGGGGGCGTCATCGGTATTATCATCGCCGTCTGGATCTATTCGCGGCGGGTGACAAAACTCAGCACTTTGTGGACATTTGACAGGGTGATGGTACCGACCGGCTTCACGGCTGCGATGATTCGGTTCGGGAACCTGATGAACCACGAGATTTACGGTGGCCCCACTGATTTACCCTGGGGTTTCCGGTTCATCACCAATACCTATCATTGGATGCAGGGTGCGGAACCCATTTACTCTGAGCCGTCTCATCCCACCCAAATCTACGAGGGCTTGGTTTACCTGCTGGTATTCGCTATCACGATGTTCCTCTACTTTAAAACAGATGCCAAAGACAGGAAAGGGTTGATCACCGGAGTTGGCATCTTGATCATCTTCCTGTTCCGTTTCTTCGTGGAGTACGTGAAGAACGTGCAAGTGGAGTCGGAAAACCTGATGCGCGAAACCACCGGTCTTATCCTTGGGCAATGGCTGAGCATTCCCTTTATTATTTGGGGGATATGGCTGATCGTGAACGCGCTTAGACGACCTGCCGAAGTGGTGGTAACTCCCAAGCAGTCTGAGATGTTTCAACCGAAACAGAAGTCGAAAGAGAAAACACGTTCCAAGCCGCAACAGCAGTCAAAATCGAAATCAAAGAATAAAAAGAGATAATAACAACGTTTATGCAAAAAGCGATTCAAGTTTCAAAAGGTATCTATTACGTGGGTGTAAACGACCGTGTTAAAGTGCTTTTTGAGAATTTATGGCCGTTGCCACGAGGGGTCTCCTATAATTCCTATATTATTGAGGATGAGAAAACGGTGTTGGTCGATACCGTGGACACCTGTTATGTCAACGAGTTTTCCCGACACATTCATTCTGTGTTGGGTGATAAACCGATCGATTACCTCGTGGTGAACCATATGGAGCCCGATCACTCGGGTGCGATCGAGTGGTTGGTTACTCGATATCCCGGCATTCAGATAGTAGGTAATAAACGAACCATCGAGATGTTGAACGGATTCTACGGGATCGGGGACAACGTGCTTGAGGTGCAAGATCAAGGAGAGCTTAGCATCGGAAAGAACCGGTTAAAGTTTTTCTTGACCCCCATGGTGCACTGGCCGGAGACGATGATGACCTACGTGCCAGAGAAGAAGGTGCTGTTCACGGGAGATGCCTTTGGCACGTTCGGCACGCTGGATGGCGGGGTGCTGGATTCGTTGCTAAACCCCGAGCGGTACCATGACGAGATGATCCGCTACTACGCCAATATCGTGGGCAAGTACGGGTCGGCCGTTCAAAAGGCACTCCAAAAGGTTTCCGGTATTAAGATAGAAGTCATCTGTCCAACCCATGGCCCCGTATGGACGATCCCGGAGAACATCGCCAAAGTGGTGACGATGTATGATCGTCTGAGCCGATACGATGCCGACGAGGGATTGGTGATCGCTTACGGTAGCATGTACGGCAACACCGGGCGACTGGCCGAGGTGATCGCTGAGGAGGCGGCTGCAAACGGCGTAAGGGAGATCGCGATGCATAACGTCTCCAAGAGCCATCAGTCGGATATCCTACGCGACGTCTTCAAGTACAAGGGGTTGATTATCGGCTCGCCTACTTATAACGCCAACTTATACCCCATGGTGGAGAGCTTGCTGTCGGCATTGGAAAACCGACTCCTCAAGAACCGCTTCTTCGGCTGCTTCGGTAGCTTCTGCTGGTCGGATGCCACCGCCAGGCATTTTGGCGCGTTTGTGCAAGGGAAACCGTTCGAGGTGGTCGCCGATCCGGTGGTCATGAAGCAGGGCATGCTTACTGAAGTGGAGGAGCAGGCACGTGAACTGGGTCGCATCATGGCTCAAAAACTGACCTCCGGCGCAGAGGTGGTTGCCAACACGGGCGTCGGTTAATCAGTTTCGACAGGTGAAAACTGAGTCAAGTTCATGTATGCATATTGAACACGAAAGATTTGCAGACAACTATTAAAAATTATACACACTATGAGACTTATTATTCAACCCGATTCCGGGCAAATGGCACAATGGGCAGCCAACTACATCGTTGCTAAAATCAACCAGGCTAACCCCACGGCAGAGAAACCGTTCAAACTGGGGTTGCCTACCGGTTCATCCCCACTGGCCACATACAAGGCGCTAATCAAGCATTATGAAGCGGGACGGGTGTCGTTCAAGAACGTCATCACGTTCAATATGGACGAGTACATTGGCCTTCCGGCCGATCACCCGCAGAGCTACCACACCTTCATGTGGAAAAACTTCTTCAACCATATCGACATTAAAAAGGAGAACGTTCATATCCCCGATGGAATGGCCAAGGACCTTGAAGCGGAGTGTGCAGCCTACGAGCAGGCGATTGTCGACGCCGGGGGTATTGATCTCTTTATGGGGGGTGTTGGCACGGATGGACACATCGCGTTCAACGAACCGGGTTCATCGCTCAGCTCGCGTACTCGTGTCAAGACGTTGACCACTGCTACGGTGCTCGCCAACTCCCGTTTCTTCGATAACGACGTGAACAAGGTGCCCAAAACCGCGTTGACGGTCGGTGTAGCCACGATACTCGGTGCCAGGGAGGTACTCATCCTGGTGAACGGGAGCCATAAGGCACGCGCCCTCTACCATGCGGTGGAAGGTTCCATCAACCAGATGTGGACCATCAGCGCCCTGCAGATGCATCAACATGGCATCATCGTGTGCGATTACGATGCTTGTTCCGAGCTGAAGGTAGGAACCTACAAGTACTTCCTCGATATAGAGCATGATCACCTGGATCCCGATTCGTTGCTTTAATATTGTGACATTTGAAAACAACTTGTTCGGTGCGCACCGCAACGGCGGTGCGTCGTTTTAACAATAGGGCTTTTACCTAATAAAAACAGTCTGTTATGAGACGATTGGCTATTATTGGCGTTTTCTTTTGCACCTTCTTTACCAGCGCGTTATCGGCGACGGTAGACACGGTAAGCGTGTTTAGCGACAAGATGAACCAACACGTTAAGGCGGTGGTGATCAAACCGGATGCCTATAATGGGGAGGCCGTTTTTCCCGTGCTTTACCTGCTGCATGGTTACAGCGATAAGTATGATGGCTGGGTTAGCAGGGTACCGCGTGTCAAGGAACTGGCGGACCAGTACGGGATGATGATCGTCTGTCCCGATGGGGCGTACGGGAGTTGGTATTGGGATAGCCCCATTGATCCCTCTTTCCAGTACGAAACCTTTGTCGCCCGTGAACTGGTCACTTGGGTGGATCAGACGTACAGAACGGTGGCTTCCCGCGAAGGGCGTGCCGTCACCGGGTTGAGCATGGGGGGACACGGTGGTTTGTACCTCGGCTTTCGTAATCAAGACGTCTTTGGTGCATGCGGCAGTATGAGCGGTGGCGTGGATATCCGCCCTTTCCCTAATGATTGGGATATGGCGAATCGCTTGGGAAAGCAGAGCGAATACCCTGAAAGATGGGATGAGCACACGGTTATGGGTCAGTTACACCTGCTCACCCCTGGCGCATTAAAAATTATCATCGATTGTGGGACGGGGGACTTTTTCTACGAGGTGAATGAGCGCTTGCATAAAGAGTTGCTCTATCGGAATATCCCGCACGATTATATCAGCCGCCCGGGAGTACACAACTGGGAGTATTGGAGCAACGCGATTCGCTATCAGGTATTGTTCTTCCACGACTTTTTTAGCTCCCGGAAGTGAGAGCCTATACCTCTTCAACAATCCCCAGCTCCACGTAGAAGAGAAAGCCCTTCACCTGTTGGTGTCCCATCGCCTTGATGGTGTCGACGTACCGGTGGACCTGCCGGTTGTATTTGGAATCACGTGATTTCCCGAACTTGTAATCAGCAACGATTATTTCCTGCTCGCCTATCATCACCCGGTCGGGGCGGCTAATCCGTGCCCCCGGGTGAAGTAGTTGATTCTCGTTGAGCACGGTGTATTTGCCCGTGTACCAGTCAGCCACCTCCCGAATCGAGAGGGAGCGGGTTAACTCTTCCACCTTACTTGCTCGTTCGTTTTCCGGAAGCTCTCCTTCGGCAATCTTCCTTTCCACGGCATACGGTATATCCGCGATGGTCTTAACGTGACTGATGATGTCGTGCATCGTTTTGCCGTAATCCCTGCTTCCGTCGTCGCTGAAAAAGCCAATCGAGTCAAGGCGGAGTTTCAACCGCTCATCGAACGGTATGGAATACCACCTCGCGGTATCGGCCGAACGTTTGCTTAATGGTCGTGTTGATGCTCTTGAAGGTTCCGGCTCGGTTTGACGTTGGCTCGCGCTCCCGTACGTGAATAGCGACTCCTCTTCCCCTTTCATGAAATAATCGTCAAGGAGCAGGGGGCCTTCATCCCCTAGGTGCGTGTGTGCGGCCTCCTCGATGCTTCGCCAAAGCAGGTCGGACACGTCGCTGATGGTTTCCGGTTTCGCGGGTGTCGGTGCGAAGACGATCAAACGGTGTTTGGCCCGGGTGAAAGCGACGTAGAGTAGGTTCAGGTTGTCGATGCTGGTGAGCCGTTTTTCTTCCAGGTATTTTTCCCGGAAAATAGTATTCTCCAATCTTTTCCCATATTTTAGTGGGAGCACCGGAATCGTGTTGAACGGTGTTACGCTTGGTTTACACCAGATGATGTTGGTATGGTTCGGCGAATGATCTACCTTCCAGTTCACGAAAGGCATGATAACCGCCCCGAAGCCGAGGCCCTTCGACTTATGGATGGTAATAATCCGGATCGCGTCTTGTCCCTCCGGTGAAAATAGAGCCCTCTTGTGGCCTTTCTCGTCCCACCACTCCAGGAAACTGTTCCGGTCGGCCGAAGCGTCCGTTTTGAATTGGAGCGCAAGGTCCAGGAAGGCTTGCACGTAGGTATACTCTTTCTCGCTAATCGCCTCCGATGTCAGTGCGAAGAACCGCTCGATCATATCGTAGAAGGGTAGGGTGGACAGTCGTTCGATTTCCTCTCTGATGGTTTCGGGGAACTCTCCCGGGTATTTTTCTCGGTACTTCAGTAACGCCTTTTCGGGTGTCGTCCGATGAGCGAAGCGGTAATACTCGTACAGGGCCATCATGCGGCGTGTGTCATCGCCTGGGTTTTGGAAGTGGCGCAGCAGCGCGATCACCGCCTTCACGCTTCGGGCACTTCCAACCAAGAGTGCCTCGTTAGAAATGATATCGTACCGGTAGGGTGAATCAGGGTGTTGCTCCTTGTAAGCGAGCAGCGTCTCGGCTACCTGTACCGCCTCGTTATTCCACCGTACCACGATGGCTATGTCACTGAGGGCGAACCCTTGTTCCTGTAGCGATTCCAGTTCAAGGGGTAGCCGTTTCAATGCTTCCTCTTTCCAGTCGTTCTCCCTGTCATTTTTCAGAAAGGTAACCTTCACCTGCCCCTCCTGATCGCTCCTATCCGGTGCTACCTGTTGGTAAACGTCCGCGTACGCATCCTTGATTTGGCTATTTAGCTTTTTCTCTTCGCCCTCATCGTGGGGTTGTTCTTCCGTCGGACCCCGGGAATAAAGGGAATCTCTTATGGAATCGCTTGCTTCGGGCTTATCCAGGAGCGGTTCCACGGCATTATTGAAGTCGTTCTGCACGTGATGGGCCGCGTTCTCGAAGAAGGTGTTATTGAACCGCACCACGTTCGCATCGCTCCTCCAGTTGGTATCCAGCAGGTGTTCGCGAATGCTCTCCGGTTGGAAGTCCCGGTTGACCTGTTCCCCGAGCAGGCGCCAGTCGGAGTTCCTGAACCGGTAGATACTCTGCTTCACGTCACCCACGATCAGGTTGAAGTTACCCGATGCCAAGCTTTCATCGATTAGCGGGCGGAAGTTCTCCCACTGCATGCGTGAGGTATCTTGAAATTCGTCCATCATGTAGTGTTGGACGCGGGTTCCGGTCTTTTCATAGATAAAGGGCGAGTCGGCCTCCCCGATCATCTCGTTAAGCAGTTCGGTGGTGTCGGAGAGGAAGAGGACGTTGTTCTCCTGTTGTAGCGCTTGCAACCGGTTTTTAATGTTGGTGAGGATGCCCAGCGTGTAGAAATTTTGCAGGATGCTTATCGCGCTGTTGTAGGGAACATTGTTCTCATGCAGGTAGATGATCTCTTTTACTAGGTCGTTAAGACCCCCGTGGTAAGCCTTCGTGATGCTTGCCACGATTGCGGGATCGGTTGTTTTCGTGTACCACCCCTCTAGGTTATCGGCGAATGAGAGGAACGTTGGCGTTATATCGGGGATCTCCCCTGAAGCGTACCGTTCGAACCGGTAAAACTGAGAGCGGCTGCCTCCTCTGAAGTCGGAAGGTTGTAGTCCATGCGCCTTGATAAGCTCGACTCCCCGTTTGCCGGCCTCTTTCACCTTGCTTTCGTAGCTTGTTACTATTCGGTAGAGTTCTTTTCGGTAATTTTCCAGTTGCTTTTTATTAGCGAGGCTCCACTGCGTCTCTTTCGCGAGGGATTTGTACGTCTCGTTGAACAGCTGCATGCCCAGTGTAACCACCTGGCGGTCGATTTTCCAGCTCCTCCCTTCTTCGATGTTGGCCTGCATGAACTGCAGGAGCCATGCAGACAGTGTCCTGTTTTCCGGCAGGTTCAACTCGGAGAACATCAAGTCGACGGCCTCCGTGAGCAGCGACTTCTCATCAAGTTCAACGGCGTATCCTCCCGTTAGCCCGCTTTCCCTGGTAAATGCCCGCAGTGTCTGTTGAAAGAATCGGTCGATGGTGCTGACTGAGAAGGCGGAGTAGTCGTGCAGGATTGCTTCCAGGATCGATCGTGCCCTTCCCCGTACCTGCGCCTCATTCAGTAAGAACGATTGTGTTAGATCGTTTAAAAAAGTGGATGTGCCCCCTGATGCCAGTCGGTATAGTTCCTCCACGATCCGCGACTTCATCTCGTCGGTCGCCTTGTTCGTGAAGGTGACGGCCAGGATATGGCGGTGGTTGTTGGGTTTAGCAAAGAGCAGATGCAGGTATTCGCCCGTCAGCCGGTGCGTTTTACCCGAGCCCGCGGACGCTTTGATCACGTGAAGGCGATCTCTACCCGCTAACCCGTGTTTTGACATATCCCTCTTTTTGCAAAATAGTCAGTACTTTTTGTCGGTGGTCGCCCTGTATCAGGATTTCCCCCTCCTTGGCTGATCCCCCCACACCACATTTCGTTTTCAGTAGTTTTCCCAGCTCTTGTAGGTCCTCATCGCTCCCGATGAACCCGGTGACGAGCGTCACTGCTTTACCTTTCCGGTTTCGTTTGTCGAGGCTCACCCTCAGGAGCTGCTTTTCGTTTGGTGGCGTTATCACCTCTTCCTCATCCCCTTCCACCTTGTAATGGTAGTCGGGATTGGTAGAGTAGACGATATCCAGTCGCTTTTTCCAGTCGTTCATAGTTTATTCTTCCGTTTTACCCCTTCACGTTTTAAGCATGCGTTATCAATAGCCTTGGGTTTGAGCGTCTTCAGTTCCATCGTTCATCTAACCCGTATTAACCGTGTGTAGCGTACAGCGATTCAATCACGTTAAGGATGTAATCACCCAACCGTTCGCATTCAGAGATGATGTCCATGTAGTAGACACTGCTTTGGTACGAGTAGAGATTTTGGTTCAGATTTTCCACGTTTTCTCGTTTCAGGCGATTCCGTCGTTGATTGATACCGGCTTCAATCTCGTTGCTCACCAACAACTCCTTGTCGCTAATCCTACGTTTAGCGAGTAGTGACTGCATGTTGTCGAACGCCTTGTCGACTAGTTCGAACATGCCGTTGATGTTCTCGATGATCACCTCATCAAAGCTGACATCGGCCTCCATCTTTCGTTTCAGGTGTCGGGCGATGTTGCAGCTCGAGTCGGCCAAGCTCTCTATTTCCGTTACCTCGCGCAGGATGCCCCGGACCCGCTCCTTACTTTGGTGGCTGAGCCTTCCTTCCGCTACTTTACTCAGGTAGGAGCCAATTTCCACTTCCATCTGGTCGCAGACATCCTCGTACTTCTCGGTACGGTTGTAGAGTTTCATGAATTTTTTGTCGTTGTGAGGGATGTTGGTCATCTTCTTCACGAAATCAAGCATTTTCCTTGTTCGGCTTACGTATACTTCCGTCTCCTTTTCAGCTTGAAGGATAGAGAGCTCGTCGGTAGAGGCTATCCCGGAGGAGATGTATTGTAGAACGAACTCCTCGTCCTCCTCCTCCCCTTTTCTGGGGCGGATAATCGCTATGCACGCTTTTTCGTAGAACTTCACGAACCAGATCATGATCGTGACGTTGCAGACGTTGAACAACGTATGGAAGAGCGATAAGCCATATGATGTGATGGCTTGATAGCTCATGAACTCGCTTTGTATGTTGACCAGGTCGGCAGGCAGCTTGGAGCGTGGAAGCGTGGTTATCTGCTCGTATTCCGTCGGGCTGATTGTCCCCAAGAAGGCGTACATATCGCTGGGATGTAGGGAGGTGGCTTTATGGATGATGTTGTCGACCAGGTTCACGAAGGGCGAGAATACGATGATCAGCCAAACGAGTCCCAGAAAGTTGAACAGGAAGTGGGCAAAGGCCGCTCGTTTCGCTGATATGTTCGCCGGTATGGCCGCGATGTTGGCGGTAATCGTGGTGCCGAGGTTTTCTCCCATGATCATCGCGGCAGCGCTCGGGAAGTCAATCCAACCTTTTACGGCCATAATGAGCGTAAGGGCGATGGTAGCACTCGACGATTGAACGATTATGGTTAGTATGGTGCCCACTAGCAGGAAGAAGAGAACCGACCAGATGCCTCTACCAGTAAAATTCTGCAAGAAGGCCAATACCTCGGGGTTGTTTTGCAGGTCGGGCATGGAACTTTTTAGCAGTTCGAGACCCATGAACAGGAATGCGAACCCGAAGATGAATTCCCCCAGCGATTTGTTTTTGCTTTTGGAAGAAAAAATGAGTGGTAGGGCTAGCCCCATAAGGGGTATCGAGAGCGTGCTGATAGAGAATTTTCCAAACCCGAAGAAAGAGATGATCCATGCCGTGAGGGTTGTGCCGATATTGGCGCCCATAATGACCCCGATGGCTTGTATCAGGCTTAGAAGCCCCGCGTTCACGAAACTCACCACCATCACTGTGGTAGCACTGGATGACTGGATAAGGGCGGTAATCAATACTCCCGCGAGCATACCCATTACCCGGTTTTTCGTCATTGCCGATAAGACGTTCCGGAGCTTATTCCCGGCTAGTTTTTGTAGGCCGTCGCTCATGGTTTTCATGCCGTAGAGGAATAGGGCCAACCCGCCTAACAGCATCAGAAAATCTAATAAACCGTAGTCCATTCTCAATAATTAATCGTATATTGGCTGCAAATATAACGAAAGCCGAGAGAAATGCCAAGCTTGCTTGAGCATTTCCGAGGCGCCCCTTATATTCTTGAAATATAACGAAAGCCGAGAGAAATGCCAAGCTTGCCCAAGGGATACGCCAAACTTGTTTGAGCATTCTCAATAACAAATAAAAAACAAGTATGATTGAAACCGTGCGTGTTACCTGTGTGAACACCAACACCAGCAAGGATGTGAAGATTGGTTCATCTTTAGAGGAACTGATTGATCTTTTCGGGGTAGAATCCCCCTATTTATTCGTGAACGCGAAAGTGAATAACCGGACCGAATCCCTCGCCTACAGGGTGTATCGACCCAAGACCGTGGAGTTCGTGGATTTGAGCGATACGTCGGCCATGAATACCTACGTTCGCTCGCTCTGCTTCATCTTGGCCAAGGCGGTGGACGATGTGCTGCCCGCTGCCAAGGTCTATATCGAGCATGCCGTCTCCAAGGGCTACTACTTCCAGATCGAGCCCGACGTGCAGGTGGGCGAAAAGGAGCTTGATGCCATCCGTGAGCGGATGCGTGCGATCGTGGAGGCGGATCTCCCGTTCGAGCAGGTGGAGGAGGAGACCACGAAGGTAGTTGAGCTGTTCCGTGAACGGGGTATGAACGATAAGGCCACGTTGCTGGAGACCTCTGATTTTCTCTACTCCCGTTACTATAAGCTTGATGGGTACATCGATTACTTTTATAGTTCCCTTACCCCGTCTACCGGTTACATCACCATGTTTGATATACAGCCCTACAACGGGGGGTACCTGTTGCGGGTTCCCCGGCGGGATCATCCCGTGGAACTGGAACCTGAGATTCAACAAGAGAAGCTGCTGAACGTTTACCGGGAGCATCTGCAGTTCTTGAAGATCAGCAAGCTCGATAACGTGGGCGACCTGAACCGGGCGATTCAAAATGACGAAATCTCCACCGTGATCCAGGTGGCCGAAGCGTATCAATCCAAGCAGATCGCAGAGATCGCTGAAAAGATTACCCGTGGGTACAAGGAGGGGGTAAGGGTGGTGTTTATCTCGGGTCCCTCCTCATCCGGGAAAACAACCTTTAGAAAGCGGCTTGAGATCCAGTTGCTGGTGAATATGCTGAAGCCGATAGGTGTTTCGTTGGACGACTACTTTGTGAATCGCGATCAGACACCTCTCGATGAGAACGGGGAGAAGGATTATGAGTCGCTCTACGCGCTCGACCTTAAGCTATTCGAAAAGCAGATGCTCGCGTTGTTGCACGGTGAGGAGATCGAGCTGCCGTTTTACAACTTCGTGACCGGTAAGCGGGAGTATCGGGGCAATATGTTGAAGATGGGTGACAACAGCGTGCTTATCATTGAGGGGATTCATGGCTTGAATCCCGAACTGACCGACCATATCCCTGCAGATAAGAAGTTCTTGGTGTACGTCTCCGCATTGACTACCATTTCGCTGGACGATCATAACTGGATCCCTGCTTCCGATAACCGGTTGCTCCGCCGTATGGTGCGTGACTACCGCTACCGGGGCTACTCGGCACAAGAGACCATCTCGCGGTGGAGTAGCGTACGCCGGGGCGAAGACAAGTGGATCTTCCCGTATCAGGAGAACGCTGACGTGATGTTCAACTCGGCCATGCTCTACGAGTTGGCTGCCATACGCCGACATGCCGAGCCTATCTTGATGCAGGTACCTCGCACCGTATCCGAGTACTCCGAAGCGTACCGCTTGCTCAAGTTCCTCAGCTACTTTAACCACATCACTGATGAGGAGTTGCCGCCCACTTCGCTGTTGCGCGAGTTCCTGGGTGGAAGCAGTTTTAGGTATTAGGCTATACGTATGACGATACGGGAAACGGAAAGTTATTCGAGACGAGTTAGCATTTTTAGAGCTGCAATAGAAGGTGAACTATTTCGTTAAGCCAAACGAGCAGAGGCCAAGTTCACTTGGATTATGCCGTGGCGAGAAATAGTCTAACTTTAGTGAACTATTTCGTTAAGCCAAACGAGCAGAGGCCAAGTTCACTTGGATTATGCCGTGGCGAGAAATAGTCTAACTTTATGAACGTTTTTTAGAAAATTGTTTTAAATGATGCGAGAAGAGGTGATTTGCGCGATTTCTACTCCTCCTGGGATGGGCGCCATCGCGGTGATTCGTGTCTCGGGGATGGGTAGTATTAAGCTGGTCGACAAGTTGTTTCGTTCTCCTTCCGGGAAACTGCTTGCCGAGGCCAAGCCCAACAGCGTTCATTTTGGGAGGATAGAGTGGGAGGGTACGTTGCTCGATGAGGTACTGGTCTCCCTGTTTCACGCGCCTCGCTCTTTTACGGGTGAGGAGAGCGTGGAGATTGCTTGCCACGGTTCGGTTTATATCCAGCAAAAGCTGATGGAGCTGTTGATTGCGCAGGGGGCACGGCTGGCCAAGGCCGGCGAATTTACCCGCCGGGCGTTTCGTAACGGGAAGTTCGATTTGAGCCAAGCAGAGGCGGTGGGCGACCTGATTGCATCGACTTCCGCCGCGTCGCATCGGGTAGCCATGAACCAGATGCGTGGCGGCTTCGCACGGCGCTTGACCACCCTTCGGGACAAGCTGCTGCATTTCGTCTCCTTGATCGAGTTGGAGCTCGACTTTGCAGAGGAGGACGTGGAGTTTGCCAACCGGGATGAGCTACACGGGCTGGTTGTTGACATTGAAAAGGAGATTGACTCCCTAGCTGGCTCGTTTCAGCTGGGTAATGCCATCAAGAGCGGTATTCCCGTTGCCATCATCGGGGATACCAACGTGGGTAAGTCCACCCTGCTCAACCTGTTGCTCCAAGAGGACAAGGCCATCGTGAGTGATGTGCACGGTACCACACGCGATGCGATAGAGGATACCATGAACATTGGTGGCGTACTGTTTCGCTTCATCGACACGGCGGGAATTCGACACACCACCGATGCCATCGAAACGATGGGCATTGAGCGCACCTACCGCAAAATTGAACAAGCTTCCATCGTCCTATGGGTAATCGATGTAACTGCGCCGATAGAGAAGAGCATCGCGTTGGCTTCGTCCATTGTTCCCAAGTTGATTGGTAAGGAGGTGATCCTTCTGTTCAACAAGTCCGACTTAGCTTCCGAAGCCACCCTGCAAGCGGCTTCCCAAGTGATTTTACAAGCGATAGAAGGTGCCCTCCCCGAGGTGGCACTACACCACCTCTTCATCTCCGCCAAGACTCGCCGGGGTATCGATCAACTTTTGGGGCTGCTGGTGCAAGCCGCCGCAATCCCCTTAATTGGTGATGAGGACGTGATCGTTACCAACCTGCGGCACTACGAATCGCTTACCAAGGCGCTTGACGCCATACGCCGCGTGAAAGAGGGGCTAGAAAGCGGCATTAGTCACGACCTTCTCACGCAAGATATTCGCGAATGCATGTTCTACCTGGGTGAGATCACCGGGCAGATTACCACCGATGAGGTGCTGGGAAATATCTTCAGCCAGTTTTGTATAGGGAAGTAGTTCCCTGGCACCAATAATGATATGCTCTCAAGTATAACTCTATGCTGAAATTATTATTGATAGTGGGTTTAGGGAGTTTTGTAGGCGGCTCGTTGCGCTATCTTATCTCCTACTTGATGAAGGGTATAAGCACGGGTGGTTTTACCACTTTCTCTGCCTTTGCCAATGAAGGTTTTCTTATGCTCAGTAGCGGTAACCTGTGGGGTTTTATCGGCTATGTAACATCAAGTGTAATATTGGGTGTCACATTGGTTGCGTCGGGATATCTAATCGTGAAATAATTATTCTTTTTTACTTATTCTACCGAATGCCATACCAGCTTGCTCTTCCCGTTAAGGTCACAACCCCGCAGGCGCAACCGTGCGGGTTGCATCTGCTCTGAGATGGAGCAGTTAAGCGGCATAACGGAGTGCTAGGCGCCATCAGCATCCACGCGCGACAGTGATCCAACCGAAATCAGGCGATTGCCGCATAACCATATCGGATGTTATGTAGGGGTCAACACCTCCCGAGTTTAAAGTCCCTTTTCCAAAAGGTAGCGATCTGCGTCTATGGCAGCGCGGCAACCGGTTCCGGCGGCGGTGACGGCTTGCTTGTACAGGGGGTCGGCCACGTCGCCGCATGCGAACACGCCCTCCACGTTGGTTTTGGTCGAGGGATAGGCAGTCTTGATGAACCCTACCTCGTCCAGTTCGATGTACTCCTTGAAAATATTGCTATTGGGCGTGTGTCCTATGGCGAGGAAGAAGCCGTCGATGGCGATATCTACCTTCTCCTCGTCGGGTTCACCCATCCGCTTGATCAGGTGCGCACCCTCAACGCCGTTCTCGCCGAAGAGGCCCACCGCGTTGTGTTCGAAGAGGATTTCTATCTTGGGGTTTTTCATTACCCTCTCTTGCATGATTTGGGAGGCACGCAGGTAGGGCTTGCGTACGATCATGTATACCTTATCAGCCAGCCCGGAGAGGTAGGTGGCCTCCTCGCAGGCGGTGTCGCCCCCGCCCACTACAGCTACCTTCTTACGGCGGTAGAAGAAACCGTCGCAGGTGGCACAAGCGGATACGCCTTGACCCATGTATTTCGTTTCATCGGGCAGTCCCAAGTATTTCGCCGTCGCGCCCGTGGAGATGATCACGGTGTCGGCCTCGATGACCTTTTCGTTGTCGATGGTCACCTTTAACGGGCGGGTGGAGAAGTCCACCGCGGTGGCTCGCCCGGGGAGGATGGTTGCTCCAAACCTTTCGGCCTGTTTCTTGAAGTCGATCATCATCTCGGGTCCCGTGACCCCGTCGGGGTAACCCGGGAAATTCTCCACGTCGGTAGTGGTCGTCAACTGCCCTCCCGGCTGTAATCCCTCGTAAAGCACCGGCTCCAGGTTGGCCCGTGCCGCGTAGATGGCGGCGGTATAACCCGCCGGGCCTGATCCCAAGATCAGGCAACGCACTTTTTTACTCATATAGTTTAATTTATGTTTTTATGTGACTTTAGCATAATTACCCATTTTGCTTTCAAAGCAAAAAAACCTAACACACCAAGTGCAAGGTGATTTGGATGTTAACAAAGGTACGATTAATCTGAACGACTTGAAACAAATATCATGTTTTTCTATTCGTGGTAAATGGGATTGATTATCATCGCAAGTCCACGATCTCCACGCCCGGGTAAGCAGAAGCGTTAAAGGTAAAATGGGAATCCGGGTAGCGTTGGTTGGCGGTGTACTTGGTGATGTCGATACGCGTTTTCATTCCGTCGTGTCCCGTGAGGAGCACTCGCGTTAAGGAGTGATTCGCTGGGTCAATCGTGACGGAAACCGATTGAAAGTCGCCTTTGTTTGATGTGGGCACCATATCGATTCGGTAGGCCTGTTTGCCGTTTACCGTGGTGGTAACGGGGGGTGAAAGCGTGTACCCCTCCTTGTAGATGCCAAAGAGCGCTAGCGGACTGATGGAGGCAACCTCTTGCGCGGTGGGTTGGCTGATGTTCACCTCGTTAACCTCTTTCATAAGCACCCACTGTGTTTCGCCGTTAAACCATATGGCCATTGTCTTCGTATCGAGCTTAAATTTGTTCCCTTTCGCGTAAGCTTCACCCGACTGGACATCAATCGGAATGTTGGTTAGATCGAGCATGGAGAGGGTAAAGGTAAGGCGTATCCCTTCCGAGGCCTCGAAAGTGGCGTATGCCTTATCGAGGATGGTGTTCGACTGATTCACCTCCTGCGCGGGAGAGAGGGTGAAAATAAACATTGATACCAATATGAGCAGCGTTCGTGTTCGCATATCGTTTCTATCTACTTAGTCAGTTAATAACTGGATTAACTTGGTATAGGTAGGACTAAAAGCGGAGTGTTGGGTTTAATTGAGCGAGTCGAGCAGCTTCTCCAGTGAGTACTCGTCGGCAATAAACACCTCACGCGGCTTGCTTCCTTGCGTGGCACCCACGATCCCGGCAGCCTCCAGTTGGTCCATTAACCTGCCTGCCCGGTTATAGCCAATGGAGAACTTGCGTTGTATCAACGAGGTGGACCCCTGCTGGTGTACCACGATAAGCCGTGCGGCCTCCTCGAAGAGCACGTCCCGGTCGTTCAGGTCCACCGCGCCCGGTACGCTGTCACCCTCGGTCACCACCTCCGGTAGCGGGTATGCGCTCTCGTATCCCCTTTGCTTGCCAATATCGAGGGAGATTCGCTCCACCTCCGGGGTATCCACGAACGCGCATTGAATGCGGATCAGGTTACTCCCTTGCGAGAAGAGCATATCGCCCCGGCCAATTAACTGGTTGGCCCCGCTCATGTCGAGGATGGTGCGGGAGTCGATTTGGGAGGTCACCCGGAACGCCATCCGTGCCGGGAAGTTGGCCTTGATGGTACCCGTGATGATGTTGGTGGTGGGGCGTTGCGTCGCGATGACCATGTGCATACCCACGGCCCGCGCCTTCTGTGCGATCCGGGCAATCGGCATCTCGATCTCCTTGCCGGCTGTCATGATCAGGTCGCCAAACTCGTCGATTACCACCACGATGTAGGGCATGTACTTGTGCCCGTTGTTGGGGTTGAGACGCCGTTGGACGAACTTCTGGTTGTACTCTTTGATAGATCGCGTACGTGCCCGCATCAGCAGTTCGTAGCGGTCGTCCATCTCCTTGGTCAACGAGTTGAGCGTTTGGGTCACCTTGCTCACGTCGGTGATAATCGCTTTCTCCTCGTCGGGTAGCTTAGCCAGGTAGTGGTTCTCGATGGCGGAGTAGATGTTGAATTCAACCATTTTGGGGTCGATTAGCACCAGCTTCATCTCCGCGGGGTGCTTTTTGAAGAGCAGCGAGGTGATGATGGCGTTGAGTCCCACCGACTTGCCTTGTCCCGTAGCCCCGGACACCAGGAGGTGCGGCATTTTGGTAAGATCGAAGATAAACACCTCGTTCGTGATGGTTTTACCCAGCGCGACCGGCAGCTCGTACGTGCATTCCTGGAATCGCTTGGAGGTAATCACCGAGTGCATCGAGACGATTTGTGGCTCTTTGTTGGGTACTTCGATGCCCACAGTTCCTTTCCCCGGCATCGGGGCGATGATGCGGATACCTAACGCTGATAGGCTGAGCGCGATATCATCCTCCAGGTTGCGTATCCTTGAAATACGAACACCCGCTTCTGGAACAATTTCGTAAAGGGTGATGGTAGGCCCCACGGTGGCCTTAATAGAGGTGATCTCGATCCCGTAATTGCGCAAGGTGTTGATAATCTTGTCTTTGTTCTCGTTCTGCTCCTCCATGTCCACTGCCTTGTCGCTGGTGTCGTACACCTTTAACAACTGGCTGGTGGGGAAGCGGAAGGAGGAGAGGTCTTTCCTGGGGTCGTACTCCTCCATATCGTGAGGTAACCCGCTACTTGTCGGCTTCTCTTCCGGGTGGAGCGCAAGAACCGCATCTTCATCCTTCGGGACGATGACCTCGAAGTCATCCGATGGTCCCGTTGGCGTGGAGGTCTTCGCTGTTTCTCCTGCTGGTTTGGTGGACCGACCACCTGAAATGGAAGCTCCTGACGCCGGGGTCTCTTCGATCGGCAGATCGGTTCCCGTTTCGCTTTCTGTATCTTCCTCTTCCTTCAGCTCGGCGACAATCCTCTTCAGACCACTAGCCATCCGGTGTAGAAGACCTTTTTTTCTGGGTTTGGCTGTGGTTGAGGGCTCATCCAACTCTTCCGCCTGTTGCATCCTTCCCTTTTTATTCAGGTCGATAGCTTCCTCCTCTTCTCTCATGGCGAATGAAGGCTTGCTTTGAATCAACGTTTCCTGAATCTTGCGCATGGAGCTTTTACGGATGATGACCGCGATGACCACCCCGATTAGTAGGAGAAGCAGCACGATACCGGGCTTGCCAACGCTGTTGTTCAGGAGGTGTTCGATCTGTAACCCGTGGCTGCCGCCCCACTTCACGTGCGTGCTAGGGAAGATCTTGTCCAGGATGAGCGCATTCGCGATGGAAAAACCGATAAGGCTGAAGGCGCCAATGAAAAGGGCCTTTAAAAAGGAAAACCTAGTTACTTTCATGATCCGTAACCCCATGTAAATCAGGAAGAGCGGGATGATTGCCGAGGCAATACCGAAACCCTCGTTCACGAGCCTCTCAGCCAGGTAAGCGCCTCCGGCGCCCGTCCAGTTTTGTATCTCGGGAGTGTTGGAACGAATCACTTCCCAGAAGGAGCGGTTCAGTACCTGGCTTTGGTCTGAGGCGCCAGTGAAAAGGAAAGAGATGATGGCCAGTAGGATGAATATACCGGTAAAAGCCACGATCACTCCAAAGATGAAGTGCACGCGCTCGTTACGTAAAAACTGAACCAACGCTTTCCCCTTTTTTGGGGAAGCAGCGGTTTTTCTTCTTTTCCTTTTAGCCATAGTCTTCTTTGAAAAATCAAATGCAAATGTATGAAAAAGAAAGCGAGAATAAAAGAGGTGTCGGATAAAAAGCGAAAAGTCCGCGAATCACTTCGCAGACCTCTCTACTTAACACAATCTTCATGAAACAAACTACATGATCGAATTGATCGTAACACGATAACTCGACCCCGTGCTTTACCGGGAACCAATTTCGTGCATGTCATTCGATCTTTTGTTCATGCATTTAAAACAACGGGTCGCTGTAAATGTTCATGCCTGGTTGATTTTTAACGTTTTGGCCGTCAAAACCCCCGTACGCATTCTTGATTTCTTTCTGAAAATCCTGTTCCTTGTTTTTTGGGGGTCTAACCCTGCGTTAAGCTAATCCGTGCAGCTCTTCCCGAAGATATTTGGCGGTGTAGCTCTTTTTCACTTGAATCAGTTCTTCCGGGGTCCCGGTGGCCAGGATATAACCTCCCTTATCCCCTCCCTCCGGTCCCAGGTCGATAATGTAGTCGGCGCACTTGATGATATCGAGGTTGTGTTCGATCACGATTACCGTGTTCCCCCTGTCCACCAGCTTGTTGAGGACGCCCAGCAGCACCCGGATATCCTCGAAGTGAAGCCCGGTGGTGGGCTCGTCAAGTACGTAGAGCGTGTTGCCTGTCTCTACCCGCGCTAGCTCGGTTGCCAGTTTCACGCGTTGGCTCTCGCCGCCAGAAAGCGTGGTAGAGGGTTGTCCCAGCTTGATGTAGCCCAACCCTACCTCTTGTAATACCTTTATCTTGTGGAGGATGGTCGGCACGTTTTCAAAGAACTCCACCGCGTTGTTCACGGTCATGTCCAGCACGTCGGCAATCGTTTTTCCCTTGAACCGCACCTCCAACGTTTCGCGGTTGTATCGCTTCCCGTGGCACACCTCGCAGGGCACCATCACGTCGGGCAGGAAGTTCATCTCGATGGTCTTGTAGCCATTCCCCTTGCACGTTTCGCAGCGTCCCCCTTTCACGTTAAACGAGAACCGGCCCGGTTTGTAACCGCGCACCTTTGCTTCCGGCATGCTTGCGAAGAGGTTGCGTATATCGGTGAAAACACCGGTGTAGGTGGCCGGGTTGGAGCGGGGACTGCGGCCAATGGGCGACTGGTCGACGCTCACCACCTTGTCGAGGTGCTCCGTTCCCTTCACGGAGGAGTAGGGGAGCGGGTCTTTAAGCGAGCGGTAGAATTTTTGGCTGAGGATGGGTTGTAACGTCTCGTTGACAAGGGTCGACTTTCCACTCCCGGATACACCGGTCACGCAGATAAAGCTACCCAGGGGAAAGGCGACGGTCACTTCCTTCAGGTTGTTCCCTATAGCCCCCTCGATGACCAGTTGATTCCCGTTTCCCGTACGCCGCTCCTTGGGAACCGGTATCTCCAGCTTCCCGTTCAGGTAGTTCGATGTGAGGGTGTTTTTCGTCAGCATGTCGGTAGGGGTTCCCTCGAACACCACATCACCTCCCTTCTGCCCGGCAAAGGGTCCCAGATCCACGATGTAGTCCGATGCCAGCATCATCTCTTTGTCGTGCTCAACCACTATCACCGAGTTGCCCGTGTCCCTCAACTGCTTGAGCGAACGGATAAGCCGGTGGTTGTCCCGTTGGTGCAGGCCGATGCTGGGCTCGTCCAGGATGTACAATACATTCACCAGACGAGAGCCGATTTGTGTGGCGAGGCGGATGCGTTGGCTCTCGCCCCCTGATAGAGAGGCAGAGGCACGCGCTAGCGAGAGGTAGCCCAACCCCACATCCAGCAGGAACTGGAGCCTGGAGAGAATCTCTTTCATGATCTCGGAGGCAATAAGCCGTTGCCGGTTGGTAACCTCCGCTTCAGAGGCAAGGAGCCAGTCGTACAACGTCTGGATATCCATATCGGCCAACTCGGCGATGTTCTTGCCGTTGATCCGGAAGTGGAGTGCCTCCCTGTTGAGCCGTTGCCCGTTGCACTCGGGGCAGACGGAGGTGGTAATAAACTGTCCCGCCCACTTTTGCGCGGTGGCCGACGCGTCTTCGTCCTGTTGCATCTCGATGTACTTCACCACCCCGTCGTAAGATACCATGTAGTTGTAGTTGCCCAGCGCCTCGTTCCTTATCCTTAACCGCTCACCCGTACCGTATAGGATTTCGTCGATGGCCTCGCTGGGGATATCCTTGATAGGGGTTTTGAGGGTGACCCCATGTTTTTCGCAAAGTGCAGCGATCTGCCAGAAGATCAGGCTGCTCCGCTCCTTGCCGAGCGGTGCGATGCCCCCCCTCGCGATACTCAACAATGGGTCGGGAATCACCTTTTCCACGTCCACCTGGTCCACCGTTCCAATCCCTTTGCAACGGGGGCACGCTCCCTGGGGGGAGTTGAACGAGAAGTTGTGGGGTGCCGGCTCGCTGTACGAGAGGCCGGTGGTGGGACACATCAGGCTTCGGCTGTAGTAGCGTATTTCGTCGGCCTCCACGTCCTGTATGAGGATTAGGCCCGACCCCTGCCTCATCGCCGTGCGGACACTGCTTTTTAGCTTGTCGGCAAACCGGTTGGAAACCGCGAGCTTGTCAATCAGTATCTCGATGCTGTGGTTCTTGTACCTGTCCACCTTCATCCCGGGGAGAATCTCTCGGACCTCACCATCGACCCGTGCGTAGAGGTACCCCTTTTTCCGTATCTGATCGAATAGCTCCCGGTAGTGCCCCTTTCGGTTTCGCACCACGGGCGCCAGGATGTAGATCTTCTTGCCGATGTAGTTCTCCAGGATCAATTCCAGTATCTGCTCGTCGGTGTACTTCACCATCTTCTCCCCGGTATGGTAGGAGTAGGCCTCGCCGGCCCGTGCGTAGAGGAGTCGCAGGAAGTCATATACCTCGGTAGCGGTGCCGACGGTCGACCGTGGGTTCTTGTTAGTGGTCTTCTGTTCGATGGAGATGACGGGGCTCAACCCGATGATCTTGTCCACGTCGGGCCGTTCCAGCTTCCCCAGGAAGCCGCGGGCGTAGGCAGAGAAGGTCTCGATATACCTCCGCTGCCCCTCCGCGAAGAGGGTGTCGAAGGCAAGTGACGATTTCCCGCTGCCGCTCAAGCCGGTAATCACGGTCAGCGCGTCACGCGGGATCGTCACGTTGATATTCTTCAAGTTGTGTACCCTGGCACCGTACACCTCTATCTGTTCCATGTTAAAAGTTTCCTCTGTTTATAACCCTTCAACCCAAGCCGCGCTATGCACCTTGGGCTTATCACCCTTCTTGTAATAGAGCGCATCACGCGTGGGGATCAGGATCGTGTAGGTCTTGCCGCTGCTGTTGGTCAGCTTCCGGTCGCGCAGCCACGAGTTGAACTCCTTCAATTGGGCGTAGGTGACCTCGTGCTGCCGGGCAAAATCGGCCAGGTCGGCGATGGATGTCGATACCTCCACTTTCTTGAACTCCATCGGCTTGTGGAGGTGCTCGGGTTGAATCACGAATCCGTACCGGCGTGGGTGCTCAAATACCTGCTTAATTGCTAACAGGCGGTAGTAGTAGCGGGTGGTTTCCTCCACCAGCCAGAGGTCGAGTGCATCGTTCACTTTCTGATTGCTCAGCTCATTGCTGATCCGGGCTTGCCCCCCGTTGTAGGAGAGTGCGGCTGCGCTCCAGGAACCGTATTTCGCATAGGCGCTCTTTAGATACTTTGCGGCGGCTTCGGTCGATTTCTCAACGTGGTAACGCTCGTCTACCGTGGCGCTCACCTCAAGTCCATACTCCTTTGCCGTGGTTTGGAGGAACTGCCATAGCCCCGCTGCACGGGCAGGGGAGACCGCCCGTGGATCCAGGCTGCTTTCGATGACCGCGAGGTATTTGAGATCATCCGGAATCCCCTCCCTCGCGAGGATGGGTTCAATTACCGGGAACATCCGGTTGGCCCGCTTAAAGAGAAGTAGGGTGGTGGAGTGAAAGTAGGTGAAGCTGTTCAGCTCCCGGTCCATCCGCTCACGCCGGTCGTAGCGGTCAAAGACGATTTTCTCGCCCGCGAACTCCATCTGTTCGGGAATTGCCACGGAGGCGGTCATGGAGAGTACCAACGGTCGGTTTGACTCCACCTTTTTAACGCTATTCAACGATGATAACGCGAACAGCAGCACTCCAATCCCTGCAAGCAGGGTGCCTATCGAGACAAATTGGGTTGATTTTTTCATATCTATCTATTATTAAAACTTCAGCTTCGTTGCACTTTTGCTCGCAACGGCATAACACGAACTTGTTCGTTTTCTGCTCGTCTTGCTTAACGCAAAAGTTCAGCTTCGTTGCACTTTTGCTCGCAACGGCATAACACGAACTTGTTCGTTTTCTGCTCGTCTTGCTTAACGCAAAAGTTCACTCTTTTCTGAAGCGGTTACAAAATTACAAAAATAGATTGATTCTTGACGGAAAACAAATCGTACTTGAAATTGTTAAATAATAGGTGACCGTAAAGTAAACCGTGCCAACAAGCCTAATAACTCCAGTAAACCCAGTAAAAAACCTCATGATGAATAAGATAACCCTTATCCTCCTCATATCTATGCTTTCACTTGCCATTTTCCCCCAAGCTAATCGCTCCCCGAACAACGACTCCTACGAAAAGCTCTGGGCGGCGGTAGCCGAGTTTGAACAGAACTCCCTTCCCAAGTCGGCCTCCGATAAGGTGGACGAGATATTACGCATGGCCACTGAAGATCAGAACAGCCCGCAAGTGATAAAGGCACTAATTCATCAAGGGAAGTACGATCTGGCCCAGGATGCCAAAAATGACACGCTGATCTTCCATAACCTCAACGAGATGTTGGCGCAGAGCCACGACAGGGTAGAGCGTGCGCTCTTGCACTCCATGTTGGGTGAGCTCTACCTGCAATACTACCAGAAAGATCGTTGGAATATTGACCAGCGTACCGAGTTGGGTGATTTCGTACCCGATGATATGAAGGAGTGGACACGGGGTATCCTGCTGAACAAGGTGGTGGAGCACCTTAACATGTCACTCGCCTATAGAGATGAGCTGTTAGCATCAACCGTCGACTCCTATGCGGCTGTTGTAGAGCTGGGTAAGGATTCGCGGCGCTTTTTCCCCAGCATGTATGATTTTCTTGCGAGGAGGAGCCTCGAGCTGTTCAAGCAGATACAGGGCAACGAGGATGTAAGCCGTTTGTTAGCAGAAAAAGGGATTACCATGGAGGAGCTGTTCCAGCCTGCCGAACAGTTCGTGAAGTTACCCTTCGAACCGCAACCGGGGCAGTACGAGGTGTGGACGCTGGAGATATACCGTCAACAACTGGCTTCGCTTCTGGAGAGGGGGATGGAGGCTTCCATACTGCTGACCGAGCTGGAGAAGCTCGACCACCTCACTCGATTCCAGAGTTACTACCAAACGCATGCGCTCCCCTCGCTCCAACATCTGCTCGATAAGTGGGAAGGCGATGAAATGAGCGTTGAGGTCATCAATATAATCGCGCAGATTTATCAGAATGAGCCATGGCAGATGGATAAGCAGGATAACGCAGGGAGTAATCGAAAAACAAAGGAGCTGTATGAGATGTTGAAAGAGACCGTGCGAGCTTATCCCAACTACGAACGAATCGCGCTCCTGGAGAACCAGTTGCAAATACTCACTCAGCCTGGGTTCACCGTCTCGGGCAACAAAACGTTCTTGCCCGAAAGCGAGGTAAAGCTGGATGTAACCTTTAAGAACCTTCGCTCGATGACCGCGAAACTGTATCGTGTCGACTCACCCAAGGAGGTGGAGATGGTTCGGCACGGTAACCGGAATAATTTAGAAGGGCAACGCCGTTTCGTCAAAGATATCCCGGTGTATTTACCGGAAAGTGCACCTTACAGCAATAGCGAGACCTCTATTCGGTTTCATTTAAAGGAGCCGGGGAGTTACGTGCTGATCATCCATACCTCGCCCGAAACAGAGGGGGTAACCCCGTCGGAGTACTTTTTTTCTATATCTGACTTGGCGCTTTTTTCCCGGGTGTCGGGAGAGGACCGGTACGACTTCTTCGTGGTGAACCGGGTGACCGGGGAGCCGGTGACCGATGCGCGGGTAGTGATTTACAAGCTTCCTGGTAACTGGCGTAACTCAACGCTGACCCAAGTAACCTCCCTGCCGGTCAACAAGCTGGGATTCGCCGTGTATAACAAAGAGTTGCCCAACCACGACCTGTTTTATCACGCCGTAGCGGGTGACGATAACGGGTTACTTCTGTACCGCCTTCCTTACAGCTACCAGTGGCAACGTGGTGAGGAGGAGGACGAACGGGTTATCACCTCTATTTTCACTGATCGTGGGCTGTACCGTCCGGGTCAGACGGTCTTTTACAAGGCTGTCTTAACACGGGAAGAGAAGGATAGCGCACAAGTGGTAGGAAAACAGCCGATTGAATTGACGCTTTACGATGCGAATAATCGGGAGCTGTCTAAACATCAGGCGACGACCAACGAGTACGGTTCGGTATCGGGCGAGTTCACCTTACCGCATGGATTGCTCCCCGGGAACTTCACCATTGAATCGGATGCGGGAAGCACCTATTTCAGGGTGGAGGAGTACAAACGACCCACGTTCGAGGTGTCGTTTGACAAGATTGATGAGACCTACGCGTTTAATGAGTCGATCACGCTGAAAGGGAGGGTGGAAAGTTTCTCCGGGATCAAATTACAAAATACGACGGTGACCTACCGGGTAAATCGACGGCCGTTCGCGTGGTGGTCCTGGGGAGGTGTCTCGGAACTGTTTGCCGAGGGAGCTGTGCAGACCGACGAGGAGGGTCGCTTCGAGATCTCATTCACTCCCCAAAGGCCGGATACCCACCTCTCTGTCCGCTCGTTCTGTTCGTTTGTGGTGGACGCGAGCGTGACCGACCTGAATGGCGAAACCCAGACCGGCTCCTACACGGTCCCGGTGGGAGACGCGTCATTATTCCTGTCACTGGAGATGAGCGACCGTTGGGAGAAGGGGAGTGGGGAGAAGGTGATGATCACCACCAAAAACCTTGATGGGAACGAGGTGTTTGCATCGGGTAGCTACCGGATATACTCCTTGCAAGAAAACGACTCCCTGAATCGATTGGTGGGCGAAGGCTTTTTCGAGACTGGTGAACAGGTAGAGCTGGCCAAGAGGTTGACAACCCTGCCCTCCGGCAAGTACCGGGTGATGTTGGAGGCGAAGGACCAACAAGGCAATTCCGTGGAGACGGAGAAAGATGTAATCCTTTTCGCTTACACCGATAAGCGTCCACCGATACAAACAAACAACTGGTTCGTGGAGAAGAGTCGTGATTTTGCCCCGGGCAAACTTGCCGAGGTAATCCTTGGGGCGACCTCTCGCCTGCATGTGCTGTACGAGCTGTGGCAGGAAAATGATTTGCTTGAAAGAAGGTGGGTAGCACTGAATAATGAGAACAAGCGCTTCGTGCTTCCCTACAAAGAGGAGTATAAGGATGGGATCACCCTGATGCTCAGCTACTTTAAAGATGAGGAGTTTTATACTCACCGGTCCGACCTTCGCTCGGTGAAAGAGAGCAAGGAGCTTACCGTGAAACTCTCTGTCTTTCGCGACAAGATTCGACCCGGTGCGGAGGAGGAGTGGCGTGTTACGGTGATGGATGCCAGTGGGAATCCCGCGGTGGCGGAGCTGTTGGCCTCGATGTACGACTTCTCGTTAGATAATATCTACCCAACGTCACCTTGGTATTTTTCCCGCTTATCGGGTGACCGCTACCATTTTATGATGGGGTTGTTGAGCGACCACGCGTATGACCAGACATCGATCAGGGGCTTTTATCCGTTTTTATTCAAGGGTATACCCTTGTTTAACTACGACCGGTTGAATTGGTTCGACTATTCGCTGCATTACTCGGGCAGGATGATGTTTCGCATTCGTGGAACTTCACCACAAGCTTCGATGTTGGACGATTCGGGTTATATGGTAGCGGCAAACGAGACCATCCTAGAAGAGGCGGCAGTTGTTGCCTTTGGGGCGACGAAGCGTGATGAAGCTTCAACCGCCCCCGGTCGACAGGAGGAGGAAACGGGTGACGATACTCCACAGGTACGTCGCAACTTTAATGAGACGGCGTTCTTCTATCCCACGCTACGTACCAACGAAGAGGGGGAGGCGGTGATCGCCTTCACGGTTCCCGAGAGCAATACCCGTTGGCGGTTCAGGGTGCTGGCGCATGATAAGCGAATGAATAGTGGCAGCGTGGAGGAGTTGGCTGTCTCCCGAAAGGAGCTGATGGTAACACCCAATATGCCGCGGTTCTTGCGGCATGGCGATCGGGCGTCAATCGCGACCAAGGTGTCTAACCTCTCTGATAGCACCCAGCAGGGGAGCGTGACGCTGGAGTTCTTCGACCCGGCGACCGGTGAAGCAGTGGAGACAGCCTCGCTGACTACGGCTTCGCTACCCTTTTCCCTTGCCCCTAACGCCTCAACCGATGCTGCCTGGATGTTCAACGTGCCGAACGATAGGGACCTCCTGGGTGTTCGTGTCGTGGCGAGGAGCGAACGGTTTAGCGATGGCGAGCAGCACGCACTGGCGCTATTGCCCAATCAGGCGTTGACAACCGAAACGAGGCGGATGGATGTGAAGGGAAACGAAACAAAAACATTCATCATGGAGGGGTTGCTACAGGGAGCGTCACCCACTCGACAAGACTACAGGCTGACGCTGGAATTTACGTCCAACCCTGCTTGGTACGTGGTGCAGGCGTTGCCCGTGTTGCAACAACCCGATAACGAGAGCGCGGTTGCTTGGTTTGCCTCTTACTATGCTGCCTCGATGGGTACGCATATCGCGCAGGCTTATCCCAAGGTAACGGCCATGGTGGAGGCGTGGAAGAGGCTTGGGGGTGATGAGGGAACCCTCCTCTCCAATCTTGAAAGGAACCAGGAGCTGAAGAACGTGCTGCTGGAAGAGACACCCTGGGTCCTGGAGGCACGGAATGAAACCGAGCGGAAAGAGAAGTTGGCGTTGCTGTTCGACATGAACCGGGGACGCTACCTGATGCGAACGGCCGTGGATCGACTTCGGGAGCTACAGAGTAACCAGGGTGGGTGGAGCTGGTTTAAAGGGTTCCAACCAAGCGTGCCCATCACCCACTATATCTTGTACGGTTTTCAGCAACTCAAGGCTTTGGGAGCCGGTGAGCTAACATACGATGTTATGGCTATGCAGGAACGGGCGGTCGACTATATCGATGCGGAGGCACTTCGTCGCTTTAACACGTTGAAGCAGTACAACAAGGAGTGGGAGAAGATAAAAACCATCTCCAGGGTTGACCTGGAATATCTCTTTGTTCGTTCGGCCTACGGGGAATACTCCCTGGACGACGAGGTGCGTGAGATGGCCGACTTCTACCAATTGGTGCTTAAGGAGAACTGGACCCGGTACGGGTTGTACGAGCGGGCGCTAATCTCCTTGCTGATGAGTTGTGAAGGCGATACCAGCACGGCCAGTGCCATTATCAATTCGTTTCGCGAGCATGCTACACGATCAGATGAGCTGGGGATGTATTGGGCCAATAACCGCGCTTCGGTCTTTATGTCGAGCTCGGCTGTTACGGTGCATACCTTTATCATGGATGCGTTCCGGGAGGCGGGCCCCGAAGCCGATGAGATGGACGAGATGAAGCGGTGGTTGCTGAAACAGAAGCAGGCCCAGCTATGGGAGTCGACACACGCCACGATGGATGCCGTGTACGCGCTGTTAAGTACAGGCAGCGACTGGTTTGCATCTACCGGCGAGACGGTCATCCACTTGGGCGACCAGCCGGTTGAGTCGACTTCCAAAGAGTTGGGAACGGGCTACGTTAAAAGTTCGTGGAGCGGAACGGAGATAAAACCGGAGATGGGTAGAGCCACAGTGACACATCGTGGTAATACGCCCGCGTGGGGAGCATTGTACTGGCAGTATTACGAGGAGCTGGACCGGATCGTTAAAACGGATGGAGCGCTTGACATAGAAAAGCAACTTTTCGTGGAGGAGACAACTCCCTCGGGCATTCAGTTAGTAAGGATTACTGAGGAACACCTTTTGAAGGTGGGTGATAAAGTAGTGGTGCGGCTCACGTTGCGAAGCGACCGGGACCTGGAGTACGTGCATCTGAAAGATATGCGCCCGGCTTGCTTTGAGCCTGTCGACCAGCTTTCCGGTAGCGGGTGGCAGAACGGTATCCTCTATTACAAGACCTCTAAGGATGCCTCCACGAGCTTCTACTTCGATGCGTTGCCCAAGGGTACCTATGTTTTTGAATATGCAGTTCACGTGAATCGGGTGGGTAGTTACTCCAACGGAATGGCCACGGTACAATGCATGTACGCCCCGGAATTTACTTCGCGCACGGCTGGTGAGCGAATAAATGTTAAAGAATAAGCTTGGGTTAAACTAAATTGTTACCTTTGTATCAGATTAAGGAGCTATTAGCTAAATTATAACATTTTGAATCAATAATCATATGAAAAAGGTCTGTTTACTGGTCACGTGCCTGTTTTTGTGCGGCGGGATCGTGTTCGCGCAGAAGCCGAAGGTAGAATTCAAGAAAATGGAGCACAATTTTGGTACCATTAAGGAAGAGGCAGGTGCGGTGACTACCCAGTTCGAGTTTACCAACAAGGGCGATGCCCCTTTGGTTATTCACCGGGTATCGTCGTCCTGCGGGTGTACTACTCCCTCCTATTCCAAGGAGCCCATCTTGCCAGGTAAGAGCGGGAGCATCTCTGCCCGTTATACGACCATGAACCGTCCCGGAGCATTCAGCAAGAGCATACGGGTCTACAGCAATGTTCCCGACACGGTTTACGTGCTTACTATCAAGGGGAAAGTGACTCCCAGGGAGTAAACATTGTTGAAAGGGTATAATAAGCCGAATGGGGTATCTTCACGAAAGGCCTTCATTCGGCTTTTATTGTAAAGGGAATTGAACTTTCGCGGATGAATACGTTACCGTTTTTCCATGAAACAAAAAAGGCTTACACGTGAAAGTTGAGTTCGTTAGATTAGGTATTCCAAATGAAACATCCTGAGAACGATCCCAGATATGTGGGTATAAGCGTCAATAAGGGGGTGCCTCAGCCCCCGACGGTGAACCCCTACCTTAAAAAACGACCAAAGGGGGTAAGGCGAACGGCAGATGAGTACGTGGAGGGCATCCTGTCGGGCGACCGGGTGATCCTGAGCCAGGCGGTTACCCTGGTGGAGAGCTCCCTGCCATCGCACTTTGAAAAGGCGCAGGCCATTATCGAGAAGTGCTTGCCGCACGCGGGAAATTCTATCCGGGTCGGGATAACGGGTGTTCCGGGCGCGGGGAAAAGCACCTCCATCGACACCTTCGGCATGCACCTCCTGGAAAAAGGGCATAAGCTGGCGGTATTAGCTATCGACCCTTCCAGCGAACTATCAAGAGGAAGCATCTTAGGCGATAAAACCCGTATGGAGCGGTTATCCAACGAGCCCAACGCGTTTATCCGCCCTTCCCCTTCGGCGGGATCGCTCGGTGGGGTGGCCCGTAAAACCCGGGAGACCATCGTGCTATGTGAAGCGGCAGGATTCGACTACGTTTTTGTAGAGACCGTGGGGGTGGGGCAGTCCGAAACCGCGGTTCACTCCATGGTCGATTTTTTCCTCTTGATTCAGTTGGCCGGCACGGGAGATGAGTTGCAAGGTATCAAGCGGGGTATTATGGAGATGGCCGATGGCATCGTGATCAACAAGGCCGATGGCGACAACATCCCGAAGGCGAAGATGGCCCAACGCCACTATAGCAACGCGCTGCACCTCTTTCCGCTCCCCGAATCTGGGTGGAGCCCCGAGGTGCTCACCTACTCCGGTTACTACGGGTTGGGGATAGTAGAGGTGTGGGACATGGTGCACCGTTATATCGACTTCGTGAAGCAGAACGGGTACTTCAACCGAAAGCGGAAGGAGCAGTCGAAGTACTGGATGTTCGAAACCATTAACGAGCGTCTCCGCGGCAGCTTTTACAACGATCCCGAGATCGCCCGGTTACTCGCTCACCTCGAAGAGGAGGTGCTACAGTCTCGCAAAAGCTCGTTCGTCGCTGCCCGGAAGGCGCTCGACACCTACTTTGCTCGCCAATCGCTTCCCCAAAAATGATGATCTGATCTGGCCGCTAAATCCCCTTGCACCCTCGTTAAAAAACAGTCTCACAGGAAAAGCACCAATAAATAGCATTTGATTATTTGCAATAAAAGTGCCAACTTCGCGCTTCGTAAAATAGATTCATTCAACTTTGGCAATGGAAACGATAGAAGTGGCACAAGATCAGGTGCTCATCGCTTTTTTAATCACCCTGTTCGCTGGTCTCTCGACCGGTGTGGGCGGGGCCATCGCGTTTTTCACAAAGCGGACCAACAAGACGCTCCTTTCGGTATCGTTGGGTTTTTCCGCCGGCATCATGATATACGTCTCGTTCGTAGAGCTTTTGTCCGACTCGTTTGACACCTTGAGGGAAATATATGGTGGCATGACGGGCGAGTTTTACACCATTCTCTCCTTTTTCGCCGGTATTTTCGTGATAGCGATTATTGACTGGCTGGTACCGGAGCGAGCCAATCCTCACGAAATGCACTCGGTAGAGGATGTTAGATGCATATCCGAGCAAAGGGGTAGGAAAAAGAGAATGAAAAGGGGAGCACTCAGAGAGATGGGAGGTAAACGGGAGATCGACCACAAAATGCTGCGTATTGGTTTGTTTACCGCGCTGGTGATTGCGATTCACAACTTCCCCGAGGGCATGGTGACCTTTTTGTCTGGATTGAAAGATATAAAAATAGCCATCCCTATTGCCATAGCCGTTGCCATACACAATATCCCGGAAGGCATCGCCGTTTCGGTCCCGATATGTTACGCGACGGGTAACCGAAAAAAGGCATTCTGGTTATCGCTACTTTCGGGGTTGTCAGAGCCGCTGGGTGCTATCGTGGGCTACTTGGTACTGGCACCTTTCCTTACGGAAGCGATGTTGGGGGTACTGTTCGGGATGATCGCCGGGATCATGGTCTACATCTCGTTCGATGAACTGCTGCCCGCGGCTGAAGAGTACGGGAAGCATCACCATGCCATTTACGGGTTGATTGGCGGGATGGCTGTTATGGCGTTAAGCTTGCTCTTCTTGTAACGATTCGCTCCCTTACGTTTCTACTGCCCTTACTCATCTACTGTTCATACACTTTTATGGCCTTACTCCTCAACTGCCATGTTGTGGAAGACGTTTTGCACGTCCTCATCCTCTTCGAACTTCTCCAGCAGCTTCTCGATCTGTGCCCGCTCCTCGTCGTTTAGGGTCTTGGTATCGTGCGGGATGCGTTCGAATTCGGCCGAGTGGATCTCGAACCCGTTTCCTTCGAGGTAGTTCTGTATCTCGGCGTAGGATGTGAAGTCGCCGTAGAGCAGGATATCCTCTTCCTCCACCTCCAGCTCGTCCACCCCGTAGTCGATCAGTTCCAGCTCCAGCTCTTCGAGGCTAACCCCCTCCTTGGGGGCTATCTTGAAGACGCACTTGTGGTCGAACAGGAACTCGAGGCTGCCGGTCGTCCCCAGCGAACCCCCATGCTTGTTGAAATAGCTGCGCACGTTGGCCACGGTGCGGGTGGTGTTGTCGGTAGCCGTCTCCACCACGATGGCGATGCCGTAGGGGCCGTACCCCTCGTAGACCACCTCCTTGTAATCGGAGAAATCCTTGTCGGTTGCCTTCTTGATGGCCCGCTCCACGTTATCCTTGGGCATGTTCTCCTTCTTGGCCTGCTGCACCAGCACCCGCAGCCTGGGGTTGGTATCCGGGTCGGGACCACCGGCCTTCACGGCCATCGTGATCTCTTTTCCCAGCTTGGTGAAAACGCGGGCCATGTTGCCCCACCGCTTCAGCTTGCGCGCCTTGCGGTATTCAAATGCTCTTCCCATTGTCTATTCACTTTGCCCGGTACTTTCGTAGGAAAGCCCAGGTGGTTGTTTCCTGTTTTAGCTTACCTCAATTGAGCGCCCAGTTCCTTCTCCAGGTTGCGGTGTATCCGCTTCATCACCTCGTCAATCCGCTGGTCGGTCAGCGTTTTCTCCTCATCCTGCAGTACAAAGTTCACCGCGTACGACTTCTTCCCCTGCGGCAGGTTCTTGCCCTCGTACACGTCGAACAGCGTCACCTCTTTCAGCAGCTTCTTCTCCGACGCGAGCGCGATCTCCTTGATCCGCGAGAAGGGGATCTGTTGGTCGATCAGCAGCGCCAGGTCCCGGCTCACGGCGGGGAACTTGGGTATCTCCGAGAAGCGTACCGATTGCCTTTCGGCCTCGATCATCAGCCGATCCCAGCTCATCTCCGCGTAGAACACCTCTGTGTCGATATCGAACGCTTTGAGAAGGCGTGGCGACACGATGCCGAAACTACCGATGGGATGCTTGTGGGTGGCGATGCTCACCCCGCTGGAGAGCACCTCGTTCTCGATGGGTTCGAACCGAAGGGCTTTCTCGCTAATGCCCAGTCTCTTCAGGATATTCTCCACGTGTGCCTTCAGCTCGTATACCGAACTCTGCTCCTCTTTGACGGCCCAGTTCTTGTGGGTCCGTTTCCCGCATATCCATAGTCCCACGCGGTACTCCTCCGAGAACTCGGCCACCGGGTCCTCTTCCCTTTTCCGCTCCGGGTTGTAGAAGTAGCAGTTCCCGAACTCGTAGAACCGTAGGTCTTGGTGCTTCCGGTTGCGGTTGTAGGCGATGCTCTCAAGCCCCCCGTAGAGGAGCGTTTGCCGCATGACCCCCAGGTCGTTACTCAACGGGTTCAGCAGCGTCACGCTGTTTTTGATGGGGTGCATCTCGCTCGACTCGTAGTAGCTACGCTTCGTGAGCGAGTTGTTCATGATCTCGTGGAACCCGTTCGCCGTGAGCTGTTCCGAGACGAGCGTCTGCAGCTTATGCTTCCGGTCGGTCGCCGTTTGGAACGACAGGCTGCCCCTTAGGGCATGGGAGACCTCCACGTTATTGTAACCATATATCCTGAGGATATCCTCGACCACGTCCACGTCGCGGGTCACGTCCACCCGGTAGGTGGGTATGCGGAGCAGGAGCTCTTCCCCTTTCTCCGCCTCGATATCTATCTCCAGGCTCTGGAGGATGCTTCGAATTTCCTCCTTGGGAATCGCTTTCCCGATAAGGGCGGTCATCTTGGGATAGGAGAGCGTTACCTTGGGGCGTTCGATGGGTTTGGGGTAGATATCCCGTATGGTTCCCTCGATAATCCCGCCAGCCACTTCCTTGATAAGCATGGCGGCACGCTTGAGCACGTAGACGGTGTTGTTTGGGTCCGCCCCCCGTTCAAAGCGAAACGATGAGTCGGTATTCAGCCCGTGCCGCCTAGCGGTTTTTCGTACCCATGTGGGGTGGAAGTAGGCCGACTCCAGGAAAACATCTTTCGTCTCCTCGGTCACCCCGGATTGAAGTCCCCCGAACACGCCGGCGATACACATCCCCTCTTCGGCGTTGCAGATCATCAGGTCGTTCTCGTCCAGCTCCCGCACCTGCTCGTCGAGCGTGGTGAATTTCGTTTGGCTCGGCAGGGTGCGCACCACCACCTCGTCTCCCGTGATGTAGCCCGCATCGAACGCGTGGAGCGGATGTCCCGTTTCGTGCAGCACGAAGTTGGTGATATCCACCACGTTGTTGATGGGGCGCAGCCCGATGGTGGTCAAGTGGTTTTTCAGCCAGTCGGGACTCTCTTTCACCGTCACTCCACGGATGGTCAACCCCGAGTAGCGAGGGCAGGCCACGTGATTGGCCACCACCACCTCGATACCCCCCTCTTCGGTGTCCACGGTGAACGTGTCGACTGAGGGCTTCTTGAGCTCAAAGGGCTTGCCCGCCTGCTTGAGGTAGGCAGCCAGGTCGCGTGCCACCCCGAAATGCGATGCCGCATCCACCCGGTTGGGGGTGATGTCGACCTCTATCCGGTAGTCGCTCTGCACGTTGTAGTACTCCTTGGCGGGGGTACCCACCCGCGCGTCATCGGGCAGCACGATGATGCCCTCGTGCGACGTGCCGGTACCAATCTCCCTCTCCGAGCAGATCATGCCCAGTGACTCCTCGCCCCGTATCTTGGTGCGCTTGATGGTGAACACCTTATCGTCGTCGTAGAGCTTGGTGCCGATGGGGGCCACCACCACCTTCTGCCCGGCCGCCACGTTGGGTGCACCGCAGATGATGTGTAACGGTTCTGCCCCGTCGCCGATATCCACGGTGGTCAGGTGCAGGTGATCGGAGTTGGGATGGCGGGTGCAAGTCAGCACTTGCCCAATGACCAGGCCTTCCAGCCCCCCTTTGATGGATTGTATCTCCTCCACGCCTTCCGCCTCGATGCCGATGTCCGTGAGGGCATCCGCGGTTTCTTGCGGGGAGAGGTCAAATTGCAGGTACTCTTTGAGCCAATAGTAGGATATAATCATGTGAACTTACTTTGAAAGCCGAAACGCCTTTTGAAGCGGATTTCCGCTTCAAAAAGGCGAAAAACTGAAAAATCGGAACGTTGGGTAGTGGATCAATAGCCGCGAATGGCCTTCACGCCCGGGAGCACCTTGCCTTCGATCATCTCCAGCAGTGCACCTCCCCCGGTAGAAACGTAGGAGACCTTTTCGGCATGGCCGAAGTTGTTGACGCAAGCCACCGAGTCACCCCCACCAACCAGGGAGAATGCTCCGTTTTTAGTAGCCTCCACGATGGCATTGGATATCGCTTTTGATCCCACGGCGAAGTTCTCGAACTCGAACACACCGACCGGCCCGTTCCACAGGATGGTTTTTGAGCCCTTGATCACCTCTGAGAATAATTTCGCCGATTCGGGACCAATATCAAGTCCTTGCCACCCGTCTGGTATCTCGTTTACCGGGCAGAAGTCGGTTTTGGCATCGTTGCTAAAGCTGTCAGCTATCTTCGTGTCGGTGGCCATCACGAGGTTCACCCCTTTCTCTTTGGCCAGTGCCACGAGCTCTCTCGCGAGGTCGAGCTTATCATCTTCTACGATTGAGTCGCCGATCTTCCCACCATCCGCTTTTACGAACGTGTAGGTCATGCCCCCCGCGAGGATCAGGTTGTCCACCTTGTCAAGCAGGTTCCGGATGATATCGATTTTCGAGGACACTTTGGAGCCACCCATGATGGCTGTGAAGGGCCGTTGGGTATCCTTCATCACCTTTTCCACGGCGTTGATCTCGTTTTGCAGCAGGTAGCCGAACAGCTTGTGTTCTGCGTCGAAGTGGTCTGCGATGAGCGCGGTGGAGGCGTGTGCCCGGTGGGCAGTGCCGAACGCGTCGTTCACGTACACGTCGGCGTAGGAGGCCAACTTTTTGGTAAATGCCTTTTGGGACTCTTTGGTAGCCTTGTTCGCACTATCCACCTCCTCTTTGGTGGCGTCTTCCTTCAGCCCGCGTGCTTTGCCCTCCTCTTCGGCGTAAAACCGCAGGTTCTCAAGCAGCAGTGCCTCGCCCGGTTTCAGCGCGGCCGCTTTTGCTTTCGCCTCTTCACCAACGCAGTCGTCGGCAAACTGCACCTCGGTGCCCAGCAGTTCCGATACACGGCCAAGGATATGTTTCAGAGAAAACTTGTCGGACGGTCCTTGGGGTCTTCCCAGGTGCGATCCGATGATCACGCTACCCCCATCGCTCAGTATCTTCTTCAGGGTGGGGATAGCTGCGCGGATGCGCGTGTCGTCCGTGATTTGGAATTTTTCATTCAGCGGCACGTTAAAGTCCACGCGCACGAATGCCTTCTTACCGGCAAAATTAAACGAGTCCATTGTTTGCATAATTCTATCTATTAATTTTAATGTTGCTTCGTGGTTGTTTGGGTTCGATGGATAAACCTGATCGCGAAGGTACTAAAAAATAAGGATGTTTTTCTACTTCACGGCGTGTCAAATTACCCGTTTTTTGAAAAACTATCATGTTCGACCGTTCTCAATTTTCACTAAGAGGGTATTTCAAACAGAGAACCGATGTTGTTATTGATTAAAAAATCTGCTTCGTTACCCCCTTTATCCAAGATCATCTCTTTCAGGTAGCCGCGCGAAAAAGCATTGGCTGTAATGATACTACAAGCATTGTCCTTTACCCAAAATGCGTAATTGGGGGTCCACCTGCCTTTACCGTTGTCATCTCTGCCAACGGCTCCCGAGTTACCTGTAACCGTTATGCCCCTGCATTGTGATATCACCATTTGGCAGGATTCTTCCAATCCTTCCGGCACATTCTGAGCATCTTTCCCGTTTCTACGGAAAACGTTTCCGGTAAAAGTGGAATTACTTACCCGGTAGGCACCAATGGCTGCCCCATAATTCCGGTCGAAGGCATTGCCTGTCACGTTCCAACAGTCGCCCCCCGCCAGATGCAGACCATATTCACCATTCCATTCCACGCGGTTGCATGTAAACATCACGGTACTACCTCCACCTACTTCCGTTGCGAAACCGCTTTTCCCATTGCCGGAGAACTGATTATCGGTTACAAATCCATCCCAACCTAAGATGCATACACCATGCCCTGCATTTCCTTTAAAAATACTGTGTCGAATAATAAATAGCCATATCCTTAACAGGTAAACGCCATGCCCCGAGAAAGAATTGATGCTTACATCTTCAATGACAGGTGCATTTTCTCTGGCTGTAAATGCTTCAGCATGGTTTTGAAAGATACCGTGTTGGACCTTTTGAGCATTTCTGTTCCCCCGTAGAAAAACTCCTCGTATGTGACAGCCGTAGGCTTCGGAAATGTTTAAAACGCAATCAGCGTTTTCGCTGTCAATAGTAAGTACAGCCCCGGCATCAGGACTATATGCCCACTGTGGTTCTGCTAACACTGTTGTGTATGGATGAACCTTTAAATCGTGACATTTGTAATTCCCTGAAGGAAAATAGGTCGTACCCTGTACTTCTCCCGCTGCATCCAGTGCTTTCTGAATGGCCTCGCTGTCAGCGGTTATCCCATCACCTTTGGCCCCAAAGTCTTTCACGTTGAAAACAGATGAACTTTGCGCTCCGGCATTCAATGGATTTGCGTAAATTGATTGGGAGCCTGCAATCAATCCTGTCGCGCCAATCAGCCCAACATGTTTAATAAAATTTCTTTTTGATGGTTCCATACTGCAAATATTGGTAATTATGTTTAGAGAGTGATATACTTGTGATTATTTCTTCAAAATTTACACGAATAAATCGGGATTTTCCGTAACAGTTGTCTCGACCATCGGTCGATAATGGCTTTGTGTGTCTATACTGTCTGTTTCCCCGGCTGAAGGCTGGCACGGTATGCACTGGGACTCATGCCCAGGTGTTTGCTGCAATAGCGACTGAAATAGCTGAGCGAGGAGAAGTTCATGATATCCGCAATTTGCGTGAGCGAGTACCGCGAATCATTCAGGTATTCCTTCAAAATGGGGACAGTGTGTCGATCGATGTATGACATCACGCTGGCTCCCGTCATCCGCTTGACCGTTGTGGAAAGGTACTTCTCACTCACGTTAAGATGCTTGGCATACCAGCTTACGCTGCGTTCGGTACGGGAGGTTCCTTTGGAGAGCAGACGCATTAGTTCGCCGACGATGATTCCTGCACGTTCAGTAATGGTGCTTTCGCCTTCCCGTCTGGAGTGAAACTCGAAGATATCGTATATCATTGTAAGGCAAAGGCTTCCCATAACCTCCCGGTAAAAGCGATGATCCGACTCTGATATCCTGTCGCGAATTCGGCGGATGTCTTCCAGAAAGATGTATAACTGCTCCTCTGTCAACGAGATGATCGGGTTTCCATAAAGGCTGATGCTGCCGCCGATGCTGTAGTTGTTTGGGGGAAGCAGGTTCTTGAGGAAACGATAATCGGCAGCAAGGAATTCTCCTTTGCAGTTAGGGGAAATGACCAGGTTTGAAATGGCATCTGGATGGGACAGCACCAGCAAGTCTCCTTGCCGGAATTGAAAAAGGCGGTCGAAATAGGTTAGGCTACCTTCCCCTGAAAGGCAGATAAGGTGAAGGCAGGAATCGGCCGGGTGAGGTAGCGTGATATCCTCTATTTTTTCTGAATAAAAAAAGTTCATCATCCAAAGATAAGAAGGTTTGCGAAAAAAGTGAAAGATAAAGCGCAATTTGTGAAAGTTGTAATGAAATGATTCTCCCCATCTTTGTAAAAGTAACGAATATTAAAAGAATCACCAAGATGTCATTATTATGAACCGAAGAGACACATTGAAAATTATGGGCGCCGGGCTGGCCGCCACCTTGATGGCGGGTATTGCGCCCCGAACCCATGCCGCTATCCTGAAAGACAGGGCGAATGGGAAGAAACGGCTTGTGTTCTATTTCACCGCTACCGGCAACTCCTTGTTCATTGCCAAACAGTTTTCTGATAATCCGCTTAGTATCCCTCAGGAACTGAAGAAGGATGAGCTGGTCTATGAGGCTGATGAGATTGGTTTTGTCTTTCCCGATTATGTGGCCTCTGCCCCGATGATTGTCCGCGAGTTTGTCACGAAGGGAACCTTCAAAGCACCCTATATCTTCTCGGTCATCACCTACGGCAATGCCTCCGTGAGTGTAGCCGAGTGGTGGAACGACTTTGCCAAGGAGCAGGGTGTAGTCAACAATTACGTTCAGACTATCCTGATGGTGGATGTCTACCTGCCGGTATTTGACATGAATGAGCAGATGGCTATCGACAAGAACATTGACGAGAATCTTGCCATGATACTGGAGGATATAGGCGCACAAAAGAATTTTGTTGCTCCTACTGATATGGGGTTCTTCACCGAAGAAAGACTTAAGAATATGCGGGATCACCACTTCTCCATGACGGCCGATCGGTTGCTGGAGTTAAGGAAAGATCGCTGTGCAGAGTGTTTGACTTGTGCCGATGTGTGTCCGCGTGATAACTTCTCGCTCGGGGAGGACGGGTTGCAGTATGCCGGACAATGCGAGTTTTGCCTTGCCTGCGTGCATCACTGCCCACATAAGGCGCTTACACTTAAGTCGGCCCGCGAGGGATGGCCCGGGGAGCGCAATCCCGAGGCCCGTTTTAGAAACCCGAATATCTCTTTAAGAGAAATCATTCGTTCCAATAAACAAACAAACAAAACGGTTTAATACGTCTGTTAACCGTAGTGAGGGAGTGCACAGATGACTTGATGGCAACTTTTGTATAAAATGGGAAGTAGTGAAAACGAACAAACCAATGAAATACTCGAATCAATTCCACAAGGAATCAACAGAGCGTTGCCTAAAAGAGATGGAAGAGTGGGCGAAGAACCCGGTTCCTCCCAAAGAGGCTTAGAGGCTAGCGTTCGAGATGCATAGGAAAATCAAGGAAGCTTTTCCTAACGAGGGGTAGCAGATGCCATGAAGGGATAAAGCTATTGTAAATATTCGGTGCCTATGAGGATAGGATTTACACACTTTTTGGAACAGTATCATATTCGGTAGTATCCCAAAAAGTGTGTAAGAAAAAAAATGGAACAGTCTAACAAATCTAAAGTGCTAAAGATAGTGTTATTACTCGTGATAACCGGCCTTGTTATACCTTTTGTTATTACATGTTTCAAGAAAAACAGGGCTTCATGATACTGTTTGGATGATCGTTGTCATTGTCTGCTTGTGTATCACGGCTGTCTATGGCCTGTTAAAAATAAAGTAATATAACGTGAGCTCAAGGTACGAAAAACACCCACACGTCTGTTTCTTTCGCCTGCCTGGAGTTTTAAGCGTGGGTTAGATGATTTTTACAGGCTGAAAAAACATGAAACATTTGTTTTTTCGATAAGAATATTTGCAAAGCGCATAATGATGTTGTATTTTTGTAAAGCAAACGAGGCGATGAATGAGAATAATATCAAAAAAAGCGTTACGAGATTTTTATACCCGGTATCCTGAATCGGAGATACCATTGCAAAAATGGTACATGGTGACAAAAAAAGCACGATGGACCTGCTTTAGCGACATCAAAAAATCGTTTAATTCAGTCGATAGCGTGGGGAATAAACGATATGTATTCAACGTGAAAGGAAACGATTTCCGCTTGGTGGTTATCATTCAATTTACCACTCAAACAGTTCTCATTCGTTTTGTAGGCACGCATGAACAGTACGATAAAATTAAAGATATTACAAAAATATAAAACGTTATGGCGACAATAAAAAATGAAAATACTTACAACTCCGTCATGCTTCGCGTGGAAGAGTTAATCGAGCAAGTGGACGAACACGCTCCAATGTCGGATCCGCGAGTTCTGGAGCTTGATCTTCTTGTAGATTTGGCTGAAGAATATGAAGATGAACATTATCCAATCGGGACACCCACCTTGCCCGATGTTATGAAACTACGCATGTCAGAAATGAATCTTACGCAAGAAGGACTCGCTCAACTGCTTGGATTAAGCCAGTCGCGCGTAAGTGACTACCTTACAGGCAAAGCAGAACCCACCCTGAAAACAGCACGCACCATTAGCAAAGAACTTGATATTGACCCGGCTATCGTGCTGGGCGTTTAAACAAGCAGATTCCAATAGCAAGTGGCATTTTAGTCACTCATCTCTTGTACGACATCCCAATTTTCTCGATGTCGGAGAAATAGATGGATGCAAGGTTGTTCCAATTCAACAGGGGTAAGTATTTTTTACCTGCCTTCCTCATTTTTTTTCTTATCGAAGCGTCGTTTAAAAGTAATTTGATTTTTTCAATAAAGTGGGAGGAGTCATTGGGGTCGCATAAAAATCCATTTACCCCATCTTCAACAAGAGCCTGCGAACCGCCACCCCGTGCGATTACCGGGATGCACCCGCACACCATCGCCTCCATGACTACATTACCATAGGTCTCCGATATGGATGGGAATATAAAAATATCGGTAGAGGCGTACAGTTTGCCCAATTCATTATGATCTATGTAGCCCATGAAAATGGCATTGGGCATTCTCTCCCGCGCCTCTAACTCGGCCATTCCATTTCCGGCAACTATAAAATTCACGTCAATACCTTCTGCCTCAACCTCGTCATAAATTTCAAACAGCAACTCCACGTTTTTCTCGTACACTATGCGGGAGGCGTAGAGCAGGCATGGCTTTTTATTATTCGTAAGACCCCGAATGTAATCCTTATCTTTCCTGTCAGGATTGAACAGTTCGGTATCGAGTCCCCTATGCCACTGCTTAAGCCTTTTTCGCTCCACCCCGTACTCTACCAGTTTATCAATCATAAAATCTGTTGGAACATATACCAGCTCGCAACGGTTGTAAAATTTCTGGTACACCTTTTCAGTAAGGTTTTCAGCAAAGCGAATCATAAAGGGAACCCCTTTAAAGTAGTACTGCATGTAAGAGATAAAGTGGGTGTGGTAGATACTCACAATGGGAATATCGTTCTTTACAGCGTATCGTTTCGCGAAAAAACCGAGTAGTGATGGGGTTGTAACATGGATAACATCAGGCTTAAACCGATGCAACTCTTTCAATATTTTGGCATGCGCGAGTCGGGGAAGCGATACCTTGTAGGTTGTATTAAACGGTATGATCAACGATGGAACTTTTACAACCTTATACGGGAAATCATGCTTCGGGGGCATGCCGGAGAAAAAGAGATATTCAAACCTCTCGGTAGGCAACCTGTCAATAAGCTGATAGACGGTCTTGATCGCGCCATCAAAATCTCTTATCAGCACATCTGCAAAAAAAGCAACTTTAATCTTGTGTGACACGCTATCTATTCTTTTGGTGAATGTATTGTTTTGTCGAAAACCGCTTTATAGCCAAGTACCATCTTGTCCCAGCAAAAGTTTTCGTCAGTGAATGCCTGACCCTCTCTGGCCATAGTTTCCAACCTCGGTTTATTGTTCAACAACTCCTCTATTTTATTGGCCCATGCCTCAGCATCTTCGGGTGGCATCAAGGAACCATTTTTGCCATCTATAACCGCTTCGGTAATGCCCTCCATATTTGAAGCCAACACGTATGTGCCTCGTATGCTTGCTTCGAGGGCAACCAAACCAAATCCCTCTTCATCTCCTTCGACATGTATATTTGGCATTACAAACAGATCAGCCAATGAGAATACCTGCATAAGGTCGTTGTAGGGTACGCCACCCAAATGGTAAATATTGGGTGTCGTTTTGAGCAGTTCCTGTATGTTTTTCGTGTCGCTGGCAGTTCCCAAAAAGAGTTCCACTTTATGTTTGCTTTTTTCAGGTAGAAGTGATATACAGTTGCTGATAAACGGCCGATCATCTTCCATGGGTCCGGTCATCAGAAATATCACATCACTGTTTAGTTTTGGCATAACATTTCTGATAAACCATGAAAACCCTTTGCGTAAGGCCGGTCTGCCGGATGACATCACGATATGTTTCCCCTCGACATTTACTCCATAAACGTTTTTTAATCGATCTATCGTCTCCTCTCTGTTAAAAGGAATATCTTTTAACGATGTATCCACACCATTCGGTACAGTAAATGTGGTATGTTCGCTAAAATTGCGCTTTATGCACTCGTTTCTGGTAAAACTGCTGACACAGATGGCACCGGCAAATTCAACCAGTTTTGGAACAATTTTTTGCTGGTACACTCCCAATGGGAAAGTGATATCTAAACCGTGATAGGTTACAATAACCGGTACATGGGGTAGTTTTTGCAACCAGAGGCAGGCTACGCCCATACCTCCATCGTTAAGGTGAATAAGCTTGATGTTTGGATGCCCTTTCAGGAATTTCTTCACCCTTCTCCTCAATTTGGCAAACCAGAGGGTCTTGTTGCTGTTGTCATCATATGCGATTACATGCGTCTTATAATATTGTTTGAGGCCGTTGGTGAGTTCATAGCTCTGTCTCTCCATTCCACCTATCGCGGGCGGATATTTATGCGTTATGCAAAGTATCTCACACATCCCTACAATTATTGCTCTGACAATAGATATTTTGACTCCCTAACAGTTTAAGACAATGTAAAACTCCATCGCGCCATCAAAATCTCTTATCAGTACATCTGCAAAAAAGGACTTACCAAAGTTACATTTTTTTATAAGCTACGACTTCCCCTATGAAAACACTAATTAAATATTGAGTGTTAATAAATCACGAAACGTTTGCCCCGACTTTTCTGAGTGGACTCAAAGTTAAGCAAGAAGGTGGCTATTGAAATTAATTGACATTCGCTTTTTATTGTTTGAAGTTCTCTATTTTGGCTTTAAGTTTCTGTATTGGGTGGGTGTTTGTCCTGTCTGTTTTTTAAAAAAGCTGCTAAATGATGCTGTTTCTGAAAACCCGAGTTCTCTTGAAATTTGGGCAATAGTGAGCTGATTGTCAGTCAACAACAACTTGGCATTGTCTATTAGCTGCTTATTGATAAAAATACCCGGAGAATTTCCGGTGGTAGTTTTTATCGCTTTAATCAAGTGCTTTGGGGAAATATGCAACTTGTTGGCGAAATAGGCTGTTTTGTGGCTTGCTTTTATCGGCTGTGTAAGCAAATTTAAAAAAGCATCGGTTATCTCCTCGTTCCTCGTGGAGTGAGTCTCCACTTTTTTGCTTTTCAAGAAAATTTCAGCTACTTCGCAAACAAACACCAAAAACAGATTCCGTAATGTTTCTAACTGAAACAGGGAGTTTTTGGTGTTACTTTTCCTGTGAATCAATTTGTAAATATCGATAAGGACCTGCTGTTCTTCTCTAGTGATGTGAGCAAGTGTGTATTGATGATTGGTGATTTGGCGAAAAGGTTTTACCAGTTGGGTGTTTAAGATGTGTTTAGCTAAAAAATCGCGTGATACAAACAGAAGTATTCCGTGATACTCCCCTTTTGAACGAATAACCTGTATAATAGACGACGGGTAGGCGATAAGCAAGGTGGATGACGTTATATTGTAATCTACTTGATTGATGCTAATATCTATATCACCATCGGTACACAACAAGATGCCAACGTAATCTTTCGTATCGGTGATCGCGTTATCGATTATAGGAAGTACACCATGATAGAAATAAAAATCTTTTTCCTGCCACTCATGGCCGATACTTATAATCGCCTCTCGCAGGGTTAAGAATGAATGGTGTGATTGATTCGTCATTTTTTATCACGTGCGGTAAAGTTTTGTAAATATATGAATTATTCGGGAAATTTCATCACTCTTTTGTAAGTTCTGAATCCCTTTAAGGAAATCAGTCGCTCCAACAATCAAGCAACATAACGGTTTAATACGGCTTGTTTTTGTTTACAAAACTGCCTACTGAAACAAGTACATGTTTTTCCAGGACTTAATCTATTTCCCTCATTTGCCGGAAAAGTTCCCTAACTTTACCGGAAGAAGAATCTCCGGAGATTGTATAATAAGAATTGGAATGAAGGGATAAAGCTAGTGTAAATATTCGGTGCCTATAAGGATAGGATTTACACACTTTTTGGAACAGTATCTCACCTATGCACGTGAACTTCTTGCTGTTATGTTTTGTTTAATCTATATACCTTGAAGAATAAGTGCAACTGATGTAAATGTAGATGTTCACTTGAGCGGCACCGATGATGGTTGATGAAAAATGAAACAATCCAATAAATCTAAAATACTGAAAATAGTGTTATTACTCGTGATAACCAGCCTTGCTATATCTTTTCTACTGCATATTTCAAGAATAACGGGGTTTCGTGATACTGTTTGGATGACCGTTATCATTGTCTTCTTGTGTATCACGGCTGTCTATGGCCTGCTGAAAATAAAGTAATCCAGCAAAATGATAGGTTATTGCTTGCAAATTGTTATATTTGCAAGCGGATTTCGTGTGATGTAACATTATTGTTTTTGTTTGCTTTCAAAGCGAAGGTTTTCAGCGAGCTTTATGTATAACAAGAGAACCATGATCGATAGCAATGCCAACGTGTTGCTTATCTATACCGGTGGGACCATCGGTATGGTGGAAAATGTGGTGACCGGGGCCTTGGAGCCCTTTAAGTTCAGCCACCTGCGCTCGAATATGCCGGAGATACAACGGCTGAAATTCAACGTGGACAGCTACCTGTTTGACCCGCCTATCGATTCATCGGATATGTCCGTTGCTATTTGGCAACAGATGGTGAAGGTGATCGAGGAGCAGTACGACACCTACGATGGCTTCGTTATTCTCCATGGAACCGATACCATGGCTTACACCGCCTCGGCGCTGGGGTTGATGATGGAGAACCTGACCAAGCCGGTGATATTCACCGGTTCGCAGCTGCCCATCGGGAAACTGAGGACCGACGGGAAGGAGAACCTGATCACGGCGTTGGAGATCGCCGCGGATAAGGACGCTTTAGGCAGACCCGCCGTGCCGGAGCTGACGGTCTACATGCAGAACCTGCTGATGCGGGGTAACCGGACGACCAAGGTGAACGCGGACAACTTCAGCGCGTTCACCAGCCCCAACTACCCCAACCTGGCCGAGGCAGGGTTGAACATCCGCTACAACGACAAGTTTATCCTCTCACCCGATTACGACCGACCGGTGCGGTTTCATTACGAGATGGACTCGCACGTGGCCGTGCTGAAGCTCTTCCCGGGTATCTCCGAGAAGGTGGTGAGCGCGCACCTGGACATCCCCGGCCTGCGGGGGCTCGTCCTGGAGACCTACGGGAGCGGAAACTCGCCCATCACCCCGTGGTTTACCGAACGGCTGAAAAACGCGATTGACCGCGGCCTGGTCGTTGTGAACGTCACCCAGTGCCTCTACGGCCGTGTGGAGATGCACCGTTACAAAAACGGGCAGCAGTTGCAAAAGCTGGGCGTGATTAGTGGGTATGACATCACCACCGAGGCGGCGCTCGCGAAGCTGATGATCCTGCTGGGTTCAGGAAAATCTTCCCAAGAGGTGTGCCGCTTGATGGAGACCTCCCTCCGGGGCGAAATAACCGTTAGTGAACCCTCCTAACGCGATTACACTTTCGCCATCGTGTTGGGTTGTTTTTCCTGTTTGTTGATCGCGTTTCGTTCCTAACGGTGCTGTTTCGGCATGTTTACCTCCACGCACTCACTCACGTGCAATCATTGCAATGCGACATAGTAGATAAAGTGACGGCTTCGCTTGCTGCTTCCACTTTTTTGTACTAATTTCGTGCTTTATACCCAAGGAGTCGAAACGTTAAAGGGTTGAGGCATTAGGGAATTGAAACCTCGAGGGGTTGACAGCGAAAAAACTAACTAATTTATAATCATACATTCAAAACAACATCGTTTATGACAAAGAAAAAAAAGTATTTGACCATCGACGGTAACCAGGCTGCGGCGCATATCGCTTACATGTTCAGCGAGGTGGCAGCTATCTACCCGATCACGCCCTCCTCCACCATGGCGGAGTATATTGACGAATGGGCGGCTGCCGGTAGGAAAAACATTTTCGGCCAACCGGTACTGGTTAAGGAAATGCAGTCTGAGGCGGGAGCGGCGGGAGCCATGCACGGTTCGCTGCAAGCGGGTGCCCTCACGTCAACCTTCACGGCCTCACAAGGACTGCTGTTGATGCTGCCCAACATGTACAAGATGGCGGGCGAATTGCTGCCTGGCGTGTTTCACGTGTCGGCACGCGCAATAGCGGCTCAGGCGCTCTCTATTCTCGGGGACCATCAGGACGTGATGGCCGCTCGTCCCACCGGCGTGGCCCTGTTTGCCACCGGCTCGGTGCAGGAGGTGATGGACTTGGCAGCGGTGGCACACCTGGCCGCTATCGAGAGCCGCGTTCCCTTCCTACACTTCTTTGATGGCTTCCGTACCTCGCACGAGATACAGAAGATTGAGGCGTTGTCGAATGAAGATCTCGCGCCGCTGGTCAACCAGGAGGCGCTGAAAGCGTTCCGAGACAGGGCGCTTACCCCGGATAATCCGGTAACACGCGGTACCGCGCAGAACGACGATATCTACTTCCAGGCGCGTGAGGCGTCTAACCCGTTCTACGACGCGGTGCCGGATATCGTGGAGAAGTACCTGGAGAAGCTGGCCGCGGTGACTGGTCGCAAGTACGGTCTGTTTGACTACTACGGCCACCCCGAAGCCGAAAGGATCGTGATCGCCATGGGATCGGTGACCGAGACCGCACGCGAGGTGGTTGACTACCTAACGTCGAAAGGCGAGAAGGTGGGGCTGGTGGCAGTGCACCTCTACCGCCCGTTCAAGGCGGACGCGCTGCTCTCCGTTATCCCGAAGAGCGTCAAGCGCATCGCCGTGCTGGACCGTACCAAGGAGCCCGGCTCCACGGGTCAGCCGCTCTACCTGGACGTGAAGGATAGCTACTACGGCAAGGAGAACGCTCCCGAAATCGTGGGCGGTATCTACGGGCTGTCGTCGAAAGACACCACCCCGGGACAGATCCTCTCGGTGTACGAGAACTTGTCGATGAAGATGCCGAAGAACGACTTTACCATCGGTATCGTGGACGACGTGACCTTTAAGTCACTCCCCGTCAAGGAGGAGATCGCCATGGACGATACTACCTACGAGGCTAAGTTCTACGGGCTTGGCTCTGACGGCACGGTGGGAGCCAATAAAAATTCCATCAAGATTATCGGCGACAACACCGATAAGTACGTGCAGGCCTATTTCGCGTATGACTCCAAGAAATCGGGCGGTTTTACCAGTTCGCACCTGCGCTTTGGGGATAACCCCATTCGCTCGACATACCTGGTGAATACCCCGAACTTCGTGGCGTGCCACGTGCCGGCATACCTGAACCTGTACGACGTGACCAAGGGGCTGAAGAAGAACGGGACCTTCCTGCTCAACTCGGTCTGGCCTAAAGAGGAGGTGGGCAACCACCTGCCCGACAGGGTGAAGCGCTACTTAGCGAAAAATAATATCCGCATGTACATCATCAACGCTACCCAAATCGCCAGCGAGATAGGGTTGGGCAACCGCACCAACACCATCTTGCAGTCGGCATTCTTCAAGATATCCAACGTGATCCCGTATGACCTGGCCGTGGAGCAGATGAAGAAATTCATCGTCACCTCCTACGGAAGGAGAGGGGAAGCGGTGGTGAACATGAACTACATCGCCGTTGAGCGTGGTGGTAACGTGATCGAGGTGGAGGTGCCGAAGGAGTGGGCGAATATCGAGGTGAAGGACGAAGCTCCGGACAACGCGCCCGAGTTCATCCAGAAGGTGGTGCGCCCCATGAACGCGCAGCGCGGGTACGACCTGCCGGTATCGGCCTTTAAGGGCCGTGAGGACGGCACGTGGGAAATGGGTACCGCCGCCTACGAGAAGAGGGGCGTAGCGGCCTTCGTTCCGGTTTGGAACCCCGAGACCTGTATCCAGTGTAACCAGTGCGCGTACGTCTGTCCGCACGCGACCATCCGCCCGTTCCTGCTCGATGAAGAGGAGCAAAAGGGCGTGGGCGAAGGGGTGGATCTTCTCAAGGCGACAGGCAGGCAATTTGCTGGCATGGCGTTCCGCATGCAGGTGGACGTGCTTGACTGCTTGGGTTGCGGCAACTGCGTTGATGTGTGCCCCGGTATGAGGGGAGCGAAGGCGCTCGAGATGGTGCCCATCGAAACGCAGTTTGAAAACCAGAAGAACTGGGACTACATGATAGAAAACGTGACCAGCAAACAGCACTTGGTCGACGTGAAATCGAACGTGAAGAACTCGCAATTCGCGACGCCGCTCTTCGAGTTCTCGGGGGCATGCTCCGGATGCGGGGAAACACCTTACGTGAAGCTGATTACACAGCTGTTTGGCGACCGGATGATGATCGCGAACGCGACCGGTTGCTCGTCCATCTACGGGGCTTCCGCACCGTCTACCCCCTACACCAAGAACGAGGAGGGGAAGGGGCCGGCATGGGCCAACTCGCTATTCGAGGATAACGCCGAGTTTGGTTACGGGTTCGCGATCGCGCAAGATAGCATGCGCGACCGCCTGGTGAACCTGATGGGGCAAGCGCTCGCGTCAGACGACTTCACCGAGGAGCAGAAGGCAGCCTTCCGTGCATGGATCGAAGGCAAGGATGATGCGGACGCGTCGAAAGCTACCTCGGCAGAGTTGCTGAAGGTGCTGGCCGGTTCCGATCAACCCATCGCCAAGGAGATCCTTTCGCTTGAGAAGTACTTCGTGAAGCGCTCGATATGGGTGTTCGGTGGTGACGGATGGGCATACGACATCGGTTTTGGCGGGCTCGACCACGTGATCGCCAGCGGCCAGGACATCAACATCCTGGTGCTCGATACCGAGGTATACTCCAATACCGGTGGGCAGTCGTCCAAGGCGACTCCGATGGCCGCCGTGGCCAAGTTTGCTGCCGCGGGTAAGCGGATCCGTAAGAAGGATTTGGGCATGATCGCCACCACGTACGGCTACGTCTACGTAGCGCAAGTGGCCATGGGCGCGAACCAGGGACAGACGCTGCGGGCATTGAGAGAGGCCGAGTCGTATAACGGGCCTTCCCTCGTGATCGCCTACTCGCCCTGTATCAGTCACGGGCTGAGAAGGGGAATGGGACGTTCCCAGTTCGAGCAGAAAGAGGCCGTTGAGAGCGGTTACTGGCACCTGTGGCGCTACGACCCGCGCCTGGAGGCTCAGGGTGAAAACCCGTTCCAGCTCGACAGCAAGGAGCCACAATGGGATAAGTTCCGCGACTTCCTCATGGGCGAGGTACGCTATACCCAACTCCTGAAGTCGTTCCCGGATGAGGCCGAAGAGCTGTTCGAGGCGGCGAAAGAGAACGCGCAGTGGCGTTACCGCTCCTACGTGCGGATGACGCAAGCGTCGTTTGAGCAAGAATGATGATCTATATTATCAACGGGCCTAACCTCAACCTGCTTGGGTTGAGGGAGCCCGCTGTATATGGTGGGGTGGCTTTCAGCGACTACCTGAATCGCCTCAAAGAGGCTTACCCCGGTATCGGGTTCGACTACTTTCAGTCGAACGTCGAGGGGGAGCTGATCAACGCGATTCAGGAGGCGGGGTTTAGCAGCGATGGCATCATCCTGAACGCGGGGGGGTATACCCACACCTCCGTGGCCATCCGTGATGCGATCAAGGCAATCCCCGCTCCGGTGGTCGAGGTTCATATCTCCAACGTGCACGCGAGGGAGGCGTTCCGGCATCAATCTTTGTTGTCGGCCGTCTGTCTCGGCGTGATTGCTGGGTTTGGCCTCGACTCCTACCGGTTGGCGGTGGAGGCCATCCTATCCGTTAAAAAAGAGGGAGAGCGATAACGATGAAAATGAAGAAACATACCAAGATCGTTGCCACCATATCCGATAAACAGTGCGATGTGCCGTTCCTCCAAGAGCTCTTCAACGAGGGTATGAACGTGGTGAGGTTGAACTCCGCCCACCTGGATGAGAAGGGTATTCGGCAAATCGTGCATAACGTGCGGGAGGTGTCCGACCGGATTGCCCTTTTGGTCGATACGAAAGGACCGGAGATACGTACCACCGTTACCGAAAGTCCTATCCAGTTGAAGACGGGCGACCGGGTGAACATCGTGAGTAACCCTGAGGGGATCTCGTGTCGCGAGACTATCTATCTCTCCTGCCCTAACATCATGGAGGAGATACAGGTGGGCGATGGTATCCTGATCGATGACGGGGAGATCGAGCTGAAGGTGGAGGCGGTGGACGGTGATCAACTGATTTGCGTGGCTACCAACCAGGGTGTAGTGGGGAGCCGGAAAAGCGTGAACATCCCCGGGGTGCGTATCAATCTGCCTCCCATTACGGATAGGGATAAGCGCTTTATCGCCCTGGCCGAGGAGCTGGGACTCGACTTTATCGCCCACTCGTTTGTTCGTACCAAGGAGGATGTGCTGGCGGTGCAAGAGGTACTTGACCAGTTGGGAAGCCCCATGAAGATCATCGCCAAGATTGAGAACCAGGAGGGCGTGGATAAGGTAGATGAGATACTGGAGGTGGCGTACGGCATCATGATCGCTCGCGGTGACCTCGGGATTGAGGTGCCCCAGGAGAAGATCCCGGGGATCCAACGCGTACTTATCCGCAAGGCCATCCATCACAAGAAACCGGTGATCGTTGCCACGCAGATGCTGCACTCCATGATTGAGCACCCAAGACCTACCCGCGCCGAGATTACCGATATTGCCAACGCGATCTACTACCGAACCGATGCGGTGATGCTTAGTGGCGAAACTGCCAACGGGAAGTACCCGGTAGAGGCGGTGCGAACCATGGCGAAGACGGCCTATGAGGCGGAAAAGACCAAGCTGGGCGAAAACGATATCCGGGTACCCTACAAGGGCGACGACCGGGAGGTGACGGAGTTCCTGGCCAAGCAGGCGGTGAAGTCGCAAAGGAGACTTAACGTGAAGGCGATCGTGACGGATAGCCACACGGGTCGGACAGCCCGGGTGATGGCTGCGTTCAGGGGAAAAAATCCCGTTTACGCGATCACTACTACCAAGCGACTGGCGCGCGAACTGGCCCTGTCATATGGTATATGGGCTGAGTATCAATCGGGAAAGGGCGACGGCAACACCAAGGAGAGCCGCCGGGCCTACTTTAGCGAGGCAATCCAGCGCTTGATCGACAAGAAGATGATTGAGCCGCGAGACCGGGTGGCTTACCTTGGGGGTAGTCTAGGGCAGACTGGGGGTACCACCTACCTGGAGATCGTGGACGCGTGGCGGGTGCTGGAGGCGAAAGAGCGCTATAACCTGCCGGACTATACCACGTGAGGGTGAAGAAGCTGAGGATGAACCCGGAAAACCAGAAAGAGATAGAAACCCTCGAGGAGTATATCCTCTCCTGCATCGACCCCGAACCCGATCTGCTGAAGCAGATCGATCGGGAGACGCACGTGAAGATGTTGTACCCCGCTATGAACTCGGGGCACCTGCAAGGTCGCCTCCTTGCGATGATGACCAAGGTGATTGGGGCTACCCGCGTGTTGGAGATCGGGACCTTCGCCGGCTACTCTGCGCTCTGTTTCGCGGAGGGACTCAATGAATGCGGAGAGGTGCATACCATCGAGGTGAACGACGAACTGGAGGATACCATCCGGGCTTACCTCAAAACATCGGAGCATGGACACAAGGTGACGCTTCATGTTGGTGACGCGGCAGATATCGTCCCGTCGTTTCCCGATGAGAGCTTCGACCTGGCCTTCCTGGATGGCGGCAAGGATGATTACTGGATGCATTACGAGGTGACCCTCCCAAAGGTTCGGAAGGGGGGCGTGATACTGGCGGACAACACGCTCTGGTACGGTAAGGTGGCTGGCGAGATGAAGAGCGACGACCGTGCTACTTGTGCCGTTCGTCAATTTAATGAGCGACTGGCAGAGGATACCCGGGTGGAGAAGGTGATTCTCCCGCTGCGCGACGGGCTGACCTTTATACGTAAAAAATAGACTGCACGTGTCTGGATAGTTGAACACTTGATTCGTCAAGACGGCAAGGGTTTTACAACCAATCCTTACACGTAAAAAATAGAGCAATTATGGAATCGAACAGATTACTAAAGATAAACCGGCTGATCCAGAAGGAGTTGGGCGAGATTTTTCTACTTGAGACCAAAAAGATGCCGGGAGTACTGATTTCAGTGACCACTGTGCGTACCACGGCCGATCTGGGAATCGCGCACGCGTACCTGAGCGTCTTCCCATCGGAAAAAGCGAAAGAGCTGGTGGAGAACATCAACGAGAACGTGAAAACGGTGCGTTACAACCTGGGCAAACGCCTTAGGAACCAGCTTCGCGTAATCCCAGAGCTGGTGTTTCACGTGGACGATTCCCTCGACTACATCGAGAACATCGATCGGCTGTTGAAGAACGATTAATTGCTCGAATGAACGTCTCCCTTTTTATAGCGCGCCGCTACCTCTTCTCCAAGAAGTCGCACAACGCCATCAACGTGATCTCCATGATTTCGGTGTGCGGTATCGCCATCGCTACCATGGCGATGGTGTGCGTCTTGTCGGTCTTTAACGGCTTTGGTGGCATCGTGGAGGGGATGTTTAATGCGTTCGATCCCGACCTGAAGATCAGCGTCAAAGAGGGGAAGGTGTTCGATTGGCATACCCCTGAGTTCGACAAGGCGTTGGGGGTGAGCGGCGTTCAGATGGTATCTGAGTCGCTTGAGGAGAATGCCCTTTTCGTATTCGATGACAACCAGTCACCGGTCCTGATGAAGGGGGTTTCGGAGGAGTTCCGGCTGATGACCGATATGGACAAGCTGGTGATTGATGGTTCGTTCCGGTTGCGGGAGGACGTGGTGGATTACGCCACGCTGGGAAGCGGGGTGGCGATTACCCTGGGTGCACGGCCCGGCTTTATCAACGCGATCGAGGTGTACGCACCCAAGCGGGATGAGCGGGTGAACCTCGCCAACCCCGCGGCGGCGTTCAACCGGGGTTACCTGCAGATAGGAGGGGTGTTTACCCTTAACTCGCCGGACTATGACGACCAGATGGTGATTGTTCCCATCACCTTGGCCCGGGAGCTGTTTCACTACACCAACGAGGTGACCTCACTCGATATCAAGTTGGCGCCGAACGCTTCGGTAAAGCGGGTTAAACGGGAGATGCAGGAGGCGCTGGGTGGTGCTTTCCTCGTGGAGGATCGCTTCGAACAACAGAAGGAGTCGTACCGTATGCTGCAAATCGAGAAGTGGGTGACCTTTCTAATCCTGGCCTTTATCCTGCTTATCGCCGTGTTTAACGTGGTGGGTTCCTTGTCGATGCTAATCGTCGAAAAAAAGGAAGATATCCGAAGCCTGCAGCATATGGGTGCTTCCAACGACCTGGTCTCCCGTATTTTCCTGTACGAGGGGTGGTTGATCACCTTTATCGGTATCGTGGCAGGAATACTGCTTGGCTTGGTTCTCTGCTTGTTGCAGCAACATTACGGTCTCCTTCGCTTGAGCGATGTGCCTGGTGCTTACATCATCGATGCTTACCCGGTAATCGTCAAGTTTTCAGATATCCTGGTCGTTTTTGTCTCGGTGAGCCTTATCAGCATGCTGACGGTACTCTACCCGGTCAATAATTTACGGAAGAAGTTGAATGTAAATAGCAAAATGGTATGAAGTCAGTATGATGATTTATAACGTCATAGGTCTCATGCACTTTTAACCAAAATATAATAATATCGTATGAAGATAGCAGTTGTAGGAACGGGATACGTGGGGCTGGTCTCCGGTGCTTGCTTTGCCGAGATGGGGGTGGAGGTGACCTGCGTGGATATCGATAGGGAGAAGATCGAAGGACTGAAGAAAGGGGTAATCCCCATTTACGAGCCGGGACTAAAAAACCTGGTGGTGCGGAATCACGAGGCGAACCGGCTTCACTTCACGACGGACTTGCCATCGGTGCTGAATGATATGGATATGGTCTTTATCGCGGTAGGTACCCCCTCGGAGGATGATGGCACGGCCGATCTCTCGCAGGTAATGACGGTAGCGCAGACCATTGCCGACCATATGACTACCCCCCTGCTGATCGTGACGAAAAGTACCGTTCCGGTGGGTACTTCATTTAAGGTGAGGGATCTGATCAGGAAGCGACTGGATGAGCGGGGAATGAACGACCTGACCTTCGACGTGGCCTCTAACCCCGAGTTCCTGAAGGAGGGGGCTGCCGTGAGTGATTTCATGAGTCCCGACCGGGTGGTAGTGGGGGTGGAGACAGAGCATGCCAAGGAGCTGATGACCCGCCTATACCGCCCTTTCCTGCTGAATAACTTCCGGGTGATCTTCATGGATATTCTCTCTGCCGAGATGACCAAGTACGCCTCCAATGCGATGCTGGCTACCCGCATCAGCTTCATGAACGACGTGGCCAACCTGTGCGAACGGGTGGGGGCCGACGTGAACATGGTGCGCCGTGGGATGGGGAGCGATTCGCGCATCGGCAGAAGCTTTCTCTATCCCGGTTGCGGCTACGGGGGCAGCTGCTTCCCGAAAGATATCCGGGCACTCATCAAGACGGCGGAGGATTACGGCTACGAGATGCGGGTAATCAAGGCGGTGGAGGAGGTGAACGACCGACAAAAAGAGGTGCTGTTCGATAAGCTAAGCAACTACTTCGAGGGGAAGCTGCAAGGCAAAACGGTCGCCGTCTGGGGACTCTCCTTTAAACCGGAAACCGATGATGTGCGCGAGGCTCCCTCGCTGACGCTGATACGTGCCCTGCTGAAGGCAGGAGTTGCGGTGCGGGCATACGATCCCGCCGCTATGGAAGAGGCCCGCCGCTCTTTAGGTGATACCATCTACTACGCTACCGATATCTACGATGCGGCGAACGGTACTGATGCCCTGATCGTGCCAACGGAGTGGAAAGAGTTCCGGCTGCCCAACTGGTCCATCCTTTCGAAAATCATGAACACACGGCTGGTGATTGACGGGCGCAATATCTACAACCGCGACGAGTTGGCTTCTCACGGGTTCGACTACAGCGGTATTGGTCAGAAGTAATAAATACGTTAAAGCAAGTCTAATAGCAATGACCTTTCACATCGAAGCTGACGTGAAAGGTCATTGGTCTTTGTTGGAAGATAATCTCAGACGTTGGAACAGGGATTACCAATCGTCAGTGCGGAACGAGGAAACCGGGAGGTTCCCCTCTACGGTGAATATCTCCGTGTCTGCCGTGTCGTTAAAACAGTAACGAACGGCCACCGGATTTTTCACGTGGGGTGAGAAGAGGAAAATCCGATTCCCAACAAGAGCGGCCTTGGCTTGGTGGAATCGTTTGTCTTCACCCGCGATTTGAAACTGATAGATCTCTTTCCCGTACGTGGTTAGCCCAGGACTGGCAGGCAGATCCATCGTGACAATAGCCACACGCCCTTCGATCGTGAGGGATTCAACCTCCGGGCTCCTGTAGTGTATGCCTTCTACGCCATATGTCTTTGCCAATGCCCAAAGTGCCATACGCTCGCCGGCTTCTCTCTTTTTCGGCGGGTGGATGCAGCCGGGGCTATCGGAGTCCATCAACACGGCCATTCCCGTGTTGGGAGTTGTCTTCATTCCCTTGGCTTGTGCTTCGCGTATGTATCCCGAGTTAAGCCCTCCCCCGTAATTGTAGGGGGCGATCTGGCAATAGTAGAACGGGAATTCTCCCACCTCCCATATAGCACGCCATTCACGCACCATCTTGTCAAAGAGCTCGACGTATCTGTCGGGTTCGCCCCGGTTGGATTCTCCCTGGTACCAGATGGCACCGCGAATGCCATACCCCACGAGGGGATGTAACATGCCGTTATACAGCACGGTGGGTGAACCGTTTTGCGATTTAATCTCCGTGTCGGTGGCAGGTATCTCAACGTCGGCGATCACGCTTTTAATGGAAGAAGGGGTCATCCACGCTTCGATGCGGGAGCCGCCCCAGCTCGTGTGGATCAAGCCCACGGGCACGTTCAGCGCCTGGTTCAGCAGTCGTCCGAAGAAGTAGCCGGTCGCCGTGAAGTTGGGTGTTGTTCCCGGCCCGGCGATCTTCCAAATACCTTCACAATCTTCTTGTGGAGCCGCCTTAGAGGCTTTTTTTACCGTGAAGTGGCGAATCCCGGGGTTCGTGGAGGTCGCGATCGCTTCCGGACCACCTTCAATGGGTTGATCGGTAAATCCCTTCATGGGCATCTCCATATTGGACTGCCCGGAGCAGACCCATACCTCACCGATCAACACGTTGTCGAGCGTGATCGACTGCCCGTCGCTCACGGTTATGGTGTAGGGGGTGAAACCAGCTGACGGTGTCTTTACCGTTAGCTTCCAATAACCTTGCCCGTCGCTCCTTGTCGAGTAGCTTTTCTTGTTCCAGGAGGTGACGACCCGCACCTGGCTATTCGCTTTGGCCCAACCCCAAATCGCCACGTCCGACTGTTGTTGCAGTACCATGTTGTCGCCAAAAATGGCCGGCATTTTCACCTCCGCGTTCACGGTAAACAGGAGGGAGGAGAGGGAAAGGATAAGTCCTACGCATGCTAATTTGATAAATCTGTTCATGATGGGTAATTTTTACTTTACATTCTATTTATTATGGATGACTCTCATGTTGTTCGTGTACATACAAAAATAATTATTTCTACCGAACGTGCCAAACAGATTTTATTTCCGATAATGGTACCGCATGGAATAGATGTATACCACCATGCCCTCTTCATCTTCACGCACGGAGTAAATGACTCTATGTTCCGAGTTAATCCTCCTTGACCACTTTCCCTGTAGGTCAAATTTTAGGGCTTCCGGTTTGCCTATACCGGTGTAGGGATGTGCTTTTATATCAGACAGTAACGCGCTAATTCTTCTCATGATGGCTTTGTTTCCGGTCGCCTTCCAATAGTCTCGGTCTTTAAGGGCTTGTGAAAGGAATATTATTTCCATAAATCGTCAATTTCGATGGATGTACCCCCTCCCTGTTCAACCTCCTTATCCCCTTCACGCAATAGTTCCATCATTGCCGGCGACTTCATGATATATTCGGTCTCTTTTATCGCATTATACTCTTCCAGTGATATTATTACAACGCTCTTGTTATTAGAGCGATAAATCAATAGGGGTTCATTGTCGTTTACCACGCTGTCAAGGTAAGACTTCATGTTGTTACGCAACTCCGTATAATTTGTTGTTTTCATTTTTTGTACGTTTTACGTACAAATATAAGTACTTATTTCGGTATGCGCAAATATTCCTCAGATTCACACATTATGCCTCTAAGTTGACTCTTAGGGTGTATTAATATCTGCGGTCGCGCATGGTGACTGATGAACTGCTGGAAGGGTTGCTCCCGGGTCGTCGATCGCGGCGGGAGACCCTTGTTTTCGTATTTCGGCGGTCGGGGCGGTTGGTGGATGGTTCGGTGGGAATAAGCTCATCCTCGTCTATCCACAACCCTTTTTCGAAATCCTTCAACTCCTTTTCGATGCGCTCTTGCTCGGCTTTCATCTCCTCCGGGCTGGAGGTATACTGGGCGATGGCCAGGTTCCTCGGGTTCCCTGCCTTGTAGATTTCACCATCGTATTTCCTGAGTCGGAAGAAGTCGTCCACGGTTCCGTTCATGCTGTTGTTGAGGGTAGAGGTCATCACTGGCATCTTTCGGGTATGTGGTTCCAGCTCATCGTAAGGTACCCAGAAGAGGGGGTATCGGGTGGCCACGTTATCGAGGTCGTCACGGCGAAGGAGGACGGGGCAGAGGGCGAAGGGGCGCACCATGAAGTTTGAGCTGCGGGAATCGAAGTAGTACACCTCCTTTAGGAAGTAGGCTAGCACCTCGTGGCTCGGGATATCGGCATCATCCACCGTGATCTTCCCGTTATCCTCTTGGTAGTAGATGCTAAACCTGTCCAGGAACTCTTTAAAGTTAATTCGGTACTCGTCGGTGAACCGTTCCTGACCATCAAGGTATTCGTAGGCGGGGATGGCATCGTTCTGAAGCAGCCGGAAAAGCATGGTAAAGAGGCTGGATTGCTCTCCGCTGGTTGTTTTCATGTAATAGAGCGGTGCGTTGGCCTCTTGGGTGAGGTCAAGCTGGCGGTAAATCACGCGGGACCATCGCGCGTTTTCCTGGGGGAATAGCGGGGCGATAGCCACCATACTGATGGCCACCATGCTTAGAATCCATATCAGTCGTACTTTTGCTTGCATACTGTTTTTGTTTGAATGGTTTACTGTACCCTTACCTCCATCACGGCGATCTCCCGTTCCGTGCCGTCCGGCCCTACTGCCCGCACGCCCGAGATGTAGAAGTAGTTCCCCCTCGATAGGCGGCGGATCTGCTCCTTCTGCCTGTCGGAGAAGCGGTCGCCGTTGGATACTTCCGGTATGGCATTCCCCATGGAGTCGAAGAAGACGGCCCGGAAGCTCTTCACTTGGAACGGCACGTTGAGGATGCCGTCGTCAATGGCGGCTTCGATGCCTTGGCTGTTCATCAGCACCGCCTTCGATAGCGAACCACCCTTAAAGGTGGCGGGGCGGCCTTCGGCATCGGCGTACGCGATGTAGGGGGTGGGGTCGGGGAGGGGGCGTACCCTGAACTCCTGTACCGCCACGCGGCGTGGTGTCCCGTCGGTGGTTCGTGCGGTGACGGTGATGGCCGTGTTCTGTCCCACCGTCGCGGGGCGAGCCACCCAGTGGTTACCCCGGCGGGTGAGCGTACCGTTATCCATTGTTGCCTGGACGTTGCCGGGGGCAATACCGGGTACCGAGATGCTTATCTCGTTGTCGATGCCCGCGTAGAGCACGTTTGTCAACGTGGGTGCGATGGAGGCCATCGGCTCGATCACGGTGTAACTGCTGCTGAACGGGTGGCGTGTTACCGTTCCATTGTCGTCCTTCATCTCCACGTACCCTTCCACCGGGAAAGTGCCCGTGCGCGTAGCCGGTACGGAAAATCGGTTTGGCTCTTCACCGGTCAAGACGGCGCCCCCCACGAAGAGGGTGGGTGATCGGGTGGTGTCTTCCGCCGCGAGGATGACCCGGGCGTTATAGCTGGCTCCTTGCATCACGATGTCCGATTCGGGGATCAGGTACGCATTCAGTCGGTTTACCCGCACGTCCCCCTCGTCCACGTTGTTGAGGAGGTGGGTCAACGCTTCCCCTTCCGACGAGCGGATATCGTTCTCTATCTTCGTGAGCATGGTGATGGCTGCCGCCAGGGGCATCTGCTCGAAGAGGGCTTCTTCCCAGCTTTTGGGGGCTGCACTCGATTCGGTACTCAGGTTTTTGTTGATGATCGCTTTTCGGGCGGGATCAGTGACGTGGCTGATGACCGCTTCCCGGTAGCGGTCGATTGATGTCCTTAACTTGGCGCCCTCCCCGTTGATGGGCGACAGCATGACCATGGAGGCGGCGCTTATGTCGTCCATGTGCTTGATCTTATCGAGGTTTCCCTTTTTCCCATCCGCCTCTTGTACCATCCGAAGCTTGAGAAATTGGATGTAATCAACGATTGAATCGCTCATGGCACGTACCTGCACTCCTTTTTCGTACCATTCGCCCGCTTTTTCTGGGTTCTCCACGTTGTACGCGGTCAACTCGTCCATGATCAACCCGTTTCTTTCTTTCAGCGTGGCCGAGGAGTCGCCCAGGCTATCGTCCACCGTCTTGAACCCGTCCAGTACCTCCACCGAAACGTTCAATGCCAGCATCGCGATGAACACCAGGTACATCACGTTAATCATTTTCTGACGGGGGGAGTGGGGACTGTTTACTGCCATGGCTCGGTTGGTTTATGGACGGTTATACGAAGGGTTGTCGTTACGGTACGTGTGGTCGTCGCCCCGTTGAGAACGGTGGTCATCCCTGTTCTCGTTGTTGCGCGTAAAATAATCATCGCGACTGGCGGGATAGTTCCCACCGTGTACCGTCATGGCGTGCAGCATACGTCCGTAGACATCGTTTAACTCCTTGAGTTGCCGTGCCATCTTGTCCGTCTCCTCTTTGATGGAGGTCCCGTCGGGTAGGGCATCGCTATACACCGAGCGGAGACGGTTCAGTCCCGCGTTGATCTGCTCGATGGTGCCGAGCTGGCCGCTGATGTTCTTGAGTTGCACTTCGTAGAGGGAGTTGAGGCCCGATAGCGTGCGATTCAGGCTCTCCATCTGTCGACCATACTCTTCGCTGGTTGATGAGAGATCATGCCGAAGGGTTTCAGATTCTCTTGTCATCGGTTCTCTAATGGCTGCTCCTCTATCGAAAGGTTCTCCGGAGACAGGTTCTTTGACGATTGGGCTTCTGGTAATTGGCCCCTCGACAATCGGTCCTCTGGCGATTGTCTCTCCAGCAAAAGGCTCTCTTGCCGCCGTTTCCCTACTCATTTGCTCCACGGGAAATGGCTGTTTACTGACTGGTTCCCCGGTAATCGCCCCTTTCCCGCTCAGTACCGGGAAGACCTCCTCCCACGCGTAGTCCTGCACCGGTCGGTCGAATGCCGACAGGATGAACACGATCACTTCGGTCGTCATGCCAATAAATAGCATTTCGTTGCCAAAGGGGAGGTGGAGGATCTTGAACATGGCGCCGAGGATGACGATGGCGGCGCCGATGCTGTAGGCGAAGTGGATAAACCGTTTTCCCCGTTCGGTCTGGAGAAACTGTTCCAGTCGGTTCTTGTATTTGCTATAGGCGTTCATAGGTTCGCTTATTGTTTGATTTTTGCCGTGGTTTTCGATTAATCTCCCGTGCTTACCCGCGTGCGGACGCAACGGAAGCCGATATAGGATCGCCCTTGGTTAGGCTGTTCGCTATCGCGTAGGTCAGGGCGGATAAAGGGGTAAATATCTTTCCACGATCCTCCTTTTACCACTTTTCGGTGGGTCGGGTGGAAGTCGTCTCCCGATGGGTTACGGCGGTACTGTGGGTTTATATCGCCCATTAGCTTGTTGCCCGCTTCGGTATAATCGGTGGCGGTCCACTCTGCCACGTTTCCCACCATATCGTATAGCCCGTACAGGTTGGGCTTGAAGCTCCTCACCTTGGCGGTAATCAGGTGATTATCCGCGGCGTATCCCCCGTCGCCCGATTTGAAGTTGGCCTGAAAGCAGCCACTCTCGTTGATGATCTCGCTGTCTTGGGCCGCCATCTCCCATTCTGCTTCGGTCGGCAGCCGGTACCGCTCAACGATCACGTCTTCCCGGTTGATGCTTCGGCGGAGGAAGAGGGTGCGCCATGCGCAAAAGGCGGTGGCTTGCTCCCACGAGACACCCACCACCGGGTGGTGCGCGTAGGCGGGGTGCGAGAAGTAGTGGCGCAGGTAGCGTTCGTTGTCCGCCTCAGGGAAGTCATTCACCCAGCAGGTGGTATCGGGGTAAATGTTCACGATGCGGGTATGCACGAAGTCATATAGTCCGCTAAACGGGCGGGTGATGGTCTCGTTCACGATGCGTCCATCCGGGGCGATGTAGGCCGTGTCTTTCGTGATAAGCACGGTTTCATTTCGGCTGCCTGCCCCTTCCCCGTTAGGAGTCAGCCCCGTCGGGCCGAGCCCGTATTGCTCGCGTGCCGCCTCTGCCGCGTCGAACCATTCGTAGCGGAAGTTCAACTGGCGGACGTCCAGCATGGTTTTACCGGTGATGGGATGGGTGGTGTAGAGGCTGTTGATGGCCGCCTCTTCCTCCTCGGTGTTGAGCTTCCAGGGGATGGGGAGCGACCAGTTGAGGCGGGGGGTGATGGGTTCGCCGTATTCGTCCTCGGTGATCTTGTAAAAGTCATCGCCCGCGTAGGCCGGATCCGCCAGCCGTTCTCGGATGATGGAGTCGCGTACCCAGTAAACGAACTGCTTGTATTGCGAGTTGGTAATCTCGGTCTCGTCCATCCAGAAATCGTCCACCGATACCCTGCGGGAGGGGATGGTGATGCCCCAAAGGGAGTCGATCTGGCCCGCCCCCATCGTGTAGGAGCCCCTCGATATTAGCACCATGTTGTAGGGGGTCGGCTCGCTCCATACCTTGCCGACCGGCACCCCGGTGAGTTCGCCCCCGACGCTGCTCCCGATGCCCCTTCTCCCGCAGGAGGCGACCGTGAGTAACAGCAACAGTGCGAAAAAAATGTATCTTCTCATTGATAAATGATTATTCATTTGATCTTATTCTCGTCTTACAGTAACCGAATGCTTTTATGGGGTTGCCGTTTCGGTTTGAAGGCTTCCAGCGGGAACTGATACCGGAGGTACAGCTCGTGGTTGGTTTTGGTGTGCCGCCCATAAGCGTATCCTACTTCTATCCCTTTAATGTTGATGCCCGCGAAAACCACGTACCCCTGCTCTATGCGCCAGGAGGCACCCGCCGAGAACTTTTTGTCGTACTCCAGTCGAAGCGTGGCGTCTACCGTCGTCTTGCCCGAGCTGTTTCGCAACCACACCATCGGTTGTATCTCTAACGGTTGAAGCCATTGAATATTGTACCCCGCCATGAAATTATAGGCGCGTGGAATGTATGAAACGAGGGAGTCATTCGACCCTGTCGATAGTTGTGAGAGGACTGGTGGTTGTGAGAGGCCTGATAGTTGCGGGGGGCCTGAAGGTTGATGAAGGTCTGATTGTTGTGGTAGGTCGCTCGCATTTTCGTGAGCGATTTCCCGGTTGTATGACTGGAGCTTGGGTTGGTTTATATGCAAGAGTGAAAAACCGACAAAATACGAGGGTGCCGTCCAAGAGATACCGGCTCCCGCGTCGAACAATTTCTTGTTGCCCCGAGCCGACACGTTGCCCCCCTGGCTCGATGAGAGGGAGGTGGTGATACTCGTACGATCGCCCGCGTTAAACGTTACCTCGTAGAGCCCGGCTTGAAGTCCCACGTTGAGGAATCCTTTGCCCACCTCCTGCTTGAAGCTGTATTGTGCGGCCATCAAGGTGTTGCGGGGTGCCTCCGTCCGGTGAGACGTTCCGAGTCCCCCGCTCTTACCGACCGTTTCTGCCGTTCCGGTCATGCCGTCTGTCCCGTCCATTTCAGCTTTCACGATCTGCGTGAACAGCCCGATACCGTGCCGTCTCCCCAGGAATTCGAAGGGCATATCGACTGACAGGCCGCTCCACGGCTTGCGGTAGAATGCCACTGCCCGGATAGCTCCCGTCTCCCCGGCAAACGATGGGTTGGAGATGCTGCGTGTCGCCCAGTACTGGTCACACGAGGCATCCCATTGCGCCTGCATAGTGAATGCGCAACAGAAGAACGGGAAGAGTAACCCTATGAATCGTTGCTTCGTCTTTACCGCATGTAGCAACTCGCCAGCGGACTTTCTTCGCATGCGAAAGAATGGCTGTTTCTTCATCACTACCTATAACTGCAAAATGGCCGAAAAATTGCGTGTTTTCCTGTTTTTTTAGCTGGTTCGGTTCATTTTATTTGCAAATCTGGAATTCAATTCCAGATTTGCAAAACTCGATCGTGGGTATTATCTTTGCGCTATGATACAACGAGAACTTAGCCAACTACTGCGAGATATGGCGTCAAAGATGCCCATTATTTCGATAACCGGTCCCCGACAGTCGGGTAAAACTACCCTTGCCCGCCTTACTTTTCCCGATTATGCGTACGTGAACTTAGAAAATCCCGATACGCTTGAAGCGGCGGTATCCGATCCTCGTCTGTTTTTATCTCAATTTCAATCGGGGGTAATTATTGACGAAGCGCAGCGTTATCCCGATCTGTTTTCCTATATTCAGACCGCAAGCGATGAGGCAAACAGGCCGGGCAAATATATTTTAACCGGTTCTCAGAACTTCCTGCTTTTAGAAAAGATCTCCCAATCGCTGGCAGGCAGGGTTTTTGTTACGCACCTATTGCCCTTGAGCATTGCTGAATTAAGAGCGTCAGGGCAAGCGATTGATAATTTTGAAACAAGCATCTTTCAAGGATTTTATCCTCGTTTACACGATGCCGACATCCACCCCACGCTTTTTTACCCATCCTATATTCAAACCTATGTCGAACGTGATGTGAGACAGGTAGTTAATGTGGGTAACCTGTACCAGTTTCAACGGTTCATGCGTTTGGCCGCGGGGAGGATAGGCCAGTTGCTAAACTACAGCCATATTGCCAATGAGTTGGGCGTAGATTTGAAGACGGTGAAGTCCTGGTTTTCCATTTTAGAAAGCAGTTTTATAACGTTTGTGCTTCGGCCCCATTTCCAAAATTTCTCGAAGAGGATCCTGAAAACTCCCAAGCTTTACTTTTATGATACCGGTCTTGCTTGCAGCCTGTTGGGTATACGCAATGAGCGCGAATTGGCCACCCATTGGGCCAGGGGGGCTCTCTTTGAGAATTTGGTTGTTTCTGATTTAATGAAGTATCATTACAACAGGGCTATCGTTCCCCCGTTATATTACTGGCGCGATTCTACCGGTAACGAGGTGGATTGTCTGATTGATTCGGGACTTCAAGTGAAAAGTATAGAGATAAAATCATCTTCGACTATCTCTTCAGATTTTTTTAAGGGACTCGATTATTACGGGAAATTGAACGCTCAGGCAGTGCCCTACCTTATTTATGGCGGTTTAACTCCTCAAGTTAGGAAAGAAGGAAAGGTTATCGCTTGGAATAACATTGTAGACCTGTTTTAGGCAAACTGTTGCTCCGGACAACAATAAATCAAAAAACTGTTGTTTGTAAACAACAAAATGGGGAATAAAAAGGCATGGAAAATGAATAAAATTATCATATTTATTCGAGAACACAAGAGTGTTATCCTTTTTATCATTGGACTGTTGATAGCTGCATTCGCGTTTTTTCACTCCGTGTACATTGAAGAAAAAATAAAAAAATGAAAGTAGAAACAAGTCGCTACTGGCAAATCCTAACGAATTCAATCATTACCCAAGCTGGAAAGATACGAAGAAAGAATGAACTTTGCTTAACGAGAACTTGATGTAAGGCTTCACCTGTTTAATTTATCGTACAGAAAATAGTATAGCTTAAGAATTGTCTTTTAAAACCGTTTATTTATGGATACTGGAAAAACTAGTGCATTCTTTCAAGTTATTGCATTAATGGCATCTTCTTTTGATGAGCAAGTTCGTGTTTTCCCACCTTTTGTTGTTATCCCGGATGAGATAGCTTTATTGTTTGAAAATTAAAAGTCTAAGTGCTCATCCGATTTACGGGTTACTTCCTTTCCGTTGCGTTGTACTTTGCAGTTATGAATATTGTTGAACTTCAAATATTTAGATTGTTTCCTCCAATATTTCAGGTAGTTTTGAAATTAGATAAAAGGGTAGATTAATCAACCTGAAACACTTTCCTGCATTGGTTTTAACATCATCAATGCTGAATTTACCCGACCAAACCCTCACCGCCACATCGTGATTGGTTTCATTCATAAATTGATGAATCGATTTTAGATGGGCGTTGTGTCCGCTTTTCACTTCTATTGGGATAATCAGCCCATCTTGAATCCACACGAAATCGACTTCCGCGGTACTGCCACGTTTGTTGCGGCGCCAGTAGTTTCGTTTGAAACCCACGTCATTGGATAGTGCTTTCAACTCCTGTGCGACAATTTGTTCCGCGGCGTTACCACGCCACGTATCCATTAGGTCTTTATGCAATAGGTACTCTCGTTGAATGCCGGCAGCGTAATTCACTATACCGGCATCGAGCCAAAACAGTTTGGGTGCTTTTTTAAGGTCGGATACCGCGGGCATTATGGTATTGGTAGTGGGGTAGACTAATTCCAACAACATGGCTTTGTTGAGCGTGCGAAATGCTTCACTGGTTTCACGCGCTCTGTATGGCGATCCGGCAAATCCACCCAAGGTTATGGTTTGTCCCGAAAAAGTCCATCCCTCCTCAAGGATATAACGAATGACGGCTGCTTGAGTGTTGGTCTCAGCATACTTTTCCACGTCGTTTTTGTAGGCGTTCAACAATTCGTTATAGGTTTTGGAAAGCGCGACGATATCACGTTCGGTAGTGTATCGGGCAACCACCTCGGGCATTCCGCCGATAAGGGCATAACGCTCGAAATGTTCAATGAGTGGTTGATGAAATACATTGACACTTTCCTTCTCGTTGATTGCCTGCAAAAGTCCGTTTTCATGTATAGCGACTAAATATTCGGAGAAGGAGCATGGATGAAGGGCCATGTATTCCACTCGTCCCACGGGCAATGAGATCTGCTTGTCTAACATCGTCTCTAAAAGTGATCCCGCGGCAATAACGTGAATCTCGGGAGTCTCTTCATAGAAATAGCGCAGTAGTGAGACGGTATGTGCGGAGTTTTGAATTTCATCAAAAAACAGCAGAGTACGTCCTTCTTTTCGTGTTTTATTGGCATAAAGGAAGAGTAGGGGGAGCAACTTTTTCACTTCATCTACGCTTTCTATAAGGTTTTTAGCCGCGGACTTTTCGAGATTGATGGAAATAAAGTTCTCGAAGTTTTCCGCGAATTGATTAACCACGGTTGTCTTTCCTACCTGTCTTGCTCCACGCAAGATCAGCGGTTTTCGATAGGGACTTTTTGCCCATTTATGTAGTCGGGCTTCTATATTTCGCTTAAACATTGAATAATAATTTGATTTTCAATGCAAATATAAGCAAAATGTTTCATTGCAGGGGTAATGTTGGCTGTTTTTGGCTCATTGCAGGGGTAAAATTGGGTGTTTTTTGGTTCATTGTAGGGGTGCCCTGATGAGATTTGGTAACAACGCTTTTTTGCTTAATCTTTCAAACAACCCAGTGGAATCACTTTTACGCCATCTTCTCTCGTGTAGGCAATTTTTCCCCCGGTCAATATTATCAGCAGATCGGGGAGCCTCATAGATACCTGCTTATCTCTGTTATTTCTTTCGGTTACGAGCTCTTTTAGCTTCAACAAATTGTTAGCCCCGGCATCTATGTCTCTACTACCAAGCTTGCACTCAATCAGCGCGTACCTGCCGTCATCGAGATGAAGAACCGCGTCAGCTTCCAACCCATATTTATCGTGATAATATGATAATCTCCCGCCCAATGATTGTGAGTATATTTTCAGATCTCGCATACAGAGACATTCGTAAATAAAGCCAAACGTTTTCAAGTCAAGCTCCAGGCTACGTGGAGAGGCACCCAAGGCGACCACGGCTATCGAGGGGTCGATGAAGCAGCGCTTTTTTCCGGTTCTAATAACCGTTTTTGAACGAATAGCAGGCGACCACGCCTCTATGTCTTCGATAACGAACAGTTTTTCTAAAGCCTTCACGTAACTGTTAAACGTTGTCATTGAAGTACCCTCCATTTCAACTTATAGAGGAAAGTTACGTTTATTATTTTAATGAAACAAGGGCGTTGTTCGTTTTTGATGTATTTCGCTGTTCGTCTTTGATGCATTTTGCTGTTCGTTTTTGATGTTTTGTTGTACGCTTGTTGTACCAGCTCCAAAAAGTGGACACTAATTTTTAGTTGTTAAAGAGGTACTGTTTCATCCATAGCGTCATTACCGGATCAGAAACAATGATCTTAGTAACAACCTTCTTAGTAATAACCTTTTCAAACAACAACTCACACGACAGATAGAAACTCTTCGCCTATGCGACGAATGCCGTTAATGATTTTCTCACGCTGCTTTGCCCGTGGTTTGCGATGTCCGGTAGCGTAATGCCCAAGTTGACGTTCATTAATGCCGGTTACACGCGACAGTGCCGACCGGGTTAAAATTCCATCCAAATATTGTAAAAGTGCCGAAACTTCTAATTCATATTCCACTTCATAATCGTTTACCCAAGCCGGCACGTTTTTTCCACTTTCCAAATGTCCTTCTTTTGAAAATTCTAACGATTCAATAACCGCGTTTTTCACGCCCTCTAACGTGCTATGGGTAACCACCACCACCTCGTCCGGCAATTCAACAAGCGCGCTATAATTACGATCTGCATATCCTATTTTTGCAATCAGTTTCTCCATTTTTTTATTAATTTGTGCAAGGGACTTATCGCCAACCTGCTTGTTTCCAAATGCTATTTAAAACAAATTGATCTAAAACTTCATTAGGTTTTCCGTTTATTGTAACTGTACCTTTTTTTGTCGGGTGCTTAAATTGCCTATGACTTCCCCTTTGACGAGCAATAAACCAATTATCTTTTAATAGTAGGACTATAACTTCTTTTACCTTGTATCTTTTCATTGCATTGTAATTAGTTATTGCTCGACATCACAAAGATAGTAAAAATACTATCAACGGCAAGAAAAAAAGCAACTGCTTTCATGTTATTTTGTACCAGCTCCAAAAAGTGGAAAGGATTTTCAGTTGTTAAATAGGTACTGTTTCATCCATAGCGTCATTACCGGATCAGAAACAACTTTCTTAGTAACAACCTTCTTAGTAGCAACCTTGTTGGTATTAGATTTGCCTTTCCGGTAAAACAGTTTCCCCGTCGCGTCTATATGTTGACCAACAGGAGTCTCTTTTTTTGGGCGTGAAAATTATCAGCAAAAAGCAGGAACGATATCTTTACCGATCCTGCTCTAAAATTGGACTAATCGAATGTTCCTAATTGGAATTAAACGAATGTTCCTAAACGGGTAAGCGTAAAAATTAAATTATCCTCAGTATGTTGCGGATAATTTGCCATTTATCCGCAATATACTGAGCGAAAAGGCGGCAGCTTGTTTAAAAGGTAATCAACTGTTTTCCCGTCATCTCTTTCGGAACATCAAGGCCCATCACCTGGCAAAGCGTGGGCGACACGTCAGCCAAAATACCGGGTTCAACGGTCGCGTTTTTCTCTTTCGTCACGTAAACCAGTGGCACCGGGTTCAACGAATGCGCCGTGTTGGGTGAACCATCGGGATTGATGGCGTTATCGGCATTCCCGTGGTCGGCAATGATAATGGCTTCATAGTCATTCGCCTTTACCGCTTCAATCACTTTCTCTACACACTTATCGATTACCTTAACCGCTTCAATAATCGCCTCTTTCACACCGGTATGTCCCACCATATCGCCGTTTGCAAAGTTTAGCACGATAAAGTCGTATTTTTGAGAATCAAGTGCTTTCACCATCTCGTTGGCCACTTCGGGTGCGCTCATCTCCGGCTTCAAGTCGTACGTGGCCACCTTGGGAGACGGGACAAGGATGCGCTCTTCACCCGGGAATTCCGCTTCGCGTCCACCTGAGAAGAAGAACGTCACGTGTGCGAACTTCTCGGTTTCTGCTATACGCAGCTGCTTCAGGCCAAGGTTGGAAACGTATTCGCCCATCGTGTTTTCCACGTTGTCCTTATCAAAAAGTACATGCAGCCCTTTAAACGTGCTGTCGTAAGGCGTCATCGTGAAATACTGCAACGGGATGGTGTGCATACCGTGCTCGTGCATGTTTTCTTGCGTGAGAACGATGGTCATCTCCTTCGCGCGGTCGTTGCGGAAGTTAAAGAAGATCACCACATCGTTCTCTTCGATGGTGGCCACGGGATTGCCATCGGCATCCACGTGAACGATTGGTTTGATAAACTCATCGGTAACCCCGTTGTCGTAAGAGTTTTGCATGGCCTGAACCATGTCGGTCGCGGGTGTTCCCACGCCGCTAACCAAGAGGTCGTACGCCTCTTTTATACGTTCCCAGCGCTTGTCGCGGTCCATCGCGTAGTAACGGCCGACGATGGAAGCGATTTTTCCCGTTGTTTTATCAACGTGGTTTTGAAGTTGCTCGATAAAGCCTTTCCCACTTTTCGGGTCGGTGTCACGTCCATCCATAAACGCGTGAACGTAAGTATCTTCAACGCCGTACTCTTTCGCGATATCAATCAGCTTGAACAGATGTTCCAATGAGCTGTGTACGCCACCGTCAGAAACCAGCCCGAGCAGGTGGATTTTTTTCTTATGATCACGTGCATATGAATAGGCTTTAATGATTTTGGGATTGTCAAGGATGCTGTTATCGCGACAAGCCCGGTTGATTTTCACCAAATCCTGATAGACCACCCGTCCCGCACCGATATTCAGGTGGCCCACTTCCGAGTTACCCATTTGGCCGTCAGGCAAACCCACGTTTTCGCCGGATGCCAGCAAGTACGCGTTCGGGTAAGTAGCCAATAGTTTGTCCCAGTATGGGGTAGGGGTGTTGTAGATTAAATCTGCCTCGGATTGGTCGCCAATGCCCCAACCGTCTAAAATCATCAGTAATGCTTTTTTCCTCATTTTTTATAGGGTGTTTTTTTGTTATCCATTATTGGAGTGCAAATTTACCCATTTTTCGCCACTTATCCTTGATTATTTTATGGATAATGGCCCATTTTTTAATGGCAGCCGAGGAAATGTTAGCGCTACTTGTTGAGCAGGTCTTCCGATTTCACCCGCATCAGGCTGAGCGCCTTGAGCATCCACTTGGGCAGGGGCTTCTCGGGGTGCCTGTTTTTTAGGTTGAGGCTCAGTCCCAGCTTCTTGGCGATAGGCACTTTGTGGGTCTCCACGAACTCGATCAGGGTGCCGTCGGGATCCTCGATATAGGCAAACTGGCCGGCGGCATCGCCCATATCGAACGAGTCGCCCTCCTTGAACCGTTGGCTGCTGTCCACGGTGAACGGATATCCTTTCTCCGCGCAGAATTTCCCCAGCGCCTCCATGTCGCGGATATCGAAGCAGACCTGGATAAAGCCCGGGTCGCCCCAGAAGCGCCCTTCGTACAGTTTCTTGGGGGTGCGATCCAGCGCTTGTACCAGCTCGATGGTGGAGGAGCCGAAGAGCTGGCTGAAGCTCCCTTTCCTCGGCTTCGAATGGGTGAGCAGTCGCCGTCGGTAGGCACGCGTTCCAGCCGGGAGGGCTTTAAAGTCGGCGAAGGTACCGGTCTCATCGGCCACGATGGTGTCGTATCCCAGGATGTCGCGGTACACGGTCATCGCTCGGTCGATATCGGTGACCCCGATGGTGGCACCCGCCACGCCGGCGGTCAGCTTTTTCTCATCCTTGAAGATGTAATCGTCCTGAACCACCTGAAACAGGTTGCCGTACGGGTCTTTCATGTAGAAGGTGGGATGGCCGTCAATGCTTTTATTTACTTCTTCAACGAGGTTAGCTTTGGGGTTTTTCGAGAACTGCTCGTAGGCGGCTGCCACGTCGCGGCTTTTGATCTTGCAGGCCAACACCCCCAGGTCGCCCATGTTCAACTCGAAGCCGAGGGGTTGGGGCTTACGCTCAGCGTATTGCCACACCTCGAAACCGCCACCGCCCTGCATGTTCACGGCGATGCAGGCGTGACGTCGCTGCGGCTTGCCCCCGGTGTAGGGGAGCATCAGTTCCGCCGTCTTGTCGTCTTCCAGGATGCGGATGTCCATGTTGAACAGGTCGATGTAGTAACTCCACGCCTCATAGAGGTTTTCCACGCCAATACCTACCTGTTGAATTCCCGAAATAATAAATCCCTTGTTGCTACTCATGGTTGCTTTTTTTACTAGTTATTGTTCACCTTGGCTGCAGCCGTTTTTTCGTTGATTGACTTGGTCGTTTATCGTTAGGCGTGTGATTGGTTGTTGATTTGCATTTTGTTTTCGTGTCGTGAAAGACATTCAATCACGTTGCCTTGATTTTCCTCACTATTTTCCTTGCCACTCCCGGCAGGAACCGCTTGATGTATACCATCAGCAGTTCTTTCCCACCTACCAGCACCTCCGGTTTTTGGCGTTGGATAGCCCGTGCGATTTTTCGTGCCGCCTTTTCCGAAGAGATGCCACCTGCCTGCCCATCGTCCATTTGGCCATGCTTTTGGCCATCGCCTTTCAGCGAGTTGTAGGAGATGTTGGTCTTTACCCGCCCGGGGCAAACCATTACCACCCGGATATTCTGGTCGTAATATTCAGCGTGAACAGTTTCAAAAAAGCCGTACAACGCGAACTTTGACGACGCGTAGGCCGAGCGCAGCGGGAAGCCAAACCTACCCGAGATACTGGTGGTGACCGCTACCGTGCCGCCCCCGTTGGCGATCATCGTGGGCAGAAGCCGTTTCGCGATCTTTACCGGGGCGAAGAAGTTGACGTCCATGATCTTCTTGTCCACGCTGTACGAGGTATCCAGGGCACGGGCACGCTGGCTGATGCCGGCGTTGAGGAACACGATGTCGATGCTTCCAAAGAGGCCGATTGCCTGGTCGGTCAACCCATCAATGCCCGCTAAGTCGGACAGGTCGTAGGGCAGCACCTCGCACTGTGCCCCCAGGCGGATGCACGCTTCTTGTACCTCGATTAGCCGCTCCACGCGGGTTGCGGTGAGGATGAGGTTGGCCTTCTCCTTGGCCCACAGGTAAGCACACGCCTCGCCAATGCCTGACGATGCCCCCGTGATCCATATCGTTTTACCGTTCTTCATTCATCCTCCTCCAGCACTTCCTTCCAGAGTTGTGCCCGGTAGTCGTCGATGACGTGCGGCGAGCACTCTTCTACATTTTTCACGTTACGCGTGGTGTAGATCATCTGTTCCAGGAAGTAGGGCGCACGGTTGGCTCCCTCCCCGATGTTCACAAGCACCGTCTCCCCATCTTTAATCAGGTTCTTTTTAAGGGCGATGAAGAATCCGGCCATGCAGACCGCCGAGGCGGGTCCGGGTATTACCTTCTTCTCGTAGGCCATCAGCTTGCCAACGGGCAGGAGCTTCTCTTCCCGCATCCGCAGGAAGCTTCCTCCCGACTCCTTCACCAGCTTCGCCACGATGGGGTAGGTACCCGGGTTGCCGGTGGCTAAGGTGGGAACCTCGGTCTGGGGATTTTCGATGATGGGGTAGTTCTTCTCGAACCCTTTGGGGAAACCGGCTGCTTCTGCCGTTTCCCACGCTTGAACCATGGGGTCGCACTTGTCGGTCTGTACCAGCAGGAAGCGGGGGTTCTTCAACTCGGGGTAGATGGTTTTGATCTCACGTATCCCCTTATCGATGGCGATGGGGCCCGTGCCACCGCTCACCGCCTGGATATAGACATCGGGTATCTGGTCTATCTGGCGGAGCCACTCGAAGACCATCGTCTTTTTAGCTTCTACCCGTATGGGGTCTATGTTACCGGCCGAAATAGGTATGTTGTGGGCCGCGGCGTATCCCGCGGCAATCTCCTTCGCCTTGGCGTAGTCGCCCATCACCCGGAAGACCTGTTGCCCGTAGGAGCTAATGGTGGCTTCGGAGGCCTTTAGGGCATCTTCCGGCATGAAGACGGAGCAGTTGACGCCAGCCATGGAGAGGTACATGGCGTAGGCCGTGGCCGAGTTACCGGTGGAGGCGATGCAGTACTGATTGATACCGATCTCCTTGAAGAGGCTGGCAGCCAATGAGGCTGCGATGTCCTTGAAGGTCCCGGTGCCCCCGTTCAGGTCGTTTCGATAGACGTGCACTTGAATGTTGAGCCCGTGTTCTCTCTTCGCGAATTCCTCTAAGAAGGTCCACCGCTCCAGGGGGATGGCTCCTTCCCCCTTGCTCACGATGTGACGTCTGCGCAACAGCGGCAGGAAGGGGAAGTAGTGCCAGAAACTGTTGGGCGTGCGCTTGATGATGCGGGGCAACCGTTGATACCTACGGTTATACGAAACTTCGGAGTGCTTGCTACCGCACTTGGGGCATTGCTGCCCCTGATCGAACCAGGTCCAGAAATTGGGGGTTTCCGTCCCGCACTGGGTACAGGTTAAGGTGTACTTGTTTTGAATTTTTACTCGAAGCATGGTGTTAGGTTTTTTAATCACGAGACTGCCATCGACTGCACCTCGTCTGCTTTATACTTCCCGGCATCCAGGTTGGCCTTGATTTTCTTGAATACTTCAATGGTCTCCTCTACTTCCCTCTTGGTGTGCGATGCGGTGGGTATTAGCCGGAGCATGATCACATCCCTGGGAACCACCGGGTAGACCACGATAGAGCAAAACACGTGGTGGTTCTCGCGGAGGTCGACTACCACGTTGGTACCTTCCGCCACGGTGCCGCTCAGGTAGACCGGCGTGACGGGCGACTGGGTATTGCCGATGTTAAACCCTTCGGCGACCAGTCCCTCTTGCAGCATTTTGGCTACCTTCCAGAGGTTCTCTCTGTGCTGGGGTTGCGTTTGGAGCATCTCCAGCCGCTTGAGTGCGCCCACGACCATCGGCATGGGAAGGGATTTTGCGAAGATTTGCGACCGCATGTTGTACTTGAGCGAGTCCACAATCGCCTTCTCAGATGCAACGAATGCTCCGATACCAGCCATCGACTTGGCAAAGGTTGCGAAGTAGATGTCCACCTCGTCCATCACCCCGAAATGCTCGCTGACACCCGCTCCGGTCTCGCCCATGGTGCCAAAGCCGTGGGCGTCATCGATCATCAGCCTGAAATCGTACTTCTCCCTCAGTTTGAGAATCCCCGGGAGGTCGCCCAGGTCGCCCGACATGCCAAACACCCCTTCGGTGATGAGCAGGATGCCGCCGTTGTTCTCTTTGGCTTGGCGGGTGGCGAAGCCCAGCATCCTGTCGCACCGCTCCATGTCGTTATGCGGGTAGACGTAGCTTTTGCCTCCTTTGGCCTTGTGGAGGAAGATGCCGTCCATGATGCAGGCGTGCGACTCGGAGTCGTACACGATCACGTCGTTCCGGGTGACCAGGGAGTCGATGATGGAGACCATGCCCTGGTAGCCGTAGTTGAGCAGGTAGGCCGACTCTTTCTTCTCGAACCGGGCGAGTTTCTCTTCCAGTTCACGGTGCAACTTTGTTTGTCCCGACATCATCCGCGCGCCCATGGGGTAGGCCATACCCCAATCGGCCGCGGCCTTGGCATCCGCCTCGCGTACTTCCGGGTGGTTGGCTAGTCCCAGGTAATTATTTAAACTCCAGGTGATTACTTCTCTGCCGAGGAACTTCATCCTAGGGGCAATCTCCCCTTCCAATTCGGGGAACATGAAGTACCCCTCCGCTTTTTTGCGATACTGCTCGAGCGGACCTTCGGCACTTTTTAACCGATCAAAAATGTCTGTCATACTGATTTCTTATATGATGTGAATGATTTTCCCAATGATCTCCATGCAAAAATAACCAAAAATGGCTGATAATGCAATTGTTGGCCCTTTACGGGGATTCACTTCTCTTTGATCTCCACGAATTCGGCATCCTCCACCTCGGTCGATTCAAAGTTTTTCTTTTGGTAGCCGATAATCCTGTCTTGTTGTGTTTCAGGCTGTTTGGGTGATTCCCGACGAGGTTGTCTACCGCGGGGAGTCCCGTGGCGAAAGCTGTTCTGTTTGTAGCGTATACCAAACAGCAACCTCCCTATCGACCTTAAAATAAGATAGGTAACGAGAAAGAACAGGAAAAATTTAATAATGACCCCCATAAATGGCAATAAGTTCGATTACACAGTAAAGATACAACGTTCCTACTAGCTTCTCTAACCGGTTTATATTATTTAACAATTTCCCGGCCGAAAGAGACAGCGGTAAGGATTGGTATGCACTCTTGTAGGGGGCGTTTCGTACGGTGGGCGTGATTGGTCGTTAGTGAGCCGCCTTAATATTTGGCGTTGGGGTGCGGAATAAGCGAGAGCAGGATGTATGCGAGTACCCCCATGGCGATGCCCACGAATCCCCACAGGGCGACGAAGGCGATAACCAGCACCGCGAGCAGCAGTTGTCGTTCGTAACCTTTTACCGCGAACCGATCCATCTTCAGGGAAAACATGGGCAACTCGGTGACCATAAGTGGGGTGAGCAGGATAAGGAAGCCGAGGGTGATGTACAACAGAGCTTGCCCCGCAATCGGTAGCAGGGTGTGGATACCTTGGCAATAGCCGACCCAGAACAGGCCGTTGGCCGGCGTGGGCAGGCCCAGGAAGGAGCGGGATTGGCGCTCGTCGATATTGAATTTGGCGAGTCGGTAGGCCGAGAAAAGCGGGATCAAGAATGCCAGGTAAGGGATAATGGTCAGAAGGGGTGCGGGGAGCAGTGTACTTTCAAGGAGTTGAGGGTTACCCGGGAGCAGTGAGTCACCTGGTAACAGCGTGCCATCCGTGGATAGCGCTCCACCGGGGCGTAACAGACCATCCCTTAAGAAGACGAAAAGTGCCGAGGCGGGCGCCACTCCAAAGCTTACCACGTCTGCCAGCGAGTCCAGTTCTTTCCCCAGCAGCGAGTAAGCATTCAGTAGCCTGGCCGCCATGCCGTCCAGGAAGTCGAACAGGGCGGCGATTAGCACGGCGATGGCCACGCCCGTGAAGCGCCCTTGGAACGCCAGCGTGATCGCAACACAACCCGAGAGGAGGTTGAGGAGCGTGAGTAGGTTGGGAATCTGCTTTCGCATACTGGTTTATCGTTTGATTTCGGGCGATTTGACTTCGGGCAATCGGGCCAAAACGGTGACATTGGCCCGCACCTGTTCACCCAGCTTCACCATTATTTCGCTATCGACGGGTAGGAAGATATCCATCCGTGAGCCTAGCTTGATGAACCCCAGCTGAGAGCCGATAGTCACCTCTTCGCCCTCGCTCACGTAGGTGACAATCCTTCGGGCGATGGCACCGGCAATCTGTTTCGTCAGGATGCTACCGTTGTTGAGGGTCTCGATAACGATGTTGGTATGTTCGTTCTCGTGGCTCGATTTGGGGAGGTAGGCCGCCCAAAAATTTCCCGCCACGTGTGACAGGTGGGTAATCTTGCCGCTCACCGGCACCCAGTTGGCGTGGGCGTTGAAGAGCGACATGAAGATAGAGACCTGAATGCGTTCTTCGTTAAAGAACTGCTTCTCGAACACTTTTTCTATCACCACCACCTTGCCGTCTGTAGGTGTGTTCACCAGCCCGTGTAGCTCTCCCTGGTACACCCGGCGCGGTTGTCGGTAGAAGTAGAGGGTTATCGCGAACAGTACGATCGATATTGCGAGGACGGTAATCGGGAGCCAGTGGCTGGGCAGGCATAGAAGTAGCACACCGTTGAGTATCAACAGCACGATAAACATCTTCGCCAGCGCGGGCTTTCCCTCTTTATGAATATATCTCAGCATCAATTCTTGTTCATCTTTCGTTCACGATCTCCCGTCTCCCGTCTCCCTCAGTATCAATCTACATTAAAATGACGTTGTTGGAAGAGCGAGTCGACAGTAATCGCGGGCAGGACAGGGTAGTGGATATCGTTCGTTTTCGTTTCAACCTCTTCCCGGTATTTTTCCGGCACGTGCTCTTCCCAGAACTCCCGGTTCAGGTAGGGTACGATAGCGGGTACCACTGCCTCTACCCGCCGGAAGAAGAATGATTCTTCCTTTAGCTCGGGTTTAATGAGCGTCTCGTTTCTATCTAGTATCAGTACCAGATTCAGGAGGACACTCAGAAGTACCATCAATGCGCCAGAGGCTACCAGTGCACCGGCGAGACGGTTCACGAAGCTAAGGAACACCACGTCGATGAACCGTTGTACGAGTCGACCTACCAGTGCGATCACGACTGCGATACCTGTGAAGGCGAGCACGTAGGAGATTACTTTCGCCACCTCGGGAGTGAGCTTGATTAGTCGTACGAGCTCCGGGAGGATCACTGCCGCCAGCTTGCCTCCAAAGATGGCAGCAAGGATGATGGTGGCCAATCCCACTAACTGCATGATCAACCCTTTCCGGTAACCATGTACGAAGGCGAGCAGCAGCAAGATTAATATAAGGATATCAAACGCGTTCATTTTGTTATCTCGAGTGATGTTTTTCGGGTATCGACCGGCTCGTTCATGAAGAGCGATGCCATCTGGTTGAATTTGTCCGGTGAATCGGTCGTGTAATACTGTACGGTTCCTCCCTTGGTACACCTGACATCCATTTCCGGGTGTCGGTGCAGGTACTCCATTAGGCTCTCCGCCACTTCTTTCCCTTGCGGGATAACGGCTATCTCATTCAGTAGGTAGTCCCGTATCTTATCGATGAGTAGGGGATAATGGGTACATCCCAGGATGATGGCATCGATCATGGGGTCTCGTTTGAGCAGGCGGTCAAGGTGCTGTTTCACGAAATAGTCGGCACCTGGCTTATCGTGCTCCCTATTTTCCACCAGCGGCACCCACATTGGGCACGCTTCACCCGTGACCGCCAGCCCGGGATGCAACTTGGCAATCTCCAGTTCGTAGGAACGCGACTGGATGGTCCCGACGGTTCCCAGCACACCTACGTGCCCACTTCGTGTGAAGCGGGCCACCCGTTCCGCCGTTGGTCGAATTACCCCCAGCACCCTTCGGTAGGGATCCATCCTGGGGAGGTCCACCTGTTGAATGGTGCGGAGTGCCTTTGCCGATGCGGTGTTGCACGCCAGGATGACCAGGTGGCATCCTTTGTCAAAAAACCACTTTACCGCTTCGAGGGTGAACTGGTACACCCGCTCGTAGGAGCGGTTCCCGTACGGTGCCCGGGCGTTATCACCAAGGTATAGGTAGTCGTACCGGGGCATTCGTGCCCGGATCTCCGACAAGACGGTTAGCCCGCCGTACCCGGAATCAAAAATCCCAATGGCACCCGCTTTCATTTTTTCCTTGGCATCTTTTTCCCTTGGATTCCAGTAATTTAATTGATGCCTAATTTTTCCTTCACGTAGGGGTTGGCATCCACTGCTTTGGGCGTCACGAAAGCGATTCCCGGGTTCGCCATGTCGTATATCACGGTGAATCCCTGTTCAACCCCCACCTGCTGGATAGCCTTACTAATCTGATCCATAAGCGGTTCCAGCAGACTGGCTTCCTGTGTTTCAATATCCTTTTGTGCCAGGTCCATGAATTGCTGCATCTTTTTCTCCAGTTCGGTAAGCTCTTGCATGCGGCGCAGCTTGATGTTCTCCGCGAGCGAGGATTGGTAGGTGATGTAATCGGAGTATTTCTTGTTGTACTCGCTTTGCATCAACTCGAGTTCCTCTTTATAGTTTTGGCTTAAGGTGATCAGATGCTGGGTCGCTGCCTCCCGTTCCGGGAACGCGTTTAGCAACTCCGTCGTGTTCACGTACGCGACGGTTTCCCGCTGCATTGGCTGTTGTGCCACCCGTTGCGGCGTTTGTTGTGTAACCTGTTGTGCCAATACGGGTGCGCTCGTCAACAAAACAGCTATACTAAGTCCTAATAATGCTTTTCTTGCCATGCTCATCTATTTTTTATAGCGTGAATACCTTTCTGTCTTTTAGAGGGTTTTCTTTACTTCTATCTCTTCGAATGACTCGATCACGTCGCCCACTTTGATATCGTTGAAGTTACGTATCGAGATGCCGCATTCGTACCCCGAGGCAACCTCCCTCACGTCGTCCTTGAATCGCTTCAGCGAATCGATTTCACCCGTGAAGATCACGATCCCGTCACGGATAAGGCGTACCTGGTTAGAGCGTTTAATTTTCCCGTCGCGTACCATGCAGCCTGCCACGGTGCCCACTTTCGATACCTTGAACACCTCAAGCACCTCCACGTTACCGGTAATCTCCTCCTTGATATCGGGGGAGAGCATACCTTCCATAGCGGCGGTCACCTCTTCGATGGCATCGTAAATGATGGAGTAGAGCCTGATTTCCACCCCCTCTCTTTCCGCCTCTTTTCGGGCACCAAGGGAGGGGCGTACCTGGAAGCCGATGATAATCGCATCTGACGCGGCCGCCAGGGTGATGTCCGATTCCGATATCTGCCCCACGGCCTTGTGAATCACGTTCACCTCGATCTCTTGGGTAGAGAGTTGGATAAGTGAGTCAGATAGTGCTTCGACCGAACCGTCCACGTCGCCTTTCACGATGATGTTCAGTTGTTGGAAGTTGCCTATCGCGATGCGGCGACCGATATCGTCGAGCGTGAGCATCTTCTGTGTACGTATCGATTGTTCTCGTTGCAGCTGTTCGCGGCGGTTGGCTATGGAGCGTGCCTCCTGCTCGGTCTCCATCACGTTAAACGTGTCACCTGCCTGGGGGGCACCGTTAAGTCCAAGGATCACGACCGGTTCGGCGGGTCGTGCCTCTTCGATCCGTTGGTTCCGTTCGTTGAACATAGCCCTGACGCGTCCGAAGTAGGAGCCGGCAAGCACGATGTCACCTTGGCGCAACGTGCCGTTCTCGATCAGGACGGTTGCGACGTAGCCGCGGCCTCTATCAAGTGACGACTCGATGATGGATCCGGATGCCCTTCGGTTTGGGTTGGCTTTCAGTTCTAACATGTCTGCTTCCAGAAGCACCTTCTCGAGTAGTTCCCGGATACCGATACCTTTCTTGGCAGAGATATCTTGCGATTGGTACTTTCCTCCCCAATCCTCTACCAGGTAGTTCATCTCGGCCAGCTTCTCTTTTATCTTTTCGGGGTTGGCGCCCGGCTTGTCGATCTTGTTGATAGCGAACACGATGGGAACTCCCGCCGCGCCCGCGTGGTTGATCGCCTCCACGGTTTGGGGCATCACGTTATCGTCTGCCGCCACGATGATGATGGCCACGTCGGTCACCTTCGCGCCGCGGGCACGCATAGCGGTAAACGCCTCGTGGCCCGGTGTGTCCAGGAAGGTGATCTTGCGCCCGCTGGGGAGCGTAACGTTGTAGGCACCGATATGCTGGGTGATGCCGCCGGCCTCGCCCGCGATCACGTTGGTGCTTCGTATGTTGTCAAGCAGCGATGTTTTCCCGTGGTCCACGTGTCCCATCACGGTCACGATGGGCGGTCTTGGCAGCAGGTCTTCCGGCCTGTCCTCCTCCTCGGCGATCGCCTCGATCACGTCGGTACTCACGAACTCGGTTTGGAAGCCATACTCGTCTGCCACGATATTAATTGTCTCCGCGTCCAGTCGCTGGTTGATGGCCACCATCACCCCAATGCTCATGAGGGTAGAGATGACGTCGGTGACTGGCACGTCCATCATGTTGGCCAGGTCGTTGACTGTTACGAACTCGGTCAACTGCAACACCTTGCTCTCTCTCTCTTGTTGCTTGAGTTCCTCCCTTTGCCTGTTGGCGGTAGCTTCTCTCTTTTCGCGTCGGTACTTGGCAGCGGCCCGCTTGCTTCTTCTCTCGGTGAGTCTTGCCAGCGTCTCCTTAATTTGTTTTTGCACGTCCTCATCGCTCACCTCCGCTCTCAGAGGTCTCCTGAGGGATCCCCTTCGGTCGCCCCTCGTCGATTGGGAGTAGCTACCAGGTTTATCGATATTCACCTTGCTGGAGCGTATGCGGCGTCGTTTTTTCTTTCTGCTGTCTGAGTCTGCGTCTGATCTTCTGTCGTCGTCAATCGCCTCTTTCTTCAGCTGTTTAACCGCTTCTTCCTTACCCTTCTTACCAGCTGCCCTCTGTTCTCTTTCAAGGCGTTCTTTACGGCGTTGCGCCCTGGACTTACGGGCAGGACGCGTGCGGTCATTGATCGCGTTAAGGTCGATGGTACCTTTCACCACGATGTTCGGTTCAGGTAGGCTGGAACGCAGGCGGAAGACTTCGTCTTCTTGTTCCTCGGTTACCGGTTGTTTATCTGGTTTGCTGGTTTTTTTCTTCGCTTTCTTTTCGGCCTTTACCTGGGTTGCCTGTTCCTCGACTTTCTGTTCCTTGCTCTTTTTCTTTTCGGTCTTTTTCTTCTCCGCTTTCACGGGGGATTCTCGTTTGGGTGTGGGCTCGGCCGTTTGTTCCACCTTCTCTTCAGACGGTACTTTCGCTTCTATCGCTACTTGGGTTTCAGCGGTTGTCGCGGGTATATCGGCCACTATCGGTTCCTGTTCTTGTTTGGTCTTCTCTACCGCCTCTTTTTCCGTCTCCTTGCCTTTCTTTTGTTCTTTCTCCTTCGTCGGGATTTCTTCTTCCACTTGTACAGGTACCTCTTGGGCGGGGGTATCCGGCTTTTTCTTCTCGCTCACCGGTTTCACGGCTTCGGGTTCAGGCTTCGCGGGCTCCTCTTTTTGGGGAGCGCCCTTCTTTTCCGTCAAGGTATCCAGGTCGATGCTACCCACCACGTTAAACTGGGGCTTCATCTCTTCCGGCACCCTCGTCTCAATGGTTTCACGTTTCGCCCGTTTCTTGGCAGGCTGCTCCTCGGGCAGCTCGTATCCCTCTATCGCAACGATTTCGCGCTTGTCATCGCGCCGCTGCAACTTCTCCCTTGTCTCGATCGCCTCTTGGCGAATATGCTTGTGCTTACCGAACTCCTTGAGAAGTATCTCGTAATGTTCATCCTCGATTTTAACGTTAGGATTTGCTTCTACTTCAATACCTTTCTTCTGCAGGAATTCAACGAGGCTGCTGATTCCCACATTCAAATTTTTCGATACTTTGATCAGTCTTATAGACATATATCTTTGTTTATCCTTTACTCCTTGATGTTATTTGCCCACGTTCAATCAGGCGTTCTCTTTGGGTTTATTATCCTCCTCATCGTCTTCAGTGCTTTCCAGCTCCTGGTCGATCTCTTCTTCCTCTTCCTCCTCGTCTTCGGTTTCCTCCTCAACGCTTTCCGGCTCCTCGCCCTCTTCAACTTCCTCGTTCTCCTCAACCTCTTCCCCGTCGTTGACCTCAACCTCTTCGGTCTCTTCAATATCTTCCCCGCTGTATTCGTCGTCATACGTCTCATCGAGTTCCTCGTCATCTTCGAACTCGTAGCGCAGGATAGCCAGCACTTCATCCACGGTGCTTTCTTCGAGGTCCGCCTCCCGTATGATTCGTTCCCGGTTCATGTTCAGCACGTTCTTAGCGGTTGAACACCCTATTTTCTTGAGCTGGTCGATTACCCAGCCATCAATTTCATCGCGGAACTCATCCAGGTAGATATCCTCCTCGTCCACCTCGTCGATATCGCGGAATACCTCTATGTTGTAGCCGGTAAGCATGGAGGCCAGCTTGATGTTGGCTCCCCCTTTACCGATGGCCAGCGATACCTCCTCCGGGTTGAGGAATACCTCTGCTCGTCGCTCTTCCTCTTTCACCGAGATGGAGTTGATCCTGGCGGGGTTCAACGCACGTTGGATGAAGAGCGTGATGTTATTGGTGTAATTGATAACGTCGATGTTCTCGTTACGAAGTTCTCTTACGATCCCGTGAATGCGGAATCCCTTCATTCCCACGCATGCGCCCACCGGGTCGATCCGGTCATCGTATGCTTCCACCGCCACCTTGGCCCGTTCACCGGGGATACGGGCAATCGCTTTGATGGTGATAAGGCCATCGGCGATCTCCGGTATCTCGTGCTCGAATAGTCGCTCCAGGAAGACTGGCGACGTACGCGAGAGGATGATCTTCGGGTTGTTGTTCTTGCTCTCCACCCGTGCCACCACTGCGCGCACGTGTTCTCCCTTGCGGAAGAAGTCGCTTGGTATCTGTTCCGTTTTGGGCAAGATAAGCTCGTTGTGCTCGTCGTCCAGTAAGAGGATCTCTTTTTTCCATACCTGGTACACCTCTCCCGAAACGATCTCGCCCACCTTCTCCTTGTACTTGTTAAAGAGGTTGTCTTTCTCCAGCTCCAGTATTTTCGAGGCCAGCGTCTGACGCAGGTTTAGGATGGTGCGTCGGCCGAAGCGGTCAAGTGATACCGCATCCGTTAGCTCTTCCCCTATTTCAAAATCGTCATCGATCGTCAGTGCTTCAGATAGGGTGACTTGCAAGTTGGGATTTTCCAGTTCATCGTCCTCCACGATTACCCTATTACGCCATATCTCCAGGTCGCCCCTGTCGGGGTTGATGATGATGTCGTAGTTCTCGTCGGTCCCGGTGGCTTTCGAGATCACGTTTCGGAAGGCCTCTTCGAGCACGCTGATAAGGGTGGCCTTATCGATGTTCTTCAACTCGTTAAATTCCGAAAACGTGTCTATGAGACTGATGGTTTCTTTTTTCTTGCCCATATATGTTATTTGAATCTGATTAGATATTTTGTATGCTTGACTTCGTTGAACGCGAAGCGAATATTCTCGACAACCTCCACCTTCCGTTTCGCACCTTCGGGTTTCACCTTCTTCGTCACGGCAACCGTGAATCCTTCAGGGTCCGACGACTCCAGGGTGCCGGAAAGCTTTTCCCCCTTTTTGGTGAGCACCTCTACCTCTTCACCCTCGAACTTCTTGTACTGCCGCAACGTTTTGAAGGGCGAGGTGAGTCCCACCGAGGTGACGGTCAATTCAAAATCTTCCACCTCCCGGTCCAGGTTCGCCTCCAGGTGACGGCTCAATGCCGCGCACTGGTCGATATCCACCCCCTCGTCGTTGTCGATCTCCACCGTGATCGTGTTGCCCACACCTATTAGCACGTCCACCAGGTAGCTGGACGAACCTTGCAGGTACGTTTCCGTCAGGTTGATGATCGTCTCTTTATCTATCATAAAAGTGGCGATAAACTGCTTTTATGAACAAAAAGGGAAGCGGTCTTTCCTGCTTCCCTCGTTCATTCAGCCACAAAGATATTGTTTTCAAACGGATTCTCAAAATGTTTGCCCATTAAATGTAGCGTGGGCGGTTGAAAGTTGCCTGTTTAGGGTACCTACATATCTTTTAACCCTAAGCAGTCTGTTTCGATGTTGTATCACCTTGTTAGTATTAGATTAGTCTTTCCGGTAAAACAGCTTCCCCGTCGCGTCTATCTGTTGACCAACAGGAGTCTCTTTTTCTTGCGTGTAAAGAAGCACGTCTACTTTGTAGAGCAATCCTAAATCATCTATATCGCAAGAAATATCCATAAGGTCGCCGAAGGTTGTATTATCACCCTTTATAGCCAAATCGATATCCGAACCGTTTCGATAATCCCCTTTCATCCTAGAACCAAAAATCAGTACTTCCTGAACGTTAGGATATTGTCTAAAAACGGCACGCAAATCGACTATAACTTCGTCACTTAACCCGAACATGCCATCACCTTAATTTAAAATCCTCCTGGTTTAATCATGATCAATAGCTCTTACGTGGTTAAAGTACGAAATATAACTTTAATCACCAATAATTATTCGCGGATAAAGCCGTCAAACAAAGTATCGGCTCCAAAAAGCAAACCAGAAATTTTTTAAAGGGGAGCTCGGTGGAAGACTCTCCTCTGGGGTAGAAATAGCGTGCCGCGACCCTAATGTATCAATACCCGTTTCACCTTTCGTTTAGTAGGTCCCTGCACTTTCACGATATAGACGCCCCTATGGAGTGACCCCGAGTTGAGCACCGTTTCCATGCTGTTGTACCTGATTTTTGTTTTCAACACCTGTTTCCCGGTCACGTCATACACCTCGATCATGCAATCTTCGCCCGACTGGTTGATCACTTTCACCCCCTCGTCACGATGGCTATAAATTTTTATATAATGCTCGTTTTCGGTTGGCTGCTTATCGAATACCGAGGGGATATTCGTCCCCGCAGTCACGATCTTGAATCGTTTCCCGTTATCGCCCTCTTGCGCTGTAAAGCTGTACTCCGCCCCATTCCTTAACGTTACACGTGCACCCGTTTGGGTGTCCACGAGCGAGAGGTTGCGGGCAGCTATTTCCGGTGATACCGACAGGTTAAGGGTGTACTTTCCATTCATTTCGGCGGTAAAGCCAAAGCGCGTATCTTCGATATCGCCCACGGTAGCTACCTGGTAGCTGTTGCCATCGGATCCCGCCACGTAGATTTGCGCCAACCCGGTTTCGATGATTTTTTCACCGTCCCAACCGTTGTCGAACCCTTGCGTGGTACCCGGTTGCTGGAACAGCCATACCCTGTCGGCCGATTCCGTGCCCAGCACGTCGATGATTACGTTGGGAATAGCTTTATCACCTGATTTGGAGTTTGTAGATGTAGAACGCCAGGCCACGTCGGGAGCCACCACTTTATTCGCTTCTAACTGGTCGTATTTGATTGTCAACGTATTGTTAGCATCTGTTTTAATCATAAACGCATGCATAGCCGGAATTTGCGACTCCAAGCCGCCCTGATCCGCCAAATATAACGGAACAGCTTTATATTGCCCTGAAGCAGCCTCATTCGTCGTGAAGGTGCCATTTAACTTGCGCCACTGATCGCGTGAGCCGGTATGATATAGATAGACCGTTTTTTCCGTCAATTCAGTTTGGAATTGCAAAGCGAGTTCACTTATCGGGATAGCTGCCGTGTATGAGTTGCCCACTAAGTTAAACCCCGAATAATTTACACCATCAGTTTTTGTAAGGGCAACAGTAGCATTACCCACGTTTAGGTTACCTTTAAATGAATAGATGTCCATCGGGATAGTTGTACCACTACTTGTTATCTCATATCCGCTAAAAGGTGTTAGCGTAGAGTTTTCGGGCATGTTTATCCATTTATTACGCTCTGTTGTCGGTTCATCCCACCTATTTACGGTAAGTGCTCCGCCCGGTGGAGTCAAATTTGAAGCGGGGAAAACGGAAGCTGATGTTACTGGAATACCGAAGTATTGCCAGCTCCAACCTCTGCTGTCCGAGCAATTGCAAACATCGTAGCCTTTGTTGTAGAATTGTACTGTGGCGGCAATGGTTTCGCTCCCGTCTTTATAAGCGGAATTTTTCAGCAACAGATTTCCCAGGGGCTTATCGGGTGCCGCTTCGAGAATTACTTTATCGGGATTGGTTTCGGATATCATTGTTACCTGAAGTATTCCATCTACCATTACTTCCGTAGATTGTCCCACTTTTCCGTGAATTACAAGCGTGCTGCCGGCAGGGATAACGAGTGCTTTATCTGATCTGTTAACCACGTTGAAAGCTTCCCTGTACGGGAGTTTTACATGTAAATCTCTTTGGGCAGTAAGTCCGGGAGTAAGGGTGTTATTTCCGTCGGCAAATTCGATGGACTCGCCGTCGCGGGGTACTAGGTTTTGCATCCAGTTTCCCGGTGTTTTCCCTTCTTCGCTTATATCTCCTATCCAAAAGTTACGTGCATAGGCACAAGAAGCCAAGTCGCCTATCAACACGTTATCGAGCTTTTTTACAACCGTAACGCGAGGGTTCAAATCACCACCTGGCGTTGCAAGCATATTTAACTCTATTAAATAAGAGTTCCCATCTTTGTGTGCCGAAACGAGAAACGAGCCACGTGCTGAAAGCGTGGCCATTCCGGTAAAGGTGAATCCACTTAAATCAGGAATAATCTCTCCGGTGAAATTATGGTGGATGACGTTAATTAGATATTCGATATCATCAACCACCACTTCAGTATCAGAATGAACATTATTTAACTGTACCGGGTTGATTATACGCATCTCGCCGTTACTCATTAGCACGTAGAGTGAGCCACCGTTATTAAATTCGGTATCCGCTACTTCTACATCTGTTCCAGTGGGTAATCCGATAATCAGTCCCACATCTTTCCAGCCGTTGGGGTCATTGGCGAGTATGGGGGTGTTGTTATTGATTGCGAGTTGTATTTGCCTATTGGTCAAGGTGTAAAGATGTGAGTTTTGTCCAATAATCCACATGCTTCCGTTTTTATGGAACGTCATGTTTTTTACATTACCCGCTCCTGTAGGCAATTCAGCTATTTGCTGTTGCGAGGTTCCGTCAACGTTCAAATAAATGCTTGGAACGTAGTTGTTACCTTGCGATGGGATAAAATATACATTTCCCGCAGCTGTTGTACTCACGCCAATGGCTGAAGACCCGTACATATTATTCACATTAATTTCTCGAACACCGGTCGTGGTAAACGCTTGTGGCGGATCGTTTTCGGGATTAGGGTCTGTTACCGTTCCAATGGTTCTGGTCTGGTAGGTAGGAGTACCACCTATTGAATACCACGGATTGGAGCAAGAGTACTCAACACTGTTTACCGATACGGTTATCGTGAATTGGGATTCACAGCCTACGGGCGTGGTTGCTGTAACAGAATAGGTTACCTCTTTAGGTATAGAGGTGTAGTTGATAAGCGTTTGGCTAATTCCTTCAAGTGCCGTGTTTGTACCGCTTTGAAGCCCCGATACTCCCAACTGATAGGGGCGTGTCCATTCGTATATGGTTCCGTCAGGTATTTTATTTCCTGATGCATCATTGTTTTCGGGCTTGTAAGTGAACGAGCCGCCCGATTCAATCTGTGGTAAAGTTACGCTTTGAATTTCCGGCTCCGCGTTAAACGTGTAAGAGATAACGGCCGGTCGTACTTGCACTCCCGTTCCCAAATTCAGTACACTGTGCCCGGCGGCATCTACAAAGGCGTATTTAAACTCCACCTTTGAATTCTGCGTAGCGTCGGTTCTTGTGAAAACCAATTTTGTGGGGTCGTAATTATCAATGGTGACATCTGTTGTTATCGTTACCGGAGTTGAACTATTATAAACCAATGTTCCGTTGGTTATACTCGGATTGATAATCATAACCTTCTGTCCCATACCTTCATTCCAAATGTTAGCGGGAGCATCGTCCACACTTTTAAGCATTATTGTCTCGGTTACTTTCGCGGATGTTACGCAACCCCTAAAAGTGAAATCGTCTTGCATAGGCACCGCGTTTATCCCAAAGTTTACAGTGCTAATCGAAGAAGCACCCCCTCCGGTGGAAAAGTTGACAGATTTACCATCGGCAGTGCCGTCAACTGTTCCATTCAGGGTTTCCCCGGTAGGCAGGTTCCCTGGAGCATACGCCGGGGCTGCCGGTGCAGGAGTACCTACCGGCACATCGTAAGTGGAAATCATCACGTAATACACCGTATTTTTAGCTCCGGTAAAGAGGAATGAACCATCATCTGCCTTAAGTTTCATCGATTTTACTACATTATTCGCGGAGTTTACCAATAAAGCGTAAAGTTGCGCGTTTTGCACGGCAGATTGGTTGCTTATACCACCATTAGCAGCACCATCCCAATCATCATACACTGTTCCCTTGATAACGGGACAGTCTTGGATAACGGTTACCGCGGTTCCGTTATCACTATAACACTCTGTATCGGGATTGAAAGTAAAGAGGTAATATGTACCCGGAGCGACTTTTGTAGGATCAACCACCATTGCTCCCGTGGAGGAGTTTTCATAAAACCAACGGTATTCCAATCCTGTAAGATTCTTATTATTTTCCCTATTGCTTGGGTCAGATAACAGATTAAGATTACCCAACCCATCGGGACAACTTGCGGCTACCGAATTAGTTTTTAAAATAGGTGCATCGGGATTCAGAACCCTTACGCTTACGTTGTCTATATACTTATCCACAGTATTGCTACCCCAGAAAGCGATTCCACCAAAGAAATCTACACCTGAATTATCAAAATTCGCAGGTACCTCAATGGTTATCCTGTAAACCTCATCAACGTTATATTTCCTTACATCTTGTTGAGCAACCTCCCCGTTAACCTTTACGGTTATACCATTTTTGATTGCCGAGACTTCCCATTTTTTAGTAGCACTAAAACCCGCTTTATAGAAATGTGCCAACCAAGGAGCGTATGAAGTTGTTCCGAGATAGTTTTTCCCCTGAATATCCTTTGGTTCTAAATAGATGGCAAAATGGCTAGGATATGCATTAGTAGTAAATACATAATCAAACTCGATGATTTTTTTACCCCATCGGCTAATCTTAGAGTTTTTTTGAAAGATAAGTTTATTCCATGCTAAAGTTTCATGTGCCATTTTTAGAGCCTTTGTCAGGGTCCAACTTCCGCCGTAAAAAGTACTAGGAAAAGTAACAGTAGGAGTAATATGGAACTCATTGTCTGCGTTTGTAAAGTTTCTGTTCCAGTAGGTACCACCACCGATGTAAGTGTCTCCTATTGGTATATCATAAGAACCAACTTTCTGGGTTTGGTCGAATGTTCCGTCCATCACCACATTGTTTCCACAACAACCTTCTCCGGGATTCACCGTTACCGCTACCGAAGGATAGCTGTATTTGTTGTTAACGAAGCCACATTTAGATTTGGCAAACAGATAATAGGTACCTACTCCCACTTGTGTAGGGTCATAAACTTCATTGGTGAATATCGATGTGTCTGTACTCCTGAACCAAGTGTAGGTGTATTTGGCATCAGCAGGTTCTAACCCGGTTAAATCATATTTCGTGTTGGGCTCGCAATCGGGCAGGTTAACGTTGTCTGTAGAAGGTACAGGCGTAGGAATAATTTCATACACTTCTACATTGTCCAAATAGACCATGCGAGATGCTCCGTTAAGGGTGTAGTCAAAGGTTAATTCGCCCGAAGCCGGACCTGTGTAGTTAGGAATGGTAATGGTAAAATCGTGCCATATATTGTTGTTTATTTCTCCATCGGTTACATAGTGACGGGGCCAATGGTTGTGGAAAATAGTGTCAATTTCTACTTCCGAAGATGGGGTAAAGATAGATTGCGCCCAACCTTCATTGTTGGTAAAAGTACCTATCACTTGTCCGCCCAGCTTAACCACCATATTGTATTCTCCTGTATTGGAAGAGGTAAACGAAAACTTTACCCGCTTGGGGTAGTCAACGCAGAGGTTCATGCTGTTTGATGTGGCATTAATCGGTTGAGGTTCATGACCATTGTCAATCCATAAGACTGAGCCGTAGGTAAAGGTGTTGTCCCATCGCCAACCAACCCATTCGTTGTTTGCGGGTCCGGGTTCTTCAACAGTCCAGCCAGTGATTCCGGTGTTGAATTTGGAGTTTGTTATCAAATTGTTGCTAACAGCTTTATACTGTGTTCCTTGTGCCGATAAAAGGGTGGCATTCAAACAACAAAACAGTGTCACCAAAAGGGTGAACACAGTTTTAATGTTTAAACTGTATAATGGGAGTTTCTTTGCTGTCATTTTCTTCAAATTAAGACTTTTTTTAATTGGTCCATTTACCAATATGCCAATTATTCATTTACGATTTAGGTGTGATTCAGCAGACCACTTGAACTCAGAACTTACACCTGATAATTAATGAACATATACATTACTGTAGTAATATAACGTGTTCCGTTCCACAGCAGCAGGTAGTTGAATGGTGTATATTTCATCGCTAAAGTGGGGCGGCGGCATCACGGGATTATAGGGCAGTCGAAACTGAACCGATGCAGGAGTTTGCGTAGCATCATACTCGTTGATATAGGCAGTAAGTATGAATGAGTTCACCATGCCATTTTCCGTGCCATCTACCGTTGCTACAGTCACGTAAGGTGCAGCGAAAGGTTGCCAATCAGTATGTTCTGCCGTGTTGGCTTGCTCACTTGGTTTAGGTAAAACAAACGTTTTTGTGCCAAAGTTCAAAAATTTATAACCGTAATCGGTTTGCGTGGCGCTTTGGTGTGCTGGATTTTTCAGCGATATATTTATTTGCAATTTCGCGACAGCGTGGTTAAGCGTTATTTTATCCAATATATGATGGCTGTCACTTTCATTGAAGTTATAGCCCAATCGCTCTCCCGACATTAAAAGTGGTGTCGTCATCGTCAACGGATTGGCATTTTCGCGCAAAACAGTTTCTAATTGGGTTGCGGTAGTAACTCCATCGAGCGCTGTTTTTAAATCGGCACAGTTCGCAACCAAGTACACATCACGTGTTCCTGCTTCGGCAGGCGAAAGATAAAGTTTGACGTTTCCAGTGGTACCCTCAAAACCCTCTCCCGAAGCTGTGGGAGACTCCAAATAACGTTTAATTGTTTTCTCCGGAGATGTCGAGAACAAAAACAGGTATAAATTCTCAATCACTTTCTCCGCATCTGTCGCGGGGGAGGTTGGATTAGCCCGCAACGAGAATCCATCTTTGGGCGTAAAATCCGAAAGATGGTATATGATAGTAATTTCAGTGGGGCAGTGCGAAAAATCTTCCTTTACACACGAGGAGAGAAAAAGCAGGGCAATGCCCGTTATGGTAATCAAATATTTTTGTAGCATATATGGTTGTTTTTTCTAAAATCGTTTACTTTTTATAAACTGCGACCATTGCTAAACCATTCTCGTGAAAACATGCCACCTGTATCTTCGATACATTGTACCTTAATGTATGCACAAATTATCCCCATCTACAAACTTATTGCTACACGAGTAGCAATAAATAAAAGGTGCAGAATGCCGAAACCGTATAAGAAATAACAGGTTGGGTATAATGACAGATAATCATTCTATTTTTTTGTAAATGTTTCCATTAGTTGGTTGTTATAATAAACTTTTAAATATTGATCGCCAGTAGTCAAATTTTCGGGAATATTGAGTGTAAATGTCTTGCTGTCCCCGTTTCCCATTTGATTGAAAATAGCTGGAGAAGAATCAGTAAATGTTTCGGTACCCGAAGTTAACGTTGTTGTTCCAATCGGTTCCAACTTAATCGAATGATCGCCACATGCCTGCATGGTGTTGGTAATGGTTAGCGTATTGCCATCGCGCACCAATTGAAACCCGTAGCCCAGCACGGTTTCATAATCCTTCAGTTCCCAATCGCCCACGGCGTAATTTACTTGAATAATTCCCGAACCCTGCAAGGTGCATTTTACCCTATAGAGATAATTTCGTTTAATAGAATATATTTTATTGGAATTTGGATCTGTGGCATCCAATCTTTGAAAAACAGGTATTTTATACTCGATTAGCTGCCCCATCTTCTCTACATACACGGAGAAATTTAACGGAAAGCTAGAGAAATATCCATCATACTCGGCTAAATAGGAGAAAAAAGCTTTTTGATTGTATGCCATCCCCTTTTCATGAAACGAATACCGTGGCGTGGCACCTTCTCCATGATCCGTATGTACGGGAATGGGCACGGATAAACCGCTTGAGCCGAGAGGCATTTCCGCGTTCAAATCATATCCGTAAAACACATTGTATTCTCTGTTATTATCACTTAACACTACTTTATCGAATCGATAAAGATTGGCGTCAGGATAAAGCCCGTTTGCATTGTCTGTATTTCTAAGATACACCTCCAGTTTTGCCAAAGTACGTTTTAAGTTAATAGATGGGTTTATCAACGTTGGACTTCCTTCGGCAGCATTCGGGTTGGCTATTATGTTTAAATCGGCAACACCCACCATAGGGATGCCTTTTGGTTCTTTATTAGGAATTGGCAAACCCAATGCATTAAAGTGGTCGGTCAAATATCTGTACCAATAAGCTGAAAGAATATTGTTGCTGGTTTTTTGCATGGATTGAATGGCAAACATGTCATCTATCCTAGCGGTTTCAAGTTGTAATGCATTTAACCCCGGCGTCCAAAGATCATTTTCATTGGCTATCAAGTAAAATCGATACAGCCCGGGCATAAGTTCCATATCCATATAGTAGGTAGTGTCCGTTCCCTCTATCTTTTTACCAAACTGAGTATAGTAGGTATTACCATCAACATAATTCACCCCGTTTTCATATAATTCATTTGCCTTCAACACTCCTTCACTAAACGCCAATACGCGCATTGAGGCTATTTTGCTGTCGAATGGGTCGCCTTTGTCGGTGGTTTCGGAGTGGTATTCTCCTTCCTCCCAGACTCCCGAGGCACGCGTGCCAGGCTGCTGAAAGCCGATTTTCACGGTTGTTTGTACCCTCACGTGAGCAGGCAACAGGTCATCCTCCAGGACGGTGTCTCTGATGCAGGCGGTAAGCCACACCAGAAGCAGCGCTAAGATAACAACACCATATGCATGTATTTTACTCATCTGTATCAATAACCTATTATCGGCCTTTTATAAGCATTAATTCCCCAGTATAATATCCCGGTAAACGACGTTCCAATTGTTGATGATGGCCCTGACTATCATCCAGGTGCTTTCATCGTACTCTAAAAAGATGTCGATATGGAAATCGCGTTCGCACTCCAGGTTGTACGGTGGCGGAGTAGCTTGCTCGCGATTCAAAATCAAATCGTTCACCAAATCTGCCTCGTATATAACCTTCTTGGTTTTATTGTCGGTAATCGCAAGGGTAGTGCTCCGGTTTTCACCCAGCTTCAAGAGCGTCAGCATATCCGCTTTAAACAGCTTGCCCTCGTTTTCGAGTGGCAGTTGATACAGCCACCCTGTGCTTCTGGCAAAATCGCCATTAAACAGGAATGCGCCGTTGTTTTCCACTACCGAGAGGGAGAATGAGCCATCGGAGGGCAATCCGTGCACGGTAAAGTAAACCCGGTTGGTGAACTCCGTCATGTTGATATCCATGCGATCAAATATGGTGCCCAAGTGCGAGCGATCGGTAATGGCAAGCGGGGCTGAAACACCGTGGTAGAGCACCGTGGCGTGTGGCTTTTCGGCTTGTTGCGCCAGCGTGAGTTCCATCTGTTTTTTGGTGGTTTCCCCCACCTTGAAACTGGAAATCTCGTAAGCTGAGAAATCGTTGCTTCCCCAAGCTACAAACGTGAACGTGCCTAATCGGTAGAAGAACGTGCGTTGCAGGTTCTCGGCAGATAGGGTCAGGTCGTTGAATGGGTATTCTCCCACCAACACCTCGTTTTCATCGAACGCGAACAGGCGTATCTGCTTGAGCTGCGTCGGGTAGTTTCGGGTTGTTTCGCACGGCGTCTGGCTGTAGAAGTGAAAATCCACCCCTTGCGGACACTCGCTCAGGTCGTCGTAAATCATCTTGTCGCACCCTTGACCCGCTACCAGTAGCAGCACGGTAATGAATAACGTATGTAGCTTTTTAAACACATTCATCTTTTCAGCGATAAGCTGTTTTTAGCTTCTTTTCGTGAGCGGCAGCCCAGCAAAGCGCTGCCGCCCTATTTTTATTCGCTTTCCGTTTGTAGAAAGCAGTTTAACTTTAATATATTTTATTCAAGAACAACTTGACGACCAACTACGTTCCAAGGAAGTATTTTTGCAGTAACACGCATATACGTATCTTGTTTTTCAATATTGGGGTCGTCCGGATTCGTAATAGGTTCTGTAATATCATCAGGTTTAGGTAAGTTTGGATCATTCGGGTCTGATGAATCATAAGGCATACCAATTTTCGCGAATGACTTAATCTTTAACACATATATATTATTGCGACGAGTGTCAGCATTATTTACTAGCTTATCATCACTGTCGGGACTTTGACGATTCCATAATGCGCGATAACCTGCTTTACCATCAGTATAAGTATAAGCTCTTTGTCCTGGCGCATAAGGGCTTGACGCAGCTGCTGTTTTCGATGAATAGAAAAAGCCGTCTGTTTCGCCCTTGTAAAATGTTTGACCTGAAGTCCAAGACGTGTTCTCTGTCAAAGCGTTTGTAAATTTAACATAACCCTGCGTGAGGGATCCACCTTCATTTGTTGATTTAGGAGGTGCAGTTAAGTCTTGTTCATTATACCAAAGGCCAGTTGTTGCATCCGCTACAAATTCCACGGTTGTATTAGTAGGATTGCTATATACCTTTGCAGGTGTAAACGTCACATAAACTTTCGCATAAGCAAAACGATAAAAACCATTTGCTTTATTTTCAGACGTTAATTCACCACTATTTTCTAAGAAATATATGCCACTTGCACTATTAATGTCAGAAATTACATCATTGATTGCTATCGCTTTATAACCTACAAGGTCATCATTAGTATTAGTAGGGTGAGGAGCTAAATTACCTAATCTAAGTAAGTTTTGAGTTACTGCAGCCTCGGCAGTTGCGGCAAATGTAGAAGCATCAATAACAGAGGTGAAATTAGCATACTGATTAGGGTCTTCCACCGCCATAGTACGACTTCCTGCGTGGTCACGGAGTACATATGTTTTTGTAGCACCATTAACAGCTGCAAAAGTTACTCCTGTGCCTATTGTTCCCGTATTATCACCAACAGCTGTTGTGTAACTTGCATCTTTAGCAACAATGCCTTTGGCAACCACACGCTCCACATCGAAAGCAAAGACATTTTCATTAGGAGTTGAACCTGCTTCTGAGACATCTTTTGATATATTAGGAAGGATATTATAACTCTTCATATCAGATGTCATTAAAAAGTGGGTTCCTGTAAGCTCAGCAATATCAGCAATTGCTGTTGCAGCAGTTCCGTACGTTGCATCCGGATCATTTGTTACCGAAACACTACCCCTATTTAGCAATAAAGCCATTTGCTGTGGTCCGGGAGTTGCCTGTTTTGCAAGTGTTGTTGACCATACAACAGGAGTACCGGCTGAAGATAATTCCGTATTACTCCAGGTTAGAGCTGAAAGATTTGACTTCATATCTACAGTAGTTACTCCACTCTCAGCAGCAGTACCGGCGTTATCTGTTTGATCATCATTAATTGCTCTAGTTGATGATCCTGCTGTTGAAATTGTAACACTTGCATATGTATCACCTTTCGATACTTCGGGACCATCCTCGTTGTTACATGCCGCGAAGCCGAGGGCTATGGCGGCGACCATTAAAAAACTAGTTACTTTTTTCATTTTTGTTAGTTTAAATGATTATTAATGAATTTGTTATTGTTTATTTATATTATTTGTCGCGTTTCGAGTTGCAATTTTTTATTGTGCTATTTTTAATTCTCCATTGTTTTCTCTAACTCTTCCAGGTTGTGCTTTGCATCCATGTCGCCTTGCTCGGCTGCCCTCTGGAAGTACTCCATCGCTTTGGCCGTATCGCCCAGACGAACGTAGGCTACCCCCAGGTTGTTCCACGCGCGGGGGTCGCTCTCTATCCTGTTCAAACGGTCGATGGCCGCCCGGTTGTTGCCCCCCTCGATGTCGGCTGCCGCGCTGTTCAATATGGCGATCGGCTCGTCGGGATATAAGCGGGTGGCGATATCGAATACCTCCTTGAACTCGCTACTGGCAGGTTCGTAGGTTTGTGCCACCAGGAACATCTCGTTCAAGCTCAATAGCCTGGGGTTGGTCTTGATGACCCCCTTTGTCTCCTCCACGCTGAAGGGGCGAACGGTGTAGGCGATGGTGTAGTCCGTCCTGCGCAGTGGCGGGTAATAGGTGTCCAGCAACGTGCGGTAAGTTTGCCCCCCGGAGAGCTTCTTCAGCTCCGCATCGCGGGCATCAGGGTTCGACACGCTATTGATTACACGTATAATCTCGTTCTTGTCTGTCAGCGATGACTTTTCCACCGCCTCTTTCAGGCCGCTCCAGTCCTCACCCAGGCCGGTTACCCGGAAGCGGTCGCGAGCAACACCGTGGGTGCTGCTCAGGTAGTCGGCAAACGAGTTGGCACGACGGTCGGAGAGGGCGCGGTTGGACTCGAAATTCCCCTCGGGGGAGGCGTGACCGGTCACGGTGAACTCGGTAATCTCCAGGTCCTTGTTGCCCTTCACCTCGTTGATTACCCGATCCACGCGGTTAAGCTCCGCGGCGTTGTTTTGGAAATCACGCAGCAGCTCATGCCTGCCCACCCGGTAGTTGAACGAGGCCGAGTGCCGGTCTGAACGGGCCTTTACCGGTTCTGCATCGGGAACGATGTAGGTGAGCTTGTAAACCGGTTGGTAGGGCTCCTTGATCACGCGCTCCGAAAGCAACAGGTCTCCCACTCCTTGGGAGCAATCGGCACAACCATTCACCACGCCCTTCACGCTCAAGCGGGCGTTGCTCATCCACGAGAGAAACGGAACCCTTTGGTTGTAGCGAATTGTTTGGGGCGACTTTTTATCGTACACGACTACTGTCGCCGCATTAGAGGGAAGCGGGGTGGGGTTGTTTAACCTCTTGCCGCGCTCGATTACCTTACCGCGGGTTTTCCCCAATACCACCACCGGGGCAAGTTCAATATGGTCGTCACTCGTGTTGGAGTACAACACGGGAGCAAGGATGAGCATGTCGTTCTTACGAATGTCAAATCCCTCGGTAATGATTTGAGCATCTACCAATACCTCGTTACCGGACTTTTGGTGGGTGAGGTTGTTGAATGCCACATTCTGGATATATGAAGTTTGTGCGCTCGCCATAAAGGTGATGAGCGACAAGGCAACTATATACTGTATCTTTTTCATGCTAAATTATTCTGATTTCTAACTTTTAACTTCTGTCTTTCGACTTTCGTCTTCCGACTTCCATCTTCCAACTTCCGTCTTCCATCTTCCATCTTCCGTCTTCCATCTTCCGTCTTCCGACTTCCAACTTCTATCTAATCATGTAAATAAGGGAGATGGCGGCTTTCGTAACGCCCAAGTAGTTCTGGTCGCCCTCGTCGACCTTGGCACCGCAAGTAACGCAGGGGTACTTGTCATAATGTATGCGGGCAAAACCGCCTCCCAAACTTAACTCGAAGTTCCAACGGGGAGAGAGTACCCACTGGTAGCCGTAGCTCAATCCGGCACCGTAGAGGTAACCCTCGTAGCGGTGCTCTTTGAACGTTTTGAGCCTTCCAAGTGGAATATCCCAGCCGCCCACGTTGTACTGTACACCATGCGCGTGAATGCCGATGAAGTGGCCGTTGAACGACTCGCAAAACCAATAGCGCAACTCGGGCTGAGCCAGCCAATGTTTCACCTTTTTGTTGTTCTCGAACGTCCACAAGTTGAAGCCGCCACCCAACTCGAGGGTGGCTTTCTTGCCCAACGTGAACTCGAGGGCGGCATTGGGAGAAATACCCGTTGCCCAGTAGGGGATATTGCTCTTCACGGCAACTTTTTGCGCATTGGCTGTAAACACGCACATTAGCAGCGTAACACCAATAAAAAGTGTGTAGCGAATGTCTTTGTTCATTTTGTCTTTAATAGGGTTTATAAAAATATAGTGTAACGCCGAAGAAACGTTTTGTTCAATTGTAAGCACTAAGATAACTTATTGTCAAGTAATACTCTGTAATGCATTGAAACCTTTCGTGTTCTTGTGGAATTATTCCACAACCATATATTTCTCGTGAGACAAGAAAAACGCGCAAAGCTACAAAAATATGTTTGTAAGTTAAAATGATAAGAGCAATATATAGAGACGTGTATTGGGAGGGTTCTATCTTGTAGGTGATGGATCGTGGTCATTCAGGGATTGAATCTGGGCGTCGGGTGGGGCGATTTTCACCTCTTTTTCTTCGGTGAGGGCTGCCACCTCCTTGTGGTGGCGAATCCGCTCGATGGTCTCTTCCGCTGCCAGTCCGACGATTACCCCGTACTCGTGCAGTTGGGTGATGGTTACCCCCTCTTCGCGTAGCTCGTCGGCCACCACGTTTAGCTCGTGGAGGTAATATTCGGATACGGTAATAATAATTCGCTTCATGTTTCGTAGGTTTTACGATTGTCGTTTCACGGGGTGGTGCTAAGCATCGTTCCGTTAGTCTTCACTCCATCAAGATCGACAGGGCTTAACTTCATGGGGCGATGCAAAGTCCCACGCCACCGTCTTCGGTGGCTATCGGGAGCCTTTTGGCCGTTTCCCTTAATATCTTCTCGATCTCCGCGGGTGTGGCAGCAGGGTACTTCTCCCACAAGAGTGCGATGATGCCGGCCACGTGAGGGGTTGCCATGCTGGTTCCCGAGAGGGTGCGGTACCTCGTTGGCATGACCCAGGCGGAGTGGATGCCCACGCCCGGTGCTACAAAGTCGACCAACCCCGATGGGTTCACCGCGCGGTTGGAAAAGTTGGCCACGTTCAGCTCTTCATCAACTGCTCCCACGGCCAGGATCGAGGGGCAATCCGCGGGGCTGCTCACCGGGCAAAAGCGCTGTAGGGAGCGGTCGCTATCGTTTCCCGCCGCGGCCACGAGCAGCGCTCCCTTGGAGAGCGCGAAGCGTGCCGCCCGCTCGTAGGCGATGTCGTATACCTCTCCCGGCTGCACTGGGGAACCCAATGACATCGAGATCACTTGACACCCGTTCTTTGCTGCCCAGGTGATGCCGTTCAACACCCAAGATTGTGCGCCTCTGCCACCGTCACTCAATACCTTTCCAGCAAATAGGCTCGCGCCCGGTGCCACGCCGTATCGTTGCCCCTTCTCGTCGGTTGCCCCACCGGCCACCCCGATACAGTGAGTGCCATGCCCGTGTTGGTCTTGGCCGGTCTCTTCGGGGACGAAAGAGCAGGCGGTTACCTCCTTCTCTTGGAAGTCGGGGTGTGCCGCGTCGAACCCGGTATCCAGCACGGCTAGTCGGACTCCCGAACCGGTATAACGGGAGCGGTCAGCCCCCGTGGTTCGTATACCCCACGTGGTGGGTGGCTGCTCCTCCAGCAGGTAGACCACCTTTTCCGGGGCGATGAAGTACTCGTCGTCTAACGACTTGAGCAATGGGATTGGGTCTTCTTCCGTTCCCAGCAAGGTGACTCCCAGCTCATTGTATATCAGTGCATCGGCTCCTTCAATGTTTTGTTCGTTCACCCCTTGGGTTTTGAAATCGAGCGTTTCGGCCACGGTGAACCCCCATTTCGTTTCCAGCACCCGCTTGATCCCGGATTTACCCCCTTTCGTCTCCTTGTGAATCAGGAAGTGGCGCCCCGTGTAGCGTGGCTGCTCCTCGCCCGGGTACCCGTGACCCGGGTACATTCCCATGGGGCGGATGTTGCCCTTATTCTCGAACGGGGAGTTTCCTATTTTGGGGGGTATCATGGTAGTGCGGTTATTATGGGGCTACAGTGCGTGGTGTCACCCGTTTAGTTTGTGGCCTGTCGCCGTTGTATTCAATGATTCCCTTCGCGGTTAGTGTGTTGATAGCCGCACGTTCGCTCGGTGTTAGCGCGTCGACCGGAGGGAACTCCTCTTTCTCGTCCGATATTCGCTGGAGCAGCTGTCGCTCCTCCGCCGTTAGCGAAGGTTCATCCATCGATCGTGTTGGGGCGCTTTTCGCTCCAGCCCTCCAGATGGCGATTTCGGCATCTTTCACCCGGCTTTCCTCCATAAGCTCCCACAAGTTAGCCAGGTAAAGGCGGGTGTAAAAGTAGCCGACGATAAAGCCCGCGATGAAGAAGTAGAGGATGACCGCTACAAGGATGGGGTGGGCGGCGTTGCAGTTCACCTGATGGCACTCCACGTGGTTGAGGATGCCGGTAGCCAGGTTCCGCAAGTATTCCGGTATGCGGATAAGCTGGGTGAGCCCAACCCCGATGATGATCTTGGTGAGCCAGTCAGATACCTCCTCCAGGTTGGTGTTGGGGAAGTACTTCCTGCTTTTCGCGTCGTCCCCGGGAGTGTATTGTCGGTTCACCTTGGGGATGCCAAATAGAAAGCCCAGCAGGCCTCCGGCGAGCAGGGCGGTGATCGAAATAAGCAGGAGCAACCCTACGAAGTCTCCTCCCGATCCCACGAGTAGGGCACTTGCAATGCACGCGATGATACCTAGGGTAATCAACACGATCGGGAAGATATGTATGGATGCTGGCGGACGTTTCATTTCACTGCAAGTTAACTTAATTTCTTGAATTTCACAAGATAAAATCGAAAAAACCCGTAGATTCAAGTATCAAATGCAACAGCTTATGACGAATGTGCGTGTGGATTTAAGTTAGGCTTCGGCACGTTGTGTCTCGTAAACCTCATTTTTTCATACTTTAACTAAAAGGCTCGTTGGCGTAATTGTAAAAAAACGGCAACACCGTGTAAAAACATGTGTTGCCGTTTTTATCCCTTAAGTTATTTGATTATAAGAACTATTGTTGTTACAGTTTCCTAAAAAGCAAGCAGTCACTTTAAAAACTATACATCAATCCAATATTTAATCCAAAGTACCCATCACTTCCATCTTCTGTGGCGATAACATATTTCAAAGACGGATTTAAAGACAGATTATTTGTGAATTTGTATCGAAGACCCAGACCTAGATTTATTCCAATTTCATTTGCTGAAAAACCACCAGCTTTTACTGTTAAAATGTTTAATCCGGCCAGTCCATAACAAGCGAGATTCTTTTCATTGTTATAAAATACATAATGTACATCTGGATCAAATCCTAGGAAAGTTGCGCCATCTACGAAATAATATGTTCCGGATAAAGAGGCTTCCCATTTCGGGGTAAAATGATAAATACCTTTAGCGAAAAGTCCCGCTTCATCTATTTCTGTTGCATATGTGAGACCTCCTCCCGCAGAGAATTTATTCTCTTGCGCATGAACATTCGTTGTTAAAAACGAAAATAGGGCTACTACAGCCACCGTTAAAAATAGATTTTTTTTCATTGTTGTTTAATTTAAAAATTAATAATTTAAAACTAATAATTAGAATTTAGAATTGCTACTTATTAATGTGTTGTTTCATTTCTTCTTTTACTTTTTTCCACACTCTTCTTTAGTAATCAGTCCCAAATCAAATTTATCTTATGCTTTTTAAATAGTTGCTAATGCTCCATTTTCGGAAATAACTCGCGGCTATTCAGGTTTAAGTCGGGAGTTGGAAGTTTAAGTATGCTGTCGTTTTGGTTTTCGATGTAAAAAAGTTCAATACAAAAGTCTTATACCTATACCTGTAAAATTCACAAGTTTTGTAAAACTTGATGGTAGTACAAAAAGGAGATTGGGTACAATTGATGTTCATGCTTGCTTGATTGATTGTGAATTGTGCGTTAAAGATAAATAATATTTCAATATATATTGAATGTTTTGCAAAAAAATGTTCAAGGAAAGATTTTGCTAATGTGTCGCGTTGATGGTAACTGTTCCCGATTTTCACATAACATGCTTGTGAAAGGCTGTTTTTTCATGTACTTTTGTCGAATGAAGCTTCAGCAAGGTGGTCGTTGACTTTCTTAGGATCGTAAAACTAGCTTTAGTAAAATATCCGCGAAGCAAAGTTGAAGGTAAAAACAGATGTAAGACCGAAAGCTAAGTGAATGAAAAGAGATTGAAATGGATAGAAAGGATAACCACGCGATTATATACGATAAGCAGGTGATCGAATTCATGGCGGTGGCCGTGGAGTTCTGCTCCCTCCTGGAAAAGGATGTAGCACCTAAGCGTGAGGAGTGGGTCGACAAGATGGTGAAGTTGCTACCGCTTTTATACCTTAAGGCCTGGTTGCTGCCTGAAACGGTGCCCACCTTCAATGAGGAGTTGCCTGCCTTCGTGAAAGAGGAGGATTACCACCGCGTGGCGCACACGGTAGAGAACGTGATGGGTGATGAGAACGTCTACCTCGACGTGTTCGTGGAGGAGATGAGGTATAGCGACACGCCGGTGACCTCGTTCGTGTCGGAAGCTATTGCCGATATATATCAAGACGTGAGGAACCTGGTCTCGGTGTACCAGTTCGAGCTGACCGCCCAGATGAACGATGCGCTGTATGTTTGTAAGGTGCATTTTTTCACCTACTGGGGGCAAAAGCTGGTGAACGTGTTGCGCCCCCTGCACGCGCTGAAAAGCAGGGAGTGGACACTTGCCAATGAGGCTTTATTTAACGAGAAGGAGCCGTGGGATTAACGATAACGAAGGAAGAGATAGCAGCACTCCCGGTAGAGACGTTCGAAGGGAAGATTCACGTGATTGATCAGGTAAAGCAGGTGCCGGGTGCCGTGGCGCTCCTTGCTAAAGAGTCTCTGCTCGGGTTCGACACCGAAACCAAACCTGCCTTTAAGCGGGGACAAGTCAACAAAGTGGCCCTGTTGCAACTGGCCACCAAGAACGACTGCTTCCTCTTCAGACTGAACCGGATTGGTTACCCCAACGAGCTGGAAGAACTTATGGGTAATCCGGATATCCGGAAGATCGGACTTTCGCTGCGCGATGATTTCGCGGCCATCCGGCAACGATCGGGTGAACGACCGGAAAACTTCATCGACCTGCAATCGTACGTGGATATGTTCGGGATTGAGGTCAACAGCCTGCAGAAGATATACGCCCTCCTTTTTAACAAGAAGATATCGAAAAGTCAACGTATCTCTAACTGGGAGGCACCCACGCTTTCACCGGCACAACAGTCCTACGCTGCAATCGATGCATGGGCCTGCCTGCGCATATATACCTACCTGTCGAACATGGATCCGGAGAAATGGGCGAAGTGCGTTCAGTAAAGGTTTTCACGGGAACGCTTTCGTAACCATACGCTTGAAACGGCTTTCATAGAGTCAGCTTTCCATGTTTAAAACTGTGCAATACCTACCTGTCTGGTTAAAATAGCTGAAACATGACCTCTTTTACCTGGAAAAGGGAGTCGGTTTTCTAGAAAAGCACTATCTTTGCAACGTGTTTTTCATGGTATTAGATTTAAGGTTAACAATGAAGATTGGTTGTCGTGAGACAACCTTTCCTTTTTTTATACCTACCCCTCTCGCCAGTTGATACCCCTCTAACTACTTATGGGATTTATCGGTAACCACGTGTAGCTTAATTGCGTAAATATGCTTACTTTTGTACGGTAAAATAAAGCGTAGGATGGAGTTTAGGACACGTGTCGACATACCGGTATCAGATGTGCCAATCAATCATTCCACGGGAATCATGCTTTTCGGTTCCTGCTTCTCCTCCTATATCGGCTCCCAATTGCAGCAGTACAAGTTCACGGTCGATGTCAATCCGTTCGGTATCTTGTTTAACCCGCTCTCAATTTCAAATGCTATTCAACGGCTGTTGTATGGCAAAGGGGTGGGAGAAGCCGACCTGGTTCAGCGTCAGGGAATATACCATAGCTTCATGCATCACGGGGAGTTTTCTTCTCCCGATAGGCAGGCCTGTCTCGACGCCATCTCCACGCGATTCACGCGGGCAAGCGAAGCGTTGCTAAAGGCCGACCTTATGCTCGTTACCTTCGGGACGGCTTACCTGTATCGCAGGAAAGAAACGGGTGAGGTGGTTTCCAATTGCCATAAGTTCCCGGAGGGAGACTTTCAACGTGCACGCCTCTCGGTAGATGAGATCGTGGAGGAGTGGGGCGCGTTGATTGAAGGGCTGACCGCACGGCGCCCCACCATGAAGTGGGTCTTTACCGTTAGCCCTGTTCGGCACTGGAAGGATGGCGCACACGAGAACCAGGTGAGCAAGTCGATACTTCACCTGGCGATCGACGAGTTACAAAAGCGATTCGAGGGGGTCGTTCGCTACTTCCCGGCCTACGAGATCGTGCTGGACGAGTTGCGCGATTACCGCTTTTATAACGAGGATATGATACACCCGTCGCCCGTGGCGGTGGAGTACGTGTGGCAGCGGTTCTCAGACACCTTCTTCAACTTGAGAACCCGTACCATTAACCGGGAGTGGGAGAGTATCCGAAGGTCGCTCGACCATCGGCCCCTCTTCTCTGATAGTGAATCGCATCAAACCTTCTTAGAGCAAACCGCGTTAAAGCTGAGGGAGTTTGAACAGAAATACCCGTTTATCTCGTGCGAAGAGGAAGCGCGTATGCTTCACGCCAAGTTGAACGGTAATGGATAAATGTTGGATAGTTTGAATGTTCCGGTGATTTGATCGCCTGACGAGTCAATGATCTGTAGATATAACACTTAGCAGGTTGCGATAAAAATAACGAGATGAGTTACTCGATACAAGAAATAGCCTCCATTCTGGGTTTAACGCCTGATTTTTTTAAGCCGTCGTACATTACATGCTTGCTGACTGATAGTCGCAAGCTTAGTGATCCCGCGGAAACGCTTTTCTTTGCCCTGACTACAAAAAGCAATGATGCGCACCAGTTCGTACGGGAACTGTATGAGGCGGGGGTACGCAACTTTGTGGTCTCCCGGATATTACCGGAATGGGGAGAGATGGGCGATGCCAACTTCCTCAAGGTGGAGAACCCCCTTGCCGCCCTCCAGACGATTACCGCCTTTCACCGTTCAAAGTACACCATCCCCGTTATCGGTATTACCGGAAGTAACGGGAAGACTGTAGTCAAAGAGTGGCTCTACCAGCTGCTGGGGCCAGGGTTTAACATTGTCCGTTCCCCCAGGAGCTACAATTCGCAAATAGGTGTTCCCTTGTCGGTTTGGCAACTCGATGCTGCCGCGGAGCTGGGTATATTTGAAGCGGGTATATCTTTACCCGGCGAGATGGAACGGTTGGAGCCGATTATCCGCCCCACGATAGGGGTGTTGACCAATATCGGGGAAGCACATCAGGAGAATTTCTCCTCATCGCGGCAGAAATGCATGGAGAAGCTCGGGCTGTTCGTGCACGCCAACGGGTTGATATACGACGGGGACGATGAGCTCGTGTCGACCTGCGTAAATCAGATGGGATTGACTGACCGGGCATTCTTCTGGTCCCGGGAAAATCGGGATGCACATCTCTACCTATCGAGGATCGAGAAGAGCGGTGAAAACACGAGGATTAATTACGCGTACCATGGCGTTGATCACGTCATCGAAATACCCTTTGCCGATGAGGCCTCCATCGAGAACGCGATTACCTGCCTGGCGGTTGCACTCTACTTTAAAGTGCCTTGCGAGGAGGTGGCTCACAGGATGCAGTCGCTCGAATCGGTGGCCATGAGGCTTGACCTACGCCAAGGGAAAAACGGCTGCCTGCTTATCAACGATAGTTACAACTCGGATGTCAACTCCATCCAGATCGCCCTCGATTTTCAGCAGCAACGAAAAATGAACCGCCCCTTAAAAAAGACGGTAATCTTGTCGGATATTCTCCAGACGGGGTTGTCACCGCGTACACTCTACGGGAGGGTAGCGCGGATGATGGAGCAACGGGATGTGCAGCGTCTTATAGGTATTGGCCCGGCTATTGGTGGGTGTAGCCATCTCTTCACGATGAGGGAGAAGAGTTTTTATGCATCCACGAATAGTTTTATCGAGTCCGGAATCTGGAGAACCTTCAAGGATGAGTTAATCCTGCTTAAAGGGGCGAGGGAGTACCATTTTGAGCGGGTAGGTGCACTCCTGGAGGAACGGGTGCACGAGACCTTGCTGGAGGTGAACCTAGATGCGCTGGTCCACAATTTCAACTTTTATAAATCGTACCTGAAGCCGGGGGTGAAGCTCACATGCATGGTGAAGGCCAACGGGTATGGCGCTGGAGCCGTGGAGGTAGCCAAGACGCTGCAGCATCATCGTTGTGATGCACTGGCGGTAGCCATAGCCGAGGAGGGGGTGCAGTTGAGAAGAGCGGGGATCTCCCTCCCCATCATCGTTTTGAATCCAGAGGCAGGAGGCTTTGAGGAGCTGTTCGAGTATAACCTGGAACCTGAGGTTTATAACTTCCGGGTGCTCAACGCGTTTGCAAAGGAGGCGGAGCGGCGTGCAATAACTGCCTTTCCGGTACACGTTAAGGTCGATACGGGGATGCATCGACTGGGGTTCCTCCCGGAAGAGATCCCCGACTTGGCGCAGATCATTCGTTCACGGAAAGGATTACAGGTTCGCTCCGTTTTTTCTCACCTGGCAGCCAGCGAAAGTTGGGCGTTCGATGAGTTTACCAACCAGCAGATGGAGGTGTTCAACGAGGCAGCTAACCGGCTGGAGAAGGGACTGGGTACTTCACTCGAACGGCACGTTCTTAATTCCGCGGGCATCGAGCGGTTTCCCGATAGCCAGCATGATATGGTGCGATTGGGAATTGGCCTCTACGGGGTGAGCGCAAGCGGGTTGGAGGGATTAAGAACTGTTTGTTCCTTGAAAACCACTATTTTGCAGGTTAAAGAGGTAGCCCTTAACGAGACGGTAGGGTACGGTAGGAAAGAGAAGCTCACGAGCGATGCCCGTATCGCTACCATTCGTATTGGTTACGCCGACGGGTTGAACAGGCGTTTCGGCAATAGGGTAGGGAAGGTATTGATTAATGGCAGGTTAGCTCCCATTGTAGGTAGCGTCTGCATGGATCTCTGCATGGTCGACGTAACGGGTATCGAGGCCCAGGAGGGTGATACGGTTGTGATCTTTGGCGAAGGGCTACCGGTGACCGAACAGGCAGAACGCATCGGGACCATCCCCTATGAAGTCCTTACGTCGGTCTCCCCCCGTGTTAAACGCGTTTACATTAAAGAGTGATGCTCGCCTAAGGGGGTAACGTGAACAAAAAAATCCCGGCAGTGAATGCCGGGATTTTTTATTGGATTCTATTGGTTCCTAATAACCTCTTCAACGCGTGATTAGTCAACGAAGAAGATAGCCACGCGGTTCCATGCATTTTCAGCATACGGTTGCTCGGTATCACCCTTCCATTCAAGGGAGATGCGGCCGCTACTGATACCATAGTCGTTGATTAGCGCATCGGCAACTGCCCTGGCACGTCTTTCGGAGAGTGCGAAGTTGTATTCCGGGGTACCGGTTTGCTTGTCGGCGTACGCAACGATGTTCACCTTGGCGTTCGGGTTGGCCTTCATGTATTCAGCCGTGTTGTAGACACTCACTTGCTGTCCCCTATCAATTACTGATGAGTTGATACGGAAGAAGACCACGTTGGGAATGTATACCTCTTCCACTACAGCGGGCCGTACTTCTGGGCATTCCGGACATGATTCGGGCCTTAACCTCAACTGTTCGTTTTCAGCACGCAAGCGGTTGATCTGGCTGTTGAGGTCGTTGATCAGGTTGTAGTCCATCAACTCGGCAGGGGTAAAGTCTTGCTTACCACCCAAGCCGAACTTGATCCCAGCGGTACCGGTTAGCATACTGTCGTACTCGTAATCTCCACCTAGACCACTTCCATCAAACGTTTCTTGAAATAGCCTCCACCCTATCTCGAGGAAAAGGGCCACGCTTTTTGAAACTTGGAAGTTATTGATTAACCCCACGTTGTAGGTCAACGTTTGGTTTTGATTTTTAAACAGGTCGCCATCGGGATTGGGCTTTTTCCAATCCTCATTCAACCCGTACATGTACCCGATACCCAGGTAAGGAATCAAGCTGTACACCCTGTCCGGGTTATACGACCCCCACGCATTTACAATGTTATACATTAGATCCATATGGCCGCCTACCCAGTTTTGCTCGGCAGGTATAGTTGATGCCACATGCTTGATATGGCCGCCGTCAATCACGACGCGTGCTCCCCAGTTGGGTGAGTTCCAGCGTCCAATCTCTAGTTGTCCCATCCAACCGAGACGATCTCCAAAGCTAGCGCCTGCATCGTTTTCGCCTTTGGTGGTGTAGATGTCGGTTCCACCCCCTAGGCCAATGTACCAGTTGTCACTACCTTTGTTTTTCAAGTACACAGTTCCTTGAGAAACGTTTTGTACATCTTGCGCGCTTATACTAAACGCGACAAGAGCAGAAAATAAAAGTAAACTAAACTTTTTCATAAACTTAATCGCTAATTAAACATTTTTATTGCAATAACTCGTTTTTTCATTACATGTGGCATAACTTGCCCCTAACAGTTAGCACGCATTTGACTACAAATATAAAACTTAAATGTCATATAATTTCCCTTTTAAGTAAAAAATCACCAAAAAGTGGTAAAAAAACGCTTTTTGTGCCTGTTTTACACCAATGCATGGGACAGAATCGTGGAAAATGTCAACCCAGGTAGCTTTTCAATAGCTTGCTCCGGGAGTCTTGCCGCAGCCTGCGAATGGCCTTTTCTTTGATTTGACGCACACGCTCCCGGGTCAATTGGAACTTGTCGCCAATCTCCTCTAAAGTCATCTCCTGCATACCCAGGCCGTAGAACATCTTTATAATTTCGCTCTCCCTTTCGGTAAGGGTTGAGAGTGCTCTCTCGATCTCTTTCTGGAGCGATTCATCGATGAGCGCTTGATCGGCCACCGGGGCATCATCGTTCACCAGCACATCGAGCAGACTGTTGTCTTCCCCTTCCACAAAGGGTGCATCCATGGAGATGTGTCGTCCCGATACCTTGAGCGAATCGATCACCTTTTCAACGGGGATATCCAGTTCCAGGGCCAACTCCTCGGCAGAGGGCTTACGCTCGTTCTCTTGCTCGAATTTCTGGAACGCTTTGCTTATCTTGTTGATGGAGCCTACCTGGTTGAGGGGGAGCCTCACGATCCGGGACTGTTCTGCCAATGCTTGCAGGATGGATTGACGTATCCACCATACCGCGTAGCTGATGAATTTGAACCCGCGGGTCTCGTCGAACTTCTCCGCCGCCTTTATCAACCCCAGGTTGCCCTCGTTAATCAGGTCTGGTAAACTTAAGCCTTGATTTTGGTACTGCTTGGCTACCGATACCACGAACCGCAAGTTGGCTTTCGTGAGCTTCTCAAGTGCTTGGCGATCGCCTTTCTTAATGGCTTGCGCCAACTCCACCTCCTCTTCCACGGTAATCAGGTCTTCACGCCCTATTTCCTGAAGATACTTGTCCAACGAAGCACTCTCACGGTTAGTGATCGATTTCGTAATTTTTAATTGTCTCATCTATGATTTCCTATATTCTTCTGATAAATCTTTTTGATGGTTGTTACTTAGAAACAGTTCATATGCCTGTTTTGTTACCTAAAAACAGTGAATTAACAGACATTAACTATATTTTATCTATAATTGCGATAGATCGATCGCGATGTACTGGGTTCTGCCCCTCGGGTAAAAGCCCGCGATCAACAGCACTTTATCGTCAGGCTGATTGCGCGTGGCCGCGACAATCTTGGCGATATCCTCTTCGCTATTCACGGGGGTGTTGTTCACCCGCATGATGATAAAGCCCTTGTTAATTCCCTCCTTGCGGAAGAGACTGTTACTCTCCACGCTGGCTACCTCTACACCGCTGGAAATGCCCATCTCCCTCTTGCGATCTTCCGACAGGGTGTTGAACGTGGCGCCCAATCCCCTTATCCCGTCGCTGCTTCGGGTGATCTCGGTGCTCCCTTCCTCGTTTTTAAGTTCCACGGTGAAGGTACGTTCCTTGCCATCCCGAAGAACTGTCACGGCAACTTTGTCGCCCGGGCGATAGCGGTTCAACTGATTCTGTAACTCGGCAAAGGTCCGGATGGGTATATCGTTAATCTTGGTAATCAGGTCGCCTATCTCGATGCCAGCTGCCTTGGAAGAGCTGCGGTCCGAAAAACCGTCTACCTGTACCCCGTTCAACTGGGAAAGTTCCCTGGCTTTATCCGGGTTGGTACGGCGTACCTCTTCGATATTGAGTACCGAGATACCCAGGTATGCCCGTTGGACGCTGCCGTACTCCTTCAGGTCAGCGGCTATTTTGCCAGCGATGGAGATGGGTATCGCGAAGGCGTAGCCGGCAAAGTTACCCGTCTGCGAGTAGATGGCGGTGTTGATACCGACCAGCTCACCGCGGGTATTCACGAGCGCCCCCCCGCTATTGCCAGGGTTGACGGCCGCGTCGATCTGTATGAACGACTGGATCCCGAGTCCACCTCCCATGACGTTGCCCCGGTTCTTCGCGCTCACGATGCCCGCCGTAACGGTAGAGGTGAGGTTGAACGGGTTGCCCACTGCCAACACCCACTCGCCCACCTGTAGAAGATCGGAGTTGCCGAAAGTGAGGTAGGGGAACTCCTCTCCATCGATTTTGAGCAGGGCGATGTCACTTTGGGAATCCGTGCCCACCACCTTTGCTATAAATTCCCGGTTATCGTTCAGGGTGACCGATACCTCGGTGGCACGTTCTACCACGTGGTTGTTGGTGATGATGTAGCCATCCCTGGAGATGATGACACCGGAACCGAAGCCCACCTGCTCGCGTGGTTGCGATGGTGTGCGGTCACCAAACCCGAAGAAGAAGTCGAACGGGTTGAAGTATTGCTGTTGCGAGATTGATTTCGTTTTCACGTGCACGACCCCGTCAACAGAGCGTGCGGCGGCTTCCGTGAAATCGGGGTATCCTTCGGAGGTGGTGAGGTTCGTTAACACCACGTTCCTGTCCTGGTCAAACTGGTTGGAGTAGGCGGTAATCTCTTTTGATACCACTTCAGAGGAGCTCCCGCTTGAGCTTTTGCCGGCAATAAGACTGTTTTTATTTACGGCGCTAAACCCGAGTAGCGTGACTACCGAGCTGATGACGGCTACTAAAATGACAAGCAGCACGTTCTTTGTTTTGTTTGTATTCATACGATTATTTTATTTTTATGTTTCGGTGTATGAAACTCGCTTTTAATCATGCTCGTTTCATACGATTAAAATGTTTACTACTATTGTGTGGTCAGGTGTGGCGAAACATTTAGACGATTATTCCGCGTGTTAGTTTAATCACACCGTGTTCATCTCCATCTGCTTTAAGAACAAATAACGTACAACTTTGCCCTGAAACGATTCGTTTTTAACACTTTTAACGAAAAAACGCGACTATTCCCCTTTTTAGTCCACTCTTTGAACCGATTGAAAAGCTAATCGAAATAGCAACCCATACGGAGGGTGACAAAATGGCATGGCTCGTTATCTCTATCCCTATCGTTTGTTCCGCCGATTCGCGTAGATCCTTAACAGTCCATTGCTGATTGGTCGAGAAAGGTCGAAAAGCAGGAGGTTTAAGTGATATCTCTTCCCATCTAACAGTTGGCTGTTCTTGTTGATCACGATAAGTTGTATCGCTGACAGGCAAAGAAACAGCAGGCAGCATGTAATAAGGGCGATCAGATTGCCGGTGACAAGACTTACAATACCTACCGCGAGGAACAGGAGGTAGAAGGCGTACATGGAGAGAGTCTCCCACCCGAAGAGCCGTGCCGTGGAGCCGCGGTAGAACTGTTTGGTATATACGTAGACCGATTTTAGGGATCTCCACGTGGAAAAACGATCCACCACGTTGGTTTCTGTCATGCTCGCCCTCGATAGTACGACACCCGTATTCTTGCCCTGGGCTACCCGGTTAATAAACAAATCAAACTCTCCCCCATCAATGTGCAGGATGGGTGAAAAGCCTTTCTGTTCAAAGAAGAGCGCTTTCTTATAAGCCATGTTCCGTCCTATAGCGGTGTAAGCTTTTCCGTCGATGGCCATGGAGAGGAACCCGAGGTGGTGTATCAGGTTATCGAACCGGATAAAGCGCCGCATTGGAACATCGGGCGAAAGTGAAAGGCGGCTGTACCCGAGTACCAGTTCTCTCCCTTTGGTGAACTCTTTCCCATATTCGTGTATCCAGCGCGTTGAACAGGGTTTGCAGTAGGCTTCGGTAAAGAGCAGTATGTCGTGGTTCGCTGCTTTGACACCCAATGTGAGTGCCAGCTTTTTCTCGTTCACCGTGTCAGCACCCGGTGGCACGTAGGTGTGGTAGAGGTGAGGGTATACCTGTTGGGCTGCTTTGAGTACCGTGTCGGTTTCATCGGTTGAACCATTGTTCACCACGATCACTTCGTAGTTGGGGTAGTCTTGTTCCAGAATGTAGGGGAGGTTTTTCTTCAACTCTTCCGCTTCATTTTTCGAGGTGATAATTACCGAAATCCCTGGGAGTTGGTCATCGGCGACCAGTATCTCGGCCCTATGTTTTTCATACCGGTAGGGCCGTCGGTAGATGACAAGGTAAAACAGGAGCTGTACAAGGAAGAAGAAGAGTAAGCCACCGTAAATAAGCCATTCCGTGAGCGTGGGTTGAGCAATATATGATGTTAGTTGATCCATAGGGTGTCATGGGTGGGGTTACAGTTGGTCTGAAAAGTAGCTGGTGGGCAGTTCCCGTCCATTGTAGGTGGAGGCCATTGTTTCGCCGTACGCGCCCGCGGAGCGAATAGCGATCAGGTCTCCCCGTTTGGCACGGTTCAGTAACCGTTGCTTGGCAAACATGTCGCTTGACTCGCAGATGGGTCCCACCACGTCGTAAGGCTCCATCTCATCGTTGGAGGTCAGGTTCTCGATATGGTGGTACGCCCCGTAGAGTGCGGGGCGGACCAGGTCTGTCATCCCGGCATCCACGATCAGGAAGTTCTTCTGTATCCCATCCTTAACATAAAGTGCACGGGTGATAAGAGACCCGGAGGGGGCCACGATGGAGCGCCCCAGCTCGAAAAACAGCGACTGGCCAGGTAACGGTATGAGGTGCCGCTCGAACAGGCGGAAGTAGGCCTCGAAATCGGCCATCGGGAAATGGTTGGGGTGGTGGTAGTTGATGCCCAATCCACCTCCCACGTTGATCACGGGTAGCTTGGTGCCCTGCTTGTGAAGCCTTTTCTGCCACTCGCGTGCTTTCACGCAGAGGTCCTCGAACGATGAGAGGTCGGTAATCTGCGAGCCGATATGAAAGTGCAACCCGACCAGCTCCAGGTAAGGGGAGTCAGTGACCATGCTTAAGGCTTCCGGGATATCCTGCTCGTTGATCCCGAACTTGTTCTCATCAAGCCCTGTGGTGATGTACCGGTGGGTACGTGCATCCACGTTGGGGTTAACCCGCAGGGCTACACGTGCCTTCTTGTTAACTGTTCCCGCCAAGCAGTTCATCACCTCCAGCTCGGGGAGCGACTCCACGTTGAAACAGGAGATCTCATGTTCAAGTCCGGTGAGGATATCCTTATCGGTTTTACCCACACCGGCAAAGAGTATCTTGTCGGGTGTGAAGCCACACGCGAGGGCCGTTCGTATCTCGTTGCCGCTCACGCAATCGGCGCCAAACCCGTATGATGCGATAAGCTTCAGTAGGTGGGGATTGGCATTCGCCTTCAAGGCGTAGTGGATGAGAAACGGCCGGTTTTCCGTTTCCCTCTTTATCGTATCGAGCGTGGCACGAAGCAGCTCCATGTCGTAATAGTAAAACGGGGTGTCGAGCGTTTGAAATCGATCGACTGGAAAGGTGCCTTTAATCATTGGATCGTGAGAATAAAAACAACATGCAAAGGTGAAGCGCATTGTACGCCACCTTAGCTCTGAGAACATCCCTTTGCCCCACGAAAGTGCAGGGCAGTGCTTCAATAACGCGACAAAAGTACGATTTTTCCGCCGATTTTCTTACCTTTCCACGAAAGAAAGTGTTGCTTTACCTTTTATCGTGACCCCGCACCACGATAACAGGGAACGCTATACCAATGAAAGTGCCTGTTCCACCTTCTGTTCCATCGGAAGTGACGCGTCGATCCAGTGGATGGTGAACCCGCGTCGCTCCATTCCCCTGAACCAGGTCATTTGTCGTTTGGCGAACTGGTGAATAGCGATTTCCAGTTTTTGGGACATCTCCTCCCGGCTCAGCTCACCGATAACGTGTTGGGTGACGAACTTATACTCCAGGCCGTAATAGATAAGCTCTTTCGGTGTTACTCCTGATTCGAGTAACTGCTCTACCTCCTCAACCATACCTTCCTGTAATCGGGTTTTCAATCGGGCCGTGATGTTGGCACGTCTTACCTCCCGGTCAATCGTGAGTCCCACGATAACGTTTTCTATCGCGGGGAAAGAGGTGTCCACGTCTCTTTGCTGGGATTTGTACACCTCGATCTCAATGGCCCGGATGACCCTTCTTTTGTTTTTCGTGTCAGTGGTGTTGTGAAGCGGCCGGTAGCTGCTTAACAGTTCACTTAACTCATCCAGCGATCTCTCTTCTAACGAAGCCCGCAGTTTTGGATTGGGAGGCACGTCAGGCAGATTGTACCCCTTGAGTACCGACTCGATGTAAAGTCCCGTGCCCCCGCATAGGATTGGCTGCTTTTCACGTGTGAGGATCTCTTCGTAGGCCTGGTGAAAGTCGTGCTGGTAATCGAAGAGCGTGTATTTGTCCCCCGGTTCCCGGATATCGATCAGGTGGTAGGGGATTGGGCGACCTTTTACCACGTACTCTGATAAATCTTTGCCGGTACCGATATCCATCCGCCGGTATACCTGCCGTGAGTCGGCGCTAAGTACCTCTCCATCCAAGTGGTACGCGAGCTGCACCGCAAGGGCAGTTTTACCGCTTGCCGTGGGGCCCAGTACAGTGATCAATGGTTTCTTTTGGTTCATGTTACCAGTTTCCCCTCCTAGTTTCGTGGTACTTTCTGCACCTTATGGTCTTTTTTTATCATTTTACCATCTTACCAGCTTCCCCCGGCGCCTCCACCACCAAAACTGCCGCCTCCCCCGCCACCAAAACCACCTCCAAAACCACCTCCAAAGCCTCCACCAAAACCACCGCCGAAGCCGCCGGTAAAACCACCGCCCCTTTTGCCGGATGAGGGAGGGAAGCGCCATGGAGGCATGTGGTCTCGATGGTGACCATCGCCGTCGATATGTTGATCTCCCTTGCTTGATACCCAAATAAGAAATAGGATCGCTGCCAAAATGAGCAAGACTACAATCCAGGAGATCCCTCCCTCTTCGTCTTCTTTCTCCGCACTGTACTCCCCGGAGAGGCGGGCTATCAGGGCATCCACCGCGGCGTTGGCTCCCCCAAAGTAATCGTTTTCCCTGAAGTAGGGAATCATCTGCTCCCGTACGATCCTTCCCGCGTAAGCGTCATTGACCTTGGCTTCCAGACCGTACCCGGTAGCGATAAAGGCTTCACCACGGCTGTTCCCCACCTTAGGCTTGATAAGGATTACCGCCCCGTTGTCTTTACCTGCCTGCCCTATCTGCCACTTTTCGCCGAGGCGGAAAGCAAAGTCAGAAGCGGTGTGTCCCGCCAAATCGCTCACGGTGATCACGTACAGCTGGGTGGAGGTGGAGTCGTTGTAGGCCAATAGTTTGTTTTCTAACGCCTGGCGCTCTGCAGGCGAGAATAAATCAGCGAAATCGTTTACCAGCCGGTAGGGGTAGATCGGGTCGGGTATCTCTTGGCAGAGCACCCCAGGGAATAGGGTTGAGGTCGCAAGCAGCAAGAGGACCCAATGTAAACGGGATCTACCCGTCAATAACCACCTCATCGCTTAACTCGTTTACGTCGTTTTCAGCAATCGGGTAACGTGTGGTGAGCAGCTGACCTACCTGTGTGACGGCATGACAAATACCTTCCACCATTTGCCCTTCCCTGAAATAGGAAAGCATCTCCTCTAGCACGTCATCCCAAAATCCGGGTCTTTCGAGAGACTCCTCCACGCCCCGGTCCCCGTATATGGCCGCCTTATGGTTGGTGGGAGCCACGTAAATAAGTACACCGTTCCGTAGCCGGGTATCCTCCATCCCTAATTGGACGAACTTCTGGTAGGCAGCCTCCAAGGGGTCGCCCTGGCAACGCCGCGCCACGCATACCCGGATCTCCCCGGAGGTGCAGGTTTCCGTACCGCGGATAGTGGCAGAAACGGTATTGAGCTCCTCTTTTTTTAGCATCTTGTCTTGAAATATTACTTCTGTCAGGTTTGAAGGCGGCAACCATCGAAAGGCGCGGGGGTTGAACTAGAATTGTACTTCGGGTGCAGTTTGTGCATCCTCTACCGCTTCAAAATAGGCCTTGGGCTTAAATTTGAACCAGCCCGCGTAAATTACCTGGGGAATCTTGCGAATATAGGCGTTGTAATCGCGTACCATCTCGTTAAAGCGGTTGCGCTCTACCGATATCCGGTTCTCGGTCCCGGCCAGCTCGTCTTGCAATGCCATAAAGTTCTGGTTGGCTTTCAACTCCGGGTAATTTTCCTGGATGAGCAGTAACCTTCCCAGGGCTTGGCTAATCTGGCCCTGCGCTTGCTGGTACTCCTTAAGCGCTTCTTCCGTCAGGTTTTCGGGATCTATCACCATTCGTGTAGCCTTAGCACGCGCTTCAGTTACCTGGGTGAAGGTCTCTTGCTCATGCTCCGCGTAGCCCTTCACGGTGTTTACCAAGTTGGGGATCAGGTCTGCCCGTCTTTGGTACGCGTTCTGTACGTTGCCCCACTGAGATGTGACGGCTTCCTGTTTTTCGACCATCCGGTTGTAGCCCCGGCAGCTGGAAAGTGCCATTGCCCCGGCAACAATCAGCAAGGTAAGGGATAATTTTTTCATACGTTTTTCAGTTATATGATTGCTAAATATCATTTTATTGTTGTAGTACGGTTCCTTGTGGGTACACCGCATCGTAAGGTTTACCCTTAAACAAACATAAGAGAACGAGTAAACCGATACAAAGATAGTTTTTTTTAATATCTTTGCATCGCGGAACGGGTAAAAACCGGTTTATTAAGGGCGATATGAAACGAATATTTCTTTCTTTGATGGCTATTCTCTTTTCGGTATTGACCTCGGTGGCTGTTGCCATGAGCGTCATGCCGAGTCCAGTGAAGGTGTCGGATACCACCGATGTTTTTCATGAGATAACAGATATCGGTAAGCGGGTTCGGCAGCAAGTAGCCCGTTCTCAAACCAATCAGTTTGGTCAACCGATCCAGACAAATCCCCCCGTGGTGTTGAACGATACGCTCCCTGTGAGAGAAACGGCCAGTTGGTTAATCGCCCCGCCAGATAGTTTGGTTTTCAGTGATTCGACCCTGCTGCCCCTCTTCGTTTTCCGTAATCCCCTCGATCAACTCTACAAGAGAAAGGAGAACGGCACGTTGCAGTTACCGCAATACTCATATGATACCGAGGCGATGCAAGGCCTTACGTTCCGCGACACGCTATTCTACAGTCCCCTCTTCCTCCCGATGATCTTTACTGGGCAGATGCTGCCGCATGATCTCTCGTTATACCCTATCGGGGAAGAGGTTCAAGAAAAGGGGTTGTTGATCCCGATGGAAAAGACCTTTGCGCCTGAGCTTGGACACCTTGATTTTACCCGTGAGGTACGCCGTCACTATTTCTTAACCTATCCTGACCGGATTCGCTACTCGGTGGTGAACTTCGACTCACTACCCGCGGACTCGGACGGGGATGAGATGGTGAGGGAGACCTACAACCCGTTTAAAGAGTTGTTGAAAGCCGAAACATCTTTCTCGCTGGAAACGCCGGACGTAGAGGGGGCTACCATAGATCGGAAGTACTGGGTGACGTCGGGCGAGCACTCGTTTCAGTTCGCACACAACCACTTCTCGGAAAATTGGCACAAGGGCGGGACGAACAACCTCAATATTAACAGTTATAACGCGTTAAGGGCTAACTACAAGAAAAATAAAGTCAGGTTCAACAACCTGTTGGAGTGGCGCCTTCAAGTGTTCAACGCCCCCGATGATACATTGAGGCACTATCGCATTGGGAACGACATGATCAGATATTATGGCGACTTCGGGGTGGATGCGTTCCTGAAGGGGTGGTCCTACTCGATGAACGTAGAGGCGAAATCACAGCTGTTTAATAGCTATCCCGTGAATTCGGATAAGTTGAGGTCAACCCTCCTCTCCCCGTTATATACCACCGTGGGGGTTGGGTTGAAATACAACCTCGATAAGCGGTCGCAAAAGGTTAGACATCGCCGATTCCGCTTGGATTTAGCGATCTCTCCCATATCCCTCAGCCATCGCTATGTCATGAGCGATTCAGTAAACGTTACCCGGTACGGTATCCCGGAAGGGGAGAATACGCTTCTGGATATAGGTACTACCATCTCCTCGAACTTCACGTATGATATTACACGCTATATCACCTGGAGGTGTAGGCTTAACTACTTTACCCCGTACGATAAGGTGGTGGCTGAGATCGAGAACACCCTCAACATGGCGTTGAGTAACGCTTTCTCTACCACCATTTACCTACATGTGCGGTACGATGATAGTGTCCCAATCGATCCAAAATTCAAGTATTGGCAATTTAACCAGACGTTAAGCTTCGGGCTAAACTACAAGTGGTAACGTGCCTCACGTTGCAACTTGGTTTTGCAAGCCCGCGATCGTCTTGCGCGTGTAGTGACGCGTCGTTCTTTCATGTGAATGAGCCTATAGAAAGTAGGCCTCCCCTTTGATTTTGTACCCGTTCAGAAAATCGCCTACCTGTAACCGCTTCTTACCCGATACCTGAAGGTCGGTGATGGCAACGACCTCATCGTGGGTGGCCACGTGCAGGTAGGTGCGGTTGTCGGTCACGATGGTTCCAGCGGTTTGGGTTTCTTGTTCCTTGGTTTTGCTTTCCTTTTCAACGGACTTGGTTTCTTGCCCCACAGTTTCGACTTCCCGTCCCGTGGCTTTACCTTCCTGTTCGATGTTCCCGGCTCCTGTTTTGATCTCTTTAACGATCTCACTGGCGTAAATTTTCACCCGAAGCGGCTCTTCATCACCACCCGGGTAGAGTTCGGTCCACGCGGCAGGGTAGGGCGACAGACCCCGGATCTGATTGTAGACATCTCGGACATTTCGGTTCCAATCGATGCGGCAATCCTCTGTAAATATCTTGGGTGCCGGCGTAAGCATCGCCTCGTCTGTAACTAGTTCACTTTGTGGGATGGAGGGGGCCGTACCCTGGACGATCGCATCCACCGTTTTCAGCACCAGATCCGCCCCAATGGTCATCAATCGGTCGTGTAGTGAACCCGCGGTGTCGTTCTCCTCTATTGCAGTTCTCTCTTGAAAGATGATGTGGCCAGTGTCAATTTCATGGGAGAGGAAAAAGGTGGTGACCCCGGTCTCCGACTCCCCGTTGATAATGGCCCAGTTGATGGGGGCGGCTCCTCGGTAGCGGGGCAGCAGCGATGAGTGGAGGTTAAACGTGCCTTTTGGCGGCATTCCCCACACCACCTCCGGCAACATCCTGAACGCCACCACCACCTGCAGATCGGCCTTCCATCCCTTTAGCTCCTTTAAGAACCCCGGGTCTCTCAGTTTTTCGGGTTGCAACAGGGGTAACCCCTGTTCTAGGGCGTAACGTTTCACAGGCGAGGGTTGGAGCTTATACCCCCTCCCTGCCGGCCTATCGGGTGTGGTAATGACCCCCACCACGTTGTACCCCCCCCCGACCAATGCTTTCAATGATTCTACCGCGAACTCGGGTGTTCCCATGAAAACGATCCGTGGCCCTTTATTATCTGTTTTTTCCCACTTTTTTGTCATTGTTCCGTTCCTCTTTTTCTCCCTCCTCTTTTCCCTTACTTCCCATGTTTTTAATCCCTGTTACAGCTATATTACTCCATCATTTTTCGCATGTTGTATCGCTGCTGCTGTTTTATTCGGTAATATCGGAATAGGTGTCGACCAGCACCTCGCGGTAGGAGTTGAAGACCGAGGACTGCGACAAGACTCCTTGGTAGACCCCTTGGTTGTCTACTACCGGCAAGTTCCATGCCTTGGTGTTCTCAAACGTGTCCATCACCTCTTCCATGTTCGAGTTAATATTGATCTGTGCTGGTGCACCGACCATGAATTTCTGTACCGTGAACCTGTCGTACAGCTCCGGTCGGAACATGATGTTCCGTATGTCGTTCATCATCACCAGTCCCATCAGCACGTTCTCCTTGTTTACCACCGGGAAGATGTTCCGGCTGGAGGTCGAGATTACCTTTACCATTTCACCGAGGGTCATCTCCGGTGTCACGGTCGGTATATCTTTCTCCAGTAGGTCTTCGATCTTCAGGAAGGTGAGGACCGCCTTATCTTTATGGTGGGTGATCAGCTCGCCCCGTTTGGCCAGTCGTTTCGCGTAGATGCTGTGTTTCTCGAAAATCAGTATGGTGCCGTACGAAACCAGCGAAACGATCATCAGGGGCAGGAAGAGGTCGTAACCCCCGGTCAGTTCAGCGATGAGGAAGGTGCCCGTGAGCGGGGCATGCATAACCCCGGTCATCACCCCTGCCATGCCCATCAGGGCGAAATTCTCCTGCGGGAGGTAGGTGGTGTACCCCAGTTGATTCAAGGTGTAGGAGAAGACAAACCCGGCGATGCACCCCAGGAAGAGGGTGGGGGCAAAGACACCACCGGTACCACCACCCCCGTTGGTGGCGCTGGTGGCGAACACCTTGAACAGGATGACCAACACCAGGAATGTCACGATGGTCCAGCGGCTTTCGATGTTGTAGAAAAGACTTTCGCTTGTTAGTGACTGAAACAGGTCGCCCCCTGCCAATAGGGTGTTGATGGTGTTGTAGCCCTCCCCATAGAGCGGGGGAAAGAAAAAGATGAGAACGCCCAATATGCTGCCTCCCAAAAGGAATCGTTTCCAGGGCGGCAGTTTAGCGAACTTGCCTTCGCACCAGGTCATCGATCGAACCACGTAGAGCGATAGGAAACCACAGACGATACCCAATAGGATGACGAACGGGATGCGATCGAGTGTGAACGGTTCTACTTGTGAGAACGCGAACATGGCCTCCATCCCATTTAGGATGTAAGATACGGTAGTGGCGGTAACCGCGGTTACCAGAAGGGGGAGTATGGAGGACATGGTGAGGTCGAGCAGCAATACCTCGATCACGAAGAGGATGCCCGCGATAGGCGCTTTAAAGATGCCGGCGATGGCACCGGCTGCACCGCACCCCACCAGAATCATCAGGCTTCGTTGCTCCAGCCGGAAGAAACTGCCCAAGTTCGATCCGATGGCCGACCCGGTGAGCACGATCGGGGCCTCGGCACCGACCGATCCCCCGAAGCCTATGGTGATGGAGCTGGCGATCAGGGAGGTGTAGGTGTTGTGTGGCTTGATCCGGCTCTTTCGTTGCGATATGGCATACAGGATCTTGGTAACGCCGTGGCTGATATCATCTTTCACCACGTACCGCACGTATAACCCAGCGATCAGTATGCCCACGATGGGAAACAGGAGGTAGGAGAAGTTCATGGTCTCCTGGCTGAAGTTGTTGGTGAGAAAGACCTGGAAAAAATGGATGGCCGATTTGAGGGCGAACGCTGCCAGGGCGGTTAGGATGCCCACCAGGAAGCAGATTACCAGCAGGAAATGGTGCTCTTTGACGTGGGCAGCACGCCAGATGAAAAATCGGTTCAATAGCTCGTTGAATTTCATTGAGTGGGCTATAAGTAACGGTGGAACTTATTCTCGAATCACTTGCACGGTACCGTCGTATCCAAGCTTCACGATACCCGAGGGCCTTGCTTCGCTTGGGTCGTCTTGCCGATAGGTAACGATGTAATCAACCCCATTTTTTACCTCGTCTTGAATTTGATCGAAACGAGCCGGGGGTGGTGTACCGCTGATATTGGCCGACGTGGAGACGATGGGTCTTCTAAATTGGTGGCACAACGTTTGCGAAAAGGGCTCGTTCGTGACACGGATGCCGATGGAGCCGTCCGGGGCGATCAGATTGGGTGCGAGGTTTTTAGCACCATCGTAGATAAGGGTGAGCGGTCGATCCGACAGCTCGATAAGGTCCCACGCGAAAGCGGGAACCTCTTGCACGTAGGCTTGTAGCCTTTCGGGACGGTCGATCAATATAAGCATTGACTGGCGATCATCCCGCCGTTTTAGCGCGTACAGCTTCTTGACTGCCTCCTCGTTGGTGGCATCGCACCCTATACCCCAGATCGTGTCGGTGGGGTAGAGGATAAGGCCTCCCTTTTTTAATACCTCCAGCGCTTTTTGAATATCGTCCCGCATGGTTCAATGGTTTATCTTCTGTAACAACACCGCGTCCTTGAAATCCCTTCCTGTCGAAAGCCAGTCGACCAACTGTCCCGCTGGCACATACCCTGCCTTTTGAAACAACCGGGCGCTCGCGTGGTTCTCTTGAGAAACCACCGCGTAGAGCTGATGAAGGTCCAAAAAGGTGAACGCGTACGCTTCAAGCAACTTGAGCGTTTGGTAGCCGAAACCTTGTTCACGGTATGCCTGGTCAATCAAGATACCCACACCGGCGCGGCGATGAAACGGGTCGAAGTCGTACAGGTCGACTGTTCCAATGGTTTCACCGGTATCGTTTAGCTCGATCATCAACCGCAGCTGTTTGTCACTGTAGGGATCGTTTTTGGATTCAATAAGGTATTGTTTGAGGGTGAACCGCGAGAAAGGTGCGGTGGTAGACCCAAGCGTCCATGACCCGGTATCGTTCTCCCATTGGTAGAATTGTTCCAGGTCCTCCGGTTCCGGTGCCCGAAGGCGTATCATGTCGTTTTCAAGTAACTTGCTCATCGACTTTCTCCTTTTCCCTCTTCAGCCTCCTCCTCGTCCACTCGCTGGGTCATGGTCGCCAGCTCCACGTATGATGGCTTGCAAAACAGGAACGCGATAAGCAGTACCACCGTGAGCCAGAAGAAGTTCATGTTCCCGGACAGACCGTTAAGCAGGATCTGTCCCAAAGTGATCGTGCTCAACGTATACAGTCGCCAGAAGGATGCCCTCTTGTATACGCGGATAGCGTCTTCCACCTCCATAGGGCGGGCCGCTTTTTTCACCTTGTCCGAAAAGTACTTTAGTGACAGGGGGATGGTGATTATCACGATCACGATGTCGTACATTTCCACTGTTAGGTTTACTATTTTACTTCGATCGAGAAGGGGGAATATCCCAAGTGTCACGAGCAGGAAGAGGGTTAACAAGAGGAGAATGTTGCCCCAGTAATGCCTTTTCAGCAGCCGAATCGTTTCATCCATTTTCTTTTCCAAGTTCATCTTGCTCCTTATCTTATTTGGTGAAGAGTTTGTACGACTCATTAAACGGGATGCGGTTCAGGATGGAGCGCCCCAGCGTCACCTCATCGGCGTACTCGATCTCATCGCCAATCGATACGCCCCGGGCGAGGATGCTCACCTTCACATCGTAAGGTTGTAACTTACGGTAGATGTAGAAGTTGGTTGTATCGCCCTCCATGGTAGCACTCAGCGCTAGGATAACCTCCTGGATGCCACCCGCTTTAACCCGCTCTTCCAGACTGGCGATTTCCAGGTCAGAGGGGCCAATGCCGTCGATGGGCGACACGATGCCGCCCAGCACGTGATAGAGTCCCCGGAACTGTACCGTTCGCTCGATAGCCATCACCTCCTTCACGTTCTCCACCACGCAGAGGGTGGTGGTATCACGCGATGGGTCAGCACAGATGGAACATACCTTCGTGTCGGAGATGTTGTGGCAGCAGGAGCAGTAGTTCACCTCCCGCTTCAGCCGTAGCAGGGTGTCGGAGAATCGGGTTACTGCCTCTTCATCTTGTCGAAGCATGTGAAGTACCAGGCGGAGGGCCGACTTCCGACCTATACCGGGAAGTTTCGCGAACTCGTTCACCGCGTTCTCTAGCAAAGTGGAGGGGTAAGGGCTCTTCATTGTGCGCTGTTATTCATTTGCCAGGCAAAGATAAGACGATTCCACATATTGGGCAAATCTCTTCCTCAAATGTGAATTTTCTTCGCTTTGTTCCTTTTTTACCACATATTGGTGTTTTATTGACTATAAATTTGTAAATTTGCAACTTTATTAGAAAGGAATAGACTATGAAGGTACTTTTGGCAACATATAAGCCGTTCGCATTGGAAGCCGTGGAAAGGATTCAACAGATTATCGAGTTGGCAGGGCACGAGTTGCTGAAACTGGAAGGCTATAGCACGAAGGCGCAGTTGCTCAGTGCGGTAGCCGATGCGGATGCCCTAATTATTCGCAGCGATATGATCGATAGTGAGGTGATGGCCGCGGCCCCCCGCTTGAAGATAATTGTTCGTGCCGGTGCCGGTTATGATAACGTGGACCTGGAAGCCGCCACTGCCGCTGACATCATCGTGATGAATACCCCTGGTCAAAATGCCAACGGGGTAGCCGAACTGGTGTTCGGGATGATGATCTACATGCAGCGGAACTGGTTTGATAGCACGGTAGGGTGTGAGCTGCGGAATCGTCGCCTGGGGCTATACGCGTTTGGTCACGTCGCCAAGGAGGTGGCTCGTATCGCACGCGGTTTCGACTTGACGGTGTACGCCTACTCCCCAACGCTCACGCACTACGACCTTCGCAAGGAGGGGGAGTACGGGGTCATTACCGCTTATACTAACGTAGAGCTGTTTTCAAACAGCGATATTATATCGCTCCATATGCCCCTGCTCGAAGAAACCCGCCATATCGTGGATTACCCCTTACTATCGCTGCTGCCTGAGGATGGGATGCTTGTCAATACCGCTCGAAAGGAGTTGATTTTGGAGGATGACCTGATTCGAATCATGGAGGAGCGTCCAGATTTCCAGTATGTGACAGACCTTAGGCCCGACCGTCATGATGAGTTCACGGAGAAATTCGGGAAACGCTACTTCTCAACGCCCCAGAAATCGGGCGCTCAAACCTCCGATTCCAATAAAAACGCGGGGATTGCTGCTGCGAACCAGATCGTCGCCTTTTTTAAGAGTGGCGACGTGCAATTCAAGGTGAATTGATTTTGAGGACATTACTGTATCCAGAACACGTGAGCGTTTTATAAAAAGACTATAAAAACAGGATAATATGATAAAGTACAACTTTAATGCCGGGCCTTGCGTTCTGCCGAAACCGGCTACCGAGGCGGCCATCGCCGCAATACGTGATTTCGATAACACGGGCGTCGGCGTTCTTGAGATTTCACACCGTACCCCTGGCTGGGAGCGAATCATGAAGGAGACGGCCGACCTGTGGCGGGAGCTGCTCGCTATCCCCGATACCCATCAGGTACTGCTGTTGGGTGGTGGGGCCAGTACCCAGTTTTTCACCGTGCCGGCTAACCTGATGAAGAAGAAAGCGGCCTACCTGCAGACTGGTACTTGGGCCAAAAAAGCCATCAAGGAGGCGAAGTTGTTCGGCGAGGTGGAGATCGTGGCTTCATCTGAAGATAAAAACTTCTCCTATATACCTAAGGGATATACCATACCGGAAGATGCCGACTACTTCCACATTACCACCAATAATACCATTTACGGGACTGAACTCCATGAGGATATTAATAGCCCGGTTCCGTTGGTGGCCGATATGTCGTCCGATATCATGAGCCGCCCGATGGATGTCTCCAAGTACGGGCTTATCTACGGTGGTGCACAGAAAAACGTGGGGCCCGCCGGTGTCGCTTTCGTGATTGTCCGTGAAGACCTGCTGGGACACGTCGACCGGGTACTACCATCGATGGTTGACTATCGCTCGCACATCGGTGATTTGGAGAAGAACCGCTCTATGTTCAACACCCCCCCCGTTTTTCCCATCTTCGTAATGCACGAGACCCTCAAGTGGGTTAAAGAGATGGGCGGCGTTGCAGCGATGCAGCAGCTTAATAAGAAGAAAGCGGCCTTGCTCTACGATGAGATTGACCGCAACAAGCTGTTCGTTGGTACCGCTGCCAAGGAAGACCGCTCCTTGATGAACGTCTGCTTCGTGATGAATGAAGCGTTCAAGGATAAGGAGGCTGATTTCTTGCAGTTCGCTACCGAGCGCGGCATGGTAGGAATCAAGGGGCACCGCTCCGTTGGCGGCTTCCGCGCTTCAATCTATAACGCGTGTCCCATGGAGGCGGTAGAGGCCTTGGTACAGTGCATGCAGGAGTTTGAAGAGCGGGTTTAATCTCCTCTCTTCCCTTTTTCCCTCTCCGTTTCTTTAAGATTTAGGTGTGTCGAATTGGCTCTTTGGTGGATGATGTTATTGCCAATCGCCCAAGTTGGCCTGTTTTTTTACCTCTTTTTGCACCGCTTCGGGTAGCATGGGGAAGAAGGTAAAACCGGTCTCCTTTTCTATTTGCTCTACTGGGATCACGTTTCTCGTGTGGTGGGTACTGGTGGAGCTGTTTTCCATCTTGAAGGCAATGGAGTAATAATTCCCCGTTTGCTTCTCTTTCCTGCAGAGCGCCTTGTATAGATACTTGGGCTTAGCAGCCTTTCGGCCTAACACGTCACTTATGTATGTAATCGTCTCGGGAGGTGGTGGGAGGAGGCTCCCCGTTACCACGTACAGCGTGTCATACTTCGTGGTCTGTCTACTCCAGTAACGTACTTTCTCTTCTAGATCGCTCCAGGTAGAGCTATTCATCTTGCTGTCTTGTACCACCATATTGGTAAAGTAGAAGGTGGTTCGGTTAAGGTCACGTGTGGCACTGCGCGAGGCGCTGGGGAGCAAGTGACCGCGGCTTACGTCATATCCCTGCCACATGTCAAAGAGATAGGGTTGATAATGAATTGGTACGAGCGGGTCGTACTGCCAGTAGTCCGTTCTATTACCTGACGTCATGAAGACAGGGTGGAGAGGGTAGGCCACCCATACAGGGTAGGTCTCTTGGGTGTTGTAGTGAATGGTGTAATTGCGTGTTTCACCACTGAACGTACTGCTGTTCAACCAGTCGCCTTTTGTAATCATATGGGTTACCTGGTAGCTGTTCGAAGGCAGTTCGCCCGAAGTGAGAACGGGTGTCTCCATGTAGAACAGCGGCGGTGGAGAAGATTCGCCCGGTTCAATTTGATCAGGGCGCAGGGTATAGCTCTCCCCGTTTGCGAAAGGGGTATAGGTATGGGTTACCCTAACGCTCCCATCTCGCTGCTCCACGAGGTAACAATAGGTGTGATCGGGGTGAATTTCGGAGTTGATAACCCAGCGGTAGTCCTGCCCGTTTAACGTGAGGTGAACCTCTGTTTCACCAGGTGAGGAGGGGAATAGAGCCCCTTTTACGACTGCTTCGCCCCCCTCCTTTTCTACTGGGAGTGAGAAGGTGGTAACAGGCCCGTCATCGATATAGAGTAGTCCGTCCATCAGGGAAAGGGTTGCCCTGGTACGCCCTTTCACACGTACTGTAAGTCCAGCCAGTTTGCCCGGGTCGTCATGCGTGATGACCCGCATGTATATCCTGGGAAGCACGTGTTTAAACAGGAGCTTGTTCTCTTGTGTACTGTTTCCCTTGTGTACCCCTTTGATGTTGTTACTGTATAGGACAATGCGTGAATCACGAGCGAGGTCTATACTCAACTCGTTGCCCGATAGCGACGGGTTGAACGGGTAATAGGCAACGAAGTCATAAGGTTGAGAAGGGTCGGGGTGATAGATGGGGGTAGCGGAGCTGAACAGGCCGCTTCCATCGGTGGTGTACGGGACGTTGACGTGGGTTCGCTGGTTGCTCGTGAAAAGGCCGATTTGATCCCCATTGCCCCAGCGGGTAGCGAAACCCTCTACCTCGGTTTCAGTCTCTTCCAGAATCACGGAAGAGAAAACGACTTGTGTGTTTGATGGATGGTTAGGCTTCGTTTCGTCTTGGCAACTTGATAAGCAAGTCGCCACGATCAATAGCCAAAAAGCAACTTGACGCATAAAGAACGGCGTTTAGTTAAGACTTGATCAATAATGACTTTAAAGTTAATGACAAATCACCAAAAGAACAAATGAAGCGGCTGTATAGTCACATGAATTAAGCTTTTTTCAGAGGTTCTTCCCCGAAGTAACCGAATCGTTTTTATCCCTATTATAATTATTTAACTTTAATAAGTTTACGATACCCCTTGAATATTACGAAATAGTCGTAAATTTGTGCTGTCATATGAAGGATATGACGTTTGTCTATGGATGATGTGATGTTCCCGTGAGATAAACGGGCTATGTGAAAAGATAACCTGCTTAATTAGTAAAACTAAGGAATATGGAACGATTAACCCCACAAGAAGAGAATGTAATGTTGCACGTTTGGCAAATAGGCGACTGCGCGATCAAGGACGTGTGGGAGCGGATGGAGGCACCTCAACCGCCCTACACGACGGTGGCTTCGATTTTCCTGAACCTGGAAAACAAAGGGTACCTCACCATGAGGCGGTTTGGGAACGTGAAGGTATATAAGCCCAAGATCTCGGAATCGGCCTACAAGCGCCATTTTTTATCCAGCGTGGTAGAGAGCTACTTCGACAACTCCTACAAGGAACTGGTCTCTTTCTTCGCCAAAGAGCAGAAGATCACCGCCGAGGAGCTTGAAGAGATTATTCGTTTGATCGAGAAAAACCAGGCGTGATGCGCCGCTTCATTATAATGTGAAAATAATCATGCAAGCTTTCTTTATATACCTGCTTCAGGTGAACATCGCGCTGGCGCTGTTTTACTTGCTGTACGCGGTGGCCTTCAAACGGGATACCTTTTTCTGGTTGCGCCGTCTTTTTTTGCTTTCGGTCATCCTCTTCTCGATGCTCTATCCCTTTTTTGCGGTACCGGCTCTCGCGGAGGTACTGCCTTTCTCCTTTTCACGGGGAGAAGAGGTGAGAAGCGAGGTGTTGATTGGTGACGTAGGCTGGGAGGTGTTTGGTGATGAAGAGGTCGTTGCTTCACGCTCTATCCCTTGGGCAAACGTTCTTGTTACGCTCTACTGGACCGTTACCGCCGCCTTTATCCTGCGGTTTCTCATACAGCTTTTTTCCGTCTACCGCGTTTGGAAAAGGAGCGAAAGGCGGTTGCTACTGGATAACGTGGTTTACCGTCCCGCTAAGGAGGTGACGCCCTTCTCGTTTTTCAATTGGATTTTCATTGATACCGATGCCTATTCCGAGCAGGAGCTACAGCAGATCCTGCTTCACGAGAATACGCATGTCAAGCAGTGGCACTCCATTGACGTGGTCATCACGGAATTGCTCTGCCTCTTTTTCTGGTGGAATCCCTTCACCTGGCTCCTTAAGCGCGAGGTAATCATGAACCTTGAGTACTTAGCGGATAACCATGTACTCCACGAGGGAATCGATAGCCGGGAGTACCAGTACCACCTTTTGCGATTGACCTATCATGAATCGGCCGTTCCGATAGCAAATAACTTTAATGTATCACAACTTAAACAACGTATTATGATGATGAACAAAACTAAATCGCCCGCGTTACGCGTGGCAAAATACCTGCTCGCTTTACCGTTGCTTTTCCTTTTCGTGCTGGCCAACAGTGTCTACGCGGGGCAGGATGAATCTGTCTACTTATCGGAAGTTGAGCCTATGAATGAAGAGGCGGTAGCACTGCTGCAAACGAACGATGAGGTAATGATTGCCGCTCAGGAATTGAGAATCGTTCAAGAGTCAAATGTGTCCTTGGAAACAAACGTTTCCCAAGAGCCGGGTGAACCTGTGTTTGAGGTGGTCGAAAATGCACCTGAATTTCCAGGGGGTGTAGAGGCATTGATGAAATTTCTGTCGGAGAACATCAGATATCCGGTAATTATGGGGGGTAAAACAAAATGTACAATATCGGGAAAGTTAGTGCAATGCAAAACGCTTTGATAATTAGAGGATAACAAGATAAAAAGGCACATGAGGCAAAAAAACAAAATGTGCAGAATGCTTTAATTTGCTTTAATTCCACTTTAATTCGTGGAGGGGTTTGCAGGGCAATAGGGGGCTTTGGTTTAATTCACACGTGGGAAACGCCGCAAATGGCGTGAAATCGCGGGCAAACGAGAGAAAAAGAGGGTATAAAACAACATTTAAACGGGCTTTAAACGGCCTGTTTTTTTATGCCTTGACTCGACTGAAAGAAATATAATAATTTGCATGTTTTTGAAATGGGAGCCAAAATGGGGGCCAAAATGGGGGCCAAAAATCACGAAAAAAACGACACTTAAACACCCCGATAATTACAAAAAAGGCACGAAAAATGCGTAAAAACACATTGAACGCACCCCGATAAATACATAATAGTTGTACGTACATGGATAAATAAAAACACACAAGTGCTTGTTTATTTGATATTTATATGTATATTTGAGCGTTAAACCCAGTAAAAAGTAAGATTATGGAGGACATTTTGAACAAAACAAACACATTAGATGTGAACAAGGCAAAGCGAGAATATGAAGAGAAAGCAAAACTTGGTATAAACGAAGCGTTAAATTACCGACTAAGATTGCAGGGCGCAAAGTCATTACTCGAGGATTTCACTATTATGCGAGATTCCCTGTGGGAGGTTACAAAGAAATTGAACGATAGTGATGCAAGCGACGTGAGCGACGCTATTTTTATCATAGAGTGTATTCGGACTGAACTTCGCGGTAAACTGCAAAAATAAAATCTGGCTGTAAGTTTATTTCTCTTCAGTGACTATGATTTCAGGTAGGTCTCTTATTTTCCAGAGAGTCATTAAGCTAAATCTTTTTATAGCCTTGGCTATATCGGTGTAAGGCACCCAGAAAGACTTCTTTGTTGCCTCAACTTGGGTATTAGCGGCAATTTGGTCAAAAGAGTTGCCGTATATATCCATGTCCACGAGCAAGACAGTACAGTGCACGCTATCAGTTTCAGATATTCCAAGACCATTCCAGTGGGATAAACCAAAACCTACAACAAAAAAACGATTGGTATCGATACCGTGATTCTCACACAATCTAAAAAGACCGTTGTCAACGTTCTCATCAATGCTTACAAAACCCTTCCAGTCTTCATACTTTGTGTGAGCAATTGATTTCAATAAAACTTCATTTTTCATTTTTATATATATTTAAATTAACTAATTACGGCTCTGTAACCACAGGAGCATGTGTACGAGTGTTGCTTTTGTCCTTTATTAGCCTTTTATTTTCGTCTTTCAACAAGGCGTTTTCTGCCGATAATTCCTTTACCTCCTTTATCAACTTATCTATCGTGGCGTCTGTCGTTTGATTTGGTGTTAAATCATGAGGTCTGAACATTTCTCCATGACCAGTAAAAAGCCAATCAGAATTAAGGTTGAATTTAAGTACAGAGTTCTGTATAACCTTGACGCCTATATTTGTTCGCTTCTTGACTATTTCCGTAATAAGTGAAGCACTGACACCAAGTTCTTTGGCGAACTCTTTCGCTGAACTTATTGATTGATCATCCTTCAGCTTTTCATAGAAGTCTACAAACCTCAAATTTACGTTTTCCATAAAATTAATACAAAAAACTGTATTATTATTTTGTAAATACAATATTTTGTATTTACTTTGCCATGCGTTTCAATTTGAAAGCCGCGATAAAGGTATGAAAAATTTTTAACACGAGGAATATGAAAAAGACAATTATAAAAGTAGGCTACTCGGTTCGCAAGGAAATAATGGCGGCGCTTGGCGTAACGTACCCGACCATACGCAAGGCCCTGAACGGAACGAGCGACACCGAGTTGGCAAAAAAAATCCGCGCGGCGGCACTCGCGAAAGGTGGCGTCGAGCTAAAAATCGTAGAAAAATGAAACGGCATCTAATTTTAATCAACTGGCTGCTCAGCTTCATGGCTTTGAGCATCGACACGGAGAGAAGCAGCTTCACGGCTGTAATGGTCGTTTTCGCCTGGTTCGCGATCTCGACGATCTTCTTTCTACGCGCACAGCGGCGTGGCGACTTCAGGAAAATAGAGAAACGGTTTAAAATCGATGAGTTATGAAAACACGCTCAAAAATAACCGGACCCTGTATCAGTTCAGTACCGGTGTTCCTGATAAACAAGGGTATTGATTTCCGATTTGACGCGGAAAAACGTGAAATACGTGTTCCGCTCGAAGCCGAATCATCTCAAACGTTACTGGAAATCTGGGGTTTTACAAAAAAAATGGTAACGGTGAAAAAAGGGTGATCATGAAAAAAGGCTCAAAATCGCGTAGGCAGTCAAGAGCAACAAGGAGGTCACGAGTGATATGTAAACTGTTTTCTCGCAAATTAAAGAGATTTTTTTCCTTTCAACGGGAATGGGCTTCAGTTCACGATTCTCTCTCAGCGCGCTTATTGCTTCGTCCGAAAGCTTTTTGCGAGCACGTTCCAGAATCTTTGACCAATCGTGTAACACTATTGCGGATGATAGGATACCAAGTGCAAGTAGGGCAACTGACAGGGCATACAGATAGCGAAGTGGTCGGGATTCTGTCGTGCTATCGTGGAGAGAAACTAGAATTCCAAGAAGAGTTACGGATACGATCAGAATTGATTGAAAAAAAGACCGTTGTTTTTCGGCGGACTTTTCAGTCATCTCGGCCAGATATTCAAGCTGCTGCTTGTAATACGAATTGTCCATACATAATTACTATTTGAAGTTAGGCAAAACAAAGGAAGTAATTTTTCCCGAACGGCATACACCCGGGTTCAAGTCCCGGGCGGGAACTAAAGCGAACAAATGGTGTACTACAACAACATACTTTGCGTGGAGGCAAGATGGCTGGTAGATAACGGTGTGATGACCGTGCGACAATACAGGCATTTGCGTGACAGCAATCAAATTTATATCGCCCGTCGCGGCTGCCGGGGCACCCCCGCGCTGGTATCGTACGATAGTATCCCGGAACGATTCAAGCCTATGGTCAAAGAAGTGTTGGGTTGCGACCCGCGCGAGGCGGCAAAGGTCTCTCAAGTAGAGAGCCGGATCGTGCACGACGCGGAAATAAGCCGGTATTTCGAGGAGGATTACCTGCTACCCGATGGCCGTAGATTACCGAAAGAGACACGGGCCGAGTATTACGCTAACGCCATCGTGCTCGAGGCGATCGGCAGGCTGCTATCGGACAAAACGGCGTTCAAACGATCGCGGAGTAGCGGGCGAGTGACGCATAACTGGAAGGAGATCGCCGAGGGCGTTCAAGATTTGGACAGAACGAGGTACCCGCACACGCTCCCGGCCAACGAGAGGAGACTGCGGGACCGGTTCAACCGGTACAAGAAGGAGGGGCTTGAAAGCTTGATTCACAAGAATTTCACGAACATGAATGCCGCGAAGGTAGATGACGACGTTAAGGAAAGCTACTTGATTGAATTCATCTCCGCGCCGAACAACCTCGATGACGCGCAGGTCGCCCGCGTGTATAACGCTCTTGCCGGGCATGTGGGATGGAAGCAGATATCGCCGGCAACGGTGGCTAATTACCGCGAAAAACATTTCGCCACCACATACGCCGGGCGTCGCGGCTCGGTCGCCTTCTCGAACAAGATCGGCATGCAGGTCAAACGATCGGCCCCAACGGCCCCGCTATTTCATTGGTCGCTTGACGGCTGGGACGTTGAGCTTCTCTACCAGAAAACGGAAACCGACAAGAACGGCCGATCCACCACCACGTATCACCACCGTCCCACGGTCGTGGTCGTGCTGGATACCTGCGTGAAGTACCCTATCGGTTACGCTGTTGGAACGCACGAAACACCGGAACTAATACAGGCGGCGCTCCGGAACGCGGCGAAACATACCAGGGAGCTGTTTGGCAAGATGTACAAGGCGCACCAGATCCAGAGCGACAACTACGCGATAAAGAAAATGATGCCGTTTTACGAGGCCATGGCCGACAAGGTGACACCCGCCCGCGTAAAGAACGCGAAGGCGAAACCTATTGAGCCGTACTTCGGGCAAATAAACAAGAAGTGGTGCCAGCTCCTGAACAACTGGAGCGGCTTCGGTATTACCAGCGACAGGGAGAAACAGCCGAACGCGGAGTTCCTAAACAATCGCAAAACATCGTTCCCGGACTTCGACGGCGTGTGCAAGCAGATTGACATGATCATGTCCCGGGAGCGCGAGGAGAAGGTGGAAAGGTTCATGCAGTTATGGGAAGCGCTGGACGACGGCAAGAAGATAGAGCTATCACGCGAGAGCTACCTCCGCCAGTTCGGCGAAACGACCGGGCGCACCATACTGCTGCAGCATAGCGGCATCCACCCGACCATACTGGGGCAACGCAGATCTTACGACTGCTTCGACGTCACCTTCCGAGATCACGGGGCCGTGAAATGGACGATTTACTACGATCCGGACGATCTTGGCGAGGTGCTCGCTATGAACGAGGATGAATCGCTTCGCTACATGCTTGAAGAGAAATACGTACAACCGATGGCGCTGGCGGACAGGAAGCCGGGAGACGCGGAGCAGCTACAGCGGGTAAGGGAATTCAACCGGGCGCACGAGGAGCTCATCACGGGGCGGCGCGCGACATCCGGCAACATCGTTCGCGAGCACATGCGGGAGAACGGGCTGATAGAGGACGAGACGCTGCGTAGGCTACTGATCACGGACAGCAACGGGCAGCACAAGGACGTGCGAAGCAAGGCACGTACCGGGAAGATCCTCCCGGTGGTCGAGGTGGAACTCGTGGAGGTCGAGAAAGAGCCCGCCGATTTCGATTTTGACAGGTATTGAACTATAAAATAATGATTATGAAAAAGAAAAGTCTAAACAAGGGCGAAATCGTGAAGGCGCTGCGGGCGTACTGCGATCGCTACGAGAGTCAAAACAAGGCGGCCGCCTCCATGAGGGGCGTGAGCGCCGCGACCGTTTCACAAATGCTGAACGGCAACTGGGATTTAATCAAGGACGAGATGTGGCGGAACGTCGCCGCTCAAGTCGGCTACAGGGACGATGCCTGGCGGGCGGTCGAGACGACCAACTTTAGGGAGTTGACAACGATGTACAAGGACGCCCAGGAGAACAGCCTCGTCCTCGCCATCACCGGGGATGCCGGCAGTAGCAAGACGTTCACGGCGCGGCACTTCGCGGCGAATAACAAGCGGGTTTACCTGCTTTGCTGCAACGAGTTCTGGAACAGGAAGCTATTCCTTTCCGAGCTGCTGAAGGTGATCGGGAGGGATAGTTCCGGGTACACCGTGGGAGAGATGATGGAGGCGGTTGTCAGCGAGCTGAAAAAGCAGGAGGCCCCGCTGCTGATCCTTGACGAGGCCGACAAGCTGAACGACAACGCGCTGTACTTTTTCATCGCCCTATACAACCAGCTTGAGGACGAGTGCGGCATCGTGCTGCAGGCGACGAACTACCTGGAGAAACGGCTCGCGAGGGGCGTGCGGCTGAATAAAAAGGGGTACAACGAGATCTGGAGCCGCGTGGGCCGCAAGTGCATCGAGTTGAAGGGTGTTACCGCGGACGACATCGCCTCTATTTGCGTGGCGAACGGGGTACATGACGCTAAAACGATCGATAAGATCATCGACGATAGCGAGAGCGATTTGCGGCGGGTTAAACGCCGCGTTCACGCCGTAAGCAAGAGCAGGGCGGCGGGTAATTAAACGATGTTTAAACGGCGATAAAAATGGCATTAAAGCGAGCGTTGACACTGCAGAACGTCATGGACGCGGAAGTAAGGAAGTTCCCGTTCACGGGCGAATGGCGCGAGGCATTCGGCACGCCGGAGGCGACGGGGATCTGGTACATCTTCGGCGGTTCCGGCAGCGGAAAGACATCGTTCGTTTTAATGCTCATGAAGTGCCTCGCCGCGTTCTCAAAGGTACTGTTCGTTAGTCTCGAGGAGGGCGAGGTAAGCGCGTCGCTGCAGGAGGGTATCGCCAGGATCGGGTTGATGGAACGCGCCGGCAACGTGTTCATCTGCGCGGATAACATCGAGGATTTGAGGGAGCGCCTCGAACGTCGCCGGAGCGCGAACGTGGTGATCATCGACAGCCTGGAGCACTCGGAGTTCACCACAGTGAAGCAGGTGAAGGCTTTCGTGGACGAGTTCCCGCACAAGCTGTTCGTGTTCACAGGGCAGGCTGAAGGCGACAGGCCGCGCTCCGAGTTAGGGAAGAGCGTGCTTTTCCTGGCGAAACAGAAGATCTACGTGGAGGGGTACCGGGCGTACTCGCGCGGGCGGTCGATGGGTGAAAAACAATACTTCACCATCTGGGCGAAAGGCGCCGAGGAGTATCATGAATACAAGTAAAACAGGGATAACATGCAAACGCTAATGGATAGGCAACAGAAATTGCTCTTGAAAAAGTTTCACACGCTATGCGGCAAGGCAGGCATCGGCGAGGAGAACAAGCGGGCTATAGTGGGCAGCTACGGGCACGTGAGCTCGAGGGACATGAGCGCCCGGGAGCTGCTCGACGCGTGCGAGAAGATTGACATCTCCATGCGCCCGAACGCGGTGGAGCTGGACAAGTGGCGCAAGCGATTGATTGCGGCGATATTCGGGTGGCGCAAGGCGTTGGGTAAACCATCGAACATGAACGAGGTGAAGGCGATCGCCTGCCGGGCCGCGCAAGCGGAAAGCTTCAACGCCATACCGCTTGAGCGGTTGCGCTCGCTTTATTACGCCTTCACGAAAAAGCAGAAGGACCTGGAGATGGTTGGTGAACTAACGGCAGAGGAGTTGAATTACAGCGCCTGGGTGAACTGATTCGCCCGGGACTTGGAATCGATAAAGCGAACGGCGATGGCGTATAACAGGACATACTTGCTGAAGCGTATATTCAGGGCGCAGCTCTTGGTGCGGAGGATTCAAAAAGAGCACAAGGGGCTGCCCATGACGGAGATCTACCGTCAGTACATCGCCAACGAGTTCCACATCTCAAAGGCCACGTTCGACCGCTGGATGGGGGTAAACGTGCCGCTGGAGATGAACAAAATCGAGCAAAGGGCCAAGAGGAAACAGAAGTGAACAATAATATTATTAAGCAATTAAGAGGAGAATAACATGAAATGGGTACGAGAGCCGGATGGGTTGTACACTGAGACTTTATTGGGGCTATCAATTGATGAGGTTAAAACACTGCAGGTATATGTAAAAAGGGCAATCCCAGGCGTGCATACGAGGAAATATTGGGCACCTTGAAAGGGTTTGTAAATCAATAAACAGTCATGGCAAAGATAAAAATAGACTTGGAAGATAACGGGCAGGATGTCCTTTGGATGCTGTGTGATGAGCATGGTACCGTGGTTGATGCCGGTCCACATCAGTCCGCGGTATGGACGGGACACACTATACCAGTTTGGGATAGCGAGCTTATGCGCGTGGGTGAGCCTTGCCCTATTAATCTCGGAATGATTCGGCAATCATTTTTAAAGCATAATATCGAGAAAGTACAAACAATTAAAGATTGAACAAATGGCAAAAAGAACGAGGAAGGTGATCCTGCAGGGGATCACGAGTGAACAGATGGAGGCGGCGTTTTCGGAATACGCCGCCGCGGACGCCAGGCTGGCGAAGATAAGGGCAGAACTGGACATGCAGATCACGAGGCTGCGCGACAAGCGAGCGGACGAGATCTCGGAGTTAGAAGAAAAAAGGGAGCAGAGCTTCGAGGTGGTGCAGGCCTACTCGCTCGAGAACCGGGAACGGCTGTTCTCGAAGAAAAAGAGCATGGAGGGCACGCATGGGGTATATGGTTTCCGTACCGGCACGCCGCGACTTAAAACGTTGCGCGGCTTCACGTGGGCGGCAGTGCTGAACTTGATCAAGGAGTTCCTGCCCGGTTACGTTCGCGTGAAGGAAGAGCCGGCAAAGGATCTGCTCCTTGCCGATAGAGAGATCCCGGAGGTGGCCGCAGAGTTCGAGAAGTGCGGCATCGAGGTGGTGCAGGATGAATCGTTTTTCATCGATCTCAAGAAGGAGGAGCAGGAGGCATGAATCGGGGCCGGTACACGTACGAGCGAGATTCCACCGGATGGGTCGTGGTCGAGTGGCGCAACGGGAACGCGGGCGGGCGCGTGGGTGAAACGGTATCGTCCCACATCCTCAAGTCCGATGCCCGCCGCGAGGCATATCGACTTAATGGCTGGGTGGACTACCGACTGGAGTTCTCGTACAACTGGAACGGCAAGCTAAATGGCAAGGCGTTCACATCGATTCGGCTATGGAACGAGAAGAAGTACGTGCAAGGCAGGGAGTACGACGTGTACCTGAAGGATTTCCGGCGCGGGCGCGTGAAGTTGATATCAATCAAGCGCATGAAGCTTAACGACATCAATGAATACATTGCCCGACTGGACACCGGCTACTCGGCGATCGAGTGCCGGGACATCATACGAAAAATGTATAAAAACAAGCGCGTGAACTGGGAAACGCAATACCTGGCGTACCTGCTTTTCGCGTACGTTGACGAGGAGAAAACATTATTTTAAAAATACAGCTATGTACAACTGGTTCGAGTGCAAAATTAAGTACGACAAGATGCTGGATACCGGCATGCAAAAAAGCGTGACGGAGCCTTACCTGGTAGACGCGCTTTCGTTTACCGAGGCCGAAGAGAGAATCGTTCATGAGATGCAACCGTTTATAAGCGGCGACTTTACCGTTTCTGACATCAGGCGCAAGAAGTTCGTGGAAACGTTTTTCAGCGAGTCAGGAGACCGTTATTACAATGCCAGGTTAGCGTTTGTAACGCTGGATGAAAATAGTGGATCGGAAAAGCGTACGAACGTGAACATGCTGGTGCAAGCTTCCGACATTCATGAGGCTTTGGAAATCATTAAAACGGAAATGAAAAAAACGATGACGGATCACGAGATCATCGGGATCACGGAAACGGGAATAATTGACGTGTTCCCGTATGCTGAAAAAGTGAATAATTAACTTTTAAGTGAATTGGATATGAGAGCAGTTGATTTTTTTTACGCGTGTATCGTGCTGTGCGTTCTGCTTGGAGCTGGAGGTTACATGTTGCACGATGGGAATTTCGTATTTGGCGCCCTGGTGCTTGCAACGGCGGTGTACCACGTTTGGCACGTGTGGCGAGTGTATAGAAAGCAAGAACGATGATCATCTCGATTGACTTTGACGGGACGCTCCATTACGGGGAATACCCCCGAATTGGATACCCGAACCTGCAGGCGCTGGAGTGCATGCGCCGGCTGAAGGACGATGGGCATTACATCATCATCTACACCTGCAGGAACGGCGATTTATTGCTGGAAGCCATAAACTGGCTAATTGACAAGGGCTTCCCGTTCGACCGGGTGAACGAGAACGCGCCCTTCAACGTCGCCAAGCATGGCGGCACGAACACCCGGAAAGTATATGCCGATGTCTATATTGACGACCACAACGTGGGTGGCCTTCCACCTTGGGAGGAGATTTACAGGCTGATCGCGGCGATGAAGGTGGTTTCATGTTGATTTGGATTGGTGATTTTTCATATCGCGGGTGTCGCACGTCGCGAAGACGGGCGACGCCCATTTTTAAAAAAAACCGGCAAAGCGTTGCGGGTTAAAAAAATAACGCGTATGTTCGCGACGCTAAAGTGTATTTCAACATAGGCAGTTAAACTGCCCAGCGTCGCGCCCCGGGCTTTTTTCATGCCCGGGGGTGAACGTCGCGATATACGGCGCGCTAACCCCGTGGAGTTGCTTAATGGCGCTCCAGGCCTATGTTGATAGACTTTAGCAACGGGAAGTGGCGCGCCGTTCTTTTTTCCCGCGCCACACGCTAAAAAATATCAACATTATGTTAACAAAAAACGAAGGCCGAGCTCGGGCTAAAAACGAGCTTCAAATCGCCGTCATCAACGAGGCGAGGTTCGCCTACGAGGTGCGAAACGGGAACATGAGCTTCAACCTCACGCAGATGTCCAAGCCGTATGGCAGGGAAAAGAGACCCGCAAACTGGCTGAAAAACGCCCAGGCGCAAGAGTACCTTGCCGCCATTCCCGTGGCTATAAAAATAGCCACGGCAGACAACCAGGGGGTTGCGGGCGATTTAATCGAGGTAAGGCAAGGCGGCACGCCCGAGCGGCAGGGAACCTGGACGAACGACTACCGCGTGGCCATCGAGTTCGCCCGGTGGTTAAGCCCGAGGTTCTCCATCGCCTTGAACGAGATGGTGTTCAAGATCCTCACCCGCCAGGTGGCCATCGCCAGGGCCGAGCCCAAGCACGGCGTCACCCCCGTCATCTGGGAGGGCAAGCCCGTTTACCGGTACACCGAGGTGGTCAGCGCCTTGGGCGGCAACCCCCGGTCGGGCTACTCCAGCCGGAAGGAAAAGTTCCCGGGGCACTTCGTGAAGCTGTTCGGCCGCAACTTCATCACGCCAGAGTACGTCGACTTGCTGGCCGGGTACTACAGGTACCGTAACGCCCAGCTGAGCTTAACGTTTAAAGGGTAAGGTCATGGCGGTAGAGTTTAGAGACGCCTGTTACGTGATAACCGTGCCAACGGGAACCAACCCGATAGAGGATTGGCTGGCACTGATCGACGAGTTGTTGTACGTGTTGGGACTTTTAGACGTGCAGCAAAACGGGAGCGAGATGCCGTGGAGAACGCTTGGCTTAATCTCCAGCATGATGCCCGACTGGGAGACGGCCATCAAAATGCACCCACGAAAGAAAATCGAGTGAAAAAAGCGGGGTTTCCCCCGCTTTTTTCGTTAAATGCCCCCTTGGACGATATCACCCCTCCGCCGTTTCATCCTCGAAGATCACGCTAAACTCGATAAAGTAAACGAACAGACCGTCGCTTCTTTTCTCCGCGTCCTGCCGCGCCCGGACGAGCGGGTCGAAGTTGGCGGTGCCGAAACCCTGCAGGGCGGCATACACGTCGGCGATCACGTCGTAAGGCTCCAGCGCCTTCTCCAGGTGTTCTGGCGGCGTGGCGGCATCGGTTTTCATCTGCCGGTCGAACGCGAGGCGTACGCGCACGCGGCCGGTGCATTCTTGCACGTGATCGGTGATGTTCCGGGCGTTACTAACAGATATGGTGAGCAGGGCGCACGGGAACGCTACAGCCGGTCGATCCATTGAGTCCAGTTGTCCTTTATCGAAGTCAATCCAGCGGATCGCCGGTACTTTTTCTTTCAGTCTTGCCGTGATGGCGTTGTAAATCGTTTTCATAGTTGTTTAAATATCTTTTAATCGTTGTTTAATCCTTGATTATTCGCGTCATTTCGCGACGTATCTTGTCATTTATGTTGCGAACGAGAACCGCGGATCTACCCATGAACGGGCGTGGCGTCATTTGGAATTCTTTTTTCCCGTAAATCTTCGCGCGCCCACCATACTGATGGACCGACGCGTACGGTTTATCGTTTACCACCCGCACGCCGTTGGTGATGCGCCGGTACGTGATGGCGTTTTGTAGCTCCCTTGTTTCACCGGAAAGGATTTTGGCGGTCGTGCGAGCGTTAGAGAACTTCCCGCGCTGCCCACTATGACCGTACCATGGAGAACTTGGGTCTCGCCTTTTCACGTCCTTCCACGGGTTTAGCACCTCGTCGGTGAACCCCTCGTTCTGGAACGACCCTTTAAAGTGGTTCACGGCCTCGGTGCCGAGGATGTCCTTTATGTCGTCGCCGCGGGTGAACTCCTCGAGTCTCCTCATTTTATCCTTGTATAGCCTCGCGTACTCGTCTATTTTCATTTTTTCTTTGAAAAAGTTTTTTTATATGAAAATGTTTTGTAAGTTTGTTGTTCAAAACAACGGATAAAGAGTAGAATGGCATACCTGGCATGACCTAAGTCGCCGCTACTCTTTATTTTTTTGGGATAGTGTTTGTAATTGCATATAAGAACCTGTTTAGATAAACCCTTCCGTTTTTAAGTTTAACTACCTCCTCCGCAACATTGTAATATACCTCACGTTCAGTGTCTTTGAAATAATAGAATCTCTGTATATTATCATCTCTGTTTTTGTACAACTTCGATGAGTGGACGTATTCAGCCTCCCTAATAAGACTGTCAAGTGATAGCAAATCTTTCTTTTTAAACCCTTTTACACGCCTTAAATAATCATCAACTAAATGTCTGTTTCCGCTACTTTTGAACCTGATTTTTATAGACTTTCCACTACCAACATATCGTATTACACTTTTTTTATATAAAAACTTCATTTCATTAAGGAGCTTTTCCCTTCTTTTTGCCAGTGCCGATTTTTTCGCCATTTCACAAATAGCACACTCCGGTATAACCGGCGGGTTGGTTTTGTCGATACCGTCTTTAAGCGACTTATCCAGGAGCTGTCTTTGAGCCAGTTCCTGGGTGGCGGGTTTGCGGCGCAAGCAGGTATTGAAATAAGGGCAAACACCTTTGATATAAGGGTGCTCCTTCAGCTTCACGAACTCGGCCGTTTTACCGGGGTTGTTCTGGAACACGGGCGGCACGAACTCCTCGCCCGGCACGGGGGTGACGTCCTTGTCTGTCGGGCGAACGGAGCAGGCGCAGTTCCAGGCCGACGGCGGTATGTGCTTGTCCCACCACGGGTGGCGTATGGGCAGCACGGTACCCACGTAGCTCAAGTGCGAGGCACGCGGGTGCGCGGCCGTGCTTTCCACGTACTCGAGGTTCGGGTACAGGTGTTCGGTTTCGAGCCACTCGCGGAAATTCACCGCGTTCCTGGCGGCCCGCACGGCGGTGTTGTACTCGGTCTGCAACCAGTTCTCGTTGTAATTTCTCGATACGCGTTGCGCCAGCTTCTTGAACTCGCGGAACGAGCGCAAGTTGCCGTCCTCGTCATGCAGCAGGGCGACGATTTCCCCCGTTTGGCGGTGGTTCTTGAAGGCGGCGAACACGGCGGCGTTGTGCCGGAACTCGTTAATGAACTCCTGGTTTTTCTTCCCGAACCCCGGGTCGGAGAAAACCGTGTCGAGCCCCTGCTGCAGGGCATCGTTTGAAATGTTGAAAAGCGGCTTGGACACGATCGGCTGCTCCCTGCCCGTCGTTTCGTTACCGTAAACCTCGTCGAGAGCTTCCTGAAGCAGTTTCCTTAAATCGATTGAGTACTTATCGGCGAGGGTTACCCGTCCCGTAATACTGCCTGTTAACCTCGTCAGCCAGCCCCGCTCCTTCGTCGGGGCGAGCGCGAAAAAATCCCGCAATCGTTTTTTGGTTTTTGGTTTCGCGGTTGGCGTTTTCTTGCCCTCGTCCTCGTCCTCTTTTCGTGATTCCCCGGTTGACGTTCCATCGTCCTCCTGCCCGGGTTGTTTCTCGCCGGCAACGGGCTCGTTATCCTTTGGCACTGGTATGCTGTACTTGTCGTACAAGTACGATCGCGGTATGGGCAGGATCTTGGATAGCGTGGAGAGCTCGTTAACGCTTAGCTGTTCCGCGGCTTCCGGGAACACGAAGCGACCGCCCTTCACGGGGAAGCCTCGTCGCTCGAGGCGCGGTAACACGTGCTGGTTGAGCACCCGTTGCACGAAGCGCATGTCGGCTCGGTTTTTCGATTCCTCCACCTCCTTGTGCACCTCGCCCAGGGAACGCGCCCCCTTGTCGCCCTGGATGGTCGTGAGCGTTTGACCCAAGACGGTGATCAGGATCTCCTCGTTGCACGCCTTGCGGAACTCGCCGTACGAGGCGCCGGACGACCCGGAGCCGGTGTTGTTCACCGTTTCCACGTCCGTCTCCCTGGGGATGACGATGTAGGGGGCCGACCCGGCGTTGGCCAGCGCCTGCTCGAGGATCTGCCGGGTACCGGTGTCGTACATGGAGTACTTGCCCACGCGCTGGGGCATCCCGAAGATCTCCAGCCATTGCGCCCAGTCGCCGAACCCGCCGCGCTTCCAGATCACGAACGGGGCGGTTTTCATGAACAACCCGTACCTTCGTTTCTCGCCAAGGATTAAAAGGAAGTCATCGCCCTCGTAGGGTATGCCGACCTCGTCGTTGTCATTGATGAGGATGGTTTTGTTCACGAGGTTGATGTGCTTCTTTGGGATCTCGTGCACCTCGAGGCCGTCAGAGAAATCGAACTCCACGCCGGTTCGCCCCCAGCCCTCCACGTCCATGATCAGCTTTAGCAGGTTCTCGAAGGCGATGGTGTCCATCAGCGTGGTTATTTCCGGGACATCCTCTCCCTTGGCGTTTTGGAAGGTGAGCTCGGCGTTGGTGATCGCCTCCTTGCGCTTCGAGAACGCGTCGGAAAGGTAGCCATCGATCAGCAAGTCCTCGAATAGGTCGTAAAGCGCTTTCACGCGCCCGGCGTCGGCGCTGATGAGCGCCCTTCGCCACTCGCCCACGTCGAAGGTTTTGCGCCTCGGGGCTTTAATCACTATTTGAGAGATAACGGTTTGCCGTTGCTTGTTCGTTTGTTTAGCCATATCCTGGGAAGATTAAAAATGTTGATTCCTTTTCGGGTTGCTACCGAAAATGATGATTCCACCGGTGGGGGTTCCCGACTCGTCCACCGCCTTGGGCAAGTCGGGCGTGACGTTGCCCTTTTGCACCGCCTTGAGCCAGTCGATGGCACGTTCGTAGCGATCTTGCCGCAGGCGTAAATCGGTGCCGGCGTTGCACAGGTTCAGGAAATGCCACACCGCGATATCCTTCACGAATACGAGGAGCAGCGCGTTACGATCCCCGCTGGTTGCCCCGAAAACGCTATTAACGTCGTAGTCACCGAGGTAGCCCTTCGCCTCCTGCACGGCCGCGTCGATGGCGGCGGTGAGGATGGTCTCGTCGTTCCTGGAGATAACGTCCACGTTTTCCTCGTACAGGTGAGTCTTTAACTCGTTTTTCGTTAAAAATGCCATGTCGTTTAATTTTTGTTCGCGTTGGTGTCGTGAAAGCAAATGCCGTCGAAGTCTTCCCCGGCCTTCTTGCTTCGCTTCAATAGCCCGCTCGCCTGCCGGCGACGGATCTCCATCCTGTTCCACACGTGGTACCTGTCCCCGAAAAAGAAAACGCGGTACCGCTTACCGTCACGCTCGTGCAGCCGGTTTGCCTTTTTTATCGCCCTTTTCAGCCTTGCAGGTCGCATTTGAAAGCGGAGGCGCTGGATTTTAAACCAGTTGGTGATGATCTTGAATAGTCTCGTCATGTCTTTAAAATTTTTTCGTCCCGCCCCTGCGGGTGCCGATGGTGATGGTCCCTGGCTGGAGTGCCGTTAGCTTCTCGTTGATAATCCAAACCGCCCCCTCGACGCAGTCGGGCCCGTCCGCGGGTGCCGGGAGCTTGGGAGAAACGAGCAGGAACTGCTCCTCCAGCCTTTTCATGTGCGGGTTGTCCTTTTCCTTCTCGTTCAATATCAGCCTACCCTCCCGGTTGAGCGGCTCGAGGTTCCCCTCGATGCGCGAGAACTTGTCCGGCTTGTTTCGCTCGTCCGGCACGATCCCGATGTATCCCTGCACCTTCGCCCTGTCGTAGAATAACGGCTTGAAAACCTGCTCGTAGAATGGGTTTTGCAGCTTGTTGTTCTCGATGTAGTTGTAAACTTGCGTTTTCCCACCCGCCCAGCTGCCGACCAGGTAATACCAGTTCGTGAACTCGTCGTTGGTTACGTGGTCGAGGTACCCGGTTATCACGTAATACTTGCCATCGTGAAAGCCCACGAGGAAAACCGACTTGTAGGAACCGCTTTTGTTCTTGCTGTTGCTCGGTGCCGGGTCACCGTAAGCGACCAGGAACGGGAAGCGATTAAGCGGTGGAACTCTTCCCCAACGCATCTCGGTAAAAGTGTCGCCCTCGGATAACGGGTTGTTGAAGTACTCTTTTTGCGCCGAGGCGGTGGAGATCAGGGAGAGGATCTTGTCGATATCCTTCTCGCTGTTTTTCTGCGGCCAGGTGGACTTCCCGTTTTTATCCCGGATGTTGATCACGTCAGCGTGGTCGGCTTTTTCGATTGCCCGGGTGATGCAACAGTCCTTCGCGATGATGTTCCCGTTGAACAGGATGCGGTAATTGCCGGAAACCGAGACGGTGGGGATGAGCGCCTGCTCAATCCATTCCCACTTCTTTTTTACCCGGTCGGGATTGCGTACCTCCTCGTCCGTGTCGATATCGTCGACCAGGATGAAATCGGGTCGATACGCCTCGTTACGTGTGCCGCGGGGAGACTGGCCGGCACCCAGCGCGCGAAAGGCCACGCCCGACGCGGTCGTGAACTCGCCCGTTTCCCAGGAGCCCGGTTTTTGTTGCGTGCCGTAATCGTTCAGTATACGCGGGTTGCTCTCCAGGTTGATCATGATCGGCATGATCAGCCGCTCGGCGTTTTCCTGCGAGTTGGAGATGAGCAACACGTTCTTTATCTTACCGGTAAGCGTCAGCTTGGTGACCTCCATCACGGAGCGTACCGACTTCGCCAGCTCGCGGCTCCACGCCCTCACCTCGTACCACCGGTCGTTCTCGAACAGTCTCTTAGTGGCCCTCTTGTGGAACGGGGCCGGCTCCTTCTTGTAGTAGTTGGGGAAGTAATAGGCGAACCACGCCTCGTGGTCTGCCTCCAGCCGGGCAACCCTGGCGCGTTTCTCGGGGATGGTCTCGGTATCGTCCACCGTGGCGGCGTTGAGAATGCTCATCCTGAACTCGTCCCAGTCGCGCAGCGCGTCCCTCTCGATTAACTTCAGCCTTTTACCCATGTCAACGCAGTTTAGTTTTCACGAAATCGTCGTACAAGGGCAAGAGGCGTTGCGCCTCCTCGAGGTCGAACGTTCTAAGCCAGCTGAAAAAATCCTTGAAGACGGATAAAACGTCGTTTAAACCCGTCTCGGTTTGAAACTTGTCGATGGCGTTCGCCAGCTTCGTGATCGTGTCGGCTTCCGCCGGGGTGGCATACCTGTTTTCACCCCGCTCGGCGATCTCCTTGTTTATCTCGGCCAGCTGCCGGTACAGGTTGTTGAGCTGCTCCTCGCGGGTTATGGTGAGCGACACCTTGAGTTTATCCCAGTTGCCAGCTTTAACCCACTTGCTCATGGTCGCGGTAGAAACATCCACCCGCCTCGCGATCTCCTTTTGCGGGAGGTTCTCCCTCGTGTAAAGCAGCTGCGCCCACTCCTTTTTCTGCGCGTTGGTTAATTTCGCCATATCCGTTTTTACCACGAAATTACACCGGGAAGCCTCTTTTTCGGGAAAAGTATCGTAACGGTTAGGAACATCGTCTTAACCGTTAAGACACTTTTTGGAAAAAACGGGGGAAAGCGCTTTTATTCGCGTGAAAATTCAACGACTAAAAAGCATGGCGAAAACAAGGTCTTTCATTCTGACGGACGAGAGCGTGAACAATTACGGCTTCCGCCTCCTGTTGAGCGGGGCTGACTTGAAGCAGTTCAAGCGGAACCCCGTGATGTTTTACAACCACGACGAGTGGGACCCGCCCATCGGGCGCTGGGAAAACATCCGGGTGGAGGATGGGAAGCTACTGGCCGACCCCGTTTTCGACCTGGAGGACGAGGAGGCAAAAAAGATAGCCGGCAAGGTAGAGCGCGGCTTCTTGCGAGCGGCGTCCGTCGGCTTGCGCATGATCGAGCAATCGGACGATCCGAAGCTGTTGTTACCGGGGCAAACGCGTGCCACCGTGACCAAATGGAGGTTGAGGGAGGCGTCTATCGTTGGCATCGGTGCTAACCGCAATTCGCTTCGGCTGTACGACGAGAACGATAACCTGCTTACCGACGAACAAATTTTGAGACTATTCGATAAAACCGGGGAAGCGGATGTCATCCCCAAAAACAAACCAAAGAAGATGGAATTAGAGAAAGTATTCAACCTGCTCGACCTGCCGGGAGATAGCACGGGCGAGCAACTCCACGACGCCGTTAAAAGGCTCGTGGACGAGAACAAGGTGCTGAAGGATGCCGCCGCCGAACGAGAGAGGGCGGACGGTGAGGCACGGCAAGCGGAGGCCGTCAGGCTCGTGGACGAGGCCGTGAAAGACGGGAGGCTGAACGCCGACGGCAAGGCCGGCATGCTGAAGCTTTTCGAGACCGATTTCGAGGCGGCCAAGAAAACGCTGCTGAACATTCCCAAGCGCCCGAGCGTGAAACAGGAGATCGAAAGGCAAGAAAGCCTGAACAACACGGAGTTGGCCGAGCTGAGCGCAAAGTCCTGGGACGAGCTCGACAAGGGCGGTGGCCTGGAAACGTTGAGAGACAAGTACCCGGACGTTTACGCCGAGAAGTTCGAGCGGAAGTTCGGCAAGAAGCCCACGCTGTAGCGGGGTGAAATCACGAGTTACAAACTTTAATTATAAAACAAGATGAAAGGAAACAAGACTATTCTGTTATTCACCGCTCTGCTGTTCAACATGATCGTGAGCGGTACCGTCGCGGCCGTTACCGGGTTTAACCCCTTCGCCGTCTTCGGCGTTGGAAGCGTGCTTGGCACGATGGTGAAGCCCGTCGCGGGCGCGTTGCCCATGGCGGTGCAAAAGGAGATCTGGATGAACCACATCGTGGAGAACCTGTTCGCCGATAACTCGTTCCTGTCGAAAGCCTTCGATGCGGACGAGTTCGTGAATCAGGGGAAAACGGTACACATACCCAACGCTGGCGCGCCCAGCAACGTGGTCAAGAACCGCAACACGTTCCCCGCGGAGGTTAAATCACGAGATGACATCGATCTTACCTTCGACTTGGATAATTACTCCACTGATCCCATCAAGATAAACCTGGCGGAAAGCGTTGAGCTCTCATACAACAAGCGCGAAAGCGTGCTGAGGCAAGACAAGTCGAAGCTGGCTCAAGAGGTGTCGGAGGGTATTTTGCTTGAATGGTTCAAGGGTGCCACGAGCAACATTAAAACCACGGGGGATGCTGTTTCAGCTCATACCGCTAGCGCAACGGGCAACCGCAAGGCGTTCACCAGGGACGTGGTACAAGAGGCGATGACGCGATTCAACCTTGACGATGTTCCTGCCGAGGGTCGCTACATGCTAATCGATGCCGTCATGTACGGGCAGTTGATCAATAGCTTGACCGATAAGGAGGCAACCGCGTTCCACGCTACCGCCGACATTAAAAACGGCATCGTGGGCAAGCTGCTCACGTTCAACATCATGATGCGCAGCCGGGTTGGTCGTTACACCGGGGCCGGCGTGGCAAAGGCCTGGGAAACTGGCGGGGCGGCCACGGACAACGCCGCCGCGTTAGCCTGGCATACCGATTCCGTTTGCCGCGCCAAGGGCGAGGTCATCATGAGGGAGGATGAGAACAGCCCCACCTATTACGGGGACATTTACGCCTTCGAGGTGCGCGCCGGTGGTCGTGCCATGCGGAACGACGTGAAAGGTCTGCTGGCGATCATTCAAGATACCGCGGCTTAACGGTAACGCGAGATGGAGGCAAGCAGGGATAAACTACCGCGTGGGTTGCGCAACAACAACCCGGGGAACATCCGCCGGTCGGGCAACAACTGGAAAGGGAAGTTACCCGCCGGGGGAGACCCCAGCTTCGAGGTGTTCGTGGACATGGCACACGGGTATAGGGCGTTAATGATAACCCTGCGCACCTACATGACCCGGCACGGGTTGACCACGTTGGAAGGCCTGTTGACGAGGTGGGCTCCACCCGTCGAGAACGACACGCGAGCCTACATCAACGCGGTGGTCAAGCTAACCGGGTTTACCCCGAACGAGCAGCTTCGACCTGACAAGCGGACGCTCACCTCGCTGGCCGCGGCTATCTCGAGGGTTGAAAACGGGGTGGATGCCTGCTTGGAAGATATCGAGGCCGGCTGGTCAATCATGTAATTAACACGTTTCATTATGCCTCTTTGGTTTCAGCTTGTTTCAATGATTCTTAACCTCTTGCTTTCAGGAGGGTTAATTGTCACGCTTGCAACGCTTCGTTCGGTTAAGCGGGAGGCTAATGCAAGCGCGAAAAAAGCAGAAGCGCAGGCAAAAGCGAGCGAGATTGAAAACGTGGAGGCGGCGGTAAAAATTTGGAGAGAGTTGGCAGAAGAGATGGAGGGGCGGCAGAAGGAGCTGTCGAGGCAGGTGGATAATCTTAGCACAGAAGTTAAGCGGCTTAAAAACGCTACTAACCGCGTCGCGAGACTGCTCGACAGGATTACAACCGAGAATATGGCCGAAATGGTGCAACAGATAAGGGATGAGATACAAGAGAGCAACAATAATCCTGATGATAGTGACACTTGTAACAGCATGCCGAGTGCCACGGGAGACGGTGATACAGCCGTATGTTAAGACTGTTGAGCGCAAGGTAACAACCCTGGTGCCGATTCATGTACCCGGCGACAGCACTCTTTTAAGGGCTGTGTTCGAGTGTGACAGCTTGAACAGGGTATTGCTTAAGGATCTCGCCGAGGTTAAAGGGGGCAAGGTTGGCAGCGCGTTCGGGTTCAAAAACGGGGTGCTGGACTACCGGGCAGATTTCAAGCCAGACACGGCCTACCTGCCGAGCGATACAGTTTTCACGGAAAAGGAGGTCCCGGTCCAGGTGGAAGTCGAAAAGGTGGAGTACCGGCAAACGGCATTTCAAAATTTCCTCTCGTGGACTGGCGGTATCGCTCTTGCTCTTTTCGCCCTCTGGGGCGGCTGGAAACTATTAAAACGGAAATTAAAAACTTTTTAAACGAGAATAAAATGGCAGAAAAATTTAAGACGCGGCTACGCGTGAAAGAGGTGTACATGTCAGACCCGCTATCGACGAAAGATGAAATTTCTACCGCGCAGTGGGGTGACAAACTCCCGCTAACCTTGCGCGACGATGAATTGCTCATTACCGAGGGGGAACCCGAGGAAGACGAGGTGTTCTCGCACGAGAACGACACACCCGAGGAGGTGGACTTCACCGGGACGGGGTTAACCATGACGGGCTCGTTCATCAGGGCTACCCGTTCACAGATGGCGGCACTGATGGGCGGTACCGCGGAAGCGCAAAGTTACGAGCACCCGGCGACGAAGTTGCAGCTCGAGAAAGCCTTCAAGGTGATCTGTCAAGATGAAAGCTTGGTTATCATACCACGTGCGCAAGGGTACGTGAACATGAACCTGAGTCTTGGCAAGGGCGGTATCAGCAAGTTCCCGTTCAAGTTCAGGCTGAAAAAAGCATCGGCTGACTGGGATTGCGACATAAAGCTCTAAGCGGCCATGGACGCGAGACTGGCGGCGGCGAACGCTATACTGGAGAGGGGCGTGCGGTTTCGGCTGCCCGCCCCTTTTTGGAAGCGGTTGTTAAGGAAAGATTATGTCACGATTCGTTACCTGAAGCTGGGCACGATAGTTGAGATGTCCCGCGTGATCCTTGATAGCGATCTTGAGAACGCGATAACCCTTCAAGACAGCGCGTTCCTCGTGAAGGCCGTTGAGCCTTGCGCGCGGTGCCTGGCGATCGCGATACTGAATGACAAAAGGAAGATCGCGCGCGAAACCGACAAGCTGACGAGACGACTGATGTGGCAGGTCGCGCCAGAATCGATCGTGGAGATTTTCACGAAGATATCGCGGATGAACCGGCTATCGGATTTTACGCGTATTACCAAATACCTCTTGGGTCAGATGACGATGACGATGAACAGGAGGAATTCGGGTCAGGACGAGGACGGGGGTTAAAGGGCCGCATGGTCGGCCTCCATAGCCCGTTCGGCATGATAGGGCATATCAAGAGGGAGCGAGGGTACACGCACGATCAGGTGCTGTGGGGCGAGAGCTGGCTAAACCTGCTCATGGAGAACGCCGACGCCCCTCGCTACAGCAAAAAAGAGCAAATCCCGGTGGTGGACGGTGCCGGGGGGTTAAAAGAAGCCCTCGGCAGGTAAATAACGAGAAAGAGAGATGAACGACGGCCCGGTAGAAATAGAAATTATCCTCAGGCAAAACGTGAGCGAGGAGGGTGAACTGGCGACGGAAGCGCTGAACGCCCTAGCGGAGGCGAGTTCAAGGGCGTTCGAGGCGACGCGCGCGAGCCTCGACGAGCAGGGCGCGGCCATCAAGGCCCTGCAGGGGAAGCTGGCGGAGCTGAGGAAGAGCTTCGAGCAGATCGAGTTCGACCACGATGACGTCAAGCAGGCCGCCGCGTACGAGATGGTATCCGAATCCATCGATTCGCTTTCGGAAAGGCTCACGGACGCCGGCAAGCGGTTGGATGACATGAAGGCGGGCAGTGAATCGTTGTCGAGTAAATCGGAGATCCTGGTCGGAAATATAAGGGATCTCAACGGGGAGCTGGCCGCGCTCTCCTCCGCCGGGGAGAAAGACACGAAAGCTTACGAGGCCAAGCTCGCCGCGTTGCAGACGTGCATCGAAGCGGAAGCCGTGCTTCTTGACGCGCAGAAGCAACTGGCAGAGGGCATCGACATGAAGGAGCTGCTCGAGGACGTGCACGAGCTCTCGGACGGCCTTCAAGTAGCCGGCGAAACGTTGTCCGATACCGCTTCGAGTAGCGAGCAGTACTCCTCAGTACTGCGGGAAGCGGCATCCATGACGTCCATGCTTGCAAGCAAGCTGGGTGTTAGCAACGAGGCGTTATCTGGAGCGTCCCGGGCGTTCAACGCGGCAACGCGGGCAGGGAAGGCAACGACGCAGGCAACCCAGAAGTTCGCCGTCGCGCTGGGGGTATCAACCGCCGCCGCGAGGGTTCTCATGGGAGTGTTCACGCTCGGCATATCGGCGTTGATTACCGGGGGTATCGCGATCATCGAGAGGATGATCGCTAAAAGCCGGGACGCCAAGCAAGCGGCGGATGAGCTACGTGAATCGATCGCCAAGGCGGCGAACGAGCAGCTGGTGCTGTACGAGAAACTCCGCGTATCGTGGAACCGACTGGCGGACGACATGAAGGCGAAGGAGAGGTTCATCCTCGACAACCGGGGGGCCTTTGACCAGCTTGGCGTTTCAATAGGTACCGTGAACGACGCGGATAACCTGTTCATCTCGCGAACAGAGGCGTTCCTTTCATCGATCGACCAACGCGCCAGGGCCACGGCGGCCATGGAGATGGCCGCGGAGAAATACCGGGAGGCGTGGAAGAAGTATCAGGAGGCCGACGACCGGGAAAGAAAACCCACGCGCTGGGACAGGAGTTCGCCGCTCAGGGGGTGGTACCTCCGGGACGGTGAACTGGTGTCCCTGAACGTTCGAGCGGCGAGAGCGGGCGAGAAGATAAGGGATCAGGCGAAGAAAGAAGAGGAGGAGGCGCGCGAGCTGGTATCCAAGTACGTGGAGCTCGAGAAAAGCGCCGGGGAGGAGCTCAAGAAAGCGGGTATCGACGCGGCCGAGAACCTGGAAGAGGGCACGAGGGCGTGGTGGAAGGCGAAGAGGGAGAACGCGCAGGCAAGGCTTGACGCCATGAAGGCCGCGGAGATAGGGGGCGAAGATTGGAACGCCATCGTGGAGGAGATCCGTGAGGCGGAGGAGATGGAAAAGGCGTTCAACGTCGCTACCACGGGTAAGCGAGATGAGGGTGACCCGGGCAAACAGGCGGGGGTCGAAGCAAGGAAAAGAGCGGAGGCCGCGAAGAGGCTCGAGAACATGAGCGTGGATTTACAGCGGGATATCGATGCCGCCGTGGTCGCTACCATGGAGGAGGGGATCGATAAGAAGCTGAAGGCACTCGAGGCGGATTACGATGCACGTGTCGCGTTGATAAAAGAGAAGAAACGAGAGATAGAAGCCCTCGAGGCGGAGACCGGGGTCGACGGGTCAAGGCAAAAGGCCATGCTGGACGCGCTGGCCAAGGAGGAGAAGGCGAGCTACGACGCTGCCGTGAAGGCCGTCACGGGGGCGAGCGGCAAGGTGCTCGATGAAGTATGGGGAGAAATCAACTCCCGTTTTAAAACGGAGAACCAGCGACGACTCGGGGAGATCGATCGCTTTTACGCGGAGCAGATCTCTAAGGCGCGTGAAAACGGGGCAACGCAAATCGAGATAGACGAGATCACGGCTGCCCATAAACGGGATATTGAACTGGAAAAACAGCACATCGCTCTCGAAACGCTCGATTTTGAAACACAGATCGCGTTGAAGCGTGCACAGATAGCCGACAGGCACGTTCTCCTTCAATCCTCACGCGAGGAGAAAATACTGCAAATACAGGTAGAGGCAGCACGAAAGCGGTTACAAAAGCTTCAGGAGATCCAAGAGGCGGGGGGTGACACGGGGAGCGAGATAGAGGCGTTAACGGTAGATATCGAGGCGATGAACGCCGAGCTCGCCAGGATGCCTCTCGAGAAAATGAAGGAGCTGGAGGGTATTGCCCGCTCTATCTCCTTCATCTTGGGAGAGGTGGGCGGCATGCTTGACGAGGACACCGGCGGGCTGGTAGACATGATTTCGGGCTACTTCGGTGGAACAATCAATACTGGCGCGGGGGTTGCACGGGTGCTCATGGGTGACCCGCGAGGCATACAGCAGGCCATTCAGGGCTTCGGGCAACTGGTAGGAACCATCAAGAAGGTAATAACGGCGAACAGAGAGGCGAACAAGGAGATCCGGGAGTTCAACGAGCAGCTGGCTCAGTCAGCGATTGATTACAGCCTTGCCGTTATTCGCACGCTTAAGGATATTAAAAGCGAGACTGACGGTATATTTACGGTTGACTACACTAACACGCTCGTGCAAGGCATGGCCGGGTACAACGCGGCTATTGTTAAACAGGCAGGGCTGATGCGACAGTTAGGCTCGGAGACAGTAAAAACAGGCGTAAAAAAGAAAAAGTTCCTGGGCATAACATACGGCACAAGGGACGTATACGAAAACCTGCTGAAGCAATACCCGGATCTGATTAAAAAAGATGGCACGCTAAACAGGGAGCTGGCGGAAACGCTTAAAAAGTCCGGGACGCTGAAAGATGAAACGGTACAGTTAATCGATAACATACTGGAGGCTGCCGATGTCGCTGACGAGGCAATGCGCGCGGTGGAGAGCGAACTTCAAAGCCTCGTTGGTTCTATCGGAACAGAGCTAAAGAAGGCACTGGACGACGCATTCGCTAGCGGGGAGGACTCGGCAAAAGCAATGACCGACAGCGTGGTCAACATGCTGAAGGATATATCCACGCGAAAGTTGTTCAACGCCGTTTTTGGCGGCATTTTCTCGCAGCTGGAAAAACGGATGAAAGAGAGTTTCGGGGAAACGGGCGATCGTGACTTAACGGATGATATAAACTGGTTCATGCGTGAGTACGGTAAGCACGTGGAGGAGTACAACAGGGGGTTGGAGCAACTTCGCGAGGTTATAAGCCGGCAGTACGATACCGACCCTTTCGCGTCTGATGCAAGCCGGGAGGCAGCGAGTAAGAGGATAGCGCAAGCATCGCAGGATAGCATTGACGAGCTGAACGGCCGCTTAACGTTCCTGGTGATGAAGGTATCGGAAATCGGCACCATTAACGCTACATACGCGAGCCTGGGACGCGAACAGCTGGCCGTTCAGCGCGCCATGCTGGGGCAGTTGGAAACGATAGCTGATAATTCGGAGTTTCTACAGAAGCTCAAGAGAGTTGACGAGAATATCGACCGGCTTGTCCGGGAGGGAACGTACATCAAAGCATGACAGGAAGCTGCATCATAGACGGGGTAGACTTGAGCTCGCTCGGTATCTTCATCGAGCGTGGAGGGAGCGATGATTTCCTTTCCTTCCCGGATCGCCGACTCCCGGATTTCAACGACTGGCCGGACGAGGACGGGTTGGATGTTGACCTTTCTGACGTGACTTTCGATGCAAAGCGCGTGCTGGTAAACTACGTGATTACCGCCGCGGATTACGTGTCGTTTAAACAGCGTTTAAACAGTTTTGAATCGATGCATTTTGAACCGGGGTACCGCCAGGTTTTCGTGAAGGAGTTCAATCGAACCTTTTCCCTTCGATTCGTTGGCTTCGCGGGGTACAAGCACAAGGGTGGCATGTACAACCCGCGGAAGAAAACCGGTAAGCTTACGGCAGAATACAGCATGGACGACCCGCTACAGCAATTCACGTCAGCGATAGGAGATCCCGTTTCAACTCGACCGGAGACGTACGTGCAGCTTAACCAGGTAGACCTGGCCTCGTACGGGATTATAGTTCGTGACGTGTACTCGTCGGCGTTGCGACCATCGTCGGCGAAGAAAATCCTCGAGAGGAAAGTGCGACACGTGAACGGTGTGTTAGCAGACGATGTGGCTAGCCACAAGAGGGCGGCCAGGGAGATAACGATCGAGTGCACGATGTTGGCTCCTTCGATTGGCGATTTTTGGATTAACTACACGGCGTTGTTCAACGCGGTGAGCTCGCCTCTAATCAGGCTCGGTTCTCCACACGGGAAAACGATAGCCTGCTTTTACAAGAAGATGGCGAACTTTAAAAAGGAATCGCCGTTTTCGCGTGGGGCGCGAGTGAGCTTTAGCTTAGTGTTGCAGGAGATCAGCGTCATGGATGCGGTTCGCTTACTAGCAACCGGCACCGGGATGATAATCATCACGCAAGACGGGCACGCGATTAATTTAACGTATTGATATGGAAGAGATAGTAAAGGTGAAGGTATCAGATCTGCCCAGCGCGACGTCGCTGGAAGGATTCTATGCCCTTGGCGTTGACTCGCAAAACAAGAGCGTGAAAACGCCCATATCGTTGCTTAAGGGTAACGTTGGCCCTCAAGGCCCCAAGGGAGACACGGGAGACACCGGCCCTCAAGGTGTTCAAGGAGAAAAGGGAGATACGGGTAACCAGGGAGCCACGGGGCCTAAAGGAGACAAGGGCGATCCGTTCCAGTATACCGACTTTACTGCCGAGCAATTGGCCGCGTTGAAAGGTCCTAAAGGAGACAAGGGCGATACCGGCGCAACCGGTGCCACCGGACCGCAAGGAGTTCAGGGGGCAAAGGGCGAAACGGGGGCGAAAGGTGATACCGGTGCCCAGGGAGCCACGGGGCCGAAAGGAGACAAGGGAGACCCGTTCCTGTACACCGACTTCACTGCCGAGCAGCTTGCCGCGTTGAAGGGGCCGAAGGGTGACAAGGGCGATACCGGCGCAACCGGTGCCACCGGACCGCAGGGAGTTCAAGGGGCAAAGGGCGAAACGGGACCAAAAGGTGATACCGGTGCACAAGGGGCCACCGGCTCGAAGGGTGACAAGGGTGACGCCTTCGTGTACTCGGACTTCACTGCCGAGCAGCTTGCCGCGTTGAAGGGGCCGAAAGGAGACAAGGGCGATACCGGTGCAACCGGTGCAACCGGACCGCAGGGACCACAAGGGGTGCAAGGGCTAGCTGGAGCTGATGGAACAATGAGTTTCGAGGATCTGACGCCGGAGCAGAGAGCATCGCTTAAGGGTGACAAAGGCGATACCGGTGCAACGGGATCACAGGGCGCTCAGGGACCAAAAGGCGATACCGGTTCCCAGGGAGCCACGGGGCCGAAAGGAGACAAGGGCGATCCGTTCCTGTACACCGACTTCACTGCCGAGCAACTTGCCGCGTTGAAGGGGCCGAAGGGTGATAAGGGCGATACCGGCGCAACCGGTGCAACGGGGCCGAAGGGTGATAAGGGAGATACCGGCGCAACCGGTGCAACGGGGCCACAAGGAGTTCAGGGGGCAAAGGGTGAAACGGGGGCGAAAGGTGATACTGGTGCCCAGGGAGCCACGGGGCCGAAGGGAGACAAGGGCGATCCCGGGCTAAATGCGACCACTACCGAGGTGGCAACAACCACGACAAACGGGCTGATGAGCTCACAAGATAAAATAAAGATAAACAACTTATCAGAAGACTCGATAAAAGAAACGAGGGATAACGGCACTCTAAAATTCTGGGTAGGAACACAAGCGCAGTACGACGCGATAACGACGAAAGACAACAACACCTTGTATATAATAACTGAACAATAAACTTAACATGAAAATTACATTCACGATAAACGACAACGAATTTGAAATCAGTCTTGTAAAAACATACGAGACTCCAGATGAGGAATACAATCCCGAAAGTCCCGATTTCGCATGGGGTAGAGAGGTGAGATGCAAGGCAGAAGTAACTCAGGGGAGCGAGGCGCTTTTCGAAACCAGTGATCAGAGTTTCACTGGATGTTCGATGCTTAGGAGAAGCTCTTTCGGGAAAGTCATTCATGAAGCGATTGACGGCATATTAAATTTACATCAATTTTAAAATAAAATGACATGACAACATTAGAACAGAGAGCGACACTCGCTCAAGACGACGCATTCAGGAGAAAGGTACAGGCGGGAGTGATTAAGTCGGCATCTTACATCCTCGCCGACCCGACGAGGGAGTTCATATCTCACAAGTACGCGAAGCACGTGAGCAACAACATCGGTGGAACGTGGATAAACAACTTCGTTCACGCCATATTGGTAGACGGCACGATTGACGGAACTACAGAAGATATAGATTTGCAGTACGCCATAGACGCGAACTTCGACAAAATGGCGAAACTTCATTATGCTAACATTTAGTAATGGCTATCAACTTAGGCAATAACGGTATCGACAACATCTATCTGGGTAACGCTCAAGTAGACAAAATCTATCGGGGGGGGGTAATCGTGTGGGAAAGAGAGCTTAAGGTATATATAGTGTCCAGCATAAATAATACACTTACTAACTTACACGGCCCACCAGATGGCGTTTGTCAAAGCGTAGTGGCGAAACGGGGTTCAGCTTTACGACTAAATAGTCTTAAGACTGGTTCGGTGGACTCGGATATGGTAGGCATGCAAGAGCTGGTCGTGATAGGCAAAGCGCAAAATACAGGATGCAAGTTAACGTTTGAAATAAGAAACGCATCAAGTTCTTATAGACCGTCATTGATCCTACCGGTGTCAAGCGAACTTGTTGAAAGTAGCATTATGATTGATAGCAGCTACTCACCACAAAAGAGGTACCTATACTTCTCAATTGCATATGAATCTCTTTATTACAGCCAGGTTCCGTTTGAAATAGACGCCATTTGCTGGAAGCCAAATTTTGGATAAATGATAAACAGGGGAAACATAGAAATAAGCGAGGTCCACCTGGGCGATACCAGGATTGATAAGATACATCTTGGCGAGCAGCTGATTTGGCCCACAACAAACTTCGTCTACCTCGAGGTAGGGTTAATGAAATTATGGGGAAATATTCCCAAATACCCCGAGATGTTAGGACCGCCCGATGGCGTGGGCTACGAGGTTAGCGCCACGGGTTTTCAAGAAAAAGAATTAAACCTTGGCGGCTTCATCACGGGCGAGATAGACCAGGACATGGCGGGTACGCAGGAGTTAATCCTGTCAGCCTGGGGTAGAGCGACAACAGCAAGGGTTTACATCGACGTTATGAGAGGAGGCATAGTAGCGTACAGCACCAACATAGACGTCACTTCCAGTTCCTTGAGCGAGTACAGCTTCACCATCCCGAGCTCCGGCTTAACTGACAAGAGGAAATTAACCATTAACGTGAAAATAATGGCAAGGAATGGATATTGTGGCGTTGACACGGTATACTGGAAACCAAGTACGTAACGAGAACGTTCGTCTTTTAGTTCAAATAAATAGCAAGACATGAAGATTTACGATAAAACAGGGAGCTTGATTGTTGACGTCGAGGTGGACGACAGCTCGGTGCGCTACCGTTCCATAATGACGGACGACTCGCTGACGCTTAACTTCTCGCTTCCGTATGTTGTTTCGATACCGGTATTGTCGTACGTCATGTTCGATGGACAGCGTTACACGCTCTGGCGACCGCAGGAGTTCAAGAAGCACGGCGCACGTATACACGAGTACACGCTCGTTTTGCACGGCTGGCGCGAGTACTTGAAGTTTGTCAAGTTCAAAGATATGAGCGCGAAGCCGTACAGGCTGAAATTCTCTCTCACGGCCAAGCCGGTTACGTTCTTGCAGAACCTTGTAGCATGCCTTAACGACCACGATCTCGCTTGCGGGTGGGCCGTTGGAGATTGCATCGATGCCCCGGATAAAGCGCTCTCGTTCAACCATGAGTACTGTATTGATGTGATCGGACGCATGGCACAGGAGTGGCAGACGGAATACGAGTTCGAGGGTAAGACTATACACTTACGCAAAGTCGAGAAGTTCAAAGACGCGCCACTCGCGTTAACTTACGGTAAGGGCAACGGCTTCCTGCCGGGTGTCGGTCGTTATAATGAAGGAGATAGGCAGCCCGTGGGCAAGTTGTTCGTCCAGGGAGGGGAAAGAAACATCGACTTTTCCACTTACGGCAGTAAATCGCTGTTGTTACCAAAATCCGCCACTTTGGTTGTAGGCGGTAAATCATACAGCACTGACGCTTACGGGATGTACATCACCCGCGACGGCGGTACCAACGCGGCCGAGGACAGCTATGATGCTTCGGAGATCTACCCCCAGCGTGTCGGTACCGTGAGCGAGGTTATCGTGGTGAACGAGGAGGATAATTTATATGACGTAAAAGACAGCTCCATCCCGGAAGCGCTTAACTACCGTGATTGCAGGATCGCCGGTGAAAGGGCGATCATCAGGTTTGAAACTGGCGCGCTGGCTGGCCGCGAGTTCGATATCTTACAATCGAGGGATGACCTTACCGGCTACATTCACGCCGAACGGCGCTTCAAGATCGTCCCACAGGAGTTGGACGGTGTTGTTATGCCGGGTGGGGTGTTCGTCCCGACCGTGGGTGACAAGTACGCCATCTTCAATATCAGCCTACCGCAAGCATATATATCTGACGATGCTACCCAGACAGGCGCGAGCTGGGACATGTTCCGAGAAGCAGTGCGTTACTTCATTGAAAACGAAACCGACCGTTTTCGCTTTACCGGCGAACTGGATGGCGTCTGGTCGAAGTCAAGGTGGCTCGAGATCGGGGGCAAGATCGTTCCCGGGGGGCACGTGCTATTTAGTGACGAACAGTTTCAGCCTTCTGGCGTGGTCATCCGGATAGTAGCGGTAAAGAATTACGTGAATAAACCGCACAAGCCGGAGATTACCCTTTCGAACGCTCCCGTCCCCGGCTCCTTCTCTTCCAGCCTGGCGAAGTTGGAGGCCGACGAGGTGGTTATCGAGGAGGCGAAAAAAGAAGTTATCCGGTTCACGAAGCGCCAATGGCGTGATGCGCGCGAGACGATGGAGATGCTGGCCAATTCGCTGCTCGGTGATTTCGACAAGTCGATAAACCCCATCACCGTGCAAACGATGCAAATGATTGTCGGGGACGAAAGTTTGCAATTCCGGTTCGTGAACAGTAAGACCAATCCGGTTCAAGTCAGCCATGCAGTTTCGTTTAACCCGGGAAATAAGCAGTTAACCGCCCCTGCTGGTATATTACAGCACATGACGTTGGGAATCACCACGCTCACCACGGCTGGAGCGAATAAAAACTACAAGTTCTGGGACATGACGGCGTACACGTCGCCCCCGCTCACGCCAGAAACGGGCTATTATCTATACGCGAAGTGCGAAAAGGAAGGCCCTGCCGGCGCGTTCCTACTGTCAGAAACGGCTATCTCGATGGAGAACATTGAGGGTTGCTATCATTTTCTTGTCGGCATCCTGAACAGCGAGGGGAAAGACGGTAGTCGATCGTTCGCTACGCTTTACGGGTTCACGGAGATACTCCCGGGCAGGGTGATTACAAATCGAATTGAAAGCCAGGACGGGGCCTCTTATTTCGACTTGCTTAACGGGGTTATCGCCGGGAAAATCCGGTTTGTTAACAAGGATGGAGAATACGAGGAACTTGAACAGGCCAGGGATGGCGCGGATGGCACGGATGGCACCGAGATCCATATCAGCAGGCATGTCGTTCCCGTGCAATGTGATCACGATGGCAGCGTTGTTTCCTACACGAACACGGGCTTGAAAATCATTCTCTCGCGAGGGAGCAACGTGCTGGAATATACTGGGCATGGAGCATCAGATGTTGGCCCCAACGGGGGAGAGTATAGTATCGGCGTATCGACTTACGGCGTGGATGGGTTCACGCTACCAGCCGGCTATCAAAACGAAGTGGTTGTTAACGATATCTCTGCTTTAACAAAGGACACGGGCACAGTTACCCTCACCTTCACGATCTGGAGTTACACGACGAATAGCGCGTACCAGGTACAACGGGTCATCACTTTTACAAAGATACGCAAAGGGGATGCCGGGAAGAACGGGGTTGATGGGGTTGATGGCGTTGATGGAATAGATGGCGACCCGGGCGATGGCGTGTTAATGCGTTACAAGCGTTCTGAAACCAGGCCAGCTACGCCGTTACAGTCAGACCTCAATCCTTTAGGTTGGCTCGCAACACCTGATTCCCCTGACAACGCGGACGTCTATGACGTGAATTTTGAAGGGGAATGGATTAAACAGGTGAACGGGGAACTGAAAAGCAAGACGATAACCCATAACGAAAAAACGGCGCTTAGGTTGCGGTTTAGGACGTACCAGGATAACGTGACCATCAAGGTCACGGCAAGGGTATCGTCGCAGCTGAACTACGATAAGCTGCACATATCGAAGCTGGATACCCCTTTCAACAGCTCCTATTCAAACGAGCTTAAGAACATCTCAGGTACCAAGACAGAGGCGCTCACCTACACGATAGCCACGAAGGGTGAGCACTTCATCGATTTCGAGTACGCGAAGGATTCAAGCGGCTCAAGCGGGGATGACGCCGCGTACGTTTCAATAGTTCTACCCGTGAAAACCATCTGGATAACCTCTTGCGCCGTGGTAGCCGGTGCTGGTCTGGGTTGGAGCACCCCACGAATATACCTCGATGAAAGGATGGAGGACGTGGTGGCTAAAACATACAAGTCCGCCGCAGTAACGGATAAATTTGGAACCACGATCAGTGGGGGGCTGGTGTCAGCCGTTGTCCTTTTACTACGGGCTTTGAACAGCACGATAGAAACGGCTGGTATTAGCGGGATTCAGGGCGATGGATCGCTGCCGGCGTTTTGGGCCGGGGGAACGTACGCGGGCGCTATCGCGAACACGGCGAAAGCGATCATACGGCACGACGGTAGTTCGAAATTCACCGATACCGAGATAGAAGGGATCATCACCGCCCTTGAGGGCTTTATCGGAAAACTCGTTATAGGTGCAAACAAGGCTCTTTACTTACCAGATGAAGACGGGAAGATAAGATTCGAGTTGAGTGATGCCTCGCTTCCGCTGTTACCCAATCTCTTGAACAATTCCGAGATCGTTCGAACGGCTAACAACACGGGGAAAACGTTAACCGAAAACGAATCTTCTTACATATTCCCGAACTCCGTCGAGGTGGTTGAGAATAATTCCGAGCTTACCGTTACAGGACAGATAACCGCGCTCATTGGTAGCCCGGCATTCACCGGCTATGTCGTGGGATCAGCATGTACAACGCTTTATCTCATCAATTCGCAAGGAAACGTGTACGCGTCGGCAGGTTTCGTGACTGCCCATGCCCCCGATAACCCTGAGAATTACCGTAGTATTAATACGAAACTCCATGGTGTTCCAAAAGGGTTCTACAGGCTTAAGCTTGTCTTTGATTTCGTGTATCAGACCGATCCGCCAGGTGCCGTGATACCATGCTCCGGCAGCGTGGGAGCGACAACCATGACCTCGAAATTCACGGTGGATAGGGAGCAAACAGTGATAGCCCGTGATGGTTTCATGTCATTTTTCGGTAGCAACAAGTACTTGTACCTTAACAGCAACCCCTACAGCGGGTCGCCTTTTTTGGTTGTCAGGGGGAAAATAAACCTTCCGGGAGTACCGATAGAAGTGGCGCGATTTAGCCAATACGGGTATTTGCTTCACTCCATGTCCGGCATATGCATTCAAGGCAACCGTGATTCGGAGGGCAAGTACACGATAACCTTGAAGGGCGGGGAGTTCAGCAGTAAAGATGATTTCGTGCCAGAGGCCACGGCGGTAACGGATGGGAATGCGATTAACGCGCCGCGGTTTGCACACGTGACAAACTGGACGACAAGCTCAATAACAGTGGTGACGGCTGACGACGATACGCCGAATAACGCCGGCTTCATGATAAAGATTTACGATAGGAGGGCATGAAAAAAGGGGTTTTTCGTCCCCTTTTTTCAAAACAGTGTTAACGAGATTAGTTTTTCCCTTGCTTTTGCAATTCAGCGTACTCGGTTCCGGTTATCGGGATAAAACGATACGCGTTATCGAACACCTGGTAAACGGCTTCATAGTCGCCAGAATCAAAGGCTGGCTTGATGATAACGTAAGCGTCCTGCAGCGTTTTGTTGGGAATGTAGGCAATGGTGTCTATCCTGTCGCTACCGTCAATTATCCTGTAATCAATCGTGAGCACGACGTTTTTCGCGCGGATAAAGTCCTCTACAAGCATGCCCTCGGCGGTGATAATGTCCCCACCCCACATCTTCAGTCTCGGGTCATCAGGGTTTAAATCCCGTTGTGCTTCTGAAAAGCCGCGGTAAGCGGGCTGATTCGTGGTCGGGGGAATAAAAACCATGGTTGTCGTTTGTTGAACAATCTCCAGCGCCGTGAGATGTTCCGGGTTCGTGGAACGCAGCTTCACGCCGGCGGCGGGACGGATGCTTAGCGTGGCGTTAGGGTCAAGTTTCCCGTCAGACTTTTCGCAGCCGACAAAAGCAAGCGCGATGGTCATCAGTAAAAATAATATCCGTTTCATAATAATCGTTTTTAATTGGTTGATTTTGAACGTAAAGGTATTAAAAAATAAATGGAATAGCAATAAAAGCGGGGAAAACCCCGCTTTTATTTCACGAGCCCTTTTTCCTCGGGTGCATTTTAAGTGCCGTTTCAAACTCAGGCATCATATCCGATAAAAGATGAAGCATGCGCCACGGTGTTTCCGTTCCATGCAATTGCGCGTCAACACTACCAAGCACGTAAAGTATTTCATCGTGTAGCTCCAACCAGCTCTCGATGGGATTCGTGTTGGTAACCACGGTGATGACGAATCGATCGTCTTTGAATTCAACGGCCATCTTGCACCCCCTTTCCCATTAACTTGTCGGTGATTCGCAAGCGGAGCTCTTTGTCATCGATGCGGCACACGTCCGCCAAGATGTCCACCAGTCGAGCCGGCGTGAGGCGGTTGTGATTGCGCTTTGCCGTACTTCGTTTTCTTGCAGGCACGGTGGCGCATACCTCGCGATGCTCATCAACGGCAATGATCAACTCTTCCGCCCAATCGCGAAAGAGCTTAGCGCGTTCGCTCCGCATCGTGAAGCCGAGGCGAACGATGCCGCGCTTTGTCCATAAAATAGCGTTGTGTGGGATGTTTAGCCCGCCGTTACCAATAGTAACGGCAATTTCAAAATGCTTGCCCTCGACAAGTTCATTTGAAAGAGAGAGCTTGTTTTTTCTAATGGCGTATTCTGTTACGCCATACCCTTTCGCAACCTCTTTGGTTGTCATCAGGTACTCGTGAACGTGGTTAGGCAGCACGTTCACCGTGACCCCTTCGGTCACGGTCATGGGCAGTAAGATGCCGGCTTCATTCTTTTTGTTTAGCATATTAAAAAGAATTACGATAAAAGAGCAACGCCCGCCGTAGGTGTGCTAATCCACATACGCTGGGCGAAGGGTTGCGGGGTAGTTTCCATGCCGCCACCATAGCGGGCGCCGCCGTTTATCTTGATTAAACAAAGGTAGATTTGTTTGCCCAAGAATATATGTAGATTAGCAGGAACAAAGTAATGTTATTTACTCGAGACGCGCAAACGAGAGAACATGTTATATAACATAAAACAACCTGGTTAAAGCCATTTAAATGCTGTTTAAATGGCATGATAGTATCCCATTAAAACAAAACCACACCACTTGTTTTTCGCGCATTTTGTTTTAAATTTGTGTACAATTTGAATTTTCGATTATATAATCGCGAAAGATCACGGGATTCAAGGAAGGGTTATCGTCCGCTTCGTGGTTACCAAGACAGGCAAGGTATCCAACGTGGAGGTCATGCGTGGTGTAGACCCCTCCCTCGATGGAGAGGCAGTGAGGGTGGTTGAAGCGATGCCCGCTTGGAAACCGGGAACTCAAAGAGGTAAGGCGGTCAACGTCTATTTCACTATACCCATACAGTTTTCTTTAAGCGATGACAGCAAGCAGGATGGTCAGTCGGGGGATGCCGGTAAAAGCGATGGTGAGCAGGGTGCTGACGAGAACAAGAAGTCGGCTGAGTTTCCCGGTGGGGAGAGGGCAATGTTCAGTTACATGGCCAATAATATCAGGTACCCGGTGAAAGCCCAAGAGGCTGGCGTTCAAGGTCTAGTGTCTGCCGTTTTTAGCGTGGATAGCAAGGGTAAAGTGACTTTCGTGAGGTTTCATGAGGAGGTGAACGCCTTGTTGGGTCAAGAGGTTAGGCGGGTAATCGAGCAGATGCCCGACTGGACACCGGCTACCCTTAACGGTGAACCAACCAGTATGACCTCGGGACTGTCATTTGTTTTTCGCTTGCAGGGTGACGGGGTGGAAGCGTACGATGGTACCACGCCTGAAAACGCGGTTGTGGTGGTTGGGTACGCGGTCAAAAAGTAGTATCGGATGAGCGTGAAATCAGTTGAATAGGTCGTCGATCCCCTCCTCGATAATGGGTTGCCCCTCCTGGTAAAAGTCGGGCGAGTAGCGTTGTGAGCCTTGGCAGGGGTCAAATCCGGCAGGGATATCAAATGAGCCTTCGTCGCGGTAGTTTAACTCGGGATCGGCGTAAATCTTTTGATAAAACAGTCCATGGACGGGGAGTGCCATACTCGCTCCCTGTCCATATGCCATCCCGTCGAAGTGAATCGTGGGATCATCCCCGCCCACCCAGCAGCCGGCCACCAGGTCGGGTGTGAACGACATGAACCAGCCGTCTGAGTTGTTGTTGGTCGTTCCGGTTTTCGCGCCTATCGGCCCCTTGAGATTGTACCTCCAGCGTAACCGACCTCCCGAGCCGCCATCCACCACGGCGGTCAGCATATCGAGCATCTTGTAGGAGCTGTTCTCGCTGAAAACCTCCCTCGTCTTGGGTACGAACGTGGCGACCTCTTTGCCCGTTGAGTCTTCAATACGGGTGACCAGTAGTGGTTCCACGCGGATTCCTTTGTTCACGAACGAGGAGTACGCGCCCACCATTTCGTAGACCGAGGCATCATTTGGCCCTAACGCCAGCGATACCACAGGGTCGGCCGGGGTTTTCAGTCCAAACGATTCCAGCATACGGGCAAATGTATAGGGTGAGAGCTGCTGCATCAGGTAAGCGGTGACCCAGTTATCGGAGTTTTGTAATCCCCACTTGACGGTCACGAATTCGCCGCTCGCCTCGCGGGTGTTCCTCGGCTCCCAAGGCTCGCCGGTCTCGGTCATGAGCGTCACCTGTTCGTGTATCATGCCATCGCAAGGCGTTATGCCCTCTTCCATGGCCAGCGTGTAGAGGAATGGCTTGATGGTGGAGCCAATCTGCCGCTTGCCGGTGGAGACCATATCGTATTTAAAGTACTTGAAGTCGGGACCGCCCACGTAGGCCTTCACGTGCCCGGTTTGTGGTTCCAGGGCCATGAAGCCCGACCGGAGGAAGTGGTTGTGGTAGCGGATGGAGTCCCAGGGGGTCATAATTGTGTCGACCTCGCGATGTTCCCATGAAAAGACCTTCATCTCTACCGGTTCCTCTTTGAAATGCTTCAGGATCTCTTCCTCGCTCATCCCCCCGTTTCTAAGGATGCGGTATCGATCGGTTTGCCGCATTGCTGTTGCCATCAGTTGTTCAACCTGCCCTCTAAACTCGTAGGAGTAGGGGGCGTAGCTCCTTCCTTTCTTCTCCTGGAAGAAAAGGTCTTGAAGGTAATCGCCCAAATGCTCTGTCATTGCATCTTCGGCATGCCGCTGCATGCGAGAATCGAGGGTGGAGTAGATTTTTAACCCATCGGTGTAGATGTTGTAATAGGAACCGTCTTGTTTCTGGTTCTTGTTGCACCACCCGTAGAGGGGATCTTCTAGCCATGCCAGCGAATCTTCCGTGAACTGTTGTCGCTGCCACGTGGCGTAGTTCTTTCTCTCGGGCTTTTTGGCCATCATGATTTTTGCCAGATGTTGGCGGTAGTAGGGCGCTGAGATGTCGACGTGGCTTGATCGGTTGAAATCGATGTCGAGCGGCAGTTGCTGGAGCGAATCGGTCTCCGCCCGGGTGAGGTGCCTGGCCTTTCTCATCTGAGATAGCACCACGTTGCGCCGCTCGCGGGTCACCTCCGGACGTCGCACCGGGTTATAGAGGGAGGAGTTTTTCAGCATACCTACCAGTGTGGCGGCCTCCTCTACCTGTAGTTCGTCAGGCGTCTTATTAAAGTAGGTACGCGCAGCCGACTCGATGCCTATCGCGTTGTAATTGAAGTCGTACTTATTCAGGTAGAGATTGATGATCTCATCTTTGCTGTAGTAGCGCTCCAGCTTGGCGGCGATAACCCATTCGATTGGCTTTTGAAACGCCCGCTGAATCTTGTTATTGGCCCTGGGCGAATAGAGGAGCTTGGCTAGTTGCTGGGTGATCGTGCTGCCTCCCCCTCCGCCTTTTTGGTTAAGTATGATGGTTTTAAACATGGCCCTACCCAGGCCAATCACGTCGATACCGGAGTGCAAGTAGTAGCGGATATCTTCGGTGGAGACCAAGGCGTTAATCAGGTGTGGCGAAAGGTCCATGTAATCCACGAAGATGCGGTTCTCATCGCTCAGCGAGTAGGTGAAAAGCAGTTGGTTGTCGGACGTGATCACTTGCGATGCGTACTTGTCAATCGGGTTTTCCAGCTCTTCAATCTCGGGGAGGTAGCCAACGGCACCTGTCGAGACGAGGACAAAAAAGAGGATGCCCACGGCCACGGCCAACCCAAACAGCTTCCACAAGGCTTTCACGATGCGCCGCTTGTTCCACTTGTCGGTTACCTTGGCCATTTTCTTTGCTGTATTGCGTTTCTTGCTCATGCTTTTTAATATTCCCTACATCCGCAACGTCGCGTACTGCTCTTCTTCTGCCGTACCTTGTTTAGTATTACACTTTTTTGACTTTCTTTTCGTGATGTCGCACGATGAAATTAACCAGCGCGAAAGTACACAAAATCAAATAGTTTTGCAAGCGCTTTAAAAACTAAACGTGAAACCACCTGACGCGTTGAACCCCTGAGCGGGATAGCCATACCAGATATCGTAATGCTGGAACAGCAGGTTGTTGGCTTTCACGTTGAGCGAAAAGGAATCGTTGATCGTGTACACCGCGCCCACGTTGAGGTCGTTGATAACACCCATCTCGACCTCCTCACCATTGAAATAGGACCAGCGGTCGCCCTCAAAGTGGTATCCTGCGGTGAACTTCAAGCTGTTTGTCACTTGCCAGGTGCCTTGAACATCTAGTTCAATCCCTGGTTTGTTGTACGCCTTGGGGTCGCTGATGGTTACTTCGTTAATGGTAAGGTCTGTCACTTTGTAAAAATTCTTTTTCAGTCGTAGCGAGAGCTGTAGGGGTGCATACACGTTCGTGCTAATCCCCCCACCGATGAAGGAGTGGGAGAGGTTAGCGTACACGGGACGCAGTACCTCGATGAACGGGTTGGACGCGTCACTCGGAGCCTGACCGCCGTTAAGCAGCAGGAAGTGTGCGTCGTCGGTCTTGTTGAACCCTCCCAGGATGTCGAAGCGAAAGCCACTTATCTCGCCTATCTTTGCACCGGCTTCCAGGCTCACGAGGGTGAAAGAGGGTCTCACGCTCCCAAACGGGGCCACGTGGCGCGACTCCTCCATCATGCAGAGGTAGGTGTTGGGATCATACCCTCCGTGGATACGTGCGTAGAGCGACGAACGGTCGGTTACCCCCCACTGAATAGCCGCGTTAGGCACCACCCTTACTTGAAAATCTCCCCTTTTTTTAAAAAGCACGTCCGCGCCCAATCGAGCGTGCCAGTTGAGCCCACCCAGTTGCAGGTAGGGGGCCGCGTTCAAGTGCGAGTAGTTGCGTAGGTCGCCCTTGTATAGGGTGGCAAAAATCGACCCATCTATTCCTACCTTGTGGTCGCCCTCTTTGAATGGCTTGGCGACACCGACAAGAGCGTGCACCTGATTTCCTTTAATACCGGGCACGGTAAGCGTGTCCCCAAATTTGGTCGAGAAGTTCTTGAAGTCGACGAACCCGTTCAGGTTCAGTTTTTCAAGAGATTTTGTCTCCAAACCAACACGGGCGTTCATCACCCCCAATCGTTGCCTCTCGTTGTTGAAATGGCGGTCAGCCTCGAAGTCGTTCCCGTAGTAGTTGAATCGGGAATCGAGATAGGAGAACTGCATGTCGAGGGCGAACTTTTCGGCCGTGTGGTGGTACTTCAGTCGCCCCGTGTTATCCAACGCGTAGGCTTTATTCCCTTCCGGGATTGGGCTCTGCACGAAGTTCACATCCCCGTTGGTCGAGTTATGCAGGAAGGTAAAGCCGAGCTGGTGTTCCTGGCTATCAAGCAGCCGGTACCCAAACAGCCCGTCGAGGTTGGCATAGTTGCCCGCGTGAAATGCGAGGTGCCCTTTCTTCGTGTTGTAGGGGATAGCCGTCATGATTTCCCCGGGCTTGGGTAACGCGATCTCCAGGGGGGGCGTAACCCTGCCTGCCCAGGTGGAATAGTTGGTGTTGGCTTTTTGAACCGTGGGTTCCCGCAATGCAGGAAGTGATGTGATCTTGTTGGCATCGAGCAGGGTGGGGTTGAAGTCGCGCTCCAGTTCCAGCTGGCGGCGCAGCAGTGAGTCCTGTGTTTGAGCATCCAGTCCCACGGCAACTGCCAAGGCCATTAAGGTGATATATACTTTTCTCATCATCTGTTGTCGTTTTTGTATGCTTTACTATTCGCGGGAAGAGGATTCCCTATTAAAAGGGTTCCCCGTCCGGCATCAATTAAGTCGCTCGTTAATCATTTGACGGATATCCTCTTCACCACCCTGGTAGTTGTTACGGAGGCTTTCGAGGTACTGTTTCGCCTGGAACTCGTCGCCATTGGCCATATAGGTGTCCGATAGCACGATGAGTGCCCGTGCCATCCAGTATTGGTGGGGGGTACCTTTCTGCATGAACTCTTTCACTTGTGCTTCAGCCCGGTCGTACGACTTCCACCGGTAGTAGGTGTCCGCGAGGATGAATTGCGCTTCGGCACCGTGGATACTGCGGGTATCGTTAGCCACGAAGCGGAAGTCGGCCATCGCGTTGTCCACTTCGTTTACCGCCTGGTATGCTTTCCCTCTCAGGAAGCGTGCCTGGATGACGGTCTCCGGTGCAAGGTTCGTGTTGGTCAGCAGGTTGTTTGCCGCCCGTATCGCTTCATGATGGCCGCCCAGTTGTACGTGAGCACGGACCATTCCCATCTGCCCTATTTGTTGGTTCGTCGCATTCCGGGCCGAGCTGGCTAGTCGCGAGTAATCGGCCAGTGCCTGCCGGTAGTTGCCGTTCTTGTATTCTATTTCCGACGTGTATATTAGCGCGTTGTCGAGGAACTTCACGTTACCTGCTTCTACCACCCGACGAAAATGGACCATGGCTTGTTGGTAGTCACCCTGCTCATCCGCGATGAGTCCCAGGTAGTAGTTGGCGTCGCTGCTGTACGCCCCGTTTGGGTACGATTGCAGGTAGCGGGTCATGGCCGCCTTGGCATCGCTTCGGCTCCCCCGCATGTAGACGCTTTCGGCAGCGAGGTAGTTCAGCGAGTCCTGCTTGGATGCGGTGATGCGCGTGCCACCCGGGAGCGAGTTGGCGTACTGCACGTAGCTGTTTATATCATTCATGTCGCGGTATACCGTTTCGAGTGATACGAGTGCGTTCTTCGCGTCGTCGGAGCCTGGGAAGTTGGCGATCACGTTTTTGTAGGCAGCGATGCTTTGCTGGTAATTGCCCAGGTTGTAGTAGAGTTGACCAAGCTGGACCCCTCCCTGGCTAGCCAGTGGGCTCCGCGGAAAGTTGCTTATCAGCTGTTGCAGGACCGTGATGGCCTCTTGTTCGCGGTGAAGCATCGTGAGGGCACGGCTTTTCTCATACAGGGCATCATCAAAGTAGGGCGAGTTGGGGTATCGCTGCATGAAGTTATCCAACGCGTTGATCTTTCCCTGGTAGTTGTGTTGTAACCCGAGGACGAAGGCACGTTGGTAGGCCGCGTAATCAGCCGCGGCGGGGTTGGCATCGGCAGCTTGCGCGTAGTAGCGTTCTGCTTCACCGAAGCTGCGGTTAAAGTAGTGGCAATCCCCGATTCGGTTCAACGCATCGGCATATTCGCTTTTCGATCGGTTGCCCTCCTTGCCGGTATATTGCTGGAACGCGCTGATGGCCTGTTGGTATTGCTGTTGCTTGAATAGGGAGTAACCCAGGCTATACCATCCCAGGAGGTAGTTTTCGTTGTTGGGCGTCGCGTTACGGGTGAATTCGCGGAAATCATTCGTTGCGTTCACGTAGTTTCCCATCCGGTAGTAGCTCTCGCCCCGCCAGTAGTAGGCGTTGCTACGGGTCTCCGCATCGTAATTGCCCAGCCCAATGCTCTCATTGAAATGTTGTATCGCCGGGCCCATGTTACCGTTGATGAACTCTTGCGCGCCCAGTTGGAACAGGACCATCTGCTTGGCCTCCAATACCCTTTGTCCCGGGTTCTGAATGCGGTTGATGGCGTTCAAGGCGGCCGGGTAATCCTTGGTAGTGAGGAACGTCTCGGCCAGGATGTCGTTCACCTGGTCGGTGTATCGCGAGTCGGGGAACTCCCTTAGGAAGGTTTCAAAGAGGGCGATTGACTCGCTGAAGACCGAGAAGTTGGTTTCGTGTGCGAGCAGCGCGTAGTTGAACATGGCCGTCTCTCTTACCTGGGGGTCGAAGTTGTCCCTTGACGCAGCCTCGAAGGCCATTTGCGCAGGTTGCTTCTGGTTTAACCTCAAGTGGCATTGCCCCAGTTGAAGTTGCGCGTTTTGCGACAGTTCGTCGTTTTCACCAACGGCCAGTTGGAACATGTTCACAGCGTCGGCATACCGTCCCGACTCGAAGTAAGAGAGTCCCAGGAAGTAAGCGTCGCCTCTCAAGGGAAGCGGGTTCGACTCCATGTATCGCTCGTAATAGGGAATGGCGCGGGAGGGCTGTCCCAGCCTATAGTAGCTGTTTCCCAACACCCGGTACATTTCGGTTTGGTGTTCGCTTACGGGGAAGCGCTGCACGAAGGCTTCCGAGAGGCGGATGGCGTCATCAATCTTGCCATCGAAGAAGTTCGCTTGGGCCGTGTAGAAAGCTACCTCCTCCTGGTACTCAGGGTGGTTTCGTAGCCGTTCAAAGTGCTGTAACGCCGTGGTATAGTTGCCGTTCGCGTAATCGATATATCCCAGGTAGAAATTGGCCGCATCTCGGTAGGTCTCGCTATTTTGTGACAGTAAGCCAAAGAGGCGGGTGGCCTCCTCACGGTTCCCTGCTTGTAGTTGTGCATATCCGGTTCGAAAGCTGTATGCTTCCTGGTCGTTCAGCGTGAGGTAGTCCAGATCAGCCTCCTTAAACCAATACAACGCCTCGTCCCATCCTTTCTTGTCATAGTAGTATGAGCCAATCAGGAAATGGAGCTGGTGGCGATGAATGGTTTCGGGGTATTTTTCGAGATGCTCTTGGAGGATCTCTCCGCTACGTTCGTTCCCGGTGTGAAACGAGGAAACGGCGGACATGTAGGCTGCCTCTTCCTTCAATAGGTCGTCGTTGCTTTCGCTGGAGAATTGTGCCAGCAGTTCTTGCGCGGCCGTGTAGTTTCCCTCTAAGAACATCTCCTTGCCCTGGTTAAACAACTTTTCCGGTTGCTCGTGGTAGGTTGTACGTTGGGCCATGGAGAACCCCGTTACGAGGGCGAGGAGTATTAATACAATGATTCTCTTCATACTTGCAAGCTTAATATAGTGCATCTGATTATTCTATTGTTATCACCCATCATCGTTTGAGCATCTGCACGATACGGGTCTTTGGAAGTTCCTGGTTCCGTTTGTTCACGGCCACGATCAACCGATCGGCAAGTTCAGCAAAAGCCCGGCCGGTGACCTGCTCATCGGAAATGGCCACGGGGCGACCATCATCACCCCCTTCCCGGATACTTTGCACGATGGGGATTTGTCCCAGCAGCGTTTGTCCCAGCTCCTCTGCCAGCCGTTTGCAGCCATCCTTACCAAAGATGTAGTACCGGTTTTCCGGCAGCTCGGCGGGGGTGAACCACGCCATGTTCTCGACCAGTCCTAGGATGGGAACGTTCACCTTATCGCCCGTGAACATGCTGATTCCCTTGCGTGCGTCAGCCAGCGCCACCTCTTGCGGGGTACTCACGATTACCGCCCCCGTGATGGGGATGGTCTGTACTAGCGTGAGGTGGATGTCGCTTGTGCCCGGTGGGAAGTCGATCAGGAAGTAATCGAGCTCCCCCCAGCTGGCTTCACCAATCAACTGTTTCAGGGCGTTGCTGGCCATCGCCCCCCGCCAGACCACGGCATCGTTCTTGTTCACGAAGAACCCGATGGAGAGCATTTTAACCCCGTACTTCTCTACGGGTACGATCAAATCACGCCCATCCACCTGTTCAAGGTAGGGTTTCTCATTTTCTACGCCCAGCATCTTCGGCACGGAGGGGCCAAAGATATCGGCATCCAGGAGTCCCACCTTGTACCCCTTTTTGGCCAGTGCCACCGCGAGGTTGGTGCATACCGTGCTTTTGCCTACTCCTCCCTTTCCGGAGGCCACGGCGATGATGTTCTTTACACCGGGTAGCATCTCAGGCAAGTCTGGTCGCGGGGGCTGCTTCGTTTTCACGGAGATATTCCCCTTTATATCGATATCTTTGTCTGCATAGGTCAGTATAGCCTGTTCGGCCATCTTCACCAATGACCGGATAAAGGGATCGTTCACTTTCTCGGTGATTAACGAGAAGCTCACCTTCATCCCCTCTATCCTGATATCGTCGGCGACCATCCCGGCCGACACGATGTCTTGGCCGGTTCCCGGGTAGCGCACGTGTTTCAGCGCGTCGAGAATGAGTTGAGGATATATTGCCATATGTCGTCTCTTTGATTAGAAAAACCTTGATTCGTTTAATTGGGTTGCCTCTTTTTTCTTGATTTACCGGCGATTCACCCCCTCGTATTGTGTTTTGTTTCACGTTTTTGCCGCATCTTCGTGTTAACCTCCCCACGATTTGCCTTACCTTATACCTTTTCTATGCTTCCTCGAACTACCCTTTTCACGTTGTGATTTGTATTATACCCTCGCGTTGCGTCCGAAGCTGCGGTAATCATCTCTTTCAATCTCTAACTCTGGCTCTCGCCACTCCTCCTCTCGCTCTTTGGGACAGAGAAGTCGGATATACTTGATGTTGATACCCCGTTCGAGCCACTGTTGTTCATAAAAGGTCTGGATGGAGAGCGCATTGTCTAACAGATCCGAGTTATACAGGTCATCGGTTTCGGCCAACAGTTCAAGGCCATTTTCTTCTATCATGGCCAGGGTGTATTGATAGAGAAAGTTGCTGTCGGTTTTCAGGTGGATGATCCCGCCCGGTTTCAATATGCGGCTATACTCTTTCATGAATCGGGTGGAGGTGAGTCGTTTGTTGACCTTTTTCATTTGGGGGTCGGGGAAGGTAATCCAGATTTCCGATACCTCATTTTCGGAGAAAAAACGATTCAAGAGCTCCACGCGGGTCCTTAAGAAGGTCGCGTTCGTTATCTTCTCTTTCAATGCTTGGGTAGCCCCTTTCCACATCCGCGCCCCCTTGATGTCGATGCCAATGAAGTTTTTCCCGGGGTATTTTCGCGCCAATCCCACGGTGTACTCCCCTTTACCGCATCCCAATTCTAATGTGATGGGGTAATCGTTCTTAAAGTGGGTGCTCCATCTCCCTTGCAAGGGGAATCCCTCTCTCTTTAGCGTTTCATAGTCGTATTGAAACACGTTGCTGTAAGTGGCCATATCCGCAAATTTGGCCAATTTGTTTTTTGCCATGTAACCTTTTCGCTATCGCCCGCTTTCGCGTGAGCTGGACGTGAAAAAACCAACGCGAAAGTAATATTTTAATGGCAAAGAGAGAAATTTTTAAGGAATAGCCACGTTCTGCTGAAATAGTCTTATCTTTGTGGGTTGAGTAAATATCAATGGGCAAAGTGAATCTATGAGATGCATTAATAACATAATCGTATGAAAGTAAATGACATTATGGCGCGCCTTGAGGCACGGCACCCGGGCGAGGCTGAGTTTCATCAAGCCGTCAGAGAGGTATTGAGTTCGATTGAAGAGGTGTACAATCAACACCCCGAATTTAAGAAGGCTGCCATTGTGGAACGCATCGTGGAGCCGGACCGCGTATTCACGTTTCGCATTCCCTGGATAGACGATAACGGGCAGGTGCATGTGAACATCGGGTACCGTATTCAGTTTAACGGGGCCATTGGTCCCTATAAGGGAGGCATTCGTTTTCATCCATCGGTGACGCTCTCTACCCTGAAGTTCCTGGGCTTCGAACAGACGTTTAAAAACGCGTTGACAACCCTGCCCATGGGGGGTGGCAAGGGAGGATCCGATTTTTCTCCCAAAGGCCGTTCAGACGCGGAGATCATGCGTTTCTGCCAGGCATTCATTACGGAGTTGTGGCGTGACCTGGGACCCGATACCGACGTGCCGGCCGGTGATATCGGCGTGGGTGCCCGTGAGGTGGGTTACATGTATGGTATGTACAAGAAGTTGGCCCGAGAACATACCGGTTCCTTTACTGGTAAGGGCCTCTCTTTTGGTGGCTCGAGGCTTCGTCCCGAGGCGACCGGTTTCGGGGCATTTTACTTTGTTCAGAAAATGTGTGCTGTCCATGGAATTGAGTTGAAAGGCAAAACGGTGGCCGTCTCCGGTTTCGGGAACGTGGCATGGGGCGCCGTGACCAAGGCTGCCGAATTGGGAGCCAAGGTGGTGGCCATCTCAGGCCCCGATGGGTACGTCTACGATAAAACGGGAGTGAACACCCCTGAAAAGATCGCCTATATGCTGGAGCTGCGTGGTTCAGGGAACGACGTGGTGGCTCCTTACGCCGAGCGATTCCCCGAGGCGGTCTTTTACCCGGGGCGCAAGCCGTGGGAGTTGAAGGTAGACGTTGCACTGCCATGTGCGATTCAAAACGAGCTCAACCTGGAGGATGCCAAGCAGCTGAAAGCGAACGGGGTGACCCTCGTTGCGGAGGTCTCCAACATGGGATGTACTGCCGAGGCGGTCGACTTTTTCCTTGAGAACAAGATGCTTTTCGCACCCGGTAAGGCCGTCAACGCCGGTGGCGTGGCCTGCTCGGGACTGGAGATGACGCAGAACGCGATGCACCTCTCCTGGAGTGACGAGGAGGTGGACGAGCGGCTGCATCAGATCATGAGTGATATACATGAGCAGTGCGTGACCCATGGGAAAGAGGGTGACTACATTAACTATGTGAAAGGGGCCAACATCGCCGGCTTTATGAAGGTAGCCAACGCGATGCTGGCACAAGGGGTGATTTAAGGATCCGCATGCGGTTGACTGACGGTGAACGGGCGGTAAACGCACGATCACCGTACAGTTAAAGCGGGAGATACGGTAAACGAGCGATAAACGGGGTTGCTACCTTTTCTCAACGGTGAGCACCCCGTTGTCGTTCCCCGCTGATAGGTCAACCGTGAAGAGGTAGGTGGCACCCGCCTCCAGCGTCTCCCCGACAATAATGCCCAGGTTCCCGTTATCGCGGCCGTTAGCACCATCACCCACGAACACGATATCGCTTTCGGTGTGGAGGGATGTGCTACCGAACTCTCCGCCCCAACCTTTTTGATGGAAGAACTTGAAATTGATCTCCAGCGGGTTGACCGTTTCTCCGGCGACCAGGGTTAATCGGTACTTTTTCCCACCTACGGGTGCCATACATAACGCCTTGGAGGTATCCCATCCCACCTCGTTGGTGGTGTAGGAGGGTTTACCCACTTGGCTTCCGATTACCCAGACCGCACCGCTGCCATCGGGTTGGAGTGTTGCCACGTCGTCGCCCGCGAGGGCCTCTACGCGTAGCCAGTTATGGGGCAGGTTGGCCGTCACCCGATACCGTCCGCTGATGGGCACGAAGGTTATCTTCTCCCCGTCAACCGCGAAGAAGTCCGGATCCACCCACCAGTCGGTCAGCCCTTCCAGCGTGACAATATCCCCTTGCTTGAACTCCACGTCCAACCGGTAGTTCTCCTTGTCGGCCATGTTCATCTTCTTGCCGTTCAGCAATACTTCAAAAAACGGCCCGGTTTCAAATGTCTTTGTGTTGAATGTAACGGTGTAGGTGCCTGACACCGGACTTACGTAAGGGATATGGCTGGTGGCTCCCTCGGCAACAGATCCCGTTCCGTCATCCCAACCAAAGAGGATCTCTCGTCCCTTATCGTCTACCACCGGCGTCTTTATAAACGCAGGCAGCTCGGTGGACGGGAAGGCATCCGTGGCCGCGTATTCGTTTGGTCGACCGGTCGGAACCATTGGATACGAGCCATCGGCGGTGACCAGGATCAGGTAGGGATAGTTTGCCCGGGTGATTGGCACGTCAAACGATTGGGTTGCCTTCTTTAGCGTGGTGTTCACTAAGGTGAAGGTGAGTGCGGCCGTGCCATCGGGAATATTCTGCCCGTAGGGTACCTCGATGATACCCGAGTAGGTGCCATTCTCCTTTGTCCGGATAATCGTTTTTGCCACCTCCTCCTCACCGAAATAGAGTTGGGCGGTTAGGGTGGATAGGGGCACCTCGTCGTTGACCGTTATCTCAAACGGCAGTAGGTCCCCGAAGTGCACGTTGGTAAATTGGCTCTCTACCTGTAGGGTAGGGTTCCCTTTTTGTTGCGGTTCCACCACCTCGCTCGAGCAGGATGCCATGATGGCGGGTATTACGAGCGCCGCGATCCAGTATCTTATTTTCTTCATTTTTATAGGGTTATTTGCTGTTTATTTTTTCCATCGATAGGATACCACGGACTTGGCCGGCACCTCGTACGCGAAGTGATTAGAGCCGTCGTCCAGGGTTATCTTCTTGCTTGTTTGGTTGCTATTAAGCAGCACCACCGCGTAGGTGTTGTCACTATTCTCGAAGGCCGAGTGATAGAACCCTGCATCCGAAAATCCGGATGTTCCGATGCGCACTGCTCCCGGCTTAACCACTGATGAGAGGTGCCCCATGATGTAGTAGTGTGAATTGCGGGTGATGGTGGCGTAGTTGGAGGGGTCGATGTCGACAGCCCCGTAACAGGTTTGGCACCCCCCGTCGCGGTTTGGTCCACGGTTGGTATCCAGCATCAGGTTCCACACGATAACTCCCTTACACCAGTTGTTTACCGTTCCCAACGCCACCTCCCTCATGTCATCGATTAGGCGAACCTCCAGGTTGCGGCCGTCGTTCCAGGTGCCGATGGATGTCTCGGTAAAGAGCAACTCTTTATCGGGACGGGCTTGGTGAATCGTGAGCAGCTCATCCTTGTTGCCGCCGTAGTTGTGGTAGGCTGCGCCGGTGATGAACTTGGCCGCCTCCTCATCCTCGTAAATCTTCAGCGGGTATTGTCCCTGGTCGGCATTCTCCGGCTTATTGCTGTCGTAATTGTAGTTATGGTCAAAGATATATATCTTGGTTTTCAGCCCCGCCTCGGTTATCTTGGGGCCCAGGGCGTTCTTCATGAAATCCCGCTGCTCCTGCCAGGTCATGTAGAGCGATGCGGAGTTGCCCCGGTTTAACGGTTCGTTTTGGGGTGTGACGGAATGGATCTTGATACCTTCTGCCTCGAATGCTTGAATCCATTTGACGAAGTACTCGGCGTAATCATCGTAATAGGCTGGGTTGAGCTGCCCGCTTGTCCACGAGTTAAACGGTTTCAGGTCGGTGAGGTTGTTCACCTTCATCCAGCGGGGACAGGTCCAAGGCGATCCCATGATCTTCACGTCGGGGTTCACCGCCAGTATCTCTTTCAGGATCGGAATCACGTACTCCGTCTCTTCGGAGGTAAGTGCGAAGTTCTCGATGCCGGGCGTATCGCAGCAGGTGTACTCGCTCAGCGAGAAGTCGGAGCACCCGATAGATACCCGAATATAGCTTTGTCCCATTCCTTCGCTGTTGGAAAAGGTCTCCTTAAGGAATTGGGTGCGGTTCTCTTGGGTCATCTGCTTCAGGTTGAAGGCGGTAGATCCGGTTACGGCGGCACCGAACCCATCCATGGTCTGATAGCGTGTTTTCGGCTCCAGCTTGAGCGTGGTCGGCGACATGTTATCGCGTTTGCTGAAATCGACCGCTATTTTTTGGAAGTCAAACGTGCGGTTGTTGGTTGTCACGTAGAGGGTGACATCTCCTTTGACGGGTGTTCCCGGATCAGAACTATTACCTACGTTATCCTCTTTGCCCCCATCCTTGCAAAACGAAAATCCGCAGAGGAGGGAGAGCAGTAGGGCCGACACTTTTATATAGCATGGTAGTTTCATACGATTCGTTGATTTTTCTGTTTTACCAAGTGTTATACTCCGGATTTTGGGTCTCCCATTTTTCAATATGCACCGTCATGTTGTTCAGGTTGATGGTAAACCGGTAGTGGGTTGATTCGATAACCGGGTCTCCTTCACCGTTCGGGATTGTCCAGTCGTTATCCCCCGTGATGATTGGTTCACCGGTGAAGGTGAAGTAACCCGCCTTTTTCTCGTTGCCCCACCCGGTGTTCTCGAACGGCTTGAATCCCGCGTAGTGGTCGTGATCGTTAGGAGTGTAGAAGGTGCCTTGGTACACGCCCGTTTCAATTTGGCGCAGCAACACGTAGTTCATCACGTTTCCAAATCCCCACTGGGTATGTGTTCTCCCTTTCCCGGGGTAGACCGAATTAATTTGGGTGGATGTCACGCGGGTTGGGTATCCCAATCCCCAGCCGCATGCCAGCAGGTAATCGGGGAACGAAGGATTATCGACTTCCGCGAACAGGTTTTTTCGCACCGGGTTGTAGTAAAGGGTGTATTCCCCGGTTTGACCCAGGAAAGTGACTTTATTGGCTGCTGTACGCTCAAAGAAGTCCGGGTTAAAGAGGACGATCCGCTCGGCCAAATCACCGAACAACGAGTAACTCTTTCCCTTCTCCAAGGTTCGTTTGAGCGTTCGGAACGATTCACCATCGATATCTTTATCCGTGAAAGCGCGTAAGGAGAGGTCGTCACTTCCCAGCATACTCCCGGTTGGTGTAACCTCGAAGCTGTACACATCAAAAAGGAATGATTGGGTGTAGTCAGATGAGGCGGCGTATGAGAAGGCCGATTCACCAGTCTCGTCGATCATCCCGATCCTGCCTCCCACGTTACCATAGACGTCACCAGAGAAATCGATCGTACCACTTACATGCAGCCTTTCGGCGATCCGGTATCGGAACGAACTGTCAAAAGTGAGTTCATCGGCTTTGAACTTATTGCTGCCGCTTGCCTGAGGGCGTAGGATGGCAGTACCTCCTTTGTCCGTGATCAGGTAGAGCTGCCCGTACACCGGCCGCTTTCCCGTTAGCCCGGTTACTTGATGTGTGGCTTCTCCCTTCAACGTGTTGGTTGCCAATAGGTTTACATGCATCTCCGCGTTGTCGGGCTGATTGTTTAACAGGGGGATGAATAGCGATTGTGATACTTTTTGTTCGGTTCCCCCGATGGGGATTTCTCCTGATGTTAACGTTCGGTCGCCCGCGACCACCTCGTAGCTCAGCATGGTGAGCGTGGTTAGCGGGTCGCTTACCGTGGCCGTGAGCGTGATGGAGTCGCCAAACGTGAAGCTCGATGGCGTCACCGCCGCCGCTTCGATCAGGGGTACGGACTCCTTGCGTGGGCCGTAGTCATCGTTTTTACACGACACGAGCAACAAGGTCATTGCCCCCACTATGATAACTGTTTTGCGTGCTATATTCATGATTGCTTCTTTTTTTGTTTTTAGGTTGTTCACTATAAATTCTCATCGGCTTATCGTGAATAATGTACTGTTTTACGTGAGCGATTTAATAGCCCGGATTTTGTACAAGGTTCGGGTTTTGGTCGATCACATCCTGCGGGATGGGCAACACGTATGATAAGCTGGTGTAAGGCATGGCCATCGGTGGCCTCCCTTCATCTTTATCGAACACCGTGTTCATCACCTCCTCTACCTTGTCTAGGCGGACAAGGTCGAACCACCGTTGCCCTTCGAACGCCAATTCCAGCCGCCGCTCCTTCAAGTAGGCGTTCGTGATAGATTCCTTGCTCGTCTTGGCTGATGCTGGCAGGTCGTGTAGCCCGGCTCGGCGGCGTGTTTGGTTGATTATCTGGGCCGCCCCATTCAAATCACCTTTTCCAATTAGTGCCTCCGCTTTCAACAACAAGATATCGGCATAACGCAGTTTGATGATGCTGTTGTAAGCACTCCGTGTTTTGTACATGAACGCGTAGTGGTTGGCCGGGTAATAGATACTCCAGTCGCACTCATAGAAGACAACGCTCTCCTCGTACCGTTTATCTCCTGGCTCGCTTGTGAACGTCCTGATCAGATCGCGCGAGGGCGTGATCCACTTCGCCCAGGTGAAATAGAAGGTCCAGTCTTCCAGCGGGCGACCAAACATCCAGGTGACCCAGCTCGCATTGCCGGGGAAAAATTGCGCCTCGTAAATGCTCTCTTTCAGGTTGCGTGCTTTCGCATCGATGGCTTTGTTGGTCTGCGAGGGAGGTGCGCTTGGGTCGCTTAGGGTTACGCCGAACAGGTCGCCAAACTCATCAACCAACCCAAATCCATCGGCCGCCAGTTGGTCGGCATACTGGATGACTTTATCGTAGTCGCGTAGGGGTTTTTCAGCGTACACCTTGGCGAGCAGGGCATGGGCTACCGACTTGGACAATTGTGTTTTGTTTCGCGGGTCGTTGTCGGGTGCGTACTGTAACCCCTCAAGCAGGTCCTCTTCGATCTGCTGGTAGATGGTAAGCGCATCGGTTTGCGGGGGGAAGTAGGCCGGGTAGACCTCTTCAACCGTTTCGGAGGTGATGTCACCGGCTACGGATGTTACCAGCGGCACGTTTCCCCAGATACGTACCATATCGAAGTAGATCATGGCCCGAAGGATTTTTGCTTCTGCCTTGAACTGCCGTCTTTCTGCTTCCGTTAGTGTAGGATCACTCACGCTATCCACGAAGACGATCATCTTGTTGGCCTGGGCGATATTTCCCATGTGCCCGTTCCAGTCTCGCCTCATATTGGTATTTGACCCTTCGATCGAGTTCACCTCAAATGGCGTGGTTTCGCTGTTGGGTGATCCCGCGTACGCGTTGTCAGCGTGTGATTCGGCCAGCAGGAGCATATCGAGGTACCAGTGTTCCTGGCCGTTTTTAAATAGTTCTAGCAGCGTCTGTCGATGCGATGTCACGGCCGCCTTATCTTTGAATGCCACTGTGGCGGTGCCCTCATCGTCTACCCCTTCCGTTACGTCGGAGTAGGTGTCAAGTGGATCGTAGTCCAGCGAGCAGGATGGCAACAGGGTCACTATCCATATCGGTAGCGCGATTAAGATGGGTAGTATATATTTTGTTTTCATTGTCGTTTTGTTTTAAAATTCAAGATTCACTCCTATTACAAACGATCGGCTGTGCGGGTAGGTACCCCAATCAATCCCCTGTACGGCACCACTATCGCCCCATTGATTCACTTCGGGGTCCATCCCCTTGTACTTGGTGAGGGTCAGCAGGTTATTCAGCGTCACGTAGGGCTGCAAGCGAGATATACCGGCCCGGTCGAGCAGGTTCCCCTTAAAGTTGTAGGAGAGCGTTACATCCTTTACCCGGAGGTAGCTACCATCCTCTATGAAGTAGGTGGAAGGTTGCAGGTCGAAGTTGGCTTTGGGCACATCGGTGATTTGTCCCGGCGTACGCCAGCGGCGCAGCACTTCAACTGATTGGTTCTTCAGGTCGTACATCCCTTGCACATCTGCTTTCGAGGCGTTGAATATATCGTTTCCTACCGATCCCTGAAGGAATAGCGATAGGTTAAATCCCCTGTACGACAGGTAATTCGTGAGACCGAACGTGAAGTCGGGGTTGGGGTCACCGATATAGGTTCGGTCGGACGACGAGATTCGGCCATCTTCGTTCAGGTCGCGGTACATCAACTCCCCGGTTTCCGGGTCCACCCCGTCACTGATGTAGCCGTAGAACCCGCCAAGGGGTCGTCCCGGCTCATTGCGCACCACCCGCATTTGGTGAAGGGCGTCCGTGGTTTCGCCATCGTAGTAGATCTGTTGCAGCGTTAGCTTCTTCAACTCATTGCGGTTGAATGAGATGTTGAATTGGGTGTCCCAGCTGAAATCGCCGGTGAAGTTGCGGGAGTTCATTGCCAGTTCGAATCCCCTGTTTATCATCTCACCTTCGTTTCGCACGATGTTGCTCGCGGCAGCCGCGCCTGAGGGAAGGGAGACGTACATCAGCATATCGGTGGTGTATTTGTAGTAGGCATCCATCGCGATGGTCAGCCTATCCTTGAAAAGGGTGGCATCGATCCCGATGTTTCTTTGTGATGTGGTTTCCCACGTGAGGTCGGGCGTTCGCAGGTTGGCTTGCGTGATCAGGGGTAGGGCGTCCGTTTTTCCCTCTTCAAACCAGGCCTGCCGGGAGATGTTATACCGTTGCAGGTACGCGTAATCGCCTACTCCCGACTGGTTTCCCGTCTGTCCCCATCCCCCGCGTAGCTTGAGGTCATCAAGCCAATTGAAGTCCTGCATGAAGCTTTCCGATGAGAGGCGCCACGCGGCGGAAAGTGAGGGGAAGTAGCCCCATCTGTGGTCTGGATGTAGCTTCGAGGAGCCGTCGGCCCGGATATTAAACGTGAAGAGGTATTTACTATCGTAGTTATAAGCTATCCGTCCGAATCCCGACATGATGCCCCAGGCTGAGGCGTTGGAACCGGTGTTGTTCCACGCTATCTTGTTGGCAGCGTTTAGCGTTTGGATGCTCGCGTCTTTATAGTGTGAACCGTTGATGTAGCTCTGAGACCACCGCGAGTCGGTCCAGGACGTGCCTGCCATGCCCTCCACGTGGTGGAGATTAGCGAAGGTCGTCTTGTATGTCAGCACGTTATCAAAGATCAACAACTGGTTCGTGCTGCGGTTATCCCATGCTGCTCCCCAATCGTCTCTGTCTGCGCCGTGAACCGGTGGCGTAAAGCCGGTATTTTTCCCATTTCTTCGGTCTAAGGTGAAGGACGTTTTCAGCGTCAGGTCCGGATGGAAGGTTATGGTTGAGTTGACCGAAGCGATCAGCCGATTCTCGTTGTTCTTGTTGTTCTTTCCATTTTCTAATGACTCGATCGGGTTGGTGATATTTTGTCCGAAGAAGAGACGGTTGTACAATCCGGTCTCCGGGTCCTTGATGGTGGCTGCAGAGGGAAGGTTTACCACGGACAGCACCACGCCGCCCCGGTTGGAGCCTAATCCGGTGGTGACCCCGTTGCGCGTGTTGTCGGAGTAGGAGAGGTTCAACCCGAAGCGCAGCCAGTCACGCACCTGGCTCTCCACGTTGCTTCGCAGGTTGAACCTACGAAAGAAGGCGGCGCTGAGCACCCCTTTTTCATCCAGGTATCCCCCCGACACGAAGTATCGCAGCCGTTCATTGCCATCAGATACCTGCAGCTGGTAGTTTTGTGTGATCCCCGTGCCGTACACCTCGTTGAACCAGTCGGTACGATCGGTCGTCCCCTCGGGGATAGCACCAGGGCGTATCTCATCGATCAACTCCTTGTACTGGGCGGCGTTGAGCGATTTAATCTGGTTAGCCACTTTGCTTGCCCCGTATTGAATATGCGCGGTTACCTTGGCGCCCGCGGTGGCCTGCTTGGTTGTAACCAGTACGACACCGTTTGCAGCACGGGATCCATAGATTGCAGCCGAAGAGGCATCCTTTAGTATCTGGATATCGGCGATATCGGTTGGTGACAGGAAGTTCATGTTATCCACCGGTATCCCGTCGACGACGTACAGCGGGCTGTTGCTCCCGTTAAACGAGGTGGTCCCCCGTACCCGGATGACCATATCTCCGCCCGGGGTACCGCTGGGTTGATAGACGTTCACCCCCGCCGCCTTCCCCTGAATGGCCTGGACGGCAGAAACTATGGGCCGCTCATCCAGGTCATCGGTGGAGATAGAGGATACCGCTGTTGTCACGTCACGTCTTCTCACGCTGCCGTAACCAATTACCACCACTTCGTCCAATGCTTTCAAGTCCTCCATCAGTACGATATTGAACGTGTTTCTACCGGCGGTATAAACCTCTTGTGGCAGGTAGCCCATGTAGGAGACCTGCAGCACTGCATTTTCGCCCACGTTGAGGGCAAAATGGCCATCTATATCCGTAACGGTACCGTTGGTGGTTCCCTTTTCAATCAGGTTGGCCCCGATAATCGCTTCCCCCTTTTCGTCGAGCACGAGACCGCTGATCCTTCTTTTGTCGGTATCTTGCCCGGTTGTGCTCTTGCCGGTCGTTGCTCCCGTCTCATCTTGGCCGGTAGCGTTCTCACCTGATATGTTCCCCTCGCCATGTCGCACGGTAGCGGCTTCGGGGATCTCCTTCGGCTGGGGGTGGGGTGTCACCGCATCTCGGGCGAGTAACGATGCTCCAATAATAAACATCATGACGAATGCTGTTGTTTTTTTCATGATTTATCTATTTAAATAAATGCTGAGTCAACTATAGTCACTTAGGCTGACCCCGTGTTCGGTATAATAAAACAAATATAGGTAATTTTCCCTAAGAAAGTATCTTCTAGACCATGTTTTCTTCAGATAAGTCGATTTCGTTTTTCTAATTATTAACTAAACGGCATAGTTTATTTAACTAATAAGATTAGTTTGAAAACGAAAAGATTTAGTTATATTTGTGGCGTGATACTATATCGATTATTTAAAGCAGTGGGTCAACATGAAAAATTTATCGCCGAAAGAGGAAGAAGTCATGCGTTATTTTTGGGATCACGATGCGTTGTTCGTGAAACAACTGGTAGAAATGTATCCCGAACCCAAACCGCATTTTAACACGCTTTCCACCTATGTGCGTTCATTGGAAGAGAAGGGTTTTTTGTCGCACGAAACGCTGGGAACCACCTATCGCTACTTTACCATTATCACGGAAGAGGAGTACCGGAACCGAACGTTGAAAAACGTGGTGAAAAAATATTTCGACAACTCCTATCTGTGCGTGGTCTCATCGCTTATCAAAGAGGAAAATATCTCGGTGGATGAAATACGCCAGTTATTAGACGAAGTGGAGAAACTCCACGATAAAGGTTCCATACACCGAAACAAACAAATAAAATAATCGTATGAAATAATTGACTTATTACAACTAAACATAGCGATAGACATGGAACCATTTCTTTTTTACCTTCTCCGTGCATCTGTTGTAATGGCGCTGTTTTACAGCTTTTACAAACTGTTTTTCGGGAAAAACACGTTTCATCGGATGAACAGGATCATGCTTGTTCTACTCTCAATAGCCGTGTGCATGCTTCCGCTCTTTAGGTTTTCCTTTTTGCCCGAAAAAAAACAGGTGCCGGTAATGGCAGAAAATTTAACGACGGATTTTTCGGAGATACCTGTTGTAGCGTACAACGTGGAACTGCAAATGCAAATCCCTTGGCAACAGATACTGTTCGTACTGTTTGTTGTCGGTTTCGCATTCGTGGTTACCCGTTACCTTATCGGGTTAGCTCAACTTAGGCAAATTATCCGAAAATCGGAAAAACAGACCTTGGCGGACAATTCGGTTTTGTACGTAACCGAACAAGATGTATCCCCATTTAGTTGGTTCAACCGTATTGTATTGTCACGCAATGATATGAATGTAGATAATCGGGCGATCATCAATCACGAACGGGCGCATATTCGTCTGTTGCACTCTTTGGATATGATCTTCTTCGATCTGTTCACTTGCCTTTTCTGGTTCAATCCCTTCTCGTGGTTGCTGCGGCGTGAAATGCAATCGGTTCACGAGTATCAAGTCGATGATACAGTTATTCAAAATGGCATCGATGCAAAACAATATCAGCTTTTATTAATCCGCAAAAGCGTGGGCGAGCACAAGTTTAGCCTAGCAAATAATTTTCGTCAACGCGATTTGCACAAACGAATTCAAATGATGACGAAAAGCAAAACAGACAAACGAATGAGATGGGGTTACAGCGTGGCGTTTCCCATGTTGTTCTTGGCTATGGTGGCACTTTCGGTTCCCAAGCTGAACGCGAAAGCAGTGGAAAAGGGAGTTGAAAACTCTTCCGAAAATGAAAAAATCACTACTCAAACAGGGGATTCGGTAATTATTGCCGAGGCCTTGATAGATTTAACAAAGAATCCTTTGGAGCTGGAAAATGTACGAATATTGCCGAAGGATAGTCTAAACATTGTAATCTCATTTGAAGAAAAACTAACCGTTTCCGGTTTCGTAAAAGGCAAAGATGGCTTTTTACCTGGTGTGGCCGTGGTTATAAAAGGTTCAACAGCCGGCACCGTTACGGATACCGAAGGGAAATTCGCCCTAAATGCCGATAAAGATGATGTGCTGCAATTCAAGATGGTGGGTTATGAACTATTTGAACATAAGGTGGAAAAAGCCGAAAATAATTTGGTGATAGCCTTGCAGCCCGAAGAAGTGTTGGTTGTCGGTTCGGGAAAAATGGAAGATTTTAAAAAAGATAAAGACAATGAACTGGGAGTCAAAATTGTAGTACGTGATACTGATACGTCGAAAGGAGAACCGTTATTTTTTGTAGATGGGAAGGAGGTAGAGTCGCTAAATGATGTCGACCCTGATAATATCGAATCCATTTCAGTCTTAAAAAGCAAAACGGCTATAGAACTGTACGGCGAAAAAGGAAAAAACGGGGTAATCATTATTACCATGAAAACGAATAAGTAGCCAAAAAAACCAGCATCGCCGAGGCTTCCTTTATAAAGCCGGCGATGCTGGTAAATTATGCTCTAACGCTTAGTGAGCGATAGTGGACGGTTAACCCGTGAATCAGGTGGATAGAGCCAACTCGTTATTCCACGGGCTCAATGAACTCCTCGGGTGAGAACGGGTTAAAGTAGTAGATGCCATGTTCCCGGTATAGCGACAGGTGGTCACCGAGCCTCTCTTGGTAGCCGGAGAAATCGGTGTTGGTGCCCCAGGCCGCTTCCGCGAGGGCGCTTATTCTCGGGAAGGTCATGAAGTCGAGACGCTCTAACGTTTTAATGTGTTCCGTCCACAGGTTCGCTTGGACTCCCAACACTTGCTGGGTCCGGTCGCCAGCGTATTGCTCCGCGTTGAATTGGTATACTCCTTCCAGTTCACAGTAGGCTCCGGTCCATCTACGTCCTACCTCGTGGGAGTCATGTTGAACGAAATCGAAGTACAACGGGATCCTCGGGCAGAGCACCACTGGGTAGTTCCTGTTCAGCGCTTTGGTAAGGTAGTCTGGTTGGTCGTGTCGCCACCAGAAGATGATGGTCTTGTCCACGGGCAGCGGGATATCCGCCATCTCGTCCCACGCGAGGAACTTGTTGCCCATCGCATACAGCGAGTCGGCCATCCGCACCATGAAGTGCTTCTCCACTTCGGTTAGGTCGCTATATTGGTTTTCCGCCATCAATTGTTGCACTTCTTTAATATCGTTCCATTGTTGGTTCCCGAAATGGACCTCGTCACCTCCCAAGTGAATCATTTGCGAGGGGAACAGCATATCGACCTCCTTCAAAATATCGGTCAGGTAGCCGTAGGTGCCCTCGAGCCCCGGGTTGAACGTGAAATGAGGGTATCGCTCCGAACCACCCCCGCTGAACTCCGGGTAGGCCCTGTTCGCGGCACGTGCGTGTCCAGGCATATCCACTTCGGGGATGACCGTGATTTTACGTTCCGCCGCGTATTTCACGACCTCGCGAATATCCTCCTGGGTGTAGTAGGTGGGGGCCGCGTTAGGATCGGAATGGTTCCCTATTCCCCCGATATAGGTGAGCAAGGGGTATTTTTTAATTTCAACCCGCCAGCCGGGTGTGTCTGTCAGGTGCCAGTGGAACTTGTTTAGCTTGTAAAAAGCCATCCAGTCGAGCAGCGACTTCACCTTCTCTTTACCGAAGAAATGGCGGGACTCATCCAGCATAACCCCCCTCCATTCATGCTTGGGGGCATCCTCGATATCCCAGCACGGGATGGTATCCGAGGAGGAGAATTGGCTCAATTGCAGCAGAGAGACGATGCCGTTGAATAGGCCCTCCGTTGAAGCGGATTCAATGTAAATGGAGCGGCTGCTCATCATTAGGCGATAGGCTCCCTTGGGTTCACTGTCTTTTTTGAGAGTCAGTGCTATGCTCTTCTCTTTAAGTCCTTTTCCCATGGGGAGGAAAAGCCCTTTGACATCAAAAATTTTTTTCTGTAAAAAATGGGCTTCATTGGCAAGCGAGGGGTCGTTAAAATGGATGGCCACGTTTGCATCAAGGACAAACGATTCATTTTTTTCTTGAAACGTTTTTGGTAACGGGATAATGGATGGCGCACCCTGGGCAAAGAGCCAGGAAGTGCAAGCTATAAGCAGAAAAAAGAGGATCACTTTCTTCATTGTACCCTGTTTATTTTAAAATTGATAAATTTCACTGTTCTGCGAAACCACGTAATTTCTATGAAGATGGTGCAAAAGGATGTTCTATTTCGTAGGTTAGGATAGTGACCGGCCCGATTAACCCAGCCTTGGGATCACCCCGATAGGGGGTAGGTATGGTTTGGTAATGGTTCGAGAGGGTACTGTACACCAGTACCTCAATCTCGACCTCTTTACCGTTGCTTATGAAAGGGGTGATGTCCAGTCGATAGGGAGGTGCGATCAGGATGCCGGCCGGTTCCCCGCTTACTTTTACTTCGCACGTGGCGATCACCTCTCCCAGATCTAACACTACCTTGCCCAGACTTGCCGTTTCACCCGCTACGGGCAGCGTAAGTTTTTTCATGTAACGCATTCCACCTGAGTAGTAGCGGAGCGCTCCTTGTTTCGACCAGTCCCCAGTCTCCAGTATTCCCGAAGATGTCTTTAGTTGGATTGGTACCGGGAAGACGCTTGGTCCTTGGTAACCTATCTCTGGGCAGACGGTAAGGGCCACCTGTCCAACCCTCTCCTCCTTTTGGTCGAGTTGGACACGGTATTCCCTCCGGTTGGCCTCTTCAGGTACAAGCCGTAACTCTTCGGGGTGAATCCTTATCCCATTAAACCACATGCCTACCACCTCGCCGTGTACCGAAAAGGTCATCTCCTCCAGTCCCGGTGCGGTTTTAAAACGGAAGTTCCAACCATGATCCTCTTCCCCGCCGTAAGGGTTAAACATCAGGTGGCCGCTATGGTGCCATCGGGAGGCGACCTTGTTGGCGTACAGGGGCGACTTTACCGGTGTGGGGGTCTCCATCGGGTAGATAACCACGATGCTTCGTTTTCGATTATCCTCCGTTGAACCGGTAGTCATTTGAAATTCTACCTTCTCCGAGCCGGAGTAATCAACCTCCAGCCGGTGCCACCCCTTTGTCATCGTTACCCGGTTCTCTACCTTTTCTCCGTCTATTCGCACGCGGTCGGGTTTTACCCCATCCGTCTCAATCCGGTAGTTCCCGTTTTCGGGTGCGTACACGTAGGTTCGGAACTGCTGGTTCTTCCCCTTATCTAAGATAAAGAAGCGGTCGTCCACCTTCCCTTTCAGGCCATGGTATCCCTGCCCCCCGGGATTGTCCCACACACCATATTGCCAGGAGAAGGAGACCGTTTCCCAGTCGAGCATACCATCCGCTCTTGTTTCGACTTGCGGTCCATACCCGTAGATCTCTTCGTTCCAGCCACTGTCGTTAAATTCCGGTTTCGTCCAGTCCAAATTCGAGAACGAGGCGGGCATGTACTTGAACGAGCGAGCTTCCGCCCCAATCATTCCATCGAAAGCGGGGAACCGGTAGTCTCCCCATTTGTTGTTCAGGGTGGGTACTAGTTCCACCTCCCACTCGCCATCCAGTGAAACCCGTGTGGCGGGATGTGTCTCTGCGGTCATCCCCTTCGCACTTTCAGGTTCGCCCGGTGAGAAGACGATCAGGTAGGAGTTACCCGTCTCTTTTTGCAGGCGCAGCCATGTTCCCTCGTCCGTTACTCTTTGAACGGGGTAGGGCTCCGTGGTACCCGCGTGGGCATCCCACAGCTCCACCTTCCCCTTAGCACGGAAAAAACATTCCGTGTCCTTTTCCACGTCGGTCACCATGTAGACATCCCGTTGCCCGATCCTCCGATGCAGCACCTTTCCGATTCCATTTTCCGGTAGGAAGTCCGGCGTGATGAGCCCGGGTATTTGTTCTTCCAGCGATTCGGTGATATACCAACCGACACCTCCCGCTAGGCTAGTTTGTTTGCCTGTACTTTTCCCCTCGTCCCGCTCCTTGGCCGTGATGCCGAATAGCTCTTTCACGAGGCGATCCACTTCTGGGTCGTTCTCTCCTAGTCGGTCGCTGGCTCGAGGGAGCTCCCCTATGGCCAGGACGATGCCGCCTGAGCGGTAAAAATCGACGATCTTTAGAAGCGAACTAAAATGGATTGCCTTCATATCTGCCAGCACGATGATCTGGTACCGCTCGTCCGCCATCTCCAGCATGTTGCCCGAGATAACAGCATTCCTCAAGGAACGGAAGTCCACGAAGTCATAGTCAAGGCCTGAGTCGCTCAGCTTCCTGGCAGTGTTGAACACGTTGTTGGGTGTTGTCCCAGGGTATGCCTGCATTGGTTCCGTTGGGTATAGTAAGGCAATATCACATACGTGAATCCCCTGGCTCAGCAGGTAGCTCATTCGTTCCGTATATTCGAGCCACTGCTTCATGTGGGGCCAGTAGGGCATCCTGAAGTGGAAGTCGGGCGGCGCCCACTCCCACCACCCCCCGTGCGTTGAGTAGTAGAGACCATGCATGCAGACCAGATTACCCCCCGCCACGAAGTGGTGGTCTATTTGCTGGGTGAGCCACGCTCCCGAGCTGCCCCATCCCATGCTGTGGAAGGCCTCCAGCCAGGTGCGCGGCCGTTGGTACAGGTGTGTGATAGAGCTGGATACCTTCGTTTCGATAAAGCTGGAGCCCCTTGCCGGCGCATCGTTCCCGGGTGCCGTGTACCAGGAGTTCGCCCTGAAGTAATCGATGTAGGCAGTCGGGTCCTTACCGCGGCTCAAGTTATCGGCCCCGTACAGTAATCCCCTCTCCGCATGCCAATCGTAAATTGGTTTATAGTACCTCTCTTCAGAAAGGTCCATCAGCACTTCACAATAGTCCAGCCTCACCTTGGGTGTTTCCGGTCCGATCTCTTCCACTAGAGCGGGCAGGTAGGGGACGATGTCGTAACCCTTTCTTTTGAGAAACTCTTCCCTAAAATCATCTGACCAGGAGCGCATGGTAATCGGGTAGGCCAGCTCATCTTGAAAGAAGTAGTTCATTCCTTTTCGTCCCGTCTCGTCCATGCGCTGTTCGAAACGGTTGAAGTAGACCTCTACCAGCCTTTTCCCGTGTTCGGGATGGAGTATGTACCCGGGTCGGGTCGTGATGGTATAGACGTGGCTGTCTCCTCCCTTCGGCGCTCTCCACCGGATAGGGCTTTTGTTGTCCTCACCGGCAAGCACTACCTGCCCCGGCCAGGCTACCACCGATAGCAGGTTCTCGGGTAGGTCGGCACTGTAGCTTTCCCCTCCCGGTACCGTGTCGACTGTGAATACCAGTTCACCCTGGTACCCTTGAAAGCCGGGTAGGTTGTCCAGCTCGTCCGGGTAGAAGCCATTCCCGGGCCAACCCACCGTGTAGTCATCTAGGCCGACTCCCATACCCCTTTGTCCGCACTCCCCGGAGAACCAATTCCATATTTCCCACCACTCGTTGGAGAACACTTTGGGAACGCCTGGCTCCGTCATACCGAACAGGCCGTAGCCCCCTCTGTTTTCTAGCGTGTCAATCAGGGGGTGTGTGTGGATGTAGCTTACCGCGAAACCATCGGTTGCCGAGGCTGCCAGTATACCCAGTTGTTCCCGGAGACGCTCCTTTTTCAACGTGTCCCCATTCCACCAGTAGAACGGTACGTTTCCGTACCCCTCCGGAGGGTTGATGAACCCCGTCAGCAGATCCAGGTGGGCATCCATGGCGGGATACCCCTTGTTCTTTTTTGGTTGGTTTTGGGATTGCCCATGAATCGTAACGCACGCGAGCGTTATTATACAGACCCAAAGCAGTTTTGCTTTTATTCGCATGTTATTTAACTGTTACGTTGAAGACAAATTTGTTTATGGCGATCTGTTTGAATGTTACATCCTCAGTTTCTAACCGGGAACTCGGTGATTCGCAGGGTGGTACATCCAAACGGGATGAGTTCTATCTCCACCTCCTCCGCGGTGTCGGGACCTTGCTGCGTGAAGAAGGAGATGGGCCCGGCCGAACCCCGGTACACTTGCCACGTGGGAACGACGCGCCCTTTCCCTTTAATGGTGATGGGTGTGTTCTCGGGGTTCCACGGGTAGCGTGCCACGGTTTCCGCTTTCTCTACCGTGAAGTATTGGTTGATGTTTTCCGGAGTCAGTTGATGCCTGCTTAACGCGAAATTCCACCGGGAATCGGACGTCACTTCGTAGTACCATTCACCGTATTGTTGGACTTTTTCGGCTTCCATCTTTTTCTTGGCCCATTGTTCGTTCATCTTCAGGGCATAGACAAGTGGCCCCCGCTCAATCACCGCGGCGCCATCGAACCAGTAGGTCGCCTCGAGTTCCATGGGCAGCTCCAGGGTGAGCCTATCCCCTTCATGCCACTCCCTGTTCACCCGTGCGATCTCCCCTTGGAAGGCAAGTACGGGGATCTCCTCCCCGTTGAGTCGGATAACCGGGTGCTTACACCAGGCCGGTATCCGCAGGTGAAATGGGAAAAAGGCTTTCTTCACCTTTTTATCACTAAAGGAGAGGGTGAAGTGAATCGTTTCCTGGAACGGGTAGGCGGTTTCCTCGCTCACGCGTACTTCGATTCCGTCCGCCACTTTCGCCTTCACCGTCGATGGTGCGTACACCAGTGCCGCGATACCGTTATCGGCCGTCGCGTACCACAGGTTTTGCACCAGTTTGGGCCAACCCTGGTGCATGTTCGACGTGCAACAGGGGTAACCGGTTAAGGTGCCATACAGGTTGTCCGTATCGTCGTGTGGGGTGACGAAATCGCGCATTACCCGGGTGACGGCTACCTGATTGACCTGCTGGTAATATTGTCGTGCAGAGAAATCGTCGGTAATCTGCGTAGGTAAAGCGTTGTACGCTACGCGTTCCAGGTGGTCGGCCCATTGGACGTCACCGGTGATTTCCAATATTTTCTCCAGTGAGAACATCATCTCTACAGCGGTACACAGTTCGGATCCATAGTTTGGGTGGGCAAAACGGAGCAGCTCGTCACCCGCCCACAGGCCGGTGGGGAAGGCGATGGTGGTACGCATATCCTCCACGGCCTTTTTTACCGCTTGCAGCTGTTTGGTCTCCTTGCTTTGCTGGTAGTAGATGACCGGTTCTTTAAAACCCTGCGCCAGGTTCACGCAGTGCAGGCTATGCTGGCGCTTCAGGTGATCTTGGTGCAGGAAGATGTCCGTCCAGTTCAGGGTTTGCCTGTGGATTAGCTCTCCCAGTTCGAGCAGGAATGGTTCTCCCGTGATGTTGTAGAGCCAGTAGACGATCATCAGGTTGTCCCCTCCACGTTGTTCTCCCCAGAAGGTCCAGTGACCCAGCGGTGTTTTCGGCAACTCCTCCAGCTGGTACTTGAAGTAGTTGGTCATGAACGGGATCACCCGTTCATCGCCCGTTGCCGAGTAGTATTGCTGCATCACTTTTAGCATCACCATTTTAGGCCACCAGTCGTGCGCGTTACCTCTTTGTAGTCCCGGTTCGTAGGGTCGATCGGTATCGGGACCGAAGTACCCACTGGGTTGTTGCGATGCCAGGGTCCACTCGATCCAGGGTTGCACTTTGTCGATTAGCTTTTTGTTCTCGGTGATGTAGGCCAGCGGGAGCAAGCCGTCCAGCCAGTAGGGGCCTCGTTCCCACACGTCACCATCTCCCCCCAGCCACCCATTGCGGGGTCCCATCACCTGTTCGTAGATGGTGTCCAGGTGTCCCGTCATTCCCGTTGCCATCCGATCGAGTTGTTCTTCCAGCCACCCCGCGGGCTTGATGTTGCCGATGGGCAGTGCCACGTAGGGTTTCGTGACCAGGGGTGGACGGTTGTTGCCGTAGTTCCCATTTAGGTTTTGCCCTATAAGGTGGGTTGTCGCGGCAATCATCACCACGGCCAGCAAGAAAAAACAACTATTCCGTTGTTTTAGTCGTCCCTGTTGTTTTGTTCGATTTTGTTCTCGTTGTTTCATTTGATTTGGTTGTTTTATTCAACTGTCAGCAAAACACCACATCCCGGTGTGAGCCATTTCTGCTCCCCCTGAAAGGGATACCGTCCCTGATTAAACTGGCTGACGATCATGATTCGTCCCTTTTCCTTAAACTCGATATCGAAAACGATGGATGAGTGCATATGGTTTGATTTTTTACTGATTTTTTCGTTCCCATTGGGAAGAACCCTGTTTTGACAAGGAGCTTTGTTTTAGCAAAGAACTGTATTCGTCTACTGCCTTCACCGCCTCGTCTTGGCCGTGAAGTTCAAAGTAGCGTTGGTGCAACATCCAAGTGGCAAAGGTGGTGAACGATTCGATTCCCAACCCCCGGTACAGTTCGATGTCGCGTTGGCACTCATCGGGATTCCACGGGACCCGGGTCCAGTTGTTTCTATCCCACCCAGAGAACATGGAAGCGTCCAGCCAGTATTCCAGAACGTGTGCTGTCTCTTTTGGGAAAACCTCTAAGTTCTTTTTTAAGGCGTTATATTCCTCTGGTGGCAGGGAATTGACGTAGTCGCGTCCAATAGGGGCAAACTCTAGGAATATCCCTTCCAGCGGACTCACCTTTTCCGGTGCTTCCAGCGTGCTGGCGTAGGCCAGGTGGGCCAATGTAGCCTCGGGGTTAATCTTGCGAATTATTCGCAACATCCTGTTCTCGTACAGTAGCGCTTGGTCGCTGGGTGAATAGGGAGCGCATTTGTCGCAGTAGCAAAACCCATCGCGGGAATCATCTATCCAGAAGAAATAGCGGTTGGTCGTTGGTTGCAGCCACTGGAGCAGCTCCGTCACGCTTTTTTCTATAACCGCCCATGCCTCGTCGCAGGAAAAACAGATGTTGAGGTCGTTTGTGCGCGTTCCCTTCGCGTCTAACCGGAAATATTCGGGATGCGTGTCGAACAAGAAGCGGGGCAGCATCTCTTTTAAAACATGGCACTCATATTCCACATCGATACCGTTTTTTTGACACAACCCCATCAACAGTTGGCCGTCGGCGCTCTCCAGGTAGATTCTTAGGCTGTCTAAGTCTTCAGTGATGGTATTAGAGTGAATTCCCAGCAGGTTGATACCCGCCCCCTGCAATATACCGACCAGCTTTTCTGCCCCCAAGGAGCGTATATCGCTCGGGTAGAGGATGACGCCCCTGAACGGCTCCTTGGGTAAGATACCTACCGCATCGCTTTCAGTTTGCTTTGGCGCACAGCAGGCCATACAGCCTATAATCAACGCGATAACCATTAAGGGCATCGCTTTGTTGTTCGTGTACATCGTTCAATTCGATATAATAGATGGCTCTCTCGCTAAACCCCAGATGCAACACGCCTTCTGATCATTTCTTTAGCGGGTTGAAAACAGGTTGAGGATAGGTACACGTCAATAAATGGCGACGTTGGTAATCACCGGGCAGGCCTTGGAGTCGGTAATCTCGATCCTTATCCTTGTGGTTTTCATCGGATCGATCCGCAAGATTCTCTTGTACCCGATGGTGGTAGCCTCGGACACGGTTTCCCACTGTTCGTTGTTCCACGCTTTCACTTGAAACGATTTAACCCGCTGACCCAAGGGGATGTACTCCTGTATGAGCACGTAGGATACCGTTTGCGGTTCATCCCATTCCAGTTCAATACTACCCGTCGTAATGTCTTCGTTTGTAGCCCAATAGGTCTCTTTATCCCCGTCGATTAAATTCTCGGGGGCAAAACGACTCGATTTTCCCCTATAACTGCTTGCCGTTACAGTTGCTTCCGTCGCGCGGTTGTTCGTGAACGCTTCATCGAGCCGTTGCCTGAAACCCCGAAGTGATTGGATATCGTTCTCATGCAGTTGTCCCCGGCGATCGGGTGGAACGTTCAGCAAGAGCACGGATCCCCTGCCCACCGACGACAGGTAAATTTCGAATAGCTGGTCGGGCGTCTTCACGCGCGAGTCCTCCTCCGCGTGGTAAAACCACCCAGGCCTTATCGATACGTCCACCTCCCCGGGAATCCACCTCGTGCCATCGATCGAGCCAGTGTTCAAGAGTTCGGTAATCCCGCTTTTTCCCGCGTAGAGGGTATCGGGAGTGAGGGTGTTCCAGTTGGTTTTACCCACGTACCCCTGTTCGTTGCCTATCCAACGGATGTCAGGCCCCGCATCGCTGAAAAAGAGAATATCCGGCTGATGGCCTCGTGCCAGTTCTATTGTCGTGGGCCAATCGTAATAGGTTTCCCGGTCAATGTGCCGTGTTTCCCGTTGCCCCCCGTAATATCCGTCGCCACCATTTGCCCCGTCGAACCACATTTCGAACACCGGCCCGTAATTGGTGAGTAGTTCTTCCAGCTGGTTACGGTAGTAAGTGATGTATTCGGCTCCCCCGTAATCTTTATGGTTTCTATCCCAAGGGGAGAGATACACACCGAACTTCAGACCCTGTTCTCTACAGGCATCGCTTAGCTCTTTCACGACATCACCCTCCCCATTTTTATAAGGACTGTTTTTAACGGAGTGCTCCGTGTATTTTGAAGGCCACAGGCAAAAACCGTCATGATGCTTACAGGTAAGGATTATCCCCTTGAAGCCTGTCTCTTTCAAAACGGTGACCCACTGTTCGACATCCATGTCGGTTGGGTTGAAAATCGAGGGGCTCTCATCGCCATATCCCCACTCTTTACCGGTGAAAGTGTTGGTGGTGAAATGAATAAACGCGGTCATCTCCATCTCGTGCCAAGCCAGCTGGTCTTTGCTGGGTGTTGGCTCAATGGCTGTCGGCGGCAGTGCATTTTCCCCGGAGTGGCATCCGAAAAGGAATAGCAAGGCAATCAATGAAAAAATGGACTTTCTCTTTGTTAATGTTTTCAGTTTTGTCGATGGTCTCATACCTAATAAATTATTTCGTGTTTATTAATGTTTGCTTGTAGATGTTGTTTTGTTGCTTGTTTGAAGGGATATGATGATTGTTTTAATCATGTTGGTCTCATAAGCACGTGCTTTTGATGAAATTACGGTTGCTGTTTACCAAAAGTACATACATTATTGGTGCAGTGCAAATTCTTGGGGACTATTTATGGTCGTTTGCAACATTCTTGAAAGATTCTTTTAACCCTTCCGATACGCGGGATTTTTCTACCCACGACTCACTCCCGTAAACCCCTGCCTTCGCGTAATCGAAAGGTTTAAAACCTATTTTACGTGCGCTGGAACTATTCCTAAACCGGAAATCGTACCTGGCGGGATCGATAAACCGGGGGTCGGCTACGATGGAGTGTTTATCTTTGCCAGACTTTTTCCACTCCTTAAACGACAGCCCGTAAAACTTGGGTGAGGGTTCCCCAACTTTCCAATAGCAGTTACGGTCGTAATTTACGATTATCTTTGTCCCGTTGTCTTCACCCCACACGTCGGAAATGATTTCTCCATCTTTCTGATAAATGATGTTGTTGGTAAACGTGTAGGAGAGATGCTCCTCAACCCGTGAAACTTGGATGGCTGATATCTCGATGAAGGCGAAAATATTGTTCCTGATGATATTGTCCCTGCCGTAATGTTGATGGAACCCCGCGCTTTTACAGGCGTACACCAGGTTGTTTTCCATTAAAATGTTTTGCGTGCCCTCATCGGTATATAGCCCCCATCCGCCGTAATCACGAGAGTAGATATGATGGATAACGTTGTTGCTTACCGTGGTACCCTCGGAGTTACCAAGCGTGTACACACCCCCCATGTCACTCAGCTCTCCCCAGCCAAGGTAGTGGATGTGGTTGTATTCAATTTTGTTTCGTACCGTCGGACTGTAACTATATCCCCAAACCTAGCCACAGGAGATACCGGTATAGCGGAAATTGGCAATATCGTTGTGGGTGATTTCATTATCACTGCTGTTGAAGATAATGACACCTACAGCCGAGGGGAAAACGTACCCGCCATGTTGTATGATGTTGTTGTGCAATACAATATGATGTGTCACCGGCTTGCCCCGCGGGATGTGCGTGGTCCCTATTTTTACGCCACCACCCCCTAAATCGTGCAGATGACAGCGTTCGACCCGTGAAAACGAGCAGTTTTCCCGGAACCAAATGGCATGCATTCCCGTGTGGGCGATATCGCAATTTAAAAACTCGATATTCTCCACGTGGTCCAACATAACGGTCGCTTCAATGTTGCACGCGGCTTGTGGGGACTCATACCCATTCGCGGGGGTGCGATAACCGGCTACTTCAAAGCGGAGGTTTTGAAACCGTAGGTGACGGATGGGATCCTGCTCTGTTCCTTTCAAAACCAGAAATTGTTCCGTTACGGGCAAGGTACAACGCACGTTTTCGGGGGTCTCTCCCTCTTTGGGCATATAATAGAGCCACCCCTCTTGGTCTAAAAACCATTCGCCCGGTTCATCCAATGCCTTTCGGTAATTCGACACGAAATATTTGCTTTCTCCTGATGCGTGATACATGTTTTTCCCGGAAACAAAAAAGGCGGTGTCTGTATGGTCTATATACTCAATGGGTTTAGAGACTGTTTCCCATTTATGGTAAAAGGTTACCACTGCACGATCTTGCTCTCCCGGTTCGAAATCGGTAAGGAAAGAGGCGTCTTTTGTCTCCGGGGTAAATTTATGCACTGAGAAGTTGGTCCTTTCACCGGAACCAATCAGAAACACTTTTTCCATTTGCCCAACTTGAAAGAAACTGCCCCTGTTGGGCGTCTGCGCCCGAAACCTGCGTTCACCGTTGATATACATCTGTTCAAATGAAAAACCCAACCTGGTTTCGGGGATGAAAACCTTCCACAACGTGGGACTTTCTATTACAAAACTCCCAGTATTGATACCCCCGCGAAAAAGCGGTCGTTCCTCCGTGGCCGAGGTATATACGGTGGGCGACTGCTCGGTTCCTGAGTCTTCGCTCGTGAAGGTGATCGCCTCGGTTAAAATATAGGTTCCGGGGAATACCTTAACATGAACCGTGTCGGTCAGTACCTGTTGTTTACGCAACTCCCGTATCCTGTCACGAGCTTCCGTTATGGAAGCCAACGGTTCCTCGCGGCTACCAGAAGCGTTGTCATCACCCGTTGTGGAAACAAAAAAAGTCTGTGCATTCAAGGATAGGCAACAGAGGCTCAACAGGAAAGCCATCGTTATTCGATGTAAAGCAGCGTATCTACACATAATGCAATATCGTTAATAAGTAGGAAGTAGGTTCATGTTCAAGTCGGCAAATATATCTTCCAAACTGCTCGTGGTATTGGAATATTTAATTTCGGGTGATAACACACCTCATTCCCATATTGATTTTAAAACAAACACCTCAAGGTTATCGATATGAATGTTATTTCCCCAGAAATGGAACCCTTGATTGGGATCTGTGCCTCTCTTTTCAAATGAATAAGAGTAGGCCCCGCCATCAATAAATACCTCCACGGATGTCTTATCGATGAACATGTCGGCGCTGATTTCCATGCTTGTCATTTCGTTGGGAGAGTAAAACACGCCATTTACCAGGTTATGGTTCATGTCGTAGTCTAGCAACGACTGGCCATTTAAGTTTAAGCCGGCACCGGTGGCGTGAGAAAGTTTCAGGGTGAACTTGATCCTAAGCAATGGTTCATCATTGAACTCCTGTAAGTGCTGGTTGGCTACATCCGCGCTTAGGTTTTGCCAACTATAGCTCACCTTGTTTAATATATTTACCTCATTCACGGGAAAGCTAAACAGCCTTACGCCATCTTTCGTGTTACGGAGGGTCAACTCGGTAGGCAATAACATCAACATGTTAAACGGCATATGGTGAGAAGGGATTCGCCCCCAGCATATCTGAATGCGTCTCCCATCGGATGAAGGTATGTTGGTGAAAGTTTGTCCCGCGTAGGCTGAACCGGTAGTGTAGTAATGCTTACCACTTTCGGGGGTGAACTTTTTCCCGTCGAACTTGCCAATCATGTAAGTGCCTGATGCCCCGTGCATTATCCATCTTTTATCATTTTGGTTACCATCCACGGGCAGCTCAAACAACTCGGGGCACTCCCAAAATCCTGTGACATGGCTTTCATACGTCCAATCTTTCAGGTTGGTTGAATTGTAAATGGAATTCCCGTCTCTTTCATTTAAAACCATGACCCACTTTTTGCCGGGTTCATACCAGAAAACTTTCGGGTCACGGGTGTCTTTGCTGTTCCACTTCTCTTTCGAGTCGATCACGGGATTGTGTGCATATTTTTCCCAAGTGCGTCCTTTATCCAGGCTGTAGGCGATACACTGCACTTGTCTCTCCGGGTTATCCGCCGTGTAGATGGCTACCATGGCCGGTTGATTGCCTTTGTTGAATCCCGCTGTATTGTGGTAGTCAATTACAGCCGAACCCGAAAACATGGTGCCGTGTTGATCGGGGTACAAGGCAACCGGGAGCTCTTCCCAATGAATCAAATCTTTACTTACAGCGTGTCCCCAGTGCATATTTCCCCACTCTCGTTCATAAGGGTTGTGTTGATAAAAAAGGTGATACTCCCCTTCGTGATAAATGAGGCCATTCGGATCGTTATTCCATCCCCGTCGGCTGGAGAAGTGGAATCGCGGTCTGTTGGCCTCACTGTACAGGCTGTCCTGGCCCGCGATCGTGTTGGCTTGATAAATGAGGCTGAGTCCTTTTTCATTTCCCGGGTAAGATATCGTTATATCCCTACCCATGAATTCTGTCATGTCAGAAAACACCCAGTAATCTGGTTCCCCGGTAGCCAAACGAATCTCGAACACCCTCTTGTCTTGACCTGAAGCGATTGTCATGACTTGTCTTTCGGCTGAGTTTGAAATGGGGATGTTTAGATATTTATCGGTTATTTTCATCAGTCGCTCTTGCGCTTGCAAGAACTTCACTCCTGATAAAAATATAAGCGTTAATAACATCAGCCATATTTTTTTGGCAATTGAAATGGAGCAGTTCATAATATTTTGTCTTTAGATGATGACTTTCTGTTTTTATACCGTTCAGATATGTTAGGACATCACTTTTGAACACTAAGCCGATTTTTAAGAAACATTTGACTTAAGTGAAAATTGACAAGGGATGACGTGTTGACAGATAGGAAACGGTTAGTTGCCCGGGAACTTTAGGGTGCTTTTACCCAAATCCTTTGAAGTGGCCAGCGCAATTGATCTTTCCCCCTCTTGGTTCACGGCACAGTAGAAGTGGTAGACAACATCGTTATGCTTTATCATGCAAGGTTTGTGCGCGTACAGGTTATCGTAAGGCTCGGAAGGGGCAATTAAATCATCCCCTTCCCATGTAGTCCAGTTCACCAGATCGTACGAACACGCGAATCGGTCGAAAGCATTTGGCTTCCAGAATGCCCCGAAGTAAAACATGACCCATAGCTCTTCCATTTTCGTGATAAAAGCATCCCCCGAGATGCCTGATTGGTGGTCGATGACCGGCTCTTGCTTCCATCGTTTCCAGTGGACCATATCATTTGAAACCGCCATGGCGATGCGCTCCGGCCTCTCTCCCCCTTCTATAGCCTCTCCCTTAGCATTGTAAAACATCACAAAAGGATAACCGATCGTGAGCTCCCGATCATGGATAACGGTGCTTTTGTAGATGGTGGTGTTATCGTACCAACGGGCATCGGCATCCTTTGCCGATAACACGGGGCCGTCCAGCCGTTCCCACTCTTTCGCACGGGCCAGGCTGTCGGTATAGGCGATACCTACCCCTAAGGTACCGGCCTCGTACCCTTCGGTTTCACCCCCTAAGTAGGACATCCAATACTTGTCGCCATAGGTCTCAACCTCGTAGCTCCCTCCCCACTCGTAGTCTTGTAAAGCGATATACCCTGCTTTCTGATGGGCATCCCACCTGTTTTCGGTGAATGACATCAACCTCCCGGAGGTTTCCCACGAAAGCAGGTCATCACTCTGAGCCAACCAGGTTTCGTACCCTGTGCCATCGTAAACAATATAGATCATGTACCAGGAGTCATCGTGCCTGAAAACACTGGGACTATCCACCATTTTATCACGACTGTTGGGAACAACGACCAACCCATATTTGTAAGGCGTTTTCACCTCCTCGTAAACCCGCTCCATCACAGAAAGGGGCACGTGGGTGGTATTGCTTAACTTTTTTTGGCAACCAAAAAGGAGGGGAAGGAGCGTGATTATGAAAAAACTGGTTGTGAAACGCATGATTTGGGTGATTTTATTGGTGAATATAGCTGTTAATTGCCAACAAAAGGAGCATCTGGTTGCAACCATCGGCGCTCTCCAGGTAGGTTCTCAAGCTGTTTAGGTTTTCCATGATTGTGTTGGTGTGAATTCCCAACAGGTTGATGTCTGCCCCCTTCAATATGCCAACCAATTTTTCTGTTCCCTGGGAGCGTATCTCGTTAGGGTAGAAGATTACACACCCCGGAATGGTTTCTTGGGTGACACTGCCTCCTACTCACTGTAAAATCGAACCCAGTCGATGCTCATTTCCACGGGCAATGTTTCGGGATCCACGCACCCTACCCAACTTCCCCCTAACTGCATATCGAGGAGCAGGTAAAAGTCCGATTCGTTAAATGGGAATTGTCCTTCCAACTCCGTATCTATTCTTGGGTAGGTAAAGGTGTGGTGGTCGTTCACGAAAAAAACCAAGCTATCTGCATGCCTCTCCACGGCATAGGTGTTGTATTCGTCCGGGTTAATGGATGCCGTAGTTCCTGTGGGCGGTTCTTTTATTTTTAGCGTGTAGGTATAGTGCGAATGAACGGTCTGATACACTATATCCTCGTACCCCAATCGCTCCATGATATCGATCTCGCCACCCCTAGGCCATTGTCCATTTTCGGGAAGCATCCAAAATGCCGGCCATGCGCCTACTGCTCCGTTTAGCTTGGCATGTATTTCCAAGCGGCCTAGGCCAAATGCCTTTTTGCCTTTCGTGAAAACGCCGCCCGTAATAAATGGAGCTGTATCATTAGGAAGCACGTTGTTCTTTATCCCCCTTAAAATAAGTTTTCCATCAGCAATCTCATACAAGGGCTCATAGTTGCTCATGTAGTTGTTCCAATCGCTCCTGCCTCGTGGAATTTTAGACCACACGCTGGTATCAAGCTGAGTGCCATCGAAGTTCTCTTCCCATACCAACTCCCATCCTGCGCTGCTTTTTGTTTTTCGTGGTTCATTGCAAGCGTTACAACCTACAAGCAACACGATAATCATTATACGCACTGTTTGCTTTTTCATGAAAAATACTTTTGTCAAAACTACAAAAAATAATCTAATGCCACGCGATTATCCTACTTTTTAAGATTTCTGGTAATGGAATTTGTCACCCTGTGGCTAAACGGCTGCCACGTCACCCTTACATCCCTTCGAGTTCGGCTTTCGCCCACAAGTTGCCGTGCGATAGCTCCACGGCGCTTTCCAAGTCGCTTTTCGCGCGGCTGTTTTTACCTTTCCCTTTATACCCTAACCCCCTGATTGTTTGGTATCTCGATTGTCTGACTTTTTCAGCTTCCATCTCTCCAAACTTCAAGCCAACGTTTGATACTTCCGTGGTCAGTTGCTGGTTGGCCTCTTCGATCATCGCATCAAAGATTTCAGTGGCATGGGCACGATCATTCAGTTTCAGGTAACTCAAGCCTTGGTAATAGCTCGTCACATCGATTCGTCCGACTGTTTGTTCAGCTGCATCCGTGAAGTACTTCCTGGCCGTGGCGTTATCTCCCAACGCCTCGTGGGCCAAGCCAATATAATAGTTGACCTGGATCTCCCTGCTACCCATCCGAGAGCTACCGGCTTCCTCTTCCGGTATTTGGGCATCAAGGAAACATGCCAGTGCCTTGTCGGGGGCGTTATCGTTCAAGTGCTTTTTGCCCAGCATTAATTGGGCATCAATAGTGGTCTCCCTGACCCTTGATGAACCCTCGCGGTAAGCGAATTCCATACCCTTTAAATACTCGACAGCCCTGTCCGGTAAGCCCGCCAGCGTGAGTACCGCGATCTGCCTGATAAAGGCATCATCCCGCTGTTTGACCACCTCGTTTTGTCCCTGGAACAGCTTCAATCGTTTTTCAACGGGTGCGTTACTCAGTTCATAGAGATCGTCTAACTCGGTGTAGTAGATGGCTTCATCCTTGGTGACCTCGATGGCTTTCTCGTAATAGGAGATAGCGGTTGGGATATCTTGGTAGTGACGGTAATACCCCATGCCCAGGTTCCTGAATGCCACTGCCAGGTCGGGATTCTTCTCTACCGACCTTTTCCAGTGCTCTATGGCTACTTCAGGCTGTTTCTCGTACAGGATGTTCCCCATGTAATAATAGGCTTTGCCATCACTCGGGTTGTGTTTCAGGGCTGTTTCCAGCACTTTTATGGTCCCGAGGCGGTGTGGGAAAATGTAGTCTACCGATTTTTCGGCGGCCGATTTGAAATGTTGTAACGCCTCCCGTTCTTGGTGGTTTTTATCGGCGATGTAACCGAGGTGATAATCGAACATGGGATTGTAGCCGTTGAACCTGAGCAATACATCCTTCGCTTCCTGTAGCAGTCCATCCCGTATGTAGCCAACCGCGAGGTCAAGGTAGTTTTCATCAAAATTGCGCATGTCCCTATCGAGTGACGCGAGCACTCTTCTTGCCTCCTCTTCATGGCCGGATGCTTGTAAAGTCAGGTAGTACTCGTTTCGTATCCTGAAATCAAGCGGATCGACATGCATTATTGGCTCCATTTGTTCCATCGCCTGAGCATACCGGCCTAACCTTCTCAACAGGGATGTTTTCAGCGCGATGGCCCCGTTATTTCGCGTGTTCGTGCTAAGCGATTCCTCTATTTGAGACAACGCCTTGTTGAATTCCCCTTTCATGGTTGATATTTGTGCCAATTCAAGGTAAGCCGCGGAATGATAGGCGTAATCCCAGGTCGCACGGTAAAGCGTGTCGATCGCCTCGTCGTGTAACTCGAGGGCCTTAAGCGTTAACCCTTGAAGGTACAAGGCCTCGCACGTGGAGGGACGGGTGTAATCTCGTGTTAACCGTTCAATTGCTTTTGATAAGTAGCGTCTGGCGTTTTTGTAATCGCCGTTTTTGAGGTAGTGGTTCCCAACGGCGATGTTTGTTCTGATATCTCCCGGGTCTCGCCTCAACGCCTCCTGGTACCAATCCATCTCGTTGTCGCGGGGAGCGTAAAACTGTTCTACTCTCTTTCCCGTTAGGTAAACCTCCTCTACTGTTGGGAGCTCCTCAGGTGAACGATACCCTTCCCATTCCTTGGGAAGCTCTTCAACCGGATCAAGTTCCACCGGTTGATAGTCGACCAGCAACTCGTCGTTTTCAACATCTACCAGGTTCGTGTATAGGTCGGTCAACTTGAATTCACCGTTTAACGTGATGGTTTCCGCGAAAGGCTCATTTGGCGAAATGCGCACATTTTTTTCAAATACAACCTTGTCCCGGCTCTTGAGTACCACCTTCGCGTTGTCTACGCGTCGTGTCGCGTAATAGCCGAGGAAAATGGCGTTACCCGATCTCTCTTCCAGGTTCACGGCACCGTTCAGGTTGGCATTTTTAAATCCTTGTATCCCTTTGACCGGGTACCAGTATTGTTCCCACTTTTTCACTTCATAAGGGCGTATCCAGCTGTAATCCGGTTGATTGTCGGAATAGGCACCCACCATTATTTCCACGTATGGTCCATCCTCCTCTGTTAACCTTGCTTCCGTGGCCTGACCCCGCGGTCCGGAACCCCACTGCCAAAGTTTAGCTCCCCTCACGATGTGATGATCGCCCACGTGGACCGTACCCGCGTTTTTACCGTGATCGTATCCTCCCATAAAATCCTTTTGGAGTTCATGAACGAAAAATGAATTGGATTTCTTGGTGTTCTTCCACCAGCTTATATCCACTCCCTCAGAAAAATCGGATCCAGCGAAATGTGGGGAAGTGGAAAAGGGCCAGGTTGAAAAATCGGTCTTAGAGTGATACGTTACCACCTGGGCGCTTGGAGGAAATATGGTTTGATAATTTTCGTTGGTGTGAGCAGCTACGTTAGCCCAGTACAGGAAGGAGTGGGTATGATGGGAGGCATTAAAAATCCTCCCATCTACCTTGAAGTACGATCGGTCGGGAAACAGGGTGATGCCGATGGTCCACCTCATGCCGTGCCTTGGCTCGTACTCTCCCACCCAGATGGTTTTACTGCCATCATTGTTTTCGGTTGTCGTGTAGTTCATCGGGAGGAACGTTGAGGCCCTGTGGTGATGTAAAACGCACCATTCAATACCCCCGGAGACCCATGCGCCGGTCATCCCGATGTTGGATGGTCTAACGACGTTGTTCCTGTAAACAAAGTGGTAATCGTTGCCCTTGTCTGTCGCGTAGTAGAGTTTGCCACCTATCTCCGGGGTGATGGCCAGTTCAATATAATCGTTTTCCAGCACAACCATCTTCCACGGCTTCTCAACCCGCTCGCCCGTGTACTGGTCGTTCATTTTCAACGGGTAGTAATGCCTTGACGCTCCTTGGAATGCCTCACCCTTGAAAAATATCGGGTTCTTTTCGGGGGGTGCAACGGTGTAAGTCGGCATGGTTACTGATTGCTCTCGGAGTGAGACCGTGCCTTGAGGGGTAATGGTCCCTATCATCACGAACAATAAGGCACAGGTAGTTATTGTTTTTATCTTCATGGCTGTATTAATTGAGACTTCATGAGCGGCTACTCTGTAATTGCCTGCCTGTCAGTTGGTTGTAGTTGCCCCATGTGAATGCCAAAAATTTTCTCATGCGTTTTAATGGCTTCCGTGATCAGCCCGTAGTGAGGCAAGTCAGTAACATCAAGAAAACCAATATTGTAGTTTTCGCCATCATACCTCCCCGTTGAGGGTTGATCCAGCCATTGGAACCAATGAGTACCCACTACGGATGGGTGAGCCGCGGCATTTTCTACATAATAACTATAAGCAACACCCCTTTCCTTTTGATTAACTGTTTGTGCTAACCCTGGTGCTAAGCCTTTTCCAGGGGTTCCAAAGTGAAATTCACCTATCATTATCGGTAAACCAGTCAATTCATCGATTTTTTCGAGGGTTTTTGTGTTGATACGATATGAATAGATGTTTAGGCTAAAAACATCAAACCCTATAGCGGCCGAGGCCTTAATAATCTCATCAGGCGGATTTCCTCCAAACCTTAATCCCAGGTTTAGGTGATTGGGGTCATATTTCTTTATAGCAGAATTAATGATTGTAATGAACCTTGTGTATGTGTCATATACAAACTCCTTTCTTCTTTCAGGTGTATCCCCTCCCTTTAGATGTTCTTTTAATGCCGTTTGTAGGGGGGTGTTATTCCCATTAAGGATAACTTCAGTTAATTCAATTTCTCTGCCCGGCCATGGAGGCTCATTTCCCACGAAATATCCGATGAGGTAAGGGTCATTTTTTAACGGTTCACACTGGATTTTAGCCAGTGAGTCTACAAAAGAGACATATTCAGAATCATAGGGATCGGGCATACCCATGGTTTCTGCCTTAAAACCCCAGCTACGTAAGTTTTTTACGTAAGCTTTACGTTGAGATTTACACAGGGTTTCGTTAGACCAGTTAGCAATCGTGTTAAAACCCCATGCATCCATTCTAGTGACTGTTTTTTCGATCCATTGGTCCATCCAATCGTCGCTACCATACCTTCTCGTTAAATTCCAGGTGTAAAATGAATTCTTTTCAGGTATTCTCCCGGTACCTTTAATTAGGGGAGGCAACTCTTCATATATATATTCCCGTCCTTCAACTCTAGCGAATTCACTTCCAGGATTGATCCCCGTACTCCCAATCGAATAGAATACATATCCTTCAGGATCAATCAGCCACCATTTGTTGCTTATCTTTTCTGTTCTAAAAAAACCAGTTGATCGTACCTTCTTATTTAAGAATCCCCCATATTTTGAGAAAGCAAAATTTCCAGTTATTGGATTTGCATCATCTTCATCCCAGCACGTTTTTAACTCTTCTAATGAATGAATTATCCCTGTTTTTTGACCAGGTAACCATTGACCAAATTTGTTGACTAACGGTATAGGGCTTAATATAGAGTCTTGAGCTTGCGATGTTAATCGAACGTTCTTTATTTCAAGGGTTGGCGAATTCAATGGTCTATTCATCTCGAAGCTAATGGAGTCGATGTGCTCTATGGAGCCAACACTTCCCGTGAAATTTATACACATCCCAGGTAGGGCTGTTTTGCCTATGGCGGCCATGTCATGCCCTATTACGTTTCTTTTTTGAAAGTGCACGAGGGGGATGGAGGCCCTTACCCATGCGTTTTGAAAAGGCAAAACTGTAATTCTTCGTTTCCCGGCTTCATCATGTAATACTAACGAAAACCGTTGTGGTGAAGTAGCATATATGTCAAAAGTCAGGAATTCATAATTGGTCCAATCTTTAGGTAGTTCTGCGTTAATCTCTTCAATTGCCCAAATTTTCTTTTCTGAATTATCAAAATTTACCACTATTGTCTTTCCTCGCGAAGTGCAGCTTAGAAATAATAACGATATCCCAAGAATGTTTATGTAGTTAATAAAAGCTTTCATAAAAATAGGTTTTAAACATGTGATTTAAAAATCTTTACTTTTGAAAGATACGAATGTAGTCCACGTACATGATATTGTGCGTTTCATCAAAGCTGCCGTAGCCATCGAGCGGTATATCGCCCGCCCAACCTTTATCTTGTATTTCAGTACTGAGAATCACGTATTCAGGTACATGTGAGATCCCGTCGCTTGATCTCCAAGACTCTTTGCCATCAATATAGAAAATATACTCCTCGGGGGTCCACAATAAGCTGTACACGTGATATCCTTCTAATTGACCATTCATTAACTCCCCACTTCCTTTAGTCTTATGATATTGCCCGTAACCATTCCAGTGTAAATTATGAACCCCGTAATGGTTATTTTTAGGAACGTATTCAATAATATCTATTTCGGTTCCTAACTCTTTCGGATTATCATTTTCGGTAAACTGTTGTTGAAAGTTGTTATACATTATCCAAAACGCACCCCATGTGCCTGGTAGCAATTCGAACTTTATACGTGCTTCGTAATACCCAAAAGTAAAGTTCTCTTTTGTTTCAATCATACCGGCATGATGGACAGTATCCAGGTTATCGATAACAGTCCAGTTCCGAATTTCAAGCTCCCCGTTCTCGTTAATCAAGCATGCATTTTTCACGTTGATTGCGCTACGTCTTTTGCCTAAATTATGAAAGCCCCAAACGGTTGTATCTAAAATGCCGTTATTGAATTCATCATTAAATACAAGCTTGTAGCCAGGTAAATCCATATAGGGTTTTATTTCCTGATCTTTGTTCATACAACTTACACCCAGGAAAAGGAGCAATACAATAGAGATTAATATTTTTTTCATTATTATTTGATTAAAAATTAAGGATAAATCATTCCCATCCCGGGTTTTGTTCGAGGTTGGTCTTCACAGTTTCGGAATAGGGAATAGGATAGAGGTACATTTTGTCACTGAAGAATCGTTGCTCTACTACTTTTCTCGTGTAGGTAAACTGGTTGTCTCCAGTTTTCACGATAGTCATTCCCAGTAAATCCTCATTAAGCACATCGTTGGCAATCTTCCAACGTTTAACATCCCAATATCGGTGATTTTCGAAAGCCAGTTCAACCCTTCTTTCATTTATAACTCTTTTTCTAAAAGCATCCTTCGAGAGACCGTTTGGGATATTTGGCATACCCGCTCTTGTCCTGATAACATTTATCGCCTCTAGCGCGGTCATACCCAATCCATCCGGGTCTAATTCAGGCCCATGCACTTCATTCATTGCCTCGGCGTAGTTTAAGTATATTTCGCCCAATCTAAAGACATAGAATGTATGTCGTTGAATTATATTTTCCCCGACGCCAATCTTGACATTAGGGTTCAAGTATTTTTTGAGGTAATAGCCTGTTTTAGTTGCGTTCTGAATAGGAGGCGCATCTTTGCCACCTTGCCAAATTTCAATATTGCGAGAAGCCCAAAGTGCGTTGTTATAGTTGATCGTCGCGTAGAACCTTGGATCTCGACCACTGTATGGATCATTCTCGTTATATCCTGATCCTACCACGTGTATCCCTAGACCAGTGCTCTGCATTTCGTACGAGTCGACTAAGTTTTGTGATGGACATGTTCCGGTGTTTCCTCCATCAAATCCAATAGGATAGTTATTTCTCTCGAAGTTGTTAGAATCCGCTAATCGCCTTTCAAGGATTAACTCGGTGCTGTTTGATTTTAGAAAAAGGTCGTCGTAATTGGATTCGAGGGAATATAGGTCGCTTTTGAGTATGTCATCAGCGGCTGTTATGGCTTGTCGCCATAAATCAGTATTTCCTGAGGTATTGAAAAGTGGACTGGCAGCGTAGAGAAGTGCTCTAGACTTCAATGCCATGGCTGCCCCTTTTGTTGCCCGACCGGTTTGAGATTGTAACCCATCACTATTATCATGTACCACGGGTAGCAAGGGGATGACACCGTTGAGTTCACTAATAATGAAGTTCAGGCAATCACTAAATGAGTCTCTATGAACGTTAAATTCATCGGCCCCTATATCTATCCCTAAATCTTTAATAATGGGTACTCCTCCGTACCGTTTAATCAGCTCAAAGTAGAAAAATGCTCTTAGAAACCTGGCTTCAGCTCTTTGGTATTCCAGCGATTTGATTAGTTTGGGGTAGTATTGATCCCCATCTCGATCCGGATCGTTGTTGGTTTTATATTCATCGAGGGTGTTAATAGTTGCTTTTTCAAGGAAAAGGTTACACTTTCTAATACCCGTGTACATGTTTTTCCATTGATCATCCGGGTTGTAGAATTTAGTGATATTGCCCGAGTTGAAACGTTGAACGGCGGAAAAATCATTCACGTATTCCGCATCATCCGTCACGCAAGCTAGCATGGCACCCCTATCCAAATAATTATCCATTCTTGGAAGGCTGCTATAGATGTTGTACAAGAAGTTTCTTTGAGACGAAAACCCTGTAAAGACTAGTTCTTCATCTAGCGCATCTCTCTCATCGAAATCGAGGTTAGCACAATTTGTCAGTGAAACTAGTATACAAAGCAGGATTAGAAATATATTCGTTTTTTTCATTGCTCTTATTGTTAAAAAGTTAATTTAAAACCGATGCTTTTTAGACTGGTAGATGGAACCACGCTTATATTTTCCGGATCAGCATTCTTAATGTGGTCCCATGAAAATAAATCATATCCTCTTATAAATATTTGAGCATCAGAAATGTTAAGCGAGCTTAAGAGTTTCGCACTTACGTTGTACCGAAGCTCGAGATACCTCAGTTTAAGAAAACTTCCATTAGCTAACCAAAGGTCGTTTAGCCTGTAATTGTTCTCGTTGCTCATAGTGGTTAACCTTGGCATGGTTGCACTTGACTTGGTCGCTTCCGTCCACCTGCCTTCAGCTGCGTTGCTAGCTATATTCATTTGGTTGTAAAAGCCCCAAAATTGGCTTGTGTTTAAATATACGGATCTACCTGCGACTCCTTGAAACAGTGCTTGCACCGTGAAGTTTTTGTAGCTTACTGACGGTTCTAAAGCGAATATCATTTCTGGAAACCAAGATTTGCCGATTGCAACCACATCAAAATCATCAATGATTCCATCCTTGTTTTGATCTACATATTTTATGTCCCCCGTTGTATAATTTGAAAATGACTGTTTTGGGCTATTGGCAATATCTGCTTGATCTTGAAAGAATCCATTCTGTTGTAAACCAAAGTATTGGTCTACAGGCCTATTCGTTCTTTCAAGGTACGGAAAAGGTCTGGGGATTTCATTCATTTCCAGAATCTTTGATTTATAAAAATTGAAGTAACCCCCTACATTGGTGGTAAAATCGCCAATGCTATACGTGTAATCTACCGTAGACTCAATGCCATAACTAATCACTTTCCCAGCGTTATCTAGGGGTAGGTCCGTTCCGATTAAATCAGGTACAACCCCATCGCGGGGTACCATGATGTCGTACCTGTAGTCAGCGAAGATATCTATTCCGATCTTGAAAGAGTTGTTACAGCCAAAATCAACGCCGATGTTCGATTTCAATGAGTTTTCCCACTTCGCATTTGGATAAACGGGCATACCCTCTACGATGCCTCCCACACTGGAATTATCATTTCCAAAGTGGTACCCTGTTCCCCACATGTATGACTGAAAGTACATGAATTTATAGGCATCGTCCAGGTAATCAGACCCTGTTAAACCAACAGACGCTCTTACTTTGAGTAAATCAATTTTCCCGCTGTTAAATCTATCTTCTTCGGAGATCAACCAACCCAATGCCAACGCGGGGAAGAAGCCAAATCTTTTTCCTTCTGCATAGTACTGGGAGCCATTATATCCAAAAACCAGATCGGCAAAATACCTGTCAAGAAGTGAATATGACATGTTCCCGTAAGTACCCAAGCGGGTTATGTTTTGATTTCTCCCGCTGGCCGTTTGAGAAGAAACTCGGTAACCTAATAAAGCGCTTAATTTTGAGTCATCCCATTTTTTATTGTAATCCAAATAAAAATCAGCCCCTATACTTCTAAGCTGGGTGAACCAAGATTCAGCGCTTAACGAGCTTTCAAATCCAAAATTTGTGATTTCGCCATCGGCTCTTGACTGAGTCATATAATCTTTAACCCATCGGTCCACGTAGTTTCCCCAGTTATTTATATTGACTACCCCGTTTACATTTAGCCCTTCGGCGAGTACATCTAAGTCTTGCGTTAATTTAAAATTAAAATTAAACGCCCTTTGATGATTTTTAGAATAACCGGCATTATTAATCATCGCAAGAGGATTGTCTCTATACGTTGCGTTTCCACCGTAAATTCCATCTTCATGAACGCCTTGAATTATCGGTGGCACGGTTTGTAGTGCATTAAAAATCTCATTGTTCGAGTGACGAGGCCCATGAACGTCCAGCAAAAATCCACCTACATCGGCACGTATGCTTGTCTTGTCGAAAATCTGTATATCAAAATTAGACCTGAAATTGTACCGGGTGTTGTTTCCTTTTAGCGAGTAATCTGGTGTCAAACCGGAATATTTGAAAAATCCTTTTGAATTAATAGAATTCACGTACACGTAATACTTTATTCTTTCCGTTCCCCCACGTACGGAGAAATCCACTTTCGCTAAAGGGATAACCTTATTTACCGCTTCATTATACCAATCTGTACTGGGATAACTGTTTCTCTGTCTTTCGGTAAACAAGTTGGTTAACCCATCGTTCATCAACGCTTCGTTGTAAAGCCCCGTGTAATCGTACGTGTTATAATATTGGGGTTTGTTCGTGATCGTTTGCAACCCGTACGTACCCCCAACGTGAATTTTTGGTTTGCCAACGAAGCCCCGTTTAGTTTTGACGGATACAATTCCGTTAGCTCCTCTCATCCCGTATAGTGCCGTGGATGGGGCGTCTTTCATTATAGTTACGGACTCAATCTCTTCTATGTCAATCGAGTTGATAAAGTCGGCATCTATTTGAAAACCGTCTAGCAAGATCAAAACGGGACCTTCATTGGTTGAGGATAAGCCCCTTATCCTGTTATAATAAAGCCCACTTATTCTACCTGTCCACGAGTCGCTCGTGTTGAAAGAGGTGGTCTTACTTAAATCATCTGATTTTATATGGCTGATAGAGTAAATGTTGCTATATTCACTCTTGGTCTCATATAAAAGATCGACCTCTTTATCCTTTAACTGTAAACTGTTTGCATTTTCTTTACCTTCTTCTTGCGAGAAAGCGGTTATCGAAAGGAGCAAAAAAGTTAATAAACAGAGGTACACGTATTTCAAATGTATCATAATCGAATTATTTATCGGTTGTTAATCTTATTAAAATAATCAACGAGGAACAGCCTCAATGTTATCGTCATCCCATCCTGGATTTTGTACTAGCCCGTATCCTTTCATTACTTCTGCTCTTGGGAAGGGGAAATAATACCAATAATCATTCCACACCCTTTTCTGCCCCAACGTTGTTAAAGGATAGTCAAACTTCTCAAGGTCCAGGTAACCATCTTTATTGTCCGTGATTTTCACTCCCCAAATGGTAGTACTGTAAATATCCGACCTTTTCCATCTTCTTAAATCGTAGTACCTGCTATCTTCTAACGCTAGCTCAACGGCTCTTTCCTTAAGAATTCTCTCTCTCAACTCCTCTTTATCGCTATAGCGTGGTATATTCGGCATGCCTGCGCGTGCCCTTACCTTGCCCACGTAGTCATATATTTCATTATTGGAAGGACCATACGCTTCATTGAGGCATTCTGCATACATCAGGTAGAGGTCAGCTAAACGTAAAACCGGTTGGAATTGCAGGTTTTTTTCATTTCTATTTCTTGGGTGAAACTTTCTCATAAGATATCCAGTGGATCTACCGCTATTATTAATCCAGAATGGGGATTCCACATCAAACCTAAATTCATTCCCGCTATAACGGGAACCATGGTGTACCACGGTTTCGTAGAATCTTGGATCTAGGCCGGTATATGGTTTTCTGGGGTTGTATCCTGAGCTGGGGTCACTTTGCGGTAAGCCCGTCTCTTTCATGTCGTACATTTCCACGAGATTATGGGTGATGACTCCCTTTTTCCAGGAGTTTGGACGGAAAAAGTAATAAAATACATCCCAACTCTCAGTGTGGGGTCTGTTCGAATAATATAGATGAGAGCCTATAATGGTTTCTGGTCTCCCCCTTTCGTTACTTGTAAACAGATTGTGGTAATCATTATGAAAATCATCTCCATAATCACCGGTTTCCAACAAGCTGAATCCAGCTCGCTCTGCTTCATCAATGGCTGCTTTACATGCGTCAGCCGCTTTGACCCATAACGAGGGATCTTCTTGCATAAAACAGATCAAAGAATCATGACTTTGTTTATTTGGATCACTTGAAGGGTAGGGGTATGCGGGCGTACTTGAATTAAACAGTGGGCTCGCCGCAAACCAGTAAACCCTGGCAATAGTTCCTAGTGCAGCCGCTTTAGTCAATCGACCGTATTGACTCAATGGAGGAATTGTTGATGGGAGATCGTTGACGCATTGATCGAGCATGTTGAGCAAGGAATCCATAAAGACCTTTAGGGGTCTTCTAGGTGCGTAGATATCTTCAGTCACCCCTACCGCATGTCCCACGAAAGGAACTGACCCGTAATTTTTAAACATGTGGTAATAGTTTAAAGCTGCTATCATTCTGGCTTCACCCTTTACCCGTTTCTTGTAGGCATCGTCAGCGTCTGGTACACGATCTACATTGCTGACCACCAGTAATGCCTTTCTGATATTTACGTAATAATCCGGGAACCATTGTTCCTTTGCCCTTTGATCATCAGTTCCCGCGGGTGTTATGTAGTTGTTGATAGATATATTGCCTCTATACCAATTCAATGCACCACCCCAACTTACCTCTCTCTCCGTTGCGATGTCCGTAAGCTCATCAAATAATGCGGCATACACGCTGTTTCTATTACTCCAATCGTAAGGAAAGGTATACGGGATGCCGCGATAGGCATCAGCCAGTGCTTTATCCGCATTTACCGTGTTATTATAGACTGAATCCACCGTAATATCCACACTTGGCGGTTTTTCCAAGTAATCAGTACAGCTTTGTGTAAATATTGTAGCAGCAATAATAATCAGGAATAATGTAAAAATTGATGCAATCTTTTTCATTTTACTGGGTGTTTAATTTTTAAAACTCGATGCTAAGATTAAGGTTGTAAACCTTCATTGTTGGATAAAACTGTACTCTACCTGAAGCCGCTTCGGGGTCGCCTACCGTTAGCGGGGTAAAAGTTAACAAGTTGACGCCATTTAGGCCAACCCGTATGCTGTTTATTCCCCACCTTGACATAAATTCTTTTTTTCTGAACGTGTATCCGAGGTCGATGTTCTTTAACCTAATGTACGATGCGTCTCTAGTCCACAGTGAAGAGGGCATGTAATTGTTGTGATCTCGGGTAGGTGAGGCAACCATCCTGGGATAAGTCGCAGAGTCTGCCGTTTCGGGTGTCCACCTTTCGTTCCATATGTATTTCATAACGGGGCCATCATTCAAGTATGGAATAATAAATTCGTCACTTAAAGCGATGGACACATTGGTTGCACCTTGTAGTAAGAACATGAAATCGAAGTTCTTGTAGTAGATACCCCCATTTATTCCGAACGTTATTTCTGGATATTGAGGGTAACCTATGGCCGTTATATCGGCAGAGTTTATAACGCCATCTTTATTTATATCTTTATATTTGACGTCTCCTGGTTGTGTTCCCTCGTAATACAGGGGTGAATTATCAATGTCGTTTTGATCTTTAAAGAATCCTATAAACTCGTAGCCGAAATTTTGCCCTATCGGCTTCCCTGTTTCCCATTGATGTTCGTAATTGCCTAACGGTTCGTCGTTGAAGACAATTTTATTTCGAGCAAATAAGAAATTAACCCCTAACGTGTATCTGAAATCATTTATGGGATGATTCCAGTTTAATTGCACTTCATAGCCCTTATTGTCCACCTTCCCTAAATTGACTGGTGGGAGAGTTGCTGCCACAAATGTCGGAATTGATCTTCGGGTCAATAGGATATCGTGACGGTGTTCGGTGAAATATTCGAAAGTTACCCCCAATTTTTGATTGAAGGCCCTAAGTTCGATGGCGTAGTTTTGTTTCTTGGATTTTTCCCAAGTTACATCCGGATTACCCAGGCTAGACTCTCTTGCCCCAGGAGAAATCGACCTCGTGTCACCGAAAAAATACCCTCCGGTAAAGCTATATCTATCAGGTAGATAGTAAAACCTGTTCCAGCCCAAATTGTCTTTACCAACCACACCGTAGGAAGCCCTGAGTTTGAGGTAGTCAATAATAGTTATGTTGTCACTAAAAAAAGGTTCCTCGCTTACAATCCATCCACCTGAAACTGCAGGAAACAGGCCAAAGCGTTTATCCGGTGCAAAATTTTCAGAGCCATTATACCCTATGTTAAAGTCGAATAGATACTTCATGGCATAATCGTAAGTAATCCTGCCGACAAAACCTAAGTAGGCCGTAGGAATGTCAGATTGGGCTAGATCGGGATACCATCTTTTTTGTTGATTATATAGTGCTAAAGCCGTAAGGTTGTGACTTCCTATGCTTTTTTCATAATTTACACCAATTTCACTGTATATTTTTTTATATTTCCAATACGATTCGGCAAACCCCATACCCCAGTCTTGACCTTTTTTTACAAGTATGTAGCCGTCTGATGAGCTTTCGTCTTCTCTTGTAATATAGGTAGGGTAGCTTTTTTCTCTACGTTTTGTATGGGAGTAACGGCTATCATAAGCGATGGTGGCATGAACCTTTAGCCCTTCTAACCATTTGTCAAGTGATTGGCTAATTGATGCGTCAAAATTGAAGTCACTATTGTAGACATCTGTAAAGCCGCTGAAGTACAAGGCGTTCGCAGGGCCCGAGCGCCCTCTTCTGTCCTCTGACTCTACCCTCTTCCCATCGATAATCCCAACAAACTTCATGGGATTAGCCTGTTGCAGTTCAAACCAGAAGTTCCCGTTACCTAAACCCGTGCTATGAGCAGGTCCATGTCTATTTCCCAGATTTCCCCCGGTTGTGATTTTCAGGGATGTTGATTCTGTAATGTTGAAATCAAAATTTGAACGAAAGTTATACCGCTCATAAGAGAAGGTCGGATCATGTTTTCCGTCGCCTATTGTAAAGTTTTTATAAATTCCAGCTTGATTGAAATACCCTAATGAAACAAAATACCTTAAGTTTTCTGTACCCCCCTGAATATTTACGTTATGTTTGTGTTGGGGAGCAACATCCCTTACCAGGTAATCGGTCCATACCATGCTTGGGTATAGGTAGGGTTTAGCATTGGTTTTGTAAAATTCGATTTCTTGTTCCGTGTAATCCCTGTTTTCTGGACTAATTCCATCATTCGCCTGCCCTTCATTAATTAGTGTCGCGTATTGATAAGCATCAGAGTATTCAAGGTTTACAGAGGGTTGTTGAAGTCCAAACTGCCCAGAGTAGTTTAACGAGGGTTTGCCTACCGTACCTCGCTTTGTTGTTATGATTATTACGCCGTTGGCTCCCCTAACCCCATAGACGGCCGTGGATGAGGCATCTTTTAGCACCGAAATTGATTCAATCTCTTCCGGATCAATTCGGTTAAAGTTTCGTTCTATCCCATCTACCAGTATCAATGGATCGTTTGAAGAGCCCAACGGGTCGCCGAGAGACGACACGCCCCTGATTCGAATGATTGGATTATCGGCTCCCGGCTCACCACTTTGTTGAATAAATGCCACTCCCGGTAAGCGTCCAGTGAGGGCATTTGCCACATTGGCGGCTGGTGATTTCACGATATCTTCCGATTCTAAGGAGGAAACAGCTCCGGTAACGGTTATTTTCTTTTGTGTTCCATACCCTACCACGACAACCTCACTTAATGCGTGCGTATCTTCAACCAATATAATATCAATATGATTTCTTCCTGAGGTGTTAATCGTTTGTTCCAAGTAGCCAATGTAGCTAATCTTTATCGTGGAAGCATCTTCCACTTGTAAAGTGTACTTTCCATCAAAATCCGTAACTGTTCCATTTGTTGTACCTACCTCAATGATGTTCGCACCAATGATGGGTATATTGGATTCGTCTGTTACGGTTCCCGAGATCTGTTTTTTCTGTTGTTCTACGGATAGCTCAGAAACAATCTCTTCAACCTGTTTAGACAAGGTCTTCGCGCTGTCGTGATAAATGACAACCTGTTTGTCAATTATTTTATACGAGAACTCAGTGTCAGCTAACATTGCGTTAAGAATTTCTTCTATGTCTCGAGCGCTCACCTTAATATCTACCTTCTTGTTGGATAGTGTTTTAGCATTTCCAGAGAAGAGAAACCGAAAGTCACTTTTCCTTTCAATTTCTTCACAAATTTCTTTGATTGAGGCAGATTTCAAATCGAGAGAAAGTTCTGCTCCTTGTGAATAACCGATGCTAGCCTGTGTGTATAAGATGGCAAAAAAGAGGAGGAAGAAAGCTGTTCTCATGATTTTTAGAACGTGTTTCAAGTTATTGAGGGGTTTTGCCCCTTCAATAGAATAATTATTCATACCTTTTCAATGATTTTAATAATTAATAAACGAGGTAATTAGAATGATTTAGCCGGATGGTATTCGTGGTACCGCTTAGCTTTTCAGGTAAAGTGGCTGGTAGCAGCACAGCATACTTACATTGTTTTAGGTGAATTTCATAGGCGTTTCGTTTACGTTGTTACTTTTTATAGATGTAGATTGCTCTGTTTTCTCTCTCGTATTCCGTTCCCGAAATGAGTGATAGGGTTGTCATCACGTTGTCCAGGTTTTCGGATAGGATGATCTTGCCCGTGCAGGTGACTCCCTTGAACGAGACGGTATCATCTAAATTGAACGAAAGGTTGTAATACCGCTCGATCTGCTTGAGTACCTCGGTTACGGGCGTGTCATCGAATGTAAGGTAACCCTCTTTCCAGCTGGTATAGGCGAGAACATCCACCTCCCTTGTTTCAAAAGTTCCGGTTGTCGTGGAGTAAATGGCTTGCTCATTGGGCGATAATATTACCTCTCGCGTCTCTTCCGCTTGTAATCCAACGCTCCCTTCTACCAATACCACGTGAGAGGGTACACCGGAATAGGCCGACACGTTGAATTTCGTGCCATGCACGTTGATGTCGTAGCCGGATGCGTGTACCACGAACCGTTTCTTGCTATCGGAAGCCACTTCAACGTACATCTCCCCGGTAAGGGATACTTCCCGTTTATCTCCCGAGAAGGTGGAAGGGAATTCAAGGGTTGATCCCGAGTTTAACCATACATGTGTGCCATCGGCTAACACGACCTCCGACCGTTTCCCGTGGGGTACGATTAGCTTATTCATGGCGTGTTCTTCCATCGATATCTCGACTTCTTTAGCCCGCTCACTTTTTACCCGGGCTGTCTTATCGTCTTGCATTTTGATATCTACATTCCCCTGGAACGTGGCGGTTTTGTTCCCTGAAATAAACAGGATGTTTTCTGAATCCAGTTCGTTTCCCACGATGTAATTGTCGTGAAAGGCAGGCTCACCTCCCGGTTTATCGGTAGCATGCTGAAAGTAAAAGAGCGATGCGATAAACAGCGCAACGGATGCCACTGCCACGGAAACGTTACGGAGTATAACGCGTCGGCGGTTACGTGCGCGTAAAGATTGCTTTAAGCACTTCATGGCCTCGAGTTTTTTCTCTTGAGGCAACACGGGTAAGGAAAATTGAATAATGTCACGGAAGTATCGCTCCGCCTGTTCAAAGTCTTCACGCTTTTTGGGATTTCGTTGAAGAATATCTTTCCAGTACTTATCAAGTTCCGCAGAGGGGAGTAATTTCCACTCTATGAACCGCTCGTCTTTCAAGAAACGGGTAATGCCGGTGTTGATTGGTCTCTTTCGCATTGGTAGTTACGATAAAACAGCGTTTATTAGCACCCTTTATATTAAAGACGAAGATGGTGTGAAAATATCATCGCTTTTTAAGAAAAACTTTAATTTTGGCGAAAATTAACAGGGATAACAGGAGATGATAAAAGTTAGCGGTGTTGACGAATTTGATAGTAGATGGAGGTATGGGGGGATAGTTATGTAATTACCAATAAAAACAGGGCCATGGTTAACGAGGCTGCCCTGAGCTTCACGATTGATTTGCTCACGAGGTTACGTGAGGCCGCCACCGAAATCTGCATGATTTTCGAGATCTCCTCGTAACTGCATTCTTGAATGTAATGTAGGTAAATGACTTCGCGTTGGCGGTCGGTTAGCCGGTTCAGGACGTTCTCTACTTTTTGGCGAATCTCCTCCGCATCCTCTTTTTGAATCAGTTCGTCCTCGACCGTTACGTTCAGGTGAAAGGGGAGGGGGTTGGCCGAGTCATTTTCCACCTGTAAGCGTGAATGAGCATGTATGGGAATAGAAGAGCCGGTAAACTCCCTGGTAGATCGTTTATGGTCGATAAGTCGGTTTCGTAACGAACGGAAGAGGTAAAATTTAAGGTTTTGGATCTCATCCAAAGAGGCATGTTTGGTACACAACTTGTAAAACAGGTCGTGAATTGCGTCCATGGCACTCTCTTCATCAAATCCTAAATGCAACGCATATGCGTAGAGGCTGTCTAGATACTTGTTGTACGTGGAGGCGATATGTGAGAATTTGATAGATGGCATGAGAGCGCAAAGAATTTACAAATTCCCTACAAATTTATAACAAAAGTAAATAAAAACGAAATGTTTTCAAGAAAATCCTTTGTCGTGGATTCATGCGTAAGTTCAACTTAGAAATGTAACCCCCGGGTGTTTTTTGGGGGTACTTAAAGCAAATAATCAGGAAAAACTGTGCGGGAGGTTACCTGTGCATTACCGTACTGTTAACTTGTTACAGCATACTCCTGCCAGTAAAACTCAGTATGCAAGGCAAATAGGATATTCTTATTCTTCAATAACCGGTAAAGGCTGATTTACCTTTATCTCAACGCCTTGCTGATTCCGAAGAACATAAAACGTGTGGTTGGTCAAACGTTGATTCACCTTCAGGTAAGCTTTCAGCTCGGTGCTGTTCTTAATCGGCGTAGTATTGATTTTCTGAATCAGGTCACCGGTTTCCATGCCATGTTTTTTGAGTGCTGAACCTTCATCCAGCTGCACTATGGCGACACCGCCATCAGCGAAAGCTGCCCCGAAAGCCGATAATTCATCACCTTTAGGTTCACCTAATTTCGCGCCCATCCATTCGATAACAAAGCTTGCTTCAGAAGTTGTTTCCTGCCCTGTTATTATTGTAATTGAAGGGATTTCAGGTGCTTTCGCAATGGCCTTCAACGAGGGTTTAGTCACCCCAAACTGGTTCATCGGGAAATTCACGAATCCGATTTTCAGGGCTGGAGAGTCATCTTTTACCCTGAAATCACCCTTTTCAGGATTGATAAAACGTGGGTCACCAAAGTCAGAGTTCGCATCGCAGCCATTTTGGGCGAACTTTCTCATTTCCCCGGCCGTTGCCACGAAGAAATTGTAGTCCAACTCTTTCCCCCATTTCCCGTCGATCGCGATTCCACGGTCCATTAACGCCGGGAGGTAGGCTGTGAAAACGATGTTGCCTTTGAAGACATCCCCACTGTTGGGGTACCACACGTGCGGGTGTAAGCTGTTGTTGACGGTCACGTTATTGGTCGCCTGCCGGTTGTAACCCTCACGCATTTTCAGGCCGCCATTCAGTAGCAGGTTGTTGTAAATGAGATACCATGAAGAGCCGTCATCGAGGTCAATATCCCAGCCATGGTCGCAACGCCAGCGACTGTTTCGGATGATGTTGGGCTCGAGCATATCGAGAAAGGGCAAATTCGGGTTTCGAGCGACTTCCGGAACTGTTTGATTGATATCGGGCGTCCAGAAACGGTCTCGTCCCCAGGAGTTAAAGCTGCCATGATCACCCGTTTCGAGCACCGTGTTGAAAACATCGCAGTTTTCGATGATGTGTCCCCCGAAAGTACCTTCGCTGATATTAATCCCTGCACGGGGCACATCGTAAATGGAACAATGATTAACCCGGATTTTATGCGACATAGAGATTTGGACGGGCGCTGTTTGCTTTTCATCGCGACCGGTCATGGTGATCAGGCAATTTTCAACGAGACAGTCCGATGGGTAGTTGTCGCTTTTTGGCCCAGGGGTGCGGTCAATGGCCGAAAAATCCTGTGGTCCATACCTGAAAATAGGGTTGCGAACGGCTTCCGGGTCACCCACGAAAACAACACCACTAGCTCCGCTGTGATGAATGTGGCACCCTTTGATACTGATTCGCCGGTTGTAATTATTCACCAAAATGGTATTCCCTCCCACCTGGTCAAATTCACAATCGGTAATCGAGCAATCTTCGGCACCATCAAAAACGACCGCTGCCTTTCGGCAAATGGTCCAGTCGGAACGCAGCAACGGCTCCTTGTTCTCCATGAACGTGCGTGCCGTGTGGCGAAAGACAAACCCGTTTAACTGAATATTCCTTACGGGATTTTCCTTGTTCCCTGAAAAAACGATCAACTCTTTCAGGTTCACCACCTCCACTTTGGCCGATTTTAAATCGGTGCCGGGGTCAGGCATGAAGTAGAGGTTTTGCTCTTCCTGGTTGAAAAACCACTCCCCGGGAGCATCCAGTTCTTCAATAATGTTCTCGACCATGCGGTAAACCGGGTGCATTTCCGAGGGACGGTTGTTTTGCCAGCCGCCTTCGTAATCCAGTGTTCCATCACCATTTTTCCCCTTGATCAACCAGTGCATATCACCCCACAATGCCGAGTGCATGGCATGAATATAACCACCTTCCGGGTGCTTCCAACGTGCAACGCGTTCAGGGGAAAGCGGGTTATTGGCAGCATCAGGTTTTGCGTTGTGACTCAAATCCCAGGTGTCGAATACATTTTTACCCGCGACGGCATTGGGGAAACGGGCCATCCGCTGCCGTACTCCATTCACATACAACTGGTCAATATCCAGGTTCTCGTCAACTTTCGTCACGAAGATGCCGTTCTTCCAGGGTTTCCAATCTAGTTGAAGCGAGGTGCCACCGCTGATGATGGCACGACCCTCCTCCTCGGCCTGGTAGATGACAGCGGCTTTATTATCAACTTCCGTGAAACGGATGGTTTCCGGCAGGTAATAAATCCCACTTCCGAAAAGCACTTTAACAGAAGCGCCCTGCGGTTGTTCCCTTGCCAACTCCTGTGCCTTTGCAAACGTTGAAACCGGTTTTTCTTTCGTACCGGGATGGGCGTCGTTCCCCGATGTGGAAACGTAAAAGATTTGCGCACTGGAGTTTAGAGACAACCAGATTGTCAATAACATCAGAAGTACTTTTTTCATCCGGAATTAGTTTATTACGGTTTATGTAATCATTATCCCGATACCCTTTCGCCACGATTTTGAGCTTAAGCGGATGAGGAGGGTGATGGGGGACCTGGCAACACGCACTCGCATGGAATTTACGAATTCCCGACAAACTTATAATAAAAGCAAATAAAAACAGCATGTTTCCGAAAAAAAACGTTTGCATTCCCTAACTGTCAGGGATTGTTGTATTACTGTTCCACATTAGTGTAGTCGTTGTAGTATGCTCTTTGTGGGTATGAATCATTCCTTGGAAGAAATATGTATCTCTGGGGAATTTATGCTATTTTTGCTTTGCGAAGCTCACCTGAGAGCAGGAATAATGTAGTACTGGAAGTTGAATAGATAAGCGAATGACCCCTTTCCTTTGCCAGATAGCAAACATGTTTTACAGGGAGTACGGCGACCGGCTGTACACCTGTACATTCGTTTTCCCGAATCGGCGAGCTGGGCTTTTCTTTCAGAAGTACCTATCGGAGATGGCTGGGAAGCCGTTGTTCTCACCTACGATGTTGACTATCCAGGAACTGTTTGAAAGCTTTTCGCTTTATCGCCCTTCGGAAAAGGTCGAGTCGCTCGTTTTGCTTCATAAGCTTTATGGAGAGATCAGCGGTTCGGATGAACCGTTCGATGATTTCCTCTACTGGGGGGAGATGTTGTTGAACGATTTCAACGACGTGGATAAATACCTTGTCGATGCACGTGACCTGTTTCGGAACGTGCATGACTACCGGTCGTTAGATGATGATATGGGCCACCTTTCGGAACGGCAGGTAGAGGCCATCCGTCGTTTTTGGTCGCACTTCATGCCGGTGGAGGGGAACCGGACGAAGCAGCGGTTCCAGAAGATCTGGGAGGTGCTGTTCGAGCTATACACCTCGTTTCATGAGGCACTGCACGGCAAGGGGCAGGCCTATGAGGGGATGATGTTTCGAGAGGTGGTGGAGCGGGCCAAATCCGGAACGTTAGAACTTTCCGAGAGTGATCACTACATCTTCGTGGGACTGAACGCGCTTACTCCCTCGGAGGCGCACTTGATGGAGTACCTGAAAAAGAGAGGGCTGGCTGACTTTTATTGGGACTACGAATCGCCACTGGTGCGGGATGAGAAAAACAGGGCATCGGGGTGGGTTAGAGAGAACCTGTCCCGATTCCCCTCCCGTTTCCCGCTTGACGAGGGGTCGGGGGAAATGAAGCTAGCGGGGTTGGTTCAAGGTCAAGAGGTGCTGCAAGGGGTATCGCGAGGACAAGATCATGGACTGGACCAAGGAGAAGGAAACGGACAAGAAAAAGGGCTGGGTGAACAACGGGAACAACCGGGAAGAGGGGAGGAGCGAGAAAAAACGTGGGTAGAAGCGATTGGTGTTCCATCAGGGGTGGGACAGGCCAAGCAGGTGAGTCAACTCCTCTCGGGGTTGATTCAATCGAAGGCTATCCCTGACCCGAACGAAGCAATCCAAACGGCTATAGTGCTGCCGGACGAGAACTTGCTGATGCCTCTCCTCTACTCGATACCCCCCGAGATCGGGAAAATAAACGTCACCATGGGGTATTCCCTTTCTAACGCGTCGATAGCCTACTTGATTGACCTGATCGCGCGGTTGCAAAAATCGGTGAGAGGGGAAGAGGAGACATTTACTTTTTACCACCGACACGTGAAATCGCTGCTTGCTCACCCCCTGGTGAGCGGGGCCGCCAAGGAAGAGACTGAAATGTTGAGGCAGGCGATGGTTACGCGTAACCTAAACCGGGTGGGCGTGTCGGACATCCCGCCGCATCCGTTGCTTGAGCAGTTGTTCACGCCGGTTACGAGGTGGCAGAATGTCGGGGAGTACCTGAAGTCGATCCTTACCACACTCTACCGAAGCCTTACCGATGAGAAGATGAGCGATGAGCGACCGGAGGGGAGCGTCCGTGCAATCGACCTGGAGAGGGAGTTCATCGTGCAGTGCTATAAGGCAATTAGCCGCCTGGATGACAACTTACAGGGAACCATGGGGGTGTCGGTGGAAACCTACTTCAGGCTCTTCAAGCAACTGGCATGCGGACTCAGCATCGCGTTTCGCGGGGAGCCGTTGTCGGGCCTACAGGTGATGGGGGTATTGGAGACCCGGGCCATCGACTTTGAGAATCTGATTATTCTCTCGTTTAACGAAGGGGTTTACCCGATGAGAAGCGGGGCGAGCTCCTTTATCCCTTACACGTTGCGGCAAGGGTTTGGGTTGCCCACGAGGGAGCAGCAAGACAGCACTTACGCGTACCATTTCTACCGGATGATAAGTCGTGCGAAGCGGGTCTTCTTGTTGTACGACACGCGTGCCGAGGGGATACAGACGGGCGAGGTGAGCCGCTACTTTTACCAGTTGAAGTACCTTTACGGAAGTCACTTTGATCTGTCGGAGCGGGTTGTCGCATACGATGTGGCGGCTCCGGAGATTCTCCCGGTCGTGGTTAACAAAACTCCGGAAGTAATTCGCAGGTTGAACGGGTATCGTGAGGGGGGAAACGCCTTCCTTTCCGCGTCGCTCATCAACCGGTACATCGACTGTCCGTTGCAGTTTTACTTCACGGCGGTGGAGGGGCTTTCGGAGGAAGAGGAGGTGCGGGAGACGATCGAGTCCGACCTGTTTGGGTCGATCTTTCACCGGGTGATGGAGTTGATCTACAGCCGTTACAAGGGAAAGGTTATCACGCCCGACGCCTTGAACGAGATAGCAAAAGATGAGCAGCGGCTGACCGAGGCGATTGAACAAGCGTTCGCCCGCTACTACTTCAAGGAGGAGGGAAGTGTTCAGCCGTTGGTGGGGCAGCACTACCTGGTGGGGGAGGTGTTACGGAGCTACGTGCTACAAACGCTTAAGCTGGATCGGGAGTTCACCCCCTTCGAGTACGTGGGTGCTGAGTACCGCTTCAACCAAACCTATCGGGTGAACGAGTCGCTCACGTTGAACATCAAAGGGATCATCGACCGGGTGGATCGGGTAAATGGTGTATTTCGTATCATCGATTACAAGACGGGTAGGGGGGCGACCGAGTTCAAGGAGGTGCAGCAGTTGTTTGACGCGTCGAAGGGCAACCGCCCTCACCAGATTTTACAGGTGTTCCTGTACGGGATGTTCTACCTGTTGGAGAACCCCGGGGTGTCGGTATCGCCCGCCATCTACTACCTGCGGTCGGTCTACAAGGATTTCGATCCCACGGTGCGGTGCAATAAGCAGCCCATTGAGGATATCTCGGCTTACTTGCCTGAGTTCAAGGAGCATCTCGATACGCTCTTGGAAGAGATTTTTAACCCGTCTATCCCCTTCACGCAGACGGAGAATCTGAAGAACTGCGAGTGGTGCGCGCTCCGTGAACTGTGCGAACGATAAGGGCAATCAGCGTGAGCAGTATGATGGCCAGGGCCGTGTAGGCAATGCCATCGGTCACCCGGATGCTTCGCGGTTCGAAACGGAACTCCACCGTGTGTTTCCCCGCTGGGATAGGCAGGGCGCGCAGCGTGTAGTTCGCCCGTAACATCTCCACCGGCTCTCCGTCAATGCTAACCTGCCATCCTTTCGGGTAGTACACTTCGGAGAAGAGCGCTAACTCATCCTTTTTGGCATCCACCGCGTAGGTGACAAAGTCGGAGTCGTAGTCGGTCAGAACGATGGTCGATGCCGAGTCGGTCGGCGTGGGAACCTGTCCCGCCAACAGCGACTCGTACTGTTTATCGGCAACCGCCTCTTTGCTGAGGTCGAGGGTGCGCAGCACATCGATCTCCTCATCGGCACTCTCCACGAAACGGATATCGTCCACGAACCATGCGTTGCCCATGGCGTGCGGGTTCTCGATGGGCAGGGTGGTGCCATCCTGTGCCGGCATGATGATCCACTTGGCGTTGAGCATGTTGAGCACCTTGAAAAGCTCAGCATCGACCGTGTCTAACTGGCCTTGCGAACGGATAACCTCTTGATGTAGCGCCATTATCTCGCCCGTGAGATGAACGTCAATCAGATCTTGGTAACGGCGTAGCTTGGCCGCGTGGTACCCGCCAATCACCTTGTGCCAGTAGGGGGTGACCCCATCATTAAAGGTGCTGGTAGCCAGGTTGAGCACGCGGTAATATCGTGTCGTGTCCTGTAAGATGTACTCGTCGGTGGCGGTTCGTGTGAACTGCTGCTGTAGGCTCGTCGCGGTCACGAAATCATCGTCGTTTAGGTATCGCTTGTTCACCCCCCACATATCCACGAGGCAGAGCAGAAGGATACCTGCCACCATCCATTCTGGTTTGATCTTCTTCCGGATGAACAGCCACACGATCACGGCTCCTATGGCGACGATAAAGAAGCTGCGCCAGGCGTCGGCCGTGAAGATGGAGATGCGGGCATCGGTCAGATTAGCGATAAATGGTTGGATATGCTCCGGTGGAAGTTGTTGGAAAGCCATCATCTCGGTTGAGGAGATGTACGAGGAGAAGAACAGCTTGGGGGCGATCGCGAAGAGGAGGGCGACTCCCCCCGTCACCCCGAGGCTGATATAGAGCGGCTTCGGGTCGTTCTTGAGGGTCTCCGGTTTTTGGATAAGCTCTTTCACCGCCAGCGCGGCCAGGAGGGGGATACAGAATTCAGCGACCACCAGGATGGATGATACCGCCCGGAATTTATTGTACAGTGGCACATGGTCGATAAAGAAATCGGTCAGCCCCATGAAGTTTTTCCCCCACGACAGGGTAATCGAGAAGAGGGTTCCCACCAACAGGGCCCACTTGATGGGACCCTTCACGATAAAGAGTCCCAGCACGAAGAGCGTCAGCACGAACGCACCCACGTACACCGGGCCCGATGTGCCGGGCTGTTCGCCCCAGTACTGCCCGATTTGTTGAAAGAGCGGGGCGTACTCCGGCTTCGCCTTGCTCATCGCTTTCTCGTTAAGACTGAGGGGTACCGATGCGCCCCCCTTGGTATTGGGTACCAGCAGGGTCCACGTTTCGCCGATGCCGTAACTCCAGGCCGTGATGTAATCCCGCTCCAGCCCATCGCCGGTTCGGTTTGCATCGCCGTGATGGGTCAACTCCGATTTGCCGCGCATGGTCTCTTGGGAGTACTCGTAGGTGTGGTAGAGGTTGCTCGTGTTGGCGGCCACCCCGATGAAACCGGCAATGACCACTACCGCGGTCGATTTCCAGAAGTCGGCCATCCCTCTCTTCCGTATCGCGTCCACCAGGAAGGCGATCCAGAGGAAAAGCATCACGAAGAGGAAGTAGTAGGTCATCTGGAAGTGGTTGGACGACAGCTGAAAAGCTACAAACACCATGAGCAGGAGTCCTCCCGGCAGGTACTTCTTGCGGTACGTGTATACCATCCCCGCGATGGTGGGGGGAATGTAAGCGAGGGTGATGAATTTCCAGATGTGCCCCGCCGAGATGATGATAAAGAAGTAGGATGAGAAGGCCCAGAAGAGGGCACCCAGTGCGCTAACCAAGGGAGATGCGTTGAATGCCCGCATCAGGATGTAGAATCCCAGCAGCATGATAAACAGCAGGGAGATGTAGTTGGGAAGGAAAAGGGAATAAGCTTTTTTTGCCACCTCCTGCGGTTTGGACGAGTCGTACGTGGGACTCATCTGGTAGGAGGGCATGCCCCCGAACATCGAGAGGTTCCACCGGGTGCGTTCCCCGTCGTGCCGCTCCATGTAATCCCGCTGCTCTTGCCCTTGCCCGATGGCTGCAAGCGAGTCGTGTTGCGCGATCACCCGACCCTCTATCACCGCGGGTGCGAAGTAGATGAATGAAACGAGTATAAAGGCTGCCACGACAATCAGGTCGGGAAGCGCTCTCTTGAAATTACTGGAATGTCTCATCGTTAATCCTTTGTAGTTATAAGCTACAAAGTTAACCGATTATTCCGTGATTCGCCAACTTAGCTTTTAAATCTTTCGCGTAAGCATGCGGTTTACACAACTGGACTACCTGGCAGTACTGTGCGCTCAGGCTCAATCAGCGCCAGTGTGCCATCGGCATTTTCCGCGGAGAGGATCATCCCTTCCGACAGGATACCCCGCACCTTCCTCGGCTCCAGGTTGGCGATGAAGCAGACCTGCTTGCCGACCAGTTTCCCGGGGTTGGGGTACCATTGGGCGATACCCGAGAGGATGGTGCGTTCCCGCAGGCCATCGTCCAGTAAAAAGCGGAGGAGCTTATCGGTCTTGGGTACTTTTTCACACTCCAATACCGTGCCCACGCGGATATCCAGCTTCTCGAAGGCATCGAATTGGATGACCTCCTTGATGGGTTTCACTGCTTTTGCTGCATCAGCACCGACTTGGTTATTTTTTTTCGTGTCGTGTAGCTTCTTTACCTGCCGTTCAATCACCTCGTCCTCTATCTTCTCGAAGAGGAGCGTTGCTTTCCCCAGCTCATGCCCTTCTGGCAGCAATTGGAAGCTACCCAGGCTGTTCCAGTCGAACCGCCCGGTATTGAGGAACGCCCGGATTTTTTCGGTCGAGAAGGGTAGGAAGGGTTCACAAACGATGGAGAGGTTGGCCGTGATTTGGAGGGCAATGTTCAGGATGGTTGCGGTGCGAGCTTTGTCATTCTTGGCTGTCTTCCAAGGCTCGGTGTCGGCCAGGTACTTGTTTCCTATACGTGCCAGGTTCATCGCCTCCTTCTGCGCCTCCCTGAAGCGGAATTGCTCCAGGTTGCTTTCAACCGCCTCTTTCACCTTCTTCGCCTCGGCGATGGTCTCCCTATCGTATTCGGTCAACTCGCCCAGCGTGGGCACCTTGTTGTTGAAGTGCTTCTGGGTCAGCACCATGGCCCGGTTGATGAAGTTGCCCAGGACGGCGACCAGCTCGTTGTTGTTGTGCGCCTGAAACTCCTTCCAGGTGAAGTCGTTGTCCTTTGTCTCGGGCGCGTTGGCGGTGAGCGCGTAGCGAAGCACGTCCTGCTTGCCGGGAAACTCCTCGAGGTACTCGTGTAGCCATACCGCCCAGTTGTTAGAGGTGGATATCTTATCTCCCTCCAGGTTCATGAACTCGTTGGCCGGCACGTTCTCAGGCAGGATAAAGGAGCCCTCCGCCTTTAACATCGCCGGGAAGACGATGCAGTGAAACACGATGTTGTCTTTCCCAATGAAATGAACCAACTTGGTCTCCTCGTCTTTCCACCATGTTTCCCACTTGTCGGGAAGCAACTCCAGGGTATTCGAGATATAGCCGATGGGTGCATCGAACCAGACGTAGAGGACTTTTCCCTCGGCACCTTCCACGGGTACCGGTACGCCCCAGTCGAGGTCGCGGCTCACCGCGCGGGGCTGAAGTCCCATGTCAAGCCACGATTTGCACTGGCCATATACGTTGCTTTTCCACTCCTTGTGCTCTTCCAGTATCCATTGGCGGAGCCACGGTTCGTGCTTGTCGAGCGGCAGGTACCAATGCTTCGTCTTTCGTTTCACCGGCTGGCTGCCGCTGAGGGTCGACCTGGGATTTATTAGTTCATCGGGACTGAGGGCGGTACCACACTGTTCGCATTGATCACCGTAGGCCTTCTCGTTCCCGCAATGGGGGCAGCTGCCCACGATATAGCGATCAGCCAGGAACTGCTTCGCCTCCTCATCGTAATACTGCTCGCTCACCTTCTCGGTGAACTCTCCTTTGTCGTAGAGAGTCCGGAAAAAGTCGGATGCTACCCTCTGGTGAATATCTGAAGTGGTACGCGAGTAGATGTCGAACGAGATGCCAAAAGCCTCGAACGATTGCTTGTTCAACTCGTGATAGCGATCCACGATATCCTGGGGAGAAACTCCTTCGGCCCTCGCCTTGAGCGTGATGGGGATCCCGTGCTCGTCAGAGCCGCCAATAAAGAGGGTCTCCTCGCCCTTGAGTCGCAGGTAACGGGCGTAAATATCGGCGGGTACGTACACTCCGGCCAGGTGGCCGATATGCACCGGCCCATTGGCGTAGGGCAATGCCGAGGTGACAAGCGTTCGTTTAAATCGTGTTGACATAATGCCTATTTGTAGTTGCTGTTTAGAGATGCAAAAGTACATGAAAAAACTGCTTTTTACAAGTGCATGGTAAAAATCAGTTTTTTTATACCGACATTGATGATTCATTTCACCGTTAAATGTGTATATTTACCGCGAATATGATAACTACCCGGTACGACGAGTACAGGGTGAAAAAATAAAAATATGGATCGACGAGTTTTCTTGAAAAAAACGGCTGTAACGGCCACGGGACTAGGTTTAGTTCCCCTTATGGGTAAATCTTACTCCTCCATTTTAGGGCAATCGGCCCCGAGCAATAAAATTAAAATCGCGCTGATCGGTTGCCGTAACCAAGGGTGGGCCAACTTGAGGGCTTTTCTTCAATATCCAGGTACCGAGTGTGTCTCCTTGTGCGACGTGGACGACCAGTGGCTATACCAGCGTGCTTCCGAGGTGGAGGAGATGACCGGGAAGAAACCACCGCAGCTCGTTAAGGATTGGCGGCGGGTGATCGATAACAAGGACGTGGATATGGTGATCATTGGGACACCAGACCACTGGCACTGCCTACAGTTGGTTGCTGCTTGTGAAGCCGGTAAAGACTCGTTCGTCGAGAAACCGCTGGCCAACAGTATCGAGGAGTGCGACCTGATGGTGAAGGCTGCCCGCAAATATAATCGAGTGGTGCAGGTGGGACAGTGGCAACGAAGTGACCCCCACTGGGACGAGGCAGCCGCTTTCGTGCAGAGTGGGCAATTGGGAAGGGTGCGTACCGTGAAGGTATGGGCACACCAGACCAGTAAATGGACGTTGCCGGTAGTAGCCGACTCAACACCTCCCCCGGGTGTGGATTACGATATGTGGCTAGGGCCGGCACCCAAACGCCCGTTTAATCAAAACCGGTTCCATTATAATTTCCGATTCTTTTGGGATTACGCGGGGGGCTTGATGGCTGATTGGGGGGTACACCTGCTTGACTATGCCATGAAGGGAATGAACGTGGGGTTGCCCTCGTACGTCTATGGTGCAGGAGGGAAATACGCATACCCGGATGACGCCATGGAAACCCCCGACACACTGATGGCTATCTACAAGTATCCCGACTTTAACATAATTTGGGATCACGCGTGCGGTATCGCAACCGGACTGTATGGTCAACGTGAAGGGGTGGCTTTCTTGGGAGAGAATGGTACGCTCATCCTCACTCGTTCGGGGTGGGAGGTGCTTCCAGAACAGCAAATCAATAGCCGCAACTTCCCCTACTGTTACCCTTGCGACGACGAACGTAAACCCAACACGCTCCGAATGGAAGCTATCGAGAAACGACAAGGGAGCGGACAGGGGTTGCACCTCCACGTTGGCAATATGCTGGATTGTATGCGTTCGCGTGAGCTGCCTAATGCCGATGTCGCGATTGGTGCTGAAGTGGCCAAATTAAGCCATATGGCCAATATATCCTGTCGCGTGGGGAGTGGGCTAAACTGGGATAACGAGACGGGTACGTTCGACCACCTGGAGGCCAATCGGCTTGCTAAAGCGAACTACCGTTCCCCATGGGAACTGCCCAAGCTGTAATTATTCCTCGCCATGGCATAGTCCAAGTAAACTTGTCCTCTGCTCATTTGGCTTAACGAAAATGTTCACTAAAGTTAGACATTTTCTCGCCATGGCATAGTCCAAGTAAACTTGCCCTCTGCTCATTTGGCTTAACGAAAATGTTCAAAAAAAAGTTTTAGCAGGTCACCGCACTCTTGCGCCATAACCCCCGAGGTAACCGTGGTCTTCGGGTGAAGGAGTTGTGGGGATACCTGGCTGTACCCCCGTTTTTCGTCTGAAGCACCGTATACCACTCGATTTAGTTGCGCCCACCGCATCGCGCCTGCACACATGGGGCAAGGCTCTAAGGTGACGTATAGCGTGCACTCTGTCAGGTATTTGCCTCCGAGGATATTGGCCGCTGCCGTGATGGCTTGCATCTCGGCGTGGGCGGTAACATCGTTCAACCTTTCGGTGAGGTTGTGTGCCCGGGCAATGATTCGCTGGTCAACAACGATAACGGCACCCACTGGCACCTCCTCTTTCCCGAACGCCAAGTGTGCCTCCCGTAGGGCCTGGCGCATGAAGTAGTCATCGTTCAGCATTGTCACCTACTCTTCTGTTTTTCTTTAGGGATACCCTTTTACCTCCTCATTTCGTTTTCCTCGAACAGGGTGGGGTAGTCCTGCTCCATGTTCCTAAGCACGTGGGCGATAATCGTTTCGCGATACCAGCGAGAACGGTTCGTGATCTTCTGTTTTTTCAGGTAAAACTGGATGAAATCATGCTCCTCTTCGCTCAGCATGAACACGGCTTTCTTGGTTCTCAGCTTGCTCGTTTTGCCGGGTAAATTGTTCTTTGTTGCTGCCATTTCGTGATCGTTGATTGTTCTCGCCAAACCTGCGGTTTAGGACTGAAAAAGCGATGCTTTTCTTTACCAGTACAAAAAAACGAAATATTTCTTCCAAAAAGAAAGATTAATGGCTTAAATTTGTACTTTTACGCTAAACAGTAGGGTTTTCATCCGCTTGGGGAGTAATTGTTTTGGACTTTCCCATGTTGTATTATTACTCATGTTTACTTTCACGGCGAAGACCTTGGCTCGTTTTATTCAGTATGGCGGAGCACAATAAGTTAGGTAGGAAGGGGGAAGAGGCGGCAGCGCGCCACCTCACGTCTAACGGGCATCAGTTGCTCGAACGGAATTGGAGGTTTCAAGGTTACGAGATCGATATCATCTCTCTACACGGTGAGTATATCGTCTTCACCGAGGTGAAGACACGCGCTAGTACCGAGTGGGGTTACCCCGAGGAGTCGGTCAACCGGCAACGGATGCGGCGCATGGTTCGGGCTGCCAACATCTACGTGAAAATGAACCGGGTGGATAACCCGGTTCGGTTTGATATCGTGGCGGTGGTATGGAATAGGGGACAGGTGGAGATTGATCACATTGAAGACGCTTTTTTGCCCTTTTTGAATCACTGAATGAGGAGTAATGAAGGTAAGGACGATGGGATGTTCGAATAACGCTTGCAACGTGGTGTGGTTACAGGAGGTTGATTCCACGAATGACCACTTGAAGGAGTGGCTCCGTCGGGAACCGCTTGAAGAGGGCACCACGGTCGTGGCCGATTACCAGAATAGAGGACGTGGACAAAGGGGAAACGGGTGGAGTTCAGAAAAAGGTAAGAACCTGCTGTTTAGCCTACTTCTCTACCCTAAGGAGTTAAAGGCTAACGAACAGTTCATCCTCTCGCGTATCGCCTCGTTGGCGATAAAAAGGGTGTTAGACCGGATCACCGGCGATATTTGCATCAAATGGCCCAACGATATTTACTGGAAAGAGAAAAAAATGGCCGGGATGCTTATCGAGAATGAGTTGCTGAGGGGAAAGATAACCCGATCGGTAGTGGGTATCGGTATCAACGTGAATCAGCGAAATTTTCCTGCCGGGCTTCCTAACCCGGTATCGCTGTGGCAGATTACCGGGATAGAGCACGATGTAGCCCAGCTGCTTGAAAGCTTTTTACAGGAGTTCTTTACCCTTTACGGGGGACTACAGGGAAGATCGGGTGAAGGCCACAAGGGCTTTGCCGAGCTTGGTATGGAACAGGTGCTAAGGCGGGAGGAGCTGCGGGAAGCTATTGATTACGCTTATATGTCAAGCCTCTACCGCAAAGACGGGTACCATTGGTATGAAGATCGAGATGGCCGTTTTCAGGCTGCTATTCAGGAGGTGATGCCTTCCGGGCATCTGGTGTTGAGAACGTTGAATGGGGATGAAGAGCGGCGTTACGCCTTTAAGGAGGTTGCATACGTAAACCCTTAATTTAAAACAGGTTTTAGTTGTACAAAAATATGGGGCTTGTTATTCGTAGAACGAATTAATCTGTCGGGAGTTTCGTTGAAAGTAGAGTGAAAAGAAATAGTAAATTACATAAGAAAAGATGTTATGAAGTATAACCGGGTTTTATTGAAGTTAAGCGGCGAGTCGCTGATGGGCGACCAGCAGTTCGGTATTGACGAGAAGCGGCTGAAAGAGTACGTTGAACAGATTCACGAGGTCGCACAGATGGGCATACAGGTAGGTATCGTGATTGGTGGAGGCAATATCTTCAGGGGGCTCAGCGGTACCGCCCAGGGGGTCGACCGGGTAAAAGGGGACCAGATGGGCATGCTGGCCACCGTGATTAACAGCCTTGCGTTGAGCTCTGGACTGAGCGCCGTGGGGCAGCGTAACCACGTCTACACCGCTGTCAGGATGGAACCAATAGGTGAGTTCTACTCCAAGTGGGAGGCGATCCAATCGCTCGATAGGGGTGAGGTCGTTATCATCGCGGGAGGTACTGGAAATCCGTTTTTCACTACCGATTCTGCATCGGCCTTGAGGGGTATCGAGTTGGAGGTTGATGTGATGCTAAAGGGTACCCGCGTGGACGGGGTCTACACGGCCGACCCGGAGAAGGATCCTACCGCGACCAAGTTTAAAGCCATCTCGTTCGACGAGCTGTACGAGCGGGGACTTAAAGTGATGGACCTGACGGCCGCCACGCTATGCAAGGAGAATAACCTGCCCATCGTGGTGTTCGATATGGACACCGCGGGCAACTTGAAAAAGGTGGTGACAGGGGATGATATCGGTACCTTGGTACACGTTTAATGGGTTGAATTAAAATCTTTTCACTATTTTTGTTGCGAACAATAAAAAAACGTAGATATGGATATAGCCAAGATTAAACAAGAGACTGAAGAGAAGATGGAGATGACCATCCAATTCTTAGACGACACGTTTTCACGCATTCGGGCAGGGCGTGCTAACCCCCGTATACTCGATGGTATTCGTGTGGACTATTACGGTAGCGTTGTCCCGCTAACGAACGTGGCGACCATTACCACCCCCGATGCGAAGACCATCATGGTACAGCCTTGGGAGAAGCAGATGTTGAAAGTGGTAGAGAAAGCGATCCAGGACTCTGATGTGGGTATCACGCCCGAGAATAACGGCGAAGTGATTCGCTTAGGTATCCCACCTCTTACCGAAGAGCGACGCAAACAGCTGGTGAGACAGACGAAGCAGGAGTCGGAAGAGGCCAAGATAAGTATCCGCAACGCTCGCCGTGAGGGGATTGACGAGGTGAAGAAAGCAGTTAAGGATGGGCTCGCGGAAGATATCGGCAAAGATGTCGAAAACGATTTACAGAAAATCCACGATAAGTTCATCAAGAAGGTGGATGACCTGTTTGCTGCCAAGGAGAAGGAGATATTGACGGTTTGACGACGAGCGAAACTGATGATAAGGTGGCAGTGAAGGGGGTGGTCATCAAGAACACGGGCAACCTCTATCACGTGCGGGATACCGAAGGGAACGACTTGACTTGCTGGGCGAAGGGGAACCTGCGGCTAAAAGGGATCCGAAGCACCAGCCCGGTGGTCGTGGGCGACAGGGTCTTCCTGGAGGTAAATCCCGATGGTACTGCCTTTATTACCGACATCGAAGACCGTGATAACTATATCGTGCGCAAAGCTTCTAACTTGTCGAAGCATGCGCATATCCTCGCGGCAAACATAGATCGTGCGCTGCTCTGCATTACCGTTCGCTTCCCCGAGACGACCACCGTGTTCATCGACCGGTTCCTCGCTACCGCTGAGGCCTATTCCGTTCCGGTTTACTTGGTTTTCAATAAGATAGACCTGTATGATGAGGATGATACTGAGTACCTGGATGCGCTAATTCACCTCTACACTGTGGTCGGTTACCCCTGCATCCGCTCGTCGATGGAAACGGGAGAGGGACTGGACGAGATTGAGCAGGTTACCCGTGGCCACGTGACGTTGCTCGCCGGTCATTCAGGGGTCGGCAAATCGACCATTATAAACGCTTTACAGGGTGAGGAGGTGCAGAGGGTGAGGGAGATATCGGACTATCATCAGATGGGTACGCACACCACCACCTTCTCGGAAATGATCGAGCTGAAAAACGGTGGGTTCATCATCGACACCCCAGGTATCAAAGGGTTTGGTACCATCGATATGGAGAAGGATGAGGTGTCGCACTATTTTCCCGAGATTTTCAAAATGTCCAAAAAATGCCGGTTCTACAACTGCATGCACTTGAATGAGCCCGATTGTGCCGTGCTCGATGCCTTGAACCATCACTACATCAGTGAGAGCCGATACCACTCTTACTTGAATATCCTTGAAGATATCGACGAGGGAAAATACCGCTAATAACCATGCAACTGAACGACACCCTACTCCTGATCATCGAGATTCTCTACGTCCTCACCGTGGTGAGTATCGTCGTGGTGGTGATCTCGGAGAATAGGAGCCCCATCAAGGCGATCGCGTGGATCCTGGCAGTGATGTTCTTGCCGGTTATCGGGATTATCTGGTACCTCATTTTCGGACAGGATACCACCAAGAAACGGGTCATCTCCAAGCGGATGTATAGCAAGTTGAAAAGGCGACCGCTCGACGAGATGGGGGGGCCAGCGGATGTGGAGGGACTGGAGAGGCACGACAACTTGATTAAGTTACTGAAGAACTTGGATTACACGCCATTGTTGGGGGGTAACGACGTGCAGATCTTCACCCATGCTCGGGATAAGTTTGACCAGCTTTTCACTGATATCGAACAGGCGAAACACCATATACACGTGGAGTACTACGTGTTGTTAGATGACACGATTGGCACCCGGCTGCAACAAGCCCTCATAAAAAAAGCGAAGGAGGGGGTAGAGGTACGGGTTATCTACGATAGCTTCGGCTCGCGGAAAGCGAAGAAACGCTACTTCGAGGAGTTCCGCAAGGCGGGTATTGAGGCCGAATCCTTTTTGAAGCTCGCGTTGCCATCGCTCACATCGCGTCTTAATTACCGCATGCACCGCAAGATCGTGGTGATTGATGGGCGGATTGGCTACGTGGGAGGGATAAACGTGGCCGACCGCTACCTGGAGGGGTTCTCATGGGGGATTTGGCGTGATACCCATGCCCGTATCGAGGGCAAAGGGGTGCAAGGGCTACAGTCGGTTTTCCTGATCGACTGGTATTTCGTGTCGCAAACGCTGATCACCTCCCGCGACTACTTCCCGAAATTGGAAAATTTCGGCAACAGCCCCATGCAAATTGTAAACAGCGGGCCATTGAGCAAGTATAATGAGTTAGCGCACGGCATCATGCAGGCTATTTATGACGCGAAGGAGTCGATCTTTATCCAGACGCCCTATTTCTTGCCACCCGATGGAATGATCGATGCGCTGCAGTCTGCTGCCATCCGGGGCGTGGACGTGCGGATCATGATGTCTAAACGTTCCGACGTGCACCTTGTGCAGATGGCGTCTCGCTCCTTTATCAAGCAGATGTTGCGGTCTGGGGTGAAGATCTTCTTTTACACCAAGGGGTTCCTTCACTCTAAGACGATGACCTTTGATACGTCGCTAACGCTAATTGGTTCGGCTAACTTCGACTCGCGTAGCTTCGATCAAAACTTCGAAGTAGAGGCGTTTATTTACGATAAAGAGGTGACGCGGCAAGCCAACGAGATATTCATTGAGGATCAGCGCAATTCGGAGCTTGTACTATTGAAGGAGTGGGCGAAACGGCCAGTGGGCGTGCGTTTTAAGGAGTCGCTAATGCGGTTGTTCGCACCGCTATTGTAACGGCTTGACATGCTAACCTTTCCTTCACGCAGCGTTATTATTGCAACGATAGGCGAAGCCTGTAAACGGTTACCGTCTTTAGGCATTTGATATGGAACGGATTTTTATTGTTGGTTATATGGGATCCGGTAAGACGACGGTGGGAAGGCAGCTTGCCCGCTCCCTTTCGTTACAGTTTGTCGACCTGGATCTCTTTGTCGAAGGCAAGTACCGTAAAACTGTTTTGCAACTGTTTGTAGAACGGGGTGAGGAGGGATTTCGTGAGCTGGAGCGACAGGCCCTTTGTGAGGTGGCCGAATTTGAAAACGTGGTTATCTCAACGGGGGGCGGTACGCCTTGTTTCTTTAACAACATGGCGTTGATGAACCGTGCAGGCATTACCGTGTACCTTCAAGCTGAACCGGAGGAGTTGGCCCATCGGCTAATCTCCTCGAGAACATCGAGACCGCTTATTGCTGGCAAGTCGAAAGAAGAACTTGTCTCCTTTATCACGGAGCATTTGGTCCGAAGGGAGCGTTACTACCTTAGTGCTGCCATTGTCTATCGCGCTGGACATAGGTTGAGGGGCAAGGATGTTCAGGTGATCGTAAGTCAAATAGAGGAAAAATTAAGAGATGGGAGGAAGAGAGATGATGCATGATACACGCCAAAGCCCATCATTCGTGGTTCGCGAGCTGATGTGGAAAACAGAAAAGCAAGGGAAGTCCGTGGTTATCGGGATTCCTAAAGAGGATCAGGAGGTGGAGAGGCGGTTGGCCCTCACTCCCGAAACCGTTTCGTTGCTGATCGCCCTGGGGTACCGTGTCCTTGTTCAGGCGGGGGCAGGTGATACCATCCACTACTCCGACGGTTACTATGCCGAGTCGGGTGCCGAGATCGTGGAGTCTGCACGAGAGGTTTTCCAGGCCGATTTGATTCTGAAAATGTTGCCACCCACGCTGGAAGAGGTGGAGATGATCAAGGAGCGGGCATCCGTCTTCTCGTTTCTCTACCTGCATAGGCTATCTACCCCCATCCTCGAGCGGATGGCTGAGAAACGTATTAACGCATTGGCTTACGAGTTGTTACTGGACGACTCGGGGGAATCGCCGTTCGTGACGGCCATCTCCGAGATAGAGGGGGCAACATCCATCGCGCTGGCTGCTGAGCTGTTGAGTAATGCGCATGGGGGCAAGGGAATTATTTTGGGGGGTGTTCCCGGGGTTACCCCAACCGAGGTAATCATCGTTGGGGCGGGCATAGCCGGCACGATGGCCGCTCGCGCCGCCTTGGCATTGGGTGCATCGGTGAAGGTGTTCGATGATGATATCGTGAAGTTGCGAACCATTCGCCACGAGTTAGGGAGATCGGTCTACACCTCTACCCTGCAGCCCAACGTCCTTCGCAACGCGTTTCGCTCGGCTGACGTGGTGATCGGTGCCATGCGGTATATCAACAAGGCCCATTTCTATCGTGTTTCCAGCGATCTGATCCGGGAGATGAAACGGGGTTCGCTGATTATTGACCTTCGGGTGGCGCAAGGGGGTTGCTTCGAGACGACCATGGAGGCCTGCCTGCCAAACCACCCCTCGAAGTTCGAGAGGAACGGGGTGTTGCATGTTTGCGAGATGAGCGTCAGTTCGCGGGTGGCACGTACCGCTTCTATATCGATGAGTAACCTGTTCGTCCCCCTTTTCACCGCGATGGGTGATCATAGGGGGATCGATCATTTTGCCCGGTTTGACCGAGGCTTCGCCTCCGGTTTTTACATGTATGCAGGTAAGTTGGTGAACGCACACGTGGGTAACCACTTTAACTATCCTGTTACCGATATCGGACTTTTCCTGTTACGGGATTTGTAGCCTTAACTGTTTTTGGAGCAGTAGGTACCAGGTGAACGAGATGATTCCCTTGAAGATGGTCGTGATGGAGATGGCCCACCAGACGCCGGTCACGCCGATTCGTGCACCCAGCACCAGGGCCAACGGGATGCGGAGCGTGTTGAACAGGATGCTGATAATGGCGGGTGGGGTGGTTTTGCCCAAGCCGTTGAACATGCCCTGCGTGGTCAGCTCTAACATCATGAAAACTTGAGAGAGACCGATGATCAGCAGGTACTCCCCGCCGGCTTCGTAGGCAGCTCTCTCCGGTACGAAGAGGGAGAATATCTCACTGCCGTAGAAGATGAAAGCAAGTGTAGCCGCTATCCCCACCGCCCCCATTAAAAGCAGCGTGTAATGGAAAGCACGGCGGCTTCGATCCATCTTCCCCGCGGCGTTGTTTTGCGCCGAGAAGCTTCCTAACGTGGTGGAGAACCCGGTGGAGGTATTCCAGGTAATCCCCTCGATATGTCCCCCGGTAGTTTGGCTGGTTATGCCCAAGTGCCCGCCGTAGAGCGATGCGGTTCGGGCCAAGTGCATGTTGATGAACGCGAAGTAGACGTTCATCGCGGCCACTGGTACTCCCAGTTTGAGAACCTCTAGCGTGTAACGCTTGCGGGGGCGGGTAATGAATCGAACCCCCCCAAGCGCACCGTTTGGTCCCCTAAGGTGGCGAACGAACAGGAGCAGCACCACGGCCTGGGAAAGGACGGTAGCCAGCGCTGCACCGCGAATCCCCATAGCCGGTACGACTCCTAACCCGAAGATGAATAGGGGGTCGAGCAGGATATTCAGGGCCAGGCCCGTTGCGTTAAAATAGAAGGGGAGGCTACTCCGTCCGGAACCTATGTAAATGCCTGAAAAATTGAGAACTAAGAACATAAGGGGTATTCCCAGTGAGATGATGCGTAGGTAGTCCTCGGCATCGGCGGCAATGGCACTCTCCAACTGGTAAAAGGAGACGTATGGGCGTGGGAAGAGAAAGAAGTAGGCACCAAAAAGGAGACCCAGCAGAAGGGCTATCATGGTAGTGTGGGACGCGTAGACTGATGCCCTGTCAAGGCGGCTCGCGCCAATCGACTGACCGATGGATATCTCGGCACCCACTTTGGATACAAGCCCCATCGAGTTCATCATCCACATCAACATGCCAACGGAGCCTATCGCGGCGACTGATTCGCTTCCGAGGCGTCCGATCCACAGGATGTTGACCAGGTTGTAGGCCATCTGGATGAAGCCGATAGCCATTAGCGGAAAGGCCAGGGAAATCAATTGCCGGAAGATGCTCCCACGGGTAAGGTCCCGGACGGTTGGCGGTTGTATCTGTATCTGGTTAGTATCCACGTGGCAGTAAGGGAGGCTCCCGATGATTTCAAGGTGAAACGGCCTCCTCTCGTGAGCGGAAGACGGGACTCAAACCCGCGACCCTTAGCTTGGAAGGCTAATGCTCTATCAACTGAGCTACTTCCGCGTAGGTGGGCAGTGATGGATTCGAACCACCGAAGGCGTAGCCAGCTGAGTTACAGTCAGCCCCATTTGTCCACTTTGGTAACTGCCCTACGTTTTAGCACCACAAAGGTACGATAAATTATTGATATTTTGAACGGATGGCGATCATTTTTAACGCGGTGATGGCTGCTTCGTCCCCCTTATTCCCGTGGCGTCCTCCTGCGCGTGCTTTGGCTTGTTCAAGCGTGTTGGTGGTGAGTAACCCGAAGATAACCGGTACTTCGCTCGTGAGGTTCAGCTGGGTGACACCTTGTGTCACGCTATCGCACACGAAGGTAAAATGTGGGGTTTCACCTTGGATAACGCATCCCAGGACAATAACGGCATCCACGTTCGTATGTTCGATGAGCACCTTCGCACCGTACGTTAGTTCAAAACTTCCCGGCACATGCTCGATATGGAGGTTCTCCTCTTTCACGCCGAACTTTAGGAGGGTATCGCAGGCACCTTGAAGTAACCTGTCCGTTACGGCCGAGTTCCATTTGGAAACCACGATACCTACCCGCTTTCCTTGGCCTGAGGGAACGGAAGCGGAATCGTAGGTGGAGAGGTTCTTCCATTCGGTTGCCATGGTTACTTGCTTTCTCCTTTCAACAGTTTCGCTTGCATGATGAACTTATCTGCCTCTTGCGCCTCAATAGAGTTAAGGTAGTTTTCCTTTATCAACTCAAATGTTTCAATCGCCTTGTCGTAATTGGCTACGCTTAGATATGCCACGCCCGCTTTTTTGTAATAGATGGGGCTGAGCATTTCGTTATCGGCATCTTTGGCTGCTTTCAGGAATTGGCTCACCGCCTTATCGGTCTCTCCCATGTTCATGTAGATGTCGCCAATTGCACCGGTAACGGCCGGAGTTAGCAACAGGTCTTTTCCCTTGAACTTGTTCAGGTGTTCCAGTGCCATCGCGTTGTCTCCCAACCGACTGTAGGAGATGCCGGCGTACGCGTGGGCCAAGTTGGCCGTTTTGGTGCCTTTGTATTCAGTGGCGATGGATTCAAAACCGATGTAGTCGTTCCCGTTACCGAACAGTGCGAGTGAGTCCTCACCTTGCTGGAAGTACCGTTCACCCTTGAAAAGCGCGGTTTGTGCATCCTCGCTACGAGGCAGCTTGATCAGGTAGTGATAGGCTAAGTAGGCTCCCACGAGAAGGATAACGATGATTAACCCGATCACGATAGAACGTTGGTTCTTGTCTAAAAACTGTTCCGTGCTGGTTAGCGCCTCTTCTATGTTTTCGAACCCTTTCTCGGCACGTGTCTCTTTTCTTTTTTTAGCAGACATAGGTGTAAAATGTAAGTTGTATAATTCACGTTGCGAAAATCGTTTCGCGATTGATGAATATGCGTGTTGTTTTTTTCGCGATGCAAAAGTAATGGATTTTAAGGGATAAATAAAATTTAAACGGTTGTTTTTTCAAAAGCCACTTTTGAACATTAATCCTTTTCGCGTGTTTGCAGTCAAAGGGGATGATAATGAAAGTTGAGAAACAAAACTGAAGCATAATAATAAAATGATCATATGAAAATAATAGAGAGAATAATTCTAGTGCTGTTATTATTAACCACGTTTGGGTTCACCAACCTGAACGGGCAGACTGATGCCGCTTTCGGTTCTGTACCCGTTGTGAACGGGAAGGTGGTTTTTCAACAATTCATTCCAAATGCTGATGGGGTGGATGCTCCGCAACAATACGTGAAGCTGCAGAAGTGGGGCAGGGAGAGGTTTCAAGGGAATCCTTTGTTGTCGGCTATACGGTTCGACGATAAGGCACGTTCGGTAACGATCAGCGCCGGTGTAAACTTGTCCCTGCCCGCTACAAGCGCTACGGTGACCTTGCGTTACCGCCTTGATATTTCGGTTGCTAATGCCGGCACCATGCTGGTTGTAAGGGATATCTCTTTTCAAGGCGAAGCGCTGGGTAGTGGTTCCGCCATCCCGAAAACGTACGGTGCCGAACAGGTCATTACCGATCAGGCGATTAACGGTGCTAATGGAGATAAGGAGCTTCGAACCCATGTCCGGCAAGCTACGCTCAATTACTTTAACGGGTTGCACGTGGAGTTGTCGTCGCTGTAACTGTTCTTCATATCGAATTGCTCATCGCGTTGGTTATTTGAACTTACATTAAATCTGCGGAACAAAAAAATAGGTTGAAATCTTTGGCGAATTGAAATTATATGCTTAATTTCGCGCTCTGATTTGTCGAAAAAACAACCGTTCTTTTAACGAAAGTGGTGGATGTTTTGTGAGAGTAATAGCAGTTTTCACGTTCGACAGTCAGTCACGAAAGAGAGTACTAACAACACATTACAAGCATAGCAATGGCTAAGATTTGTCAAATAACCGGTAAAAGGGCAGGGGTCGGAAACCACGTCTCGCACTCCAATAGGAAAACGAAACGTAGATTCAACGTGAACCTGTTTAAGAAGAAGTTTTATTGGGTAGAAGAGGATTGCTGGATAAGCTTGAGGGTATCGGCTTCCGGACTGCGTACTATCAATAAGATCGGGTTAGATGCGGCCTTGAAGAAAGCTGCCGCGAAGGGGTATTTAAACGCTTGAATAAATAGGAGGAAGAACCAATGTCAAAGAAATTAAAAGGAAATCGCGTGCAGGTGATTCTCGAGTGTACCGAACATAAGGAGAGCGGCATGCCCGGCACTTCGAGGTACGTCACCATGAAGAATAGAAAGAATACTCCCGGTAGGATGGAGTTAAAGAAGTATAACCCCATTCTCAAGAGGATGACGATTCACAAGGAAATCAGGTAAAAAGGAGGATACGTTATGGCAAAAAAAGCGGTCGCGGGATTCCGTGATAGAAATACAACCACGGGACGTAGTCACACGAAAGTGATTAGAATGGTGAAGTCCCCCAAAACTGGTGCATACAGTTTTAAAGAGGAGATGGTTCTAAACGAGCAGGTCGAGGGCTATTTCAAAAAGTAAGGAATAAGTTAAATATATGTAAAAACTTCCCCGCGTGAAAGCGCGGGGAAGTTTTTGTTTTTACTATTTAGTAGTTTTGTGGGTGTTGTGCTGCAAGATTGGTCTCTATGCCAATTGCTATTTTGTTGTGTTGGTGGCGCATTTGTTTACGGTAATTGTTTAGGTAGTGTAAACGTGGTGCCGCATGATTATCTGATATAACAGAGAGCTTATGGGCTTATTTAATAAATTTTCAAGAGGGAAAAAGGAGACGCTTGATAAGGGGCTCGAGAAAACTAAGGAGAGCTTCTTTTCGAAGTTGACTCGGGCGGTTGCCGGGAAGTCGAAGGTTGATGACAGCGTGCTTGACGACCTGGAGGAGGTACTGGTCACATCGGATGTAGGCGTAGATACCACCCTCCGCATTATCGAGCGGATCGAGGCACGTGTGGCACGCGATAAGTACGTGGGTACCGATGAGTTGACGAGTATCCTGCGGGATGAGATAGCCCAGCTGCTTACCGAGAATCATACTGGTGATCTCTCGGGTTTCTCGATACCGGATGGGGAGAGACCCTACGTGATCATGGTGGTGGGGGTGAACGGTGTTGGAAAGACCACCACCATTGGTAAACTGGCCTACCAGTACAAGCAGAACGGTTTATCTGTCTACCTAGGGGCGGCCGATACCTTCCGGGCCGCCGCGGTGGAACAACTCGATATATGGGGTGAGCGGGTAGGGGTTCCCGTGATCAAGCAGCAGATGGGCTCTGACCCGGCCTCGGTGGCCTTTGACGCGGTTAGCTCCGGTAAGGCCAACGGTGCTGATGTGGTAATCATCGATACTGCAGGCCGGCTACATAACAAGGTCAACCTGATGAATGAGCTCACCAAGATCAAGAACGTTATGGGAAGAATCGTCCCGGGAGCCCCCCATGAGGTGTTGCTCGTGTTGGATGGGTCGACCGGGCAAAATGCGTTCGAGCAGGCCAAGCATTTCACCGCCGCTACCGAAGTAAATGCCCTCGCCATCACCAAGCTTGATGGAACCGCAAAGGGGGGTGTGGTCCTTGGTATCTCGGATCAGTTCAAGATACCCGTTAAGTACATCGGGTTGGGCGAAGGGGTAGAAGACCTTCAGGTATTCCGTCGGCGTGAATTCGTCGATTCGCTATTTGGGGATTGATAGCCGAGGCGTTTTCTCGCGTTGTACGAGGAATTAGGATCAATCATGAGGAGAAACAGGGTAGACGTGGTGACCATGGGTTGTTCCAAGAACCTGGTGGACTCCGAGTTGTTGATGCGACAGCTGGTGGCTAACGGGTATACCGTGGCGCACGATCCTGAATTGCCCGATGGTGAGATCGCGGTGATCAATACCTGTGGTTTCATTGGTGATGCCAAGGAGGAGTCCATCAACATGATCCTCGATTTTGCCGAAGCAAAAAAACGGAACCGACTCAAGAAGCTGTACGTGATGGGTTGTCTCTCCGAACGGTACCGGAAAGAGCTGGCGGAGGAGATTCCCGAAGTGGATCGGTTCTACGGTAAGTTTGATTGGCAAGGGTTAATCACAGACCTGGGGAAATCTTACCGCAAGGAGTTGGAGTTCGACCGTTTTCTCACCACGCCACCCCATTACGCGTACGTGAAAATATCCGAGGGGTGCGACCGAACTTGTGCCTACTGCTCCATCCCCTTGATAACCGGGAAACACCGTTCGCGCTCTATGGAAGAGATTGTAGCGGAGGTCAACAGTTTGGTGAGCCAGGGGGTGAAAGAGTTTCAGTTAATCGCCCAGGACCTCACCTATTACGGGCTTGACCGTTACCGTGAGATAAGGCTGCCCGAGTTGGTAGAGCACCTATCCGATATCAGTGGAGTGGAGTGGATACGGCTTCATTACGCGTACCCGGCACGCTTCCCGATCGACCTGCTCCGGGTGATGCGTGAGCGGGAGAACGTCTGTAAATACCTCGATATCGCGTTACAACATATTAGCGACCCCGTGCTGAAAAAGATGCGGCGAAATATTACCAAGGAACAGACCTTGGAGTTGATTCAACGGCTCAGGGAGGAGGTGCCGGGTATTCACTTGCGTACGACGATGATGGTGGGACACCCGGGAGAAACGGAAGAGGATTTCCTGGAGTTGTTCGACTTCGTGCGAACCACCCGCTTCGAGCGACTCGGCACGTTCCCCTACTCACACGAAGAGGGTACCTACTGTGACCGTCACTACCTGGACGATGTGCCGGCAGAAGTTAAGCGGGATAGGTTAGAGCGGTTGATGGCGCTTCAGGAGGATATCTCGCTCGCGGTGAACGAAGCGAAGGTGGGACAAACGTTGAAAGTGATGGTAGACCGTGAAGAGCCTGACTTCTATATTGGCCGCACCGAGTTCGATTCGCCTGAGGTGGATGGGGAGGTGCTGATCGAGAAGGAGATGCACCTCGTAGTGGGCTCCTTTAGAGAGGTGAAAATCTGTTCGGCATTGCCCTTCGACTTGATGGCTCGGCCTGTTTAGTAAGGAACTATATGGAAAGGTGGTTCAACGCGTTTTGCCCTTTGACTTGATGGCTCGCGTGGTGGGGTGAGTGTTGTTGGGGTTGTATGTCCATGTTGGCGAACGATGGGTAGGGAGATGGGGTTAAGAAATCAGTATTTAAAATAATGGAGCAATGACACAAAAAGAGCTTCTTGCATCTATATCGGCCCGTTTGGGATGGGATGAGACAAATGTGAACAGCGCATTAGAGGCGTTTATGGATATTGTCCGCCAAGAGTTGATTGCGGGCAACAGGGTGGATGTCAGTGAGTTTGGTGTTTTTCAGGCACTAAAGCAGTCAGAGTATATCTTGATTGACCTGGGGACGGGCGAGCGTTACCTGATGCCCCCGTCCGTGGAAGTGGTTTTCGAGGCCGCTATTGTTGCTTCTGATCTCCAAACGTCTGAGGCAGGCCATACGCTACACTTCATCCCGGAGACTTCCTTTGAAGAGGAGGCGAATAGCCCGTTTGCACTGTTCGAGCCAACGCTGGTTAACGATGGGGTCAATTTTCCCGGGTTGACCGAGGTGGTTATCAATGAGCCACCCGTTTCAACGGATATGCCTGGTACGCCTGAAACGTCCAAGGCATCAGACACATTGGGGATATTCGGAACACTTGAAACACCTGAGACACTTGAAGTACCTGAAGTACCCGAAGTACCTGAAGTACCTGAAACACCTGAGACAATTGAAGTACCCGAAGTACCTGAAACACCTAAGACGCCTGAGGTACATAATATGCCCGATCCTGTTCATCAGCGAAAACCCTCTTCTATATGGATTCCTGTCGTAGGAGGTGTAGTAGTTGCATTGGTAGCGTTTCTGCTTTCAAGGCACAAAGAGCCGGGGGAGTAGAATGAGGTTGTTTGGATTGATTATCAGTGTGTTGTATTTAATGTGTATTGTTAACAATAAGAAAAACAGTTATGAAAGAAAAGGTGAAAAAACCGATAGATGTTTTAACTCGCCCATTACAAAGATTCAAGAAACATGAGCATTCCGGTGGAATTGTACTTGGACTTAGCGTGGTTTTAGCACTCATCCTTGCTAATTCGTCATGGTCGGATAACTATTTTCAACTCCTTCACAATGAAGTCGGATTTCAATTTAATGATATTTCTTTCCTAAAGTATAATTTACAACTTTGGGTAAACGATGGCCTGATGGCTATGTTCTTTTTTGTGGTTGGTTTAGAACTGAAGCGAGAGTTTGTTGCGGGCGAACTTGCTAACCCTAAAAAAGCCCTTTTGCCCATCGGTGCAGCTATCGGGGGAATGTTGGTTCCGGCACTCATCTATTTTTCTTTAAATCCAACAGGAGAAGCCAGTGCTGGATGGGGCATACCAATGGCCACGGATATAGCTTTCGCACTAGCCGTTATGCATTTGTTGGGCAAGCGAGTACCACCTTCATTGAAGGTTTTTCTTATGGCACTGGCTATAATAGATGATTTGGGTGCCGTATTGGTGATTGCTTTATTCTACTCTTCCGATATTGTCGTTCAAAATCTGTTGATAGGATTGGGTTTTGTGGTGCTAATGATCTTGGGGAATAAAATGGGCATACGCAATATATGGTTTTATGCCATTTTGGGTATCGGCGGCGCATGGGTGGCATTTCTGTTATCAGGGGTGAATGCTACTATTGCAGCCGTGTTGGCTGCTTTCACCATTCCGGCAGATGTAGGTATCAAAGAAAACATTTATATCGAACGTGTTAAGCAATCTATAAATAAGTTTAGTACCATTGCACCGAAGGAAGGCCCTACATTGTCCACCGAGCAATTAGATGTTTTAGAAACGGTAAAAAAAGATACAAACAGTGCAATTCCACCGCTCCAACGGTTGGAATACGCGATACAACCGTTTGTGACATTCTTCGTGTTGCCTGTTTTTGCTTTGGCCAACGCGGGAGTATCTTTGTCTATAGATGTGCAGGAACTTTTTAGTAGTAACGTGCTTCTTGGTGTTGGCCTTGGACTGTTGATAGGTAAGGTGATAGGCATCGTTGGCTTTACCTACTTGTTGGTTAAGTTAAAAATAGCTGCCTACCCGTCAGGAATGAACCTTAAAAATCTGATAGGAACATCATTTTTGGCATCCATAGGATTTACTATGTCCATCTTTATTACATCTCTTGCCTTTACCAGCGAAATATATATTACCCAGGCTAAAATCGGGATTTTCTCAGCGTCAATTCTTGGGGGAATAATAGGGTATTTTTTCTTGAGGTTTGTAAACAGGAGTGCTTTAAAATTATAGTATGTCTAGGGCTTGCTGCTTTTCATCTGAGATATGTAGACAATAATATACTAATTCTATGATAACAGTTTTTCCAGCTTCTTTTGCTATTCTGTTTCAATATTGATTTTTTAAAATAATGAAGTTTCTACACTATTTTGATTTGAGGCAAGAGATGGAGAGTTTTGACTCCATTCATGCAGAGATAGAAAAAGGAATTGAGTTTAAAGGCACCAATCTATGGATTTTAATGTGTGCTATCTTGGTCGCCTCAGTGGGATTGAACATGAATTCCACCGCGGTTATTATCGGTGCCATGCTTATTTCGCCCTTGATGGGCCCTATTAACGGTATGGGGTACGGTATTGCCACGTATGATATGCCGTTGTTTAGGCGGGCTGTCAAAAATTTCACTTTTGCTGTTGGGGTCAGTTTGATCACATCGGCACTCTATTTCTTCATAACCCCTGTGAGTACAGCCCATTCCGAATTGTTGGCGCGGACTAGCCCTACCATTTACGATGTACTAATCGCCTTTTTCGGAGGGTTAGCGGGAATATTAGCTATCAGTAGTAAGTTGAAGGGGAACGTTATACCGGGCGTTGCTATCGCTACGGCGCTTATGCCACCCATTTGTACTGCAGGATACGGGTTGGCTACGCTTCAGTTTAACTTTGTTTTCGGGGCATTATACCTCTTTACCATTAACACGGTTTTTATAGCCGTAGCTGCGTTATTGGTCTGTCAGGTTTTAAAGTTTCCTATCCGCAGCGTGGTTGATCCGCAAAAACGCAAGGGGGTGAACCGCATCATATCAGCAGTTTTGCTGATTACCACTGTTCCCAGCATTATTTTGGGGTATAACTTGGTACAGCAGGAGAATTTTAACGAAGCCGCTAACCGTTATATTCAAAATATTTCGGTGTTAAAAAATGCCTATCTACTGGAAAGCAATGTGGATGTAAATCATCGATCTATTGACCTGGTCTATTCAGGATATGGGCTTTCGGATGAGGATATGGCGAAGGTGAAAGAAACCGCTTTGGTTTTCCAGCTTGATACCACAAAGATTGGTGTCATTAGCGGGGCTGATGCGGAGATTTTAAGGCAGAGTACCAGCCGCTACCGTACCGAGGCGCAGGAGTTGGAAAACAAGCTGAACGCAACGACGGCCGGTTTGCAAGTGGCAAAAAGTCAGCTTGATAGTGTGCTGAATATTCCCACGAAAGGCGAGTACCTTTTGAAAGAGATCCGTGAACTGTACCCGCAAATTACCGCCTGTTCATACTCCGAGACCATTTTGTATGAAGATACCACTAAGTCTGAACTTCTCCCTATGGTGATTTTCAAGTCAAGCAGGGCTATTAATAGAACAGATAGGAATAAAATTTCGAGTTGGATTGAAACACGTCTTCAAAACGAAAACGCGAAAACCTATTTTGAATAAAACAGGATCACTTTATCGAGTCCATCAATTGATCCTAACGTTAACACCAATGTTTAGGACTGGCAAGATTTGGCTGTAATAGACCAGGTCCGAAAGGGTCTTGTTCCCGCTGTAATCTAGCAGGAAGTTGGCATCCCCGCTGATGATGTTGGGCGAGGAAAGTTGCATTTTACCGTTAAATAGAATCCCAAAATCTATGTTGAAGGTAACCGGGGATCGATTTTCCTGGAAGGGTCTTGCTTCTCAATGTGATCGACATACTTGCTTACATCTATCGTAACCGGGACTTCCTGTTTTACGATGCCATTTAACGTAATGGTAAGTTTGTTCACTTCTCCCCTCGATTCGCAGGAAGGCAGCTCTAAAAAAGCTAATAAAAGTAGATAGAGAATGAAATTCGTTTTCATTACTGTTCCTTTCATGTTAGTCAAACAACTTGCTAATAGACAAGAAAGCAGACTATTCTTTTAAAAGGATGCTGCTATTCTGTATCCTTGGGTGTATATGTAACACACGACAAACATTCACTGAAATAAAAGTAAATGAAAAAATGCCTGTCGCAAGTGCCGTAAGCTGGTTTGATGAACACCTATCAACAAGATAGGCGATAAAAGAGGGAAAATGTAATCCGATGACGGGAAAAAACGAGTATATTTGCAAAATAAATTGCAATAAATAATGTTCGATATGAGAAAAATTTATTCTTTCATTTTATTGCTGCTGGTTTTCGTGGCAGCATGTACCCAAGGGGGTGGCAAAACGGGTAATGGTGATTATACCATTCGGACGGAGGTTCCTGTTCGTCCGGCGGGACAGCAACATGTGGTGGGGTTAACCGTCCCGAAAATAGAGACCGTACGGGTCGGTTTTATCGGGCTGGGTATGCGTGGCCCAGGTGCCGTGAGCCGGTTTACCCATATCCCCGGGGTGGAGATCGTGGCGCTGTGCGACTTATATGCCGATAGGGTTGAAAAAACGCAGGTGATCCTCGATAACGCCGGGTTGCCGAGGGCGGCAGAGTATAGTGGAAGTGAAGAGGCGTGGAAAGAGCTCTGCGAGCGCGATGATATTGACCTGGTCTACGTGGTAACTGACTGGAAGCGGCATGCCGATATGATGGTCTACGCGATGGAGCAGGGGAAGCACGTGGCCTGCGAGGTGCCGGCGGCGATGACCCTCGATGAGATTTGGGATATCGTGAACACGGCCGAACGAACCCGGAAGCATGCGATGATGCTCGAGAACTGCGTCTATGACTACTTCGAGTTGACCACGTTGAACATGGCGCAGCAGGGCCTCTTTGGTGAGGTGCTGCATGCGGAGGGTGCCTATATTCACGACCTGTCGGACTTCTGGGAGTACTACGAGAGCGACTGGCGCATGCAGTACAACAAGGAGTTCCGCGGTGACGTTTACGCCACGCACGGCATGGGCCCGGCAGCACAAGCCCTGAACATCCACCGTGGCGACAAAATGAACACGTTGGTGGCGATGGACACCAAGCCGGTAAACATTCCTCAGTACCTGATTGAGAAGAGGGGCGTGGATGCCGATAGCGCGTATATGTTCGCGAATGGGCAGCATACCATGACCATGATCCGCACGGAGAAGGGCAGGACCATGCATATCCAACACGATGTCTCTTCACCGCGTCCCTATAGCCGCATGTATCAACTGAGCGGCACGAAAGGGTTTGCCAATAAGTATCCCACTTCAGGCTACGCGCTGCAAGGTGAGATGCTGGGCGAGGATGTTGCACCCGATCTGGAGAATTTGAATGCACACAGTTTCGTTTCAGAAGAGCTGAGAAGCGCGCTAATGGACAAGTATAAACACCGCATACATCGTGAGTTGGAGGAGAAAGCGAAAGAGGTGGGAGGCCACGGCGGGATGGACTTTATCATGGACTACCGGTTGGTCTACTGTTTGCAAAATGGGCTGCCGCTCGATATGGATGTTTACGACTTGGCAGAGTGGTGCTCGCTGGCCGAGTTAAGCCGCATCTCCATCGAGAATAACAGCGCATCTGTTGAGGTACCCGATTTCACGCGGGGACACTGGAACGAGGTGCAAGGGTTCAAACACGCGTTCGTGGACTAGTCTGTACCTTAGAGATTAGCGAGTACCTTAAAAAAGTATGTCAGACGACCGTGAGCGTTTGCATCACTTCGCAAACGCCCGGTCGTTGTTCATTCATAATTGCTTTTCAATGAAAAGATCCAAATTTTACGCCCTCCTGCTTTGCGGGTGGTTGCTGGTATTTTTTGCCACCGCCCAGCAGAACGACTCTATCCGGTCGCGGATATTAAGCATGCAGCCCAGTGACCTCGAGATAATTTCCAAGGGGCGCTCGCTTATCGTGGAGAACCTTAAGAAAGGTGATTTAGTCGCCGTGAAGGAGGCCAAGGATTACCTTGCCGGTGAGATGTTCAACCCTTACCGGGTCTTTGTACCGGCCGAGTACTGGCTGCTCTGCTACTGGACCGAAGATTTTGCGGAGCTGCTCCATGAGGCGGAAGATTACGCTTCCGGTGCCGAATGGAGACAAGGTGTCTACTGGAATGTGCCGGAGCGGTTTGACGTGACCCCCATGCTGGGTATGATCGTGCAGAGCGATCGTCTCTCGGAGGAGTTGGGCAGGAAATCGGCGGAAGCCTATATCCCGCTTACGGTGATCGTCGATAACGCGGGGTTGAACGCGGAGGAAAAGGAGTTCCTTAAATTGTTGCTTTACGCGCTCTTGTTCACACCGGATAGGGTAGATGACGAAAAAGAGATGGAGGAGATGAACGCGAAGGCAACCGCTTTCCTGGATAACTACCCGGGTAGCCGCTACGAAAATTATACGCGGCGGTACATTCGGTACCGCTTTCGTCCTTCGGACTGGGGGATGGGGAGTGAATTCTTCCTTGGCTACAACCAGTTTACCGGTGGATTGAGCAACCACTTCACCAACTGTGTGATCGGCGGATTCGCGTTCGATATCTCCTACAAGAAGTTCACCGCCTCTACGCGGATCAATTTTTCCGGTACTAAGACGTTGCAGGAGATTACCCGTCGGGATATAACGTGGCCAAAGGATGTGAACGGGTACGTGATAGGGGCAGACCTCGCGTTTCACTACCCGGTAATCCAAAGCAGGCGCGTGTTGGTCTCCCCTGTCGCGGGCATCGGTGGGATGGGGATAGGTCCCTCGTTCGAGCAGGTGAAGGATGAGTTCCCAGAGTTGAAAGAGTTCAAAGAACTGTCGTCGTTCAATTACCTTGTCGGCCTGGATATCAAAGTGAACGCCTGGAACAGGGAGATAGACCTTTCCCGTTACGGGGGTGGATACGTGGGGCTGCGGTATACCTACTACATCCCCAATTTAGGTGAACGTCATCAGTTGCAGAGGGGTAACATGCATACCATCACGCTTACCGTAGGCGGGTTCGGGTACCCCAAGAAGCGAGAATTGTAGTTTGATAGTAAAAATTTAGGTAGTTACAGGAAGAGTTTGGGCACCCCAAGAAGCGGGATTTATAGTGCAGGCTTCAATAATGCCTGTCAAAAAGTAGACTAACCACCCATCAATGGACAAAGGTGCCGCTTTTCAATTTCCAATAGCTTTTCCTTCCTCCATATACCGCCCCCATAGCCGGTAAGGGTGCCATCGGAGCCGATTACGCGGTGGCAGGGGAGGATAATGGCCACCCTGTTTTGCCTGTTGGCGTTGGCTACGGCCCGGACGGCAGTTGGTCTCCCGATTAGTTTGGCCTGCTCCCCGTAACTGATAGTATGCCCGTAAGGTACCTGTTGCAGGCTTAACCACACCGTTTTTTGAAACTCCGTACCGATTAGGTCCAGGGGGATGTCAAACTCCCTTCGTTCCCCCTTGAAATACTCCGCCAACTGTTTTTCAAGCGTATCCAAATGGAGGTTACAAGAAGCGTTGTGGGTTGTTGTGCAGCCAGGTTGCCCTTCAAGCGCTTCCAAGTGAGAGGTACAAGAAGGGTCGTGGGGCCTTATCTGACCGTGTTCCCTTTCAAGTGCATCCAGGTGAGGGTTACCGTGCAAGGCGACAGGGACGTTAAAAGCTGCCTCCAGCGATTGGAGCTTGTGGTTCAACCGTTGGCAGTCAGCAAAATCCAGCAGACAGATCCCCTTTTCGGTGGCTACGGCAATCATCGTGCCCAACTCCGTTTCCACCCGTTTGGCAATGTAATTCACACGATGGTTTTTTATGTAATAGTGTTTGTTTAAAACCCGAAATCGTCAATCTGGATCTCTTTGACCTCATCATGCTCTATCTCGATGCGCCGTTGCATCGTCAACCCCTCCACGTAGATGGCTTTAAAGGGGATAGCGGGGCAGACGTATTCGCAACCACCGCAGCCCACGCATATTTCCGGGTTAATCTCGGGAATGGTCAATACCCCTTTGTAAGGTACCATTCGTACCGCTTGCGTGGGGCAGTGTTCCGAGCAGGCTCCACAGCTGGTTTCATCGTGATAGACGATGCAGTTTTCTAAGATTAGCTGCACCTGTCCCATCTGGTTATGGTTTTTCTCCTCTTTGGTGAGGGGTAGGATGGCACCGGTGGGGCACACGTCCCCACACACCGTGCAATCGTAGTTGCAAAATCCCCGGTCGAAGTAGAGCTTGGGTTGCATCATTCCTCCAAGCCCGTACTCCAGTAGGGCCGGTTTAATTACCCGGGAGGGACACTTGCTCACGCAGAGGTGGCAGGAGATGCATTTCTGAAGCAGGTGATCGATAGACGGTACCCCGGGTGGCATAATCGGTGTTTGTCGTTTAAAGGCACGCTTGGACAGGGGGCTTTCCGACCCTACTTTCGCTATCAGATTTTTCGCGGGTATAGAGATGGCTAACAGGGCAGTTAAGAAACGGCGTTTTGAAGCATCCAAACTACCGGTGGGCTCTTGATTCTCCACTATTCTTGGTTGACGCTTTTTCTTCCATGGAACGTTCGGTCTATACTTCATTGCATTGCGTTTACAACTTTCAAGACAGTTAAAGCAGGTGACGCAGCGGCTGTAATCAATCTTTCGGTTTTTAGCATCGATACAGGAGGCCTTGCATTTCATGGCACATAGCCCGCACGCGTTGCATTTTTCCTCGTTAATCCTGACTTTAAAAAGGGAGTAGCGGCTCAGGAAGCCGAGGAGCGTTCCCACGGGGCAAATGGTGTTGCAGTAGCTTCTGCCACCTCGCCAAGCCATGTAGCCGATCCCCAGGAGGGTGATCAGGGCGATTACGAGCGAGGAGACGCTCACGATGTAGACGCTAACCTTGTAAAAGGTAAAGTTGTTGAACGCGGTGAAGATCGATGCCAACAGGTTATTGCCCGCCAGGTAAGCGGGTCGGAGCAGGTGGGTGACCATCCTTCCGTAGGCTCCGTAGGGGTCAAGCAGTCCCACGAGGAGGGTAAACCCGAAAATAAAGGCCACCACGGTGGATGCCAACACGATTACCCGTAACCCGTTTTTCGCTTTGCTGTAATGGTACCGCTTCTTCTTGTTTACACGTTTAGACAGCCATGCTACCGTGTCTTGATAAATCCCCATCGGACAGATGGCTGAGCAGTAGACCCTCCCGAACAGGAGGGTTAAAAGTAATAACGCGACCAGTACAACTACATTCAGGGCCAATAACGCGGGAACGAATTGTATCTTGGTGAGCCATTGAATCCACTCGGGCAGGTACCCCCTGAAATCAAGAAAGTAGAGCGTGATCAGGGTGAAGAGGAGTATGGATAGGGTGACGCGAATCTTCTTCAGCATGGCGGTACGTTTCTATACCCGTAACCTTCCAATCCTCAGCTTCTCCAAGTTGGTGGTACCCAATCCCAGCTCCTCTGCTTTACGAATGTGCGTTACATTTTCGAGGGGCATTTCACGGGCCTGGTTGAAGAAGTTGGTGGCAGCCGTGTCCACGGCCACGATATCCTGTGAGATAAACAGTCCCTTAGAGAGTACCACGTCAGAAAGGGAACGTCCCCTTGGTCCGCTGGTCTTCATTAATCGGTACGCGTCTACCACGTTCAGAACCGGGCGCTTCTCGTAGGTACATACATCGGCAATGCATTGCTGAAGGTCGTTAGCGTGGAAGAAGCCCCTGTCCCACACGATCCCCATGTAGTTCTTCATGGAGATGGTGAGTTGTGCACCACCGTGGTTCTTGAGAATTGGCACGTTGATCCACTTGTCACTATCCACGATGGCCTGGTGAATCTTGGCGTTTTTCAGGCTCTTTCCTTTAGGTATCGATACGCTCTTGTAGTACGACTCTTGGTGAGCCGGTACCACCCGGGCGCCAGCCGCTCTTGCGGCATCCTCGATCCCGCTGTTGGCGTACGACTTACGCCAGTCGTCGCAGCTATGATCGAACACGGTCACCTCCGATGCGCCCGCGTCTAAACAGTGCTTGATGATCTCGGCCACCAGCTTTGGGTTTGTATTGGCACCCATCTCTACCGGTTGATCCCAGCCGATATTGGGTTTCACGCACACCTTATCGCCCTTGTTGATGAAGTTGCTCATGCCACCCATCTCGGTGATCGCCTTGCGAAACATCACTTCCGGTTCACCGCCCAGGACTGCCACCAGATCGTATTTAGAAGCTCCGTCAGCAGCCTCGAACGACTGAGAGAGAATGCTCATTGCATCCACCTCTTTTATCGTGGTGAGCGCAGCCCCGCTTAGGGCCACCGCCCGTAAAAATTTCCGTCTGTCCATATTCACGATTTTATATAAGCGTTATTTAATGTTCGGAATTATCCTGTTGTACGATAAGTCCATTCACATTATCCACGGGAACAAGAAGCAAGCTTCGTCGTATAATGAGTAGTCCGCTTTTCCGTTCACCGCGAACGTCTTAATTGACTTCGCTCCCTTCAGTAGCTCCATGGCGTAAGTGAGTGTCGTGCCACTTTTCACACGGTCTTCCACCAGCAGGATCGACTGGTCCCGATACTTGAAGTCTATGGGTGCCAGGAGCTTTGGAGCGTTATACTTTGGCTTTTGGCTTGTGTCGCGCCAGTTGATCTTTAGCAGGTGAACTTCCAGTTCGAGTCGCTGGGCAAGGATGCCGGCCGGGACGATGCCGCCGTTCGCGATGGCCACGATTATATCAAATGTTTCGGGGATATCGATTTCCCGAAACCGTTGTATGACCTCCTCGAAGCTCTTTTGGTTCATCCCGCTACACTTTGGCCAGCGCCTTGAGCAGGAAGTAACCACCCACCAGCTGGATCAGCATACCCGGAACCCCAAGACGAAAATCTTGCAGGGCGATGGCCAGGTTTTGGGTCATGGCCCACTCGATGCCGGTACCGATTACCTGGTACGCGAGGATAGCCAACAGGATAGCCAGCAGAGAGACACGCTTGAAGTGTTGAGCAGCCCAGGCAGCCGCGATGGCCAGGATAATCGATTTGACCAGGATGGCCGGCAGGGCAACTGCCGGGGGCATCCCGAAAAGGAGGTGGTTCACCAGCGGCGAAAGAACAGCGGTCAACAAACCCACGTGGATGCCGTACTTGTACGCGCCAATCAACGTGAAAAAGTAGATGGGAAGGAAAATCAAACCTCCTTGCGGCATCAGGTGTGCCAGCTGGGGAAACAGGATGTTTCCCACCACGAAGATGAGTGCGAACAGGAACGTTTTCACGTTGCTCAGCGGCAATGAATAGAGTTTTACTGTGGTTGACATAGTTGTTTTATTAATTTTTCGATGAAAATCAATGGATTCGTTATGCAAATGTAATTATTTTCCTAATGTAAATGTAATCCATTGTACTAAAAAACATCAAATTGAATCTGATAGACTAACGCATTTTAATTTTTAGTGATGCGGGTTGTAAGTCGTGAGAGGTTGCAGTTAGCGATAGGGTGCCTTTGGTTTTACCACTTTGAATCACCGCGAGGCATTTCCCATGGAACGCCATCCGTTGGGACGCTTTAAAGGGTTCCAAGCTTACCGGGTTGCCGTTATCAACCCCTGCTATCTTCCCATTCCCGGCTAGTTCAAAAAGAACGAGGTTGTTCGCGTGGGGACATAGGTTACCCTCCTTATCCAGCACCTCTACCGTTATAAAGCTTAAGTCCGTCCCATCGGCAAGAATCTCTTCTCTATCTGCATGCAGGCGGATTTGATGTGGTTCCCCTGCGGTGTGAACCTCCCTGGACAGTACTTCGTGACCCTTTTCGCGAGTCACTACGCGCAGGGTTCCGGGCTGGTGAGTAAGTCGCCACGACACGTGGAATTGTCCCTCCTCCTTACGCTTTGTTCCTTGTGAAACCCCATTCAGGAAGAGTTCTGCCTCATCAGCTTGGTTGTAGTAGACCCACACGTCCACCTCCTCCCCCTCCTTCCAGTTCCAATGGGGGGAAACGTGTAGCATTGGCTCGTCGCTCCATTCCGATTGGTAGAAGTAATACGCGTCTTTAGGGAAGCCCGCCAAGTCTACGACACCGAAATAGGAGCTTCGTGCCGGGAACCAGAAAGGCGTTGGTTCCCCGAGGTAGTCAAATCCGGTCCACAGGTACATGCCGCTCACGTAGTCGCTCTCTTTCACTTTTCGCCACGTCGCCTCGTGGGTCGATCCCCAGGGAACGTGGCAGTTGTCGTACGATGAACAGGCGTAAGATGAATCGTGAAACGGGATATCCCACCGTTTGGGCCAGATGTAGGCGGAGTCGCTTGGCATTCGGTAGTATCCTCGCGTAGCGAGGGCCGACGTTGTCTCAGTGGCAATAAATGGCTTGTCAGGATAGTTGTTTCTTGCTCGATCCCAGTCTTTTAACTGGTAATTAATACCGATGATGTCTAACGTGTCCGCGAGGAATAGGTGGTTCCAGGGGTTGGCTTCGTTGTTACCCGCCGTGATGGGGCGGGTTGGATCCAGGGTTTTGGCCAGTCCGGTTAACTTCTGTGTAAGTAGTGAGTTGACGCTCAGGCTGTCCCCCGTGGGGAACGCTTCATCTTCTCTTTTCAGGTTGAGCAGCAGGTTGGCCTGTTGGATATCTAACGTGTCGGCATCCGCGTGTGTCCACTGCTCCAATACTTCGTTTCCGATGCTCCACACGAAGATGGAGGGGTGGTTGCGATCCCTCAGCATATGATCCGTAAGGTCCTGTACGTGCCATTCGCCGAAATATTTGGAGTAATCGTAGGTGGTCTTCCGCTTTCGCCACATGTCGAATGTTTCGTTCATCACGATAAAGCCCATCTCGTCACACAACTGCAATAGCTCCGGTGCCGGTGGGTTGTGCGCAGTACGGATACTGTTTACCCCCATCGCCTTGAGTATTTCCAGTTGCCGTTCGATGGCCCGGCGGTTCACTGCCGCTCCAAGGCACCCCAAGTCGTGGTGCATGCAAACCCCTTTGATTTTCATGGGTTCACCGTTCAGGAAAAAGCCTTTATCCGGGTCAAATGAGAAGGTACGTACCCCCAGGGGGGTGGTATAGTAATCCACCCGTTGGCCATCTATAATGATTTCAGTGGCTACTTGATAAAGGTAGGGATTTTCCAGCGACCAGCGATGCGGGTGGGAGAGAAACAGTTCATGCGTTACCTCGGAGCTTCTTCCCAGTTCGGGTGACTCGTCGGTCTCTATCGAAGCCACGCGTTTCCCGTTCGCGTTGAGAATGGAAGTGCGAAGGAGCAGCGCGGTAGTTTGATCGGTGCTGTTCTTAATACGCGTCTTCACCTGTATGGTGGCCTGATCGTCCCGTACTTCGGGAGTGGTGACGAAGGTACCCCACAGGTCCACATGAACAGGGTGGGTTACAGTGAGCCAAACATTGCGGTAGATACCACTCCCCGAGTACCATCGCGAGTTAGGTTGCTCGCTGTTATCGACCCGTACCGCGATCACGTTTTCACCCCCGTAGTTCAAGTAGGGTGTTAAGTCGTGTCTAAATGAAATATAGCCGTAGGGCCGTTTTCCCAGGTAATGCCCATTAATCCACGTTTCGGCGTTCATATAGGCACCATCAAAATCGATGAACAGGCAGCTACCTTTCATCTCTTGATTCACCGTGAATCTTTTCCGGTACCAGCCGATGCCTCCCGGGAGTGCACCTCCACCGCTACCGGCAGGATGCTCTTCGCTAAACTCACCCTCGATCGACCAGTCATGGGGCAGGTTGAGTTCGCGCCATGGTTGGTCGTTAAAAGAGGGTGCGGATGCTTCCGGTTCATCTCCCAGGTGGAAAACCCACCCTTCGTTGAAGTTCTTTACTATTCTTGCCGACGGCTCACTACGGGAGTTGGAGAAGAAAAAATAGAGTATAACCAACAGCAGTAGCAGTAAAAAGATCAGGATGAGCGACCAGGTGAAGCCCTTCCTGTTCCCGTTGCGCCTGGAACGGGCTATTGGGTCTCGTGAGGAGACCTCTTGGCGGTGTTTGTAAGTTCTAGATTTCATGATATGTAAATTATGTTATCGTAATGAGAGCGTGATTTCTTCGCCCGTGTAATTTATCCATATCCCAGTTGGTTCGCTATCTAACGATAGGGTGACCGGTTGTTCCGGTGTGACCAGGACCACGTTAAACACCCGTTCTTGCAGCATACCCTCAAAAGTGCCTTCCCGTTTCCCTATGACTACCGTTTTACTCTCGTTGTCATAGGAGAAGGGGATGGTCGCGTAATGGTCCTTCTCGTAGCCGTAGCTTATCCCGTCGTCCTCGTAGAGCGTGAACTTGCCGTCTCTTCCCCCGTAAATGAACAGGGTGATGAGAGCTGGCTGCTTTTCGTCGCAATAGGTGATTTCGGGTCCCATGGGGATGATACTGCCTGGCCGAACAAAGAGTGGTATACGCTCGTAGGGAGCCTCCACGGTAGCCGACTGGCCACTTTCAACAAAACGGCCGCTATACAGGTGGTACCATCCTTCTGTTCCAGGGAAATAGACCTCACGGCTTCTTGCACCGTACTCGTAAACGGGACATACCATGAATGCGGGACCAAACATGTACTGGTCACTGATGTCATTTACTACGGGCTCATTCGGGAAGTCCATCACCAATGCTCGCATCAGGGTGTAGTCCTTGAACCAGGTCATACTGGCGAGTGAGTAAATGTAGGGCATTAACCTGTATCGTAGTTGGTTGTAGTAAAACATCGACTGGTAGGCAGGATGATGGTCGGGTGCGATGTGAAACATTTCACGATATGGGAATTGCCCGTGGGAGCGGAACAGGGGGACGAACGCGGCGAACTGGTGCCACCGGACATTCAGCTCCCTCCACTCTTTTAGGTCTTCGTTCTCTACTCCGGTCATCTCGTACATCCTTTGTGCCCTTTCGTATCTTTTCTCTACGCAGAACCCTCCGATGTCCATCGTCCAGTAGGGAATTCCTGAGAGTGCGAAGTTAAGTCCTGCCGAGATTTGCGCTTTCATATCTTCCCAGCGGGTACCGATATCGCCGCTCCAGATCGCGGTGGAGTAGCGTTGGATACCGGCGAATCCGGAGCGTGTAAGCAGAAATACCCGCTTGTTAGGATCCACTCCCCGCTGACCTTTATAAATCGACTCAGCATTGACCAGCGAGTACGCGTTGAAATACTTCGTGGATGGCCCTAGCGCAGTGGGACCTTGTAGTAGTTTGCGGTATTCTATGGAGGTGTTGTCCCGGATGTTGGGCTCGGAGGCGTCCATCCACCACGCATCAAAACCGAACGGGTATAGTTTTTCTTCCAGCTGTTCCCAGAATAGCTTACGCGCCCCTACAGCGTAGGCGTCGTAGAACGAACCAATGTAGCCAGGATAGATCCAGTCGCGGATGCTATCCTTCACGGCCTGTTGGTACATCCACCCGTTCTCATCAAACGCCTTGTAGTTGTTAGTCGTGATATAAAACTTGGGCCAGACCGAGATCATGATTCGTGCGTTCATTGCGTGTACCGAGTCGACCATCTCCTGGGGATCGGGAAATCGTTCGGAGTCGAACTCGTGGTCGCCCCACGCATCTACTGGCCAGTAGGACCAGTCCTGCACGATGTTATCTATCGGGATGCCCCGCTCCCTGAACTCCCTCAGCGTCTCCAACAACTCATCCTGCGTGCGGTATCGCTCGCGGCTTTGCCAGAATCCCATTGCCCACTTGGGCATAACCTGCGATTTTCCGGTCACGGTGCGGTAGCCGCTGATGACCTCGTCCATGTTCTCCCCTCGAATGAAGTAGTAGTCGATTTGGTTACCCATTTCGCTCCAGAGCGAAAGCCTGTTTTGATCCTTCTCGGGCACCGGATCCAGTGCCTTAAGGGAGATGAACGACTCGCCGCCATCCGGTTCCCACTCAACGCGGAGGGGTACCCGCTTGCCCGCTTCAAGGTGGACCGAGAACTTGTAATCGTTGGGGTTCCAAGCGGTACGCCACCGCTCTTTCACCACCACTTGGTTATTAACGTACACGGTGGTGTAGCCTGCGTAGCGAAGGTGGAAGCGGTGTGTCCCGCTCTTTTTCGCTTCGATCTCCCCCTCCCAGGTCACCTTTGACCCATTGAGGTCGAATCTTTCCGGAAAGTTCTTAATCAATACCAAGTCCTCGTAGTTGAGGGTACTTTCCCGGCGCTTCACTGTCTGCCCCCTTCCCTCGTAGGTGGCGCTGATGGCTCCCTCCTCACCATTTTTGTCATAGAGGTTGAACTGATCCAACTGGACGTAATCCCTTGGGTCGCCAAACCGGCTCAGGGAGTAGTTGTCCCACAGTATCCCGTAGTTCTTGTTAGATATGATAAAGGGAATTGACACTTTGGTGTTGTACTGGAAGAGCGTTTCGTTTTTACCCTTGTAGTTGAACTCGTCCGACTGATGTTGGCCGAGTCCGTAAAACGCTTCATCGTCGGGTGATTCAAACAGTTGGTGGAGGGTGTATCCCTGGGTGTCTTCGACCTCGATTGGGTTGAACGATTTGCCTCCCCCCTCTTTCTCTGCAAGCAGCGTAAGGCCGTTTTTATCCAGGAAACGGATCACTCCGTTCTGTTTGTTTACCTGCACTTGCATGGTTTGGGTTGTCAGGACCACCTCGGTGTCATCTTCCGTTACCTCATACGCTTGCGACAATTTCAACCCCGGTACCGTGATCAAGCTCTCTTCGGTTGAAAACCGCTTCCCCGGGATAGCCGATACATGCACGATGTTATCGTCGATAATCTGCAATCGGATGCTGTGTGCTTCAATTCCGTTGGCATCGCTTATCCGAATGGTTACCCCCTCATCGGTTTGCTTGTAGGAAGAGGTTGTACATCCCGTCACAAGGAACAGGATAATCAACAGGAAAAAAGGAGGGTAGAAAAATTGTCGCGATAATAGTTTCATGTTGTTTTCTTATTAATTTGCGCCGTTCATTAGCGCATTCAACGTTTTTTGATCAGTTATCGTACCTGTTGACCGATCGAATATCCTGGATTCCGTAGCCCCGTTATCCCAATAAAAGGGGATTAGACCTGCCTTAATGGCTTCTCTTGTGATGAATTCCAGGTAATAGAGTCGGGAAGCCTCGTGGGCTTGCTGTTCTGCCTGATTGCTTAAAGAACGTTTTGTCGCACCGTATTCGCCTAAGATTACCGGAACTCCCTTGTCTATGAATTGCTCCTTAATCAGTGCAAACCGCTCGATGGCGAAAGCTTCTTCGCCCCAACTCGCATCCCGTAACGGGTCACCGAAATGATACCCCTCTCCCCAATAATAGAACATTTTGCCCCAACTTTCATCTTGTGTTAATCCGGTGAATTGCCATGGCTCGTAATAATGTATCTCCACCATTAACCGGTTTTCCACGCGATCATCTGGCAATGTGTTCATTAACTGATAGGTTTTTCCGATATCGGTACTAGGTCCCTGCACGATTAGGTTCCTGGATAAGTTGTTTCCTCCCGTATCCCGCACTGCGTTAACAAACGTTTGTAGGTAGGAGAGTAGTACACCCATTTGCGTAGCATTATCCACGTTAGGTTCGTTGGTTCCCGCGAAGAGGAGGTATTCTCCGTGATCCTTGAAACGCATCGCTATTTGGGTCCACAGTGCACGTTGTTTCTCATTGTTTTCCTGTTGTTTTTCTAACGTGCAGTTTTCTTCAAGCCACCCTCCGTCCCAGTGGATGTTGAGGATAGCGTACATTTTGTTTTCAAAGCAATAGTTCACCACTTCTTCTACTCGTTGTAGCCATGACTCTTTGATTTTGTGCATGGTACGATCTTCTAAGTATCCGTTCCAAGCACAGGGAATCCGAACTGCGTTAAATCCGGCAGCTTTTACTGCTGCAATGAATTCCTTGGTCACCATGGGGTTGCCCCACATGGTTTCCAAGGCCGATGTGCCATCTTGGTTAGTGGCCTCTAGGCTATTGCCCAGGTTCCAGCCGATGAACATCTTGGATGCCAGCATCATTGCGTCAGACGCCATATTCATTTCGCTGTTACCCGCTTGTTGAATGGTAATCACTTCGGTGATACCTTCCAGCGTAAAAGAGATGCTTCCTTCTCTTAACAAGTTTGTGGGATTAGGTGAAACGATGAACCGTTCCATCTTATCCATTGTAGCTCGTGCATCGCTTAGGGTTATCCAAGGCTGATTGATTGCAATCGAGTAGCAACCGGTGGTGGTCACTTCCACATGAATAATTTCCCCGAGAGGGGACGCTGTGAAGAGAGATTTGTTCACTATCAAACAATCAGCATGAGCCAAATCTCTCTTCACAGCGTCCCCTC
>DUNG01000019.1 GCA_012839475.1 Petrimonas sp. | reverse complement strand
CTACTGTGTGAAACTTTCGTGGGAACACATCCTGCGAAGATTGCGTTAAAAAGAAAAGCTGTTTGAGTGATAACGAGTTCTTTTCTTTTAGCAATCAAACAGTAGATGGGTCACGAAATTTGCGCCAGTCAAGCCTGAAAGCGATGAAACAGTTACATGCGAAAGTTGATTCACTTGACTCCTTTCACGTTCATCTTCAGCGTGTACACCGATCTGCGGGCGGTGATAAACAGGATATCCCGGTCTTTCCCCCCGAAACAGATGTTGGACGGGCTCTCGGGAACGTCAATCGCTTCAATCAACGCTCCTTCGGGCGAGTAGACCCATACCTTGCCCATGGTGAGGTAGACGTTCCCCTGCTCATCAATGGTCATCCCGTCGGATCCTTCCGGTGCGAAAAAGGTTCGGTTTGCAAGGCTCCCATCCGTTTGTATGTCATATTTCCATATCTTCCGATCGTTGATATCGGCCACGTAGAGCGCCTTGCCGTCGGGCGTACCGATAATGCCGTTTGGTTGCACGTACTGATCGCTCACCCGGCTCACTTTGCCATCCCTTGAAAGGTGGTAGACGCCCCGGGCATCCTGCGCTTCTTTGTGCCCCGCTTTCCAGTATTGACGGTGATAGTAGGGGTCGGTAAAGTAACTGTCGCCTGTGGGAGCGACCCACACATCGTTGGGACCATTTAGGTGGATACCGTTGAAGTTCTCGCAAAGTACGCGCATCTCTTTCTGATCATTGAAAACGACGATCTGGTTATGTAAGTCGGCACATGCAACCAGGTCGCCATCTTGGTTGAAGTCCATTCCGTTTGATCGTCCTGTGCCTTCCAACCACAGGTTGATTCCCTCCCGTTCGTTCCACACGTGAATCCGATCGTTGGGCTGGTCGGTAAAGAAAACCCGCCCGTCGGGAGAAACCGCGGGACCTTCGGTGAAGGCGAAGCCTGTGCCCACTTGTTCTATCGTTGCTTGGGGAGCAATAATACCGGACTCTTGCCCCATGACCAAAACAGATGGAATGGCTAAAATAGACACCATGATTAAAAATAGGGTATACGTTGTTTTCATCTCATATTAAATTTTTCAATTTGATGGTACATGAAATCACGTGATAAACTGTTGATCGCATCTATTACAAAGAAAATAAAATTTTTTCTAACTTCGAAGAAGTAATATCGGAAAAGCCACGGCTTTCCCCCTCAACCCCATGATTTACGGTTATTTTCCACTTCATTCACGGAATTTTTGTAAATTTGTGAATCCATTAAAAATGTGTACCGTGACACATCATATAGTAACGTACCCCTTTGGGTGTAAAAAAATAGTGACCTATGAAACAATTGATTAAGATGGCCTTAATTGCCCTTGCCCTTGGAGCGATGGCCTGCAATAACCCAACTAAAACAGAACAAGTGAAGACAGCAGATTTTATCCCTTCCACTCGCGTTGAGGCCTTGGTTCATCAACTAACTGATTCACTGGGAGAGGCGCACGCCTTTCGTGTAGAGCGAGGCGTGAAACAGGTGGCTGGACTTTGGCGTGAAACGGATGGTAGCGAAGAGGATTTTGTCCGGTTTTGCCTTGAGTCGTTCGTAGCGGGAGAGAAGGAGCTGGAGCAGCTTTACACTACCCTGGAGCGCAATTTCGAAGTGATATATGGTAACTTCCACCAGATGAACGTGGCGTTGAAAGAGCCGTTGCAGCTTGAAGGACCGGCGATCACGCCGGTGGATATGATGTTCGGGAGTTACAGCCCGTCGTCGCACCTTACGGATGACCTATACGCGAATAAAATCGCGTTCCTCACGGCGCTTAACTTTCCGTTCTACTCGCTGGAAGAGAAGACGGAGCTTGGCGAAACGTGGTCTCGGAAAGAGTGGGCTTACGCCCGGATGGGCGATAGTTTCACCTCACGTGTACCAGCTACCATTCAGCAGGATGTGTCGAGAACGACGACCGAGGCCGACGCCTATATTTCGGATTACAACATCTACATGGGTAAGCTGCGGAACGAGAACGGTGAACAGCTGTTTCCCGATGGCATGAAGTTGATCTCTCACTGGGGGCTGCGCGATGAGCTGAAATCGAACTACGCCGATGCCGATAAGGGGCTGGAGAAGCAGCGGATGATCTACCAGGTGATGAAACGGATCATCGATCAATCCATTCCCTTGGAGGTGATTAATAACGGCCGCTACGAGTGGAACCCGTTCTCGAACGAGCTTTTTGACGGGGAACAAGCGGTAGAGGGGCAACCCGAGGAGACCCGTCGCTACGAGGTGTTCCTGAAGAATTACTTGGCGATGAGGCAGCTCGATGTTTATAACACGCACTATCCCACGCAGCTGGCGAGGGCCTTTGACCAAACCATGGAGGTGCCTCAAAAAGATGTGGAAGCGCTCTTCAAGGGGTTGCTGTCATCGCCTCAGGTGAAGGAGGTGGCGACGTTCATCGAGGGCCGACTGGGAAGGAAGCTGGAGCCGTTCGATATCTGGTACAACGGTTTCAAGGCGGGAGGAGGAATCCCCGAGGATGAGCTCACTACCATTACCCAGCGCAAGTACCCGACCGCGGAGGCGCTGGAAGCCGACCTGCCAAGGATGTTGGTGAAACTGGGTTGGAAAGCCGATAAGGCACGGGAGATCACGTCGCTTATCACGGTGGAAGCCTCCCGGGGTGCCGGCCACGCGTGGGGTGCCGCGATGCGCGACGACCTGGCCCGTTTGCGCACCCGTATCGTTGACGATGGGCTCGACTACAAAGGGTACAACATTGCCGTGCACGAGTTTGGGCACAACGTGGAGCAGACCATCACCATGAACGATGTGGATTACTATATGCTGAACGGGGTGCCGAACACCGCGTTTACCGAGGCGGTCGCCTTCCTTTTCCAGAAGCGGGATCTCGAGTTGCTTGGGCTTAAGAACCCCAACCCGCTGGATGAGCACTACCTGGCCCTGGACAATTTCTGGGCCTCTTACGAGATCATGGGCGTCTCCCTGGTGGATATCCAGACGTGGGAATGGCTCTACGAGCATCCTGAGGCTACTCCCGCGGAGTTGAAAGAGGCAGTTATCCGCATCGCGAAAGAGGTATGGAACAGCTACTACGCGGGCGTGCTGGGCGGTGAGGATGAAACCCTGCTGGGCATCTACTCGCACATGATCGACTACCCGCTTTACCTGCCCAACTACCCGATGGGGCATCTGATCGCCTTCCAGGTTGAGCAGCAGGTGCGTGGCAAAAACCTGGCCGAGGAGATCGACCGGATGTACACCCAGGGGAGCATTATCCCGCAGACGTGGATGAAGCATGCCGTGGGGTCGCCCATCTCCATCGAGCCGCTGCTGAACGCGGTCAACGGGGCTCTTGAAGCGTTAGCCAAGTAGTCCTGATACACTGGTCCATACGAACACTGTCGTGACGATTCAAGATGCGCGAGAGGCTTTTGCAACTTTTAGCGAAGTAGCCATCCCCTGGAGCGTTAGCGTGATCTCTCTTTTGCTAAATCGTTAGCGAGAGAGTTTTCCGCCTACGTTTCTCGAGCCTTTTTTCTCGTCGATTTCGCCGTTGTTAACCGAAAATGGTGTACTTTTGTAGGCGATTAAGGAAAGATGCCGGAGTGGTTGAACGGGGCGGTCTCGAAAACCGTTGTACCCTTACGGGTACCCAGGGTTCGAATCCCTGTCTTTCCGCTGGAATCCATTGATGATCAGTGGATTTCTTTATGAAAAGTAAAAGTCTTTTACCTGTTACCGTGTGGCACGAAGCATCTCTCGCTTCCCCGGGGGGCCGGGGAGTTTCTCTACGTGATACCCGATCTCTTGCAGCGTTCTGCGAACCGCACCTTTCGCGCAGTAGGTGGTAAGTACCGCCCCCGGGTGGCTCAACGCGTGTATTCGCTTGAACAGATCGCTCGTCCACATCTCCGGCTGCTTCTCGGGGGCAAATGCATCGAAGTAGATCACGTCGAAACGCGTGTCGGGTTGAAACTCCTCCAATCGTGTAACATCTTGACGAACTTTCTTCAATCGAAACCGGGGTGTCATTTCTACCCATTCACCCCACGGGGCTTCGTGAAGCTCCATAAACACCTCTTTTCGATTGGGGGCGATAAGGTTACCATAGTTCAGTTCTCGCACCTGTTCCATACCGAGCGGGTACTTCTCGAGGGTAGTATAATGCACAGTTTTCCCCGTTTCTTGCGCATGGAGCAAGGTGAGAAACGCATTAAGCCCCGTTCCGAACCCGATTTCCAAAAGGTTCACCTTCCGTCCCGTGTATTGGTCGAAACCGGCACGAATATACACGTGGAGCGATTCCTGGATGGCTCCACGTGTGGAATGGTAATGTTCATCGAGCGAGGGGACGAACAGGGTATGCGACCCGTCTTCCGATAGTGTCAAAATAGTTTCCATAGCGCATGCCACGTCACAAGGGACAAAATTAGTAAAAGTAACGCTCCCCGGCACGAAACTTCATTCTTTTTCAGTAAGTTCGCGTAATAAACCCTACGGATGCAAAAATATCTATCTCTTTTTCTGGTTTTACTGCTCTTGGCTTGCGGAAATAGCTCTAAAAAGGGAGCCGGGGTGGGCGAGAGGGTATTGACGGTAACCATTGAGCCCCAGCGCTTTTTCTTGGAGCAAATCGTGGGCGAAAATTTCGCGGTGAATACGCTGGTACCCCCGGGCGGAAGCCCGGAAACATATGCACCGCCCCCCTCGGTCATGGTGGACCTGGGGAAGAGCGAACGCTACTTTCAAGTGGGCGGCCTCGGCTTTGAAGATGCGTGGAGCCAGCGACTGGAGGAGATAAACCCCGATGTTACCGTGGTGAACTGTTCTGAAGGTATCGACTTGTTGGAGGGGCATGGGCATCATCACGGCAATAAGGAGGAAAACTCTTCCCTTCATGAGGGATTGGATCCCCACGTCTGGACATCCCCACGCGCCATGAAGTCCTTTACACGCCACATGGTGGAGGAGGTCGTTGCTGTCGATCCGGGGAACGAAGCGCTGTATCGCGCTAACTACGAGCGACTCCTGCAACTCATCGGGTGGGTTGACAGCACGGTGCAATCGCTGTTGAAGGATTTGCCGGGTCGCTCTTTCATCATTTACCACCCCGCGTTGGGGTATTTCGCCCGAGATTATGACCTCCATCAGTTGAGCATCGAGTTCGAGGGGAAGTATCCATCTCCTTCGCAGCTTAAGGAGTTGGTGGATATCGCCCGGCGGGAGAAAATCAACACCGTTTTTGTACAGAAGGGATTCGACAGGAAGAACGCCGAGGTGATTGCCTCCGAAGTCGGGGCTGAGCTGTTTGTGATTGACCCGTTGGCCTATCGGTGGGACGAGGAGATGATACGTATTGCCACGATTTTAGCCCGTGAAACAGATGAAAAGATTGATCTATATTGAGGGGGTGACATTGGGGTACGAGGGAAAACCCGACGTGCTGAACGATATCTCGTTGACCATTTACGATGATGACTTCCTGGGCATCATCGGTCCGAACGGAGGGGGCAAGACCACCCTTCTAAAAGCGATCCTGGGGTTGCTGAAACCACGTTCGGGCTCGATCACTTACTACGATAAAGGTAAAGAGATTGAATCACTGAATATCGGCTACTTGCCGCAGATAAGCCAGGTGGACAAAAAATTCCCCATTTCCGTGGGGCAGGTCATTTTGTCGGGCTTAACACCTCGCCACTCCCTTTTTAATCGCTACGGTAAGAGAGAGCGTGAGAAAGTGGAGAGGGTTGCAGAACGCCTTGGGATTGAAGCGCTGTTATCGAGGGCTATCGGTGAGCTGTCTGGCGGACAACTGCAGCGCGTGTTGTTGGGCAGGGCAATCGTGGATGACCCCAAACTCATCGTCCTGGATGAGCCGAGCACTTACGTGGATAAACTTTTTGAAACCAACTTTTACAAGTTGCTGGGCGAGATCAATAACGAGATTGCGATAGTGCTGGTCTCTCACGATGTGGGCACAATCCTGTCTATGGTAAAGAACATTGCGTGTGTGAACAAGGGATTGCATTACCATGCCGGTACCGCTATTTCTCAGGAGTGGCTGTTAGGGGCCTACGACTCTTGTCCTATCGAGATACTGGGTCATGGCGCATTGCCTCACAGGGTGTTGTTGGAGCATGACGATCATGTGCATTTGCATCAGGTAGATGAGGGTGACTTCCCCGTAACCCCGAAAACGTAGAACCCTCACCGCGTACATCTGTATCAGCAGGAAGGCGATAATCACAAATAAGGCAAACTATGGATACGTTCTGGATTGTATTGGCGGGTTTATTGCTTTTGGTCGGCGCCATAGGTTCAGTGGCACCTGTGCTCCCGGGGGTACCGCTCTGCTGGGTAGGCTTGTTGCTACTTAAATTTATCCCCGCTACTCGTGATGATATCTCGTGGAAGGCCATTGTCTGGTTGGGCGTGTTAACCGCGGTCATCACGATTTTAGACAATGTGCTCCCGGTTTGGGGAACAAAAAAATTGGGTGGCAACAAGAAGGTCATTTGGGGTGCCTCCATCGGGCTGTTGGTCGGTTTTTTTTTCGGCCCGTGGGGAATTATCCTGGGGCCGTTCGTGGGCGCTTTGGCAGGTGGACTGCTATCGGGCACCCCTGTGATTCCTGCCACGAAACAAGCTACGGGGGCTTTTTTCGGCTTTCTATTCGGGATCGTTCTTAAGCTGATTGCCGTGGGGGTAATCGCTTTCTTTTTTGTCCGCACCGTTATCGTTTAACAAGGAAATTGACCCCGTACGTTGCGATTCCAACCCTTTATTATACTTGTATTATACTTGACAAACCATTAGTGTACACGGGCAAGTTCCTTTTCCTCAATTGCTATGATTCTTCGCTTTAGCCAACAAGCCGTTCCCCGTTTACTAACTGTTCTTTATCAAGTACTCCGCGATCTGAACCGCGTTGAGCGCGGCTCCCTTCCGAATTTGGTCTGATACCGTCCAGAACGATAGCCCGTTTTCATTGGTCAGGTCTTTCCGGACGCGCCCCACGTATACGGGGTCTGTCCCGGTAAGATCGAGCGGCATGGGGTACGCTTTTTCCGCGGGATTATCGATCAGCTCGACTCCCTCGGCGTTCCTGAAAGCTTCCCGTGCCTCTTCCAGCGAGAGGGGACGCTCCGTCTCTACCCAAATGGCTTCTGAATGAGCGCGCATCACCGGTACGCGCACGCAGGTGGCGCTGACCTGTATGTTGGAGTTCATGATCTTGCGGGTTTCGTTGTACATCTTCATCTCCTCCTTGGTGTACCCGTTCTCGGTGAACAGGTCCACCTGGGGAATCAGGTTGTACGCGAGTTGATACGCGAACTTGGAGACGGTGGGCTCCTCCCCGTTGATCAGCTGCTTGTATTGATTCTCCAGCTCCTGCATGGCGGCGGCTCCCGCTCCTGATGCGGCTTGGTAAGTGGCCACATGTACCCTTCTGATAGGGGAGATATTCTCAATCGCCTGTAGGGCAACCACCATTTGGGTGGTGGTGCAGTTGGGATTGGCGATAATGCCTCGGGGAGGGTTCAGCGCATCCTTCGCGTTGACCTCGGGAACCACCAAGGGCACATCGTCGTCCATACGAAACGCGCTGGAGTTGTCTATCATGATGGTGCCATGCTTCGTGATGGTCTTGGCGTACTCCAGCGATGTGGCACCCCCCGCGGAGACGAACGCGATGGTGATATCCTTGAAGTCGTCGTTATGACGCAACTCCTTAACCGTGATCGATCTGTCTCTAAAAGTATAGGAGGTCCCGGCACTTCGTGAAGAGCCGAACAGAAGCAATTCATCCATGGGGAAATTTCTCTCCTCCAACACGCGGAGCAACTCTTGACCGACGGCACCGCTGACACCTACAATAGCTATTTTCATTTCTCGAGTAGTAAAATAAAATGCGAAGATATAAAATAATGAAGAAAAAATCACTTTACCGCGATTTTTCGGCTGAACTTTCCAATTTTGATAATGTAGTACCCTTTCGGCAACGACAGAATATGGGTAGAGGTACCCGCTTTCACGCGCTGGGCATACACCTTGCTCCCCATGATGTTGTAGACTTCAAGCACTCCATCCTTCTCGAGGTTTTCAATGGTGAGTCTGTTTTCGGCAAGTTTAACCTTTATTTCATTCGTTTCCCGTTGTTGGGATACCGGACTTTGCCTATTCAAGGAGTCAATACGGTCGAATCTGCTTGCCTGAACTCCCTGATTACCAGCTTGACCATTATTGTTCAGGGAGTCTGTTGGATGCGTTAATGTGGCTGTAGGTTCAGATTCCAATGTTCCCGGGAGATTAATAACGGGATTCGTGTCGGTAAACGGTACATGCAGCTCCTGCGAAAACAAAGGGAAGCCTATCCCTGTACTCAAGCATAAGCATAGAGTATAAAGGAACAAGATCACTTGGTTTCGAACGCGTTTCATTGCCTGTTGATTATCATTGATTTGCTGCACCATCGTGTTAAATATTGAAGCGCTTACAGGTCGAACACCTTCCCTTCGACCGCCAGTTCACTGTTTGGGAAAGTCTCCACCGCCTCTTTCAGTAGAATCCCTATCTCGTTGTAGCGGGAGGAGTAGTGCCCGATTACTAACCTTTTCACCTCTGCCATTTTTGCTATTTCCGCGGCTTCACGTGCAGTGGAATGGTATGTTTCCGCGGCTCTTTCTCTTTCACTCTCCGCGAAGGTGGCCTCGTGGAAAAGCAGGTCTACCCCCTTGATGTATGGAACGATTCCCGGATGATACGCCGTATCTGAACAGTAGGCGTACGCACGGGATGGATTGCCTGGGGTAGTTAACCGGTTGTTGCTCACCACGGTGCCGTCCACTGCCACGAAGTCGGCTCCCTCTTTAATGGCTCTGAGCTGCTCCACCGGTACCTGGTAACGATCTACCTTCTCCCTAAGGATACGGCGAGGCGATTTTTTGACTTCGAACCGAAAGCCGTTGGCGGGAATCCGGTGTTTCAGGGGAAAGGTACTAATCCGGATGGACTCATCCTCAAGCAGCAATTCGTGCCCCTCGGGGTTAAGTGGGATCAGGTTAATCTTAAATTGCATATGGTGGCCCAGGTACATGAGCAAGGGGTTTAGCATCAACCTAATCTCCCCGTGAGCGTAGATATCCAAATCGTTTGTTCGTCCCAGCATGCTAAGCGTGGTGATTAACCCTGGTAGCCCGAAAAAATGGTCGCCGTGCAGGTGCGAAATGAACAGACCCTGTAGCTTGCTCATCCGTGCCTTGAACTTGCGCATTTGGAGTTGCGTCCCCTCCCCGCAGTCGATCATGAACAGCTTGCCGTTCATGTTTACCAGCTGCGATGGGGGATTGTGAAGCGTGGTGGGCATTGCCGACCCGCACCCGAGTATGGTTACTTGAAACTGACTCATATTAATGAACTCCAATAAGCTTATATAGCAGTATCCGTTATTCCTGCCGCGGGTTTAGTTCGATCCACGTCCTAAGCGGGTAATGGTCGGAGTACTTTACCTTGTCTACCTTGCTTCGATAGGCCTGCATGTTCTCACTATGCAGGATGTAATCGATCCGAAAAAGGAAGAGTTCCTCGTGATAGGTAATCCCTGGTCCGAACGAGGTGGAGACGAACGCGTCTTTCATCCCTTTCTGCATCTGGTGATACGTGTAGGAGATAGGCGTGTCGTTAAAGTCGCCGCAGATGATCGTTCCCCGTGTATCCCTCGTGTCAAGGTGCTGTCTCACCATCTCCACTTGGCTAGCTCTCGTTCTGTAGGCACCCCCTAATCGATTGCGAATATTGCTGGTAACCTGATCCAGGCGCACCGGGTCGGTGTTCTGAAGGAAATCGCTGTAGAGTTTTTTATCTTCCGGTTTGATACTATTGGACTCCAGGTGCACGTTCGCGATACTGTACCTATCCCCGTTGATGTTGATCGTGTACACGGCAGCACCGTTGTACGATGACTCAAAGACTATCTCGTGGGTTCGCTCGATGGGATATTTCGAGAAACATGCCAAGCCGAAGGTATGATATTTTCCCGAAGATTCCAAACCGGTGACGGAGCGATAGGGATACTTATTAAGGATCCGGTTCACGTCGCGTTGCGATATCAGGGAGTGGCCCGTTTTACTCACCAGGTACTCTTGCAAGCAGACGATATCGGCATCGGTGGCCGCGATGTAATCGAGAATAGGTTGCTCCTTCGCGTGGATATCACTCTCTTGCGGGAACCCCTGAACGTTATATGTTAGGACTTTGATGGTATTGGCAGGGGGCTTTGGGGAGCGGAGGTGCAGCGGGAAATAGGTGGTAACCGGCTTGTAACATAGGACGATGGCCAGCAGGGATACAAAAGCCAAGCCCCACTTTGAAAAAGTGACCCAAAGAATGAGGTAGAGAATGTTGACCAGTAAGATAATGCCGAACCCCAACCCGATGTAGGAGAAGAGGTTGGTCTTGAGAGGGGAGACGTTCCACGAGAGGAACGAGCAGAAAAGTAGGGTGATCGCGATCAGGTTGGTCGCGAAAACAGTCCAAACGATTACGTCTCTAAACCTGGTTTTCCTATTTCCTGCTGGCATCGAATAGCTTTTTTTTCTCTTCCGACGATAAACCACTGTAGCCCGACTGTTTCAACTTATCCAGTATGGCGTCAATCTCTTCCTGTTCGGCTCGCTTTCTATGGTTGTATTCCCAATCGGTCTCGTGGCGAACGTCTGCCTTGTATTTCACTTTCATTTTCGCACGCTTCGGGGCTTTCGCTCGTGGTTTGAATAGTCCAACGACCCCATCAATAGCGCGGCTCATCCATCGGGTGATATCTCGCCCTTTCAGGTAGCGGGTAGCGTAGAAGTAACCCAGTAGCGCTCCCCCGATATGCGCCACGTGACCACCGGGGTTGGTTGGGCTACCCAGTGAGAGGAAGTCGAGCACAAACGCGAAGATCGCGATGTAGATGATCTTGATTTGTCCCAGGAACAGGAGGTTGATCCGTGTTTCGGGTTGGTAGAACGCGGCTCCCATGACGATAGCCATCACCGCGGCCGATGCCCCGATCATCCAGCCCCTTCCCATATCCTTGTAGTAGGGGATAGTATTAAAAGCGATCACGTAGAGCAGGGCTCCTGCCAGCCCCCCCAGCACGTAAAGGCTCCCTAGCGACCTCCCGGAGAACTGTTGCAGAAATATCTTGCCAAACCAGTAGAGCCAGAGCATGTTGAACAGCAAGTGAATGACCCCCTCATGCACGAACATGTAGCTAATGGGTGTCCATAACCTATGTAGCAGCAAGGGGATGTGTGAGGGAACACCCAAGTAAGTGATCAAGTCAAAGGCATACACGTTGAACAACGTGAAAATTACATCAATCACTTTCAGGATTACGAATACGGAAACGTTGATGAAGATGAGGCGGGTTACCACGTTGCCCGTTCGGTAGGCCTGTTTTAATCGTTCAATAATACCTCCCATGCTGCCTATCCTTCCTTCTCCAGTATATGATCATGAACACCCCGAAAAGCATACCGCCCAGGTGAGCGAAGTGAGCCACGTTATCGCCCGTGCGGTTCGCTACCCCGAAGATCAACTCTAAGATACCGTAACCAATGACGAACCATTTCGCTTTTATCGGGAACGGGAACGGGATGATAAAGAGTTGCGCGTTGGGAAACAACATTCCAAAAGCTAACAGGATGCCAAAAACGGCCCCGGAAGCACCGACCGTTACGCTGTTGATCATCGAGAACATTTCAGGCGGCAGTACCGCGCTCGCGCGCAAGTAGATAACCAGGATTTGAATAAGCCCAGCGCCTATGCCCGTCACCAGGTAGTAAGTGATAAAACGTTTGGGACCCCATACATGCTCTAACGTGCGACCGAACATGAATACCGCGAACATGTTGAAAAACACGTGCGACAACGAGTTGGGATCGTGGAGGAACATGTAGGTAACCAGTTGATACAGCTGGAAGTTATCCGAAGCGGGAAAGTGAAGTCCGAATAGCCGCGTTAGGTCTAGCCCCCCCCGTCGGAGCAAGACGAACTGGGCTAGCCAAATTATCGTGTTGATAATGATAATATTTTTTGTGACCACGGGCAGTATCCCGGTGAAACTGTTCCTGGAATTTCGCATACGCTGTAAACTACGGGTAAGCCGCGAAATTACGTATTATTTCCAATGTAATGGGGTCTTTTGCCCTACAAAAAGGGGTTTTTTAAGAAAATCAAATTGTTTTTACCTTTTTTCTTGATAGTTTTCGAATAATCGCTTATATTTGAGGCCAAAATAAGGCGGAGCCTTGACTGAATGCATGTTTAATTTTTTTATTTACATTTTTTTATGAACAAATCGGAACTAGTAAGTGCTATTGCTGAGAAATCAGGTCTTAGCAAAGTAGATGCCAAAAAAGCGTTAGACGCTACCCTGGAAACAATTTCTGAAGAGGTTAAAAGTGGCGGTAAAGTCGTACTGGTTGGCTTTGGAACATTCTCTGTGTCTGAAAGAAGTGCAAGGAAAGGGATCAACCCCCGCACGAAAGAACCCATTGACATTCCAGCTAAGAAGACCGCTAAGTTCAAACCGGGATCGGATCTTTCCAACCTTTAGGGGCAAAGCGCTGAAAAATTAAAAAAAGGAGCAAACTGCTGGGGTCTGTTCCTTTTTTTATTGCTTTTTAATAGTTGTTAACCGATCGGCCATTCCGTCTCTACGCCCTGCTCATGCAGCATCCTTTGAAAATCGCCCAGCAGTTCGCGCTTAGCCCTTACCGCCTTAAAGGGAACGTTAGATGAACGTGAGAAGGCTATTAGTTGCCCTACGGCTTCACCAATGCTCCACTCCACCGGGTGCAGTCGGTAGCACCCGTTGGTGATATGGGTGGTGCCGATGTTTTTATTCGCGGGGAGTAGGTTGTTCATCCGCACGGGGAGCAGCGCACCCAGCGGGATTTGAAAGGGGAGTGATGGAAAGTCGACGTAATTGTTTCCTCCCGTGCTGGGATGAAGGTCAATGGGGTAATATCCAATGCCCACGCTGTCATAGAAACTGGCTGCTTTTGCGCCCTCTTTTTCACCGGCTACCATCATTCGGTTTTCCGCGCCCACGTGCTCTTCCAACACGGTAAATTCCCCCTTTATCCTCCTTGATTCCCGGATATAGGGGTATTTGGCCATCCCGTCTTCCGTGCCCATGATGTCTCCGCGCAGCCTCAATCCCGGCCACCCGGCTCCTCCATCAGGACGAGGTGCTTCGGTCTGCAACCAGTAGAAGAGGGAGTGGCTAAGTTGCTTCCCCTGTTTCACCGTTTTTTGGAACTCATCTTCTGACACGTCGATTAGGTTTCCTAAGAAATAGTCATTCTGTGGCCAGTTAACGATGGTGATGTCCCCTTCGTAGGTGCCTTCCCTGAAGTTGTTCCGATGGATGATCCGCCGGTAGTTCCAAAGGTTTAAGACCCCATCCAGGTTCTTTCCGCTGGGGTCGAATCCCAACTGTTTGGGAGCCAGCGTACGGGGATCGGAGTAGGATAGATCCAGCAATTTTCCCGACCAAGGGGGGGTGAGATCGGGCAGGTAGTTTTTCCAAAAATGGTACCCTTCAGGGGGATCTTTCACGTTGTCTTTACCGGGTTGGTAGTCCATGGCGAAGCAGACGGTAAACGCCTGGTTGTTCATCGGGTTTGCCTTTTCCGGTGCGTGGAGTTCCCCGGTGTCATGTTTCGACTCGGTGCCGGTAATGTACTCCGTACCGGTTAGTGGCAATAGGTCGCCGCACTCCGTGGCATCCACGAAGGTGTCCCCCGTCAGCACCATGAGGTCACCCGTGTAGCGGTGTTGTACCTGCACGCCCAGCACCTGGTCATTGTTCACATAGGCATTTTTCGCCTTGTAATTGGTTAGGATCTGTAATTTCCCGGAACTCAGGTAGGGCGAGAGCATATCGTTTAAAACGGCCACCGCCACTCTCGGCTCGTGGCATAGCCGGGAGACGGTACCATTACCCGGGTTAAGGTTCTCACGGGCACGGGCATCGTCGGTCATCGGGTAGTTGCGGCGGTAGTAATCGCGTACCCTATTCCGGTAGTCACGGTAAGACCGGGGTGCCCCGTGCGTCTCAATCCACTGGTGTTCATCGGGCGGCACTCCCTGCTGGGAGAGTTGTCCCCCAATCCAGTCGGTCTCCTCGGTCATGATCACGCTCAGGCCATTTCGGCAACACGCGAGCGCAGCGGCACAGCCTCCCATGCCGCCACCGATGATAACCACATCAGCTTTCAATTCACGCGCCTTAAAGTTGCCCCGCTCTCCGGGTCGCTCATTGTACAGGGGCTGCACACTGGACAGTGCTTGTCCGTTAGAGAGCGGCTGCCCACTAAACAGGGGTTGCCTAATGTGTCCCCGTGCAGCCGCGGTGCCGCCCATCAGGGCGACACAGGTGAAAAAACGTCGTCTGTTCATCTTTTCAATACCTATGAAGTTCTTGCTTAAATATTACTACTTGTTGCCACCGATCGCTAAATGTATTCCCTCCTTCACCTGTTGCCATTGGTTGGCCAACTTCAGGTGGATCATATCGAACAGGAAGTAGCCGTCGCACTCGTCCATACACGCCTTAACCGAGTTAACGATCGCCTGGTTTTCTTGTTGTGGCGTTGCCTTGTTGTCGGGATCCCAGTTTCCTACATCAGGGCCACCTACCACCAAAGGGCAGCTGTCCCATATTTTCTCTTTTGCCAGCCTACAGAAACCCTGCATGGTCCATTCGGTAAAGCCATACACACTCAGGGGGGAAGCGTAGGCACCAATAAGAATCTGGTCCATCAACTCCGCGTAACCATACTCCATGTACTTCGTGGTGGCCCAGTTGTAGTATAGGCTTGAGTTGTACTTGGGGCTGGCCCAGTTGACCCCCACTTCGTAGTAGGTGGAGTACCATCCCCCTACGTAGGCGCCGAACTTGATGTCAGCGTTTATAGCCTTAACGGCATCACGTGCCTTTCTCATAAAGTCGTACATCGTTTTTGCCCTAAACTCCAGCCACTTCGTGAAGTAGGGGGGATAGGTATCCATGCTCATCACCTGTTGCATGGTAGCACCAGGGGGTAGCACCTCTTCCGGGAAGTTCGCCAGCTTTATGTTCCCGAGGTAGGCTTCGAATTTTTCCCTGGTCAGGTCGGAGAAATCGGACTGGATGCCGCCGAATCGCCCTCGGTCTAGCACGATGCCATCCAGGTCGTACTTGGCAAGGTCTTTGAGTAGGCCGCACAGGTAGCCTTGCACCTCATCTTTTACCGGGTTGAAAAACTTGGTTCCTCCTCCTCTGTCCATGGTGTTCACGATACCGGTGGATAGGTTTTCGCAGGTAGCCCACTCCTTTTTCGACGGGTCTCTGTACAGTATTCCCGAGCTGCCAAGCCCGCTGCTATGTCCACCCACCATGGTGTTAAAACCGGCATGAACCTTTAACCCAAGCCTGTGCCCCTCGTCAATGAAGGCTTGTAGGTAGTCCCACGTGGCGGTGCGTTCCACCTTCGAGTAGACACCGTCCACCCAAGCTCCTACCCATTTAACCTGTTCGACCCCCGCGACGGACGATGCAAACAGGATGTCGCCCGATATTGGACGTACGTCCACTACGATGTCGGTGAAACCGACATCCTTGGCTAGCGCGAGGTCACGGGCAATATTTTCCCGGCTATTGGCGAAGTCCCGAAAATTGGCCGCAGCATCGATCCAGATGTACCGGGGCTTCTCTTTGTTTTTTTTCGGGGGATCGGGGAATTCATAGTTTGGGTCTACGCGGCTTTCGCTGCACGTGAGCAAAAGCGACAACGATACCACCAGGAGGAGTGCCGGAAGTAACACCCGGGAAAGTACCGGGAAAAGTTGCTTGTTGGTAGACTTCATGCGGATGTTGGTAGGCTTACAATATCTCTTCCGCGACTTGGTTAAAGTACTCCACGGACTCTTTGATATGTGGGAGGTTATTGTCCCATTCGGCCTCGTACTCGATCGTGAAGAAACCCTTGAAGTCTTGTCGCTTGAGCTCCTTCAGCATTCCCTTCACGTTGAGCACGCCAGTGCCCCAGATCACGTCTTCAAACGTCTCCTCATCGCCCTTGGGCGCGATGTCTTTGAAGTGCAAGGCAATCAGTCTTCCCTCCAGCTCTTGCAAGGCAGGAATCGGCTCAATGCCCATCCGCAAGAAGTGGCCCACGTCGGCGCTCGATCCTAAGAGGGGGTTTCTTTCCCCGATGCACTCCAGCAGGATCTCCGGCTTCCAGTAGGAGGCTTCGTTGGGGTGGTTGTGACAAGCCACCTTTATCCCCTCTCGCTTCGCGAGCTCTTCCACCAGGTCCCAATCCTCCCGGGCAGGCTCGGCGCTGATGAACTCCATCTCCATCTCTTTGGCAAAGGCGAACACCTGTTCCCACTCGTCACGGGCGGGTGTCCAGACACCGGAAGAGATGATTTTCACCTCCTTCGATTTGGCCAACTCCTTAAGCTGTTGCCGTTGTTCACTGGTGAGGGCATAGCCAAAAACGGCATCCCCGAAACCCTCTCCCATTTTTTGTCCGGGGTATATCTCGATGTATTGCAGTCCCAGTTCCTTGGTTTTATCCAGTGATTCCACCACGCTAAACAGGTGGAAGGTGTAGGACTGCATCGACAGCTTCCATCCCTGTTGTTCAGCTTTCGTTTCCGTTATTGTTTCCGTTTTCGTCTTTGTGCCGGTGCAGGCGAATAGGGAGCCTACAAGGGCAATCAGTAACCATTTGTTAAATTTCATTTTCATGTGATTAAAACGTTTATAATTAAAAGGTATCATATGGAACTCGCTTTTAATCATGTCGGTTTCATACGATTGATTGTTTAATGCGATGCGTACCCGATTAATTCGGGGACGCATCGCTTGGTTTGTTTCTCATTTTCATTTGCCCACCTTACACGTTGTCGGGCATTGGCGGTAACGTGAATCCGTTCCGGTAGGTATGTTTGATCCACTCGTTAGCCATCTCCAACGCGTTGAACTCGGCGAAGCGGCGGTCGAACTTGGGATCGCCATCTATTACCGCGTACTCGTCGACCGTCACGATCTTGATGGTATCGTTCGGTGAAATGTTGGTAAACCGCATTTCCTCACCGTCCCACTTCAGTTCCCGGTGCAAGCCGTACAACCCCGAGAGGCGAGTGGCCAAAACGCCCATCACCACCATCTCGTTGAAGGGTCCCGAGAACTGGAAGTTGGAGGAGGCTTCCATCCTATTGTCTGGCGACTCCTTGCACGCCCGTATCCAGTCCTGCTCATGGGCGTCAGTGTCCCAGATATTCCCATTACCCCCTTTCACGCGGGGAAGCGTCGGTTCCGGTTGGGTGAAGTCGCTCATTAGGGAGGTCGGCAGAAGCGTCGGGTTCATCCCGTAGCACCCGGTCATGATCTTCCCCTTGGTTCCGATGAAGATAATTCCCCCGTTCTCGTCTCCCATCATCTCTCCATCTTTCAATTCAGCGGGGCGATCCGGTACCAGCCCACCGTCGTACCAGTGGACGATCAGCTCGGGCATGTTCACCTTCCCCTTGGGTGGCCGTGCCGGGAACTTGTAGGTGACCTTTTGGGCTTGTGGCGGCGAGTAGAGGTTAGCGAGTGTGGAGCTGCCTTCCACGCTAATAGGGTACTTCAGGTCTAGCGCCCAGTAGAGTGGGTCCATGATGTGGCAGGCCATGTCGCCCAGCGCACCGGTTCCGAAGTCCCAGAATCCCCTCCAGTTCCAAGGTGTATAGGCGGGGTCGTAAGGCCGCTTTTCCGCAGGCCCAATGAACAGGTCCCAATCGAGCGTGGCGGGGATGGGTACGCCCCCCTTGGGCTCGGCCAGGCCTTGTGGCCATATGGGCCGGTCTGTCCAGCAGTGCACCTCGTAGACGTCACCAATCACACCCGAATGAATCCACTCGGTGACTTGGCGACACCAATCGAAGGAGTTCCCTTGGTTTCCCATCTGGGTAGCTACCCGGTGCTTCTTGGCCAGCTTGGTCAGCAACCGTGACTCGTACACGCTATGGGTGAGTGGCTTCTGTACGTAAGCGTGCTTGCCCAGGGTGATGGCGTGCGCCGCTACTCCGGCGTGGGTGTGGTCGGGTGTGGCTACCACGATAGCATCGATGCTCTTGGCCATCTTGTCGAACATCTCCCTCCAGTCCTTAAATCGCTCAGCGTTGGGATAATCCTGGAACGTTTTCGTTGCGTAGTTCCAGTCTACGTCGCATAGCGCGACGATGTTTTCCGTTTTCATGTTGGCCAGGTTGCGGCGTCCCATTCCACCTACACCGATACCGGCGATGTTCAACTTGTCGCTGGGAGCCATATGGCCGAATGACTTACCCAGGATGTTGTTGGGAACGATAGTCAATCCCACGGCACCCGCGGCTGCCGTTTTCAGAAAATTTCTTCGTGAATAGGTTGTCATATTCTTAGATTATTTTAAATGATACTTCAGGTTATTAGCTACTGCTTCAGGTATTCTAATGCAATATTTTTACAGTTAAGCAATCTACAAGTTTAATAGAATCAAGTTTAATAAACAAACCATAGGGAGAATATTTTAGCGGTAAGGTATGGCGACGACCATAGGGGTAACACCCTTAAAAATATCAGTTTGGTGAAAACGGGTTACTTTAGGTTTTCCCTGTCAATAGAAGCTGTAATTTGACTTACAAGTATTTCGTCTTGAAAGCAAGCAACTCATTTCAAAAAGTTGATTTGACACCTTTACATTTCATTTCATTGTGAGTTTTATGGATTTGATGGTTACAATTTCCACGGCTTCCTGTACTCGTAAGAGAGGTATTTGTTCGCCGTTTCTGAATTTTTAAATCGTTCGTTTACCGCATCCCACTCAAGCCTTTCACCCGTCAACAGGGCAATCGTACCCAGATGCGCCATAGTAGTGGAACGGTGCCCGATCTCGAGCGTAGCCCACGGCTGCTCGCGCGATTTCACGCAGTCCAAGAAGTTGCGGATCAAATTGAACGCGCTATCCTTGTAGCTTCCATCGATCAGGAGCGTGTCATTTGTATTAAGTGTGTAGTTCTCAGCCTCTATCATCGGCTGCCACGTTTGAAATTGGCCGGGGATAGCGGGAGTGATCTTGTAATCGTTCTCACCGGTATGCAGGGTACCTTTCGTACCCCTTAACTCAAGAAAGCCGTGCGGGATGAAGCTACCGCTACTACCTTCCAAAATGGTTAGCGTGACCAACACGCCCGATTTGAATTCATAGGTGACATGCATCGTGTCGGGGATAGTGCGGTCATCGTCCACCACGTATTTCCCCCCGTGAGCACTTATCACTGCCGGAGCATCTTCGTTCAGTAGCCACCGCAACAGGTCAAGGTAGTGTACCCCGTTGTTTGAAATTTGGTTGGCGTAATCTTCCCACCACCGGAACATGTAGGGTGCGATGTTGTATTGGTAAGGTCTATATGCCCTTGGACCGAGCCACATATCCCAATCGAAATTGGCAGGAGGAGTCTCAGGCTGCAGCTTTCCAATACCATTCGGCGCCATATTGCCTACGTGACACGCGGTTGCAAAAGTTACTTTGCCGATTTTACCTGCCGGAACCTCTTTTGCCAGTTTCTGGAAAATTGTTGCCCCGCGCCTATTCAATCCCACGGCCACTACCTGTCGGCTGCTATTCCCCGCTTCCACCATCTTTCGGCCTTCCGCTATGGTTTTCGATAGCGGTTTTTCTACGAAAACATCCTTCCCCGCATCAATAGCGTCAATGGTTTGTAGGGCGTGCCAGTGGTCTGGTGTTCCTATACAAACCGCATCAATATCATTATCCTCCAACAGCAGTCGATAATCTTTGAAAGTCTTCACTTTGTTAGGGAACTTCTCACCCATTCTGGGAATCTTTTCTTTCATATCTTTCACGTAGCGCTCGTGTACCGCGGAGAAATCTCGTGTTACGTAGGGCTCATATACATCACAGAGGGCTGTCACTTCACAATCGGGTTGCTCCATGAACAGGTGCATGAGTTGTGTTCCGCGGTTACCTACCCCTATAAAGCCGACGCGTATTTTATCGTTTGCGCCAATGATCTTCTTCTTTGTGTCCATAATTGGTGCAGCTACCGATCTACTCCCTAGTCCCGATACCGATAAACCGGCGACCGCCGCGCTTGATTTCTTCAAGAAATCCCTTCGTGTTGTTTTTGTTTGCATACGATTATTTTACTTTTACTATTGTTTTTACTATTGTGTATGGAACCTTTTATCCTATCGGTCTCATACCACTCTTCTCTTTTTATGTTTCAACTTCTTATTCAAGAAACATCGTCTCGTAATAGGGGATGGGGTCAAAAATCCCACCCCCGGTATTGAAAAAGTCCTCGTTAACTTGGTAAAACCCGCCTTTTACCTCTACCCAGGGCGCTTCGTGTTGAGGAAACCTTTGTTGCATCTGCTTCCAGTTCACGTAGTTTTGGTGCCCGTTGCTCTCAATCAACCCCAAGTTGTCTAAACCGGGAAAGGCTGGGAGCCGTGAGGCAACGTTTTTATTCCACTCCACCAGCACGGGGTTGACCGTTAAATCGGCACAAAAACAGGGAATATTTCTCTCCGTTGCTACCTTTGCTATCTTCATGCTCATGCTTAGGGTTTTAGCTATGGGTTTAAGTGCCACCGCCTTGTACCCCATGCTCGCACGTTCAATCATATCTTTATCCGTATGTGCGCTTTCATCTACCGCCAAGCGAACCGGAATATCCGATACATCTATTTTCAAATCCTCGGAGAAAGGTTCTTCAATCATCACTATTTGTTCCAACGCGCCCATCTTTTCAGCGTGTTCTAAAAACCGGTAAAATGAATCTTTCGTCTCGTATCTTCCATTCGCGTCAAAATAGTAGGGTAACTTCCCGTTTTCCGTGTAGGGGGTTGAGAAATCCTTCAGTACCTCGTGAATTTCGGTGAGGCGTATCTTATCTTTTTCTAGCATCTCCTCCTGGGTACCCGGTTGCCCGATCTTCACCTTCATAAAGAAATAGCCCATTTCCACCTCCTTTCTCAGCTCTTCGGGAGTCACGTTGTACGAAATCAGGGGAATCGCTGCAAGCTTCTCATGTTTCGTCGAGAAAGCGGATTGGTATTCCGGCGGGATCAGGTCATCGAAATTAGTAATCCCTCTCTCTTTCGCGTAGAGTAGCCAAAGGGCATTATCGATAGGTACCAGCGCGTTTAAAGCGAACGTTTTGCGAAGATTCGGGTTGGACGTGATCGTTTTCCCGTACTCGAATACCTCCTCGCACAATGGATCAATTAAGTCCATGGGGGAGTTGAAAGAGTTGTTTTTAAGCAGCCGGAGCGCGTACTCGGTTAAAGCAAGCATGTAGGTATTTCCCCCTACTTCCGAGCTGGTGGAGAAAACAGTATCGTCAGACCATAGTACGCTTTGCGTCCCTAGGCCAATAGCATGTTGCCCATTATCACTTTCAAGGAAGCTTATGGCCTGCCATAACTCGGTGAGGTAGCCTCCTTTGAAGCCAAAAGGACTTAGAAGGGGTTCACGTTCAAATTGAAGGCCAACGTTGGTGACTGTAATATTTCCTTTGATAGCATTAAGGGGAGAGGTAGGGGAAATTTGTTCGTTGGATTTGTTTCCCGTTCGCACGCACCCTCCATGTAGAAATGAAATGCTGCCCAACGTCCCAATACCGGTTTTTATGAATTTTCTTCTCGATACCATTTCACGTTAAAATAGATGTTTGGGTGTGTAAGGTACATTTTCACCATGATAACAGTCCACGCTGCCAATAATACAAAGAAAAGCGCTTGGGTTGTAAATATTGTTTAACATCCCGAATGTTTGCCCTCAAAAAACGTTGTTCCGGGACGATAAATGTTAGGCTCCTATTCCTTTTTTCCCGTAGTGTGTTTTAAGGTATCTGAACAACTTTTATGGGAGGAAACCTTAACTTATTTGTGAACATCACGATAATATCACCATCTCCTCAGGAAATAGGGTGATGTTTTCCAGCCAGCTTGTCTGTTTTCCATCTTGATCGTTTTCCCGTTCACCTTTTCGTTCATTTCCCCATCTGCTTTCCTGTTTACCTTCCTGCACGATATAGGTGTTTTCGATACCAACAGCACCGATACCTGGGAGAACGAACTTGGGTTCCAGCGCGATGGCCATGCCCGCTTCGAGCAGATCTCTGGAGCGGGGGGAGAGCACGGGCGGCTCGTTGATCTCCAATCCCACGCCATGGCCGATAAACCTGGCTTGCTGGACGGTACCCATGAAGTAGGGCGATAACCCGTTTTCCTTTACCATCTCTTCGGCCAGGTGGTAAAGGTCGGAACATGGGGTGCCGACCTTGCCATTTTCGATGATTGCCTGGTGTATCTCCATAGAGACCCGGTGTGCCCGGTAGGCCAGGTTAGGAGCTTGTTCAATCACGAAGGTGCGGGACATATCGTCCATGTAGGGACCGTAGTTGCCCGCCATATCCACCATCAACGTGGTGCCAGGTTTCAGTACCGTGCCGTTGGCGCCAATCGGTAGAAGGGGTGATATACCGGCACCTCCGAGCGCGTAATCGTAGGGGGAGGGCACTTGGGCGTTGTCTCCCGTGAGCATGCTCCCCATGAATATATCCATGTTCTCACCGAACGAGCGAAAGATACCTACCGATCCATGGAGGCGCATTTGCTGTTCTACCTCCACCTGCAGCTCCAGGTCGGTCATCCCCTTTCGATAAAGTGAGGGGATGGTCTCGTACACCTTAGTGTGTACGCGGGCGCTTGCACGCATCTGTTCCAGCTCGTACTCCGATTTAATCGAACGTATCCTCCGCATCTCTCCCGATATGTTCCCTATTTCCGGCATGTCCAGCGCTGCTTGTAGGCGGGTGGCTGTGCTAAAGCTCATTTGGTCGGCCTCGATAAGTACCCGCTTGGGTTGAGGTAAGCCCAACTTGCGCAGCAGATCGGGGATCTGTTCTGGCTTGCGGATTGGTCTGCCCCGCCTAGCCGGCCTCTCCTTGTAGACCTGCTCACCTTGTCCTCCTGGTTTTGCCTGTTCGGCCCATTTGTTTTGGTTTCCCCCGTTGTCTTGTTCATCCAGGAAATTTACCGGTCTCTTGACGAAAAAGAGGGGGTCACCCTCCGGGAGGATGTAGAGGTAGCCATCAAAAATAACTCCGGTGAGGTAATACTGGTTGACTGCCGAGGTGATGATGCAGGCGTCCGCTTGCCTCATCGCAAGGGTTCGCTGAACCTTTTGTAGTCGAGTAACGGTTTCGTGCAAGGGGAATTCATTCATAGAGTTCGTTATTAAATTGTTTTTTACATCCAAGGCTACCTGGTGCGGTGGCGAACGTGTCAAATTGAGTTCGTTATTATATGGCTTTCTTACCCGTTCCAAAAATCCCACGCCGCTAGCGCTTGGCGCTCCAGCATCTCCTCTCCATTTTTGACGGAGGTCCCTCGCTCCTTACCCTTTTTTAGGAACAGTGTCTCCTTTGGGTTGTACACCAGGTCGTACAACAGGTGCTCGGGTGTGAGGAAATTGTACGGGATGGGCGGGCATTGCTCCACGTTCGGGAAGGTACCCACGGGGGTCGCGTTGATAATTGCGGTATACCTCTTGAGAACCTCTGGTGATAGCTCATCGTAGCCCAATTGTTTTTTTGCCGGGTTACGTGAGACCAGTTTCCACCCGATGCCCATATCTGTCAAGGCGCACGTCACCGCCTTGGAGGCGCCCCCTGTACCTAATATCAAGGCGTTGCGGTGTTTTATCGGGTTAATCAGTGGTGCGATTGACTCTTTAAAACCTATGTAGTCGGTATTATGCCCCACGAGCCTGTAGTCGTGTAAATCATTGGGCAACCGATCCACCCGTATCGCGTTCACGGCACCGATTGCTTTTACCTCGGGTGTTACTTCATCAAGAAAGGAGAGGATAGCCTCTTTGTGCGGGATTGTTACGTTGAGTCCCTTAAGGTTCGGGTTAGTGAGCACCACCCGGCGCACCTCTCTTACCTCCTCTATTTCGAAGTTGAGGTACTCCGCGTGAATCCCTTCCCGTTGGAACTTCAGGTTGAAGAATTTCGATGAGAAGGAGTGTTCCAAGGGATAGCCGATAAGTCCGTAAATCTCCATGTTATCGATTTCAATCTCTATTTTCCTGTCAAGTACATGTAGTATAGCATCTGCTTCATCTTCATCTTCATCTCCACCGTTTTCAAACCCTACTTTTCTGCCAGGTACATGGTGGCGATCCCGAGGGTGAAGCGCCTTAGTCGAATCGAACGGAACCCGTTCTTGTTCAGGATAGCCATCATCTCTCTGCCTTGAGGGAACAGGGCCACGGAGTTGGGCAGGTAGGCGTACTCCTTTTCGTTTTTGGTGAAGAGGGCAGCCATGACCGGCATAACATGCTTGCTGTAAAGCGCGTAAAGTTCCTTCGCTGGGGACTGTTCCGGTGTGGAGAGTTCCAGGAAAAGGAACGCACCGCCTGGCTTCAATACCCGTAGCACCTCTTGGAAGCTCTGGTCGATAGATTGGAAGTTGCGCACTCCGAACGACGAGATCACCGCGTGGAACGTGTTATCTGGGAAGCTCATCGACTCGCTTGCCTGGCGCTCGAAAGAGATTACCTGCTCCAGTCTCTTGGCACGTACTTTCTTTCTCCCTACCTCCATCATCTCCTCGGCGATATCGGCGGCGATAATCTGTTTGGGTCGTAGCATCCGGTAGGCCTCAATGGCCAGGTCCCCCGTGCCGGTGGCCAGGTCCAACACCTTCTCCGGTCGGTACCCCCTTAACGAGCGCAACGCTTCCCACCGCCAGTACGCGTCGATGCCCAGCGAGAGGACCCCGTTCATCCGATCGTACACCGGTGCGATCTCGTTGAACAGCTCGCTCACCTGCTCCTGTTTGGGTCGTTCCGGGTCGTACGGGTTGACCCTCTCTACCTTATAACTCATTGTTTAATCCTCTGTTGTAAAATTGTTCATGAAAATTTTCCCAAACCCGCGTGTCTACATTCCAACTCCATAATCATCAATATAGTGTGCTGTTTGCAATTAAATCACTCAAAGGATTAGCTCTCAAGGTTTGTTGGGATATTCTTGTCGTTGGCAATGTTACTCACTACATTTTTAATCTCTTTAATCAGTGAATACCCAAGCTTTGACATGGACAACCTACAAGTTGAGCTATCTTTTTTAGTAATGATAAAGCTATTCGGTTTGTAGTTGATGGAATGAATTTCCGACCACTTAACCGTTTGTTTTTTATCAAACACCCCGGTCTTGATGCTTATTGCCTGACTGTTTATCCTGACAAATGCCTTGCCAAACAGTCTCTCGATGGGGTTGCCTAACCCTTGACTTATTTGAAATAGGCCGTTCAATAGCAAGAGTATGAAGAAAAGCCAGTCGAAAAGGGATGCTGAACCTTTACGCACCCATATGGCAATAAACCAGCCAATCGCCACCAGCACTAACAATATACCCAAAACCAAAACAAATTTTGACTTTGTCCGAAATGAAAGCAGATCAATTGAGTAATTCATAATGAATTATTTAAATTCAATTTTATTTTTACTTTTTCAATCCAAGAGCACACATTGTCACCTAAAATCACGTGGTGTTTTTCTACAAAGGCTAACAGTTAAGTGCTAAAAGCTAATAGCCAACAGCTAAAAGCTAACAACTGGTTTGCAAATACTTCTTTACATTTCGTTCAATTCGCGCTTCCAACTCTTTCGCTTCGGCTTTCACGAACGGTTCGCCCACGATCTTTTCGTACAGTTCGATATAGCGCTCCGATACGCTGTTGCAATAGTCGTCCGTCATTTCGGGAACTTGCTGTCCCTCCTTGCCTTGAAATCCGTTCTCTATCAGCCACTTGCGGACGAACTCTTTTGAGAGTTGCTTTTGTTCCTCACCCTTCTCGAAGCGTTCCTGGTAGCCTTCACTGTAGAAGTAGCGGGAGGAGTCGGGGGTGTGGATTTCGTCAATCAGGTAGATAATCCCATCTTTTTTGCCGAATTCGTATTTGGTATCTACCAATATCAGTCCTTTCTTGGCAGCCATCTTAGTTCCGCGTTGAAAAAGGGCGTACGTATATTTCTCCAGCTGTTTGTAATCCTCCTCTGACACCAACCCCTGCCCGATGATCTCTTCGCGCGAGATATTTTCATCGTGCCCCTCATCAGCTTTGGTGGTGGGTGTGATGAGCGGCGTGTCGAACTTTTGGTTCTCCCGCATTCCATCAGGCAAGGGGAGACCGCAAAGAATGCGGGCACCGCTTTTGTATTCACGCCATGCGCTACCGGTTATATACCCGCGAATCACCATCTCCACTTTAAACGGTTCGCAGCGGGTACCCACGGTAACCATCGGGTCGGGTGATGCCTGTTTCCAGTTGGGGACGATGTCGGCGGTGGCGTCCAGGAACTTCGAGGCTATCTGGTTCAATACCTGTCCCTTGTAAGGTATCCCTTTCGGCAGTACCACGTCGAACGCCGAGATACGGTCGGTTGCGATCATCACCAGCGTGTCGTTGCCAATGCTGTAGACATCGCGTACCTTCCCGTGGTACACATCGGTTTGACCGGGAAAGTTATAATTGGTTTTTAATAATGTGTTCATAGGATTGAGCTATTATTGTTGTTATTGTTTACCTGTTTTTTCGTTCTCTGCCTGTTCACTTTTCTCGTACGCCTCCACGATGCGTTGTACCAGCTTGTGTCGAACGATATCTTTCTTGTTAAACTCGACCGTGGAGATGCCCTTGATGCCCCGCAATACCCTCATCGCGTGGATCAGTCCCGACTGTTGCGACAGGGGGAGGTCGATCTGCGTGATGTCACCCGTGATGATCATCTTCCCGTTCAGTCCCAGCCGTGTGAGGAACATTTTTATTTGCGGCTTGGTGGTGTTCTGCGCCTCGTCCAGGATGATGACCGCGTCGTTTAGGGTGCGTCCCCGCATAAATGCGAGCGGTGCAATCTGGATCACGTTGTTCTCGAGGTACTCCTTTAGCTTTATAGGGGGAATCATATCCTCCAGCGCATCGTAGAGCGGCTGCAGGTAGGGATCGATTTTCTCCCTCATATCCCCGGGGAGGAACCCCAGCTTCTCGCCCGCCTCTACAGCAGGGCGACTCAGGATGATCTTGCGGATGCTCTTTCGTTTAAGGGCCCTAACAGCCAGTGCGATGGCTGTGTAGGTTTTACCCGATCCCGCCGGGCCTATGGCGAATACCATATCGTTCTTGTCAAACTCCTCCACCAGCCTTTTTTGGTTGGGGGTTCGTGCCAGTATGGGCTTGCCGCTCATCCCGTGAATAATGAGGTTATCTACCTTTACCACGGCGGGTGCTTTTCCTTTCACGATATCGATAATGTCCTCCTCTTTCAGGATGTTCATCTCGATGCTGAATTTCTCCAGTTCATGGATCGCCTCTTCGAACGCCTCCAGCTCCTCTTCTTCCCCGATCACCTTGATCACGTTGCCCCGGGCCACAATCCTAAGCTTGGGGTACAAGGTTTTAAGCAGCTGTATATTGCTGTTGTTGACCCCGAAGAAGACCACGGGGTCCACGTTTTCTAAAATGATTAAGCGTTCAATCATCGGTTGTTCGTCATCTATCGTTTATTGCTAATCGTTATTTTTCATCATTAATCGGCAAGTTGCAATCCTTTTGTTATCGGTCACCTGTCAAGAGTTGACTGTAATTATTCATCGATTGAAAAATCGAGTGAAAACTGGTAGGGCTTGTTTTCCACTCCCTCCATCCAGTTAATAAAGGCATTGTTAACCACCCGGTTGCCCCCTGGTGTGGGGTAGTCGCCCGAAAAGTACCAGTCCCCCGGGTGATTGGGACAGGCCTTATGCAGGTCTTCGATACTCTGGAACACCATGGTAACTTTTGCGTTGATGGAATTAGAGGTAAGCATGAGCGCGATTTTGTTTGATATCTCCTCTTCGGTAAAGGGTGCATAGATATCTTTCACGTAGTTCACGATCTCCTCTTTCCTCTTGTGTCGTTGTGCGACCGATTTCTTGTAGGTCTCATCAATCACCTGCTGCATCCCCCGCTCTTTCAGCAGCTCGATAGCTGCCCTGAAGGCGATGAACTCGCCCATGCGCGACATGTCGGTCCCGTAGCAATCCGGATAACGAATTTGGGGTGAAGAGGATACGATGACGATCTGTTTCGGGTCGAGCCGGTCAAGTATCTTGAGGATGCTCTGCCGAAGGGTTGTACCCCGCACCACGCTATCATCGATAATCACCAGGTTGTCTTTCCCTCTCCTTAACGAGCCGTAGGTTACGTCGTACACGTGTGCAGCCAGGTCGTTCCGGGTTTTCCCTTGCTCGATAAAGGTGCGCAGTTTGATGTCTTTTATGGCCACCTTCTCAGAGCGCACTCGCCTAGAGAGAATCTTATCAACCTCCTCCCGGGTCAGCGAGGCCCCTTTTTCCAAGATAGTTACTGCCTTTTGGTGGTTAAAGTAATCCTCCAGTCCTTGCAACATCCCGAAGTAGGCCACCTCGGCCGTGTTGGGGATAAACGAGAAAACGGTGTTCTCAAAATCGTCGTTGATTGCTTCAATGATTTTTGGGACGAGTAGTTCGCCTAGCTTTTTACGTTCCCTGTAAATATCGTAGTCCGACCCCCGTGAAAAGTAGATTCGCTCGAACGAGCAGGGGGTGACTTTCTCCTTCCTATCCAGGATTTGGTGCAGGCTGATCTTCCCGCTCCGTTTCACCACTAGCGCTTCGCCCGGTTGCAGTTCGTGGATATCGTCTTTCTTCAAGTTGAACGCGGTTTGAATCACGGGACGTTCCGATGCTACCACCGCCACTTCATCGTCGTGGTAGTAGAAAGCGGTGCGAATACCCCACGGGTCGCGGAAAGCGAAAGCATCACCACTGCCAATTAGTCCGCAGAGCGTGTATCCGCCATCCCAGTTTTTGGAAGCCCGCCTCAAGAGGAAGGGTATATCCAGCCTCTCCTCGATCTTGTGGCTTATTTCTTGACCGCATAGGCCCTCTTTTTCCAGGTTATCATACTGGTACTGTACCTCCCGGTCAAGATAATGGCCCATCGATTCAAGCATGGTGAATGTGTCAGCATAATCGCGGGGATGTTGCCCTTCTTCTAAAAGCTGTTGGAACATCTCGTCCACGTTGGTCATGCTGAAGTTACCCGCTAGCGCCAGGCTCCTGGAAGGCCAATTATTGCGTCTTAACAGTGGATGTACGTAGGTCAGCCCGGTTTTACCCGTGGTACTATAGCGGAGGTGTCCCATGAAGAGTTCCGCGGCGTAGGGGACGGATGATTTTACGAACTGGGTGTTGTTCAACTGCTCCGGGGTGAAACGTTGGAATGTGGCGTGGACGTTAGAGAATATACGGGTGATCGCACGCGAGCCTACCGCCCTCTCACGAAAGATATATTCGTTACCCGGGGCAGCCTCCAGTTTTACGGCCCCAAGGCCTGCGCCCTCTTGTCCCCGGTTATGTTGTTTCTCCATAAGCAAGTAGAGCTTGTCCAAACCGTATTGCCAGGTTCCGTACTTATGGTGGTAATATTCAAGGGGCTTCAGGAGACGGATTACCGCGATGCCACATTCGTGCTTGATAGTGTCTGTCATTGTCTTGATTGTCGTTCTTTGAGGTGAGCTTGCTTATAAGTAGCAAAAGCTTTCACACTGCAAATTTAGCCTTAATCGGCAACAATCTCCCCATTTTTACATGATTATTTATTTTGAAGTTTCGGTGTATGGAACTATTTCGATATAATATTGAAAAAATGTGAATAGGTGGCTGAAACTACTTTTTTGTTTTTGGTGCCCTTTGTTTTTCTTATAATTAACGAAAACGGGTGATTTTGGCCCTTTCGCCCAGAAAAAAAGCGAAAGGAAAGTGTTTATTCACGCGGTCCTGTAATTATTTTTGATTTTTCGTGAAAAAAATTTGGTGAATATTTATTTCTTTTATATATTTGCAACGTGGTTTTTTCATAATAGTATTAGATTTAAGGTTAACATGTTTAGCGGTATGTCGTGACGACATGCCGCTAAATTTTTTCTTGTTCACTCCTCATTTTATATGTTTTATTTCCATGCATGAGTAAACTTTCTTATTTTTGTTACCAACTAACGAGAAGAGATGCGGAAAACGGCACATATACTTTTGATTAGCCTCTCCCTGTTATTACTTTTACAGTGTAAGCCTGGAGGAAAGGCTTTAAACAGGCAGTTAAATAGAATGGCATTGGAGCTCAACGAGTCGACACCCGTGATGATGAACCCTTACATCCGTTTTGATGGCGCCTCGGTTTTGGAGGACAATGTTTTTCAATACCGTTATACGGTGCTGAATACCGATAACCCAGATTCGTTGGTACTAAGTGGGCTGCCCTTGCTTCGGGAAACCATACAGAGCGAGTACGAGACCAACCCGCGGTTAAGGGTTTTCAAGGAGAACAACGTGGTGGTCGAATACATGTATATGAGTGAAGAGAATCGGACCATTCATTCGTTGCGCGTGAATCCGGAAGAATACAACTAACCAGAAATGTGTTGCGAATAGAACGGAATGGTTAATCGAAACCAAATTAGTGACAGAAACGGAATAACTAATCTGAAAAGTGCAAATTAACCCTTTACAGTATGAATCGTTATTTTTACATCGATGCGGAAGGGAAACAGAAAGGTACCTTCACGCCTATGGAGCTAAGGGAAGAGGGTGTAAGGCGCGACACGCTGGTATGGACGCAAGGTATGGAGCAGTGGCAAAGGGCCGAGAAGGTCGACGAGTTAGGCTTTCTTTTTTCGGGGACTTATAATCCGCCACAACCCGAGCCACCACGTTCCACGTGGTCTCAGCCGGATCAGACATACGCTTTTGGTCAAGAGCCGCATGTTCAACCCACCAAGCCAAGAACATGGTTGTTGGAATCGATATTGGTCACACTTGTGCCCTTTTTCTTATGCGGCAGCTTCCTGAGTCTTCTCGGTATTATTGGCATTATCTACGCGGCGCAGGTAGAGTCGTTCTACAACCGGGGTGACTACCAGGCATCGGCGGAATCATCCCGTTCGGCCGGAAGGTGGACCCGTATTGCCCTATGGATTGCCATCGCATGGGTAGCGCTGATGATCATTATCTTCGTCACCATCGCCCTCTTGTTTGGCTTTAGCCTCTATGAGGTGAACGACCTAATAGATATTTAATATTAACAATTAAACGAGATGGAAGATAATAACTTTACTCCTCCCCCGGTACCCCCGGTAGATGGTCTGGGCGGGTGGCAGGCTCCTCCTGTTAGGGATACGTCTGACGATATTCCTCCCTTGAAACCTAACAACTGGTTATGGCAATCGATCGTGGCCACGATCTTATGCTGCCTCGTTTTTGGTGTCGTGGGTATCATTTACGCGGCGAAAGTGGATTCACTCTACTATAAAGGCCAATACGAAGAGGCGGAGCGTGCCGCGAAAAGGGCCAAGATTTGGACACTGATCGCGGTTGTAGTGGGTGTGGTATACATCGCGGTTAGCCTGTCATTATACCTTACGGGTAACCTTGAGGGGCTGCAGGAGCTTATCGAGGAAAGCGCCAGCGGCTACAACTTCTAACCTTTCTGGTTCTCAAGCGAGGTTCTAATAATGTGAATCGGTTGTCGTGTGAATACGTGCAGTCTGAAGTCGTAACGATCAGAGTGGGGAGAGGAGCTAAAATTGGCTTAGGTATCGCAATCGCCATAGTGGCGGTGGGGGTGCTTTTTGTTTTTTACACGCTGGATCCCGGCGAGCAGCCAATTTTCCCACGGTGTCCTTTTCTGCTGCTTACCGGTTACGAGTGTCCCGGTTGCGGTTCCCAGAGAGCCATCCACAGTCTGTTGCATTTCGATTTCAAGGCCGCCTTCCGTTCCAACGCCCTGATGGTCCCGGCAATACCCTATATACTTGTAGGTATCTACCTGCAATATTTCGGCGGGAGCCGACGGCACCCCAAGGTCGAGAAAATCCTCTATGGGCGCTGGTCGGCCCTCACGGTTCTGGTTTTGGTGTTCGCCTTTTGGATCGGGAGGAACCTGTTTTAGGGATACGGGATATGGGCCTTGGAATCCGGGATAACTGTTCTTTTAGTCAGTTGGAAGAAAAGAAACACAGGGGAGTTCGAAGTTCAAACTATTGCTGTAGTTTCTCTTTTAAAAAATGTCCGGTATAGGATATGTCGCATCGGGCGACCTTCTCCGGTGTGCCCTCGCAGACGATATAGCCTCCCTCCTTCCCACCTTCGGGGCCTAAATCGATGATATGGTCGGCACACTTGATCACTTCCATGTTGTGCTCGATGATGATCACGGTGTGACCCCGTTCGATAAGGGCGTTAAAGGCTTTGAGCAGCGTCTTTATATCGTGAAAGTGTAGCCCGGTAGTCGGCTCGTCGAAGATGAACAGCGTGGGTTTGGTTTTCTCCTCACCCAGGTAAAAGGCTAGCTTCACCCGCTGGTTCTCCCCACCTGAGAGGGTGGAAGAGGATTGCCCCAGCTTCAGGTAGCCCAACCCCACGTCCTGCAGAGGTTGGATTTTTTTCGCGATTTTCTTTTCGATCGTTCCCTTTTGTAGCTCGAAGAACTCGATTGCCTGATCAACGGTCATTTCCAGCACGTCGTAAATGGATACGCCCTTATATTCTACCTCCAGCACCTCGGGTGAGAAGCGCTTCCCGTGGCACGATTCGCACTCCAGCCGGATGTCGGCCATGAACTGCATCTCCACGGTAATGGTGCCTTCTCCCTTGCACTCGTCGCATCGGCCTCCCTCCACGTTAAACGAGAAGTAGGCCGGGGTGAAGCCCATTTGCTTTGCTAATGGCTGGGCCGCGAAGAGCTTCCGTATCTCGTCGAACGCCTTCAGGTAGGTGACCGGGTTGGAGCGCGACGATTTCCCAATCGGGTTCTGGTCCACGTACTCCACGTCGCTCATCAGCTTGATGTCCCCCCCGATGCCGTTGAACTCGGTCCGTTCCAGTGGTTTCTCCTTGTACCTGTGCTGTAGTGCGTTGAACAGCACATCGTTCACGAGCGACGACTTTCCCGACCCGCTCACGCCGGTCACCACCGTCATCACGTGCAGTGGGAACTGGACGTTGATGTTCTTCAGGTTGTTTTGCCTTGCTCCTTTTACTTCGATGAAGTTGTTCCATTTGCGGCGGGTGGTAGGCACCTCGATTTGCTCTTCGCCGGTGAGGTACTTCACCGTGAAGCTGTCGCTCTTCTTCTCCAGTTCCGCCACCTTACCTTGGTAGATCACCTCGCCACCCAGTCGCCCGGCGAGGGGACCCATATCGATGATGTAGTCTGCCGAGCGGATGATCTCTTCGTCATGCTCCACCACCACCACCGTGTTGCCAATTCGCTGCAGTTCTTTTAGTACTTTGATAAGTCGTCGCATGTCTCGCGAGTGGAGGCCTATGCTGGGTTCATCGAGGATGTAGAGCGAGCCGACCAGGCTGCTCCCGAGCGAGGAGACGAGGTTGATGCGCTGGCTTTCCCCACCCGACAGGGTGTTGGAGAGGCGGTTGAGGGTGAGGTACCCCAGTCCCACCTCCATCAGGAACCCGAGTCGGTTCCGTATCTCGGTAAGGATTCGTTCCGCGATGGTCGCGTCAGTCTCGTTTAGTTGAAGTTGGTTGAAGAAGGTTACTAGCTCGCTGACGGGCATCGTCACCAACTCGGTGATCGACTTCCCGCCCACTTTCACGTATTGCGCCTCCCGCTTGAGCCGCGTTCCTTTACAAAGCGTGCACTCGGTCTTCCCCCGAAAGCGGGCCAGCATTACCCGGTACTGGATCTTGTACAGGTTGCGCTCCACCATCTCGAAGAAGTCGTTGATGCCATAGATCCCCAGGTCACGGCGACCGTTCCACAAGAGCTCCCGCTCCTCCTCCGATAGGTCGTGGTACGCACGGTGCACCGGGAAGTCCACCTTGTACGCGTTCCTCACGAACTCGCGCCGCCACTCGCTCATCTTCTCCCCTTTCCAGCACTGCACGCACTCCTCTTGCACTGAGAGGCTTTTATCGGGGATCACTAAGTTCTCATCGATTCCCACGATCTTGCCAAACCCCTCGCACTTGGGGCAGGCACCGGCTGGGCTGTTGAAGTTGAACATCAGCTCGGTTGGCTCCTCGAAGGTTATCCCGTCTGCCTCGAACCGGTTGGAGAACGAGAACGTATCGACTCCCTCGCTTCCCCAAAAGCGGACAATGCACTCACCGTTCCCTTCCAGAAAGGCGGTTTCCACCGAGTCTGACAACCTGTTGATTGTTGCCTTGTCTGACGAGCAGGAGAGACGGTCGATTACCAGCAGCATCTCATTGGCGGGGGGCAGCGATTTCTGCTCCAGCAACTCCTCGATTCGGTAGAACTGTTCACCCACGTCCACCCTTGTGAATCCCTCCTTCATTAGTATCTCGAGCTGCTCACTGGCGGTTCGTCCGTTCCGAAGCTGAACGCGGGCTAACACGGCCAGGCGGGTACCTTCGCGGTACTCCTGCATCTTCTCCACCACGTCGTGCACGTAGTGTCGCTTCACCTTTTCACCCGAGATGGGCGAGATGGTCTTCCCCACGCGGGCGTACAGGAGCCGCATGTACTCGTATATCTCGGTGGAGGTACCCACCGTTGAGCGGGGGTTGCGGGTGTTTACCCGTTGCTCGATGGCGATAGCGGGGGGGATCCCCTTGATGGAATCGCATTCTGGCTTGTTCATCCGCCCTAAGAACTGGCGGGCGTAGGCCGAAAGGCTCTCCACGTACCGTCGTTGCCCCTCGGCGTAGAGGGTGTCGAACGCCAGGGACGATTTCCCGGAGCCTGAGAGACCGGTGATAACCGTGAACGTGTTGCGCGGGATAATCACGTCGATGCTCTTTAGGTTGTTGACGCGGGCTCCCTTTATCTCGATTTGCTTGTGGTTGCTCATGTTTACTTATGCTCTAACCCGCGAAGGTAAGGATTTTATGCGTATCTTTGCCGTTCAATACATAACAAGTTTATATCATGACCATTCGTTCCATGAACCGTTCGTTAGGGGTCCTCTTTTTCATGGCTTTTATTACCTTGGTGACAGCCTGTGGTACCTCTAAACGCTCTTTGACCCGCGTGGCCGACCCGACCCCCAAGCGGGAGTTCCGGGGTGCCTGGGTGCAGACGGTCGGTCAGTTCCGTTACCGCCAGATGAACAGCGCCGCGATGAGGCATTACCTGACCGAGATGGTCCGGAAATTCGACGAGGCAGGTATCAATGCCGTGATTTTCCAGGTTCGCCCTGAAGCCGATGCTTTTTACCGTTCCAGGCTTGAGCCATGGAGTCGGTTTCTCACCGGGACGCAAGGGGTGGCTCCGGACGATCCCGACTTCGACCCCCTCGCTTTCATCATCAAGGAGTGCCACAAGCGGGGCATGGAGCTCCACGCCTGGTTGAATCCATACCGGATCAAGACCCACGTGGACAACGAGTTGGCACCTGAGCATATATACTGGGAGCACCCCGAGCGGTTCGTGCAGTACGGGACCCAGCTCTTCTTTGATCCCGGCTTGCCGGAAAACCGGACGTTTATTTGTGAAGTCGTCCGAGATATCGTGACACGCTACGACGTGGATGCAATTCATATGGACGATTACTTCTACCCTTACCCAATCGCGGGGCAATCGTTCCCCGACGATGAGAGCTTTAAGCGGTACGCGGCCTCTCAAGGCTTCACTCCCTCCCAGCGGGGCGATTGGCGGCGTGACAACGTGAATCGCCTGATACAGCAACTGAAACTGACCATCGCCTCCATCAAGCCGTGGGTGCGCTTCGGGATTAGTCCCTTCGGCATTTACCGGAACAGGAGTAGCGACCCCGACGGGAGCGAAACCAACGGGTTGCAGAACTACGATGACCTCTATGCCGACATTAAGCTTTGGGTGGAGAAGGGGTGGATTGACTACACCTTGCCGCAGCTCTATTGGGAGAGGGGGCATGCCGCGGCCGATTACACCACCCTGCTGCATTGGTGGAATGAACACAATTTCAAGCAACCCTTGTATATCGGGCAGGACCTCAAACGAAGCATCGACAAAAACGAGTTGGAGGTGAAAATCCGGCAGACACGCGAGATGTCGTTTGTGCACGGGAATTGCTACTGGTACGGCTACCAGGTGCTGGACAACTTCGAGGGGGTGGCTGACGTGATGAGGGGCAAGCTCCACAAGGCACCCTCCTTGATTCCCGCGTATACCCATATGCATGACAGTCGCCCTAACAAGGTACAGAATCTTAACGAGGTGTTCACCGAGGATATGCATTTCCTCACGTGGGATCACGAGAGGAACCCTTCCAATCCGGAGGTGGCGCAGCGGTTCGTGGTGTACCGATTCCGGAAAGGGGAGAAGGTAAACGTCAACCGGGCGGAGAATATAATGGGCATCACCCCGGATAACTTCTTCACGTTGCCGTACGAGGGGGGCGCGAACCGGTACACCTACGTGGTTACCGCGTTGGATGCCTTCTGGAACGAGTCGAAAGCACGGAAAGTAAAGGTAAATTTGTAACTTACTCAGCTTTCGCATGTAACTGTTTCATCACTTTCAGACTCGACTGGCAGAAACAGTAAACAACATGCTGAAATAGAGGTTATAATTATCAAGAAAAAGAGATTAAATAGGAGAAAAGAGAGTAATGGAAAGCGAACGTTTAAAAAAGTCAACTGAGCAAGAGGTGCCCATGAGTGTTAACAGGGACGAAAAGGCGAGTGAACCATTTAATCAACGGGTAGCCACAGGTGAGCGTTTCCCAATGATTGCCAAGACCCTAGCGGAGCTGGAGGATGTACTGGCTGAGGAATTGGTAGCCTTGGGGGCGGAAGATGTGGAGATCGGTACGCGCATGGTGTCGTTCACCGGCGATAAGGCGTTGATGTATAAGGCTAACCTGCACTGCCGAACGGCGCTGCGCATTCTCAAACCGATTTATAACTTCAAGGCCAACAGCGCTGATGAGGTGTACGAAGCGATTAAAGGGTTGAACTGGGAGGAGTGGCTCTCTCTTGACACCACGTTTTCGATTGACTCGGTGGTCTTTTCGCGCATCTTTACTCACTCGAAATTTGTTACCTACCGGGTGAAGGATGCCATTGTCGACTGGTTCTTCGAGCGGTATGGGAAGCGCCCGTCGGTGAGTATTACAAACCCCGATATAGCGTTGCACGTGCATATCGCGCATAACCGTTGCTCGCTCTCCTTGGACAGTTCGGGGGAATCGCTCCATAAGCGGGGATACCGGGTTGGCCAAACAGAGGCTCCCCTCAATGAGGTGCTGGCGGCGGGGATGATCTTGAAGTCGGGTTGGAGGGGCGACACACCCTTCATCGACCCCATGTGCGGGTCGGGTACGTTGTTAATCGAGGCGGCCATGATTGGCTTGGGCATACCTCCTGGTATTCATCGGCAGCATTTCGCGTTCGAGAAGTGGGGCGACTTCGATCAGGAGCTTTTCAGTGCCATCTACAACGACGATTCGGGTGCACGTGAACTCAAGCACCCCATCATCGGTTCTGATATTTCACGCCGGGCGATTGTCACGGCCGAAAAGAATATCAAGAACGCGGGGCTGAAAAAGTACATCGAGCTAAGCGTGAAGCCTATGCAGCGGTACGACAAGGCACCGGCGCCCACGGGTGTGATCATCACCAATCCCCCATACGGTGAACGGATGAAGGTGGAGGAGCTGGACAGTCTCTACGACATGATCGGTGAGCGGTTGAAGCATGTTTTCGTGGGATACCGCGCCTACGTGCTTAGCTACCGGAAAGAGTCGTTTGACGCGATTGGTCTTCGTCATTCCAAGCGCTTCTTCCTCTATAACGGGGCGCTGGAGTGCGAGATGCGTGAGTACGAGATTTTTGCCGGTAAGCGGGAAGAGCGACCCAAGAGAAGCGCACCACGCGAAAAGCGGGTTCACGAGAGCGACCATTACAAGCGCAACAGCCGGGAAGGGTATCGTCGTTCCCAGCGTGCCAGGCGAGGCGAAGAGGAAGAATAGATAGGCTAATTCATTATATATGATTTATACAATCATCCATTGTTTTCCATAAAGACAATGGTATCCCTCACGCTTTTCTCGTCGGTGATTTTCACATCGTTCTCTTTTAGATAATTGTCAATAATCTTCTTTTTATCGCGATAAATTCTTTTTAACTGTCTGATGTTTGAAAAACTCTGCAACTTTCCATTTCGGTTTACCCAAAAAACACTGTATGGTTCAACCTTGAAATCCTTGGGTAGCTCTAGGTCATATACTCTACCTCCTGACAAAATGGAAGAAAACGATGTAGTCGACGATAATTGCGATGTACCACCATAACCAGCCGGTTTTCCAGGAGGAATTATTCGACATTTATGTTCAACAAATAGAGAAATTTTCGGCTCATCGATAATAATTTTCATAAACTTGTTGTTCACTCGAATAAATTTTTCATTCGAAATGAAAACGGTATCTATCTGAGGCAAAAGAACATCACTTATAGCTAACAGTACACCATTTTCATCGAAAACCATTTCTTCCGATGCCGTGTTGTAATTAAGTTTAGCATTGTTTCTGGTACCGTTCTTCATTAATACAACCCCCGGTTGAAAATCGGGAAAGAGATAGTGCGATATACGTATCTCTTCCTGAGCGTGTAAAGAGACGGTTATCAATAAAAGAAGGAATAATGATTTGTATTTCATTTATACTCTGTTTTTTGTGTTTATGTGGTGTAAAGGTAAAAGATTTTCTTTTTATGACAAAATGATATGTAAAAACACTCACATAACCCTTTCTTTTCTTTATCTTTGTTTATTAAATCGTGAAAACCCCTAATTATCCTTCAGAAAATGAGAAAGTTCGCCCAGTTTTTGGTTTAAATTCTGAGCTGTAAGCATGGATGGGAATAGAATCTCAAAACCAATTAAAAAAAGGGCGAACTTTCT
>DUNG01000061.1 GCA_012839475.1 Petrimonas sp. | reverse complement strand
TTTATTGATTAGCGTATGCCTGACTGAAAGGCGTGAGTTTTTTAGATCAACATCCTCCCATTCTAGCCCTAAGAGCTCGCCTGCACGCATCCCGGTGGAGATAGCTAGGACAAATAATGGATAGAAGGGGTCCTCCATTTCTTTCGCAGTATCAAGGAATTTTCTAGCTTCTTCGACTGTTAGTGGTTCAATTTGATACTTGGGGACACGAGGGCGATCGACCCCATCAGTTGGATTGAAGTTAAGCATATTCCATTTAACCGCCTGATTTAAGGCCTTTCTTAAAATAGAGAACACATACTGGCAAGTTCTTGGTGATAAGCCTTTTTCTTTTAGTGTGCTGAGCATCCGTTGGATATCAAGGGCCCGAAGTTTTTGCAATTTTATATTTCCTAAGTGAGGTACGATGTGCAGGCGAATATTATCCGCATAGCTATTTTTTGTGTTGAATCTGACGGAGTCTAGATTTTCAATCCATTCATCTAGGAATTGCTCTACACTCATATCGGAGGTCTCAATGTAACCTTTTGTCGCGACTTCAATATTGAATAAAGTTATTTTTTGCCTGACTTCTTGGCGACTTGCACCGTAGATGGTCTTTCGTTTTCTTTGTCCGGTGGATGCTGTAACCCAAACTTGACCAGCCCAGCGCCCGTCTGTTCGTTTATAAATTTTCGGCATGAGGGTTTGTCCTTTCATTTTTTAATAAAAGGGCCAGCAGATGTTAGCCCCAATATTTTTTTAATTCGCCAATTCGATGCGTCCGTTTTCCAAAACATTTTGAGTGAACTCTACAAGAGCAGCCCGTGGTATTCTTCTCACTCCACCTAGAAAGACAAACGGTAGTTTACCTTGAGCCATAAGATTGTAAAGCGAAGTTTTGCCTAGGCTCAAAAATTCACACGCTTCACGAATCGAACAAAGTCCCTGTTCAGCGTATTTCTTTGTATCATTTTTCATTTATATTCGCTCCCTTTTTGGTGATTTCAACCAAAAGCGTTTTGCCGGCGCAGTGCCACGAATTCGTGGCGCTGATATTCATCTCAAGCCCATGAGATTCGCATAGCTCAACGTTTTTTGCGATCTCTTCGTATGATAGCTGATATGGTTGGAAAACGAAGACTTGCGGGACATTGTTTTCGTCCACCCAGAGGGATGGGTGGTCACAACCATGGGGGTGCAGAAGGTAGCCTTCTTTTGTTGGCCTTAGACCCAGTAAGTGTGTGAGTTCGGGCTTCTGTACCCGGCTTAGTCTTAAACCTTGAGATTTAAGTCCTTCCTTGCGCGACTCTTCCTCTGCGTCGGCGAAAGCGTCTAGGATGTTCACGCCCGCTTCTTTTGCATCAGTAAGAATCTTTACCAGCCTATCGTGCCTTGAATCATTGTCAGTATTAAATCGATTAACTTTCATAAATCTTATACCCCTTTCGGTTTGATTGTTTGAATGGAAAGTTGCAGTTAGAAGTACTTACCGACTTTGTATAACTGTCCGTTCCTATAGTTATACAAAGTCTTACTTCCCTTGTTAAAGCCATAAAAATCGTCCCTGTCCTTACTCGAGTTCGATTTCCATACAACTTGGCTTGTGGCTGCCATCAGAGAGTTATTCCCCTGCGGGGGAAGAGTCCACAGGCTAAGCATAAATGTGCAATACAAATAGACAATTATCCCAAATTACTTAGGCATTTCATCACCTCCAATTATCTTAGTTTGTAACCATCCCCTGTAACCACCTGAAAATGCGCTAAGACCCTCACTATGCACCTCTTTGGGGGTGTAGCCACCAGAGAGTATGGCATATATAAAACTTGGAATGTTTTTTTGCTATATATACACGGACAAAGTCTGTATAAACAGTTATATTTAAAGGCTACAATGGTGACATAGGTTACGGAAGCGATAAACCTCTTTGTAGAGCCTGTTTTCAATTCCAAGCGGTGTAGTTAATGTCACCACTATCACCAGAAGTTTTGCCTCCCGGTAAAATCTTCATAAATGCTGGAAGTTCTTCGTCTTCGCCCCAAATTGCCATGGCCTTAGCAGTGAGCTCTATAAGCCTTGAAGGCTTTCCGTCAACTCGCATTTGTCGTTGATTACGCCCGTTCGGATCGCGGTATGTCCATCCGCGATCATTCCATGTTCTTAGGATTGCATCAGGCTCGAATTCCCCTTGAAACAGAATTTCCTTTAATTTGTGTGGGAAGAAGGCGGGGGTAGAACTATGCTCTTTGTCCCATCTTCCGGCCCAACCTACTACAGGGGCAGTGGGGTATTCACGTTCCCCATTTGACCTTGGCTGCCAATAAAATTTGTTACGATTTGCGGTGGCCCAGCTCATAACATGTTCGAGCGCCGCCGTTGCTCTGTCAGCCTCCTTGGTTTCACTAGCCAGTGTTTCCCAAAGTTCTTTGATTGGATCTGTGAAGTCAAAGGGTAACAACTGCCATTCGTGAACTAGATGCCCGACTAGCGTTATGATCGCCCAATACTCCGAGAGTCTATTGGCTAGGGGGTTGCCCCCAAGTTTTGCTTGATAATTTTGTCTTATTTCCCGCAATCGTCGTTTCCAGGAATTGCGTTCACTAGAATGCTTAGTGAGGGCACTTGCAAAGTGTGGGCCTAAATGTCCGTGATGTTCGATAATCCCCTCCCTTAACTTATTTACCAATAGACCGGTTTCTGAAGATGTATCTTCGAATGGCTGTCCCCAGAGTGTGATCGTACGGGCTCTAGTCCCACCATCTTGGGTGAAACTTATTGCAGGGGCTTCACCAGAGGTAATTAGAACAGTTCTTGTTGTGGTCATCTCTTGAATTCCTGTCTTAGAACCTCTACCACGGGATTGCCCTGATGCTATATCGTAGATGACTTTACCAACATCTTTGGGGTATTTTGCCTGTTTGGTGTCGTCGAGTATTACTGGTACACCGTTAAAAATAGCGGCTCGCCGTTCAATGTAAACTCTGGTCGAATCCCAGCTGCCTATTAAGGAGTGGCTAGAACGCGTGTCAGGGTTTCCCCAAACAGATGCGGCTATCATCAGTGCCGTGGTTTTCCCTGTAGAGGTGACCCCTGAAAGGTCTACCACAAAGTTTGGTAGTCCGAGGATCTCCAAAAGAGGAGGAACAAGCGCCGCATAAATCAGCACCATGATTTTAGGAAACTTGGAGATTTCTTCAATAATCTTTTGCCATGCAGAGAAGTCGCCGCTAGGAGCAATTGACTTTGACAAATCGGGTGCTCCCGGTTCGGGGAAGAACAGAATGTATTTATCCCCAGTGCCTTGTTGGGCGTGACTTAAACTGGGCAAGGGGTAAATAATCTCACCAGTTCCTCCAACGATAAAACTTTTACCACTTTGAAAACCCTTAATCCCGTCCACGCATTGCCATCCCAATCTTCTGCTGAAACGGATTGTAGGGAGTTGTTCATAATTTCTTGCTTCAAATGCCTCTAAATAGCCAACAAGGTCAGCCGAATTGTTAGAATTGACCGGGAACCCTTGTGATGCGAGTGGCAAGAGCAATCGACTATTCATAGCATCACCGCGACTAATTCTAACGCTCTTCCAGCCGTTTCGTTCCCATGCCAAAACGAATATTATTTCTTTATCGTCTGTGATTAACAAAGCCCTAATGATTATTGGTGCATTGGCAATTATTTGGTATTTGGGTTTGTCCGATTTCTCGTCGAAATATTCTTTTGTAGTTTGCCCAGGAAAAACAGCATATTGGGGGGGCTTGAGAAAACCCTTTACAGGCACATCAGGTAGATAGTGTTCGATTAATTCATTATCGTCTAGTTTCTCTTCAGCGTAGCTGTTGCTTGGTGGTTTATAGTCCTTAAGCACTCTTTGTAAAACATCAATGTCCTTCGCTTTTACATTTAATCCTCTAAGCCTTAAAAGATGAGCCTCAAAAGAGGCAATATCCTCTGTTTTTGTGGTTTGAAGTGCTATCAGAAATTCATTGTCCTCCAATGCCTTTTGTATGCAGGTGTTTGGATTTTGCTGGGCTAAAACTTCGAGTTCCCCTAACACCTCCAACGCCTTGTTTTTACTCATCCTAAGACTTGTTGTATATCCAAGGGTAATAGGGCTTTTAACATTATGCGGACAGGCGATGCAATGCTCTTCTGCACCTGCGATCAGCTTGATTGCTGAACAAGTCCGGGGACCAGCACCTGCTAGTGCGTGGCCAATTTTCTCTTCAGTTTCTTTATGGGAATATTTGGGGTAGGGTTTACTTATCCGATGTGCCAATTCTCGGCCATTGTCGCAGCGAGCGACAATTCCCAGAGCTGCGTGCCATTCTGGTTCAGGTAAAGTTTTTGCATCATCCACACAGTGTTTCATCCAATTGCAGTTGTCATAAATCTTGTCAAATTCAGGCGGGGGTCCGTCATATTCTTTCCTTTGGTAAGTGTCGGGTGCAAAATCTCTGTGGTAAACAGCATCTACAAAATATAGCTCGAAATCCGTAGGGTTGTATCGACTTTCTGGGTTTACCTCCAAAAAGCGGACAAGTTTAGGGTCAGACCCCTTCGTATTGTAAGTTCCGGGAACTCGCAACAATCTTGCTAAATCCGCGGTATTGTCCAAATTCCATCCTTTCTTTTTTGCCACTTGGATAAATGTAAGCTGGAAGAGCCGAAGTGACTCTTTAGCTCTTTGTCTTTCCACATCTGAATCAAGTGTCCATAGCTCTTTGAATAGCCAGTAAACATGTAGTCCTCCACCGGAATGTATGATCATAGTCGGTTTACCAAAAGGATTATCAGCTGAGCTGATAAATTCCAAGGCTTCTTCCATTGTCGGCAAATCTTTTTCTGTGTGGACCCCGTCGCTGGTGTCTATATCCATGAAATATCCAGGTAATGTCCTTGCGCTATCGCTATTGCCCCTTACTCGATTCCAATTTACATGTTTGCGATGTGTTGCCTTGACCAGTTTTGGGTCTTGCAAGCAGACTCCAAAATACACATCATTTGGATCTTCTTTAATGCTTTCAATGATTGCCTTTGTGTTTGAGAGTTGATACCACTCGGACTTCTTGTTCTCTTTGCGCCATAGAACCAGCCCTAACTCATCTAGTGTGGGATCTCTATCTTTGAAAGTGCCATACATGTGGCTTAAGAAAGTTTCCATGTGTTCATTCCTCCCTTAATGTCGGTACACGCCGATTTTCAAGCTGCGTACCTCCATGCTCTAGCCACGCATCGATTTGCTTTGTATCGAATCGTACTTGTCTACCTAGCCTCACATGTGGCACGATTCCGCGCTTCGCCAAATCGTAGAGACGGTGTTTTGAAATGTTTAGCATCTTTGCGGTTTGGCTTGCTGTCATCAATCTTTGATTCATTTCATTCCCTCCTTTTTTCGGGAAAGGGTTGTTGGTCTAATCCGGAGTAACCAACATAAAACCATGTGTTGCAACACAAATCACCCTACTTGAACCTAGTTTAACAACAAAAAAAGGGCTACTCCGGAAATCAGTTTTGCAAGAACTAATTTCCCAAGCGCCCCTTTTTGACGGTGTAAATGAATCGCTATCCTATTGGATAAGCACATCCTTAAATGTGTCTTCGATAAGCAATTCATCCGGAGAACAACAGAAGAAGACACAAAGCTCGTCTAGATGAATTTTGAACTTATTTAATCTCACAAAGTTTATCAGTTCTCTTACTTTAAGGTTTAGGGATTTTTTAGGGTCATAAGGAAAATATACAAGATTACCTGAAGTGCTTATAAGTGGAAAGGCCATCATATTTTTGCCCAAATTATTTTCTAGTGATTGTATATTGTTTTTTAATAGAGGGATTAGTGTCTGGGAGAGTTCTTGGAGTAAAGATGAATTTACGTCGAGATTATCCCACAATTCCTTCCAGCCTAGCACAAGTTCTTCTGGGAAGTTATCTACATCTCCACCTAAACCCACCGATAAAAATCCCATCCAATACTTGTTCCATGTAGCATTATCAATCCACAACCTAGGTAAAAGCGTGGAAAGATCTTCTCCTATAAGAAATCTCTGTACTGCGTAAACAGCCCTATGTGGTTTATTAATTGCTTCTTTTGTCTTTTGTGGAATAAAGAAAGGTGCTTCAGAGCGAAGCTTATCAAAAATTCGCTTCCACTTATCGCGACTTAGGGAGAAAATTTCTTGCCATCTTACATCTTGGAGAACAATCCCTTTGAAATAAAGCTCTTCCATTGCTCCAATAATTCTTTTAATACGCGAAGCGTCATGTCCGTTTTGTACTAAAAAAGCGAGATCATCTTGGTTTGCCCAAGTAATAGAAATCATATTGTTTTCATGTTTTATAAAAAGAGTAGCATTTTGATTATCAAAAACATCACTCAAAGCAGGAATACTACTAAGGCCCGTGTCTAGTCTTAACGTAATACCCAAAAGACGTGCAATCGGTCTCATTGAGCGGAAAACGGATTCTTCATGCTCTTCTAATGGAGGACTCTTTTTTATTAGGAGATCTAAAAGTGAATAATAACCTGTGAGAGGTCCTTCGATTGCTTTTCTTTTTGCCACTCCTATTTGTTTTTCTTGTTCCTTGAGATAATTTTCAATTTGCTCTTTACTTTCAGTAAGTAATCGCTTTTTTACGGCCATACGGTCGGGTTCGAGTAGTGGATTCCAGCCATCGAAAGTTAAAACGAGTGGGGCAGAATTGCTTACAGGTTTGCTTTGTTCTATAGTTTCTTTATAGGTGTTTAAGCGGTTGTTTCGGGCGACCGAAAACTGATCAACCAGATTCTGTATGTGTGGCTTCATATTTTGATGGGTATCAAGCATGACACCGGGATGGGTAAAGATAAAAGGATCTAAATGCACTGGCCCTCTTGGTAGTTCTTTATCAAAAGGCAATTGTGTTAGCGGAGTTAGATACTGCCTAATGGCGTAAGCGAAGGATTCATTATGAAAACAAAAGTTTTTAGAAACGCACATTTTCAAATGATTTAGGCTATGATATCTTCTTTCAGCAGCTACTTTATCTGGTTCGCCAAGTACCTCGCGGAAGGTTTTGGGGCCAGAGTGGAGTGACTCAAGGTTATCTAAGTATAACAGTAATTGACTATTGAATTGTTCAATCATTTCCGCCTGTAGCATATTTAAATCCTCAAGGCGTGTTGGTACGGGCATGGGATGCGTGAAAACAAAAGGCTGTGTTACTGAGAACAATTGTGTTTTTGATGGTAGGTATTGCAAATTCCACTCTAATTGTTTTTCTTCAGTTTTAATCCATTCAGAAAGCGTGTCGCAGGCTACTTGAAAAAACCAAAAAGTCGAGTTAGAGCAATCGTATGCTTGTTTAGGTGGATGATTCATTCCAATATTTTCAGCCCATGTAACGAGAGCATCTCTAAGTTCTTCTGTGGACTTCATTAGTGGAATATGGTAAGGGGAGCCATCCGATTTAAGTTGTAGCATTGCTACTTCTACTTTCCATTGGTAATTTACATAGTCAACTAAGAAGTGCCGCTCGGCTTCCTTTTGAATACCTTCTGGAATATGTGGGTATACATTATTAAGAAGTGAGTGTAGTACCCTTGGGGCTTCCTCTTCGATGAGTTTCAAAAAGGTATGCTGCGCCCTAGCTTGTTCGATGGTATAAAAACCGGAGAAACGAATGAATTGAGAAGTATCCTCGTAATAGAATTCGGTCATGGGTTAGCCTCCTTTTTGATTGATTTCGGTGCCGGCTTATTTTGTCCTCCCGATTCCAATTCAGATCAGTGTTTTATGAATGTATCTTTAAATAAAAAATAATACAAAGATGATAGCGAAACAACACTCCCGGTCACCTTCATGGGCTTGGGGAGCGTTGCTTCGTAGAGCTATTTATCAAACGGCTACTGCCAGATTATGGGCCCTCTGCAAAAGTTCATGTCCATCAATTAAAGCCTCAAATCTGTTCTCCTCAAAATTGGCTGTCCTTCTGACTGGCTCACCGTGCGAGACGAAGTTTGTTACAGTTTGGAGT
>DUNG01000002.1 GCA_012839475.1 Petrimonas sp. | reverse complement strand
TCGAGAAGGCTAAGGAGCATATCATCGGCGGGATATCGATGGTGATCTTTCCCGAGGGGGCGCGCACCCGAACCGGGAAGATGGGGCGCTTTAAGCGGGGTGCCTACCAGATTGCCCACGATATGAAACTGCCCATCGTGCCGTTGACGCTCAACGGTCCTTTCGAGGTGCTGAAACGCAACTCACTCCGGCTATGCCCGGGCAAGCGGATGGAGTTGATAATCCACCCGCCGATACAAACGGATAATTTGTCGAAGGATGAACTGCCCGAGCTGATGGAGCAGACGCGTGACATCATCCATGGCGCACTGTGGGAGAAATACCGGTAAGGGCACATTACACAAAACACCCGGCGACAGGGATTATCTATGTGATGATACATCGGGGATTATTACGGAGAAACGGATGAGGGATAATTATCGAGTGGAAAAACCCCAGGGCTATAAAAAAGGAATGGTTGTCTCACGACAACCAATCTTCATTGTTAACCTTAAATCTAATACCATGAAAAACACGTGGCAAAAGTAAGTCAAATAACTATACCCTCCAAATCTTTCCCTCCCAAAGGGTCAGTATTTAAAATTATTTAGTAAATTAGCTGTTTATTTTAAGCTATCTGAAATAGATATTTGGTATTGTTTGTGAATTTTAATAAAGTGTTTGCGGTGAGGTTTTTAGCTCTGCTATATTTTGCTTTCAAAGCGAAGACCTCGTAAACTTTTGCGGGGACACATCCTGCGTAGTTCGCGTTAATAAAGAAAAGCTGTTTGAAGCAATGCGAACTTTTGCGATAAGCAAAACGAGCAGAAATGAACGTGTTCATATATGCCGTTGCGAGCAAAAGTGCAGCGAAGCTGAGTTCTTTTCTTTTAGCGAACAAGCAGCTGATGGGTCGCAAAACGAGCTTCAGTCGAATATTTGCATAAGCCGAATGCAGAGTCAAACTCGTTTGAACTATGCTAAGGCGAGCAAATATCTGCGAAGCGAACTTGAAAGCAAACAGTAACATGACATTCAATGTATGGAGCAGCTGCTAATTCGCTGCCGCACCACCTCGTATATCATCACCCCCGCGGCCACCGACACGTTAAGCGACTGGATGGTGCCAAACTGCGGTATCTTCACCAACTCATCGCTCAGCCTCAGGTGCTCGGGCGCGACCCCCACGTCCTCCGCCCCCATCACCAGGGCCACCGGCACGGTCAAATCGCTGTCGGTATAAAACTCGGCCGCCTTCTCCGTGGCGGTTACCACCTTGATCCCGCACTGGCGCAAGTAGACGATCGCCTCTTTCAGGCTTCGCTCCCGGCAAACCGGTATGGAATGCAACGCCCCAGCCGAGGTCTTCATCGCGTCGGCGTTTACCGACACGCTACCCCTGGCTGGGATAACGATCGCGTCCACGCCGGCCACCTCGCAGGTGCGGGCTATTGCGCCAAAGTTCCGCACGTCGGTCAACCCATCCAGCACGAGGATAAACGGGTTCTTCCCCTCCTCGAAAAGCAGGGGAACAATATGCTCCAGCTTCTGGTAGGTCACCGCGGAGGTGAATGCGATCACCCCCTGGTGGTTCTTCCGCGTCACCCGGTCGATCCGCTCCACGGGCACACGCTGCACCGGTATCTCATGAAGCCGAAGCACCTCCAGCAACTCCTGAAAAAGCTCGCCTGAGAGTCCCCGCTTCACCAGCACCTTGTCAATATCCTTGCCGGCTTCCACCGCCTCAATCACGGCACGAATACCGAAGATAATTTCTTTGTCTTTCATCTTATATACTATAGGAAAACTTAGCGGGTATCGCCACTTGTACCTGCATCTCCTCTCCCTTTTTTCGTTATCAGCCATCGGCCAGCATCACCCGTGCGTTCTCGATCGCTTCGCTCGTCACCTCCGCCCCGCTCAGCATGCGGGCGATTTCAGTCACCCGCTCCGTCGGGTCAAGTCGCTTTATCCGGGTGACCACGCCATCCGTCAGCTCCTCCTTGTAGACCACGAAGTGGGTGTGCCCCTTGGATGCGATTTGGGGCAGGTGCGTGATCCCGATGACCTGAATCTCGCCGCTCATCTCCTTCATGATTGCCCCCACCCTGTCGGCCACCTCTCCCGACGTGCCGGTATCAATCTCGTCAAAGATAATCGTGGGCAATGCGGTGGCCCCGGCAATCATCGCCTTCAGGCAGAGCATCAACCGCGATATCTCCCCTCCCGAAGCGATCTCCGCCACCGGTTGCATCGGAACGTTCTTGTTGGCCGAGAAAATGAACCGCACCGCGTCCATGCCGGTCGTGTCAGGTTCCTTCTTCGCCTCGTACTCTATCTTGAAGCGGGTGTTGGGCATCTTCACGTAGTCCAACCGTTCAATCAACTGTTTCTCGATGGCTGGTGCCGCTGCCCTCCGCTTTTCACTCAGTCCCTTCGCCTTGGCGAGCATCTCCGAGCGTTTCTCGTTCGCCACTTTCTCCAGCGCCTCCAACTGCTCGTCCAGCGAGTCGATCTTCCGTAATCGCTCCGACAGGTCGTCACGAAGCTTTATCAGCTCTTCCGTCGTGTGAAGCGAGTGCTTCTTTTGCAGCCCGTAGAGGGTACTCAGCCGCTCCTCCACCCACTGTTGTCTGGCGGGATCGAACTCCACCCCCTCGAAGTGGCGGGCCGCCTCCTCGCGCACATCCTTCACATCGATGTAGGCGGCATCCACCCTCTGTGCCAACTCCTCCGCCTTCGGGAAGAAACGTTGCACGCGGCGCAGCGCATCGGCCGCCGAGCGCAGCAGCGACTCCCCATTTAGCCCTTCGCCCCCCAGGAGCGAAACCGCCTCGTACAGCCCGCTTTTTATCTCCTCCGCGTGGGTAATCGTTTTCAGCTCCTCCTCCAGTTGCTCCTGCTCCCCCTCCTGCAGCGATGCCTCCTGCAGCGCATCGAGTTGAAACCGTAGGTAATCCTCCTCCTCTTTGCTCTCCCGGGAGCGGGTCCTCGCCTCGTTCAGCGCTTTCTCCGCCGCACGAAACGATTCATAAGCCATCCCGTACTCCCGCCTCTCCTTGCCGGTATCCGCCAGCGCGTCCACCACGCTCAGCTGGAACAGGTTGTCTTGCAGTGCCAGGCTGCGGTGCTGGGAGTGGATATCGATTAACCGGTCGCCCAGCTCTTTCAAATCGTTCAGGTAAACCGGCGAATCGTTCACGAACGCACGCGACTTACCGCCGGACCACAACTCGCGGCGTAGGATGCACTCATCCCCGTCGTGTACCCAGTCCATCTCCCGGAAAAGGGGTTCAAGGCCGTACGACGAGATATCGAAAACGCCCTCGATGGTGCATTTGCTCTCGCCCTGCTTGATTTGCCGCGCATCGGCCCGCTGCCCGAGGATAAGCGACAACGCGCCCAGGATAATCGACTTCCCGGCACCGGTCTCCCCCGTGATGACGGAAAAGCCGGAATCGAACTCGATGGAGAGGGAGTCGATCAGCGCGTAGTTCTCTATGGTCAGTGATTTCAGCATGTTTGTCTACCTATCTGTTACTTTACAACCTGTTACCTTACTTAACTTTAGCATGTAACTGTTTCAACTTATTGCCTTTTCTGTCGTCTCTCGGCAAAGTTTTACTACGCAACACTTTTGCTCGTCGTGGCATAATCCGAGCAAGCTCGTTTTCTGCTCACCGACTTAATGCAAAAG
>DUNG01000018.1 GCA_012839475.1 Petrimonas sp. | reverse complement strand
CACCGAGATATACACGCGGATCGATCGCAACTTCCTGCGGCAGGAGATCATCGAACACCACCCGAGGAACAAAAAGTAGTTTAAATTATCGCCAAAACGAAGGCGGCTCCGGGATTATTTTATATATTTGCTAAAAAATAGTTTAGCGTATGAAGTTTATTGTATCAAGTGCCACGCTGCAACAGCATTTGCAAGCGATTAGCAGGGTAATCAACGTTAAGAACACGTTGCCCATTCTGGATTGTTTCCTGCTCGATTTACAGGGAAGCACGTTGACGCTCACCGCTGCCGATAACGAGACACGGCTCACTACAACCATAGAGGTTAGTGGCGTGGAAGGGAGTGGAAGCTTGGCGATCAACGCGAAGAACCTCCTTGACCCGTTGCGCGAACTGCCGGACCAGCCCCTCACCTTCGACATTAATGACGAGACGCTGGAGGTGTTCATCTACTACCATAACGGGAAATACAACTTCGTGGGAACCAATGGTGATGAGTACCCAGAGCCCAGGCCATTGCGGGATTCGGCCATGTCGTTGACACTCGATGCGCAGACCCTCTTCTCGGGTATCAACCGCACCGTTTTCGCGACCGGCGATGATGAGCTTCGGCCCGTGATGAACGGGATCTACTTCGATATCACCGCTGAGGATCTCACGTTCGTGGCGTCGGACGGGCATAAGCTGGTTCGGGTGATTACTACCGAGGCGAAAGGAGAGGGACGCTCCTCGTTTATCCTTCCCAAAAAGCCGGCTAACCTGCTTAAAACACTCCTTCCACGTGAGTCGGGAGAGGTGGTGATCAGGTTCGATACCAACAACGCGTACATCGAGATGGCATCGTATCAGATGGTCTGCCGCTTCGTGGAGGGGCGATTCCCCAACTATAACTCAGTTATCCCGCGGGACAATCCTAACAAGGTGACGCTAGACCGGTTGGCACTGCTCAACACGCTCAAAAGGGTGGCCGTCTTTTCCAACCCATCGAGTAGCCTGGTGAAGCTGCAATTCTCCGAAGATAAGATCGTGGTGTCGGCCCAGGATATCGACTTCCTCACTGCGGCAGAGGAGGTAATCCCGTGCACGTATAACGGTAATATCATGAACATTGGCTTCAAGGCGGTTTTCCTGATCGATATACTGAACAACATCCCCTCGGATGAGATACGCCTGGAACTTTCCGACCCGTCGCGTGCAGGACTTATCCTCCCGGTGGACGATAAAGAGGAGAATATAGATATGCTCTCGTTGTTGATGCCGATGATGTTAAATGATTAATGGCGGTTAAATGGATTTGAACTTGAAGAGCCCGTTGGTCTTTTTTGACCTGGAGACCACCGGGCTGAATATTACCCGCGATCGCATTATCGAGATATCGCTGCTGAAGGTGTACCCCAACGGCAAGGAGGAGGTGAAAACACGCCGGATAAACCCTGAAATGCCTATACCCCCGGAATCGACCGCAATTCATGGCATCACGGATGAGGACGTGAAGAATTGCCCCACGTTCAAGCAGATCGCCAAATCGTTGGCCGACCAGCTGGAGGGGTGCGACCTCGCGGGCTTTAACTCGAGCCGGTTCGATGTACCGATGCTGGCGGAAGAGTTTCTCCGTGCTGGGGTCGATTTCGATATGAGCCGGCCCAGGTTCGTCGACGTGCAGATTATCTACCACAAGAGAGAACCACGCACCTTAGAGGCGGCTTACGCCTTCTACTGTAACAAGCAGCTGGATAACGCGCACTCTGCCGAATCGGATACAAGGGCAACCTACGAGGTGCTTAAGTCGCAGCTCGAACATTACCCGGACCTCGTAAACGATATCGATACGCTTTCAAAAGAGTACTCCAGCTTTAACGACAATGTTGACCTGGCCGGACGCATGATCTACAACGAGGATGGTGTGGAGGTGTTCAATTTCGGTAAGCATAAGGGGAAGCCAGTCGAGGAGGTGTTAAATAATGAACCCAGCTACTACGCGTGGATGATGGATGGGGACTTTCCCCTGAATACCAAGCAGGCGCTCACCAAGATCCGACTGCGCGGGATGACCGGTTAACCTCTGGGTGTAATCAATGGCTCGCTTCTTCATCACCCTGGCCTATAATGGCGAAAAGTACGTCGGTTGGCAAGTTCAACCCAACGGGGTGAGCGTTCAGCAGATGCTGGAAGAGGCCCTTTCAACCATCAGCCGGCAACCGTTAAAGGTGGTGGGGGCCGGTAGGACCGACGCCGGGGTACACGCCCGTGCGATGGTTGCCCATTTTGACTGGGAGGGGGAACCCTTCAGCGCTGAAGAGTGGCTGTATCGATTAAACAACTTTCTGCCCCGGGATATCGCGCTCTCCTCGATACGGGCAGTACAACCGGACGCACACGCGCGGTTCAGCGCCCTCGCGCGTACCTATGCCTACTATGTGACCACCTGCAAAGACCCTTTTCTCCACCCGTTTCATTACCGGCTGCACTACACGCCCGATATAATCTTGATGAATCGCCTGGGCGAGGTACTAAAAGAGTACGAGGATTTCACCAGCTTTAGCAAGCTGCACAGTGACGCGAAGACCAACAACTGCCGCGTAACAAGGGCGGAGTGGGAAGTGTGTGGAGATGGAAGCTATCGATTTACCGTGCAAGCCGACCGGTTTTTACGAAACATGGTCCGCGCGATCGTGGGAACACTGCTGGAAGCGGGTAGGGGACGGCTTGATGAACGCGGTTTCCGACGTGTTATCGAGGCACGGGACCGCGGTGCGGCGGGCGACTCGGTTCCCGGGAACGCGCTCTTCCTCGAGGAGGTATGTTACCCTGACTCTATTTGGTTATAAATGATTATTCCCGCTATCAAGGTGAATCATTGCTCCTTGAAAGCGGGAATAGATGACATGTGCAAGCCAAGTAGCTTGTTAGTCGTTCATCGAGATAAGAAACTCCTCGTTGTTTCTCGTACGCCGCAGTCGGCTCAGCAGGAACTCCATCGCCTCTACCGAGTTCATATCCGACAAGAAGTTGCGGAGTATCCACATGCGGTTAAGTGTCTCTTGTGCCAGGAGCAGGTCGTCACGACGCGTGCTTGAAGCGATGATGTCCACCGATGGGAATACCCGCTTGTTAGACAGCTTCCGGTCGAGCTGCAGCTCCATGTTACCGGTCCCCTTGAACTCCTCGAAGATCACGTCGTCCATCTTGGAACCCGTTTCGGTCAGCGCCGTCGCGATGATGGTGAGCGACCCGCCATGCTCGATGTTTCGGGCAGCCCCGAAGAAGCGCTTCGGCTTGTGCAGGGCGTTGGCGTCCACACCCCCCGAGAGAACCTTGCCCGATGCCGGCTGCACGGTGTTGTACGCGCGTGCCAGGCGGGTGATGGAGTCCAACAGGATTACCACGTCATGCCCGCACTCCACGAGTCGCTTCGCCTTGTTCAGTACGATCTCCGCGATTTTCACGTGTTGATCGGCTGGTTCGTCGAACGTGGAAGCGATCACCTCAGCGTTCACGCTCCGCTCCATATCGGTCACCTCTTCCGGTCGCTCGTCAATGAGCAGGATAATCATGTACACCTCCGGGTGGTTGTCGGCGATTGCGTTGGCTATATCCTTTAACAGCATGGTTTTACCCGTTTTTGGCTGCGCCACGATTAAGCCCCGCTGCCCCTTGCCGATGGGTGAGAAGAGGTCTACCACGCGGCACGACAGGTTGTCGTTATGCCCCTTAGTCAGGTTAAACTTCTCGTCCGGGAACAGGGGTTTCAGGTGGTCGAACGGCACGCGGTCACGTACCTCGTCGGGTACGCGGCCGTTGATTTTATCTACTTTAACCAGCGGGAAGAACTTCTCTCCCTCTTTGGGGGGACGAATGGGACCCTCCACCACGTCACCGGTCTTCAGACCGAATAGCCGTATTTGGGATTGCGACACGTAGATGTCATCGGGCGAAGAGAGGTAATTATAATCAGATGAGCGGAGGAATCCATACCCGTCCGACAAAATCTCCAGTACGCCAGAGGCGACCAGGATACCATCAAAATCGTATCCGGGATCCCTCTCTTTTTCTCTTGGTTGCTGTTGTGCCAGCCCTTTTCCATGTTGTTGCTGCTGTTGTTGTCGGGGCTGCAAAGGCGAAGGAGAAACCAGGTCAAGCATCGATACCCGTTCACCAGCCGGAGGTGTCTCTCTCTGAGCCGGGGTGGTATCCCGTTGGCTATCTTCGGCCACTACCACCGGGGGAAGCTTGGATGGGGGTGGGGTACTCCTTCTGGTATCGTTGCGCTTCCTTGAGGAGCGGAACACCAGTTGAATGGGCTTATCGGCAGCTTTCGGGGTGGTTGAATCCACCTCCTTCTTCTCTCCCGCCGCGGCGGGTGTTCCCTTTTCTACCTCTTTCGCGGATGCAGCCGACTTGGGTGGTTCAGGCTTCGTAGGCTCCGCCTTTTTCACCGGTTCTACATTCTTTACTGGTTCAGCTTTTTTTGCCGGCTCTCCCTTTTTCACCGGTTCAGCTTTTTTGGGTGGCTCAGACTTTTTCACCGGCTCGGTTTTCTTTACCGGTTCAGCTTTTTTTACCGGCTCGGTTTTCTTTGCCGGTTCTGCCTTCTTCACCGGTTCTGCCTTCTTCGCCGGCTCACTCTTCTTTTTCGGTTCCTCTTTTTTACCCTTATCTTCCTTTGGTGAGGGTTGCTCCTTTTTTGAAGGACGACCTTTGTCACCGGCAGAAGTGGCGGCTTGAGCCCGTTTGCCCTGAGGGGAGGTCTCCCTGCCTTTCGTGCTTTTTTGGTTGTCGGTTCTGCTTCTGGCGTTACCGCCCTGTCTTGAACCAGAATCGGTTATCTTTTTTGTTTCGGCAATCGCCTGTTCATCAAGGATTTTGTATATTAGTTCCTCTTTCTTGTATGCATCGGGTCTTCGTATACCCATCTGCTTGGCGATAACCCGTAATTCTGTGGTGAGCTTCTCATTAAGCTCAATAATGTTATAAGTCATCTGAATCTATTGAAAATCGTTATGGTTTTAATAATAATCTATAAGAAATCTATACGTACGTATAGACTAATGCCACGTTTATCTATAAGAAAAAAATGGGGCGGGTATGATATTTTGAATGAATTTGTAAACGAGTGGCAGTTGTATGGGTATACTGATTAAGTACTGCCATAAATTCAGGACAAAGGTAGCACTTTTTTTGAAACCTGTAAAAAAAAGAAGGTTTTTTTTACCCGTTGTTCCATTTTACCCCATCTACAGGGATAATGCTGTTACTATTTTGTCTCTCCTTTTGGAGTCTTCCGTTCTCTTTTATTTTACGACACTTATATTTTACGCCGTTTATGGGGAGTGTAACGCTAAATTTCGTTTTGCATGTCGATTCGGTTGCTTTTATCGCGTCGCCGGTTCAATTCGTTCTTGTAGATTAATGACCTTCTGCTCTCCAGCGCGTTGGTTCCCGTCTGCTCGGTAAACAGGTCGTTCGCGATCACCGCCCAGGTGTATGCTTCCTCCATGTCGCCCTTCATCTCGTAGGCAAACGCGATGTTGCTGGCCGCTTTCGCTTTATCTACTTTGTTGGATTGGCTACGGAAATAGGTTTCCCATTTAGCTATGGCTTCCGGCCATTTGGATTCCCTGGCTAATGAGGCCCCCTTTCGCATCAGGGAGCTACCCGAAGTGTAGTACCACCTCTCTTGCCTCACCCAGTGAGGAGAAAAAACCTGGGACATCTTATCCGCGGCCTGTACTGCCAATATCTTCATGGCCTCTTCACGCGAGGGAATCATGGCGTCGCTGTAGACCCTGTTATCCTGGATGTCAAACCCTTCCCACCGCAGGCTATCTTCATAATGCACGGTGGGTATCTTCCCCTCCATTGTAGGCATGTAGACGCGCCAGGTAGAGTTTATCTTGGCCGTCAGCTCGCTGTAGGTATACCCCTGCTGCTTGAAGTGATCCCGTTTATCGGTCCGTATGATAAGCATGTCGAGGGATATCACCGCGTTGGCCCCGGTCTCTTCCCGTAGCCTGGACATCGTTTCTGGCATGAGGGGCTGCTCTATGAAAAAATGGTTGTCGCTCCTCAAGGGTTCGTTGTAATAGAACACCAGGTGGTAGTACTCCTCTTCATCCAGGAATTGAGTCAATGCCTCCGTGTAATAGATAGCCACGCTATCGGATGAAGCCTCAACCCGCTCCGCTTGGGAATGGCCGATGGGTATATGGTTATGCCCCACGTTATCGGGCTGTTGTACCACGTTGTTCACGACGACCAGTGAATGCACGTTGTCGGGCAGTGTTATTCGCGCCGGTTCATACGTTTCCACGGTTAAAACCTTGATTCCCGTGCAACCGCCCAGGATTCCTATTAAGCATACGATAGGTAGAAACAGGAAAACTTTTTTCATACGATTCAATAATCAATATTCGATTATCCGCTCCTATTAAGATATATAATATGCAAAATGGTTTAAAATCGCCCCCTTTTTTCATGAAATTGGGGTTAAAACCGCGCACATTTGCAAATAATGTGTATATTTGCGGACTGAAAAAGCAATTAATAATTCAAAAACGAACGAAATAGACGGAAATATGGTATTTAACATGATTGTGTTGGCGAAGCAGGTCCCCGATACGCGTAACGTGGGGAAGGATGCTATGAAAGCCGATGGTACAGTAAACAGGGCGGTGTTGCCCGCGATTTTCAACCCTGAGGATTTAAACGCGTTGGAGCAAGCGCTGGGTATCAAAGAGCGCTTTCCCGGTTCCACGATAACCATGTTGACCATGGGACCAAGCCGCGCGGCCGACATTTTGCGCGAAGGGTTGTTCCGTGGTGCCGATGATGGTGTTTTGTTGACCGACAGGGCGTTTGCCGGTGCCGATACGTTGGCCACCTCCTACGCTTTGTCGATGGCGATTCGCGAGATTGGCCAGTTTGACCTGATCATCGCGGGAAGGCAAGCCATCGACGGTGATACCGCGCAGGTGGGTCCCCAGGTGGCTGAAAAGTTGGGGATACCGCAGGTTACCTACACCGAGAGTATTGAAGAGATCAGTAAAGAGGGGATAACCGTGAAGCGCCGCCTCGATAACGGGGTAGAGATCGTGGAGGCACCCCTGCCGCTACTGGTTACCGTGAATGGAACCGCACGCCCGTGTCGCCCCCGAAACGCGAAGCTGTTGATGAAGTACAAGCACGCGAAGACGGCGACCGAACGTCAGGCAGAGCAGTGCGACCGAGATGAACTCTACACCAAGCGGCCTTACCTGCTCCTCACCGAGTGGAGCGTAGAGGATGTCAAGGCCGATAAGGAGCAGTGTGGCCTCTCCGGTTCACCCACCAAGGTGAAGAAGATCGAGAGCGTGGTGTTCCAGGCCAAAGAGAGTAAGCGGCTTACCGATGACGATAACGAGATCGACGGGCTGATGAGGGAGCTGATAGAAAGTCATACCATAGGATAAAGAATCAAAGAATAAAACATGCATAATTTATTTGTCTATTTAGAGATTGAAGAGGGCGTCGTGGCCGATGTGAGCCTGGAGCTACTGACCAAAGGACGCTCGCTGGCCAACCAACTGGGATGCCGCCTCGAAGCGATAGCAGCCGGTGCCAAACTCGATGGCGTGGAGGAGCAGGTGTTCCCTTACGGGGTGGACGTGCTACACATGTTCAGGGACGAGCGACTCTCGCCCTATACCACGCTTCCGCACACCTCCATCGTGGTGGAGCTATTTAAGAAAGAGAAACCGACGATCTGCCTGATGGGCGCCACCATCGTGGGGCGCGACCTGGGTCCCCGTGTATCGTCTGCCCTGGGCAGCGGGCTCACGGCCGACTGCACGTCGCTGGAGATTGGCGACCACGAGGAGACCCGGACGGGTAAGTCGTACGAGAACCTGCTCTACCAGATACGCCCGGCGTTTGGCGGCAACATCATCGCCTGGATTATCAACCCCGATCACCGTCCGCAGATGGCTACGGTGCGCGAGGGTGTGATGAAGAAAGAGGTGTATGACCCGAACTACAAGGGAGAGGTGGTAGAACACACGGTGAGCGACTTCGTGAAAGAGGAGGACTTCGTGATCTCGATTATCGACCGCCATATCGAGCAGTCGAAGGTAAACATCAAGAACGCCCCCATCATTGTCGCCGGAGGCTACGGGGTAGGCTCGAGAGAGAACTTCCAACTGCTTTACCAGCTGGCCGACGTATTGGGTGCCGAGGTGGGTGCCTCCCGCGCGGCGGTCGATGCCGGCTTTTCAGAACATGAGCGACAGATCGGGCAGACAGGCGTGACGGTTCGCCCCAAGGTTTATATCGCTTGCGGTATATCGGGACAGATCCAGCATATCGCCGGGATGCAAGATAGCTCTATCATCATCTCGATTAATAGCGATCCCGCTGCACCCATCAACGCCATTGCCGACTACGTGATTACCGGCGAGGTGGAGAGCGTGATTCCCAAAATGATCAAGTATTACAAAAAGAACACGAAATAAAAGAATATGGCCAATTTTTATACAGATACCCCACAACTTAAGCACCACCTACAACACCCGTTGATGAAGCGGATCGTGGAGCTGAAAGAGAGGAACTTCGCGGATAGCGAGAAGTACGATTACGCGCCGTTTGATTTTGAAGACACCATGGACAGTTACCACAAGGTACTGGAAGTGGTGGGTGAGATATGTGGCGAGATTATTGATGCCAACGCCGAGCAGGTGGATCAGACCGGCCCCACGGTAAAGAATGGGCGGGTCACCTACGCCGAGGCGACGAAAGAGAACCTTGATGCGCTGAAAAAGGCAGAATTGTTGGGGATGGCGTTGAGCCGCAAGTACGGCGGGCTCAACTTCCCGATGGTTCCCTACATGATGAGCGCCGATATTGTGAGCCGTGCCGATGCGAGCTTCCAGAATATCTGGATGCTGCAGGAGTGCGGCGAAACCATCTACCAGTTCGCTACCGAAGAACAGAAAGACAAGTACCTTCCCCGCGTGGTGCAGGGCGAGACCATGTCGATGGACCTGACCGAGCCCGACGCGGGTTCGGACCTGCAGGCGGTGATGCTCAAGGCGACCTACAACGAGGAGGAGGACCAGTGGTACCTGAACGGGGTGAAACGCTTTATCACCAATGGTGACGCCGACATCCACCTGGTACTGGCCCGCTCGGAAGAGGGCACGAAAGACGCCCGCGGCCTGTCAATGTTCATCTACGACAAGAGAAATGGCGGTGTGAACGTCCGCCGTATTGAGAATAAGATGGGGATCAAGGGGGCACCCACCTGCGAGCTGGTGTACAAGAACGCGAAGGCAGAGCTGGTCGGCACCCGCCGCATGGGGTTGATCAAGTACGTGATGTCGCTCATGAACGGTGCCCGCTTGGGGATCATGGCCCAGTCGGTAGGTCTCTCCGAGGCGGCTACCCGCGAGGCCCACGCCTACGCGCTGGAGCGCCGCCAGTTTGGCAAGTCCATCATCGAGTTCCCGGCGGTCTACGAGATGCTGGCCAACATGCGGGCCAAGACCGATGCATCGCGTACGTTGCTATATGAAACCAGCCGTTTCGTGGACATGTACAAGACGCTGGAAGATATTAGTCGGGAGCGGAAGCTAACCCCCGAGGAGCGGACCGAGATGAAGTACTACTCCCGACTGGCCGACGCGTTCACCCCGCTTGGAAAAGGGATGAGCAGCGAGTATGCCAACGAGAACGCGTACGACGCCATCCAGGTGCACGGTGGCTCAGGTTTCATGAAGGACTACAAGTGCGAGCGGCTCTACCGCGATGCCCGCATCACCAATATTTACGAGGGAACCACGCAGCTGCAGGTTGTGGCGGCCATTCGCCACGTTACCACCGGTACTTACCTGCAACGGATCAAGGAGTACGAAGCGATGTCGGTGGCACCCGAGCTGGGGGCCTTGAAGGGCACCCTTGCAGCGATGACGGGGATCTACGAGAAGTTGGTCGAACAGGTCACCTCACCCAAGGATGAGGAGTACCTCGACTTCCATGCCCGTCGCATGGTTGAGAGCGCCGGACACATCATCGTGGGACACCTCCTGCTGCAGGATGCGACCGTGAACCCCGATCTCTTCCGCCGCAGTGCCGAGGTATACATCCACCACGGCCAGATCGAGGTGGAGAAGAACTACCGGTTCGTCGAGCACTCTTCCATCGAGGCTTTGGCTTATTACCGGGGGTGAGTTTTCTTACAAAATTTTGCCGAGCGCTTCCAGGTTCCCCGGGGAGTTGGCCTGTTTTCCCTCCGGCGTGTAGAGCGAGGCGATGCGGTCGGCGTATACCTCGTACACCTTGTGCTTCACGATCTTCATCGTGGAGTTCACCAGCCCGTTCTGCTCGGAGAAAGGCTCCTCTATCACGGCAAAGGCCGATGGGATCCAGCGATGGGGGAAGAGCGCTTCGTGCTTGCCTCCCTTTAAGTACTCATTTAGCTCGTTTTCTATCAGTTGTGCCGCTTGTTCAGGGGTAGCTTTCAGTTTTTTCAGCTCCGCGGCGTTAGGTACGATCAGCGCCGTCGTGTAGGGACTTTGGTTATTGTAGAGGACGCACTGGTCGATAATCGCCGATGTTGAGATGATGGACTCTTCGATCCCCTCGGGGGAGAACTTCTCACCGTCGTCGCTGATGAGCAGCGACTTGGTGCGCCCCAACACGTAGAGGTACCCGTCTTCATCGATATAGCCCATATCGCCCGTCCGGAGCCAACCGTCGACAATGGTCTCGGCGGTAGCCTCGGGGTTTTTCCAGTATCCCTTCATCACGTTTCCACCGCGGATGATGATTTCACCCTTCTCGCCCGTGGGCACCTCCTGCAGGTCATCGTCCACGATCTTGATATCCATGCGGGGCATCGGCTTGCCCGAAGAGCCCAGCTTGTGCTCGTGCTGGCTGTTGGCCGAGATGATGGGCGTGGCTTCTGACAGGCCGTATCCTTGGTACATTGGGATACCGATCGCGTAGAAGAAACGCTGCAACTCGATGTCGAGCAGCGCACCCCCACCGATGAAGTAGACCATGTTACTGGCAAACGACTCCCGGATCTTCGAGAAGATCAGCTTATCGTAGAGGGCCAACATGAGTCGTCCCTTACCTCCCTTGTTATGCCCCTCCTTGTTGTAGGCGTACGCCGTTTTGAGGGCCCGCTTGAACAGCGTGCTGGTGAACTTCCCCTTCTTCTCGATCCCTGCCTCGATGTTCTTCCGGAAGTTGGAGGCCAGTGCGGGTACGCTCAATAATACGTGCGGGTTGATGGCCTTCAGGCTCTTAGGCACGTTTCTCAACACCTCGATGGGTGATTTGCCCATGATGACGGAGGCGATGGAAGCACCCGACTTCATGAAGGCATAGATGCCCGCGGTGTGGCCAAACGAGTGGTCCCAAGGCAATAACAGGAGCGTTCGGTAGTTCGACGGCAAGCCCCGGAGGTGGTCAATGGCCTGCTCCACGTTGAAAACGTAATTCCAGTGCGTGAGCATGATCCCCTTGGGGTTCGCCGTGGTACCGGAAGTGTAGGATATGTTTGCCAACGAATCGGGCTTTACACCCTCCATCCGTTCCTGCAAGGCGGCGGGATTGCTCTCTAAAAGCTTTATCCCCTCTGCCAAGACCGATTCAAACTGCAGCTCATCCGCCTCCAATTTCTCCTCCGGGTCTAATAGGATGTAACGTTTCACGTGGGTAAACGAATGTTTCATGGGACGCAGTTTGGCTATCTGTTGGTCGGAAGCCAAGACGGCTACGCACTCCGAGTGGTTGATGCGGAAGCCAAGCTCTTGCTCGGTATTCAATTTCACAGATAGGGGGACGCAGACTGCACCGGCATGCAGGATGCCCAGCTCGCCGATTACCCAGTAGTTTTTCCCCTCGGAGATCAGTGCAACGCTATCGCCTGCCTTGATCCCCAGCGCGATGAGGCCTGCCGCGAACTGCTTCGCTTTTTCTTGAACCTCCTTATAGGTCAAGTGGGTGTACTCACTTTCCTTCCTCGCTTCGTACAGGTAGGGACGGTCCCCGAATTTTTCAACGGACTCGTTCAGAAAGTCCAAAAGTGTTCTCTTTTCCATATGATTATTTTTTTGATTATTTACTGACAATTGCGTCGGACTCATATGACTTGTTGTTCCATATCGATGATTAGTTATTATTGATTTTATTTGGGTGAATTGCCACGTTTGAAGTTATCAGTCCAATATTACAACTGATTAATTCCCCGGCTTGAAGAGCAGTTCCAGCTTTGGTCGTGGTCGCATCTTGCCTGAAAACATATCCCGCATCCAAATCATACCCGCTTCCACCCCCATGGTGGGATTAAACCAATGCTCCACGGTTCCACCGTAATAGGGGCTGTTCATGATGGGCATCATGCCGCGCATGATCGAAGCGCCCGGCATCTCGTTACGTTGCCTTACCGGCATGCCTCCGTAGGCGTTCAGGTACCAGTCGTCCGTGAGGCGATAGCGGCCGTGCAGGTCCAGCAATAGGGCCGATTGATTCACGCTAAACGGGTTCGCGGCACTTTTGAGGTACGTGAGCCCTCCATCCACCGATAAGTTGGGGGTCACCCTGTAGTCTGCGCTTATCCCGCTGTTCCAGTAGGGGAGTGAACCAAAATTGGAGTTATACCCACCGCTCACCCCCACGCTTAACCCCGAGGAGAGCGCGTAATTGGCTCCCCCGCTTACGATGTAGTAGTTCGCTTTGCCGAAGAAGGGTGTCTCTATCAAGCCCAGGGTAGCAGATGAGTAGAGTTGAAGTCGGGGGGTAGGCATCATGGAGGCAATGGCGGTACGGCTTTTCGAAAGGATGAAATCGGAGCCAACGCCATCCCAGTAGATAGGCGGGAACTTGCTTTCTTTGCTATATTGTGTCGATAGTGTAATGCGTTTGTAGGGTGTGAACCTTGGCTGTAGGCTCTCCATGGGGTTCAAGGGCATCAGCCTGGAAGGTAGCGGCTTGGTTTTGGATAGTGTAGAATCGGTTTTGATGCGACCGGGTGCTTCGAACTTAAGGGAATCTCGTTTAACGGAAAATTCCTGAGCCACGCCTTTCGCGCTCAACCAAAGAAGGGAAATTATAAGGAGCCAATAATACCGCTTCATAAACATGGGAAATCACGCGTGATTGCTGTTACAAAACAAAGATAATAAAACTTTTCTGTAATAATAGGTGTTGCATCTGAAAATCAGCGGGACCCATACAGCTCTTTTTACGATGCAGTGTAGATATGAGTGTGGAATTAAGTGTAGATTTAACAGTTTCGGTTTGGCTATTCCCCCAATTATATCTTTCTTTGCTTACAAGAAAATGTCAAACGCTTAAAATTAATTGCCTATACGTCCTCTTTACTCCACTTAAATAAACATACTTAAGCAGTAAAGCGATGGATACTTTTCACACGATGACCGATGAGGAGTTGGTTGTCATGTATGTTAACGGCAATAACGAGGCGTTTGATGAACTGTTGACAAGGCACCAGCACTCCCTCTACTCCTATATCCTCTACACCGTACGCGATAATGGCCTCGCGGAGGATATTTTCCAGGACACCTTTATGAAGGCTATCATCACCATTCAACAAGGCAAGTATACCGAGTCCGGCAAATTCAAGGCGTGGATCAACCGCATCGCGCGGAACTTGATCATCGACCATTTTCGGCAGAAAAAGAGTGAGAACACTGTTTCCAACGACGCTTACGAGGTAGACCTCTTCAATAACCCCTCGTTGTGCGATGAGACGGTAGAAACGAAGATGGTGCGAACGCAGGTGCTGAATGATGTGCGGATGCTGGTGAGCTGTTTGCCCGATAACCAGAAGGAGGTGGTGGAGATGCGATACTATAAGGGCTTAAGCTTTAAGGAGATTGCCGATGTTACCGGGGTGAGCATCAACACCGCGCTGGGACGGATGCGGTACGCGATCCTCAATATGCGGAAAATGGCGACCGATCATCAGATCGTGTTAACGATTAATTGACATCACGTTCAGACGTATCTTATTTTGGTATTTGGGTAATAGAAGGCGTTCGAATTGATCGGAGGCAATTGGAGTTTGTGGGATGTGCATGAAAACCCATGGAAGAGTAATTGTAAGGTAGTGAACCCAACCGGTAGCGCGCCCCACGGTGGTTTAGCGCATAAAAAAAGCCCCGATATCGGGGCTTTTTTATAGGGAAGGAGTTCAAATCGTTTCATACAGTCTCCCGTGCGTGGTCCGGCATCACGTTCAACGCTTTTGCGAGCGCTTCAAAAACAGTAGGGATGTAGAGTCCGGCGTTTTAAGCCTTCTCTCTTCCTACTAAGCCTGATACTTCAGAATACGGATACTCCAAAAAACATCTAGAACAGTGTTTGAGGCTGTTGAAGCTGTCCTTAGAAGTCATTGTATACCGTCTAATTCGATAACATATAAATCGTCTGATATCAACTTTTTCCGGACTTTGAAGTAGAACCCAATCGTACGTACGAATACCTACTCTTGCATTCCTCGGCTTAGACAATCATACCATCAGCCCTTTCCTTTCTGTATGAGAGGAAAATAGTTTTTCACGAGTGGGTTGGGTTTTCCGCGAATGGAAAGGCCTTCCACGGGTGAAAAAATCCTTCCACGAATGGAAGAACGCAGATGTCGTAGGAAAATCTATTCTTGAAGCCTGGTGTCCATCCAATCCGGGTGTCTATCCAAACCGGGTGTTTTTCCAATCCGGATATTCGTCCAAACCGGGTGTCCATCCTGCTCCCTGCGTTTACAAACTCTCTTGCTAGTTCCGGGTGAGCCGACCCCCCGGTGGTGGGTTGCCGTTCACGTGAAACGTTGCGCGAAAGCAGTCACGAATTCTTCCCTTGCGCGTAGAGCGATCACATGCGGGGTGATGCTCTTCTGATCCTGTACAAAATGTCAATGAACTCCTAATGTTTTCTCTCGAACTTGTGTTTACAAATATAACATCCCAACCACAGGTTTTGCAAATAAATTAGCCTGTTTTTATCAACAACTACTTAACAATTTCTTAACATGTTTTTGGCACGTTTTCAACACGTTCTTAACAAGTTCTTAACAGGTTCTTAACAATCCTCTTTGAATTGTCAAACCATACCCGGTTTTTTCATGCCACACTCATCTAATTGAAGAAAAATATTTATATTTGTCCATGTAATAGTTACGATAATATACAGATATAAGCATGGGTGTAAATATGGAAAAGAGAGAGATAGGAACTACCGGGATGAAGGTAACCCCGTTGACTTTTGGTGCCTCCTCCCTAGGGGGTGTTTTCCGTTCGTTCAAAGAAGAGGAGGGGATTAAAGCGGTTCATACCGCCCTGGATAGGGGGATAAACTTTATCGATGTTTCGCCCTATTACGGTCATCTTAAGGCCGAGCAGGTACTGGGAAAAGCGCTTAAGGGCGTAGAAAGGGAGCGCTATTACCTCTCTACCAAGGTGGGTCGTTACGGTAAGGATGGGGTGAATCTTTGGGATTACTCGGCGAAAAGGGTTGTTGAGAGCGTCTACGAAAGCATGGAGAGGTTGAATATCGATTACATCGACCTGATCAGCGTGCATGACATCGAGTTTGCCGACCTGGATCTCGTTTGCCGGGAGACGCTTCCCGCTTTGGTGGAGTTGCGCGATAAGGGAGTCGTACATCACGTGGGGATTACCAACCTCACGTTGCGCCACTTCGTCTACGTGATAGAAAACGTGCCCCCCGGTACGGTGGAGACTGTTCTATCTTTCTGTCATTACACGCTGAATGATGATTCGCTGGTAGATTACCTCGACTTTTTCGAAAAGAATGGTGTGGGCGTTATCAACGCCTCTCCCTTTGCAATGGGATTGCTTACCGAGAGGGGAACTCCCGACTGGCACCCTGCTCCCGAGCCGTTAAAGGCCTTGTGCCGGAAGGCTGCCGACTACTGCAAGGGCAAGGGACAGCGCATCGAGAAATTGGCGATTCAGTATTCCGTTTCAAACCCCCGGATCGCCACCACCCTCTTTAGCACCACCCGGGTATCATCGGTAGTGGATAACCTGCGGTGGGCAAGCGAACCTATAGACGAGCAGTTACTGCATGAAATAAGGGAGATATTAAAGCCCAGATGGCGAGATACATGGTTAAATAGTTGAAGCGATACGACGTGAGCATGATTCCCCGAGGAGATCATAGAGGTGTGTGGTTGAATTGTTGAAATGATACCCGGTGATTTATTCTTGATGTTTATCTTGGCCTGGTATCAACACGTTGGGTTATAGATTGGGAGCGTTAAAGAAAGAAAAATGAATAACTTGATGAGGTCGCTACTCATTTCCGGCATTAGGCAGGTGGGATTGATAGAAGAAAAAGTTCCTGTACCTCAAGATGGTGAGGTCCTGTTGAAAATCAATTACGTTGGTTTTTGTGGGTCCGATTTGAACACCTTCCTGGGCAAGAACCCGATGGTGAAGATGCCGGTCATCCCCGGGCACGAGATTAGCGCCACCGTGGCAAAGGTCACCCCTTCAGTTCCTGCAACCATCAGGGAGGGAATGGCTTGCACCGTGAACCCCTACACCAGTTGCGGTGGGTGTACCTCATGCCGTAACGGCCGCGTGAACGCTTGCCGCTTTAATCAAACCCTGGGCGTGCAACGCGATGGGGCCATGCGCGACTACATGGTAGTCCCGTGGAATAAAGTGATTGTGGATGAGGCCATTTCAAGTCGAGACCTCGCCCTGGTCGAGCCGTTAAGTATCGGCTTCCACGCCGTCAGTAGAGCCCGTGTAACGGATGGGGACAGCGTGATGGTGATCGGTTGCGGCATGATAGGAATGGGCGCGATAATCCGTTCCGTGAGACGTGGTGCCGAAGTGATCGCGGTGGATCTGGACGATGAAAAGCTGAAGCTGGCAAGGAGGCTGGGAGCAAAGTATACCATCAACTCCGCGTTGGAGGAGGTTCATACCCGCTTGAATGAGGTCACCGGGGAGATGGGGCCGGATGTCGTGATCGAGGCCGTGGGAGCCCCCGCGACCTACCGGATGGCCGTTGATGAGGTCGCGTTTACCGGTAGGGTAGTCTGTATAGGGTACGCGAGCCAAGAGGTGGCTTTCGAAACCAAGCTATTCGTCTCAAAGGAGTTGGATATCATGGGATCGCGCAACGCGTTGCCTGCCGACTTTCATGCCGTGATGCAGTATGTGAAGCAGGTGGGGCTACCCGATGAGTTCATCACCGCCACCTACTCACCGGACAAGGGACAAGAGGCCCTGGAGCAGTGGGCGGCCAATACCGGGAAAGTTTTTAGGATACTCGTTGAGTTTTAAAAAAATATAGATATGGATTACACGATTATAGATGCGCATGCTCACCTGTGGCTTCGTCAAGACACCGTGGTGGAGGGAAAAGAGATACGCACGTTGGATAACGGCAGATCGCTCTTCATGGGTGAGATACGGCAGATGTTGCCCCCCTTCATGATTGATGGGCGGAACAGCGCCGAGGTATTTTTATCCAACATGGATTACGCCCAAGTGGCGGCCGCTGTCATCACGCAGGAGTATATCGACGGGCTACAGAACGACTACCTGTGGGAAGTGCAAGAGAGGTATCCCAATCGGTTCCTCTGTTGCGGGATGGTGGATGTTCGTGAAGCCGGCTACCTTGAGCACGGGAAGCGGCTGATAGCTCAAGGGTTTACTGCCATCAAGTTGCCGGCTAACCGTTTCTTGTTGCCCGGGGGGAGGGTATACCTCACTTCCGACGAGATGATGCAACTGTTCCGGGAGATGGAAAAGAACGATATCCTTTTGTCGATCGACCTCGCTGATGGTGACACGCAGGTAGCCGAGATGGAGGAGGTGATCGCGGAGTACCCTGCCTTGCGGATTGCCATCGGCCATTTTGGCATGGTTACCCGCCCCGGTTGGCGAGAGCAGATTAAACTGGCCAGGCATGATAACGTTCGGATCGAGTCCGGTGGGATCACGTGGCTCTTTAATGACGAGTTTTACCCCTTCAACGGTGCGGTAAAGGCCATTAAAGAAGCGGCCTCGTTGGTGGGAATCGAAAAGTTGATGTGGGGGTCCGATTATCCTCGAACCATCACGGCCATCACCTACCGCATGTCGTACGATTTCGTGTTGAAGTCGAAGCTGCTAACGGAAGAAGAAAAGGTTAAGTTCCTTCGAACCAATGCCAAGGAGTTTTATGGTTTCAAGGAGCTCATTGAATTGCCTTACATCAAGAATATGTCGGAATAACGTTGATCCTCAGGGAGTGAATTCGCACGGGTGAAATTGTTAAAGGCATGTTTTCCTTATCTAAATCAATTCCCTGGTCATTTGGATTTCACAGCTATCTACCGTGTAAATACCTTTTACGACAATCGGGTTGGGAGCTATGTATGCATAGGGTTTTCCAATCATTAAACATCCAATCAGCATGAAAGGTAATCTTCTCATACTCATCATACTCATACGGTTGTTTTTTATTTCTTATTATGTTTTTCCAAAAACAGTAATGTTAGTTTATCGGACAATTGTTCTCTCTTAAATACTTTATATCCAATCTTATTATAAAAATACAAATTCTTTGAACTTTTTTCTCCCGTAAATAATTCATATCTATCACAATCAGCAAATCTATCCTCGATTGCTTGCATCATTTTACGACCAATTCCCCTGTTTTGAAAATCTTGATGTACAATCAAACGACCGATAAAGCAGGTTGAACTGTCCACGTAACCTCTAACTGAAGCTATTATTCGATTATTAATCACCCCTTTAAGAAAGGTCATTTTTTCGTGATCCTGCCTGATAGATGTTAAATCCTGAGTTAATGGAGGAATACTGTAATCATCAACTGATTGAGCTTCTGAGATAAAGCAATCCTTTTGTAGCTCCAAAATTGTTGACAAATCGGATAATTCGGCAGGCAATATTTTTAAATCAAAATTAATCAAATGTTCTGCCTCTGAAGTGGGAACATGAGTCTGTTTCTTTCCAAGTAAATCATTAACCAATTTCTTTAAGGTCATAATACAGTTTTCTTCAATGTTACAAGTTTTTTTCGCGTGGTAACGTTGGCTATATCATGCCTGGTCTTCCAGTCTTGTAAACCACTCTCTTTATTCAGTTCCGTGTCATTGTCATTTTACTTTCTTGTCTGACTGTGTCAGCGTTTTTCTGTTTTTTTGAATGTCGGCAATTTTTAAAACAATTTCTCTCGATGCGTTGGATTTGCAGACTCTTTGACAAAGCTGTGATTTTAGCTATGGCTTATGGGGCTTTGGTAATGTGCTTACAAAAGGAGTTGAATCTATTTCATGTATTAGAAGTAGCCCATAGGAGAATCGAACTCCTCTTTCAAGAATGAGAATCTTGCGTCCTAACCGATAGACGAATGGGCCGAAATCTGTTTTACCCAGCAAATATAATCAAAAGTTATTTACGTGGCATAATTTCGCGATGAGCATTTTCTGTTTTTTTATAAAAATTCTCTTTTATATAAAGAACTCGCGAAGAAGAAACAATGTTTAAGAGATCCGATTTGTTAAAAAACGAATGAACTGTATCCTTTCTCGCGTCATCTAGAGCATTTGATGGTTTTGAATCTTTTCTATTCCTACATGCAAGCGTCTTAAGGACTCTTCCTTTCCAAGGATTAACATAATGTCGGTCGCCCCACCGGGAGTAACAACTAAGCCAGACACAGCCATCCGAACAGGCCACGCTAAGTGACCAAACTTGAGATTGTTTTTTTCTGCTAACTCCGCGAAAGTGCTGTTTAATACGTCAATGTCCCAACTATCAACCTGCTTCATGGTATGGACAACTTTGGTTAATATGTCGCTTGATGTTTCTAATGTTGATCTGTTTTTCTTGTTAATAAACAGCTCAACATGATAATCTTCTAATTGATGTAAGAAGTGTATTGATTCAGGTATTTCAGAAAACTTGTGTATCCTTGGTTGTAATAATTTGGCTATTTCGTTCCATTTGCCCTCTAAATTCGTTTTTTCTACTTTGGAATAGGGAAAAGCCATGGAAGAAAATGTTTCAAATGGCAGTAATTTGATATGCTCGCTATTCACCCAATCTAATTTTTGATAATCAAAAATTGCAGGACTTTTGTTTATTCCACTTAATGAAAATGCTTCAATTAACTCGTTCATTGAAAAAATTTCTTTATCTGATTTTGGCGACCACCCCAACAATGAAATGTAGTTGTTGATTGCAGAAGGCAAATATCCGTCATTGAGAAGGTCTTGAAAACTGACCGCACCATGCCGTTTTGACAACTTGGAAACAGTACCATCATCATTTTTCCCAACTATCAAAGGAAGATGTATAAAAGAGGGTATCTCCCAACCAAATGCTTTATATAATAAGATATACTTTGGATTAGAAGACAAATATTCAGAACCCCTTATAACATGAGTGATTTTCATTAGATGGTCGTCAACCACATTGGCAAAATTATAGGTTGGCAGACCATCGCTCTTCAATAAAATTTGGTCATCCAAGGTTTTGTTTTCGACAGATATTTCTCCAAAAACGAAGTCGCTAAAAGAAGTTACTCCCTCCAATGGCATCTTTTGCCGAATAACAAAAGACTTACCAGCGGATAAATGGCTTTCTACTTCTTCTTTGCTTGCATCACGACAATGGCAATGACGGTTGTCGTCATCTTTTTGGCAAAAACAATAATAAGCATGGCCTTTGTCAACAAGCTCCAAAACACATTTTTTATACATATCTTTTCTTTCACTTTGGATATAAGGACCGTAATCGCCTCCAATATCGGGACCCTCATCGTGTTGAATTTGGGCTGCTTCAAGTGTTTCGTAAATTACGCGCGTGGCATCTTCCACGTATCTTTTTTGGTCTGTGTCTTCAATACGTAACACGAAATCGCCTTTTTGAGATTTTGCAAAAAGAAAGGCATACAAAGCCGTTCTTAAATTACCAATATGCATATATCCGGTAGGGCTTGGTGCAAATCGTGTTCTAATCTTTCTTTCCATAATTATACAGTGTTTCAAATCATATAGGCTTTGTTACAGGGCGTAATTTATTTTAGTGAATAATTTGTTCCAGGTCCATTTCCGTGTTTTTCTATAAGATTTCTTTCTATTAAATTAGATAAAATCCTTTTTACAGTTGGATTTGGTATGTCAAGTTTCTTAGCTATATCACCTGATTTACATCCTGAATGATTTCCTATAAAAGTTAGAATTGATTTTTCTTTAGGTGATAATTGTGATTGCAAACCACTTGATTCAAGTTTTTGAAGTAACTGATTCTGAATATTTAAAAGTGAATTAAGGAAGAAACTAATCCATTCAGTTATATTCTCATTTGGTCTTTGTGATTGGCAATTTCTTAACACTCTGTAATATTCCTCTTTTTTACTTTCAATTTCATGTTCAAAACTTACATATTGAATCCATTTATATCCATTTTTAAGCAATAGTAAAGACGCTATTAATCTGCTTAATCTTCCATTTCCATCTTGAAAGGGATGAATGCTAATAAATTCATAACAAAAGGAGGCACATTTTACTAGTGGATGAGTTTCTTTGTCTGTTTTATACCATTTAAATAAACTTCTCATTGCATCTTCAGTTGGAAAACCAGCTTCTGTTGTTTCAAAAATTATCCTTTTTGTTCCATCGGGATAGTTGGCTTCAACGGCATTGCTGTGTTGTTTATAATCTCCTTTATGCCAACTGTCTTTTTTACTGTGTTTTAGTAGGATGTTATGTAAATTCTTAATACTACTTTCGGTAATGTTTATATCTTGATATGATTCTGTTATGATGTCAAGGGTATCAAAATAACCAACAACTTCTTGAGAATCTCTATCCTCCAATTTTGTTATATCAATATTTTTAAGAAGAACATCAACTTCTGCATCACTCATTTTAGAGCCTTCAATTCTTGTTGATGCTCCAACACTTCTTACAGTTGATATGCTTTTAAGTTGTTTTAAACTTTGACCTTCTCTTTTTTCTATAGAAGACCATGATGCATCAAATCTGTCTATCTTACTAATCAACCCAATTAGATCCCAGTTGATGTCAATTTTAAATATGTAAACTTTATTTTCCATGAATCAAAGATACAACTATATTTAAAAAAATGATACGATATGAGCTAAAAAATATTTGATAATAATACGATACGTTTTAAATTAATTTGATACGATATGAGCTCTTTTTGTGCGATAATGAGCCGATTTCTATTATGCCCTGTAACATGTTATTTACGTAACTAACTTTCGTATAACATACCCGATAAGTTGCATTATTATTCTGTTAACACGGTATATGTGTTCGGTTTTATTCTCATTAGTGGCGGAATTGTTTTCAATACAAATCTTTTTATCATTGTTTTTAAATAGTTGATAGAAAGTTTTTTATTCGAAAAACAAACAACTTCTTTATTATAGAGTGCATATTTATTATTCAATATTTTAAATCCTTCTGTGTATAAAAGGAAATTAAACAAACCAGGTGTAAATATATTTATATGTCCATATGAATTGAAATGTTTAAATTTTTTATCTACTTGAAATGAAAAATCTATAGGCACTTCAAATACTTGTTTTTTTGATATTCTTTTAATTTCTTTCAATAGTTTCCTGGGATGTTCAACATGTTCGATAACATGAGTGCATATAGCTAAATCAAACTGTTTATCCTTAAAAGGTAGGTTATACCCATCAAACTGTTTAATTTCTATCAAACCGGGTATTTTCTTTTTCTTAATTTGTATAATAGCACTATCTGAAATCTCAACGGCTGTGAATTCTGAACAGTAATTATTTTCACTTAATAATGATAGGACATTCCCATCTCCAGCACCTATGTCGATGATTTTGTTAATTTCGAGATCTTTGGTTAAATCAATTATGTTTTGGACTTTCCCAATAGCTCCAATTTTGCGCCATTCTTCAGTATTATCTGAGTACTGAGAATCATACATTTCTTTGATTTCTTTACTTATTGTAATCATACACATTATGTTTTCCTTAACAGACGGGGATTTGGATACTGTTCCAAAAAGTGTATCTGAAACATTAATAAAACCTAGTCTGAAAATTTTATTAGTTTTGTAGTTCACCAAAATAAAACCATGAAATTTAAAGACTAGGTTGTTATCAAAGGAACAACTTTCCTCTGTCATGGCCAAACATTCAGTGCGAGAAAATGGCCTGCATGATTTTTTCAATCTCTCCTAGAAAAATCTTATTGCCACGCGTATACCTATTCTTTATCTATTGTTTTCCAATGAAAAATGAGAGAATTTATTTGTACAGTGAGCATTATTACCCCAAATAATAAAGTTTTTATTTTGCCGCTACTTTTGTTCTGTTCCTGAAATACATGAGTTAGTGTTCGGACGAGGAAATTAGTGCGGTGTCAATCAGTCACGGTGAATCAGGCTCCCTCGCTCGGGGTGGTTCTCTACCGTGAGGTGCGCATCGATTTCCTGCTGCATCTCCTCCACGTGCGAGATGACCCCGACGATGCGGTTCTCCTTGCGGAGCGATTTCAGGGTATCGAAGACGATATTGAGCGACTCTTTATCCAGCGACCCGAATCCCTCATCCAGGAAAAAGAAGTTCTGCCTTGATTCGGTAACCTGCTGTATGTTGTCGGCCAGGGCCAGGGCCAGCGATAGCGAGGCCTGGAACGTTTGGCCCCCGGAGAGGGTCTTCACGCTTCGCACCTTGCCCCCGTTCAGGTAGTCCCTTACCTGGAAGTTGTTGTCGTCCGTGATCTCCAAGCTTAACTGTTGACGGGTAAGCTGAAAGAAGCGCTCGTTGGCCGCGTTGCACAGGTTTTGCAGGTAGACCGAGGAGATGTAGTTCACGAAGCCGCTGGCCCTGAAAAGTGCCTTTAGGGTCGTGATGTTCTCGCCCCGGGCGTTCAATCCCTCGAGCTCTTGCTTTAGCTTCGTCAAGCTCTCCAGGTCCTGCTGCATGTTTTTCAACTTCTCCGCCATTTTGCCCTTTTCCTGTGTCTTTTGGTGTATCTCCTCCTTGAGCAAGCTGATGGTGGCGATGAGCTTTTCGTGAGCCGCGGGATCGTACGTGCGCTCCGCGATATCTCGTTGCAACTGTTCCAGGCTCGATTGGTTGCGCAGGAGCTGTTCCCGGTACCGCTCAAGGTTCTGCTTCTCGGCGGCAACATCTAAAGGAGTGGACAAGAGTTTCATGACCTCTTCGAGCGAGGAGAAATTCGACTGGCTTAATTGCTCCTTTAATTGGTTATCCAGGGCTTCGAGGGTCGACTCCTCCTGTTCTAGCTCTTTGAGGTTGCTCTCCAGTACCCCGGTGAGTCGGTCTTTTCGTTTTTGGCACTCCTGCAAAAGCTGGCTGGTTTCATTGAACGTTTTTTCAACTTGCCGGTATTCCTCTACTAACCGTTTTTTTTCCTGCTCGATGGCATTGACCGGGATATCCTCGTATGCTTCATGCTGAATGACCGTGAGCTGTTGCGCCAGGGTGTTCCACTCCGCCTGGTGCATCGCGAGGGAGGTTTTGATTTCCTGTAACCCTTCTTGGTACTTGTCCCTTGCTTGCTCCTTGGTTTGCCGCTCTTTCTCGGCTTGTTCAAGCCGTTTTTCAGCCCCCTTTATCTCATCCTGAATCTTTGTGGCCGCCTCGAAAGCCTTGTTTAAGACCTCCTCTTCCCGGTAGGCTTCCCACGGGGACTTTTCTCCTTGTTCCAAGGGTAATAAGGGTGAGTCAGTGGGGGGGAGGTCGATCGCGAACTGCTTCTCATGTGCCGCGGCCTTTTCCAACTGCTCCTTTCTCTTCTTTTCCCACTCATTTTGCTGACGTGCCGCCTCGTTTTGGCGGCTTTCAAGGAGCGTGAACTGCTTGTTTAAGGAAGCGATGTAATCCAGTTGTTTTTCCCACGCATGCTTCTGCTTATCGACTTTATTCAACTCATCTTCGATATCCTCGCTTGAGTATCGATCCGGATCCGGGTGATGCAGCGAGCCACACAAGGGGCAGGGCTGGTTCTCTTTCAGGTCATCGGCGTAAGCCTTTAGTTGCGCTTTAACTCGCCAGTGGCTCTCTTGGTCGCCGAGCAGTCGTTGTTGCTCTTTGATTTTCCCGCTCTCCCCCTCCAGGTGGTGGAAGATGTCGGGGTAGGGTAATGATTCGTGCAACGTCTTGAATAGCGGGTCACCCGTAAGTTCAACCTTCTCTTTTTCCAGCTCCTCCAGCTGCCGGGCATACCTTTCCACCTCTTCCTTGCATTCTTTCAACAGCCGTTGGATCTCCCGTCTCTCCATATGCCACCCCTTGAGGGAGGTTAGGAGGGTTAAGTCGGGCATCTTTTCCCGCATCGACTGAATTGCCTTCTCCTGGCGAAGCTTTTCGGCTTTCGCTTGCTCGAGCGACTGAACGGTCTTCTCCCAAATCTTGGTGCCCTTTTCCAAACGCGTTTGTTCATGCTTGATGCGTTCTTCGGTACCCCTCATCTCCAGCAGCCGCTCCAGCTCTTCCGCCCTTTTCTTTACTTCGTCCCGCTTCTCCTGCTTCGGTTTGATCTCTTCCAGTATCTTCTCCAACTGTGTTATCTCCCCGGTTTCGCCCCGTACCTTTTCCTGGTCGCTCTGAATTTGCTCCCTTCGTTTGGTTGCTTTCTCCTCGTACGTTTTACGTGACTCTAATAGATGCTTAAAACCGATAATCGCCTGTTCATATCGCTCGATTTTTTCACGAAGTTTCTGGTAATATGGCGCTTGTTTCGTGAGTCCATCGCACTCTTTTCGAGCCGCTGCCCGTTTCTCGAAAAGCTCCCGCAGTTGCCGCAATTTCTCTTCCTCCTGTTGCTGCTCCTGCAACCCCTTGTTCAACTCGTGAACCTCTTTCTCCAAGGCGGATAGCGATTCACTGCAGGAGGCAATTTGCGCGGGGTCCACCTCGCCCAGTTGTTGCAGCTGACCCTGGTTATGCTGTCGTTTCTCGTCGTTCTTCCTCTCCAGCGAGACCACCTTATAGTAGAACTCGAACTTCTCCAGGTTGAATAGCTCCTTCATCATCTTGGTGCGGTCCCGGTTTCCCAGTTGCAGGAACTCCTGAAACTGCCCCTGGGGGATGATGATGGTGCGCTTGAAGTTGTCGTAGCTTAACCCGATTGCCTCTTCGAGCGCCTCCACCTCGATGGGAACCCACTGGCCCTCCCGTTTCCGGTAGGCGGTACGTTCCGGCGTCCGCACCTCATCAAAGTTGCGGCTGTTACGGCTGCTTTTCACGGTGGCGCGGTAGGTGGTCTGTTCCCTCCCGGCTTCAAAGATGAAGTCGATCAACATCTCGTTCGACCTCAGGTTCATCATGTTGTAGTAGCGGTTATCGCCCGACAGGTTCAGCCGGTCGGTTCTCCCGTAGATCGCGAAGGTAATCGCTTCCAGGATGGTGGACTTGCCGCTCCCCACCGGCCCGAAGATGCCGAACAGGTTGGCGGCGGTGAGCCGCGTGAAGTCGATGGTCTGTTTCTCCTGGTAGGAGTAGAGACCCTGTATGGTGAGTTCAATGGGTATCATGCTTTCACCTCCTCTTCTGCCAGTAACTCGGTAAACAGTTGCATGATCTCTTCGTTGGGGGCTTGCCCCTTCTCGTGCTTGAAGTAGTCGCGGAAAAGCTCCTCCATTTTCTGGTTCTGGTCGATCCGCTTCGCATGGTGCTCTGCCCGTTGTCCGGTGAGGGTGACTTCGGGGATGATCGATACGATGCCGGGATGGGCGGCGTACAGCCTTCGTCGGTCAGTAGCGGTCAGGAAGGTATCGGTCACGAGCGTCAGCTCCACCAGCGCGTTTTGATTCTCGGTTAGCCACTGCAGCGCCTCCTCCACGCCCTCTGCCCGCTTTCGCGAGAGCGGTTTGGGTTGGGTGAGCTCCACCTCTTTTACGGTGACCGTTTCGCCCGGTGTCGCATCTACTACCAGCAGGTGTTTTTTTTGGTTTGCCTCGGAGAAGCTGTAGGAGAGGGGACTACCGCTGTAGTAGACGGGGCATGTGGCCGAGCCTACGCGTTGCATCCGGTGCAGGTGGCCCAAGGCGGCGTATTGCACCTGTCCCGGGATATTCTCCGTGTAGACTGCCTGCGCACCGCCCACGTGTAGGATGGGCTTCTCATCTTCCGGCTCCTCGGGGAGCGTATCGCCCTTTTGCACCATGAAGAGGTGAGCCATCAACAGGTTCACACCGTTGTCGTCGCAGTAGCGATCCGCCAGCTGTTGCCACCTCTCTTGCAGCAGGGCACGCATCTCACCCTCGCTGTCTTCATGACCGAGGTAGGTTCTCAACCGGTACTCGTTGGCGTAGGGAGTCAGCAGGAGACGCAAGGGGGCATCATGCCCCGGCAGTGCGAGTTCCACGAACCCCTCGTCGCTTCGCAGCACTTTCAGCCCGCTGTCGAGGGCGAACGGGGGAACGATGGAGTGGGGGTAACCGGTAAAGATGATGCCACACTCCCGGGCCAGTGGGTCGGGTGACTCGATCCGGTCCGGCGAGTCGTGGTTCCCCGCGATCGCGATTACCGGTCGCCGCCCGTCGTTTGTCAACCCTTTCAACGTTTTGTACAGCAACTCCACCGCCTCCGTGGGGGGGTTAAACGTGTCAAACAGGTCACCCGCGACCAGCACGACATCCACCTCCTCCCGGTCGGCCACCTCCCGTATTTCCTGCAAGACAGCTCGCTGCTCCTCCAGTCGGGAGAAATCATCCAACCGCTTGCCCAAGTGCCAGTCGCTCGTGTGCAGTATCCTCATTGCCTTAGTTTCGTTTACCTATTATCCAAAGGTACAGCTTTTCGTGAAAAGTCGGAAATGTTTCGAAATAAAGCGTATCTTTACATGGTGATGGTATTGTATATTTAAAAAATAATCGTATGAACACACATTTTCTTCGTCAAACAAAACGATGGGTATCACTCGCTCTTTTAACCTTACCGTTCTTCCTGTTTTCCTGCTCAGGTTCAGGAGAAAAGGAGCAATGGGGAACGGATTCGCTTAGCGAAGCGCTGTTTAAAACCCCCGAGCGGGATTATTACCCCGAAACATGGTTTCATTATATCGGGGGTAACGTCTCCAAACCGGGTATTACTGCCGACCTGGAGGCGATAGCGCAGGCGGGTATCTCCGGTATTCAACTGTTCCACGGCTCCGGTGGGGAGTGGCCTGGCGTTTCGCCCCAGATCCAATCCCTGAGCGAGGACTGGGATGAGCTGGTTAAATGGACGGCAGAGGAGTGCAGGCGGTTGAACCTGCGGTTCACCATGCAGAATTGTCCCGGTTGGTCGTACGCCGGCGGGCCATGGATTGAACCGGAAAACGCCATGCGGCACCTGGTATACTCGAGAACCGACCTAAGCGGGGGTACCTCTGCAGGGATCAACCTGGCGATGCCCGAGAACAGCGACGAGGAGTGGCGTGATTACCGGGACCTCTTCGTGATTGCCTTTCCCACGCCGGAGGGGGATACCGGTGAACGGCTGATTCCCTCTGGGGTCACGAGCAATCGCCCCGACCTGCCATGGCAAGATTGGTTGGTAAACCGACAAACTATCTCCCTCTCCCCCTCGGTGGATGAGCCAACGGTGCTGGACTTCACGTTCCCGAAAAAAACCACCTTGCGAACGGTTCAATTCCCGCCCATCGACTCATACGCTCACGCCTGGGTTTACGCCCCGGGGGTAAAGGTGACTGTTTACGCCAACCTACCCGATGAAAGACGGCAGGTAGCCTCCCTCGATATGCCGGCCGCGAACTGGCAGGACGAAGAACCAATAACGATTGCTTGCGCGGAGGTGACTTCCGATTCCTACCGGATCGAGATAACCAACTTGCACGAGATGGCCTTGCGCTACATCCATTTTTACTCCGCTGCCCGCCAGCAGAACTGGGAGTCGGAAGCGGCGTGGACGTTGAGGCGAATCGTTAGGGAAGAGTATCCCCAACAAGACCCGCGTTCCTGGATCGATCCCGCCACCATCGTGGACCTCTCCGCCAATATGAACGCTTCGGGCAAACTCAACTGGGTCGCCCCAGAGGGGAGCTGGACCGTGTTGCGCGTAGGGCACGTCAACACGGGCAAGAAAAACGGGCCCGCCCCTGCCGAGGCGACAGGGTGGGAGTCAACCAAGCTCCACCCCGACGGGGTAAGGACAAATTTTGATGGCTATATCGGTCGCTTGATCAAAGACGATGGGGTGCTCAAAGATGGGTTGTTGCAGGGTGTCTTGCTTGACAGCTGGGAGTGTAAGACGCAGACCTGGACGCCGGATCTCGACAAGCTATTCGAGGAGAAGTGGGATTACAGCCTTCAAGCCATGTTACCGGCCCTGTTTGGCTACGTGGTGGATAACCCGGAGAACACCGCGCTTTTCCTGCGTGACTGGCGCGTGACGTTGAACGACTTGTTGGTGGAGAACTTTTTTGGAGAGATGAAGCGGCTGGCCAGCGAGAACGGGTTGATCGTCTCCTTCGAGACGGCGTCGGGTGATATCTTTCCCGGGGATATACTGGAGTATTACAAGCACGCCGATATCCCCATGTGCGAGTTTTGGCAACCTCGTTCGGATTCATTCGTGGGCAGTATCGAGTTCAAGCCGGTTAAGCCGACTGTTTCCGCCGCCCGGGGTTACGGGAAAAAGAGGGTGGCGGCCGAGGCACTCACCTCTTTTGAACTGACCTGGGACGAACATCCCCGTTTCCTGAAAGATGTTGCCGACGACCATTTGGCTCGGGGGGTAACGCACTTCGTTTTCCATACCTATACCCATAACCCGAGGACCGATTTTCTACCCCCCGGCTCGTCATTCGGAACGACGATAGGCACCCCGTTCCTGCGGCTGCAAACCTGGTGGGAGCACATGCCCCTGTTCACCGATTACCTGGCAAGGTGCAACTACATGCTGGAGACGGGCAAGCCGATAGTAGATGTGCTGATGTACCTGGGTGACGAGCAAAACCATAAACCGCCGCAGCTGCTCCCGTTCCCCGAGGGGTATACCTACGACTATTGCAATCCCGATATGTTGTTGAACCGCTTGTCGGTGAAGGATGGCAGGCTGGTCACCCCGGAAGGGATCGAGTACAGCGTTTTGTGGCTGTACGATTGCCAGAGGATGTTACCCGAAACGTTGGAGAAGATCGCTTCGTTCGTGAAGGCGGGTGTTGTCCTCGCCGGTGAAGCCCCGAGGGGAATCGCCACTTTAAGCGGTGGGGAGGAAGCGAGCCGGGCATTCGCAAGAGCCGTTGAGAAGCTTTGGGGCGATGGTTCGAAAGAACTGCTTAGCCTGGGAAAAGGGAGGGTGTACAACACCTCTGATATCGCCGCGGTTATAACGGCAGAAAACATCCTGCCCGATATCGTGGCACATTCTCCCGACCTGCGTTGGCTGCACCGCCAAACCGGCGAGTCTGGTATCTACTTCCTCTCGATGCCGGCCGAGAAAGGATACCGGGGTGCGGTACGCTTCCGTGAGAAGGGTAACGCGGAGCTGTGGGATCCGTTGACCGGGAATATCGCCGTGGTACCTTCCCGAGCGGAGGGTATTCACACGGAGGTCAAGCTGGATATACCAGCCGGAAGTTCCTGCTTCGTCGTCTTCAGGAGGGAGGGGCCGGGCCAGGCAACTCCGTCGGGTGAGTCACTTCAAGCGGTTGATGAACTCAAAACCGGCAGACCGTTTATGGCGTGTAATCAGCCGGAACCGACGGGGCGACTGGATTTGAGCCAGGCCTCCTGGCAGCTTCAATTCCCCGGTGGATGGGGAGTGGAGACTTCACCGCTACACACCCAACGGCTCACCGCCTGGAAAGACCTCCCGTTTTCGGACGAGGGGAAATCTTTCTCCGGTACGGCGACGTACGAGACCACGTTCACGTTAGGGCACAAATCCGCTTCAACGGCCTATCGCCTGAACTTGGGACGGGTGGAGGTGATCGCCAGGGTAAGGGTAAACGGCAAGGAGGCAGGCACCTGCTGGACTTCGCCCTACGTGCTGGATGTTACCGAATACCTACAAGAGGGAGAGAACAACCTACAGGTAGAGGTAACCAGTACCTGGTTTAACCGATTGGTCTACGATGCCGGGCAACCCTTCGAGAGTCGGAAAACATGGACTATCTCGGGACCTGAAGCTCACTACCCGCTAAAGGAGTACGGGCTGCTAGGACCGGTTACCTTAGAATCGGTTGATTATTGATTTAATACCACTTGTGGAGTGCCCGCGAAGTGCTTGTGGAGTGCCCGCGGAGTGCTTGTGGAGTGCCTGCGGAATAGTTTGTTAGGAGGTTTACCCCCGAAAGCTTTTTTCTATCTTCTCTATGGTCTCTTTGGGTATTCTATACTCATTTGCCAGTACTCTCCAGTAGGACACGGCTTCGATTATTTCGTCAATGATCTTGTTGCTTGATTTAATATTCATTGCTTCCGCGACGGATAGTAGGTCTTCTCTTGTGAAATCGTCCCACTTGTTATTGATAGACATTTGATGGTGTGAGGTCCATTGTTCCTTCGGGTTATAAGCCCAAGTTATGTCATAGGCTGGAGACAAGCGCCAGCTACCTGACTTGTCCATGATGAAAGAGATGTTCTTCGTGTGGTCATCTTGATTGCGAGCAACGACATTAAAGACCATACGTTTATACATTTGCTCGGCATCTGTATAAGGTAAACGCAGTCGTCTCATCACCTGAAAGAGCTGTTCGTATGAAAAGGCACGGGACATCTTATAATCATAATGAGCCATCCCGCATAGCGTTTGGGTATGGAGCTTTTCATTATCGTTAACACGGTCAAAACGTCTCGTCATAAAGTGACTCCTTTCATGTTCTTCTAGTAATCGACATTCTGTCATCTCTATACCTGCTCTCGTGGCCATCAGGTAGTAGACATACTCTATTTTACCATAATGTTGCGGATCGCCCAGCATAGTATTAGTAACGCCGTCCAACTTCAGAATCCAGTGGTTGAAGCCTTTAGGAGCATCTACCTGCCCTGATCGCACCTCTCCTGTCTCTTCATTGTATGCAATCACGGCTTTTGCCCTCATCCCCCCGGCTGAGGTGCCAACTCTAATAATATTTACAAGAGCTTTTTGGGTGTCTTCCCGGAGGTTTGTGCTAAATGAGTCCCTGTTATTGAGTATCTCCGCCGCGACTTCTACCAAGGAATTAATTTCAATAGATGAAGACTGATTTAGAATATCATCTTGCGCTGGAACAAACTCCAGTGCTCCTATCGACCGCTTTCCTTGATAACAGAGACGTTCAACCGGGTTGGCCACCGTTCTTCCTTGCAACACCAACCATTTGTCCAAAAGAGCTTTTCCATAGGTGTCCGGCAGAGCGTCAGCAAGTAACCCGGGCAAACCCATAAAAGTCTCCTTTGATAATTCAGGAAAAGAGTAAATGCTCCTTCGCGAAACGGGCATCATTAAAGGTGACAAATCCCATCCCCTGTTCATAAAGTTAGTATCATACTCAAAGGTAGCTACTTGCCTGTCCTCATTCCAAAGCACCGCACCCGCGAGTGTATTCCATATGTATACTTTTGCCACTTTTACCATGTGGTAAGTTCCTCCCCTATGTTTGTTTTTGTATTACTGGCCCTTTGTCTCCATTTTTTACCTTCCATCATTTGGGCATACGCGATGGGGCTTATTTCAGGTTCACGGAAGAAGGCATCCAGCAAGTGCAGAGCCTGTAGGGCCCTGAGAATAGCTATCAGTGTTGAGAGGGAGACACTATTGCCCTTTTCTACGTTGGCTACGCTGCTAAGAGAAACACCGGCTCGTTCTGCCAACTCCTTTTGCGTGATATTTTGCTCTAAACGAATTTGCTTCAGTTTATCTCCTATTTTAGCAATTAATCCCTTATCTGTAAAAATATACCAGTCCATTTAATGCCTGCATTTTCAATTGTTATAGTGCAAATATAGGCGTAATAATTGGAAATACAATGGTTGTTTTGAAAAAAGTATTTAGGTTTACTCTCGGTAGCTTGTTCGATTGTTTGATAACTTGTTCGGTAACTTGTTCGGTAACTTGTTCGGTATCTTGCATGGGGTGAGCAATGCTCTAAAATCGTGGTTTAATGACCCCCCGCCTACTCGAATTGGATCGATTTCGCGGGCGTGATTTGGGCTACCAGGTAGGAGGGACCGATCATCATCAGCAGGGAGACTGTGAGCGTGCCGATATTCAGCAACAGTAGGTGGATGATGTTGAGGTCGATGGGTACGGCAGTCAGGTAGTAGGTGGCGGGATCCAGCTTCAAGACTTGAAACCTCTCCTGGATAAAGCAAAAGAGCAATGCGATGAGGTTGCCCCACAGCATACCTTGGCCAATCAGGAACGCGGAGAGGTAGAGGAAAACCCGGCGGATGCTGATATCCGCGGCACCCATCGACTTAAGCATGCCGATCATGTTGGTCCGTTCCAGGATGATGATCAGGAGGCCCGAGATCATGGTGAACCCCGAGACGACAAGCATCAGGATGATAATGACCCACACGTTCATGTCCAGCAGGTTGAGCCAGTTAAATATCATGGGGTTAATCTCCTTGATGGAGCGGGTGTAGAGCGGGTTGCCCAGGCGGTCGGTGTGTGCCGACATCTCGAAGAAAAGGTCTTGTGAGATCTTGTCCAGCTGGTCGTAGTCGTGCACCAGCAGTTCAATACCACTTACCATATCGGCTTCCCACCCGTTCAGGGAGGCCAGGATCTCTTTTTCGGTGACCACGAACAGCTGGTCGTACTCCTCAAAGTTGGTCTGGTAGATGCCGATGATGTCAAAGCGTCGTGCGCGTACCGGGTCCTGGATGAAGTAGCAGGTGAACCTGTCGCCCACTTTCAGGTGGAGCTTATCGGCCACCTCTTTCGAGAGGATGGCCGGGTTGGTGGTCACCGTATCGTTGGGCTGGATGATGGAGCCCTCCAGCAGGTTGGCACGAAAAAAATCCCAGTCGTACCGATCCGATACCCCTTTCAGTATTACGCCCATGAAGTCGTTGTCCGTCTTGATGATGCCCGGCTTGGTGATGAACTCCTGGAAATGGCGGATATCCGGGTTCGTCTGTAGCTTGTCGATCAGCGTATCTGAGACCGCGATGGGTGTATGATCGTAGGAGGTGTTGCTCTCGTATGCCGTGATTTGAATGTGCGACCCGAAGCCCACCACCTTGGCGCGCACCTCGTTCTTAAACCCCACGATGATGCATACTGCCACGATCATCACGGCCAGTCCCAGTGCGATGCCCGCGATGGCAATCTTGATAGCGGGCGATGAGACCCGTTTGTCGTTTTTCTTATCGCCTTTATAAATTCGCTTTGCTATGAATAGCTCCGCATTCATATTCAATGGTATAAGGGTATGCCTCCAATGCTTTCTCCAGTACGGTGAGGGCGATGTTCAAATCCTCCTTGTTAATCACGTACGCGAGCCGCACCTCGTTCTTCCCAAGACCGGGTGTTACGTAGAAGCCCGAGGCGGGTGCCATGAAGACGGTTTGCCCTTCGTATCGGAAGTCGGATAGGCACCATGCGCAGAACGCGTCGGTATCCTCTACGGGTAGCCGGGCAAGCGTGTAGAAGGCCCCTTGTGGCATGGGTGAGTAGACCCCGGGGATCCGGTTCAGCCGGTCGATGAGGAAATCTCGTCGGCTCTTGTACTCGTTGAAGTTGCGCTGCATGTACGCCCCGTTCTCCTTGAGCGACGCGTTGGCGGCTATCTGACCAATCAAGGGGGGACTCAGTCGCGCTTGACAAAACTTCATCACGGTTTCGTAGAGCCGCCTGTTCTTGGTGATAAGCGCGCCGATGCGGATACCGCACTCGCTGTAACGCTTCGATACCGAGTCTATCAGCACCACGTTATCCTCGATCCCCTCGAGGTGGCATGCCGATACGTAGGGCGCATCGTTGTAGATGAACTCCCGGTACACCTCGTCAGAGAAGAGGTAGAGGTTGTACCGTTTCACCAGGTCGCGAATCTGCTCCATCTCCTGGCGCGTGTAGACGTAACCAGTCGGGTTGTTGGGGTTGCAGATAAGTATTCCCTTGGTACGTTCGTTAATCAGTCGCTCGAACGCCTCCATGGGCGGTAAAGCGAAGTCTGTCTCCATGGTCGAGGGGACCGTTCGGATGACCGCCCCGGCGGAGATGGCGAACGCCATGTAGTTCGCGTAGGCAGGTTCCGGCACGATGATCTCATCGCCCGGGTTCAGGCAGGCTAAGAACGCGTATAACACCGCCTCCGAACCTCCCGTGGTGACGATGATCTCCTCGGGCGACAAGTGAATCCCGAACTTTTCGTAGTAGCCCACCAGGTTCTCCCGGTAGAAGCGGTATCCATCGCTGGGACTGTATTCCAGCGTGGTGCGGTCGATGCTTCTGATGGCTTCGAGCGCGGAGGCGGGGGAGGGCAGGTCGGGTTGCCCGATGTTCAAGTGGTATACCCGTACCCCTTCAGCCTTAGCGGCATCGGAGAGCGGGGCTAACTTGCGTATGGGTGATGCGGGCATCTGGATGCCTCGCTGAGCAATTTGCGGCATAATAATGGCAGCGATAAGAACTTTAAAGAATCATTTTGTCAATCAAACGGCAAAAATAGATGAAAAAATGGTTTTTAACAAGCACAAGGGATAAAAACTCGAAAAGAGTATCGCGAAAGGGAAAAAAAAGCCAACATCCACCTCTTACCATGCGGCGCGCTGTCTTAACAAATACGTAACAATAATGTAACCGAAATGTAACAAACATGTCGTATTTTCGCGTAGTAATTTTTTAGTAACATAGAACCTGCACTGCCTTATTGCATTTGATGAAACGATTTTTGCTGTTCACCTCGCTGCTTTTTTTTGCCTCGCTGCTGCTTTTCTTGTCTTCTTGTAAAACGGGCTCCTCGGATTCCCAAAAAGGCATCTCCCGCAGTACCATCTCCGGCGCGGGCGCCACGTTTCCCTATCCCTATTACAACATTGTCTTCCGCGACTTCATGCGGATAAACGAGGGTATCACCGTGAACTACGGGGCCATGGGGAGCGGTGGGGGGATACGCAGCTTGCGTGACCGCTCGGTGGACTTTGGCGCCAGCGATGCCTTTATGACCGATAAGGAGCTGGAGACGATGAACGGCGAGGTGATTCATATCGCCACCTGCCTGGGGGGAGTAGTAATGGCTTACACGCTGGAGGGGGTGGATAGCTTGCGGCTCACCGGTCCCCTTATCTCCGACATATTTCTGGGCAAGGTGAAAAAGTGGAACGACCCGCGGATCACGTCGATCAACCCGGGAGTTCCTTTGCCTAACTTGGATATTACCCCTGTCTACCGTTCCGATGGCAGCGGCACCACGTTCAACTTCTCTGAGTACCTCTCCGTGGTCTCTCCCGAGTGGAACCGGGTCATGGGCAAGGGGAAGGCATTGAAGTGGGAAGCGGGGATAGCGGCCAAGGGAAACCCGGGCGTGGCGGGTATCGTTCAGCAGACGGAGGGAGCCATTGGCTACATCGGGTCGGAGTACGCGCTCACCCTCAACCTCAAGACGGCGAAACTGAAAAACAGGACGGGGCGGTTCGTCGAAGCTACGCTGGAGACCATCTCCGCCGCGGCCAACGTGGACCTGCCGGACGATATGCGGGCGACCATCACCGATTCGGCCGATCCCAACGCGTACCCCATAAGCCTCTTCACCTGGATACTGCTTTACAAGGACCAGCAGTATGGGAACCGCACCAAGGAGGAGGCGATGGAGCTGCTGGACCTGCTCCTTTACATGCTTAGTCCACCGGGGCAAAAGGTGGCGGCGCAGATCAACTACGCACCCCTCCCGGAGCAGGGATTGGAGAAAAATTACCGCCTTCTCCAGGGATTGCACTACGGGGGTGAACCCCTGTTTGATGGTCTTACTAGCACCGACGATGCCGGTGCACGTGCACTTGAGGGGGGTGAGGCTGATAATGACGGAGAGGGCCGATGATGGCGGTAATGAATTGTAATTAAGGGAACGAATGAAAGATAAATTATTCCGGTTCGTGCTGTTTTTCGCGGCGTTGATGATCCTTTTGTTGAGCGCGGGGATTATCTACTCGCTGGTGAGCCGGTCGCTGGACACCTTTAACGAGTACGGCGTTTGGGGCTTCATCTCTAACGCCGAGTGGGATCCCCGCAAGGCCACCGAAGAGTATGGCGCGTTGTCGTTTATCGTCGGTACGCTTTACACCGCCTTTTTCGCGCTGCTCATCTGCATCCCCTTCTCGTTGTCCGTGGCCCTCTTCAATGGCGAGTACTTCAAGGGCACCAAGGTGGCATCGGCGGTCAGCTCCGTCGTGGACCTGCTCGCGGGCATCCCCTCCATCGTGTTTGGTTTATGGGGATTCTACAGCGTTCGTCCCATCGTGATCGCGCTGGGGGTGAACGCGCAGGGGTTCGGTATCTTTCTGTCGTCTATCGTGTTGGCAATCATGATTATACCCTACGCCTCCTCCCTAAGTACCGAGTTCATCTCCATGGTACCCAACAACATGAAGGAGGGTGCCTATAGCCTGGGTGCCACCCGGTTGGAGGTGATACGGCGCATCAGCTTCCCCACCGCCTCCTCGGGAATCGTGGCCGCCTACATCCTCGCGCTGGGTAGGGCGTTGGGCGAGACCATGGCCGTGACCATGCTGATTGGCAATACCGACAGGATACCGAGTGGCCTGAGGGGAACGGGGAACACGATGGCGAGTGTGATCGCGAATCAATTTGGGGAGGCCGATGGCTTGAAGCTGAGCTCGCTGATTGCCATCGGGCTGATACTGTTTATTATAACGGCCATTATTAACCTGATTGCCAAAATGGTGATGAAAAGATTGTCGAAGGTATGATGGAACAAGTGAGCTCTACTCGCGTCCGAAAAGGGAAAGACAAGATTGCCTTGTGGCTGGTCTGTATTTTCTCTTTCATTGCCATGATCCCCCTCTTCCTTATCTTGTGGGATGTGGTCTCGAAAGGGTATAAGAATTTCAACCTGCGGCTGTTCACCGAGGTGACCCCGTCGTCGATGGACGCGTTGCTGGCCCGGGTGAACAACGAGCCCATTCCCGGGGGAATACTGAACGGTATTACCGGAACCTTGCTGATCGTCGGTATGGCCATCCTTTTCTCCGTTCCCCTCGGTTTGTCTATTGGTATCTACCTGGCCGATAACCAGAACAAACGCTTCGCCAAGGTGGTCAGCTACCTTACTGACTTACTGCAGGGGATGCCCTCCATCGTGATTGGTATCATCGCTTACGCGTGGGTGGTGAAGCCCCTGGGCAGCTACTCAGCCCTGGCAGGAAGCGTGGCGCTAACCATCATGATGTTGCCCATGATCGTGCGTTCTACCGAGGAGACGCTCAAGATGTTGCCCGGCGCGTACAAGGAGGCGGGCCTGGCCTTGGGCTCATCCTATACCAACGTGGTGTTCAAGGTGTTGTTGCCTTCCGGTTTTGGAGGCATCTTCACCGGGATCCTGTTGGCCATTTCGCGGGTGATGGGGGAGACCGCCCCGCTGATGCTGACCGCGTTGGGGGCGTCGGTGGTCAATTGGCACGTGCTGGAGCCCACGAGCGCGATCCCGCTATTGATTTGGGACTTCTATAACGACCCCAACCTGGTGGATCTGGTTTGGTCCTCCTCGCTCTTGTTGCTAATCGTGATATTCTTGTTAAACTGGATTGCAAAAACTGTAGCTCGTAAATGGAAAGTGTAAAAGTAACCAACGGCATGAAACCGATTTTGGAGTTGAAGAACCTCTCGGTATCGTACACCCCTGGGAAGAACGCGGTGGACGATGTAACCACCGATATATACCCCAATACCATCACCGCGATCATGGGTCCCTCCGGTTGCGGGAAAAGCACGCTCCTGCGTGCCATCAACCGCATGCACGACCTCTACCCGCATATCCGGACTACCGGTGAAATTTTGCTCAAGGGTAAGAACGTGCTCGAGATGGACGCGATGAAGGTGCGTCGGTTGGTGGGCATGGTATTTCAGCAGCCCAACCCGTTTCCCACCATGAGCATCTACGATAACGTGCTGGCGGGCTACTCGCTCAATGGTATCCGGCTCAAGCGGCGCGAAAAGGACGAGATCGTGGAGCAGAGCCTGAAAAGCGTGGCGCTCTGGGATGAGGTTAAAGATGTGATGAGCAAGCGGGGCTCGTTCCTCTCGGGGGGACAGCAGCAACGGCTCTGCATCGCCCGCACGTTGGCTATGAGACCTGAGGTGTTGCTGATGGATGAGCCCACATCGGCACTCGACCCGATCTCCACGAACAAAATCGAGGAATTATTGTTGGAATTGAAGAAACAATTCACTATCATTGTCGTTACGCACAACATGTCGCAGGCGGCACGCATATCCGATAACTCGATGTTCATGTACCTGGGCGAGTTGATCGAGCATGGTAACACCACCCAGATGTTTACCAAGCCCAAGAACAAGCGCACGGAGGAGTACCTGACGGGGGTCTTCGGTTAATCCACGAGGTTGTTTAACCCTTGTCTGTTATATTGTTCACGTTTGCTTGTATGACAGACGAATTAAAAAATGCGATTGCAGATAAAATGAAAAACAGTAACAGTATGGACGGGATAAAGAAAATCAGGGAATCGACACCCGCGTTGGGCATCAAGGACAATTACCTGGATCAGCTTCATAGCGACTTCCAGTTGCTCGCGGAGATCGTGCTGTCGCAGTTAAAGATGGCCTCCACGTTGGTTGACAAAAGCCGGGATAAGGAGCTGGTGGCCGAGTTGAAGCGCAACGAGAAGATTATCAACTCGTTGGATATCACCATCAAGGAGAAGGTGATCAATGCCATCATCCTGTTTACCCCGCGTGCGTCTGATTTGCGGCGTTTGATGTCGTATCACGACATGACCATCTCGATGGAGCGGGTGGGGGACCTGATCGAGAACATTACCCTTTCCTTTGGCGAGATGGATCTGTCGCTGCCCGGTTTCGAGAAGTATAAGAAGCCGATTATCAAGATGTTCGATCAGACCGACAAGATGCTGAAGAGCGCGCTCTTCGCCTTCACCGGGATCAGTAACGAAATGGCATACGACACCATCCAGATGGACGATAAGCTGGATAGGCTGGAGAGCAAGATTGAGAAGCAGTTGGCCGCTGATTTCGACGGGCAGGTGCAAAACAGGCAGTCGCTCGTCAACATCATGAACCTGAACAGCATATCCTACTACCTGGAGCGGATAGGCGATAAGGCGGTCGATATGGCTGAGGCAGCTGTTTACCTCATCGAGGGTAAAGATATACGGCATAAAACGTTGCCGGGTTAGAGGGATGAATTAGCGAGGGAGAATGATGGAAGAGAGGATTTTAGTTGTCGACGATGAAAAAGATATTCGCGATATTCTTCAATACAACTTAGAGAAAGAGGGGTTTATCGTTGATGTTGCTTCTTCGGCGGAGGAGGCCGAAAGTAAGCTTGTTGAAGCGCACCGGTTGATTCTACTTGATGTGATGATGGAGGGGATCTCCGGTTTCACGCTCGCTGAACGGTTACGAAAAAAGGAGAACCACGTGCCCATCATCTTCCTGACGGCGAAAAACGGCGAGAACGACGTGCTGACCGGCTTCTCGTCGGGTGGTGATGATTACATCGCGAAACCCTTCTCCATGAAAGAGGTAATCGCGCGGGTGAAGGCGCTTCTACGTCGCGTTCAGCTGGCCGCCCCCCCGTCGGAGGAGAGGTGGCGCTTTCAGGGGCTGGAGATCGATTTGCCGACCAATCGGGTGACCGTGGAGGGGAAGGAGGTATCGCTCACCAAAAAAGAGTTTGAGATATTGACGCTACTGGCACGCGTTGCCCCTAACGTGCTAACCCGCGTCGATATTCTGGATAGCGTTTGGGGTGAGCACGAGTACGTGCTGGACCGGACGGTGGACGTCCATATCACCCGCTTAAGGAAGAAGCTGGGGAAGTACGCGCACCTTATCGTCAACCGGTCCGGTTTCGGGTATTACCTAAACTTGAAATGAGGGAGTGACTATGAAGAAAATCGTATCTTACAGAACCGGTGTCATGCTGGTATTCACGGTAATCATCGCCGCGTTCACGGTGGGGGTTATCCTGTTCGAGCAGCGGCAGTGGAAGGAGGAGCGCACCCATAGCCTGGAGATGCTGCTGGAATGCAACGCCGACATCGTCCATGAGTACATTGTTGTAAACCAGATCCCTTTAGGTGAAGAGCTACGCCAGCTGGAGGAGCAACAGCGCTACATGAATCCAGAGTTGCGTCTCACCATTATCGATTGGCAGGGGCAGGTGCTTTTTGATAACCTGATGGAGGCAACGGAGATGGAGAATCACCTGCAGCGACCCGAAATCAAGCGAACCATCGGCCTTGGTCAGGGAACGCATATCCGTCGCTCCAAAAGCACAAGTACCGATTACCTCTACTTCGCGAAAAAGTATGAAGAGGGCTACTTCATCCGTTTTGCCATGCCGTATGACCTGCAGGTGAAGAATTTTATTCACGCCCATAGCTCGTTCATCTACTACATCCTTATTTTCTTCGTGCTCTGCATGCTGATGGTCTATTTTTTTGCCAATCGCTTCTCCAAGTCACTCAAGGAGTTGAGGGCCTTTTCGCTAAGCGTCAAGCAGGGAACGCCGGTGCCCTCCGGCTTCAGGTTTAGCGACGATGAGGTGGGACAGGTGAGCGCCGATATCGTGGAGCATTACACCCTACTCCAGGAGAACCGCAGGAAGCTGGCCGCCGAGCGTGAAAAGCTGCTGCAGCACTTCCAGTACTCCGAAGAGGGAATAGCCATCTTCACGGCCGAGCGCGAGAAGATCTACGCCAACTCCTACTTCTTACAGTTCCTGAACGTGATTTTGGATGAACCCACGCTGGAGGTTGAGCAGATCTTCCGGGAGCCGGTTTTTGGTGATCTGGTGGCGTTCCTTGACCAAAAGGATAGGGGGCACAACCCTCACACCCAACAGATCGAGAAGAGCGGGCGGCAGTTCCTGGTGCGTGTTATCGTGTTCGACGATGAGAGCTTCGAGATCTACCTGAGCGATATCACGCGAGCTGAAAAGACACGTCAGCTCAAGCAGGAGATGACCAACAACATCGCGCATGAGTTGCGCACGCCGGTGACCAGCATACGTGGCTACCTGGAGACCATTCTCGATCAACCGGAAAGCCAGGACAATGAACGGGTACGCCACTTCCTGGACAGGGCGTACGTGCAAACCATACGCCTGTCGGAGCTGATACAGGATATCGGTATGCTGACCAAGATAGAGGAGGCATCAGACCGGTTCGAGCTGGAGCCGGTACCACTTAAAGAGCTGATCGCGGAGGTGAAGACCGACCTGTCGGCCAAGCTACGAGAGACGAACGCGCATTTTAACGTGGTGATGTCAGACGACGTGGTAATCCACGGCAACCGAACGCTCCTCTACTCCATCTTCCGCAACCTCGCGGAGAACTCCATCGCGTATGCCGGTGATAACGTGGAGATCGTGGCCCGCTGCTACAGTGAGAGCGATGACGCCTACTTCATCGAGTTCCACGACAATGGCGTGGGGGTAGATGAGAAGCACCTGGTCAGGATCTTCGAGCGCTTCTACCGCGTGGGTGAGGGGCGCACACGCGTGACAGGCGGTTCGGGGCTCGGTCTCTCTATCGTTAAGAACGCGGTGCTGTTCCACAAGGGGAGCATCGTGGCGAAGAACCGTGCCGAGGGAGGCCTCAGTTTCCTGATCACGTTCCCGAAAAAATAAAGATAATATAACTGTATGAAACGCGCATAAGCATTATGCACGCGTGAGAGGATGATGAGCGCGGGATCATACAATAATAGCATTGAATCGTATGAAGTTTGTAGGAGCCCATGTTAGCGCGGCGGGTGGGGTGGAGAATGCCCCCGTCAACGCGCACGCTATCGGGGCGAAAGCCTTCGCCTTTTTCACTAAGAACCAGCGGCAGTGGTACGCCGCGGCCTATAACGAGGAGACCATCGAGCGTTTTAAAGCAAACGTGGAGGAGCTGGGGTTTCACCCCGACCATATCTTGCCGCACGACAGCTACCTCATTAACCTGGGTCACCCCGAGCAGGAGGGACTCGACAAGTCGAGGCGCGCCTTTTTCGACGAGATGACGCGGTGCGAGCAGCTGGGGCTGAACCGGCTGAACTTCCATCCCGGCAGCCACCTCAACAAGATATCCATCGACGACTGCCTCGACCGGATCGCGGAGTCCATCAACATGGCACTGGACCGTACCAACGGGGTGATCGCCGTGATCGAGAATACCGCGGGGCAGGGCACCAACTTGGGGCATACCTTCGAACAGCTGGCCCACATCATCCATGGGGTAGAGGATAAGAGCAGGGTTGGGGTTTGCCTGGACACGGCCCACACCCTGGCGGCCGGTTACGAGATCCGCACCCGCGAAGCGTTTGATGCTACCCTTGATACCTTCGACAAGGTGGTGGGTATCCACTACCTGAAGGGGATACACCTGAACGACTCCAAGCGGGAGCTGGGCACCCGGGTGGACCGGCACGCGAGCATTGGGCAAGGGGTGATGGAGATGGATCTTTTCTCTTTTATCATGAACGATCCCCGCTTCGATGATATGCCCATCATCCTTGAAACGCCCGACGAATCACTCTGGGCGCAAGAGATAAAGTTGCTCTACTCGTTGCAAAAGGGGGGATTGATTTAACCGGGTTTAGCGTGAAGGATTGCCTCAACCCTGTGCGTCCCTAAAACAAGCGGCAGCATCTCAAATAAAGACGCTGCCGCTTGTTTTAGGTATACCGTTGGAGGTTCAATTCAGTTGAATCTCGTCGACGAAGATAAACGCTTTGTTGCCACTTCCCGGGTGCCATGCAGGCATAGTGGTGGGTTGCACCGTGACTTTAAAGTAACGTGCGGCGGTAGGCTCAAACGAGAGCGAGTGAACCGATATATCCGCCCAATGGCTGGTATGTACGTCTACTACCGTCTCCTCGGTCACCAGCGTGTAGCTGGAACCGTCGTCTGACGCCTCCAGCACTATCTTGGAGGCATCAAAAATCCAATCACCCGTCACCACGGCGTTGCGCACGGTCAGGGAAGATACCTCCGTTGACTGTAGCATATCGATCACCGCCACCAGGTCGCTCCCCTGAAAGCCTATCCATCTGCCGGTGCGGTAGTTGGTACTATTACCCTGGAGCGCGTCCACGAGCATTCCCGCTCCTTCGTACTCGTAGTTGGATGCCGGCGATGTCAGCAGCTCTACCGGCTTAAAGCTCGACTTGCTCACCCTGATCGTTTCATTGAACACCCGGCTCCCCTTTCCATCGCGTATGGCGATAGCCTTTAACTCGGCATCCTCGCTTATGGAGAACTTATGCTCGTAGGGGAGAGACGACTGGTTAGGCTCCGTGCCGTCGAGCGTGTAATATACGGGAGCATCATCTATGGTGGTGAACTCCACGTCGAGCGCGTTGGTGTTGAAGTTGGCCGTCAACTTCGCGTCCACGTCAAACAGGTGCGTGGCGTAGTTGTACCCCAGCTTATCGTACAGCGGGAACATCCGCGACAACCGCTCCAGGAACTGGTCGTAATCCTTATTCCCGGGCTCTACCCACTGCACCTCGCACATGGCATCCAGTCGCGGCAACGTCATGTATTCTACATGTTCCGGCGTTTTAATGTACTCCGTCCAAAGGTTGGCCTGTGCCCCCAGTATATGCTTTTGCTCCTCTTCCGCGAGCGCTTCGGGTACTGGCTCAAAGCTGTACACCAGTGATAGCGGCACGTACCCGCCGATGGCTAACGGTTCCCGTTCCGTATCACGCGACTGGTAGTAGTCGAAGTAACAGTAGGTGGTGGGGGTCATGATCACGTCGTGCCCCATCTGGGCTGCCTGGATGCCGCCCCCCATGCCGCGCCACGACATTACCGTGGCGTTCGGGGCCAGCTCACCTTCCAGTATTTCGTCCCACCCGATAATGCGTCGTCCATGCTCGTTCAAAAACTTCTCTACCCGGGTGGTCACGTAGCTCTGCAAGTAGTGCTCGGCGGTATGCCCGTCGCGGTCTCTCAATCCCAGTTCCTTGATCCGCGCCTGACAGCGTGGGCATTGTTCCCAGCGGACCTTGGGTGCCTCATCGCCCCCGATATGGATATACTCAGACGGGAAGATCTCCATCACCTCCGTCAATACCGCTTCCAGGAAGGTAAAGGTAGCCTCGTTACCGGGGCACAGCACGTCGTCAAACACGCCCCACTCCCTGGCAACCTCGTACGGGCCACCGGTACAACCCAGCTCGGGGTAGGCGGTCAATGCTGCCAGCATATGACCGGGCAGGTCAACCTCCGGGATCACGGTGATATACCGTTCTGCCGCGTAGTCAACCACCTCCCTAAGTTCTTCCTTGGTGTAGAAGCCACCGTGGCGAATCGTGTCATATTCGCCGGTATTACGGCCAATCACGGTGCCGTCGCGGTACGCGCCTATTTCCGTGAGCTTGGGGTAAGACTCGATCTCGATTCGCCAACCCTGGTCCTCCGTCAGGTGCCAGTGGAAACGGTTGAGGTTATGCAGTGCCAGCAGGTCGACAAATTTTTTCACGAACGATACCGGCTGGAAGTGTCGGGACACGTCGAGCATCATCCCCCGGTGTCCAAAGCGGGGAGCGTCGTTGATGGTTACGGGAGCAAAGCTTACCGAGCGGTAGTTACCCACCGGCATGGCTTTTCTCAGGGTCTGTATAGCGTAGAAAACTGCCGCTTCTGAGGCACCGTCAACCCGTATCGACTGGGCGTCTACCTCGATGCGGTAGGCTTCGTTTTTTTCGTGTTGCAGTCCAACGGAGAGAGCAATGGTGTTGCCTTTCGCTGTTTTGGCTGATTTTGCTCCACCCGTTTCCCCTTCACCCGTCTTTGCCCCGTCAACATCGGCTTCGGCCATCTCTGCTCCCACCGTCGGTTTGATACCGCACGACAGCTCAAGGAACTCTGCCAGGAATTCGGCGTTCCGTTGCATCTTTTCATTGCCTGCGGGGTAAGTCACGAGGGTCGATTTTGATAGAACGAACGGCTCTCCCTCCGCAACGGTTATCTCGTTGGGTAGCGGTACCGTGTTGTAGTTCGATGTCCCGCGGTTTTTGCTGCCCTGGCCATCGCAAGAGACCGTTAGAAACGCTCCCGCGACCAGCAGCACGATAATGGATAAGTAATTCTTCTTCATCTGTTATGTTTTTTGTGATTGTTTATTTGAATTTCCAATGCCCGGGAGGCGCTTTTCACCAGCCTGGCCTGGGTAACCATCTGCTCGTACTCGTTAATCACGATAGCGGTTCCCCCCATCTGCACCCGTGGGTTGCGGTAGGTCATCCCGCTTTCCACCGGCTCCCGTGCTGAGAGATGAAGCTCCCTGGCGCCGCTTTCCCTGGCTATCGCGGCGATGTTCCTGTAGTTAATCCCGCTCCCGGGCATGATGATAATCCGGTCGTCCGCCTGTTCCACCAGCTTTTTCAGGAGCGCTACCCCTTGCTCCGCCTTGGGCTCCTGCCCGGAGGTGAGGATACGATCGCACCCCAGCTCGATTACCCTTTCGAGGCTATCGAGTGGGTCGCGGCACATGTCGAATGCCCGGTGGAAGGTGACACTCATCTTCCCGGCTGCTTCAATCAGCTCCCGGTTCCTGGCCATATCCACCTCCCCCTCCGGCGTGAGGCAGCCGATCACGATGCCGTCTACCCCTAACGTGCGTGCCGTCTCGATATCTTTCAGCATCACGCGGTGTTCCAGGTCGGAGTACAAGAAATCACCCCCTCGTGGGCGGATGATCACGTTGAGTTGGATCTTCAATAGTTCACGCGCCACGGCTATCTCGCCGTGCGATGGGGTAGTCCCCCCCTCGGGTATACCCGCGCACAGTTCCACCCGGTAGGCGCCCCCCTCTTGGGCGGCCAGGCAGCTGGCCACTGAGTTGGCACAAACCTCCAGCTTATAGTTTTGTTTCTCCTGGGGCATCTTCATGAAAAATCAGTATCCATATATATGGGTGAAGCCCCATAGCATCTTACTACACATAGTGTGAAAAGCAGGGCGTTCACCGTCAAAATTTACGTAAAGATAAGCCGTTCAAGGCAAAAAAACAAAAGTGGGGTTATAAAAAGACAGGTACGATTCAGCCTGATAAGGAAATAAGCGAAATTATTATTATTTTTGCACCGTGATTTGTACGGTGTTGATCATGGAGTAGAAACAATAATAACATCAAATAGTCGTATGAAACTACAGGACTTGACCATCAAGGAGTACCTTGAAATGACCGCTTCCGGGGATCCGGTACCCGGTGGGGGGAGTGCTTCGGCGTTCAGCGGTGCCATCGCCTCGGCGTTGACATCCATGGTAGCCAACCTCACCATTGGGAAGAGAGGCTACACCTCGGTGGAAGGGCGGATGCTGGAGATTATTCGGGAGATGGAGGGTAATATCGATTTCTTCGTGGAGAACATCGACCGCGACGCGGAGTCGTACAGCCTGGTGATGGAGGCCTACAAGATGCCCAAGGAGAGCGACGATGAGGCAGCGGTCCGTTCTGAAGCTATCCAGAGCGCGATGAAGCACGCTTCGCTTGTTCCCATGGAGGTGGCAGAAAAGGGTCTGGGCATGATGGATACCATCATCGAGGTGGTGCATAAGGGCAACCGGAATGCCGTGACCGACGGCATGGTGAGCATCATGGCTTGTCGTGCGGCTATCATGGGGGCTCTGCTAAACGTACGGATTAATATATCGGGAATTAAGGATAGGGCGTTCGTAGCCATGCTTACCGAGAAGTGCGACCGCATAGAGCGGGATGCCACGGCCAAGGAGCGCTCCATGCTCGACTGGGTTAAATCGAACCTGTAGGTGTAGGGTAGGGGTCTCAGTACCATCATCTCCTTGTAAAAAAGCCTGTGCCACCGCGGCACAGGCTTTCAATGCGCAAACTTTAACGTTATAGCGCTACGGGGGTTGGAAAAAGCATCATTGCATTATCCATCCCTTAGTAACGGATCTGGTTTGCATGGATTCATTAACGTTTGCCTCACCTATCCACAAGTCACCGTTAATGGTTTCGTTTAGGTCGTAGAGCAGGTTCTCCACCTCCCCGGCGTCGCCGCATACCGGGTTGCCGAAGAGCCACAGTCGGTTAAGCTGTTCTTTATTGGAAACATCCAGGGCCGAAAGGGCGTTATTATAGCAGAGCAGCTGTTTCAGTTGGCTGTTCGCCGAGAGGTCAAGTGAAGACAACTTGTTCCCTGAGCAGTCCAGCAGCTCGAGGTTGCCGTTGTTAGAGAGGTTAAGTGAAGAGAGCTCGTTATTAAACACCCACAATGACACCAGGGCGGGATTGGAAGAGAGATCCAGCTTGCCAATCCTGTTGGCTGAGCAGTCAAGTCGCTCCAACGAGGGATTCTTCGACACATCTATCGACGACAGCTGGTTCAGCGGAACATTCAGCACCCTCAGGAAGGGATTATTTGAAATATCTATTTCCGTCAGCTCGTTGGATGCCCCGTCGAGATAGGTGATATCCCCATGAATAGAGAGGCGTTTCACCCCGCCGGCAAGGCTATATTCACGGTACTCGTTGAATGTTTTCACATTCTCGCTGCCGTCCTCTGCCCTGGTGCCGTTGCCATCGAGGTCTATCCAGACGTTTGCACGTGCAGATAGCGGGGCATCTACCGAAAGGTTAATGACGCCGTCTGTTTTCCCCGTGTAGAGTGTAATAACGCTACTACCGTCTCCCAACGTGGAATCATCCGCTTCGAATTCGCCGATCACGTCATTTTGGCAACCCACCACGATGGTGGCGAGAAGCACGATCCATAAGTATAAATATCGATGGTTCATGTACATATATTTTTCCGGTTAGTAACTCTTTCTTCCTTTATTTTACCACCACCCTTCGAATATCGTTGACAGTGGCATTTTGGATACGCACCACCAGGGTGCCCTTCGGTAACTCTTTCACCGACTTTTCGGTTTTGGCTTTCACCTCCATGCTTTGTAACAGTCTCCCCGAGGTGTCGGAGATGTACACCGTGCAATCCTTTTCGGTCAGGTTGTTGATCACGACAGAGCCATCGTTTTCATTGGCGTAGACCGTGATTTTACTGGCTTCGTCATCCTTAATAATGTTGCCGGAGGCAAGGCGGAAACGGGTGGAAACATCTCCCTTCTTCGCTTCGAACGTGTATGAACTGTTGTCGCTTATTTTCACCCGTTCTCCCGTGAGGAGGTCGTTCAGGTAGATATCCTCTCCCTTCAGTTGCTCGCAGAGGGCGAATTCCAACGTGTACTCGCCATCGGCTTCCGCCTCGAAGCCCAGCAGCACGTTATTGAGCCCTGGGCCGGTGGCTACTTGCATACGTTTTGCATCCGTACCTTGCACGTAGAGTTGCACGATATCGCTTTCCCCTATCTTTTGAGCGTCCCAACCGTTATCGTAGCCATGGGTGGTTCTCTCGTTCACGAAGAGCCACACCCGGTCAACCGACTCCCTACCTATCACGTCCATGGTAAGATTCGGCAGGGCAGCCTTCTTCACGGTGGTCGACTGCTCGTCTGTAGCCGTACGCGTAACTATCATGGTGCCGTCACCTAAGTTCACCTTATCGTTTTTCACCAACTTGTTATAGTTGATGGTTAGGTTACCGGAGGTGAATGTCTCTTCACCCAGCACCACAAAGGCGTGCGTGGAGGGGATTCTATCCGGGAGGTTTGACTGTCCCCCCACGTTTACGGGAACCGCGAGGTATTGTCCGCTCTTATGTCCGGTAACGGTTGTTCCGTTCAGCTTACGCCACCCGTCATACGTACCGGTATTGAAGAGATAGAGTGTCTGATTTACATTTGCCGGGAATACGAAAGCATCCTCGCTAATGGGTATCGCTGCCGTGAACGAGTTGCCCACCAGGTTCACGCCCGGGTAGTTCACGTTAGCCGTGCGCGTTAGCGGGACGGTGGCATTACCCACGTTCAGCGTTCCCGCGAAGGAGTAAACCCCTGCAGGTTGGGTAGTCGCGTCATTGGTAATCTCGTATCCCTTGAACGCTTTCAGCTCGGTATCGGGAGCATAAGGTGCCGTTTGCCACTGGTTGCCGTTGAACGGCTCAACCCACTGGTTGATGGTTTCGTTACCATCCACGTCAGCCACGGGGAACGTGGCGGCGCTTTGTACCGGTATCCCGAAGTACTGCCAGCTACGTCGGTACAATCCGCAATCGCTGCACTGGTGCGCCCAGCTGTAGAATTGAGCGGTGGCGGCTACATTCTCGTTGCCCGTTAGTGTCGTGAATATCAATGTTCCGGCGGGTTGCAGGTCATCCGGGTCGGCTTGTACAATAATTGTACCCCCACCAACATTGTTGTCGGTAATGGTGCCCTTGATGGTAAGGAACGATGCGGGGGCTACAACCAGGTCTTTATCGGTCGCGTTGATGAGGTTATTGATTACTTTCGGGTCATTGGCAGGAACGTACAGGTGATTTTTTGCCGCCTGTCCGTTGTTGTTGTTTACAGTGGCAAATTCTATATCTTCCTCTGCTCCCGGAACTTCGTTTCGTGACCAGTTGGAGGCAGTATTCCATGCTGTACCACCATCGCCATTACTACCCACCCAGTAGTTTGCACACACTTCCACGCTGATAGCAAATGTCCAAACACATGCTGACAGACCGGGAGGAATAGCGTAGTAAGTCTTTTCCCCTAGTTCGCTTATTGGGAATGGATTGTCTGCCGTGTATTCAGTGGCATCATTGCCTGGAATAACATAACCATCTTCATTTATCGTATAGCTGCTCCAGAAGCGGGTACCTATAGGGAAAAACGGCTTGATGGTGTTGTTGAAAAAGTCGGTTGCTATTGTACCTTCACCGTGGCAAACGATGAACACCCCCTCCTCTTCAGGGTCAAATTCACCACAGTGTTCTAACACAAATTGAGTAGCGTCTATTTTAATTTTAAGTGGCCCGTAAATAGGCTCTCCAGCACACTCTCCCTCTTGATAGCCTGTTATAAATGTGTGAAATGTAAACTCCGTGCCTGAAGTGGCCCCTACACCCGAGGATGTTCCCACGATATCTACCGATGAGCTACACTCATCCACGGTAAGATAGAAACAGTTGGTTGTCACCTTTACTTTAAATGTAAGTCTTGCTAAAGGTTGGTGGTCACCTAAAAGATTCGGAATTGTTCCAATATCCCAATAGATACTATTGGTTTCGGCATTATATTCGGCGGGTTGGTTAGGTTCAATAACCCAGCTGCCAGGTAAAACTTCCCCCTCAACGCTACCTTCCACGTAAGTTGCATTAAAAGGTAACGGTATATTGATAACGGTGTTGTCAATATCCTCGTTTCCCGGGTTTGAAATGGCTATGCAGTATTCAATCTCTTCACCCGGATGAACCACCATGTCAGGAGTGGGTGTAACACCATTAACTTTTCCTAAATACGCGAATGGTTCCAACTCCGGCACGTAGGCATCCACCGCCATAGCGATACAGGAGATAATATAGGTATCGGTCCCGTTGCTGTTTCCATAGCGGAACCTGGTTGATTCCTGATTGTTTGTAATAATCGAGTTGCCCGTGTTGTCAATGGTAAACTCAGCAATATCTAACCCGGTGTTGTTTTTCAAATTTGGATTACGGGGATTAGAACCCGGTATAGAGCCTCTAAAAAAGTTGGTCGCGGTGTTGCCGCTATGTTCAAGATTTATCCATTGGGTATTTTCATGGTTTCTTATCTGGAAAACATCACCCGTAATACTAATATCTCCCTCACCGGCAATAATACCTAACTTCAAGTCTATATTACCACTTTGAGCAGTTCGGAAGCCTGAAACAGGTAACTCACCATATGTGTTCGTTTGCCCTGGAAGATATGCATATCCATCGAAAATGGTCACATCGCGCCACTTCATTTTGGAGTTTTCATAGACTACAACCATTCCCCAGCCGCCGAAATACCCGGTGTTGCCTCCATTCCCTTCATTTAAAGCTATATCGGCCACAAAATATTCTCCTATACCATGATCTTTTACATAGTCGGTTATCTCCGCGTAGGCGGAATACATATAGCCGTGTGTATTGGTAGGATAGTAAATGTCTTTAGTGAAATTTACATCTTGTGCCGAAATGGTGGTATACCCGCTTTCTGAACTATGTTTCAGATATACTACACTCTTATCGTAGTTTTTAGTTATGTTTGCCGGCTGATAATACGTTCCGGATACATTGGTATATGCATAAGCATCACCAACGAAAGAGTTTCTGCCATTTCTTCTAAAGCGATTTACGGTAAGTATTACTCCACCTGTTTCATTATAAATGGTGTAAGGTGTAGATAGGTAAGCATTATTTGCATCAATGGATGAAGTAGGAACCGTGGTAGCTGTTCCCCCGTTCACCCTTACCTGAAGTGTTTGATTGCCGCTGTTATGGGCATAGATAAACGCTACTGTATTGCCGCTACCTGTAGGGGTGAATGTGTATGTAAGTGTTCTGTTGTTATAACCTCCACTGCGTGTAATAGTTAGCCTGTAATTGGTGTAAGTAATATTTGTAGCATGACCAACAGTTTGATCGTGGTTAACATTTATGGGGGCACCGGCACCGGGAACTTCTTTTGTCACCGTGAACGTGTTGGGGCTTGTAGCGTTATGCGCCCTACCCATCCAGTAGAGTCCGGCATAGATAATATTGGTACAGTTGTGATTAACATCGGGGTTCTCTTGAGGAAATTCTAATGTGGCAGATGATGAGTTGAGGGTATTGGGGTCGTCATCTACATCCACGTACACCATATCCCTATTACTGTTATTATACTCATCGTCATAATCATCCAACGTTAGATTGGTATTCCCTATCATCCGGAAATCACCTCGGATATTGTAAATCTTTCTATCGGGCGTATATTCTGAGGTCCGTTGTTTAAACTCTTTCACCAAATCCGCCTGTGCCTGCACGTTTATGCTGACAGACCAAGCACCTGCCACCAGAAAGATAAGGAGGAATAGTATGTTATTTCTATTGTTTCTCATAACTTTATATATTAAGCGATGTGTAAAATCTTATTCTATGCCCATTATATTTCAATATCGTACGTGTACCAATGGTTACGGAGAATCTTGGGTAAATCCAAGGGATAAACCTCCTCAACCGTTTCCGGTGGTGGCAACAATCCCCCGAAGGGAATCTTCAGTTTCAGCGCGGTACCTTCCACATCGATTTCGTTGAGGTAAGTAACCAGTTTCAGCGCGGTAACCTTTTCGTTTGTAAGCGTGTAAGAAGTAACCGTTCCTGCAGCATCCCAAGCATTCCATTCGCTACTTGCCGGGGTGGCCGGTTTGGTAACTGGTTTAATCAGGTAGGTTTTAGTATCGAAGTTGACCAGCTGATATTGGTACTGCGCCACACCGCCCGATAACGGCCTTTTCTGGCGTTGGTCGGTGAGGGTGATGTTCAGCTCCAGCTTGGCAACGGTGCGGGTGAGCGTCACGTGGTCCAGCGTTCTGTTGGCTTCAAAATCGTGCAAAGCGGTAGCAGCGCCATACATTAGCAGCGGTGTGGTGAGGTTGCTACCCCAGGGCTGTGCTGTGGTTCTGATTATGTTGTTCAATCCGGCTACCGTGGTTACCCCGTTAAGGTCTGCCTGCAGGTCGGCGCAGTTGGCCACGAGGTGTACCAGCCTTTTTCCCGCGATGTTAGGCTGCACGTTTACAGTTACCTTTTTGTCGGCTACCTTCAGCGAGCCTCCCGCTGAGGGGGTTGGTGTTATAAAGTATTTTATAGGGTTGGCACCGTTTTCATCGAAGAGGAACAGGAAGACATTATCTATCTGCTGTTCTGCTGTCGTGCCCGGGTCAGTGGCGCGGGTTGCCCTGGTGCTGACATCGTTTTTCAGGAAGTTGTCTACCCTAAAGGAGATCTCCAGCGACTCTTCTTGCAGGACAGGTGTATTCTCTTCACCGTTACAAGAAGCGAAGAACAGAACCAGCAAAACGGGGAGGGTTATATATACTATCTTTTTCATACGATTATTGTATTTTTTTGTTTTGGTGTATGGAACCTTTGATGTTTAAAATAATCATTAAACACCCTTGGAATGATTATTTTAATCATGTCGGTTTCATACTGCAAATGGTTATTTCGTGAAAGTTTTAACTTTTACATCGTTATAGTAAACCTCTAAGTAATTCCCGTCACCGGCAGCGGGAACTGGATTCAGGGTATAACTTGCCGATGCGTTTTCTACCAGCGAAGAAAACACCTTCGTCGTACTGTTATCGCTAAACTTGAAATCACCAACGGTTCTTAATTCCAACGAGTGGGGCTCGCAAGCCTCCAACGTGTTCTTTACCGTCACTTTCCCGTTCTCATCCACTTCCACCCGGTAGCCGTAATCCATGAAGAGGGAGGTGTTGAATAGCTCCCAAGGTGCGATTTGGTAAATAACTTCCAATCCCTTGAACTCGCCTAAATCGCTTATAGTACCCGTTATCACGTAGTGGTGATTACGCCTGATCTTATAGAGATGGTCGGCATTTTCCCCGATGGTTGACGAATTCGGATTGCCGGGCACACCGTCTCCGGGTGCCGCTATTGTCTCGTTAATATAGACCCGGTAGGTGGTGGGGATGTTGTTAAACAGCGCTTCCACTTCCAATTGGGTGGCGTTCTCTTTATTCCCGGCGCTTCCGGCAAGATTTTCATATAAGTATATGTTCTCGTAATCAGGTATTACTGTTTCGGTAATAGCCACTTCAAGCTCTGTAGTCAAAGGGTAAACCCAATTCCAGTACGACTGGGGGAATACCGACCCAGTTGCTGGTGGTACCGGGTAAAGCGTGGTTTTCCCGGCATTGCTCAATAGCGATACCTTGGTGATTTTCACGATATCTGCCGCGTTCTCCTTTTTGAATTTCAGGCTTATCTTTGCCGCTACGCGGGTAAGGGGCATGGTTACGGATGTGATGCTGTTTAAATCTTTTCCCGTGGCTTCCCCCGTCATCAGAATGGGTTTTGTACCGTCTATCGGGGCGTTTATCACGTTTGCCATCTTCGCCAGCAACTCCGATCTATTGGCGATGGCGTCCAAGTTCAGGTCAGCCGTTTCGTTGGCCACGATGTAGACATCTTTCACTCCTTTTACCAGTCTGCATATTTCGAAAGGATTTTGAAACTCCTCGGTGTCTTTCACGAACAGCACGTTCCGCTCCAATCCCCCGTTTCCCGAAACAAACACCAGGACACGGACCTTCTCTATTACGGCATCGCCATTCTCTGTAAACAATGCACCTCCGCGCGTCTTGACGTTAGAAAGTGATGTTATCACGCAGGCGCAGTCACAGTCATCTAAAACGGTATCTTTTATACAGGAGTTGAGTCCCACTGACATGAGCAACCATAGACCTGCAAAGAGCGATGGATATATAGTTTTTCGTTTCATATATGTTGCTTTTAGATGGTTACATATTGATATACCACGTTCCACGGGGTAACCTTCACGATAATCGCGGGTTTTGTGGCCCCGAAGTCGATGATGATGTTGAGTAGTCGCCCTGCCTCGGGGATGAATGGTTTCCCGTCTGAGCCTTTAGTGGCGGTGTATATTACCTCGCCGTTAAAGAGTATGTCCAGCACGTAGGTTTTCCCGCCCTCGGTGGGGAAAGTGTGGAATATGGGCGCGTTGAGCGTTCCCTTGTCGTTCATGGTGGCGTCGGGTTTGTAATTAACCTTGCCCCCGGTGAGGTTCCCGTTTTGGTCGTACGTGTCTGGCGATTCGCGCAACACGAACGAGTAGGTTCCCTCTTTTCCCTCGTTCCACTGTTTTACATGGATGGCGGTGATGGTAACCTGCGCCGTTTTGCGTCGGATAACAACGGTTTGGTCGCCCGCCGGCTCAAAGCCACCGTACTCTACCGGTACCGATAGGTTCCCGTAGAAGAGGTCGGGTGGTGATTGCGCGGTGCCGTTCTGCGCCTTGAGTTTGGCGTAGAGTTCGTTCAACTCTTTTACCGAGGCCTTATCGGGGAAGTCCAGTCCGCTGGTGTTGCCCCATGCCACGAACGTGAGCGATTCGTGTCCCGGGTACTCCAGTTTGATATCCACCGGTTTTCGGCTTTTCACGGTCGCGGCGTCAATCACGACGGCATCCACTATTTCCCCCTTCTCGTTGAACACGAACAGGATGACCTGTTGCACGTCGCCCGATTCGGTAATGTCTTTTTCGTCTGCATCTACCGCTTTGATAAATAGCCTGAACGGACGAGGACAGTCCGAGTAATCCTCCTTCAGGCAACTGCTTAGCAACCCCGTCAGCAAAAATAGCGTTGCCGCGAGAAAGAAGCTGAATTTGTTCGCGTTGCTCATATCGTTATCATTTATTTGTTTCTTTTCTTCGTTCCGCGGAGGGGTATCACTCCCCGCCGCGGTAATAGACCCGTTTTAGTGGTATCTATCGTTTGGATGCATGTTTCAAAAGGGTTTTACCAAGTTACGTTTTGGTTAACAACCGTCCATTCTTTAACATTGACAGTCACTGTGAGACAAGCCAAATCCAGTGGGTCGATAGTAGGACTACCGGCTCTGGTAAGCGTGACCTCGATATTGTATTGCGTGTTGCGAGCAATTGTGCCATCGGGAGTATACCCTGTTGCGTAAGTGTAACCATCTTTATTAGCGTTCACCCAGATGGCATAATAGCTGTTTCCTTGATCATCAGTACAGACTGTTTCCAATTTGTACACATCACCGTTTTCATCTTTCAACTTCCCTTTTAATACCAGGATTGTACCTTGTTTTGGGGTTGCATCGTTTTCGTGTACGTAGAAGTACTTAGCGTTTTCGATGGTAAGCGGAGTATTAGTAACATTCAAAGGTTGAGTGAGTGTCTCCTTTAAAGTAGCTTCTACACCGTGTGGTAGTGTTCCGGCATACGGGGGCATTCCTGCAGCTGGACAGCCTGGGTGACCCACGTATGAACCGAGTGCGCTTGGGTATCGAACCCCATAGAGGAACTTGGTAGCGGCAAAGGGTGATACGTCAAACACCTTTGATGTTTCTCTAACGTTGAACATGACCACCTCCTCGAGTTCAAACGATTTATAAGGTGCATCCGTATCAAAATCCGTGGTTACCCCAACCAAAGCTACGCGGGCGTTAACACGCTCAACTTCGGCAGTAATCTCGTTGCAATCTTGTGCCGGCTCTTCAATAGGACACTTCACCAAGTTGACACTTTCGTCAATCCAGGACATCAACATCCCGGGCTTACCTTCTCCGAAAAGGTCTTGAGAGAGTGTATTGGTTTCATCTTTCAATAGAGTCAGTGTTGATTTAGCCCCGATATTGCCATTCACAACTACCGCCACGGCTTTGTTCCCGGCAGTTAAGCCATCAATCTGTATTGGGCTTGTCGTACCGGTTTCGTATTGCTCGAGATTGCCATTAGCGAACACCCACACTTCAATGCTCTTGATCTCTTTCTCGGCATCCAATCCTGGAGGCGTATTCCCCGGATCATCCAAGTCGCCGGTTAACTTCGTAGCCGGTGCACCAGCCTGCACGATATTCACCGTCAATGTGCCGATGCCATCTTGTTTTTCCACCTCGGGCGCATCGTTATTACAAGCCGTTAGCCCTAAACCCAAAGCGATGGTTCCGATTAAAAATAGTTTTCCTAGTTTCATACGAATAATAATTTAAATAGTTTAAGTAATTGATTTTCTTTTGTTTGTTGTTTTTAATTTTTCTTTTTCTTTTTCTTTTTCGTTGGTTATTGGTCTGTTATATTTATTTAATTTAATGGATCATTCATCCTCCAGGAATTTTTTCAGCTGTTCCGCGTTGTGTTGGGCATCAGCGTTTCCTGCCTGGATGGCCTGTTGGAAAAACTGTTGCGCTCGGGCGGTATCCCCCTTCTTCGCGTAGGCCACCCCCGTGAGGTTCATCGCGTCCGGGCTATCCGGGCACCGTTGCAGGTGTTCCAGGGCGTTGTCCGGTTTTTCGTCGCGCAGTGCGCTCACTGCCACGTTCAGGCAGGCCACCTCGGCATCGGGGAAGGTACGCCAGGCAATTTCGAACACCTCTTTAAATTGAGGGCTATCCGCGGGATACTCGTTGGCCACGAGGTACATCTCGTTCAGGCTCAGCAGCCTGGGTCTCGTCTTGATGACCTCTTTCGCCTCATCCACGTCGAATGGGCGCGAGACGAACGAAATTTCGTAATCGTTGCGGCGGAGTGGCGGGTATAACTTGTTCAACAGCTCGTTATACGTTTGCCGGTTGTCGAGGGCGATTAAGCGTGCATCGCGTGCATCGTGGTCTTTCACGTTGTCAATAATCTCCACGATGGCATCCTTGTTAGCCAGGTTTGACTCAACCACCGCCTTTCGCAGTCCATCCCAATCTTCGCCGAACCACTGCACCTTGAACTGGTCGTGGCTGTAGCCGTACTCCCTCTCCATGTACCGGGCAAACGTTTCGGCGCGTCGTTGCGACAGCTGCATGTTCTGCTCGTACCTGCCCTCGGGCGATGCGTACCCCGATATGGTGAAGTTGGTGATTGTTAAGTCGGCATCACCCTTCAGCTCCCGTATAATGTTACCCACCTTGGCCAGTTCCGCGGCGTTATTCTGGAAATTGGGCAGCAGGTCGTGTCGTCCCACCCGGTAGTTAAGGTGTGCGCTATATGTTTCGCTGCGTTGCTTCACCGGCTCCACCTCGGGTACGATATACGTCACCCGGTAGGTAGGCAGGAACCGGTCTGGCAGGATCTTCTGTGAGAGAAGCCTGTCGGGTTGTGCCTCGCTGCAGTCGGCACAGCCAATCACCTCGCCCCTCAGGATCAGTTGCGCGTCACGTTGCCACTCGGCGAATGGCAGGGATGTTTGGTAGCGCAGTGACTGGTCGGTCCCGTTCTCGCGCACCAGTTGGTTGCTTTCCGGCATCTTGAGTTGCGTTTTCCCTTTCCACTCGAACGGCCGTTCCAGCACCTTGTGGCGCAGCTTTCCTTTCACGGCCACGGGCACCAGTGGCACCTCGTTGTCTGCCGACACGATTACCGGCATGATCACCAGCAGGTCGTTCTTATCGAGTTCGAGGTCATTGAAGATGAAATCGAGGCGCACGTTCGTGATGCTACCCTCTTTTGCCACGGTTTGGTTCTCAACCGCGACCTGTTCCATGTAGTTGACTTGCGCGGTGGTCGTCCCGTGGGTTACAAGCAGGGCCACCGTTATCGCGAACAGGGTGTATATATTTTTCCGTTTCATATGCTCTTATATATTAATGAATGAGGAAAATCAGGGAGATGGCCGCTTTGGTCACGCCCAGGTAATGGTCGGTTTCGCTCGCGATTTTCTCGCCGCACTTCACGCAGGGGAACTTGTCGTAGGTGAGGAAAGCGTACCCCGCGCCGATATTTAGCTCGAAGTTCCACCGGGGAGCCATCACCCACTGGTACCCGTAACTTATCCCACCGCCAAAGGCGAACCCTTCGTAGCGGTACTCTTTTAACCTTGACAACCGTCCAACCGGGATATCCAGACCGCCGACGTTGTACTCGCTGGCCAACGCGTGAAGCCCGAAGAAGTGGCCGTTGAAGCTCTCGCAGGGCCAATACCTCACCTCGGGTTGTACGATCCAATGTTTAACCCTCTTGTTGTCTTTGAACGTGAATGGGTTGATGCCTCCTCCCAGCTCCAGCGTGTACTCGCGGTTAAGGGCAACCTCGTAACCGCCGTTCAGCGTACCGCCTACTGCCCAATGGGCGAGATTGGTTTTCAATCCTCCAGTTTGGGCGAAAGCGAGCAAGCAACAAGCCACCCAACCTAATACAAGGGAAGCGATTCTTTTCATACGATTGTTATCTTTTCGGTGTATGGAACCTTTCGGTTTCATGATTCTCTATCTGTTTGTACTGTTTTCACTACTACGTTTTTCAATTCATGCACGTCAAAATAAAAAGGTGTTTGGTAACATCAGCACTTCCGACGTGCATTTATTAGAATTATTTTCCTTACAAACTTAAGGGGCAAAACAGATAGATGTTAGGATTTTTGAAGCGAAAATTTGACTTTTTGGTCTGTTTTTCTTGTCAAAATTTGACAAAAAGGTGGTCTATTTCATTAAATCACCTTGATAATCAGTGGTATGGTTGGTCAAATCTTTTTCTCGAAAATTTTCACCGTTTTACCGTACTCGTCTACGGTATTGCGAGGGCGTCATCGAGTATAGTTGCTTGAAGGTGCGTGAGAAGTAGCCCATGTCTGTGAAGCCGCATTCCAACGCGATCTCCCCGATGGGTGTTGACGCATCCTCGTCAAGCAATCGTTGCGCGTTGTTCATTCTAACCTGGAGCACGTATTTCGAAGCGCTCAGGCCCGTTGTGGCTTGTGTTTTCCGGTTCAGTTGCGAGCGGCTCATGGACATCTTGGAGGCGATATCATCCAGGTCAATCTCCCCCTTCTTCATTTGCGCGTGGATCACGTGGATCAGCTTGTTGTAAAATTTCTTGTCTGCCGCGTGTATGTTCGGTTCTTTTTCGGTATTGATATCCAGGATTTGGCTGTACTTCTCCCTCAGGCTCCTCCTCATTTCCAGGAGCTTCTCGGTCAACGTGTTCAGTATTTGCGCGTTGAAAGGCTTGATCAGGAACGCGTCTGCCCCCGCTTCGATGCCCTTTATCCTGTCCTCCTCGGTGCTTTTTGCCGTTACCACGATAATGGGTATGTGGCTGGTCAACCCCGATTCCCTGACCCGTCGGCACAGCTCGTACCCGTCTATTCCCGGCATCATCAGGTCGGTAACGATCAGGTCTGGAATAAATTTTTTCGCCTTGTCGAACGCGTCTTCCCCGTCTTTCGAGTACAGCAGGTTGTACTTCTCTTCGAACAGGCTACCCATGTAAAACAGCACGTCGGGGTTATCCTCCACGATGAGCACCGTCTCTTTCTCGTCGCTTGTTTCCAGCGGTTCCGGTAAATCCACCGGGTCCGAGTGCACGTACCACTTCTCGTACCGGGTCGTTAGCTCGTCCAACGTCCACACGGGCCATTTCTTGTTACCGTATCGCAACGGGAGTGTCAACGTGAAGATGCTACCCTCGTTCACGCTGCTTTTCACCGTTATGGATCCGTTCATCGCCTTCACTACCTGGTAAACGAGCGAGAGTCCCACCCCCGAGCTTATCTCCAGCTGGCTGTTTTCTCCCCTGTAAAACGGCTTGAACACGTGTGGCAAGTCGTCGGGAAGGATCCCCGATCCGGTATCGGCCACGTGGATCGTGAGCGCGTCCTTTTCCTGTCGCGTGGATATGTAAACTCGTCCCCCCGGCGGGGTATATTTCAGCGCGTTTGACAGCAGGTTGTGCATGATTTTCTTCATGTAATCTGGCACGAAGTCCATGGTGACTTTCGTCTCGGATGCCACGAAGCGCAGATCGATGTTTCGCTCGTTGGCCGGTGCTTCAAACGTCTCCACCACCATGCGTAAAAACACCACCACGTTGCCCGTGCACCACTCCGACCTCCCTATCGAGGATTGTATCCTCGATATATCCAGCAGCTGGTTGATAAGCTGAAACAAGTTATTCCCTTGTCGGGTTATAGCCTCTCCCGCCATCTCTATCTCGTTCGGCTTTATCAACCCCCCCGTTTCAAGCTGCCTGCCGTAGCCCAGGATAACGGTGAGCGGTGTTCTGAACTCGTGTGTTATGTTGGTGAAAAAGCTGGTTCGCAACCTCTCGGTTTTCCGCAATATGTTCCTGCCCCGCGTTCTCTCTCGCAAGGCGTAGAGTAGCAGGAGGAGGGTTACCAGTGAGAGCGATATCACCCCGGCGCTATAGTAGAGCATTTTCCGCGTTTCGCGCCGCTCGTGCTCGTGGAGCTCGTTTACCGATGCCAGCTCGTACTCCCTCCTTTTTTGCTCGTACCTCACGACGATGTTCTGCAACTGGCTGTAGTTCTGCTCGTTGATCACGCTATCCCTGTACGCCCGGTACAACTGGTAATTCCGCAAGGCCCCCTGGTGATTCCCTTTCGACACGGCCAGTTGGTAGCTCAGCTCGTGCACCTCGGCCAGTCGTTCCCACGATTTCACGTTTTTCGCCGTGTTTAGCGCTTCCGTGAGGTACCTTCTCGCGTTGTGCTCGTACCCCATTTTCGCGTTCACGCGGGCTATGCCCAGGCACGATTCCAACCAGTGCCATTTATCGGCGCTGTTCTTCATGATATCATACGCCACCTGGTACTCCACCATGGCTTTCTCCCACTCTTCCCTTTTCTCGTGTAGGCGTCCGAAGTGGTTGTGACACAGCGATACGCCCAGGTCGGAGTTGGCCTCTCGGTTGAACTCCATCGATTTCTGGTAATAGACCCACGCGGAGTCAATCATCCCCCGCGCTTCGAACAACCTGCCGATGTTGGCGTAATTTATGGCCTGCCCCAACGAGTTGTTAAGGGTACGGTCTCCGGCCAGCGCCTCCCTGAAAGCTTTTTCTGCCGCCTCTAAATTACCCAACGTGGAGTGTATGTTTCCTATCCCGTTGAGCGACGTGTTTCTATTCGCTATCGCGTCGGCAGACGTTTTGTCGCTGTACAGTTCACCGTACGCCAACGCGTCGTAGTGGTACGAGGCGGCCTCATCGAGCGCGCCAATCCGTCTAAAGTTTGTACCGATATTATTAAGCGCCCGGATTATCTCCACGGTATCCTCTATTTCAAGGGCGGTTTTAAGGCCTTCGATCCCTACCTTGATGGCTTCATCGAAGCGGGCATCTTGGCGGTACAACCTGCTCAGTTCCCTTTGAGAGATGATAGCCCCCAGCCGGTTTTCTTCGGCCAGGAACCTGTTTAAGATCTGCTCGAGAGAATCGATGGTGCGGTTCGAGAAAACGATACTATCCACGAGTTTCTTTTCTACCCGGGTGTACGCGGGCTCTTGATGAAGATGTTGTTGACAAGATACCTGCGAGGTTACCAGTAAAACAGACGAGAGTATAGGAAACAGGAGAGCCCGCTTCAAAGGAAACCCTGCTTTAAATGAAAACAAAGTGAATACTTCTAAAAACTTTTCTCTGCTATTATTTCTCATTTTTTTCATACGATGGTTTTGTTTATACTTTTCAGTGCATGGAATTTTCCACCTGAAAGTATCTTGTTTCATGGAGATGGAAGAAATAGGATTAACAATGCGTTTTTAGATTTTCAACAAAATTACCATGTTTGGGGAAAAGAAAAAAGAGGGTTGCTGGTCTATTTAAGGCGTTTGCGTGAAATAGACCAATTGGCGGTGGTCTATTTTGGATGTTGTACGAAATAGACCAGTAATTACACTATTTGTAAAAAATGAAAAAAATCTTGGGAATTCGTTATTTTAAAATGCACAAGCATTGGTATATCAGGATTATTTTACTAATTTTGTTGGTCAACTGGTGTTGATGACAGGTTCATATTGGACTGTTTTGCTCGGTCTGTATCATTTCATTACCGTTACTCTTTATGTGGCCTGATTTATTTGCATCAGTATATTTTATCGCGGCTATAGTGCTCACCATATTGGGCATTGTGCTAATTGGCTTCCGCATCAGGGTGGAGGAGAGAACCTTTAATTTGCGTCTTGCAAGAGGATTTATTGCAGGGGCTTATTTCATGCTGGCAATCTCCCTTTTTCTATCATTCTTTTACGCGGAGAACAGTGATCCAAAGCATATTGAAATTATTACTCCTGCTGTATCAGCCCTTCAATCGATGTTCTTTGCCTATACGCTGCTTTCTATCCTACAACCTACCTATGTGACCCGCCGACAAATCCTATGGCATACAACGATTATAGCCGGGGCGATTACACTCTATTTAGCAACAGCATTTACTGCAGAAAATTACCACTTAGTGGTGCACTTTGGTGTACTCTCTTATTTAGGGCTGCTCTTTTTTTATACCCGTCTTTTCGTTAAGAAGTATAAGCTGAGTATCAGGCAATTGGAGGATTATTACGACGAGGATGAGCAGGGACGACTCAGTTGGGTGAAAACCAGTTTTTTTGCTGCCCTTTCGATAGGCATAATAGCTTCCATCTCCACCTATTTCCCAATTTGGATAGATTACTGGTTCGTGATCTCATACCTCGTTTTTTATACCTGGTTTGTAATTCGCTTCTCCAATCATGTGACAAAAATCGACTTCTATCTTTCTGCAACAACCAGCAAACCGGAACAAATTGTCACAACAGCCCGAGAGCCGAAACAACTTCCACCTGAAAGTCCCGCCGAAAATGATCCCACCAAAGAGGTGAAATTAAAGAATTCGCTTGAACAATGGGTCCTGAATGGAGGATATATGAGAGGAGACATCAGTACCGAGGAGGTAGCCAAGTTGTTGGGTACCGATCTATCATTTTTTCGCAGCTATTTCCGGGACCATATGCCGTCTGATTTTCGTACCTGGCGTAATGAATTGCGTATCCGTAAAGCCCAAGAACTTATTGCCGATTACCCCGAAACTTCACTCAACCAAATAGCTCAAGAGGTGGGTTTTGTCACTCGAAGCAACTTTTACCTCTACTTTAAGAAAATAACGGGACATTCACCCGCCGATTATCGCGACCAAATAGTCCTCAGGGAATGATTTTAGAACGATTTGTAGAATTCGAACCTATACTCGGTGGGAGTGTATCCTGTTACCTTCTTGAACTGGCGGTTAAAATTCGAGATGTTGTTGTACCCCACCTCGTGGCAAATTTGAGATATTGTTAACTTCCTCTCCAGTAACAATTTGCACGCGTAAGTGATGCGTAACTCGTTGATGTATTGAAAGCAGGTTTTACTGGTTTTCTCCAAAAAGTAGCGGCAGAACGCGCTTTGGTTCATACCGGCGATATCGGCGACCTCTTTCAGCGATATATTGCGCGTGTATTCCCGATGCAGGAAAGCCTTGACCTTCACTTCGCGAGGGTCGTTGTCACGGAAGGTATCCAGATTCTCTTCGCTTTCGTCGCTTAACAGCCTCCTGTCCCTTGACTTGCTCATCAGGGAAAGAATGACAATGGTCTCCAAAAGTAGGTCTAACCCCTTCAAACGTAGCGCTTTGGTTATTTTTCCCCGAATAAGGCTATTCGCGTTTTTATAAAAGTAGACCCCATATTGAGCCTCTTCAAGGAGTCTCTTGATGTGTGAAAATTCGGGGTATTGATGCAGCGAGTAGTGGAAAAAATCTTTGGAGAATTGGAGCGTAACGGCATGAACCCGCTTATCCGGGTCGTTTTGATAATATTGAATGTCGTTTCGGTACATGTGGGGGACGCTGCTACCCAATAGCACCAGGTCGCCATCAGAGAACGACTCTATATTGTTACCCACGAAACGGGTGCCGGTACTCTTCAGAACGTACACGATCTCGTACTCTTCGTGAAAATGCCAGGGGAATTTGAAATAGTCGTAATCGCACCACTTGATCTTAATGGGCGACCCGCTACTCAAGTTCAGTTTTTCATGCATGATCTTTGCCATGACTCCTCCTTCTTTATTGCAAATATAGTATCATTAATTGTAAATAATTGACTTGACAACCATGAAAAATTGCAAATAACTTTGTAATAAACAAAAAAGTCGTGATTGCCGACTTTAAAAGATGATTTGATCATGTTGCTGGAAAGGACGTGGAGGTGGTTTGGTAAGAAGGATACAGTATGTCTCTCTTTCCTGAAACAGATGGGTGTCGAGGGGGTGGTTACCTCTTTGCATCACCTGAAGCCTGGTGTGACATGGCCAATCGACGAGATCAAGGAGGTTAGGGACGAGATAGAGAGAGAGGGCCTGCGATGGAGCGTGGTGGAGAGCTTACCCGTTTCGGAAGATATTAAGTTAGGCAACGAGAAACGTGCTGCCCATATAGAAAATTACAAGCAATCGATTGTTAGCCTGGCTGAGTGTGGCGTTACGACCATTTGTTATAACTTCATGCCGGTGCTGGATTGGGTGAGGACCAACCTCGCTTACATAGATACCGATGGTACCGAAACGATGCTGTATGATCACACAACTTTCGCGGTGTTTGATCTGTTTTTGCTGAAGAGGGAGGATGCGGCGGATGATTACCCCGACTCTATTCGTCAAGCGGCGCAAATGCAGTTTGATTCGATGAGCGAACGCGAGAGGGAGCGGCTCGCTCATACCCTTGTCATTGTAACCCAAGGATTTATTAACAGCGCTGTTGAAGAATCCGGCGACTACATGGAGCGGTTTCGTCGCTCCCTTGAGCAGTATAGAGGGATGGATGCGGCAACCTACAGGGAAAACTTGCGTTACTTTTTGGATGAAGTGGTACCGGTTGCGGAAGAACAGGGTGTTCGCCTCTGTATACATCCCGATGATCCCCCATTCCCGGTATTGGGATTGCCACGGATTGCCAGTACCCTTGACGACTTCCAGTGGATTTTTTCGCGAAACGACTCCCTGGCGAACGGTCTCGCCCTCTGCACCGGTTCGTTAGCTGCCAGGCGAGACAACGATCTGGTCCGGTTCGTTGAAGCGTTCGGGGAGCGCATCCATTTCGCGCACCTTAGAAACCTTCGGCATTTGGACGACAACCGCTTTTATGAATCGGGCCACCTGGATGGGGATATAGATATCTGCCGGGTTGTCGAAGCGCTTTTAAAAGAGCAAAACCGGAGAGTAGCAGAGGGACGAAATGACGCGAGGATCCCGTTTAGACCCGATCACGGGAAAAAAATGATGGACGATTTTCAACGGAAAGCCAATCCCGGCTACCCCCTTGCCGGCAGGCTAAAGGGGTTGTCTGAGATCCATGGAGTGCAAACGGCGATTAACCGTATGCTTGGAAAGCGTGAGCCGTGAAGGATAGCTGATGATAGGTAAAAAATGTCAAGATGAAAAAAATGAGCAAAAGCATGTTTGATGTAGCAGGAAAGGTAGCGGTGGTAACCGGTGCAAGTGGGGTGTTGGGAGGCAGCATTGCCCGGTCGCTTATGAAGGCGGGTGTGAAAGTGGTGGCACTGGGGCGAACCAAGAGTAAAGTCGAAGAGCGTTTGATAGAGCTAAAAGAGATCCATCCTGACGTTATGGGGGTTACCTGCAACGTGTTGGAGATTGATGCCTTGCGTGAAGCGCGCGAAGAGATTCTAGAGCGATGGGGCAGGATTGATATCCTGATTAACTGCGCGGGGGGCAACACGTCCGGTGGTACCTTGCCTGATGAGAAAACCGTGTTCGACATGCAGTTTGACGACTGGGATGAGGTTGTTCGGTTGAACCTTAACGGTACGGTTTACCCGTCGCTTGTTTTTGGCGAGGTGATGGGACAGCAAAACGAGGGTGTAATCATTAATGTGACCTCCATGGCCGCGTATTCAGCGATAACCCGTGTACCTGGTTACTCGGCAGCGAAAGCGGCGGTTGGGAATTTCACCCAATGGATGGCGATGGAGGTGGCACAAAAATTCAGCGATAAAATCAGGGTCAACGCGATTGCCCCTGGCTTCTTTATCGGGAATCAAAACCGGGCTGTCCTTATTAACCCCGATGGGTCATTGACCGAGCGAAGCCGGAAAGTAATCGCGAAAACGCCGATGAAGCGATTCGGTGATATCACGGAGCTCGATGGGGTAGTGCAGTTTCTCTGCTCACCCGCTGCAAGCTTTATCACGGGTGCTATCATACCGGTAGATGGGGGGTTCAGTTGCTATAGCGGGGTTTGAACACCCATGTGTATAATTCCGCAAAACAGCTGCATGTTTATATAAATCCACTGCCTTTGTTAAACATTGCCCCGCTTTGGTTTTGTAGAACTGTTAACAATTTTGTTTTAACTTAAGGCTACTCAATGTAGGTAGCCAACTTTTTAAAAAATAATCGTATGAAATCACGGCTGTTTTTTTTACTTTTTTTGCTCCCCCTGCTCTCTCCTGTGAGGGCAGACGAAATAGGGAGATTTACTATTCAACTGGAAGCGATGCATAAGGATACACCGGTTGCCATTTCCCTCGACCCATTCACCTATAATACCGATATGGGCAATATAGCCCTGTTTGAGGTAACGGGGTCAGAAGAGCTGTTTGTACCTAGCCAGGTCGAAGCGGGTTACCATCCCCGTGTTTGGTTTATCCCCAGCCCTTCTGAGCAGTTGTCCCGCACTTTTGTGTTAAAATACCAGGGCGACGAAACAAAGGTACCCCCGGCAGCTTTGACGATCGAGAAGGACGAGAAAGACCTTATGATCAAACAGGGTATATCACCGGTTCTGAAATATAGGTACGGGGAAACTTATCCGCCGGAGGGGGTGACCCCGTTATTTAAGCGCTCCGGGTTTGTTCATCCACTATGGTCGCCGGGTGGCGAAGTGCTGACCCGGATTCAACCGCCCGATCACTATCACCATTACGGTATCTGGGCGCCTTGGACCATGACTCGGGTAGAGGGTAGAAAGGTGGATTTCTGGAACCTTGCCTCCGGGGAGGGAACCGTTATCTTTTCCAAGTTTTTATCGGAGGTCTCAGGTCCTGTGTACGCGGGTTTCCAGGCTCTTCAGGAGCACATCGATTTTGGTGCCAAAGGCTTTGACCAAACCGCGATCAATGAAGTATTGGATATTCGGGTTTGGAACACGGGCGACAACGTGTGGATCATCGATTATACCTCCACGATGACTACCACCCTGGATGATGGCGTGTTGTTGGAGGCGTATCGCTACGGGGGGGGAATTGGGTTCAGGGCCCTCGAAAAATGGACCAGGGATAACTCCACGGTGTTGACATCGGAAGGGAAGAGCCGACTCGATGCAGATGGGAGCAGGGCGCGGTGGTGTTTGGTGGAAGGGGAAACCAACGTGGCTCAGGGCAGATCGGGGATCTTGTTCTTAAGTCATCCCGCTAACCGGATGCATCCGGAACCGATGCGCGTTTGGCCGCTTGACGCTAACGGGGGTAGGGGAGATCTTTTTTTTGAGTTTACCCCTATCAGGTATGAGGATTGGGAGTTGCACCCGTTTAAAAAATATGCTTTGCGGTATCGTATGGTGGTTTTCGATGGTGAAATGAAACCGGAGATGGCCGAACGATACTGGTATAGCTTTGCTACACAACCGAAGGTCGAAATCAATAAATAAACACAACTGTTATGCTGAAAAAATTTACCACCAGCGCTATTCTGTTCGCGGTGATGACGCTGATCGCTTTACCCCTCTTCGCGCAGGCGCAGGTAACCGCTATAAAAGAGGGCGATAAGATAGCGTGCTATATCAATGGCAACCTTTTCACCCATTACATTTTATCGGACTACGAAAAGTACCCGTTTTTCTACCCGGTAAACGGTCCTTCAAACGCTTCCGTTACATCGATGAGAAATGCCAACTACCCGCATCATAGCTCTCTTTTCTTTGGGTGTGACAGATTGAACGGCGGTAACTACTGGCAGGAGGGGTTGGAAAGGGGGCAGATTATCTCCATACGGGCCGATATCATTGAGTCGGGAGGTGATGCTGCTGTTATCGAGAATGAATGCATATGGTGGCGCCCCGGTGCCGATTCGCCCGTGAAAGATAAGAGGAGGATTACCATCTCGGCTCCCTCGTCCTCGATTTATCAGATCGATTTTGATATAACGATGGAGATGCTTGAAGATGTGGTCATTCTAAAAACGAATCACTCGTTGTTCAGTGCACGGCTGGCACCAGACCTGACGGTTATGGGAGGGGGTACCATGATCAATGCAGAAGGGGATCAGGGTGAGGAGGCCACGTTTGGGAAACGTTCTCCCTGGATGGATTATTACGGTGAAAGGATGGGGAAGAGCGAAGGGATCGCGATCATGCAGCATCCTTCAAGCGATGGGTATCCCGCGCCTTGGTTTACGAGGGATTACGGGTTTTTCTCGCCCACTCCCATGTATTGGCCGGAAAATGGGGAGCAGATCCAGTTTTTAAAAGGTGAAAAGATCGAGTTAAGATACCGTGTGTTGGTACATTCGGGAGATCATATAGAGGCCGACATTGCCGGCCATTTCGAAAATTACAGCTCAACTAAAAAATGAATAGGATGGAACGAAGATCATTTATTAAAAAGGCGGCCATATCAACCGTGGGGGCTATATCTATCCCCACGATTGTACCCGCGTCCCTTTTTGGGAAAGATGCGCCGAGTAACAAGATACAGATCGGGCAAATTGGTTTTGGAAGGATCGCGCGTGATCACGACGTGGCTGAGACGATTAAGTATGATCAGGCGCAGTTTGTCGCCGTATGCGACGTGGATAGCAAGCGGTTAGCTGACGGGAAAAAACATATCGACGGCTATTACGCGGAAAAGACAGGGAAAAGCTCCTATTCCGACGTGAAGATATACGAAGATTATCAGGAGCTATTATCTAATAGCGAAGTTGACGCCGTGATTATCAGCACGCCCGATCACCAGCACGCGGATCTTGCTATCCGCGCGGCACTGGCAAAGAAGGATATTTACCTTCAAAAACCCACCTCGTTAACCGTGGAGGAGGGGCGCTTGTTAAGCGATGTTGTTCGTAGGCAGAAAGTGGTGATGCAGATAGGCACACAACAACGTTCTTCCCCCCAGTTCAGGATCGCTGCCGAACTGGTTAGAAACGGGAGGATTGGCCGATTACATACCGTGAAGATTGGATTGCCGGGTGATCCTTCGGGCCCCGAGGCACCTGAGATGCCTATACCGCCCAACCTCAACTACGATATGTGGTTAGGCTCAACCCCCGAGGTCTATTACACCGAAATGAGGGTGCATCCGCAGAACAATTATGGACGTCCGGGGTGGTTGCGTTGCGAACAGTTCGGCTCGGGTATGATCACGGGATGGGGGCAACACCATTTCGAGTCTGCCGCATGGGGGATGGATACCGAGTACACGGGTCCCATCTCGGTGGAAGCGGTGGCTGAGTTTCCTAAATCGGGGCTTTGGGATGTACACGGTGACTTCATGGTAAAAGCGGAGTATGAGAACGGCATTACCATGTACACGAGTGGCGGCTATCCCAACGGGATCAGGTATGAGGGCACCGAGGGATGGATATTTGTTTCCCGCGGAAATTACGTCGCATCCTCGAGCGACCCGGTAGCGCAAGAGCGAAACGCGAGAGCATTGGATGCAAGCGATCCCAAGATCTTAACCTCTGAAATTGGAGAGAACGAGATTCATCTGTATAGAAGTGACAACCAACATGGGAATTGGCTGGATTGCATTCGGTCACGTGAAGAGCCGATCTCACCCGTTGAGATCGGTCACCGTGCTTGCACCATTTGCCTGATAAGCCACATCGCCATGAAAATACCCGGCAAATTAGAGTGGGACCCGCGGTACGAGAAATTCAAGAATAGCGATTACGCGAACTCCATGCTCAAGAGACCGCAGCGTTATCCTTATGGGACCAATTATATCAAAGGATTGTAAGCCATGTATAAACTATTATACCCGCTCTCGATGCTTGGTTTACTGCTGTTGTTTTCCTGTAACGCTCGCCAGAATAAAAGCGAGGCTGAACGCCAACACATCTTTACCGGAAAAGAGGGGGAGGTAGAGCTGGTGGTACTCGATCCCGGTCACTTTCACGCCAGCCTCTTGCAAAAATTCCCACAGAAGCTGGTGAACGATACGGTTCACGTCTACGCGCCACAAGGCGATGAACTCGACCAGTACATGGCTAGCATTGAGGACTATAACCAACGGGCAGAAAACCCCACCCATTGGCATGTGGAGCTATACCGTGGGGAAGACTACCTCGAAAAAATGATCGGGGATAAAAAGGGGAACGTGGTGATTCTGGCCGGCAATAATGGGAAGAAGACCCGGTATATTCACCAATCTATCTGCGCAGGCTACAACGTTCTTTCGGATAAACCGATGGCGATTAACCGGGAGGGATTTGAATTGTTGAAAGCAACTTACGATAGTGCACGCGTGCGGGATATTTACCTCTACGACGTGATGACCGAACGCTACGATATCATCAACACCCTTACCCGTGAGTTGGTAAACAACAAGGAACTTTTTGGTGACCAGGAGATGGGAACAGCGGATGAGCCGGCTATTACCCTGCAGAGTGTTCATCACTACTTTAAGGAGGTCTCAGGGAATGTGTTGGTTCGCCCGGCATGGTTCTATGACGTTGAGCAGCAGGGTGAAGGTATGGTTGATGTGGCCACGCACCTGGTCGACCTGGTGAACTGGCAATGTTTCCCGGATGAAATCATCGATTACGAAAGCGATATAGCGATCACTTCGGCTAGTCACTGGCCCACGGTGTTGACGCTGGATGATTTTTCACGTTCCACCCGGTTGAACGCGTTTCCTGACTTCTTACAGCGTTATCTCAATGATTCCAAACTGGAAGTTTTCGGGAACGGTAAGATCAATTACCAGGTGAAGGGGCAGCATGTATCGGTTGCCGTCCTCTGGAATTTCGAGGCGCCACCGGGCGGGGGAGACACCTACAATGGTCTTATCAAGGGTACTAACGCGTCTGTCGAGATCGTGCAGGATGGTTCCGTGGATTATATCAAGCAGCTGTTTATCGTGAAAAAGCCGGGTGTAGACGCACGCGTATTTGAGGATAAATTAAACGAAGCAGTTACAGAGCTACAGAAATCTTATCCCTACCTGTCTACCAGGGAAGTTTCCTCCGGGCGGTATCAAATCGTGGTTCCCGTTGAATTTAGAAAGGGACATGAAGATTACTTTGGCATGGTGGCTCAAAAATATTTCGGCTTTTTAATCAATCGGGATATGCCGCTATGGGAGATATCGAACACGTTGGCAAAGTATTACGTTACGACAACCGCGTTGGAGATGGCTCGAGAGAATAGATAGGTCACTTCTTAATCATTTAATACATTATTGCTATGAAGGTGAAAAAGAATCTTTTGTTATTGTTTAAACAAGCTATAGAAAGCAGGGGCTCAACGCTCTTTCTTATATGCTTTTTGTCCATCGCGTTTCATCTCTTTTCAACGAGCGCCTTTGCTTTAGAAAGTGGGGTGACAGGTTTACTAGAGATAGAGCAAGGAGATAGAACCGTAACCGGACGCATTACCGATGCCATGGGAGAACCATTGGTTGGGGTAAATGTGGTGGAAGGAGGTACAACCCATGGGACGGTTACGGATGGTGATGGGTACTATTCATTAAGGCTGACATCCGCGAACCCTGTGCTGAATGTCTCCTATATCGGCTTTACCTCTCAGGTGATTAACGTTGGTGACAGATCGGTAATCAACGTTGTCCTGGATCAAGAGGTCAGCTACCTGGATGAAGTGGTGGTGGTGGGGTATGGTACCATGCGGCAAAAAGACCTCACGGGTGCCATCTCGACCATAAAAGCGGAGACCCTCAAGTCAGAAAGTCCCCGTTCCGTTCAGGATTTGCTCAGGGGTAACTCGGCCGGGTTAAGCATTGGCTTCGCTAACTCGGCAAAGGGAAGCGCGGGGTTGCAGGTGAGGGGGGTAAACACGTTAAAGGCAGGTTCTGAGCCACTCATTGTGTTGGATGGCGTTATTTATGAAGGAGCCTTAAGCGATATTAACCCGATGGACGTGGCCACCATCGACATTTTGAAAGACGCGAGTTCCGCCGCCGTGTATGGTGCCAAAGCGGCCAGTGGAGTCATTGTTCTTCTAACCCAGAAAGGGGGCAGGGCGGGTAAGCCATTGGTGTCGTTTAATACTTCCGTCGGGGTGGTTGCTTCGGCGAATCAACCCGAAATATTGGATGCCGAGGGCTTCCTGCAGTATAGGAAGATTTATGAAATCGGGAAAAACAATGAAGCATTTCATCAAAAGTATCCCCAAATCTTTGAGGACCCGCGTAAACTTCAAGGGGTAAGTCAATATGACTGGTTTAATTACGATAAGCAAGTACCGGTAGACAATTTCACAGAAGAAGACCTGCTAAGAACATGGGCAACTAGATTGGAGTTGAAAGCCCCGGAGATAGAGAACTTCATAAATAACAGAACGACCGATTGGGCAGATAAGGTATTTCATAATGGATTGCAGCAGGACTATCAGGTTAGTATCTCTAATAGAACCAATGATGTTAATTATTACTGGTCCCTAGGGTATGCCGATAGAGAGGGAATCATTGTAGGGAACCGTTTTTCAACTTTTCGGACCCGTTTGAACCTTGAATCTACCATAACGTCGTTTTTGAAGATCGGGTTAAACTCCGGTTTTGCTTCAAGGAATGAGGGTTATTTACAGGCTGATTGGGAACAGATGACTCGTATCTCTCCTTATGGGGCTGATGAGATTGGCAACATGGAAGTGGACGAGTTCATTTGGAAATATCCAACTTCAGATATTACGCCGGTGAATCCCTTTTTCGATAACCTGTATCGAGATAGGAAAGACAGGTACAATTCCTTAAATGCCAATATGTATGCTATTCTTACATTGCCCTTCGGGTTTGAATACCAGTTTAACTACGTACCTTACGTTGAATGGCGGGAATATTATAATCACGACTCTGCCAAGAACTTCGACTGGGCGGCAAAAGGGGGGAGTTCGGAGCGTACTACGTACAAGATCTATTCCTGGCAAGTAGACAACCTGCTGAGATGGAAGAGGCAGTTTAATAAGATCCATAATTTTGAAGCTACTTTCCTAGTCAACGCGGAGCAAAGGAAGTATTGGAGTCAAAAGATGACCTCCACGCAATTTTCACCAAACGATATTTTGGGTTATCACCGAATACAAGCGGGAACCGTGCCATTGAACGAGAGCAATGACACGTACCGAACGGGTGATGCGCTCATGGGAAGGCTCTTCTACTCGTTTAGAGAGAAGTACATGATAACAACGTCCGTTCGTCGCGATGGGTATTCCGCTTTTGGACAGAGAAACCCGCGGGCCGTATTCCCGGCCGTAGCGGTTGGTTGGATCTTTACCTCCGAGAGGTTTGCAGAACCCATCACCGATTGGTTTGACTACGGTAAGTTGCGTTTGTCATGGGGTGAAAATGGTAACAGGGATATCGGTCAATATGAAGCCCTGTCGGATATGGTTTCCGGGCCACACCCTTATATCGACCAAAATGGCAACGTCTATATCACCTCGCAAATGTACGTGAACAGGATGTCCAATGTCAACCTTAAATGGGAGCGAACCGCATCCATGAACATCGGTCTTGATTTCTCTTTCCTGGACAACAAGATTAGCGGTGCGCTGGAAGCCTATAAAGCAACCACCAACGATTTGCTGGTTGATAGGGCACTGCCGGAAATTATCGGTTACAATAGCGTTGCCGCTAATTTAGGACAGCTTGAAAATAAAGGGTTCGAAGCAACGGTGAACGCGAAAATTATCTCTACACCGAAATTCGCGTGGAATGCGTCGGCGAACTTTTCAATGAACAGAAGGAAGATAGTGAGCCTATACGGTGATATGGTGGATGTTCTGGATGACAACGGTAACGTTATCGGGCAAAAAGAGGCCGATGATATCAAGAACAGATGGTTTATCGGGGAAGATCCCGATCGTATTTGGAATTATGAGCATATAGGTGTTTGGCAAGTGGAAGAAGCGGAAGAGGCCGCGAAGTTTGGATTGCAGCCGGGTGATTTCAAGTATAAGGACCAAAATGGGGATGGGGTGATGACCGATGCCGACCGAATTTTCCAAGGGTATACTACCCCGCGTTTCCGGTGGACTCTCCGCAATGAGTTTGTTTTCTTCAACAACCTCACTCTCTCTACCATGCTCTATTCTAACTGGGGGCAATATGGTTCGTTTAACCGCGCGGCCAACGTTTCAAACTTTCCCGATAGATGTACCGAGTACGTTCAACCCTATTGGACCCCGGAAAACAGGATTAACGACTACGCGAGGATAGGTTCAAAAAATAGCGGAACCATATATAAAGAGAAATCTTTTATTCGCTTCGAGAATATCACGCTATCGTATGATGTTCCTAAAGATTTGATACAGAGGGTGCATGTGCAAGACATGCGTTTGTCTCTATCGATTAGAAACGTGGCGGTCTTCTCCCCGAATTGGGATTTTTGGGATCCTGAAGTAAGCCAACCTTCACCCCGCACCTATAACGTTAGTTTAAATTTCACACTTTAATGCATGCAAATTATGAAAAAGATAAATTCCCTGAAACGGTATATGGCAATTGTACTTACGCTATTCATGGTTGCAATAGTTTTGACTCGTTGCGACGAAAGTTGGTTAGAACCAAAGCCGTTATCTTTTTATACCCCTGAGAATACCTACGTGGACGCGGCAGGCTTCTACGCCGCGATAACCACGTGCGAACGAAATATGAGGCACGAGTACTTTGGAGATGGGTCGCCTATCCTCACGGAATTCATCCTCTCGGATATGGCCGTGGAGGGTACGACCGATAAGGCAGGGCCGCAAATGGATTTGGATGTCGCGTTGCTTCCCGATGAGAATCTCAATAGCACGGACAGGACCAGGGTTGGATGGTATTGGTACGAAGGGTATAAGGGGATCAAGTACGCGAACGTTGTGATCGCGAGGATCGATGATGCAGAATATAGGGATGAAGCCGAGAGAAATGCGGTGTTGGGATCGGCCTATTTCCATAGGGCGTATCGTTATTATAAGCTTACCCATCAATTTGGGGATGTACCCTACCTGGATTGGGAGATCGTAGAACCCAAATATGACTTCTATTCGTATGACCGTTGGTCTATCCTGGAAAAGATGTTGCCTGAACTTGAATTCGCGTACCAATGGGTTCCTGAGAAGGTTGACCGCGGAAGAACCTCAAAAGCGGCATGCGGCGTACTGTTGATGAAGGTGTGTATGGCTTTGGGTGAATTTGATCGCGCGATAGAGGTGGGTAACGAAATCGTTGCCAAGAACCCGTTGATGACCGAGCGATTCACGGCAAATCAAACCAAGCCGAGGACCAATTTGATGCATGACCTGCACAGCGTTGAGGCCAAGCTCGATGGGTCTAATACCGAGGGGTTGATGTACGTGGTAGCCTACCCTGAAATTGACGGCTCCGCTAGAATTCAAACGATGCGTAATGGTGTGCCTTTCTGGAATAGTGGGAACGTGAAAACACCCGATGGAAAAGCAGGTACCAGTATCAGCATTCATGCAACCGAAACAGATCCTTGGATGGATTTGAATAAAAGTTATGGTCGGGGTATTGGACGCCTCCGCCCCACGAGTTACTACACCAATAAAATATGGACCAGTAAGGAGAAGAATGACCTGCGCGGTATTTACAACCGGGATAGTTGGCGAAGTCCTGAAGATTTGCAATACAACCATCCTACGCTAAAAAATACAAACAACCCATGGTATGGTAAGAACCTTGTCAAGCCGGTTGCCATGTCGGTAGAAGATACCATTCGCTGTTGGTTTTCATGGCCTCACTACAAGTTGTTCGTTCCCGATGCCCTCCAAACACGGTGGGACGGGGGAGAAACGCCCTGGTATGTTTATCGCTCTGCAGAGGTTTACCTGATGATGGCCGAATGTTATTACTGGAAAAACCAGTTGGGACAGGCTGCTGATGCGTTGAACGTGGTTAGAGCGCGTGCGGGAGCCGACCCCCTCGTGGCCAGTGATATTACCATCGGTGAAATATTAAATGAGAGGGCCAGGGAGTTGTACTACGAAGAGGCTAGAAAAACCGAACTGACAAGGATATCTTACACCTTCGCAAAAACCGGTAAACCCTGTGAGGTGTTTGGTAATAGGGTGTATAAACTCGATAATTTTTCAGGACCTGGCGGCACGAACTCCAATATTAAACAGGAGGGCATCAATTTTTATTATGACTGGATCATGAAACAGTCTAACTTTTATAATAAGGGTGTAAAGCATAAGTGGGCAGAATACAAGATGAGCGTGCACCATGTTTTATGGCCTGTTCCCGCGAATGCCATTAACACGAATATCAAAGGCATCATTAATCAGAATATTGGCTACCCGGGTGCTGAAAATAATGTGGCACCGCTTGTAGTACCCAAAGAGGGAACCGTGTTGGGACCTTGATTAATGACCTTCAATATCCCGTTTAGGGGGGTATTAAATTAGGGACATTCGTTTAATTCCAATTCAAGAGCATGACTGGTAGGAATATTGGTCTTGCTCTTTTTCTTTTTTTGAAGTTTTAGCTTTTCATTGATGTTTTTCGGGAT
>DUNG01000017.1 GCA_012839475.1 Petrimonas sp. | reverse complement strand
GCTTCTTGAACTGTACAAAATTGGAATTGAGAGCGGATATCTTCCCGATGCCGACGGGTAGTTTCAGCCAACCTGACTTTTTTAATGATAGAGCAATGGATTTTACGGGGTTTTGTAAAAATGCAGGTACGGCTGCAACGACACAGGGTACCGCCCCCGAGTTATGGAAGTTTAATTACGGCGTCGGCGTAACATCTACCGATTGCTTCACCGGCATTACCACCAATTTAACCAACTACAACGATATCCCCAATAATTGGAAGGGATTATAAAGTGGTGCGGGTTTGGGGTGCAGGGTGGCATTCGAGTTTTCATCTCCGTATTAACATATAGAACTTTGAAAAACTCCTTATTGACGAAAACTCCTAAATATTGGACTTTTCGTCAATAAGGATTATATTTGCAAAAAAAGAACATGATAACAAGAGGATCATATTTGGCAAAACTACGTCAGCTGAAAGATCAGAATGTGATAAAAGTAATAACGGGTATTAAGCGTTGTGGAAAATCCACACTCCTGGAAGCCTTTAAAAATGAGCTGATATCAAATGGGGTTTCTAATCAAAATATTGTTTACTTAAATTTTGAAGAAAGAGAAAATCTTCATTTAACAACGGAATGGGCTGTTCTTTATGACGAAATTATGAGTTCAATAAAATCCGAGAAAATGTATTATGTTTTTTTGGATGAAGTTCAAATGGTTAATGATTTCGAAAAACTTATAAACAGTCTTTTCGTAAAACATAATATTGATATTTATATCACAGGCTCAAATGCTTATTTGTTGAGCAGCGAACTTGCTACGCTTTTAACCGGCAGATATATTGCGATAAATGTACATCCTTATTCTTTTAAAGAATATACATTAGCGTATAATGAAGAACAGAATATTGATCGTCTCTTTCGTCAATATATGAATACAAGCAGCTTTCCGGAAGCTGTTACGCTTGCCAAACGGGATGCTAATTTAGCAAATGAATACTTGCAACATGTTTATGAAACAGTTGTTATTAAAGATATCGCGCAACGCTATAAATTGCGTAATATTCACAATTTACATCGCACAATAAACTTTGTTTTTGATTCGGTTGGTTCCTACATTTCTCCCACCAATATAGCTGCAGAGCTTAATAAAAACTCAAAAAAGAAAATTTCTCATAATACGGTAATCAAATATTTGGATTATTTAGTACAGTCATACGTTTTATACACTGCGCAGCGTTATGATATAAAAGGTAAAGAGCTACTTACTACTAATGAAAAATATTATGTTATAGACTTAGGATTGCGAAATATTACTGCAACAAACAAATATGACACAGACATGGGCAATAAACTGGAAAATGTGGTCTATTTCGAATTATTAAGGAGAGGGGGAAAAGTTTATGCCGGAAAGAATAATGACAAAGAAATAGACTTTGTTGTTCAAAAATCTGATAATAGGATAGAATATTATCAGGTTGCTTTTACAGTTAATGACGAAAAAACCTATAAAAGAGAACTTTCGGCATTTAAGAATATAAACGATAACTATCCCAAATATCTATTAACACTCGATTTCGATAATGTAAACATAGAGGGCATTCAAAAGATCAATATAATAGATTGGTTGTTAAAGGTATGAAGCGTGTTGCCTACGCCATCCTAACAAATTGTTTCTCTCACTATAAAAGGGTTTTAGAGCCTGCTTCTACTGTTCACTACAGCGTCCACGTAATTGGTCGCTTGCCGCAAGGCGGCTTTACGCTCTAAAAAAAGCGAACCTGGCCATCCCCCGCCATGAAAGGTAAGCCAACTCGTTCAACGAGATATCGTTGGACAGGGCTGTTTTCCAATACTCTACGAAAGAATTCACCAACTTAGCCGATTTTCATTCGGTAATTTGGCCGATTTTCATTCGGCAACTTGTACCAGCTCGAAAAAACACGAAAAGCTTATCACAGTTTAAAAATAGTTCTTTTCTTAACGGCAAAGCCGAGATAAAGAATAGCGAGTGGCCCTTCCCCTACCTTCAAAATGTTGAAGCTTGTAACCTGTCAAAGTGATTAGTGTATCAAATCGGGGGCTTCATGTAATAGCGAGGCAGGTTCGTAAAGCACCTGTTAAAATAGTTGCACACCCCTTGGTTACTTCCTAAAATTGTAGCTGATAACATGGGTAATGAAAATGGTTAAAAAAATATTAAAATGAAAACGGAACACATTGAACTACCGGTTGAACGGCAAGAAGCCGCGGTCGAGCCCTACGTGGCTCCCGCCATTGAAGTCATCGAAGTGGAGTTGCAGCAGAACATCCTTAGTGGATCGGGTGATCTTCCTGATATTCCGGGAGAAGGCGCGTAAAATATTCTCGCTTTTTCCGAATGAGTTATCACAACACTAGTGTCAGGTTTTTGAACCTGACACTGGTAAAAAGACCGAATCATGCAAAAAATATAAAAACCAATGAAACATTTCAAACTACTTGTTACGGCGGTCGCCGTGATCATGCTCGCAAGCTGTCAGCAACAGGAAGATATATTGCCCGACAACCTCCCTACTGGTGCGAACGGAAAAATAACCGTGTGCGCCGAAATGCCTACCGACGAGACCACCACACGCACCACGATGGAGAGTTATAAAAACGCGGCCAACTACGATGCCTTCCGTCTCTTTTGGCAGGAGGGCGACGTGATTGAAGGGGTCGCCTGGCAGGGCGATGACACCGCTTGGTGGGAAAACGCCAGGGTTTTAACCATTCCGTCATTAACAGAAGGTGATTTAACCGACGAGAATAAAAGAGCGACATTCACCATCGAGATTCCCAGTGGCTTTGACGCGTCACAACCCCTGAAAATAGCCCTGTTCTACGTGAAAGACGCGAACAACGACGGCTATTCCGATAACTACATGAACTACCCCATCTCCTTTTCGATACCGAACAGGGGGTTGACGTGGCACAACGCGCAAATGGTACAGGCGGTTATGCCATCTTCTCCCTGGGAAGCTGACTTTACTTACCTCACCAACCGCACGCCCATGATGGCCCGCACGGAACTGCCGGTGGGCTGGACACAGGCCGGTCAGTCGATCAGCGTGCCGTTTCATCACCTGACCACCCTCTTCGGGTTTAAAATCTACAACACGAGCGATGCCGACCTGGAGCTCACCGGGCTGGAATTAAGCGTCAGCGACGATACGCGAAAGATGTTCCTGGCCGATGGGGCCGTTATCGATCCCATCAGCGGGAGCGTCGTGCCGGATGCCGGCAAAACATCGGTAACGGCTATATCGGGCATCACCAACAACACCATTTTCCCGGCTTCAGCCGATACCTATTGCCTGCCCTGTGTCGTGACGGGCGATATGACGGGGGTGGAGTACAGCTTCAAGGTAAACGGCCAACCCGCGGTCACTAAAACGGGCAAGAACTATATGCCGGGTGTCTGTTACTCGATTGACATAAAATGGGATGGCACCAACTTCTCGCTGCTCGACCACGGCCAATCCTCCATGTTCAGTTATTGGATAAGCCCCGATAGCACAACGTTGCTGAGATGGTTTGGGGATGAAAGCGTGGTGGATTTCTCGAAAATTCCGGATCTGACAAAAATTAGCGAAATAGGAGTCGAAGCCTTTCGGGGCTTAACAAAATTAAAAAAAGTCATTATTAGCGACAATATCACTTCTATCGGAGACGGTGCTTTTGCGGCCACCGAAAATATGGAGGAACTATTTATCCCATCAAGTGTTATTTCGATTGGAGAGGAAGTCTTCGAGGTAAGCTCGGTCAATGTCACCGTGCACGCGGACAACCCCAATTATTCCTCACTAGATGGGGTGCTTTTTAATAAGGAGAAAACCATCCTGCTGCATTTTCCCACCTCACGCACAGGGACATATACCATTCCTTCCACGGTAAAAGAAATAGGTGTCACAGCTTTTGAAAACACCAACATCACTTCCGTAATCTTCCCGGCATCACTGGAAACTGTTTCTTATCAAGCGTTTAAGTACAGCACACAACTGGTAGAGGTAGATTTTACCTCATGCCCGCTTCTTGAAACTATTGGTGAAGAAGCGTTTGGTTCCGGCGAGGCCTTGCAATCCGTTCATTTGCCGGGCTCATTGGTAAGTATCAACAAAAGCGCTTTTTGCTGGTGTAAAAACCTTACTACCGTTACATTTGCACAACCTTCATCCTTAACGAGTATCGGGTATGCAGCTTTCAACGACACCAAGGTGGCCTATCTGGTTATTCCTCCTTCCGTAAACGACTTCGGGTATTCTGCAACATTTTCACATTGTACCGAATTAAAAGAAATCACCCTTCCCGATGCCCTAACAACAATTCCCAACTATGCATTTTTCGGTTGCTCCCAGTTAAAGAGCATCACGATTCCTGCTAATGTAACCAACATTGAGAAATCACCTTTCAGCGGCTGTTACACGGTCTACGCCATGCCGGCGGTTCACCCTTCGCTGAATGGTAACCCCGGTTTAAGTGGAACGTTGTATAATATTTCGCAAGCGGCACAGAGCGATTACCAAAATAATGGATGGACTATGTTCGGTACCTATAAAATCATGAACCCATGCGATCTGTCATCAAACGCCGTAACCATGGCTGTATCAGGCGGTAATGCAAGCATACAAATAACGACCAATACTTCATGGGCAGCGGTTAGCACTCAATCGTGGCTTACTGTTACACCCTCCGGTACAGGCAGTGCCACACTTACTTTGAACGCGGCAGCAAACGCGACCGGTAAAACCCGCGCGGCTTACGTAGTGATCACGGCTACCGATGCCCCCACCCGGTTGGTGCAGGTAGTGCAGGGGAAATAACAGACAAAACGTGTTAACTACCATTGAATTGGCCGATTAGCTTGTGATACAAGCTAATCGGCCAATAAATAGTCTACTCAAGGCTGATGAAAGCCTTAACGTAAAACAAACCACCTATCCCAAAAACGAGATAAGCACGCCGGCAGCCACGGCAGAGCCGATAACACCCGACACGTTGCTCGACATGCAGTACTGCAATATATGGTTCGATTTATCGTACTTCAGTGCCAACTCGTTGGCCACACGCGAAGCCATCGGCACCGCACTAAGTCCCGTGGCACCCACGAGAGGATTGATCTTTTTCTTTGAGAACTGGTTGTAGATCTTCACTCCCAAGATACCTCCCGCGACCGACAGGCAAAACGCGAGGAATCCTCCCACGATAATACCTATGGTTTGCAGGTTGAGGAACACTTCGGAGGTCATGGTGGCTCCTACAGTCAATCCCAAGAAGATGGTGGCCGTGTTCATAATGGGACCCGAAGCGGCATCGGCCAGGCGAGCCGTGTTAGGACCTATCTCCTTGATAAGATTACCAAACAACAGCATTCCTACCAGCGGGGCAGCCGAGGGTACCAAAACAGATACAATCAGTCCCAATACAATGGGAAAAGCAATTTTAACCACCCGCATATGCTTTATCTCATGCTTGGGAGGATACTCCCTATCCATCTTCCGCATATGAATTTTAAATTCATTTTTGGTCATCAGGAGCTTTGCTACCAGTGGTATAATTACCGGAACCAGTGCCATGTAGGAGTAAGCAGCGATGGCTATCGGTCCCAGAAGATGGGGTGCCAGCTTAATGGTGGTGTATATGGCCGTAGGTCCATCGGCACCCCCTATGATACCCAGCGATGCCGCTTCGGGAAGGGTAAACCCAACCAGCACGGCACCTATCAGCACGGTAAAAATACCCACCTGCGCGGCTGCGCCAAAATAGGCGAGCTTCAAATTCCTCAACATGGGGCCGAAATCGGTCAACGCCCCCACACCCATAAAGATGATGGGGGGTAAAAATCCCGTTTTTATCAGTGCGTAGTAGAGGAAATTCAAAATCCCGTAATTGTTGGCAATATCGATCAGGGTCATATAGCTCCCATCGGGATTCATCACCAGGGTATTGTCCACGATACCCATTCCGGCACCCGGCAGATTGGCAAGCAGTACACCAAACCCGATGGGTACCAACAGCAACGGTTCATACTCTTTAAAAATTCCCAGGTACAACAACACGAAAGCTATAACCCACATCAACACGATCCCCCAGTCGATCTGGGCAAATCCTGTCATCTCCAATATACCAGAAAGTATTTCATTCATGCTTATACCAGTTTAATAAGTACGTCATCTTCATCTACCGAATCGCCATTGGCAAAACATATCTCCGTGATCCTACCACTCTCTTCGGCAGCTATGGCGTTATAGGTTTTCATCGACTCTATATACCCTACAATGGTTCCCTCCTGCACTATATCGCCAACCTTAATGGGCGTTTCAGAAGAGTCTTTTGTAAAGTAAAACTTCCCCTCCAGTGGAGAGAGAAGCGTCTTCACCTGCCCCTCGTTTACGGCGATCTCACTGGCTTGCGGAGAGGGAGTAGAAGGAGCGACTTGCGGAGTGCTTTCGGAATCGGGATAGGAGATATTTACAGTATACTCTTCATTCCCAACATTTACCACTATGGTTCGGGGTTGATGAATGGCAACACCGGTTGATGCGGCTGTAAGCGACAGTTCATCCTCCGCTTTTTTGTTTGCTAGATCCTTCTCGAATTCTCGTTTGGCATCGCCCGATTTGTAAGCCCTATACTGTTCGGGGTGCATGGCCAGCTCAAACAGCTCTTCGTCATCTTCACCCAGCTCCCAGTTGTTTTTCTTCATCTCTAATCTAAAGTCATCGAGGGCATCGGGATAGAGGTCTTGCGGGACTCCGGTATAAAACTCGCGCCCCTGCTCTTTGGCCAGCTCCACTAGTTCGGGAGCAAGTTCGCCGGGCAATTTACCCGATTTTCCAAGCATCATATCCCATATGTTATCGGCAATCATGCTCCATCGTTCTCTCCCCTTTTCAAGTTGAAGAACATTCATCAACGCCAGGTTCTTCACGTACTGACTAAAGGGGGTAACCAGTGGTGGGTAGCCCACCATCGGCCAGATATGGGTAACCTCTTCAAACAGCATGACCAGCAAATCGTCCTGCGTAAGTTCCGGCTGATCGCGTTTCCGCTTCCACCGGTTCAGGGAGGAGAGGTTGTCTTCCAAATCGGCCATAAGGCTCCCCATCATCCCGCCGGGTAGCCCGGGACCTATCAGCAATGAGTTCATCACCCTGTTTCGGGGATTGATGTAGTATCCCAAAAACTCATCTATGAACTTCTGCAAAAGCGAACGAACCTTCATATAGGCTTTGATATTGATTTCCGGCACCTTAAATCCGGCATCTTTAAGCATAGCTTGAACCGCCAGCACGTCGGCATGTCCTGTTCCCCAGGAGAGGGGTTCCATCGCGACATCAAAATATTCTGCTCCCGCGTAGGCCGCTTCCAGTATGGAAGCCATCTGAAATCCGGGACCGGAATGGCCATGATACTGAACGGGAACATCGGGATGACGCTCTTTAATTTTTTTGACTATCTTGCCGATGGTCGCCGGACGCCCTATGCCCGCCATATCTTTTATGCATATCTCGTCAGCACCCATCTCTATTAACTGATCTACCATCGCGGTATAATACTCTACGGTGTGCACCGGCGAGACGGTAAGACAAAGAGCCGCCTGTGAAATCATTCCCGCCTCTTTGGCGAATTTAACGGAGTTCTCCAAGTTACGGAGATCATTCAATCCGTCAAACGACCGGGCAATATCGGTACCCTGTTTTTTCTTCACCTGGAACATCAACCTGCGTACATCAGCAGGCACTGGGGTCATACGTATACCGTTGAGACCGCGCTCCAGCATATGGGTCTGTATACCTGCATCATTAAACGGCTGCGTCCATTCGCGTACCGATTTATTGGGATTTTCACCGAACAGCAGGCTGATCTGCTCAAACCCACCACCGTTGGTTTCGACCCGTGCGAAACAGCCCATGTCTACAATTGCCGGGGCAACCTCAAGCAACTGCTCCACAGTCGGCACGTACTTACCTGACGACTGCCACATATCTCTAAAAACGAGACTAAACTTAATCTCTCTTCCCATACTTGTTGTTTTATATTTTTTGGATTATTTCTTTTCGACAGAATCTACTACTCCCTTTCCATTTGTTAGCACATTTACGGCAGCAACTATGACCGCCATCTTCTCTTTATCCACTCCTCCTGTAGGGGGAGCATCATTGTCTTTCGCTTTAGGATGATAAAAACGATTGGATAACTCGATTACCGAAGTGCCGATAACCGTTACCAGCCAAAGGACGATAAACACGGTAATCATTCCTATTAGCAACAGTCCCAGTGCTTGATTTAAACTGTCCATGTGTAAAATTTTTTTGATTATTCTCGCGAAAATATTGCCCGTTATCTAAACAGGTCGTGTCTGTGCTTCTCTTTATTCACAACAACTTAAAAGAGTGAAAACTAAAAAAGGAGACTAAAGCCTCCCTGAAGTTAACCATCGTGTTGCCCAAGGAAAACTGCACACGGTTAACTTCCGGACAAAGATACATTATTTATTTCTGATTAGAAGTGGTTTTTCAGGATAAAATCTTGTACATTCGCGTGAATTATGGAATCAAAGGAAGAGAACAAGAGCTACCTGCTGGAATATACGATGTACGCAGGCATCCTATTGGGACTCTTTTGGGTATTCAAGTACCTGTTCGTTATACTGGGAGGGAAGCACCCGGGGATGAACGTGATCGGAACCACGTTAAGTGTTGGAACACCCGTTCTGCTCTATTACCTATTGGTAAAATACAACGTGGGGTGGATGAATTGTAAAATGCGTTTCGGACAGGGTGTCCAATTCACTATCCTGCTCTTTTTCTTCGCTTCTATCCTGGAGGCGCTGGTGGTGTACATTCACGTCCAATGGATTGATCCCGCCTACATCGCGAATCTATACGACACCATGGTGGAGATCGCGAAAGCGTTAGAGGTAAGCAAGGCGATGGTCACCCGATTGGCCGAGCAACCCCTACCCAATGCATTCACATATATTTTTAACAACGTGATCATGGCAGACGTGTTCATCGGGCTACTTCTTTCACTGCCGATCGTTCCCCTCGCCCTACGTTTTACACCGCGACAAAACAACCCACAATAAATGGCACCTATGGATATATCAGTAGTTATTCCCCTACTCAACGAGGAGGAATCCCTTAACGAGCTCCACGATTGGATAAAACAAGTCATGGAAGAGCATGACTTCTCGTACGAGGTTATCTTCGTGGACGACGGGAGCACCGATAGCTCCTGGGAAGTGATCAAGCAGCTTCGCAACAAGTCCGATCGGGTAAGAGCGATAAGGTTCAGGCGGAATTACGGAAAGTCACCCGCCCTACAATGTGCGTTTCAAAAAGCCAAAGGTGATGTCATTATCACCATGGACGCCGACCTGCAGGATAGTCCCGACGAGATCCCAGAACTCTACCGGATGATAACGGAAGAGGGATACGACCTGGTCTCGGGATGGAAGAAAAAGCGGTACGACAACAAGCTAACGAAAAACCTTCCATCCAAACTGTTCAATGCCACCGCCCGGAAGGTGTCTGGCATCAAGATTCACGACTTCAACTGTGGGCTAAAGGCGTACCGCTCATCGTTGGCCAAAAGCATCGAGGTGTATAACGATATGCATCGCTACATACCGATACTGGCCAAGGACGCGGGCTTCACCCGTATCGGTGAAAAAGTGGTGCAGCATCAACCCCGCAAGTACGGTAAAAGCAAGTTCGGGGCCAGGCGATTCGTGAATGGGTACCTCGACCTGATGACGCTTTGGTTCTTGAACCGATTCGGCAAGAAACCAATGCATATCTTCGGGCTATGGGGGAGCATCATGTTCCTCCTGGGGCTACTCGCCATCATCCTCGTGGGAGCGATCAAACTATACGACATGCACCACGGTAACCCCTACCGGTTGGTCACCGAATCACCCTACTTTTACATTTCGCTCACCATGATGATCCTGGGAACCCTCCTCTTTCTGGCCGGCTTCCTTGGCGAACTCATTACGAGGAACGCCCCGGAAAGGAACAACTACCGGATTGAAGAGGAGTTCTAAAGGGAAAGAAATTATTATGAAGTTGAACGTAACGACATGCCATACTAACGGGAAGTGTAAGCAGGATGCACGAAGTACTCGTGACACGTGCCCCTCGGGGGGCATGCAACGTATCCAAAATGCACGGCGTACACGAAATACCCGGGGTGCACGAAATACCCGGGGTGCACGTAAAATATGGAATGTCCTACTTTTATTAGGGATGATGCTCCTCATGGCCTGCAACCCGGGAAGCAAGAAAGAGGATTGGACCTACTTTCACGACTATGGCGAAGTGTTTACTACCAACTACTCCATTAAGTATGCATACAGCCACTCGTTGCAAGAGGAGATTGAAGCGGCATTTCAAGCCTTCAACCTCTCGCTGAACCCCTTCGAGGAGAACTCAATTATCTCGAAAGTGAACCGAAACGAGCCGGTAGAGCTCGACTCCCTCTTCCTTACCGTTTTTCGAAAATCGGAGGAGGTTCATAGGAATTCGGGGGGCAAATTCGATATTACCCTATCGCCCCTGATCAACGCGTGGGGCTTCGGCTTCCAGAACCTGGGAGACGTTACACCGGAAATGATCGACAGCCTGAAGGAGTTCGTTGGTCACGAGAAGATCTCCATCGATCCTCAAGGGAAGATCGTGAAGAGCGATCCCAGGGTACAACTCAACACCTCGGCCATCGCCAAAGGATACGCGTGCGATGTAATTGCACACCTCCTCGAACGGCACGGTATTGAGCATTACATGGTGTCTATCGGGGGAGAGATCTCCGCCCGGGGTCTGAACGATAGAGGGATCTGCTGGCGCATACAGGTCGACAAGCCGATCGATGATGCCAGCGGCTTTATCCATGAGCCACAGGTGATATTAGGCCTGTGCGACAAATCGCTGGCCACATCAGGGAACTACCGCAACTTCTATGTCTTGGAAGGGAAGCGGTACGCGCACACCATTGACCCCCATACCGGCTACCCTTCCCAGAACGAAATCCTGAGTGCCTCGGTAATTGCTGATGATTGCATGACCGCCGATGCGTACGCAACCGCTTTCATGGCACTGGGATTGGAGGAGTCGAAAAGGCTGGCCACCCGCCTTCCCGGGCTAGAGTACTACTTGATTCACGAGAAAGAGGACGGTAGTTACGGGGTCGCCTGCTCCGACGGTTTCCAACAGATTATCGTGAACCCAGGGGAGTGACAGGAAACCTTCACGAAATTCGCAACAAACCAACGATAGGCTAAGAAAAGATTCACAAAATACGGAAAATCAACTTACAGTCAGCCCATTAAAACGTATAAACAACAATTTTCAGTTACTATAACGCAATGCAAATCAGATTTTTTCACCCTTTGTCCATTTTCCTACTCATGGTTTTCTCCCATGTAACTTTCGCTGCTTCGGGAGATGATGCTACACCATCGCACACCTACAAGTTAGACGGTGCGTTAAAAAACAAGTTCGAGCACGCAACGGAGATTGGAAGCTCGAGATTCTCGGTTCGCAACTCCCGCGTGGGTATAACCGGGGACATCGATGGAGTCTACGGTTACCGCGTGCAGGTGGAGTTGAGCGATGAGGGTCAATTCAAGCCATTAGACCTTAGCGCTACCATCAAACCCGTGAAGGGACTTTCATTCACGTTGGGACAGACCAGCATACCGCTGTTCAACACCTACATTGTCAGTCCCAGCGAGATGATGTTCGCGAATCGTGCCTTTATCGGGAAATACTTCCTAAGCACCCGCGACCTGGGACTGAACACGAGGTACGATTTTAGTATAGGGAAAGTGCCTACACGACTGGAATTCGGAGTATACAACGGGCATGCCATCAACAATCCCGTATGGAAAAAGAAGAAGTCGTACGGTGGACGTCTCACCGTGGGAAGCATGAAGGGGGTACGGGTATCCGCCAAAGCCTATAACTACCTGAACGATGAACAGACCCACCACCTGTTCTACGGGGCCGATCTACGTTACGAGGCAACGAACTGGAAGCTTGAGACCGAAGTGATGAAACGGGAGAGCAAAACCGACTTTCATACCGATCTGCTAGCGTACTACCTGCAAGGTGCTTACGTGCTGCCACTTAATACGAAACTGTTTAACAGCCTGATACCCGCGCTGCGATGGGACGGCATCAGCGATACCCAAGGTGATGCCGGTTTCGACGTGAAGCGTTTAACGGCCGGGCTCGGATTCGGGAGCAACCGAGGTCGTATTTCGTCGACCCTCCGGGTTGATTACGAATGGTACTTCGTGACGAACTCGCCCTCCATCTTCAAAAGCCCGGAGGTGGGATCCGATAAGATCACAGTGGAATTGCTGCTCAGGTTTTAAACATTGCAAATGGCTATCAAGCTCTTCACCATACAAGTAACCGTACTATCCAAGTTACGCTTGAACGTTGAATAACTAAACTAAAAATGGAGGAATAAACTTCATGGAAAAAAGAGTTTCACCCGATTTTATATCCGATTTAAAAACGAACGAGGTATTCGTGTTTGGCAGCAACCTTGACGGCGCACATGGTGCCGGGGCGGCCCGGATTGCTCGTGAAAGGTTTGGCGCCATCTGGGGTCAAGGGACCGGTCTACAAGGGCAATCATATGGGATACCTACCATGCATGGGGGCATCGAGGAGATCAAGCCGTACGTGGACGAATTCATTGAATTCGCACGCTCACGACCCGAGCTGACCTTCCTGGTCACGCGCGTGGGGTGTGGCATTGCCGGATTCCACGATTCCGAAATGGCTCCCCTCTTCGCGCAAGCAGTGAGCATACCCAACATCCACCTTCCAGAAAGCTTTTGGAACGTACTTAAAGAATAACATCCAAAGGCCTTCGCCTTGAAAACCGCGACAACCTGCAAATACAGGTGAAAGTTGAGCCATAAAAAAGCTGCCTCAAGTAATTCTGGGGCAGCTTTTAAAATATTCTAATGTAAGATAAACCCTACTCCGCTTTTCCTTCAGCAGTATCCGCCTTGGGCGCTTCCTCTACCTTAGGTGTTTCTTCAGCCTTAGGCGCTTCCTCTACCTTGGGAGCTTCTTCGGCTTTAGGTTTTTCTTCAACTTTGGGAGCCTCCTCTACTTTAGGCGCTTCTTCCGTTTGGGGGGCTTCTTCCGTCTTGGGAGCATCTTCAACCTTCTTCTCTTCGACCTTGGGAGTTTCCTCTACTTTAGGTGTTTCCTCGGCCTTAGGCTTTTCTTCAGCTTTAGGTGCTTCCTCAACCTTAGGAGTCTCTTCAGCAGCGGCCGTCTCTTCCACGACAGGCTCCGGCGCATTCTGGGCCCTTTCTTCGGCCTTCTTCTTGGCTAGCTCCTCAGCTTTTGCCTTATGAATCTCTTTTTCAGCCTCTAAACGTAGCTTATCTTCGGCTCTGCGTTTCGCCTCATCTTCTGACTTAATCGTTCGGGCAGCTTGTAACTTCTGCGCCTTCCACTCGTTAAACCTTCTTTCAGCTTCTGCCTCATCGAAGGCTCCTTTCGCTACACCCCCCAGGAGGTGTTTTTTCAAGTATACCCCCTCTTTTGATAAGATACTACGAACGGTGTCCGTGGGCTGAGCCCCTGTTTGCAGCCAATACAAAGCTCTATCGAAATCTAAAGTGATCGTAGCAGGATGTGTGTTCGGATTGTAAGAACCTATCCTCTCAATGTACTTTCCATCTCGTGGTGCTCTGCTATCTGCAACAATAATCTGGTAGAAGGGGTAATGTTTGCGCCCTCTTCTCTGTAAACGTAATTTTGTTGCCATTTAGTAATTCTTTAAAATGAATATTTTTGCATTAGCGGGTGCAAAGGTAGTTATTAGTTCGCTTTTTACAAAATTTATTTGCAGGTAGTTTCAAACAGTGGCATCAGGTACGAGAATTTACACCTATCTTTAATCAGCATTAAACGAAATCTTTCTGTTACACCGAAAATCATGCTATCTTGCAACATTTCGGCTTTTAGAAACATCATATATAGTGTAAACAGGAATTTATTTATATGTCGGAGCATCACTTGATACAAGCCTGCAAGCAAGGAGAAATGTGGGCGAGGAAAGAGTTGTATGAAATATACGCTCCCTCGATGATGTCGTTGTGCAGGCGGTATATGTCGGACTACAACGATGCTCAAGACGTGTTACAAGAGGGTTTTTTGAAAATTTTCACCGTGATCGGGCAGTATTCAGGGAAAGGAGCGTTTGGGGGTTGGATAAGGAAGGTTTTTGTAAACACCGCGCTGGAACATATCCGAAAAAAGAACCGAATGAACGAAAGAGAGCTGTTATACGACTATCAAATTGATTTTCAAGACGATTATCCCGATGTAGATAAAGTAAGCGAAGATGATTTGGTGCAATGTATTGCCGAACTACCCGAGATGTATCGGACAATATTTAACCTGTTCGTGGTGGAAGGTTATCGGCACATGGAGATTGCCACGATGCTCGATATTCCAGAAAACACATCACGCTCCTATTTTTTCAGGGCAAGGAAAATGTTACAAGAGAAAGTTACCCGATTAATCAATGAATAGAATGCAAGGTGACAACAGACATATCGACAGTCCGGACAACTTTTCGCGGAAAGTGGGCGAGAAGGCAAGGAATCACATCCAGCCAGTAGACGCTTCCGTGTGGGAAGGCATCGAGAAGAGGCTTTCGGTGAAAAAACGTCCGCTTGTGCCGTGGAAGTGGATTGCCGCAAGCGTTGCCGCCGTGGCCATCGGGTTGATTTTTCTATTAACTCTGCCTGAAAAAGAACCTGCAGAACAGATGATCGTGGAAAGTACGCGTGGTGTGAAAAATGCGCAAAGTGAACAGAGCGTGCAAGACGAGCAAACCGCCACACCAAAGCCTCAGAAGGATAAGAAAGGAGAAGCCGAGACTTTTGTTCCGGAAAAGAGCCATCAGCCCCTTTTGGCGAGTACAAAACGAAGCACGGAAGAGCTGTTGGCCATGTATCATCGCGAAGAGGAGCAAGCCGAAGTGGATAAAACGGTTGAGCAGCAAGGTCTTGAAACAGCTGAAACATTCGTCGAGAAACCAATGGACATGGAAGCTTCAACCGATTCCACCATAAGTAAGGAATCACATGAAGATGTTTTATTGGCGGAAGTATCAGAAACCGCAGCGGTTCATCCCCAGTTACAGAAACACTCGAAACCCTCGTTGCTGTTGGCTATAAGTGGAGCTTCGGTCGATGCGAATCTTGATTTTGCCGATAGGGAAGCTATGTATGCCGATGCCTATATAGGCAGCAATGAAAGCGCGAAAGATTTAACTAATTCTGAAAACCAATATGCCACGCTAACCCCTTCCGATTATTCAGAAGTAAGGCATTTACCACCAATCTCTTTTAGCATCATGGGCAGTTTCCCATTAGACAAAACGTGGAGTATTGAAACGGGACTGATGTATACCTACATGACATCGCTCTTCTCAAGGCCGGGGAACGTGGAATATAGCGGAAAACTCATGTTACACTACTTGGGAGTTCCGGTAAGTCTAAAAGCCACCATTTATCAAAGTAACCGATGGAACATTTACCTGTTGGGAGGGGGAAGTGTAGAGAAAGGGCTTCTCTCACACTACCGCCAGCAAATTCGCTACGCGGATGGTGCCATAAAACATACCTATGTACGTTCAAAGATTAATGGTTTGCAGTTTTCGGTACACGTGGCCACTGGATTCGGTTACAAGATCAACAACAGCATTCAACTTTTCGGCGAGCCACGTATCGTCTACTATTTCAACAACAATCAACCGATGAGCGCCCGAACCGAAAGCCCTTTTACCGTTGGGTTAAACGGGGGAGTTAGAATCAATTTTTAAAAACAGATTAATATGAAGAAGTCACATTTTCTATTTTTTGCACTTGGCGTGCTGATGCTCCCTGCCTGCAATCATGGCACGGAAGAGTACGTTACCTACATGACGAACGAGCCGGTATTCATGTCGGTAAGTGAATTCAGGAGTTCGGTAGATGTGGAAGAGCCCAAACCCATTGAGGAACAGGGGAAAATCGCCTTTTACAGCGATTATCTCTACATTTCACAACCGGGCAAGGGGATTCACGTTATCGACAATCGCATGCCGTCAAATCCCCGCAACATCGCTTTTATCGAGCTGTTGGGAAATGCCGATATGCATATTAAGGGCAACATGCTGTATGCCGACTCCTTTATCGACCTGGTCTGGTTCGATATCAGCGACCCGGCGGCTCCTGTTTTGAAGGGACGCAAAGAGGAGGTCTTTCCAGAAGCGCTTCCACCCATTGAAAATCACTACGGGTGTGACTATGCTCAGGCGATGGATAGGAAAAATGGGATTGTCGTGGGTTGGAAAGTGGTGGAAAAGAAAGAGCTTGTTAGCAACTATAATTCCAGGTGGCATTGGGGTTGGGGTTGGAGCAAAGAGCTGATGTACACAGACGCTGCATCTTCGACGGGGAACTCCACGGGAATGGTAGGCTCCATGTCGCGGTTTGCCATTTATAAAGACTATTTGTATACCATTCTCCACAACCAATTGGGTATCTTTGACCTTACGGGAGAGACACCCGAGAAGGTGGGCAAGGAGGTTTACGTGGGAGACAATGCAGAAACCATTTTTCCTTACAAAGATTACCTGTTTTTCGGAACGCCTACCGGGATGATCGTCTACTCGGTAGAAAATCCTACGGAACCGGTCTACATGTCGCGCGTTATCCATATTCTTGGATGCGACCCGGTGGTGGTGGAAGATGACATCGCCTACGTGACCGTTCGCTCGGGCGACTTCTGCGGGCAGGATGTGGACATGCTGATGGTAATTGACGTGAAAGATGTAAAACACCCTAAACCGATCGTGGACTACGCGATGTATAACCCAAAAGGATTGGGTATTGACAACGGCACGCTGTTCGTTTGCGACAAAGGGCTAAGGGTGTTCGATGCGAAAGATCCGCTCACGCTCTTAGCCAACGAGTTGGCACATTTCAAAGAGATGGACGGGTTAGATGTGATTCCCTATAACAATGTGTTGATGATGATTGCCGATGACGGTATTTATCAGTATGACTATACCGATGTCACGAAGATTAAACTATTGAGTGTATTACCGATAGGTAAGTAAATTTCCTGTTTCACTCAATAATCCGCCGCCGAACCTGTTCGGCGGCATTTTTTTTGGTAGAGCACCTTACCAGTCCACACGCTTGCTCGCTAGCGTGTAGAATCTACTAAGTAGCTTATTTTTTATATCTTTGTGAAAGTGGCATGTAGCTTACGCTTTAAACTGAATAAAATGAAGAGAATTATAGATACAGAAAGAATACCCATTAAGCTTTGGCTTGATGAGGTAGACGACCAAACGCTGTACCAGGCGAAAAACCTGGCCAATTTGCCGTTCGCCTTCAAGCATATTTGCCTGATGCCCGACGCGCACTCGGGATACGGGATGCCTATCGGTGGAGTGATGGCTGCTGACAACGTGATCGTTCCGAATGCCGTGGGTGTAGATATAGGTTGTGGCATGTTAGCGGTGAAGACCGACGTAACATTTACGCCATCCATACGGAAAAAATTGGAGGATATTTTAGACGATATCAGAAGAAAGATTCCGGTAGGCTTTTCGCACCATAAAAAGGCTCAAGACGAACGACTTATGCCCCAAAAATACGATCTGAAAAGCTTGCCCGTGGTAAAAACGGAATACGCCTCGGCGTTAAGGCAGCTGGGAACGCTTGGTGGAGGGAACCACTTTATCGAGATCCAGAAAGACAGGGAGAACACCATTTGGATCATGATACACTCGGGCAGCCGGAACCTGGGCAAGCAGGTGGCAGACCACTACAACAGGCTCGCGAAAAAGTTGAACAAGCAGTGGGATTCACCAGTCAACCCCAAGGCTGATCTCGCTTACCTGCCTTTTAAAACCGATGAGGCGCACCAGTATTACAACGAGATGAACTATTGCGTTGATTTCGCACTGGCCAATCGCAAGCTGATGCTCACGAGGGTACAGGAGGTGTTTCGCACCTATTTCCCCAATATCGCTTTTGGCGAGATAATCAACATTGCCCACAACTACGCCGTGTGGGAAAAACATTTTGGTAAGAAGGTGGTGATACACCGCAAAGGCGCCACCTCCGCGCATAAAGGGGAGCTTGGCATTATACCCGGCTCGCAGGGCACAAGCTCCTATATCGTGGAGGGGTTGGGGAACCCGGAGAGCTTCGCGAGCTGCTCGCATGGCGCCGGTCGTAAGATGGGGCGTAACGAGGCGATACGCTCCTTAAGCCTTGAAGAGGAGCAGCGTAAACTCGACAGGCTGGGAGTTCTTCACGCAATCAGAAGGAAAAAGGACTTAGATGAGGCGCCTTCCGCGTACAAGAATATCGCTCGGGTTATGGCCGACCAGGAAGATTTGGTCAAAATCAAGGTAGAATTGTCGCCCCTGGCCGTGGTTAAGGGGTAGCTGAAAACATTTCAAGAAGATGGAGACGATGCGCAAACAGTTGACAGAAAAAACACACGAAACAGCATCCGGTATAATCCATTACTGGATCGACAAGATAGATGCCGATGCTGTGACATTGGTCTTTCTTCCAGGACTAACGGCAGATCACCGACTGTTTGAAAAACAGATTGAACACTTTAAGGGCAAACTGAATGTTTTTGTCTGGGACCCTCCCGCCCATGCCTCTTCATGGCCATTCAAGTTCGATTTCAATTTGTTTGACAAAGCGAAGTGGTTACATGAGATACTCGAGCAAGAAAAAATCACACGTCCTGTTATCGTCGGTCAATCGATGGGTGGCTATGTAGGCCAAGCTTTTGCCGAACTGTACCCTGAAAAGTTACAAGGCTTTATCTCTATCGATTCTGCCCCGTTACAAAGAAAATATCTGACGGGGATAGAGCTTTGGCTACTGAAAAGAATGGAGCCTATCTACCTGTTGTACCCATGGAACTGTTTGTTGAGGGATGGAACAAAAGGGACCGCGGAGTCCGAATACGGCAGAAAACTGATATATGACATTTTGATGGTTTACGATGGGGATAAGAAACGATACGCCAAACTTGCCGGTCATGGGTATAAAATTCTTGCCGAAGCATATGAAAAAGATTTGCCGTATGAAATCAGCTGCCCTGCCCTATTGATTTGTGGAGAAAAGGACAAGGCGGGCTCAACCCTTAGGTTTAATAAGGCATGGCATAAGAACACCGGAATCCCCATCAAATGGATAAAAGATGCCGGTCATAACTCGAATACGGACAAACCGGAGATTGTCAATCAGTTAATCGAAGGCTTTGTCCATACAATTAACCCAGCACCTCTCTCCTCTCAGTAGAGTGGCTGAACACTGAAGTAACTACAATGAAAAGTTAACCCTGTAGGTAACCATGGGCATAAATCCCTGCAACAGTATCTCTGTATAGGTGCCTTTATCAACGTCAAACGATAAACCAAAAATATTTTTCCGATTGGTTACGTTTTGTAAGTCAATAGCCAATTCGTCGGTAACCCGCTTCCTGTTTTTCCTATAACCTATTCGTAAGTCTGTTCTGAAATAATGACGTACTTGCAACTCATTTACACGGCTGTTATCGTACACCAATTTGCGCTGCTGCTTACTCTCCTCCTCAAACACGGGAGTATAGCGTGTACCCCCTGCCAATGAACTTTTTACATCGGCAAAAAGCGTCCACCCTTTCTTTAGTGGCAACTCGTAACCCGAGGCAAGGTTAAAAAGGTATTTCCCGTCGAAAACGGTACTCCACTCCTTCTTGTTAAACCCGTTCGTGTAAGTCGACCGGTAAAACGTGGAGTTAAACAGCAGGTAGTAGTTGTTGCTCATGAACTTTTCAATGGTGAACTCCACCCCGTAGTTTTTACCCGTTCCCTTATTCACCAGGTTTCCCTCCCGCATGATCACGTTATCGCCTGCCCCACCCGCCTGCAAGATAGTATACGTTTCATCGGGGTCGTTTTTCACGGGAATATTGTAGAGGTGTTGATAGTAAGCCTCTGCTTTCACATGCCAATCGGGAGCAAAACCCCAATCGTACGAGAAATCGACATGGGCGCTCTTCATAAATCCCAACTGTTTATTGCTATGTTCTATATCACCACGCGGGCTAAGCGTTCTGATAAAGTAGAACGAGCGGGGAATCATCTGGCTGTACAGTCCACCTGCCAACGCGAAGGTGTGCTTTTCGGCGGGCCTGTAGCGTGCACCTAGCCGGGGCTCCACCGCGTAGGTTTGATTAAAATCGAGGTACATCCCGTGCAAACCGCCCGTCAGTAACAACTTAGACGTTACATTTTGCCTGTACTGCGCGTAAGCCCGCCAAAGGCTGAAAGCCCCTTTCTTATCAACGTTGGTGAACACTCCCCTCTCATCGCTGAACGACTCTTTTTCCAGGTAATTCACATCATACAAATCATATTTCACCCCACTTTCGATTGACGAAGTGTAGGAGAAGCGATGTTCTATCTTAGCGTAGAGCGAATATTTATCTTCCAATGCCCGCTCATCCCACAGCGTTTTCCACTCGGCATTCGGCTGTCTCAAAGACATCGTGTCCACCGGCATATGGGTATCGCTCCTCACGAAGGAAAGCAGCGTGGTTAGCTTTGTTTTCGGTGTAAAATCAACGGTGTGCGTGGCTCCAAGAACGTATGTTTTGGCATCTATCTTGATACGTTGATCAAACTTCCCAAGCAAATCGTCATCAAATTCAACTATCCCCACTTCCGATGCCACAAAGTCAATCCCGCTGATACCAAATAATCCAATAACAGAAAGATGATTGTTCTTGTTGATATCGAAGTCGAGCTTCATGGAAAGGTCCTGATATTTAGGTGTTATACCTGAATAAAAACCCATCTTCTCCATCAGGTCGGGAATAGAGTATCTATACGAAACCAGGTAGGAGGAGGTGCTCTTCTTGGAAAAATAGCCTTCCGACCCCAGTTCAAAACCGTTAAAGCCCGTTTGTCCCCAAAACTCATGTTTTTGATTATTTCCCTTTCTCATCTTCAAATCGAATATCCCTGCCATCGCGTTACCGTAAGGTGCGGGCCACGCGCTCATGTGGAAGTCTGAATTCGATAGAAGATTGGTATTCAGCATCGTGACCTGCCCACCTGTCATACCTACACCGGTATTGAAGTGATTCAGGTTAGGAATTTCCACCCCTTCGAGAACCCACTGAACACCTATGGGCGAGTTACCCCTGATGATAATATCATTCCGTGAATCGTTCGCCGGTATAACTCCCGGGAAACTACGCACCATACGCGCCGGGTCACCCAGCGAACCGGCGAACCGAAAGGTCTCTTCCGTGCTGAACGTTCTGGCTCCCGTAACGCTTAGCTTGTTGATGGGCTGACTTTTATCGTGCCTTGCCACCACTTCCACGTCCTGCAACTCGATGGTAGAGGGTACCATAACCACGTTCAACACCACCTCCTTACCGGTATTCACCAGTATATCAATCTCTTCCGAGAAGAAGCCCACGCAACTGAAACGTAGCCTTTGCCTCCCCACGGGAACGCTGAAAGCGAAATGGCCATCTTCATCCGTTACCGTTCCTATAACCGGATCGCTCCCATCAACGTACACGGAAACCTGGAACAGTTCAACGGTGGGATCGGCCGACACCACCTCGCCCCTGACGGTCTCCGTTAAATCATTTTGCGCCACAACTGCTGATACTGAAAAAATTAGTACCAATGATAACCACAATCTTCTCATGCTAAACATAATCTATTTTAAAAATATAACCTGAACATACCCCCGGGCATAATACCCATTTGATAATCAGTTTTTATAGTTTCTGTTTCGACGTCGTAACTTTGTCGCCAAATATTCTTTCGGTTCGTGATATTGGTAAGTTCGAGACCCGCTTCATAACTCATTTTTTTCATATTGACACGGTATAACAGCTTGATATTTGCTTTAAAGAAATCGGGATTTTTGTCCCTATAAGCATTTTTATAATCGTAAACCGTGTAACCATCAATTTTTGATTTCTCTATATCTATCGGGATATTGCGCAATCCTCCCGCGTAAACTACATTCGCGTTTACGGTCAATGATTGTTGCTTGGGCAATTTAAATTCGTAACCGCCAAGTGCATTGAAAATATAATGACTGTTATAAATGGTGTTCCGCCAGACGTTGTCCGACGCCAAATATTTGGAATTAAACAGCGATGTCGTTATCAAAAAGTAGTAATTATCGGAAAAATATTTCTCTAATGTGAATTCAACACCCCAGTTTTTCCCTTTACCCCGGTTCACCAAACTGTCGTTGACAATCTCGTAAAAATCAGCGCCATAATTTATTACTGAATAGTGCGATGGTTTCATCTCTACCGGGATATTGAACAGGTTTTGATAATAGAGTTCGGTTTTCAAATTAAAATTCCTTCCAAAATTCAGATTATAACCCAGTACGAAGTGATGACTTTTTGAAAAATCCAAATCGGTATTGGTCAGCCTATATGTTTGGCGTACAGTATCCGTAAGCGTTTGGTGAAAGTATATACTCCCCGGTTGAGTTTGAGAATGCAGGCCACAAGCAAAACTGATATCACTATGTTGATTGGGTGAATACTTCATGGCGACTCGTGGTTCTGCAGAAAATGAATGATTCAACAGTGAAAATTGAGAAAAGAGTCCCAAAGTCGTTTCGAGTTTCTCATTAAAACTGTGTTGGTATTGGGCATTCAACTGCGCGAGCCCGTAGTCCCCCCTGTTTTTAGTACCATAAACGTATTGATTTTGAATTTTCGCGCTATCCGCGAAATGTATAAACGAATGGATATATGATGCTCCCGCAATGATTCTGTCTTTCGGGCCGAAACGGTATCGGTATTGGGTTGTCGCGATAAGTTTGTGTTCACTGTAATCGCCCCCGAAGAAATGAAAATCATTGCTATTATTGAAAACACTATCCACAGCTACGCTTGATTTGGAGGTTGTAAAAGCCAATGAAGTTCGCAAGTTTGATTTTGAATTCATGAAGTTTTTCATGGTTATCGCGGTTACATTTGTCTGTCCTCCCATTTCTGTTCTAAGATTTTTGGTGTAATTCAACCTGTTTTTGTCGGGTTCCAATCTCATTGAACAGATACCGCCAAAGCCCCACAACGACAGTGAAGTTTTACCGAATTTAAAATCAGATTTAAAGGTTACATCCTGATATTTAGGTATCGAAGGCGTATCGAACTTTATCCCGATTTTGTCGAAAAGCTCTAAAAAAGCGTAGCGGTAGTTCACCATTAAGCTTGATTTTTCGTTTTTAGAAAGTGGACCTTCAAAGCCGGCTTCCAAACCGCCTGTTCCCATTTGAAGGGTATATTCAAAATTTTCGCTGTTCCCTTTTCGCATGGCTAAATCAAACGCCCCTGAAGTGGCGTTCCCATATTGAGCCGGGAAGGCACCCGTCAAAAAATCTGAATTGGATAACTGATTGTTATTCAGCATCGAAATGGCGCCCCCATTGGTTCCCATGGTGGCAAAATGGTTTGGGTTGGGAATGGGGATTCCTTCCAGCATATAGAGTAATCCAAGCGGTGAATTTCCCCTGATGATGATATCATTACGAGAATCGCCTGTTGCCTGCACACCGGCAAAATAGGAAGCCATCCTTGCGGGGTCACCGCTTGTCCCGGCATATCGCTCTGTCTCTTTCACATCAAAAGAGCGTGAACTCACGTAAGCCAACTTGTTGTTCACCTCACCCTGTTTTCTTGCCACAACGGTTACTTCCGCCAAGCTTTGAATGGATTGCTCCATCTTTATTTCGACTTCCAGCGCTTTTCCACTGGCAAGTATCAGGTTATTCGCGAAAAAGGGCTCATACCCCACGTAATTGATTTGCAAATTCACCCTACCCGCTTTTACTTTTTCAAAACTAAACTTTCCCTCAAGATCGGAAGTGGTGTATAAGGTTAATGTGTCCACAGTGAGCTCGATTGTGGCATTGATTAATACTTCACCCGTGAAAGCATCTTTAACCACACCTTTCACGGTATTGGTGAAATTCTGAGAATATGCATGTGCGCAAAACAAAACAAGGATGGCTGTGATAAAAAAATTCCTCATTGTTGTCAATGTCATATTACTAGAAAATCGATATTCCAAAAGGTAGCGTTAATCTGCCTTTTGCCCTACAAAATATTGCTGACGCAGTGGCTTCAACAGCACTATTACCAGCAGTAATACACCGTAGAAAAAGTATAGCGAATGTAACCAATGAAACCCTTGCAGGAAATAGACCTCCATGTAAATCCAAATAACAAGCGCGAAGCCCGTGTAAACAGACCACGACCAGGACCAATGCATATCGGGATATATATTTACCAGCTGTGCCAACTTGCAATCCTTGCGCTTGATGAGTCCCCAGACAACGAAAATCGGCATCAGCCCAAGTACGGTAAACAAAATCAGCCCAGGTATCAGGAAATTTTTAAACGGCGAATGTTGCAGCATTAACTCGGGAGTCATTCCCATCCACCCCTCGGGAAACAGCAAAAAAGCTCCGCCACCAAATAAAGCCCCAACTGAAAGGAAGAGTAAAAGCGCAACCAATAGGTTTCTCGGTTTCATACATCAAGGCGTTAACGTTGTTACTAATGCCGCTATTAGCCCCATCAAGTTACCTCCCATATGGACAATAATCGCGTACGCGTTGTTATCATATTTTTCTTGATAATAACCGGCAATCAATCCAAGAACAAAAGTGAACACCAGCGTTCTAACGATGAAAAAAGCGTTCGCACCTGATGTTATCAGGATTAAATGGGCCAAACTAAATGCAACGGCAGCAATCATTACCGGGACGCTAATATGCCTCTTAAATAATTTTATCCCTTTACTTTTCAGTGGATTTAATATGTTCTGAAAAAAGCCCCTAAACAAAACCTCCTCTGCCACGCTGGCACAGATAAATATAAAGAGGAAAAACTGCAATGGGGACATTACATCAAAGGCAAAATGGGACTCGACCTCGCCTCCCAAACCTTTCGTCAGAGCTACCATAAGGGTATTGACTATAACCGCGGCCAGGAAGCCAAACAGAATTGGCTTTAATGTCTTTTTGAATTTTGGCCATGCAATGTTATACTTCACATGCTTTTTTAAACCGCAAATCAAAGCGATGGAAAGCACAAGCATGGTCGTGTATGTTACAAAAGAGTAGGGAAGAAAGTCAATATTCAACCTGATAAAGCTACCCGCTAAAGTGGCTAATACGAACACCATTATTGTTAATAGCGTTCCATAAATGATTCGTTCACTGTTTTTCATTTATCTGTTTCTCCATTTTTATTTTGTTCAACGATTGTTTTTTTCAAAAATAAATATCGTTCTCATAGTTGATCGGCACCAATATTTTTTTCTTGGATAAGGGGATTGATGTACCTATCTTTTTTCCGTCTGTTTTTATACACTATCGCCCTTTCCGGACAACGGTGGTAGCAACTCAAACAGGCAACACATTGATCGCCAAAGATGATACGTCCATTTTCCAGTTTGATGTTGCCGACTGGACATAGTCGAATACATTTCAGGCAACTGCCACACTCCTCCGTGACACTAAAATGTGTAGCCAGCATATGCCATTTTTCGCGGTTTGCAAGATGTTTCGGCGTCCATCTATCTTTCTTGGGCCTTGGAATGATTATCTCTTTATCATCCCGGATGGCAGCAATAACAGGTATTAGACGCTCAGGGGCCTTCCGGAGAGCGCTTTTTATGGCAAACTTTGGCTGAGAAAAGGTCAAGGTATAGATTTCGGGCATCATGACAACCTGAACGGAACGAATGTTGAGCCCAATGTCTTTGCAAAGTTGATAAGCAAAGTGTGGGGCATTGGCTTGCAATCCACCACAATTGAGCACAATGTAGAGTGGCTTAGCAGATTTCATATTGGCAATAAAATTATACACAAGTGTAGGTAAGCCATAACTATGGATAGGCGATACGATGATGATCTTATCATACGCATTCACATCCCCTGTAAATTTAGGAATATAGCGAATCTCTCCACCTAATTCTGCCTTGATTTGCTCTGCGATATACAGGCTATTTCCCGTTGATGAAAAATAAAAAATTCCGTTCATTTGACAATCCTCCTTTATTTTAGATTAATTATAAAATCATCCACTGCTTTATCTATCTCTTCACTATGCCCCTTCATCATATGCCCGCCATCAGGAAAGGTTACTAATGTGAGATTTGGGAAACGATGTCTGGCAGCTTCAACCTTCTTAAAACTTGCCACATTATCATCTTCTGAATGAACAATTAAAGTGGGTACTTGTAATTCCTCAATAGGATACTCATCAAAATTCCGGTAGTGTTACATTTAGTGTGTCTCTAGTCTAAATCCTCTATTAGCCTTGTTACAAAATTATTCTTTTTTTTCCTTTTTCACCTCATCCTTGACTTG
>DUNG01000044.1 GCA_012839475.1 Petrimonas sp. | reverse complement strand
ATTAATTATATTTATTTTCTCTATCAATCTATTATCACATTTTTTATAATCAAGACTCTATAACTAAGAGATATCATTCAGGATTATTTGAAATGAGAAGAAAAACGCATAAATATATTCAAAGTTTTTTGATATTAAATGGTGTATATAATAACTATAATTATGAAATTGTTAATAACTTATACGCGAAGCGAATTATATCACTTCTAATTCACTTAGTTTCAAAAAATACTTATATGAGTATTGAAAATAGAAAAAGTGTAATTAGCAATATTATTTCAGATAACTCTGTCCAAGAGATATTAGAGTGCTTAACAAATGGTCGTTTAGAGAGGTTGACAGCTTATTTAGTTCGAAAAAAAAGAACAAGATCGATCTATTATCTATACAGATTTAGGGAAGGTTTGCATTCTGTATACAACTATATCAAAAGAAGACTAAAAAAATAAATGCTGTTTTAGATATATTTTTGTTGTTGAGGAGGTATTTACTTGAAAAAGGTTGGTCTAGTCACAATAGTTGATTATAAAAATTATGGAAATAGATTGCAAAACTATGCAGCACAACAAGTATTAAGATCAATTGGCTGTGAAGTTACAACAATAGTCAATAAGCCTGCGAATAAAGCAGATGGTAAAGTTAATAAAAAGTTTGTTGATAAATTGAAAGGAAAAAGTTTCTCGGATTTAGTCAGAATAGTTATTAATCGTATAAATAGAAATAAACATGAAAAAGCTTTTAATAATAAGGTACAAGCTTTTAAAAGCTTCTCTAGCAGGAATATTAATGAGTCAGATTTCATAATTAAAGTTGACTTGATTCCAGAGAATCTAGGTGAAAGTTTCGATTACTTTATAGTAGGAAGTGACCAGGTTTGGAATCCAATATATAGAAAAGGATCTCCAATTGATTTCTTAACTTTTGCTCCCCAAAATAAGAGAGTTGCATATGCCCCAAGTTTTGGAATAGCAGAAATACCTGATAAATATATAAGCCAATACACAAAATGGTTATCCGAATTTAATCACTTATCCGTTCGAGAAGATGCAGGTGCTGACATAATAAAAAATCTTACTAGTAGAGAAGCGAGTGTTCTTGTGGATCCAACAGTAATGCTAACTAAAGATGAGTGGCTTAGTATAGCTAAACCACATAAATTAAAGCCTAACACCCCGTTTTTACTGACTTATTTTTTAGGTGAAGTACCTAAAGAGGTAAAGGGCTTAATCAGTAAATTATCAACAAAGTACAAGCTTGAAGTAGTAAACTTAGGGAGTTATGAACAAATAGAAAGATATGCTGCAGACCCAAGTGAATTCATTGATTATGTTAATTCATCCAATATTTTCTTAACAGATTCATTCCATGGCGCTGTATTTTCAATTATTTTAGAAAAGCAGTTTATTATTTTTGACCGTGTTACTAAAGTACCTTCAATGAACTCGCGGATAGACACACTACTTACAAAGTTTAGCCTGATAAATAGAAAATGGGAGTCTGTAAAACAATCTCAAGATTATTTTGGCGCTGACTTTTCACATACTGGACCAATATTTGAATACGAAAGATCCAAAGCATATAGTTATTTAAAGAATGCTTTGAATATTGAGGATGCGAATTAAATTATGAAAGTTAATCAATTAAAGGCTGGAGCTGCCTTATCATATATATCAATGGGACTAGGGTACCTAGTTTCCATAATTTACACCCCAATAATGTTAAGATTACTGGGACAGAGTGAATATGGTCTTTATAACTTAGTAGCGTCTGTTGTTGCTTATTTAGGTGTTTTAAACTTTGGATTTGGCAGTGCTTATATGCGCTATTATTCTAGATATAAAGTTCAAGATGATAGAGAAAAAATTGCAACCTTAAATGGTATGTTCTTAATAATCTTTTCAGTTATTGGACTGATAGCAGTAATTGCAGGAACAGTATTAGCAATGAATACTGAAGTTATTTTTGGATCTGAATTGACCAGTACTGAGTTATCGAGAGCAAAAATTCTTATGATGATTTTGGTTATAAATCTCGCTATTTCATTTCCGAATATTGTTTTCACTTCTCATATAACAGCAAATGAAAAATTCGTGTTTCAGAAACTAGTTCAGATGATTAAAACAGTGGCTAACCCCTTTGTTGTATTACCTGTATTGCTTATGGGCTATGGTTCTGTAGGGATGGTAGTAATGACAACTATTTTAAATATAACTATTGAAATTATCAATGCTATATATTGTATTAAAACCCTAAAAATGGAGTTCTCTTTTAAGAATTTTGATTTTAAATTGATGAGAGAAATGACTGTATTTTCATCTTATATATTTATTAACCTCGTAATTGATCAGATTAACTGGAATGTAGATAAATTTATTTTAGGAAGATTTCACGGTACAATATCTGTTGCAGTCTATGGCCTTGCAGCACAACTAAATACTTATTATTTGTCTATATCAACCGCAATATCTAGTGTGTTTATTCCACGAGTACATAGGCTAGTAGCTAACTCGGACAATAACAGTGAACTAACAAAGTTATTTACGAGAATTGGCAGAGTGCAATTTATCATACTCTCCTTAATTTCAAGCGGACTAATTTTCTTTGGTAGGCCTTTCATTAATATGTGGGCAGGCGGTAATTATAATGGTTCCTATCCAATAGTATTATTACTAATTATTCCTGTAACTATCCCGCTAATACAGAATATAGGAATAGAAATACAACGAGCAAAGAATATGCATCAATTTAGATCATGGATATATTTTTTTATAGCTCTTGGAAATTTAGGTTTAACTATACCGTTAGCAAAAGTCTATGGCGGGGTAGGTGCTGCGATTGGAACAGGTATAGCGCTTCTAATTGGAAATGGCTTAATTATGAACTGGTACTATCACGCTAGAGTTGGGTTAGATATAAAGTTTTTTTGGAAAGAAATATTAAGTTTCATACCTGCATTAATGCCAACAATACTTGCTGGCATATTAATGGTTAGGTATTTAAGTCTTGATAGTATACTGCATTTCATAGGGCTTGGAATTATATACATAATTATCTTTTGCGTTTCCATGTGGTTTATAGGAATGAACCAATATGAAAAGGACTTGATAGGTAAGCCAATAAAAAGGATTATTAGCAGAGTAATTAAATAACAAATACTCATAGGTGGATAAGACATGATTGATAGAAAAATTAACAACAAGAAGGATTGCATGGGGTGTCATGCATGTGCAAGTATATGCCCTAAAAGCTGTATTTCAATGGAATCAGACAAGGAAGGTTTTTTATATCCTAATGTTGACTATAATTTATGCATAAGGTGTAAGCAATGTATTAATGTATGCCCGATAATCAATAAGGAAGAAGTAATGAATGATCCCGTTGCTTATTCGTGTATCAATAACGACGAAACAATTAGGTTGGATAGCTCTTCAGGAGGAATATTTACATTAGTTGCCGAAAATGTGATAGATCGAGATGGTGCTGTTTTTGGAGCTAGCTTTAATGATCAATCTGAAGTAGTGCATGTCTTTGTTGAAACAAAAGAAAATCTTGAGCAACTTAGAGGATCTAAATACGTTCAAAGCAAGATAGGGAATTCCTATAAGAAGGCAAAAGAGTTTTTGGATTCAGGACGGGAAGTACTATTTACAGGTACACCCTGCCAGATTGCTGGACTAAAATCTTATTTAGAGAAATTATACACTAATTTGTCTACAATGGACATTGTTTGCCATGGAGTGCCTTCACCAGATGTTTGGCATAAGTATGTTGAATTTCGTGAAACAGAAGCAGGGTCACTTGCCCAGAGAATCGCTTTCAGACGGAAGGATGAAGGCTGGAAGCGATTCTCTGTATCATTCTTATTCAAGAACAATACAGAGTATCGGCAAAACTTACGGAATGATTTATTTATGAGAGCTTTTCTTAAAGATGTTTGTTTAAGGCCTGCTTGCTATGATTGTAAGTATAAAGGCTTGAATCGCCAAAGCGATTTAACTTTAGCTGATTTTTGGGGTGTTCAGAACATTCTGCCTGAGATGGATGATGACAAGGGTACTTCATTAATATTTGTAAATAGTGAGATGGGTCAGAGATTATTTAATGAAGTAAAAGATAAGATGTTATATCAAGAAGTAGATATTAATGAAGCAGTTAAATATAATTCAGCAGCAATTAAATCAGTAAAATATAATCCAAAACGTGATGGTTTTATGGCAGAAAAAGAGTCTTTGCCTTTTGATAAATTAGTTGCAAAATACTGTAATGAACCTTTGCAAAGAAGGATTAGAAATAAAGTAAGATCAGGAATTAAAAAAATATTAGTAAAAACAAAGTTGATAAACATAGTAAATAGTGCTAGAAAGTAATCTGAAAAAGACATGTACGCTTATGATTTCATTGGTAAGCGCTATGATGTTGGAAATAAACAAGGATTTCTTGAAGCCACTGTGGAGACTGCTCTAAGAAGAAGCAATTTAAGAGATAAGTTTCTATCTTATTAAGTGGGAGTAGTTGAGAAGGAAGTTGGATCTTCGGTTGAGGTTGCTACTGCGAGAGAGTAGAAATCACTGCCTTATACCAGCCCATCTGACACCAACTTATTAAGAGCCAACTTAAAGGGGAACATCTAATGCAACCATTACTTAATCAACTACTTAACTTTTTATCCATAGAATTAAGGGTAATGCTAACAGCGGCATTACCTATTATAGAGCTTAGAGGAGCAATCCCTGTTGGTATGTCACTAGGGATGTCTCCTGCCCATGCAACAATTATCAGCTTCATTGGGAGCATGATTCCAGTACCATTTATTCTATTTACCATTAGCCCAATATTTAATTATTTATAAAGGACTAAACTATTTAAAAAGTTAGTAGATAATCTAATGGATAAGTCTCTTAATAAGAGTGGAAACATACAAAAGTATGGAGAATGGGGATTGTTAATATTCGTTGTCATCCCTCTTCCAGGTACAGGTGTGTGGAGTGGTAGTTTAGCTGCGGCACTTCTTGACATGCGTTTTAAGTGGGCTTTTCCTGCAATACTTGTTGGAAACTTGATAGCTGCTGTGATTATTATGGGGCTGAGTAATGGAGTAATAGGTGTTTGGGTAGGGTTTTAATTAGAGTTTAGGTTTATTTGATTTTGGACATCAAGAGAACGGGACAACAGGAATACAGATTAATCGCTATACAAACTAATTGGTGACGAATGGAGGGTGAGATCATGACAGATGAGACATTAAAACAGTACATTTTAGATTATAAACCGAAGAATAGAAGAGATATTCAGATAACTCAGATGGATGGATATGATTTTACTTTTCTGATTCAGGATGGAAAAGCAATCGGTGTAGTGCTTGACATGACATGTGAACCGCATTTATATGTCTTGGAAGAATACAGAGGGTATGGATACGGTTCTAGACTTTAAAAAAATATTTGGTAGAAAATAAGTTGATTGGTTCAAACAAATACGTGTACTATAATGCAGGCACCGATGATGGTGAGAAACTGATAAATAGCTTTTGTAAACACAATCATGAGTTTAAAGTTATTGAAGTAGATAAACGAAAGTATAAAATTTTGAAAGACTCCAGATTTTGATATCATCAACTACTAAAAAGTCGCGTGTCAAAGAAATAACCTCTATCAGTTCATTGATAAGTTATTGATCTAGATTACAGATAGAGTAAATCATACTGACATAGATAGATCTCAGGATAGCATAATTACTTAATTACATAGCAACCTGGGATTTATGTGTATTGATGGGAGAATGTCTTTAGATGTACATATCGAGGAAGTGAGGAAATTGAAGGGGCAACATGATAATTTAGATATTATAAATAAGATTATTATGGATTCTAGTGATGGCCAAAACATAGAACTGTAAAATACTAGCATTTCAATTATAAATTTAAGAAATCCAATATATTTTATCTTACCTAGTATCAATTCTGAAGAGGGAATATCGGTGTTTGTCAAGCATGTTGTCGCATTAATACCTTTTACATATTTGGTACTCCGATTTGCCATTTACATTGAGTCTCTGCCAACATGGGTGTGGCCTTTAGAGGCAGCCTAACACAGATAAAGCCTTGCCAATT
>DUNG01000016.1 GCA_012839475.1 Petrimonas sp. | reverse complement strand
CGGAAGAGACGGAAGAGACGGAAGAGACGGAAGAGACGGAAGAGACGGAAGAGACGGAAGAGACGGAAGAGACGGAAGAGACGGAAGAGACGGAAGAAAAAGAACAAGTAGAGGGGGAAGAAAGCGCGGAAGAGGCGGACACGGGTGAAGGCGAGGGCGAGCCTGAAGCCGAATTGGAGCCGATATCGTTCCTCACGATTAAGAGCAATATCCAGTCCTCCTTTGAGCTATACAACCCGATTCGGTTAGAGTTTGAGCACCCGGTGGTCGCGTTCGATTCCTCGCACGTGGAGCTCTCTATCCAAGTGGATTCGCTCTTCGAGTTAGTCCCTTTCAGGCTCGAGACTGACTCGCTGAACCCGCGAAAATTCGTGCTGCGCCCCCGATGGGAACCGGGTGCGAGGTATAAGTTCCGGATTGACTCGGCCATGGTCTTTAACTGCTACGGCCTCTGGAACGACACCTACGAGCAACAGTTCACGGTGAAGGCGCTGGATCAGTACGGCAACCTCGAGATTGTCATCACAGGACTGGAGCCGGGTAAAGAGGCGTTCGTGGAGCTACTGGATAAATCGGGTAAACCTTTCCGGAAAAGTTTGGTCAAATCGAACGTGGCCCGCTTCCAAGACCTGCCACCCGGGGAGATGTACGCTCGCCTTATCGTCGATGAGAACGGTGATGGGGTATGGACTACCGGGAATTACGAGGAGCAGCGGCAGCCGGAAGAGGTCTTCTACTACCCTGGCCTGTTCACGATTCGGGCCTACACCGACCACAGCGAGAGCTGGAACATCCGCTCCAAGCCGGTGATAGAGCAGAAGCCGCTGGAGATAACAACGAACAAGCCGCAGGAGAGGAAGAGAAACCCCAACCTGGATAGGCAGAACGAGCAACGGCAAGGGCAACAGAGCTCGCCCTTTTCCGGGATGGGTAGTGGCAGAAGTGAGAGCAGAGGTGGGAGCAGAGGTGGAGGTGCCTCCATGCAGACCTATGGCGGCACCAGGTAAAAAACATTCAAACAAGAGTGACATGAAGAAAAGAGATATAACGGGAGCGGTACTTCTTTTACTGGTACTGCTTACCGTACACCGGCCCCATCTGAACGCCCAGTGTAGCTTGGAAAACACGGCGTTCGTGAACGGGGAGGAGATCCAGTACGACCTTTACTTCAATTACGGGATATTGAACGCCCGTGCAGGGAAAGGGTCACTTTCGGTCACCGACGCCAATTACAGGGGCCAGAACGCTTACAAGCTGGTGATGCTGTTGAACACGTCGGGGTTGGCTGACAACCTGTACACCGTGCAGGACACCCTTACCTCCTATGTCGACAAGGAGTTGCGCCCGCTGCTGTTCACCAAGGAGGCGCTGGAGGGTAAGGATTACACGGTAGAGAGACAATCTTACAGCTACGAGAGAGACGAAATCAACATACGAACCATCCGCCATAGAAACGGGGAGGAGAAGTTCGATGAGGTGGTGGTGACCGACCAATGTACCTACGACTACCTTTCGGTGTTGGCGTACGTTCGAAACCTTGACTTCAAGGGGATGAAGCCGGGCGATAAGAAGTACATCCGCTTCATTTCCGGGAAAAGGCCAGTGAATATGTACGTCAATTACTTGGGGGTGAGTAATATGAAGGCAAACGACGGGAATACCTACGAGGTGATCAATATCTCGATGACTATCCTGGATGATGCCTTTACAAACCAAAAGGAGGCGATTAAGGCCTCTTTGACAAACAACGTGAACCGGGTACCCGTGGTAATTATTACCTACTTGAAATTTGGTACCGTGAAAGCCGTGCTAAACACGGTGTCGGGACTGAAAAAATAGCTCGTTGCATGAAGATTTTCGCGGTTGGCTTCAACTACCCGTCCCATACCAGGGAGATGAAAGGCTTATTAGCTCCACACACGGGGTTCCCCGCTCAGGACGCGGTATCTACCGTCTCGGATGGTGATTCACGCGACAAGAAGGTGGCACCTCTCTACGACCTGGAGGAGCCGATCTTTTTCATGAAACCCGATACGGCGCTGTTACAAGGGGGGAGACCCTTTTTCCTGCCCGATTTCTCGGAGGAGGTGCATTACGAAGTGGAGGTGGTGGTGAAGATAGACCGGCTGGGGAAAAACATCGCGGAACGTTTCGCGCATCGTTACTATAGTGAGGTGACAGTCGGTATTGACTTCACCGCGAGAGACTTGCAGAGACGACAAAAAGAGCGGGGTTTGCCTTGGGAGATCGCGAAGGGTTTCGATAACTCTGCCGCCATCGGTACGTTTGTACCGAAGTCCGATTTCGAAGACCTTTCAAACCTGAACTTTCACCTCGACATTAACGGGCAAACGGTTCAACAAGGTAACACGAGCGATATGATTTACACGGTGGATAAAATAATTTCGTATATTAGCCGTTTCTATACATTGAAGATGGGAGACATCCTGTTTACTGGCACCCCCGCCGGTGTGGGGAGCGTCGCTATAAACGATCACCTGCAAGGGTACTTAGGACACCGAAAGCTGCTCGACTTCCGGGTGAAGTGATCAAGGGGGTGCCACCGATTAACACCGAATGGATTATGAACAAGAGAAGAGCCCTGTTTTTAGCGCTCCTGCTTTTCGCGGGATGGAGCGCCACCACTCGAGCCCAAGAGTACAACCCCATTATCACGGCCGTGCCGTCGCTGCAAATAGCACCCGATGCCCGGGGAGGAGGGATGGGCGATATAGGGGCATCGACCATGCCCGACGTTTATTCCCAGCACTGGAATGCCGCAAAGTATCCCTTTGTCACGAGCCCGGGTGGCTTTGCCTTCGCGTATACACCGTGGTTGAGTAAGCTAACTACCGGAATTCATCAACTTTACGCCTCGGGGTACAAGCAGTTCGGTGAGGGGGGGCTGAACAGCGTAAGCGCTTCGCTCCGTTACTTCACCCTCGGGGAGGTGGATTTGCCGGATCTCTCTGGCGAATTTTGGCGCTCGGTAGCCCCGCATGAGATGGCACTGGATGCGGCCTATGCCCGAAAGCTAACCGAGACCTTCTCGGGAGCGGTCACGTTGCGCTATATACGGGCCGACTACTCCACCGGGGAGGATGAAACCTCGCCGGGGAACGCTTTCTCGGTCGATATCGCGGGGTACAACGAGTCCTATCTGCTTATAGGGCGCTCCGAAGCGCTCCTGGGTATTGGTTTCAACCTGTCGAATATCGGAACCAAAATATCGTACGACGGGGGAACCACCTCCATGTTCCTGCCTGCCAATATGAGGATTGGCGCATCGCTGGGTTTGCCAGTCGACCCGAAGAATACGCTCTCGTTTAGCGTGGACCTGAACAAGTTGCTGGTGCCGACCCCCCCGATCATGAAGGAGGAGGAGAGCAGTGAGGAGTGGAATGCCCGAATTGACGAGTACAACAGCATCTCTTCCATAGGCGGTATTTTTACTTCGTTTGGCGATGCCCCGGGTGGCTTCAAAGAGGAGATGCGGGAGGTAGCATGGTCGGCCGGTATCGAGTACATGTACGATAACCAGTTCTCCCTTCGAGCGGGATACCACCACGAGAGCGAGTACAAGGGGAACCGACGGTACGTGGCTTTCGGCGCTGGCTTTCGGTCAAGCGGCTTCCAAATCGATGCGGCCTACCTGGTTTCTGTATCCCAGTCGAATCCCATAGACCAGACGTTACGGCTCTCGTTGGGATTCGATATCGACGGGCTAAAGGCGCTGTTTCAATAGTTTGTTGCTTTACTGTTTTATTGCACGATGAAGGTACGGGTAGGATTTGGATATGACGTGCACCGGCTAATAGAGGGCAGGGAACTGTGGCTTGGTGGGGTGCGGGTAGACCACGAAAAGGGACTGGAGGGGCACTCCGATGCAGATGTCTTGATCCATGCCATTTGCGACGCCCTGTTGGGCGCGGCTAACCTAAGGGACATCGGATACCATTTTCCCGATACCAAGGCTGAGTACGAGAACGTGGCGAGCGTAACCCTGCTTCGGAAGACCATTCACTTGCTCAATGAGCAGGGGTATCGCTTGGGAAATATCGATGCCACCGTCTGCGCGGAGCGTCCCAGGCTAAACCCGTTTATACCGGCCATGAAGGAGAGGTTGGCTGAAACCATGGGTGTAGATCTATCAGCCATCTCCATTAAAGCGACTACCTCCGAGGCGATGGGCTTCGTGGGTAGAGAAGAGGGCATGGCTGCCTACGTCGTGGCCCTTATCTACCAGTAACGCTTGTTGCCCTATGTCTCTTCGCAACGGGTTCAAGCGTCTAAAGCAATCGAGGGGCCACGCTGTTCATTCGCCCTTTGCCTACGAGCTCATCACCCAAGTTTTTCGCTCGCACCATAGTTTTTACGCCTTTTCCGATATCCCTGAGAGGCTCCGTGGCCACGGCCTGGATACGAGACTGATAACCTCCTTTAACCACCTTTCGTATCGACTGGTTCACTATTTCAAAGCACGAAACATACTGGAGGTGAACCCCGGAACTGGAATTAACACGCTCTTTTTGATGGCTCCCTCAACCCAAACCAACTGCACATGGTTAGAAGGGAAAACGAGTGGTGATCCCGATGAGTCGATCTTGCCCCTTTTGCCGAGGCGACCACACCGCGTGGTTGCCCTATCCGCGCTTCGGGAAGAGCGATGGGTATTCGGGGATGATCCGTTTGTATTTGGAAGAGAATTACTTGGGCCTAGGGGCGAAAAGGTCGCCCCTGAAGAGGGGCTATTTGACGCGATCTTCGTGAACTGCTCCAACACGTACCTGCCATCCATCGACCAACTGTTGGAACTGGGGTGCGAACGGGCTTTTTGGGTAATTCATCCCATTACCAAGGCGCCAGGCAAACAATATTGGAAACAGATCGTTAATGATAAAAGGATTCACGTGACGTTCGAAGGGAAAGAGACGGGAACCGTTTTCCCGTGGGACACGTTAACCCCGTCGCGCTATTTTATTTGATGCAACTTTCATTTGTGCTGTTTATGAAGAAAAGTAGACCATACACAAGCGGTGTTAATGTTCTTAAATCGTTTATCAGACTACTTTTTCGTGCTTGCCCGATACGAAAGCCATAAATTGTCTGAAGAAATGTATTGGGAACAGGGGGATATATAATTTTTTTTTATACATTCGCGGAAAAATAGCACCGCGCCGACGAAACGATCAACATTTAGCGTGAACTTGGGTTTTGCCGGCGAGGTGGTAGGAATAATTAACCACGTAAAAGAAAGGATCAATCAATGTACTGGACACTAGAATTAGCATCAAAGCTGGAAGATGCTCCTTGGCCCGCTACAAAAGATGAATTAATCGACTACGCGCAACGATCGGGTTCACCGCTGGAAGTGATCGAGAACCTGCAAGAGATCGAGGAGGAGGGTGAAATTTTCGAGTCGATAGAAGACATCTGGCCTGATTATCCGAGCAAAGAAGATTTCTTCTTCAACGAAGATGAGTATTAGCGTTAGAGCATCTTGACTCAACAGGCATCCCAAGCGTAGTGAGGGATGCCTGTTTCTTTTTAAAAGTGTGTAATAAACATTTTTTTTTATGAAAACATGAGGAATAATGGTGCGTTTTTTAAATCTTTGTAGAGGAATACGCTTTACATACAATTCTTGCATGTTTTTCTGTTTTCTTCCATGTAGAAGCGAAAGTTAAGCATCAATCTGGATATAAGTAATGAGCATAAGCATTCGATCCCTTAATAAGATCTATCCGAACGGTAACCACGCGCTAAAAGACATTACAATGGAGATCCCAACCGGTATGTTTGGATTGCTTGGTCCCAACGGAGCGGGAAAGTCCACCCTTATGCGTATCCTGGTGGCCCTTATGGAGCCCACGTCGGGTGAGGTGGACGTGTTTGGGTATAACCTGTTGAAGGAGCGCAAGGAGGTGCGGGGTATCCTCGGGTACCTGCCGCAGGATTTTCGTTTCTTTGCCCGGTATAAAACGCATGAATTTCTCGATTACGCCGCCCGGTTAGCGGGTATGACGAACGGGAGGCAGCGTCGCCAAGCCGTGGACGAGATGTTGGAAAGCGTGGGACTGTTCGACGTGCGTGAACGGTACGCCAACCGCCTGTCGGGAGGGATGAAACGGCGGTTAGGTATAGCGCAGGCGTTGATCCACAACCCCAAGTTGATCATCGTGGACGAGCCCACCACGGGGTTGGACCCGGAAGAGCGGATTCGTTTCCGCAACCTGCTGGCCAAGATTAGCGAGCAAGATGTGACCATTATCCTGTCAACGCATATCGTAGGCGATATCTCCAGCACGTGCAACTGCATGGCCCTGATGAACCGGGGTGAGATCGCCTTCTTCGGTTCTCCGGAGGAGATGCGAAAGGAGGCGGAGGGAAAGGTGTGGCGCATGCAGATCAGCGGTGACGAGCTGCACTTGATCGACCAGAAGTACCCCGTGATCACTACGATCCCATCGGGCACCGGGTGGGAGATACAGGTGGTGGCCGATGAGATTGAAGGGTACGACGCGGAGCCCTACCCGCCCAACCTGGAGCACGCGTACGTTTACTATATGGAGAAAAAACTGAATCGTTGGATGGATGCGTAACCGACTGCATAGCATACAATCCGTTGCCTTATACGAGAGCAAGCTGCTGAAGAGGAGCTGGTTTTACCGGATCTTCCTCATCCTGGCTATCTTGTCCTTATGTATCTTTAACTTCGTCGCGCTGGTATGGGAGGGCAACTCCGGCTTATGGTTGATGAAGGCGATACCCGCGATGATACCGTACGCCAACTTGCTCTACCTGAACACGGGGCAGGCCATTATCGCGGTATTCCTCTCTTCCGAGTTTTTGAAATCGGACAAGAAGCTCGATACCTCGGAGGTGTTTTACGTGCACCCGCTAAGTAACGCGGAGTACGTGATCGGAAAGATCTGGGGTAACGCGCGGGTCTTCATTCAACTGGACCTCCTGATTATCCTCTTGGTCGTCATCTTTAACCTCATCTCGGGGGTTGCCATCGACTGGATGGCATACCTGGGTTACTTCCTGCTGATATGTATCCCTACCTTGATCTATATTTTCGGTTTGTCGGTCTCCTTAATGCTTATCCTGAAGAGTCAAGCTGTCACCTTTGTTGTCCTGTTGGGCTACATCGCGCTCACCCTCTTCAACCTGGGTAATAAGTTTTACCACCTGTTCGATTACATGGCGTTTAACCTGCCGCTTGTGAAATCGACCATCGTGGGATTCACAAACTGGGCCATCGTGATTAACCACCGCGTGATGTACCTCCTGCTTGGAGTCGGTTTCATTTGCCTTACCATCTTCCTGTTTCGAAGGCTGCCGAATTCAAAGAAAGCGAGCTACCGGTGGCTTGCCCTATCGGTTATCTTCATCGCCGTTGGGGTAGGGGCCGGCTATCGACACGTGACCTCTTTTACGGGGGCCGCTGCCAAGCGCCAACTTTACACCGAGATCAACAACCGGTACGTGAATAGCCCCAAGATGGTGGTGGAGCAGTACGGTATTGACCTGAAACAGCAGCCGGGCACGATCGCCTCAGAGGTGGAGATGCAGGGCGTGGCCCTGGAGAAGTCCAGCCGCTTTACCTTCTGTCTAAATCCGGGGTTACAGGTTAGTGAGGTGGTGGAAAATGGCAACCCCCTCCCATTCACAAGGGAGCATCAAATATTGCTGGTCGATTTCGAACGGGTGGTGGAAGAGGGCGATTCAGTCCGGTTCACGATGAAGTACGAGGGAAGGGTCGATCCAGATTTCTGCTATTTGGATATCCCGGACGAGTTCTTGGAAGAGGAGTACGCCAGTCAAGGGTTCAATATAGAGAAAGAGTACAGTTTCCAGGAGGAAAACTACCTGCTTTTCACACCCGAAACATACTGGTACCCGCGTCCGGGCACCTCATATAGCAGTGAGTCCCCCGACTGGCAACAGGCCTACTTTAGCCATTTCCGCTTGAAGGTAACCACCCGTGATCGCTTGAAGGCACTATCGCAAGGAACCATGGAAGGGGAGGGGCAAGAAGGTACAGGTGACAACGTGTTCGTCTACGAGACCGATTTCCCGACCCCATCTATCACGCTTATCATTGGTGATTACGAGCAGAAAAGCGTGGAGGTGGACTCCACGCTCTACTCGGTTTGGTACTTAAGGGGGCACGACTATTTTTCGGACGTTTTCGAGCCGATTTCAGATACCATTCCTGCTCAAATCAGGGAGCGCAGACGTTCCCTTGAAAGTAACTACAACCTCGATTACTCGTTCCACCGCCTTTCCCTCGTGGAGGTGCCTGTCCAGTTCTATAGCTACCCGCGCACGTGGACGCAGGCGCAGGAGGTGATGCAGCCCGAGATGATCCTGCTCCCCGAAAAGGGGTGCTTGATTGAAAACGCGGACGTGGAGAATGGGGTTCGGAACGAGCAAAGGTGGGCACGTCAAAGGGGGCAAGAGGTGAGCGATGAAGATGCGGCGTTAAGGGTGTTTAACCGTTTCATGGGACTCTTCCAGCGGACGGAGAGCGATATGAGCTGGTCGAGTGAACGTGGGGCAATTAACGTTACCGTTAAGGCGAATCCATATTTCATTTTCCCTCAGTTGTATAACTACCGGTATAACGTCTTCTCTTCCGAGTGGTCGGTTGCCAACCGCCTCATTGAACTTTACCTGCAAGATAAGTCAGAAGAGGCTACCTGGATACGACAGATGAACGGGATTAGCAACAACGAAAAGGCCAACTTGTTGATGGAACAGGCATCGTTCAAGGAGCTGCTGGCTGATGGGGAGCACCGTGACTTGCTGGACAATATTGTCTCGCTAAAAGCCAACCACCTCTTTGCCTACGCCGAGCAAAATGTAGGCTACAACGAATTCCGCGATTCGTTGCGTAATGTGCTGCAACGTAACGAGTTTGCTAACCTTCGATTCGAGAGCTTGCTGGATACGATGGGTGCCCTGGCGGGGGTGGACTTGCGTTCGCCCCTAAAGGCATGGAACTACCCGACACCGCTTCCCGTCTATACCCTCGGGACACCGGAAGTGCTACAGATTACCAACCGGGATCAAGAGGTGTTCGTCACGAAACTTCAGATCACTAACGATTCGGAGTACGACGGGATAATCAACCTGGAGATATTTTTCGGGGGGCAAAGCCTGTATGACCCCCGTGCCAAACGGAAAATAGCGTTGGATGCCCGTGAAACCAAGCGACTGGTCGCGGTATGGGATGAGGTCCCGCGAAGCGTAAACGTGAACACGTTGATTTCCGGGAACTTACCCAGCTCGATCAGCTTTCCGGTCAGCAACATTATCAGGGAACGAAACAAACCGATTGACGAGGAGGGGGATTTCGTGGTGCAGAATGTCTCGTATAATATCCCGGGTGAGGTGATCGTGGATAACGAGGATTCGGCACTCTTCGTCTTGTCGGAACCCGAGGTGGTGGGCCTTCTGCCGCAGTGGCTGGATCAGATGGACAAGACCTCGTTCGACTATTCGGGGGTGTCAACCTGGCGCCCGCCGTTGCAGTGGACGCTGACCACGAACGACAGGTATTATGGGACGCGGGTGCGTTCTGCCTACGTGATAAAAAGTGGTAGCGGGAACCAGACGGCTACCTGGAAAGTTCCCGTTCCGAGCTCAGGTACGTACGACCTCTTTTATTGGGTCCACAGGCCTGATGATGCACGTCGAAGGGGTGGCAGGGGACGCGGAGGTGGAGGCGGTGCGAGGGGCGCAGCCGAGTATCACTTTAAGGTTCACTACGATGGGGGCGCAGAGAACGCGTATATCGACCTAAGGCGCTCTGATGAAGGATGGAGCCTATTGGGAACCTACTTATTTAGTGAAGATACGGTGCAAGTGGTATTAAGCAACGATTGCGGGTTGCAAAGTGTTACGGCCGACGCCGTGCGAATTGTCAGAAGGTAAGTATAGCAACGAAAATAATTAGTAGACAAGAGGATTACTATAGATAATGATAATGAATATGAAAGGGCTACGGATACAATGTATGGGTTGGCTGCTGTTTTTCGCGGGAACGGCAACCCCCTTTTGTCTCCACGCTCAAGAACCGTCAACCCGCGAACCGTCAACCCAGGAGGCGCTGATTCAGGAAACGTTGAATCATGGAGAGCCGGATCAAGGGCTGCCTACCCGCGAACCGCTAACCATTGAGCAGGCACTCGATATCGCTGAAGAGAACAACCCCGACCTGATAGCGTCGAAGCTCAACCTCGAGAGGTATCAGCAGCACCTGGTGGCGCAACGCGCCTCTCTGAAGTCCCGTTTCTCCCTGGACCTTACGCCTGTCAACTACAGCCGGTCGAGGAGATTCGACAACCGGCTGTCACAATGGTACACCAACGAAACGTTAAACACGAGCGGAACCTTCATGGTATCGCAGCCTATCCTGTTAACCGACGGGGAGATATCTCTGATCAACACCTTCGGCTGGCAAGATAACCACTCGATCGTGGAGGGGAGGGAAAACCAGAACCGGGCATTTAGCAACGACCTTTACGTGCGACTCAACCAACCTATCTTCACCTACAACCGGCGTAAGATGGAGATGAAGCAGATCGAGTTCGACTATGAAAATGCCGGCATACGGTACGCGCTGCAGCGGCTTAACACCGAGAGGAGCATTACCAACCAGTTCTATAGCGTCTACATGGCTCAAAATAACCTGGCCATCAGCAAGGAAGAGTTAGAAAACACCAGCCAAAGTTTCGAAATCATAAGGAACAAGGTAGAGGCCGACCTGGCCGCACGGGAGGAGCTTTACCAGGCGGAACTAAACCTCGCCAACGCGCAGTCGGCAGTAGAGGAGCGAACCGTGGCCCTGGAGAACGCGAAGGATCAACTGAAGCAAACCCTGGGGATGCCGCTGAACGAGGATATCGAGGTGAAAGGCGAGATCGAGGTGAGCCCGGTGGCGGTTGATCTGAACCACGCGGTGCAGAGCGGTTTGACATCGCGTATGGAGTTGAGGCAGCGTGAGATCGATATTGAGCTCGCGGAGCTGCAGATGATCCAGACGAAGAGTATGAACGAGTTCAGGGGTGACATCTCGCTCTCCATTGGTATCATCGGGGACCACGAGAAGTTCCACAACATGTACGATAACCCCACGAAAAACCCGCGCATATCGGTCAGCCTGACGGTACCCATCTTCGATTGGGGGGAGAAAAAAGCGCGGGTAAAGGCGCAAAAGATCGCGCAAACCCTCGCCCAGATCGAGCAGGAGAACCTGCAAATCGATATTGAGCTGGAGGTGAGACAGACCTGGAGAAGGCTTGAAAACCTGCGTACCCAAATCGATATCGCGGAGAAAAGCGTGCGGAACGCGGAGCTCACGTATGATATCAACCTGACGAGGTACCGCGAAGGCGACCTCACGGGTATGGAGATCAGCCAGTTTCAAACACAGCTCTCGAACCGGAGAATGGCTTACGCGCAAGCGCTTATCAACTATAAGATAGAGCTACTCAACTTGAAGATATTGTCGCTGTACGACTTCGAGAAAGAGGAGCCTTTGGTGCCCGTCAGGGACCTGTCCAGAATTATTCATTGAGATACAACGATGAACCTAACAATATAACGTAACTAATGCAATACAAAGTCTTATCATTAACGGTGGTGGTCACTTTGCTCGCGGCGTGCAGTAATCCACCACAAAGTAGCCAAAGCGATATCGAGACCCCCGTCTCGGTTCAGGAGCTTAAAAAGGGATCGATCAGCAAGCTGATCAATACCACCGGAACGGCTTACGCGACCTATAGTGTGAACCTCAACGCGGAGATGAACGGCTATTACACCCTTCAAACCAACCCCTCTACCGGGAGACCCTACAAACTGGGCGATGCTGTTAAGAAGGGGCAGTTGATCATACACTTCCAGAACCGGGAGTATGAGAACGGGATCGCGCTCGACTCTAGGAAACTTACCCTTGAGATAGCGGAACAGGAGCAGGTCAAGCAGGCCGCCCTTTATGAAAAGGGAGGTGTTACGCTAAGCGAGATGCGCAACACCGAGGTGAGGGTGACCAATGCCCGGTATGACCTGGAGAACGCCGAGATCAACCTGGCGAAAATGAGTGTCAGGGCACCCTTCGACGGGGTGATCGTCTCCCTGCCGCATTACACGCCGGGGAGCTGGGTGACACAGGGGAGCGAACTGGTTGGCCTGATGGCCTACTCGAGGATGTACATGGAAATAAACCTCCCGGAGAGTACCATGGAGTACGTCAAGGTAAATCAACCCGTTCATATCACCCACTACACGCTCGCTGAAGATACGATAGCGGGCCAGATAAGCGAGTTATCGCCCGCCATCAGCACCGAAACACGTACCTTCCAAGGGAAGATTACCATCAGTAACGACCAGTTGAAATTGCGTCCCGGTATGTTCGTGAAAGCCGACATCGTGGTAGACCAGGCGGATAGCGCCATCATTATTCCGAAAGATGTGGTGCTCTCGCGAAGAGATCGTAAGCATGTCTATGTCGTGGAGAGGAATACCGCCATCCTGCGGAATATCGAAACGGGACTGGAAGATGAGGATTATATCGAGGTGACGAAGGGACTGAACGAGAATGATAACCTGATTATTCGGGGATACGAAACGTTGAGGGAGAACAGCCGCGTCAAGGTGTTAAAATAGGTCGTTCCTAAAGTAAAGGCAACTGTATTTTTAATAGCAACCAGCAATGAGGAATATACTCCGATTCGCGCTCAAAAATCCCGTTACCATCAGCATGATCGTGTTCGCGATCCTGCTGCTGGGGAAGATTTCGTACGACAGGCTCAACGTGGATCTGTTGCCCGATATGAATTCACCGCGTCTCTTCGTGGAAGTGGAAGCCGGTGAACGTCCACCGGAAGAGATCGAGAAGCTGTTCGTGGAGAGCATGGAGTCGATGGCAATTCGGCAAAGCGACGTGGTACAGGTATCTTCCGTTATCCGGGCTGGCTCCGCCCGATTGACGGTGGAGTACGTGCAAAACAAGGATATGGATGAGGCCTTTTTGGACCTCCAGAAGGCGATGAGCCCGTTCGCGCAGAACGCCGAGATTGAATCGGTCAATATCACCCAACACGACCCGAACCGGGATCCAGTTATGCTCATCGCGATGTTTCACTCATCGATTACCGATATGGCAGAGTTGCGAAAGATGGCCGACAGCTATATCCGCAACGAGCTCATCCGGTTGGAAGGGGTGGCAGAGGTGGCCCTCTCGGGTGATGAGGTGCCTGTGCTCACCATCGAAACTGACCCCTATAAGCTGAGCGCGTTTGGGGTAACCATGGAGGAGATCGCGTCGCGGATCGAATCCAATAACCAAAGCATCTCGGGGGGTAGGGTGAGCGAACTCGGGCTGCAGTATTTGGTAAAGAGTGCACCCATGTTTGCCTCCGAATCGGATTTCGAGGGGCTGGTCATTGGTTACAGGCCCATCGAAGCCACTGGTGGGGGCGCTGCAGGTGGCATGGGCATGCAAGGTGGGGGAGGCAACGTGGAGAACGCCCCCATTTTCCTGGGGGAGGTGGCGACCGTGCGGTTTGAGAATGCTCGTCCCGACAATATCGTGCGCCTGAACGGGGAGCGTTGTATCAGCTTGTCTGTTTACAAGGAGATGCAGTTCAACACGGTCAAGGCGGTTGATCTGATCACGAACCAGTTGGCCGTTATCGAGCAGGCGTTGCCGGGCTACTCGTTCATGGTGATTGACAACCAGGGGACCTTCATCAAGCAGTCGATAGGCGAGGTGAAGACCAGCGCGCTCCTGGGGATGGTGCTGGCCGTGCTGGTGCTCTTCTACTTCCTTCGCCGGGTGAGCACAACGCTCATAGTGAGTGTATCGATCCCGGTATCCATCATCGCCACGTTCGTGATGATGTACTTTGGGGGACTTACGCTTAACGTGATGACGTTGAGCGGGCTGGCTTTGGGTGCGGGGATGCTGATTGATAATGCTATCGTGGTGATAGAGAGCATCTTCCGGAACCGTGAGCAGGGGATGGAACGCAGGGAGGCTATCATCACCGGGACCACCGAGGTGTCGGGGGCAGTGGTGGCCGCTACCCTGACGACTATCGTCGTTTTTATTCCCATCGTTTACCTGCATGGTGCCTCGGGGCAGCTGTTTAAGGAGTTGGCGTGGACGGTCACTTTCTCGCTCTTGTCGTCACTGTTTGTCGCCCTGCTGGTCATCCCCATGCTGTACGACCAGTTTACAAAGCGGAAAGGCGACCAACATGAAGCCGTCTCGGTACAATTTAAGGGGTATGGCAACCACCTTCGTTGGTTGTTAGCCCGTCGCGGGTGGGTGATCGGTATCGCGGCAGCGATACTTGCCGTTGCTATCCTGCTTACCCCCTATGTCGGTACCGAGTTTCTACCCCGTTCCGAGGGGAAGGATTTTACCGTTTCGGTTAAGCTGCCGGAGGGCACCCGGTTGGAACGCACCGATGCCGTGGTGGACAACCTGGAGTTCTTGCTGCGTTCAGTGAGCCAGGATAGCCTGGCAACTATCTATACCCATATTGGTAAAGGGGCTTCGGGTAACCGCGTGTTCGAGGGTGAACACACGGCCACGATAAAGGTGATGTTGTCTGAACAGGGCAAGGTACCGACCGAGCAGGTAATTGCCCAATTCGTGGAGGTCACCCGAGAGATAGAGGGTCTGGAGCTCTCGTTCAGCCAAGACGATTACTCCCTGAGCGAATTCTTAGGAGGCGATGAAGCCCCCGTGGTAGTGGAGGTGAGGGGAGAAGAGCTCGATGAGATTGGCTACCTCACGGAAGAGGTACTGCAACGGATGGCCTCGCTGGAAGGGGTATACAACGTGAAGTCCTCCTTGGCCGATGGGGCTCCCGAACTTAACGTGTCCATCAACCGAACCTTCGCGGGCATCAACAATATCTCGGTGGCGGCTGTTATTCAACAGCTAGAACAGCAACTGCAGGGACGCTCGGTCGGTAAGATGGACTACAAGGGCGAGATGCGGGACATCCTTATCAAGATGCCCGATATAACCGCGAACGAGCTTGGGAACCTGGTGATTACCAGTGGGAACCAGGAGTTTCGACTGGCCGAGATCGCCACCATCACCAGTTCTCGAGCGCCTAAGGAGATATTCCGCCGTAACCAGGCGCGCATCAACAAGATACTCGCCGACATGGACTCGGAGCGGTCACTCGACAAAGTGGCGAGGGAGATCCGCACCGCGGTTTCGGATATCGAGCTGCCCAACAACTACTCCATAACGGTTACAGGGCAAGAGGAGAAGCGCGCGGAGTCGATGGATAGCCTGCTCTTCGCGTTGCTGCTCTCCGTCGTGCTGGTTTACATGGTCCTGGCCTCGCAGTACGAATCGCTGCTGCACCCGTTTACCATACTATTGACCGTCCCGTTCGGCTTGGTGGGTGCCGTCATGATCTTCCTGATAACGGGCACCCCCCTTAACATCATGGGGGCGATGGGGGTCATTATGCTGGCGGGGATAGCGATTAACAACTCTATCCTCCTGGTGGGACGCATGAACCAGCTGAAGGCGACGATGAGCCTCACCGAGGCTATCGTGCAGGCAGGCCAACAGCGTGTACGACCTATCATCATGACCAGCCTCACGACCATCCTGGTACTGCTGCCGATGACGTTCGGTTTTGGAGAGGGGGCGGCCATGCGCTCTTCCATGGCAGTGGCAGTGATCGGGGGACTTGTCACCTCCACGCTGATGAGCCTGGTGGTCATCCCTTGTCTCTACTCCCTCTTCGAGCAGATGAAGCATAGGGTGATGAAGCGGTCGGGGCCGCGTGAATAGCCCAAAACCAAAGATAGAGAACTGTGGCAATAGCGATCCACGATGACAAAAAAGCTGAAAGGTGAGGATTGGAAAGTGGAGATGTAGAAATGAAGGAGAGACGAAGTAAGGAAAGGAAAAAGGGCGTTGAAAAGAAAAAAAGAGAAGGATGAACTTTCTTTTAAATAAACGGGTAACGATCACCATGTTGTTTATCGCGACTACCCTCTTGGGGTACGTGTCGTATAAGCAACTGCCGGTTGAATTGCTCCCTAACGCGGAGCTGCCGGTGCTGTTCGTCTCCGTCCGCTCGACACAGGATATGGACCCGTCGTACGTGGAGTCGGAGGTGATTATCCCCTTGGAGGGGGCAATCAGTACCGTGGGAGGGGTAGACCAGATCCAGTCGGAGATAAGTAGCCGGCAATCCTCTATCCGTATCGACTTTAAAAGCAACGTCAACTTCAAGACCACTTCGTTAAGGCTGGAGGAGAAGATGAAGGAGGTCTCTTCATCCCTTCCGGATGGCTTTAACGTGAGCGTGCAGAAGATGGATGTGTCGATGATGAGTAACACCTTTATGACGCTGCAAGTACGCGGATCCGGGGGTGTCGATCGGGTTCGTAACATCGTGGACGAAGAGGTGGTGGACGAGCTGGAAAATATCGACGGGATAGCGGCGGTCCAGGTCTACGGTGGGCGCGAGCGGGCTATCGAGGTGCAGCTGGACAGGGAGGCGTGCAACGCCCTGAACCTTACCCCTTCCCGGGTGAGCAGCCTGCTCAGCAGCAATGCCCAGGAAAAGGTGTTCGTGGGTACCGTTAACGAGACGCACGAACACTACTTCGTTCACGTGAACTCATCCTATACCAAGGTGTCCGACTTAGAGAACCTGGTGGTTGCCCCTGGTCCCATCTTCTTGAAGGATGTGGCGACCCTCTTCTTCGACCTGAAAGAGGAGACGTCGTACAGCCGCGTGAACGGGAAAGAGTCCATCTCGGTTTCGTTGCTCAATGATGCGCAGGCTAACCTGATCGACCTCTCGCATCGGACGCAGGAGGTAATAGAGCAGCTGAACGACCGACTGGAACCGCTCGACCTGGAGATCGTGGTCGAGTCAAACACGGCCGAGACGATGGAGAACAACATCAATCAGATTATACAGCTCGCTTTGATGGGCGGACTGTTGGCCGTGATCGTGCTCTGGTTCTTCTTGAAAAACGTGCGCTTGGTACTCTTGATCGCGCTGGCCATGCCGATCTCGATCTTCACGGCGTTCAATATTTTCTACGTCGCCGGTATCACGGTCAACAGCCTCACGTTGATAGGGATGGCTCTCGCGGTGGGGATGCTGCTGGATAACAGTATCGTCGTGTTGGAGAATATTTACCGTCTCTCAGGGAACGGCCTGCGTCCTGACCTGGCGGTCACCCAAGGTACCAAAGAGGTGTGGCGATCTATCGTCGCCGCCACGTTTACCACGGTTGTTATCTTCCTTCCCTTCCTCTTCTCCGATAACTTCCTGCTCAAGCTCATGGGCTCGCATATCGGTGTTTCTATCATCTCCACGCTCATTATCTCGTTGCTGGTCGCGCTGCTCTTCGTCCCCATGGCTTCCTACTTCGTGCTGCAAGGGAAAAACGCGCATAGCATTTTCTACGAGAAGGTCTCCCTTACGCAACGTCCTATCCAGATCTACCTCGTACTGTTAAAGAGCTGCATGCGGCACCCCGGGGTAACCATTTTCGGTTCGCTCGCCCTGTTAATCGTGACCTTGCTGATGGCGCTCTCCTCCTCTACCACGCAGAAGCGGGAGGTGGATGCCGACAGGTTCAATATCTACGTGACCATGCCGACCGGGAGTACGCTCGAAAGCACGGACAACGTGGTCAGGGTGTTGGAAGAGCGGCTGGAGGTGATACCGGAAAAGCAGGACCTGGTGGTCCGCGTAAATGAGGAGGAGGCCTCCTTAACGCTTATCCTGCAGGAAGATTACCAAAAGATCGGGAAACGAAAGATAACCGAGATAAAGGCGGAAGTGCAGTCGCTGTTGCGTAACGTGGGCGGTGCGGACATCTATGTCTCGGATGCGACCGGTGGTGGGCAGAGCAGTGGCGGACTCAGTGGAATGGGTAGCTTCATGAGCCTCCTGGGCATTGGTGACAACCAGGAGCGAATCGTTATCAAGGGCTCCGATTATGAAATGATGCAGGTGGTGGCCGAGGACGTTCGATACCAGGTTGAGCAACAGGATTACATTCAGAGTGCCCGTGTCTCCTTCACACGCCGTCAGCCCGAGGTGCTGCTCGGTTTCGAACAGTTACTGCTGACCAGTTACGGCATTACCCGTGCCAACATAACGACCGGGCTGTCGGAGATGAACACGGAGTTCTCCTCGGGCACTACTTTTAAGGTAGGTGATGAGTCGTACGATATCATTATTCGGGATAGGCTGCCACAAGAGGAGGAGGAAGAACAACGACGGCAAAAAACGATAGACGACCTCAAAGTAGCCCAGATCGCGAACGCGAGCGGCGGATTGCATAACCTGGAGGATATCGCAACGGTCAACAAGGGGTTTGGTCGCGCCCAGATTGTGCGTGTTAACCAAGACAAGGAGCTTACCGTCTATTACAGTTTCTCGCGAAACATTACCGGCTCAAAGGACCTGCTTGAGGGGTATCGTACCGATATCGATGAGTTGATCGCCAACTACAATCTACCGGCAGGGGTAGCTATTGAGGTGGTACACGAAGAGGATGAGTTGGGGGACTTCAGGTTTCTCATCGTGGCCGCTTTCCTGCTTATCTTCATGATCCTGGCCATGGTATTCGAGTCGGTCACCACCCCCCTGGTCATGCTCTTCTCTATCCCCCTGGCCGCTATCGGCTCGTTGCTCGCGTTGATCATCACGGGCAATAGCTTGATGAACGCGAACACGCTGATGGGCTTTCTCATCCTGATAGGGGTGGTGGTGAACAACGGTATCATCCTGATCGACTACTCGAATATCCTCCGTAAGAGGGGCTACAGGCGGGAACGTGCGCTGATGACCGCAGGCCTGTCGCGCCTCCGTCCCATTTTGATCACGGCGACCACGACCATTATCGCGATGTTCCCGTTGGCGATGGGCCATTCGGAGTACGCGGGGGCAATTGGTGCTCCATTTGCCATCACCGTGATCGGGGGGCTCGCGTTTTCTACCCTGCTGACGCTCGTGATTATCCCGACCGTGAACATGGGGTTGGAGAACGCGTTAACCTGGTACCGGGCCTTACCGCTCAAAACCAAGGGATTGCACCTTGTGCTCTTTATTGCTGGAGCGCTTCTTATCTACCTGTACGTCCACGGGACGATGTATCAGGTGGTATACATCACGTTGCTCGCGGTGTTGATCCCGGGCATAACCTACTTTATGCAGACCAGCTTGCGGCGTGCCAAGGCCGACGTGGTGGACCCGGAACAGGAGATCCGTATCGTGGTCCGGAGCTTGGTTAAAATATATGACCGTGCAGGCCGCTTCACCCGTGAATGGTACAGCGGGTTGAACATGCGGCAGCGATTGGGGTTGAGCGGGGAGTTCCGCTCGTTAAAGGATTTCGTCAATGCCTCCTGGCTCTTTATCCTATGGGGCTTCGGTATCTACTTCACCTACTTCTACATCGATAGTAAGCTGTGGGGTTTCCTGCTCTCTTTCGCCATGTACGGTGCAACCCTGTTCCTGTGGCGAAAAGTGCGGGGTTACCTCTATCACCGGTTCGAGGGGAGCCAGGTGGTACGGTATATGAACCGGGTGGTCTTCTGGACGCTGCCCCCGCTGTTTTTGTTTGGCCTGTACAAGATGCTGGATAACCTCGCGATGGTCTTGGTTATAGGTGTGCTGTGGGGAATGGTTATCGCTATCTACGTTACCTCCCACTACCTTTACGATAAGAACATCAACATCGAGCGGGTTACGGGTCGCCATGCCCGGTTGAAGCGGGCCTACTTCCGTTTGGTCATGAGCATCCCGGTGATTGGCAAACGCCGCCGTCCTTTTAAGGCGTTGCGTAGCGTTTCGTTTGATATTAAAACGGGCATGTTCGGCTTGCTGGGTCCCAACGGTGCGGGGAAATCGACCCTTATGCGCATCATCACGGGTATCTTGGATCAGAGCTACGGTACCATCTGGATCAATGGGTTGGACACCCGTACACACCGGGAAGAGCTGCAGAGCCTGATCGGCTTCCTTCCGCAGGAGTTCGGGATGTACGAGAACATGACCGCGTGGGAGTTCCTGGATTACCAAGCCATACTGAAGGGGTTGACCGACCGAGAGGTACGTGAAGAGCGGATCGATTACGTGCTTAACGCGGTGCATATGCATGAGCGTAAGGATCACAAGATAGGCTCTTTCTCGGGCGGGATGAAGCAACGGATAGGAATCGCCCTTATCCTCCTGCACCTGCCGCGCATTTTGGTGGTCGACGAGCCAACGGCCGGTCTTGACCCGCGGGAACGCATCCGTTTCCGCAACCTGCTGGTCGAGCTGAGTAAAGATCGCATCGTTATCTTCTCAACGCACATCATCGAGGATATCTCCAGCTCATGCAACCAGGTGGTTGTGGTCGATAAGGGAGAGCTGAAATACTTCGGGGCACCCGAGGAGATGGTCGGTATGGCAGTAGGCAAGGTGTGGCAGTTCCTGATTGATAAAGAGGCGTTCGAGCAGCTCGACAAATCGCTGGTGGTGCATAATGTACAAGATGGTGACCAGATACAGGTGCGCTATATATCAGTGGATCGTCCGCACCCGGAAGCGGTGGAGGCGGAGGCGAACCTGGAGGATGCCTATTTATGTTTGTTGAAAAATATATAACGCGATGGGCTTTAAAAATCAAGTGGGGCTAATGGCTCGTGTAGCGCGGTATAACTTGAAGATTATATTCGCGGGGAAATTCCTTTGGTTTCTGCTGGCCGCTTTCGGCTTTTTCGCGTTTTTCATGTTTCAACGGGCGTGGAATCGGGCGGAGATCAACGAGGGTACCATCTACACCCTGTTACTGTTCCCCTGCTTATTGCTTATTTTTTACCCGGTTGTTTTCGGCATTCAAAACGATGAGGATAACCGGATCCTCGAGATCATCTTCGGTATCCCCAACTACCGCTTCAAGGTGTGGGGTGCGCGCCTGCTGATGGTCTACGTGGCGAACTACGTCATCCTGGTCGTCTTCGCCTACATCGCTCGTGTATTGCTCTACCCGGTGAACCCCTTCGAGATGGCGGCACAGTTGATTTTCCCGATGCTGTTTTTCGGTAACCTGGCTTTCATGTTCTCCACCATCACGCGGAGCGGAAACGGCACCGCGGTGATCATGATCGTTTTGGGCCTTCTCTCCTATATTTTCATGAGCGGCAGTGGCGAGACCGCGTCCTCTTTTTGGAATCCCTTCCTGAATCCCTTCTCCATGCCGACCAACGCGCATCCCGTAATCTGGCAAAACACCCTGCTCAAAAGCAGGATCTTCCTGCTCGTGGGCAGCGCGGTGTGGTTGATGGCAGGTTTTTTAAACCTGCAAAATCGAGAGAAGTTCGTTTAGAACTTTCCCGTGCCCCTGAGGTTATAGGGGCGATTCAATTTGTTTGCCCCAAAGAGTGTTGGGTGGTTAATGCCCAAAACTGTTTAACCTCTCATGCTGTTCCCTGCCTGGGGGAATTGGGCATTTTTAAAGCAGCTTCTCTATTTTTTCGGTAAACAGCGATTTAGCCCCTGCACCCACCAGTTTGTCCACCACTTCCCCGTTCTTGATGAACAGGACGGTGGGTATACTGCGAATGCCGTACCTGGACGTGGCCTCGTCGTTGTTGTCCACATCCACCTTACCTACTACCACCCTGTCTTGGTACTCTTCCCCAATCTCATCGATAATGGGGCCAATCATCTTGCAGGGGCCGCACCACTCCGCCCAGAAGTCAATCACTACCAGCTTGTCTGTCTGTAACACCTCGTCCAAGGTGGCATCTGTAATTTGCAGTGTCATACTTTATTGTTTTATGATTAATTTATTGTGAAATCTATTTGTAAGTATTGCGTCAGGTGGTCGATGAAGCGTTTATCCACCAGCACCCTCTCCTGCCTTGCAAAGAGGTTCAAGCTTGTTCCGCCCTTCTCATCAACGACGTGGAAATATAACAACGAATGGCCGGAATTGTTTTTCACCAGGTTGGATAGTTCGGCCACGGTGTTGTCGTTCAGCTCGGAGAGGGGTACGTGAAGGGTGATTTTCGTGACCAGCTGCTCCTTCGCTTCCGAAAGGAGCCTGATCGAGGATACCTTTATCTCTAACTCATCTTTTCGGTATCGCCTGGGCTGCACGTTTCCCTCCACGTAGATCGATAACCCCGGGCGGGCAAATTTGCCGTAGTTCACGCTATCCTCCCCGAACAGGGCTAGCTCGTAACTGCCCACGTAGTCCTCTACCTTGAAGATGGTATAGGGGGATCCCCGCTGGGTTTGCCCCTCTCGCACCGTGGTGACGATACCCCCGAAGGAGATCCTCTTGCCGTTTAGAGCGGAGAGGTCCTGTAGCTTCAAGGTATCGGCGTTACAGACATGTTTGAGGATAAACCCGTACTCGTCCAGCGGGTGGGCCGACAGGTAGATGCCTATCAGCTCCCGCTCCTTGTTCAGCCTCTCGAGGTCCGACCACCGTTCGGCATGAGGAGGCTTGGGTTGCGCGATATGGTTGGAGAAGTCATCACCGAACAGGGAGGCCATCGACTCCATCTTGTCCTGTTGGAACATATTTCCGTACCGGATAAGCGTGTCGAGGAACAGCTCCCCCTTGTTGTCTGTCGCGAAGAACTGTTCCCGGCTAATGCCCGGTAGGGAGTCGAATGCTCCGGCCAACGCCAGCGCCTCGATGTTCTTCTTGGTGCAGACGGAGAGGTTTACCCGCTCCACGAAATCGAAAACATCTTTGAATGGCCCGTTTTTGGATCGCTCGTCGATAATCTCGACGACAGCCATTTGTCCCACGTTCTTTATACCGGCCATCCCGAAACGGATATCCCCTTTTGGGTTGACCGAGAACTTCAGGTGCGACTCGTTCACGTCGGGGCTCAGCACGTTGATTCCCATCGCCTTGCACTCGTCCATGAACTTGGTGATCTCGGTGATGTTGTTGAGGTTGTTGGAGAGCACCGCGGCCATGTACTCCGACGGGTAGTTGGCCTTTAGCCAGGCGGTTTGGTAAGCTACCCAGGAGTAGCAGGTGGCGTGCGACTTGTTGAACGCGTATTGCGCGAACTTCTCCCAGTCGGCCCATATCTTGTTCAGTACCTTCTCATCATACCCGTTCTTTTTTCCACCTTTCAGGAACTTTTTCTTTAGCGGCATCATCTCTTCCGACCTCTTCTTGCCCATCGCCTTGCGTAGCGTGTCTGATTCGCCCCTCGAGAAATTAGCCAGTAGCCTCGCGAGCAACATCACCTGCTCTTGGTACACGGTGATGCCGTAGGTTTCACTCAGGTGCTTCTCCATGATGGGGATATCATAGCTGATGGGTTCCCTGCCATGCTTGCGCGCGATGAACGATGGGATGTAATCCATAGGTCCGGGACGGTAGAGTGCGTTCATCGCGATGAGGTCCTCGAACTTGCTTGGCTGCAGCTCCTTGAGGTACTTCTGCATGCCTGCCGACTCGAACTGGAAGGTGCCGGTGGTTTGCCCGTTGCAGTAGAGGCGGTAGGTCTTCTCGTCCTCCATATCGATGGTGTCGATATCGATTTTTATGCCCCGGTTGATCTCCACGTTTACCAGCGCATCCTTGATGATGGAGAGCGTTTTGAGTCCCAGAAAGTCCATCTTGATCAGTCCCGTCTCCTCGATGGCAGACCCCTCGTACTGGGTGACCAGCAGCCTCTCCTTGGTCTCCTTGTCCTCCGCGGTGCTGATGGGTACCACGTCCGAGATATCGCTCTGCCCGATGATCACCCCGCACGCGTGTACGCCGGTGCTTCGCACGTTCCCCTCCAGCATATCGGCGTACCGCAAGGTGTCACGCACCAGAGGGTCATTGCTGTTGGCTGCCTCTTTCAGCTCGGGTACCAGCTCTATCGCCTCTTTCAGCGTGATCCTCTTCCCGTCGGGTGACCGGTCGGGTACCAGCTTGGCCAACCGGTCCGACTCTGCCAGGGGTAGCTTGTGTACCCGCGCCACATCCCGGATGGACGACTTGGCGGCCATGGTACCGTAGGTGATGATGTGTGCCACCTTCTCGCTCCCGTACTTCTGGGTTACCCAGCGCAGCACCTTACCCCTCCCCTCGTCGTCGAAGTCGATATCGATATCGGGCATCGAGATCCGGTCGGGATTGAGGAAGCGCTCGAACAGCAGGTTGTATTTCAAGGGGTCTATATCGGTGATCCGCAGGCAGTAGGCCACGGCCGAACCAGCCGCGGATCCCCTGCCGGGACCGACGGCCACATCCATTTCGCGGGCGGCGTTTATCAGGTCTTGCACGATCAGGAAGTAGCCGGGGTACCCCATGTTTTTGATGGTATCCAGCTCAAATTGTAGCCGCTCCATGATCTCATCTGTTAGGGGGATACCATATCTTTTCTCGGCCCCTAGTATGGTCAGGTGCTTCAGGTAGTCGGCCTCAAGCTTAACCCGCAATACTTTATCGTAATCGCCCAATCGGTGGAACGTTTCTTCCCCGAACTCCTCGATCAGATCCTGCTCGCTGAACTTCTGCCTGTACCCCTCTTCGGTTCCAAACTCGGGGTCGATGGGGTAAAACGGCATCAGGGGTGGCTGGTCGATAGAGTAAAACTCCACCTTGTCAGCTATTTCGAGGGTGTTGGTGAGCGCTTCGGGGATATCCGAGAAGATGCGGTTCATCTCTGCCGTGCTTTTCAGCCACTCCTGTTTCGTGTAGCGCATCCGGTCGGGATCGTCCAGGTCTTTGTTGGTACTGAGACATATCAGCCGATCGTGCGCATCGGCGTCCTCCTCGTTCTCGAAATGGACATCGTTGGTCGCGATCAACTTGACGTCGTATTTCTTGGCCATCCTTACCAGCTCTTTGTTCACCATCACCTGTTGGGCGTAGGTAGTGGTGTCGGCGTCCGGCCGGTCTGTTTGATGGCGCTGCAGCTCCAGGTAGAAATCGCCGCCGAACAGCCCTTTATACCAGCGCACGGTCTCCTCGGCATCTTCAATTTGGCCGTTGAGTATTTTCCGGGGAATTTCGCCCCCGAGACAGGCGCTCGATATGATGAGCCCTTCCCGGTACTGCTCCAGCAACTCTTTGTCGATGCGAGGGCGGTAGTAGTGCCCTTCGGTCCAGCTTTTCGATACGATCTTGATCAGGTTCTTGTACCCTTGCAGGTTTTTAGCCAGCACGATAAGGTGCCAACCACCGCCATCCTCTTTGTCCGTCTTCGTGAAACGGTCGTTTCGGGCAACGTAACATTCGCACCCTATGATGGGTTTAAAGATTTTCTTTTGCTCAGCTTTTAATCGCTCCTTTAACGGGGCTACATTCTCTTCCGCCGCACCGTTACTTTCCAACGCCTCTATCTCTTTTGTAAGCCGCTTTATCTCCGCGTGGAAAGGCGCGTTTTTCGCTTTCACGTAGTTGTAAAACTTTTTGATCCCGTACATGGCCCCGTGGTCGGTGAGCGCGATGGCCCTCATTCCGTCCGACCAGGCTTTGTCGACCAGACCTTCAATGCTTGCCTGGCCATCTAACGTGGAGTATTGAGAGTGTACATGCAGGTGTACGAAAGGGAGCAGGGTTGGGTTCATAGCTGCTTGACTGATTTTCTGAACATGCTACATAGGCGTGCAAGCAAAGTTAATGAAAACTTTTGTATTGGCGATGTAGGGTAAGGTGCTGATACCGAATAATAATGAGTATCGATTGGGCTTAAACCGCTGATATTCTTAGTTACCAGTGTGACGCGATAAAAAAAGTGAGAAAATGGGGTTGTCCCTCTTTCTCACTTTGTTAGGCAAAATCAAGTTTCGCTTTATTACATTCCGTTACGCATTGTTAACGATTAGTCATCGCCAGTGATCCTCTCCAGCCAGTTCACCATACCGTACATAACCCCCATGGATACGAGGCAAACCACGGCGAATACCAACCAGCACTGCCACAGCGGCATCGCGTTGTACATTAGCGGGCCAATCCAGATCAAGAGGTTGCCCAGCGCGGTGGCGCCCAGCCAGAGTCCCTGGCAGAGTCCCAGAAGGTGTTTCGGTGCCACTTTCGTCACGAACGATATGCCCAGCGGGGAGATAAACAGTTCGGCCACGGTAAGGAAAAAGTAGGTGACTATAAGCACCCATGGGCCGGCCTTCATGGCGTTCTGAACACCTACGTCCAACGCCTTGAAATCCAGTGCCGAAGGATATCCTTTTAGGCCTGAATAGATCATCAGGAAGATGTACGCCAGGGCGGCAATGCCCATACCGATGGCAATCTTACGCGGTGTGGACACCTTCTTCCCCCTTCTTGCAAGGAAAGCGAAAAGGGCGATGATTATCGGGGTCAGGGTGATCACGAAAAATGGGTTTACCGCTTGCCATATCTCGGGTGGAATAGTTGCTGTTACCACGAAGTCGCGGGCGAAGAACGAGAGCGACTGCCCGTTCTGGTGGAACGAGAACCAGAAGAATACCACGACCCCCAACACCGCGAAGAGCGCGTACATACGTTGCTTGATCTCTTTGGCCATGGCGGCTTTCTCTTCCGCCGTGTATTGAACCACTTCGGTATCCACCTTTTTAACCGGGGTTGGAAACTGTTTCTTTGATGCCAGGAAGATACTTACCGATACAAGCATCATCACCACCGACGCGATAAACGAGTAGTGGATCCCTTCGTTAAAAATCTGCAGGTAGCTTTGACAGAATTCCAGGTTCACAGCTGTGCCACCCACCTCTTTAACCAGGCTGGTGATGTTCAGCATATCTTGCCCCACCAGGTTGCCGCCGCTGTTGATGAACTTGTGACAAAGTTCGGGCAGGGCAGCATTGTACGTTAAATCGTTCATACCTAGCCACCAGCTCCGAAGCAGGGGGGCAATAAACGGGGCGGCCAGGGCACCGATGTTGATAAAGACGTAGAAAATCTGAAAGCCCGCGTCTCTTTTGTCTTGCGCCTCTTTAAGCGCTTCGGGGCCTTTTTTCGCGGCTTCGGCCTCAAAGTCGTCGTACATCTGCCCCACGATGGCTTGCAGGTTGCCTTTGAAAAACCCGTTACCCAGCGCGATAATTAGCAGCGAAACACAGGTGAACGGCAGTAGCCAAGCGAGGTTCGTGGAGGTGCTGGTAATGGGGATCGCGAGCAACGCGTACCCGATGGCCATGATGAACAGTCCCGAGGTGATCACTCCCTTGTAATCTTGCCTCTTATCGGCAATGTACCCGCCCGGTAGGCTCAGCACGTAGATCAAGGTATAGAAAATAGCGTAGATTAAGCCGCTCTGGGGTTCACTCAACCCGAACTTAGAACATAAGAACAGTACCAGTACGGCGTTCATGATGTAGTAGCCAAAACGTTCGCCCATATTCGATAGGGCGGCGGCTAATAAACCTTTAGGGTGACTTTTGAACATCGATTATTTTTTGTTTTAGGGTTATAATAAATCTTAACGTTCTTGTTTAAGTCTCTTTTGCTTTCAAGCCTAAACTCGCGAAAGTTAAGTAAAAAACATTTTCAAGCGATCTTAATGCGCGAAAATAGATAAAAAAGTCGACAATTTCCCTTAATCATCAAAAAACATGGGGTAATGGTGTCGGTTCTCTTTTTCCTTGAATATAATTGTAAATTTAGGCATATTTGTAGTGTGAAACGTTGGTTTTATGCGAGACAACATGGCTATGAAATTTGAACCTATTATTTTACCGGGTATAGACCAGAAGCGGCCGTTATTGATTTCCGGTCCCTGTAGTGCCGAAACGGAGGATCAGGTGCTGGCCACCGCCAGGCAGCTGGCGGCGGCTGGCGTAAAGATATTTAGAGCGGGGGTATGGAAGCCACGCACCAAGCCGGGTAGCTTCGAGGGGGTTGGGAGCCCCGCGCTCGAATGGCTGAAGCGGGTTAAAACGGAGACAGGCATGTATGTTATTACCGAGGTGGCTACGGAGAAACATCTGCATGAGGCTATGAAACAGGGGGTGGACCTGTTGTGGATAGGGGCACGTACGACCGTGAACCCCTTCGCGGTGCAGGAGCTCGCGGATGCCTTGAAAGGGGTAGACATCCCTGTCTTTGTCAAGAACCCGATGAGCCCCGATATTGAGCTGTGGGTAGGAGCCATCGAGCGGCTCTATAACGCGGGGATTAGGCGGATAGGGTTGATCCACAGGGGATTTAGCTCGAGCGAAAAAGCGGTCTACCGGAACCCGCCGCAATGGCATATCCCCATCGAGATGAAGCGCCGCTTCCCATCCCTGCCTATGTTGTGCGACCCGAGCCACATGGGGGGCCGACGCGATATGATTCGGAAATTGAGCCAGCAAGCGATGGACCTGAACTACGTTGGCCTGATGATCGAGACGCACTGCTGTCCCGATGAGGCTTGGAGCGATAAGCAACAGCAGATTACCCCCGAGGCGCTCAAGGAGGTGCTGAAGAGCCTCGTGATTCGAGATACGGTGCAGACCACGGAAGACCTCTCCGTACTCCGCGGCCAGATAGATGACGTGGATTACGAGCTGTTGCGGCTGTTCTCCAAGCGGATGCGCATTTCACGGGAAATTGGACATTACAAGCTGGAACACGGCATGTCTATCCTGCAGACACAACGGTACGACTACATCCTCAAAGATCGGGCAAGCCAAGGGGAGCGGATGGATATGTCCTCCGATTTCGTTAAGCGGGTGGTTGAGGTGATTCACTCCGAATCGGTGCGGCAACAGATGGTGGTTATGGAAGAGGTAAAGGGGAAAAAGAAACGAAATAGTCCAAACGTGTGAAGGAGTCTCTTATCGAGGTACCTGTATATCGAGTAGACCAGCCTACTCGATATACACGCGGACTATTTTCACGTCGCTAACGGGCCGGTCGTGGGCATCCACGGGTAGGGCGGCGATCTTATCAATTGTTTCCAGACCCTCAACAACCTCCCCGAACACGGTGTAGCTGCCATTCAGGTGGATTACGCCGCCTGACTTTTTGTACACCTCCCTCGACCCCTCGGGGATAACCGTTCTACTGGGAGATCGCATGAAAAGGGAGTCTACCACCGCCAGGAGGGAATCGTGCACCACCTCGTACCGTTTCGGGTTGTTGGCCTTGAGGCGCTCCAGCTCCTGCTTGCGAGGGGTATAGTGGGTGTTGAGTAGTTTGTTTCTGACCGGTGCGTTATCTGCCACGTCAATGGAATCGAGCTGCTTCTCCGTATACTTCTTACCCTGTACGATATAGAACTGCGATGCATCAGACTTCTTTTGGGGATTCTCCTGATCGCCCTTCCTTGGTGCGGCCAATGCCCCTCTCTTATGGTAGCGCTGCTCCCGGAACTCGGGCATCAGCTCCATATCTTTTCGGCCGCTGCCAATCCGCTGACCGGGGCGGGCATTGCGAGAATCCTGCGCACCGCCTTGAATTACGAAATCCTTGACCACCCGATGGAAGAGCGTGCCGTTAAAATAGCCCTGCCTGATTAGTTTCAGGTAGTGATCGCTATGCACGGGAGTATCGTCGTATAACACCGCTTTCATCGTGCCGTGGTTGGTCTCGATCACCACGGTGGGGTACTTGCTCTGCGCGAGGAGCGTGGGCAGGAAGCAAGTGGATGCCAAGAGCATGAAAACTAAAAGGATAATGGATCGGGTAGTTCTCTCTTTTTTTATCATAATGTTGTTGTTTTAGAATGTTGTTGTTTTAGAATCGTTGAAACTGTTGGGTGAGGTTATTAAGTTACAAAACCACGCATCGCGACCTGTCCCGTTGCTCCCTTAACTGGGAGCCCTCCGATAGAGGAAAGCAGCGATGAACGCGAAGACGATATTCGGGATCCACGCGGCCACGAAAGGACTCATGTTTCCCTTGATCGCGAAGGTGGAACTCACGGTGAGGAAGAGGATATAGCCCATGCTTAATACCAGGCCAATACCGATGTTCAACCCCATGCCTCCTTTCACCTTTCGGGCCGATAGGGAGGCCCCGATAACCGTGAGGATAAAGGCCGAGAAGACCGAAGCAATCCGGCTGTGGTACTCGATCTGGAAGGCCTGGATATTTCCCAGTCCCCGCTCTTTCTGGCTCTTCACGTAGTTCCGCAGTTGGGGCGAGGTCATCATCTGCTGGTCGGTAGCCGCGATGATAAAGTCGTTAGGCACAATATGCAACGTTGTGTCGATAGATTTACCGTGGGTGATGGTCTCTTCCAGCCCGTCGAAATCGCGTACCTGGTAGTCACGGATGGTCCACTGGTAAGCAGAGTCGTATCGGATGGATTGGGCCGTGAGTCTTGATACCAGCTGATGCCCGTCAAAGTGATCCATCGAGAATTGATACCCCGTGTTGTTCAGCAGGTCGAAGTTGCTAAAGTAAACGATGGTACCCGGACCCACCTTGAACTGAACATCCCGGTCGCCCGTTTTCTTTTTCCTCGGGTCCACGTAGTTCTGCTCGAACTTGATCCGCGTCGCGTTGGCGGGGGGGATCAGGTAGCTCCCGAAAATGAAAGTGAAGATGGCGATCACCAGGGCCGATATCATATAGGGCTTCATCAGCCGCTTGAAACTGATCCCGTTGGATAGGATGGCGATGATCTCCGAGTTGCCGGCCATCTTGGAGGTGAAGAAGATGACGGCCAGGAAGACGAACAGGGGGCTGAACAGGTTGGTGTAGTACGGGATGAAGTTGAGGTAGTAATCGAAGATGATGCCGTGCAGCGTGGCACTGTGCGTCATGAACTTATCGATCTTCTCGTTGATGTCGAACACCACCGCGATGGAGATGATCAGCGCGATCATGAACAGGTAGGTACCCAAGAACTTCTTGATGATGTACCAGTCGAGCCGCTTGAACTTCAGGGAATCGTTGTTTCTCTTCATAACCTCCGTGTAACCTTTTCCAATATGCTGGCTTTCCACGCCGGGAAATCGCCGGCGATGATATGTCGCCTGGCCTCCTGAACCAACCAGACGTAGAACGCCAGGTTGTGGATCGACGCGATCTGCAACCCCAGGATCTCGTTCGTGGTGATCAGGTGTCGCAGGTAAGCTTTACTATAAAGCCTGTCGACGAACGAGGCACCATCCTCCTCCAGCGGGGAGAAGTCGTTTTTCCACCGCTCGTTGCGCATATTCATTACCCCCTGTTTGGTGAAGATCTGCCCGTTGCGCCCGTTACGGGTAGGCAAAACACAGTCGAACATATCTACCCCCCGCTCGATCGCCTCCAGCAGGTTCTCCGGCTTGCCCACCCCCATCAGGTAGCGCGGTTTATCTTTCGGCAGGATATCGTTCACCAGCTCTATCATCTCGTACATCGTCTCGGTGGGTTCGCCCACGGCCAGTCCACCGATGGCGTTGCCGGGTGCCTCCTTGGAGGCAACCTGCTCGGCGGCACGCCGCCGCAGGTCGGGGTAGACACACCCCTGCACGATGGGGAACAGTGTCTGGTTATAGCCGTGGGGACACTCGGTCTCCTCGAAACGGGTGATGCAGCGGTCGAGCCAGCGCTCCGTGAGGTCAAGCGACCGTTTCGCGTAAGCGTAATCGGCATCGCCCGGCGTGCACTCATCGAACGCCATGATGATGTCGGCACCGATCACCCGCTGGATATCCACCACCTTCTCGGGGGTGAATAGATGCGACGACCCGTCGATATGCGACTGAAAGAGTGCCCCCTCCTCGGTCAGTTTCCGGTTCTCGGTCAGCGAAAACACCTGGAACCCCCCGCTATCGGTCAGTATGGGGCGCTCCCAGCTGATGAACCGGTGGAGGCCTCCCGCCTCCCTTAATATCTCCAAACCGGGCCTAAGGTAGAGATGGTAGGTGTTGCCCAGGATGATCTGGGCCTGGATATCATCTACTAACTCCGTGGGGTGAACCGCTTTCACGCTCCCCGCGGTGCCGACCGGCATAAAGACGGGCGTCTCCACCGGGCCGTGGTCGGTAGTGAGGATGCCTGCCCGGGCACTCGTTTTGGGGTCGGTATGTAGGAGTCGGAATGTCAATTCGTTTCGTTCACGTGGTGTTTGAAAGGCAAAGATAGAGTTTTTGACGCAACAAACAGACAGGAAGCGTTTAAAAATAGTTAGGGGATTGAAGTAGAAAGTTGAAAGTTAAAAATAGAAAGTGGGAAGGGGGGCAAGGTGAGCAAGGTGAGCAAGGTGAGGGTGAGGCTGGCTTAAACATTTTTAACCCCGATTCTTTACGAAACCGCTTTAACATTTCTAATTTTGTAAACCGTATGGAAAACCCGCTTTTTTATGGAAAAGGGATGAGCGAACTACATGTTTGCCGCTCCTGTAGTGGTTTATAATAAAGATATTTAAAAACTAGTAGAGAATATGAGCCAAGTCGTCGACATTAAAGAACTTAACGAACGCATAGAGCAAAAGAGCGCGTTCGTACAAACGTTGGTCACGGGAATGAATCGGGTTATCGTTGGCCAGAAACACCTGATCGAATCGCTACTCATCGGCCTGCTGTCCGATGGGCATATCCTGCTGGAGGGGGTGCCGGGCCTGGCGAAGACCTTGGCCATCAAAACGCTGGCCCAGCTTATCGATGCCGATTACAGCCGCATCCAGTTTACCCCCGATCTGCTGCCGGCCGACGTGATCGGGACCATGATCTACAGCCAGCGCAGTGAGGAGTTCCAGGTGAAGCATGGCCCCATCTTTGCCAACTTCGTGCTGGCGGACGAGATCAACCGGGCACCTGCCAAGGTGCAGAGCGCGCTGCTGGAGGCGATGCAAGAGCGGAACGTGACCATCGGCGATCACACCTACAAGTTGCCCAGTCCCTTCCTGGTGATGGCCACGCAAAACCCCATCGAGCAGGAGGGTACCTACCCGCTCCCCGAGGCTCAGGTAGACCGCTTCATGCTGAAGGTGGTGATCACCTACCCGTCGAAGGAGGAGGAGAAGCGGATCGTTTACCAGAATATTTTCGAGCCGATCACGATTGATAGGCCGGTGATCTCCACGCGAGAGGTCATTGATGCACGTAAGGTGGTGCAGGAGGTTTATATCGATGAGAAGATCGGGCGTTACATCGTGGACATCGTGTTCGCTACCCGCTTCCCCGATCAGTATGGGTTGCCGAACCTGAAGGAGATGATCGGGGTGGGGGCTTCACCGCGGGCCTCGATTAACCTGGCGCTCGCTTCACGGGCCTACGCGTTCATCAACCGGCGGGGCTACGTGATCCCGGAGGATATCCGGGCGGTATGCCACGATGTCTTGCGCCATCGCGTGGGACTTACCTACGAGGCGGAAGCGAACAACCTCACGTCCGATGAGATCGTGAGCGAGATTCTAAACAAGGTTGAGGTACCTTGATTTTTTACAGATGGATACGACAGAGTTACTTAAGAAGGTACGCTACATCGAGATCAAGACGCGAGGGCTCTCCCGCAATATTTTCGCGGGCGAGTACCACTCCGCGTTCAAAGGGCGTGGTATGGCTTTCTCCGAGGTGCGGGAGTACCAGTACGGTGACGATATGCGCGATATCGACTGGAACGTTACGGCCCGCTACAGCCGCCCCTACGTGAAGATTTTCGAGGAGGAGCGGGAGCTAACCGTGATGTTGATGATCGATGTCTCGGAGAGCTTGGGCTTTGGTTCGCGATCCATCTTGAAACGAGATATGGTGGCCGAGATCGCGGGCACCCTGGCCTTTTCGGCCATACAGAACAATGATAAGATCGGGGTACTCTTCTTTACCGATCGGGTGGAGAAGTTTATCCCCCCGAAGAAGGGGAGAAAGCATATTCTCTTTATTATCCGCGAAATACTCGGCTTTAAGCCGGAGGGCAGGGGAACCGACCTGAGCCTGGCGGCCCGATACATGACCAACGCGCTTAAAAAGCGATGCACCGCTTTCCTGATTTCCGACTTTATCGACCCGGGCGACTACAGCAAAGCGCTGCAGATCGCTAACCGCAAGCACGACGTGGTGGTGATCAGGGTGTACGATAAGCTTAGCACCGAACTGCCACCGGTGGGCCTGATGAAGGTGAGGGATCCCGAGGTGGGTGAGGATCGCTGGATCAACAGCTCCTCCAGGAAGGCGAGGGAGGCGTACCGCTCGTGGTGGAACGGGTTGAGCGAGAAGATGGACGCTGCCTGCCGCCAGGGTGGCGTGGATAGCGTGTCGATATCGACCGAGGGCGATTACGTGAAGTCGCTCCTGCAACTTTTTCAACAACGAAGGTGACCGTGAACAGAAGAACGAACGACAGTGCCGTGGTGTGGCGGGCGATGCTTTGGATCGCCCTCGCGTTGTTGTACCCTTCTCACGTGTGGGCGCAGCGTGCCTCGGCACACGTTACGGTTGTCCCGACGGAGATCGAGATCGGTGAGCACGCGCTGATCAACCTCAAGGTGATTACCCCCAAGGATAAGCTGATTCACTTCCCGGTGTACGAGCACGAGATCGTCCCGGGTATCGAGGTGATCACCATGCTGCCGCCCGACACCACCATCGAGAATAACGTGATGACGCTGGAGTTCAAGTACGTGATCACGTCGTTCGACTCCACGCTCTACCATATCCCTCATATCCCGATTTACGATGGTACCGACACCATCTTTTCCAACTCGTTTGGGCTGAAGGTGACCTCACCGGAACTGTCGGACTCCACGTTGGCTTACCTGGAGAAGATACACCGGGGAGAGACCGACTCGATCGACTTTCAGCAGCTGCAACTGTATGATATCAAGGGGATCAAGAAGCCCCCGTTCGTTTGGACCGACTACCTCTGGATAGTGTGGGTGGTGCTGGGCATCGCGCTGCTGCTCGCCCTCATAGCCCTGCTCATCTACATGATCGTTAAGAAGAAAAAAAAGGGATACATCTTTACACCTCCTGTAGTGTTGCCACCCCACACCCGGGCGTTGGCCGAGCTGGAAAAGCTGAAGGAGGAGAAGATCTGGCAGCAGGGCAGGGTAAAGGAGTTTTACACCCGGCTGACCCATATCCTGCGGGTTTACATCCACGAGCGGGAAGGGATCTACGCGTTGGAGATGACCTCGGGCGAGATACTGAATGAGGTGCGCAAGGTGGTGGAGGTCGATTCGGCCTACGAGAACCTGAAGCAGGTGCTGTCAACGGCCGATCTGGTGAAGTTCGCGAAGTACCAGCCTTACCCCGACGAGAATGACCTGAGTTTGATGAACGGTTTCTTTTACGTGAACCAGACCCGTGAGCCGGATCCGCTGCCAACGAAGGAGGAGCTGGAGAAAATGGAGGAGGATGCAGCATCGGAAAAGGATGCCCCATAGTGATAGTGATTGAACATGGAATTTTTACACCCCGAATACCTATACTTGTTGCTGCTGCTGATCCCGTTGATCGCGTGGTACGTGATTCGCTTGTCGAAAGCGCAGGCCTCGTTCAAGCTGGCCTCCACCGGGGCATTCAACGGGGTGAAGCCGGATGCACGGGTCTACGCGCGGCACCTGCCGTTCCTGCTGCGGACGATCGCCATCGCTTTGATCATCATCGTGATCGCACGACCCCAGGCGGTGGACAGCTGGGAGGAGACGGAGACCAAGGGGATTGATATCGTGCTGGCGCTCGACGTGTCGGGTTCGATGCTCTCGCAGGACCTGCAACCCGATCGGCTGCAAGCGGCCAAGAAGGTGGCGGCGGAGTTCGTTACCGACCGTAAGAACGACAACATAGGACTGGTCATCTTCGCGGGCGAAAGCTTCACGCAGTGCCCGCTGACCACCGACCATAAGGTGCTGTTGAACCTGCTGAACGAGATCGAGTTCGGGGTGATCGAAGATGGAACGGCCATCGGGTTGGGGCTGGCCAACTCGGTGAACCGGCTGAAAGATAGCGAGTCGAACTCCCGGGTGGTGATCCTGCTGACCGATGGGACCAACAATAGCGGGCAGATAGCGCCGCTCACCGCGGCCGACCTGGCCCGGTCGTACGGTATCCGCGTCTACACGGTGGGGGTAGGAACCAAAGGGATGGCTCCCACGCCCGTGCAGACACCCTACGGGATACGGATGCAGAACATGCCGGTAGATATCGATGAGAAGACGCTTACCGAGATCGCGGCGATGACCGGCGGGCAATACTTCAGGGCGCAGGATACCGAAGGACTTCGGCAGGTGTACGCGGAGATCGATGAGATGGAGAGGTACCTGATTAGCGTGCAGAACGTGACGAGGCGTCAGGAGCTGTTTTTGCCCTTCGCGCTGACTGCTTTGGGATTGATCCTGCTCGAGTTGCTGTTGCGGAGGACCTGGCTAAGGGCAATACCGTAGAAAAAGGAAAGATATGTTTAGATTCGGAAACCCGGAGTTCTTGTGGCTCTTCTTGCTGATGCCGCTGCTGCTGGCGCTATACATCTTCCTGAATATCCGGAAACGGAAGGACGTGGAGAAGATGGGCGTCCGCTCCACGCTCAAAAAGATGATGCCCGACCTGTCGCTCAAGCGCTCCTACCTGAAGTTTTGGCTTACCTTCACCGCCCTCTGCGTGGGCATCTTCATGGTGGCCCGGCCGCAATTCGGGACGAAGGTGGAGCTGGTAGAAAAAGAGGGGATCGAGCTGGCCATCGCGATGGACGTCTCCAACTCGATGATGGCGGAGGACGTGTCGCCCAGCCGCTTGGCACGCGCCAAACAGATACTTACCCGGCTGATCGACGTGCGGAAAAACGACAAGGTGGCGCTGATCGTTTTCGCCGGGGAGGCGTACGTGCAGATGCCGTTGACTTCAGATACGCAGTCGGCCAAGATCTTCCTGAACAGTATCGACCCCAGCCTCGTGCCGATTCAAGGGACGGCCATCGGTCAGGCCATTGGGCTGGGCATGAGCTCTTTCTCCAGCGACCAGGATATCAGCAAGGCGATGATCATCATCACCGATGGCGAAGACCATGAGGGTGATGCCCCGGCTATGGCCGCCGAAGCGGCGAAAGCGGGGATAACGATCAACGTGGTGGGTATCGGCTCACCGGATGGCTCTCCCATTCCCTCGCCAGAGCGTGGGAGCAACTTCATGGCCGATAACGAGGGGAACGTGGTGGTATCGAGACTGAACGAGCAGATGGGGATGGAGATCGCGCAGGGTGGGGAAGGGATCTACGTGCGGGCCGATAACTCAAACAACGCGGTGCGTGCGCTGGAGGCCCGGCTCGATGAGTTGGAAACCGGTAAGACCACCAGCCTATCCTACTCGGAATACGATGAGAAGTTCCCCATCCTTGCCTGGATCCTGCTCGTGCTACTGATCGTGGAGGTGCTGATCTACGATATGAAGAACCCGCTGTTCCGTAACGTTCGGCTATTTGAAGGTGAGGAGTAACGGTCGCGATGAGTGATGAGGGAAAGAAGAGATGAAGAATGATAAGATAAAATGCAACGATTCGTGAAAATATACTACCTGTTACCGCTGCTTTTGGGCATGCTGTTCCCGATAACGCTCTCCGCCCAAAAGGAGGTGCGAAAGAACGTGCGCAAAGGCAACAAGGAGTACCTGCAACAGAAGTACGCCGATGCATCGGAGCTGTACGGGAAGGCGCTGGGGGAGAACCCCGCGTCTAAAGAGGCCACCTTCAACCAGGGGAACACGTTGTACCGGCAAAAGGATTGGGCCGCCTCGGTGGAGCAGTACCAGCATTTCTTGACCCTGGAGCAGGAGAACCCGGCGGTCGCCTCCGAGGCGTGGCATAACGTGGGCAACACCATGCTGCAGCAGAAGGATCTGCAGAAGTCGATGGAGGCATACAAGATGGCGCTCCGGCTGAACCCGGAGGATGATGAGGCGAGGTATAACCTGGCGGTAGTACAGAAGATGCTGCAAGACCAGGAGCAGGAGCAACAGGATCAGGAACAGCAGGAGGATCAAGAGCAGGAACAACAACAGGATCCGCAGGGCGATTCCCCACAGAACCCGCGAGATCAGGAGAAGCGGCCTGAGCAGCAGGAAGGGCCCGAGCAGATGTCGCGCGATAACGCCCGTCAGCTATTGCAGGCTATCGAGCAGGATGAGCGGGATACGCAAGAGAAGGTGCAGCGGATGAAAGCGCAAGAGCGGGAAGAGCGCGCACAAGAGAACAGAAGACGGAATAAAAATTGGTAAGTGTGATCGATAAAATGAGAAACAGACGGAACATAGGGATGCCCCTTTTATGGCTTTTCGCCTGGCTCGTGAGTGGCTACACGGCAGTGACGGCGCAGGTCACCTTTAAGGCGACCGCCCCCGCCACGGTGGTGCAGGGGGAGCAGTTCAGGCTAAGCTATGTGCTGAATGAAGAGGGAAAGGATCTGCGGCTGCCCGATATGCCCGATTTCGAGGTGCTGTTCGGCCCCAGCACCTCCACTAGCTTCAGTCAACGTACCGTCAACGGGAAGACCACCTCCGAGCGGTCGGTCAGTTACACCTATATCCTGATGGCCAACGAAACCGGCACGTTCACCATACAGCCTGCCACGATACAGGTGGGTGGCAGCGAGTACAAGTCCAACACGCTCACGGTGGAGGTCCTTCCTCCTGATGAGGCTTCTCCGCGGGCAGCCGAAGGGCAACGGGGAGAGGAGCGCTCCTCCGCGGCTTCGCCCACGGTATCCGCTAAGGACGCGTTTATTAGGGCTATTGTCTCGAAGAGCAGCCCTTACGAGCAGGAGGGGTTTACCGTAACCTTCCGCCTCTACACCACACTCAATATCGTCAACTTCGGCAAAATACGTTTCCCCGAGTTCGAGGGTTTCATGGTGGAGGAGATCGAGCTGCCCATGAACCAGCAACTGCAGATGGAGCGTTACGAGGGGAGGAATTACTACACCGCCGACCTGCGGAAGACACTGCTTTTCCCGCAACGGTCGGGGCAGATCACCATCCCGAGCGGCTCTATCGAGATGGTCTTCTCCGTCCCGTCGGGGCGGAGGGTATCTACCTTCTTCGGGTCACAGGAGATGATGGTCGACGTGAATAAGGATATGGTGACCAACCCGGTGGCGATCAACGTGAAACCACTGCCCGCTAACCGGCCGGCGAGCTACGCCAACGCGGTGGGAACGTTCACGATGAACCCCTCTATCAGCGATACGCGTATCCGGGCGAACGAGGCGCTCACGCTTCGGTTGGAGCTGTCGGGAACGGGTAACCTGAAGCTGATTCGGAATCCGGAGGTTCGCTTCCCGGATAACTTCGAGACGTACGACCCCACCGTCAACAACTCGTTCAACGTGGCGACCAACGGGCTCACCGGGATACGAACCATCGAGTACATGGCTATCCCCAGGTACGAGGGGCAATATACCATCCCGCCCGTCGAGTTTACCTTCTTCGATTTGAACAGCCGCACCTATAAGACGCTTACCTCCCCGGAATATCGGCTGGAGATAGATAAAGGCGACCCTTCGGCTGCCCCCGCGGGCGCTTTCGTGAGCCGCCAAGATGTGAAGGTGGAACAGGATATCCGGTTCCTGAAAACGGGGGAACCCTCCTACACCTCAAGCATCAGCTTTTTCGCGGGGTCGCTCGGTTACTGGCTGTGGTACTTGGTTCCCCTCTTGCTGTTGCTTACCGCTTACCTTGTTAACCGGAAGCAGGCCATCGAGAACGCGAACGTGGCATTGGTACGTACCAGGAAAGCCAACAAGGTGGCCATCAGGCGACTGAAAGTGGCCGAGAAGTACCTGAAGGAGGAGGATAAGGAGCGCTTCTACGAGGAGGTGCTTCGCACCGTGTGGGGCTACTTCAGCGATAAGTTGTCGATACCGGTAGCCCGCTTGAGCAAGAACAATATCGAGGCCGAACTGTCGGAACTCGGGGTGGAAGACGAGCTGGTGGGCACCTTTATGCAGATACTCGATACCTGCGAGTTTGCACGCTACGCCCCCGGGGAGAGCCACGCGGAGATGGACCGGCTCTATCGCGAGACCCTGGAAGCGATTGGCGAAATGGAAAACAGGTTGAAGTTGAAGAAAAAATGAGGCGATTTATGAAGGCACGAATAATAATTCTCGTTCTCTTGGCGGTAATGACGACCGGTTACGCGGAGACCTTCGTAACTTCGGAAACGGATGTTGCGAGTCTTGGCACTTCGTTTGTGGGTTCGGAAGCTCGTCCTGACTCCGTCACTGTAGATAACGAGGCGTCGCAGGCAGGTGTTGGGATAACCCCCGAGATGGCTATTGAGGCGTACCGAAATCAAGATTACAAGAGGAGTATCGAGTTGTACGAAGCGTTGGTGGCCTCCGGGCTGGAGGAGAACCGCGAGTCGGCTCAACTCTACTACAACCTGGGGAATGCCTACTTCCGGGATCACCAACTGGGCAAGGCTATTCTGAACTACGAGAGGGCGCACCTGTTGGCTCCCGGTGATAGCGATATCCGTCATAACCTGCGCTACGCGAACAACTACACCGAAGACCGGATTACCCCCGCGAGCAACCTGTTTCTCACGAACTGGTTCAACGGGGTACGCGACCTCTATAGCTCCAACACGTGGGCAAGGCTCGCGGTGATCTTCTTCGTGCTCTTTATCGTCTGCGTTGCCCTTTTCCTGTTCGTCCGGATGATGGCCGTGCGAAAGGCCGCTTTCTATACCGGCTTGGTGTTGTTACTCTTCGTAGGTATTGCAAACGCGTTTGCTTTCAGCCAGAAGAGGGAAAGGGTACGGCGCGAATATGCCATCGTGATGGTGGGCGCTGCCCGTGCCAACGCTTCACCCGACGACAACAGCAACCTCCTTTTCGAGCTGCATGAAGGGACTAAGGTGAAGATCAGGAGCAGCGACCGTAACTGGTATGAAATAGAAATCGCCAATGGAAGCGTTGGGTGGACACCCAAGCAAAACGTTGAAGTTATTTAATCCGTCTGTGTCCTGTTAACGTTTTCATACACCGAAACAAAAAAATAAAACAGTCGTATGAAAGAGTGGGTGGAGGGGTTGCTCCCCTTGGAACGAGACCTCTTTTTCGCGTTGAACGGGAGCGAATCGCTCTTCCTGGACAACGCGATGTGGACCATTAGCGGGCGGCTCATCTGGATACCGCTCTACCTCTTTATCCTGTTCCTTCTCTTCTACCGCGTGCCAAAGAGAGAGGGGCTCTTGGCCGCGCTCTTCCTTATCCTGGTGTTCGTGGCGTGCGACCAGGTCTCCTCTTCGCTTTTCAAGCCGCTGTTTGAGCGGTTTCGTCCCACGCACCATCCCGATTTCAAGGACCTTGTAGACACCGTGAACGATTACCGGGGCGGTCGCTTCGGCTTTATTTCCGGGCACGCCACCAATAGCTTTGGCCTCGCGGTCTTTGTACTGCTTCTTTTTAAGCATCGAGCGCTCACCGTGGCATCGCTCTTTTGGGCTACTTTGAACAGCTATACCCGAATCTACCTGGGGGTGCATTTCATTTCGGATATCATCGCGGGAATGATCGTGGGGACACTGATCGCGCTGCTGCTTTACAGTCTCTACAGGTTCACGAGAAGGCGGTTGATAAAGCCTGCCCGAGTGACCGCATCGTCGGCCGTGCGAACGGATCAAGCTCCCGGCAGTGAAGGGGCTGATGGTGGGCCTTCAACGATTGTTGGCCCGGCAACTCCTGCACCCTCTGGCATGGTACTGGCCCTTTTTATCGCCGTCTACCTGACTTTAGTCGTCATTTTTAGCCCCCTGCTTGCCGCGTTGCCTCACTAATAGTACTTCCAAATTGAGCGTGGGAAGCACACACTCGCCTGTCGTCGTTTCTCTAACTTTAGTGAACTATTTCGTTAAGCCAAACGCGCAGAGGGCAAGTTCACTTGTACTATGCCGTGGCGAGAAATAGTCTAACTTTAGTGAACTATTTCGTTAAGCCAAACGCGCAGATGACAAGTTCACTTGTACTATGCCGTGGCGAGAAATAGTCTAACTTTAGTGAACAAATAATTTGGTTTCTCCACTTTTTTATGATATGTTTATGGCAGAATTAAACGATCCAATGTATTATCAATGTAAAAAAATAAAAAGCCATGGCAAGGACGATCACCTTTAATGACTTAAGAGCGCTGAAAGATAAACTCCCTGATGGCAGTATCCAGCAAATAGCCGAGGAGTTGGGCATGAAGCCCGAGACCGTTAGGAACTATTTTGGTGGATACAACTACAATAAGGGGGAGAGTGTTGGCATACACATGGAGCCGGGTCCCAATGGTGGTATTGTTGTTTTGGACGATACCACTATTTTTGATAAGGCCTTGAAGATACTTGGGCTGACCGATTACCCGGAGCCGATTCCCATAGAGGGGGAAGAGGAGGAGGTGTAACGGCAAAACCTAAACCCAACAGCCCACCGCGTAACGCGTGCTGTTGGGTTTTTTTATCCCTATTATTAACCTGCATCCGATGGATTATACCACTGATGCTTAACCTGAAAAGCAGATGAAAAATAAAGATGATTTGGTAACCGTGGCCATACACACGTATGATAAAGCACATATATTAAAGTCGATCCTCGAATCGGAAGGTATCCCGGCAGTGATACATGGTATTAGAATGATTGATCCCGTAGTTCCGGGGAGCGTTCGCGTGCGGATAAGGGAGAGCGACCTGCCTGAAGCGTTACGTATTATTGAGCAGGTAGACTTTACCTACGACGTTAATCGGGAGGAGGAGAGGGAACCGGCACGGGAGATACTGGTCCCCATTGACTTTTCCGATTACTCGTTTACCGCGTGCGAATTTGGGTTCCGACTAGCGCATGATTTGGAGTGCGACGTGAAGTTGATGCACGCGTTTTTCACCCCGCTCTACCCGGCATCTATCCCCATTGGTGATTACTTCACGCTGCAAGCGGTCGGTAAGGAGGTTTATGAAGATACGCGGGGCAAGGTGGAGAAAGAGATGGCATTATTTGTCCAAAAGTTGGAAGAGGAAATCGCGGCTGAAGAACTCCCGAAAGTACCCTATAAGACCGCGCTGGTCGAGGGTTTGCCCGAAGATGAAATTATCGACTACTCGAAGAAGGTGCGTCCGATGGCCATCGTGATGGGAACGAGAGGGAAAGATGCGAAAGAGTTGGACCTGATAGGAAGTGTGACGGCCGAGGTGATGGACGGTTCCAGAACGCCCATCTTCGCCGTGCCGGTAGGGGCAAAAGTGAAACAGCTCTCCGAGATGAAACGGGTTGTTTTCCTCACCAATTTTCAACAGCGGGAATTCAAGGCGCTTGACATCATGATGCAGTTCCTGAAACCCTACCCCATCACGCTCTTCTTGGCGCACCTCGCCAAGAAAGAGGATGTATGGAATGAGATCAAGCTATCGGGTATCCGGAACCTCCTTATCGAACGGTACCCGCGGTTGCAGACCGAGTACCGGCTCATCGATTTCAGCGCGAGCCTGGAAGAGACGTTGGAGAACTTCGTTCAAGAGAACGCGATCGACATGATCTCCCTTTCAAGCTCGCGGCGGAATATTTTCGCGAGGATATTTAACCCGGGAATCGCGCGGCGCATGCTGTTCCATTCGGATACACCGCTATTGGTCATCAAGGGGATGACCTAGAAGGGGATGTTTAGATTCCCAGCCTCGTTTTCACCAACTGGGTGATGTTTTCGGCGGAGGGATTCACGTACATAATGGCCGCCGCGTCTAAAATGTAGGTGAAATTGTTCTCGGCGCCGACCGCTTGGATGGCTTCCTGAATTTTTCTATTCACCGGTTCAAGCAACTCCTGTTGCAACCTGGCAAGCTCCTGCTGGCTGTTTTGTTGGTACACTTGGAACCGCTCTTGAAGCTGTGTCAGTTGTTTCAACTGATCCTGTTGTAATGCCTCGGAGGTAGCCGGGTTATTTTCAAACTCCTCTAGTTTTTTATTGTACTCGTCAATCAGTGCTTGCCCGTTTTTGTTGATCTCCTCCTGCTTGTCGCTGAGTTTCGTTTCAATGTCCGACAACTCGGGCATGGCAGCGAAGACCTCCTGCGGGTTGATGTACCCGATTTTCAGATTTTGTGCCATAACAGCCATGGGTGCTAACGCGATGCACACGATGAGTAATTTCTTTAACATGATAACAGTTTCTATTTTTTTAGTTTAAATTAGACATTGCAAAAAAGCGTACAAAGATACGCGATTTATTTTTAATAGCCTAACCTGGTGAGTACTTGATCGCTGATATCGATGGCAGGAGAGGCGAAGATAATGGATGTGGCGGAGGCCCGGTCCACCACGACCGAGTAGCCGGTAGCGGTGGAAATCTCTTTTACCGCCTCGTAAATGGCGTCTTGAATAGGCTTGATCAGCTTCTCTTGCTGACTGAAAAGCTCGCCTTGCGTGCCAAAGTAGCGGTTGCGTAACTCCTGTATCGCGTTCTCTTTAGCCACGATCTCATTTTCGCGCTTCGTCTTCTCCTCGCCGGCCAGGAAAGAGAGGTCGGCCTGGTACTGCTTGTACATCGCGTCTACCACGCTTACTTCCGCGTCGATCTCCTCTTGCCACTTTATGGAGAGCGACTCGAGTTGCTTGTTCGCGTTCTCAAAAGCGGGAATGCGATTGAGGATGTACTCCATATCGATAAGGGCGTACTGTTGGGCGTTCACGCTAACTAAGGCGAACGTCATGAATAAGCCTATTAATCCTATTACTCGTTTCATACGGTTATTGTATTTTTTTGTTAAAGTGCATGGAACCTGTCGGTTTCATACGGTTATTGTATTATAATGATCTATTCTGCAACCTTTGGTTCGATTAATAATACCGGTTCCTTGGTATCCTAAATTCAGACGGCAACCGATCGGTTTCGTTTATGCCATGAAAGGTAAACTATGTTAAAGGGTGACACGACGCTTACCAGGGCTATCTTACACGAGCGTTAGAACTCCTGCCCGATGATGAAGTGGAACTGGCTTCCGCCGCGCTCCCTGCTACCCCGGCCGTAAACCGTGTCAAACCCGTATGCCCAGTCAATCCCCATAAGGCCAATCATTGGCAGGAAGATACGTGCACCCACGCCGGCCGACCGTTTCAGGTCAAACGGGTTGATGTCCCTGGTGTTCCACCACGCGTTACCCGCCTCCAAGAACGCGACCGCGTAGATGGTGGAGTTGGGTTCAAGGATCAGGGGGTATCTTACCTCCAGGCCCAGGCGGGTGTAGGCACGCGCCTGCGTGGCTATACCGTTATTTTCATACCCCCTTAGCGCGATGTTTTCCGTCGCGAAGGAGCTGGTATAACCGGTCATCCCGTCGCCCCCCACGTCGAACGTTTCAAACGGGGTGAGCTTATGTTTGTTATAATGCCCCAGTATTCCGAACTCCACGCGGGTGGCCATCACCGGGGTGCGTTTCACCGTGAGCGGCGCGAGCGGGGTATAGGTACGCGCCTTGAATTTCCACTTGTGGTATTCGTTCCATCTGTATTTTGCCGGGTCAACGTTCAGCATGCTTTCGTAGTTCCTCCCGTCCCAGAGCGAGAAAGGGGGCGTGGCATCTACACTTAGCGAGAACTCCGATCCTGTCCTCGTGTAGATGGGGTTGTCCGTGGAGACCCGTGAGAGGACAAGACCTAACGTGATGCTGTTGCTCGTTCCCGTGCTGAAGGGGAATTGGTTGTAGGTCCAGTTTTTCAGCCCGTAGCGCTGGTAGCCGATCGAGGCCATGAACTGGAAGTAGTCATCCGGCCATTCGAGCCGCTTACCATATCCCAGTGACAGCCCGAAAATATTGAACACCTGGTTCGGGTCGTACGCGTACTCGGCCATATTCTGGTAGCCGTACCCACCATATCCGTAGCCACCGTATCCATAACCGCCATATCCACCATATCCGTAGCCGGGGTAGCCATAACCGTATCCGTAACCGGGATAACCGTACCCGTATCCGTACATGTAGGGGTCGTAATAGGTGTTTTGCGAGTAGTACCGGGTATTGAGTCCCGTGTACCGCGAGTAGTAGGCGCTGAGCGAGAAGTGGTTGGGTCGCTTACCACCAAACCAGGGCTCCACGAACTGGAACTGGTAGGATTGGTAGTACTGCCCGTTGGTCTGTGCACTCACCACCAGGGTCTGTCCGTCGCCCTGCGGGATGATACCCCGGTGCATTGACGGGTTGAACAGGTTCTTGAGCGAGAAGTTGTTCAACTTGAGGCTCAGCTTTCCTACCAGCCCGGTGACCCCCCAACCGGCAGAAAACTCGATCTGGTCGTTTCCTTTCGAGGTAAGCGGATAGGTAATGTTTACCGTTCCATCCTCTTGGTTGGGGCTGATACCCGACCCGATATCCGCGAAGAGCGCCTCAGGGTCGAAATGGCCCGTTTGTGCAATTTCACGCACGGAACGAAGGAGATCGTCTTTACTGAAGACCGCCCCCGGCTTCGTCCGTATCTCCCGGCGGATAATCTCCTCGTAGAGCCGGTCGTTCCCCTGGATGATGACCCGCTTGATGGTAGCCTTGGGTCCCTCCACTACGCGGAGCTCCAGATCCACGGAGTCGTTTTCGATATTGATCTCTATCGGGTCGATGCGCGAGAAGAGGTAGCCGTTGTTCTGGTAGAGGTTCACCGCTGCATCCTCATCATCCGATAGCCTCTCTTGCAGTTTTTTCTGGTTGTAGACGTCGCCCGCCTCCATGTTGAGCAGTTGGGAGAGCTGGGACGAGGGGTATTGGGTATTGCCTACCCAGTTAATGGAGCGGATGTGGTAAAGCGCTCCCTCTTCGATATCTATTTCGATGTTTACCGTCTTCTCATCGTGTTTGTAGACCGTATCCCGCACGATCTCCACATCGCGGTACCCCTTTTCGTGGTACTTGGTGATGATGTTCTTTTTGTCTTCGGTGTAGAGGTCTTCCACGAACTTCTTGGCCCGGAAAAGGTTGACCAACCGGCCTTTCTCGTTGGTTTTCTTCATAGCCCACTTCACCTTGAAGTCCGAGAGTGCTTCGTTGCCCGATAGCTTAATGCTGTTTACCTTCTGCTTCTCTTTCTTGTCCACCGCGATCTCCAGGACAACCTGGTTTAAGCCGGTGGTGTCGGGGTGCTGCAACACCCTCACCTCCGCTTCGCCAAAGCCCTTCTCGTCGAAGTAACTCTTGATGTAGACCTCGGCACGGTCTATTTGGGGCGGGGTGATCTGGTTCCCCTTCACGAAGCCAATCCGTTCCTCGATGTCGTCCTGCTCCCCCTTTTTCATGCCCGTGTAGCGGATGTCGCTCACCCGGGGTCGGTCTGTCAACCGTATCTCCAACCAGACGCTATCTTCTTTGATTTTGGTTTGCAATATCTTCACGTCAGAAAAGAGGCCTTGACGCCAGAACCGTTTGATGGCATTCGAGATATCATCCCCCGGTATCTGTATCTCCTCACCTTTGGATAGCCCGGAAAAGCCAACTAGAACGAACTTTTGGTCTTCGTACATGGTCCCTTCCACCCCGGTTACATCGATGTTGGCAATGTAATACCGTTTTGGGGGCGCCGTGTAGTTCACGATCAACTCCTCCGGGATGGGGATGGTGTCGTTGTTTTGCGCCAGGGATAGCACACCAGGCAGCATGGCGAAAAATGGTAGAAGCAAATGAAATATTCTCTTCAACATGGTGATCTGTTTCTTTTCCCTAACTGTTTTTTAGTTCAGCGTGGCTGATAAATCGTCGTCTGTTACCGCATCACTTGAGAGCAGGTCAGGCACCAGCTGCTCGCTCGTCTTGCCGTAACGCCTCTCGCGTCCCTGGAACTCCAGGATGGCCTTGTAAAAGTCCTCCTCCCCGAAATCGGGCCAGTAGGTGTCGGTGAAGTAGAACTCCGAGTAGGCGCACTGCCATAGCATGAAGTTACTGATTCGCAACTCCCCACCGGTCCGGATTAGCAGGTCGGGGTTGGGTATGCCCCTGGTAGTTAGCCTGCTGGTAACGGTTTCCTCGTCGATGTCGCTCTCCCGGAGCTCCCCGTTGATTACCTCCCTCACGATTTGCCGGGTGGCCTGGGTGAGCTCCCATTTCGATGAGTAACTCAACGCGATGATCATGTTAAATTTGGTGCAGCTTGCCGTCTCCCGGATGCATTTGTCTAACGCGGTGCGGGCATAGTCCGGCAGCCGGTCAATATCACCAATACAGTGGACCTTCACGTGGTTCTTCTTCAGCTCCTCCGTCTCTTCGGCGATGGCATGTACCATCAAGTCCATCAAGCTATTCACCTCTTCGGCCGGGCGATCCCAGTTCTCCGTGGAGAAAGCGTATAGCGTGAGGTAGGGGATGCCCAGCTTCCTGGCCGCTTCCATTACCTTGCGGATCGAGGCGACACCCTCTTTATGCCCTTCCACTCTTTCCAGTTCCCTGGATATAGCCCAACGCCCGTTACCGTCCATGATAATCGCTACATGGGCGGGGAGGCGCTTGGGATTAATACGGTCTATCAACGACATATCTATTACAACATGTTAAAGTCAGCGACAGGGATCCTCTCGCAACCCGAAATCCCAGGTCATGTAAATCAACGCGAACGTGTACCAGTCCTGGTTTTTCAAGGGGCTGCTCTTGATACCGAAAGGCGCGTCAAGACTCCACCCGGGGTGAGCTTTCGTTGCATCTAAGTCATCCCTGAACAGTTTTCGCGCCGATACTTCCGCGCCGATGTTCACCCTGTTATGGCACCTGTATTTAAACCCGAAACCAAGGGGTACATGTATTCCATACAGCGGCTTCTTCCCCGTTGCCATTGTCACCCCCGTTCCGGTAAACAGGTAGGGGGTATAGGGTACGGTACCAAGGTACCTCCGTTCGGTGCCGAACCGGAAAAAATGGAACTCAACCTGAGCACCCACATCCAGGACCGTACGCTGAAAGGTGTCGTGCCGACCCCCCGGGAAACGATTGCCGGAACGGTTCGTGTCGCCCGATATGGCCCCTCCCAAAATATTCGCCTTCAGCGCCCATTGCATGCTGGGGTTGTAACGAAAAAGGAGGCCTCCGGCCACTCCCGGGTAGAGGAAGGGGTTCTTCGGGTTGGCATCGCCTATATAGGTGGAGGCCCCCAATGCAGTCCCTATTTCGTACTTGTGCTTTTTCGGGAAGCGTTCCTGTGAGAAGAGCTTCCCGTGGGTGGGCCATACCAAGATGCCTAGCACGACGAATAGGATATGAATCTCTCGTTTCATCATTACCATAACGTGAAACCGATTCATAAAGTATGCATCAACAGAGAATGTTTACTCCATCGAAAATTTATTCAACCTCCCCTTCCACACGTCAACGAGCGTGGGATGAGGCGGGTACGCGGATATTCCGCCGAATATCCATATGTTGTTTGCATCATCAATCATTACCGAGGCGTTGGTTCGTGGGGTGAATTTCCCTCCAACCGGAAACGCCTGGTTCTCACCGGCAACCACCCAGTCCAACCCGTAGTTGTTAGAGAACAGGAAAACGTTCTTCCCTTCCAGTAAGGTCATCAGGTAGAGTCGGTTGTCGTAGTAAAACAGGCTGCTCCCTTTCACGGGGTAGGGGAGCTTTTTGGAGATGTAGGTGATCTCGTCATCCTTCTTTTGAAGGATCCACAACTCATCGTTCCAAAAACCGTCTTGCCTGATCCCGTCAGTCAGCATGATGTACCTGATAGCGTAAGAATGTTTACTCTCGATGCTGGTAGAGGTGAACTCCAACCACGGCATCTTATCGGGTACTTGGTTTAACAGCGCTGCTTCAGAGAAATCGTCGGTCACCGCGAAACGGAGTGAGCCGCCCTCTTCCACGGCTATCAAGACGGATCCCACCGTGGCACCTGGAAGGATCCCGTATAGGTTTTTCACCCTGTGGCCCGTCTCTACCTTGCCCCACGAGGTGCCGTCTGTCGATGCATGTACCCCTCCCCCTTCATCAAGGATGTATATCGTACCTTTCACGGGGGTCAACGTGCTCAGTCGAACCGAGGTAGGCAGCCCTTGTAGTTCGTCCAGCTCGCTCCATGCATAACCATCTGCCGAGGCGGTGGCTTTCAGGCCGCTTTCTGTTCTGTAATAGGTGATGAAGCGGTCGTTGAAAGCAATACTTCTTTGCTCCGGGGGAGGTGATAGGAGGTAATCTGCCTTCCTCTCCCACGAGAGGATATACGGGTCTTGCTGGTGAATATTGAGTTGAAACGCGTATGTCTTCGTGTAAAAACCATCCTGGGCGGTGGTCGTGATCGCTTTTAACCGGTTGATGGGCACCGAATCTGATCTGCTCCAGAGGTAGGTGCTGTCTCCAAGTGCGCCGCTCAACGTGATGGCTATCTGATGGAAAGGGATATAGCTGCTGGAGCTGCTGATGCTTAACATCGCGCTATCCACGTGAAAGAGGTAGGGCAGCGGCTCCTTGTTGAATATCCTTCCGCCCACCTGATCAATCGAGAACTCGGTCGCGTTCAGTACCCCGGCCGTATCTGCCCTGGAGGTCAGCGAGAAGGCATAAATCTGCGCGTTGGGAGAATAGTCATATTCCTTATCGGAAGAACCAAGGCATGAGGTCCACAACAGCAAATTCACGGTTGCCACGAGCAGCCATAGAAAGTATGTACATCTCATCTGTTTCAAGCAATAGTATATCCCGTATTACGTTGTACAAAAGTAGAAAGATTTTTCTCTATAACCATATTAAAATGGATATTTAAAGAAAATTTCGAGTTATTTGATTCTTTAAATGGAGCCGTGAAGCATGTAAGAAGCGTTCGTTGCTTACCGTGAACCCCTCTATGCAGGGTGCCTTGATGCCCGAATGGAGTACCTTACCGGAGGTCTCCACGTAGGCCTCATCCCACAGCTGCTGCTCGATAAACGAGGTGAGCAGCCGGCTTCCTCCCTCCACCAGTAACGTCAGTATTTCTTCGTCGTACAACTGCTGCAATAGCCGTTGGATCGCCTCTTTCGAGAAGTCTGTTTTTATCTGTTTTACCCCCGGTTTCTCACTCCTGGCGGGCGATACCGATTCGGTGAAGACGATGGTGGGAGCCGACCCGTCAAAAAGTGCCGATTCGTTGGGTATCCGGTTCATCCGGTCGATCACTACCCGGGTGGGTTGATGCCCGTACCAATGGCGAACCGTGAGCCTGGGATCGTCGAGCAGCGCCGTCCGGGTACCCACTATTACACCCTGAACGCGGGTTCGGAGCAGGTGCGCGAGGCAGCTGGTCAGATCGTTGGATAATCTGGCTGGCCGCTCATCGCGAGAGCTCCTGATCCGGTCAATGAAGCCATCCCGGCTTTGCGCCCATTTTAAGATCACGTAAGGCCGTTCAAGCAGCTGGTTCACGAAAAATGCGCGGTTCAATGCACGGGCCTCCTCCTCCAGGACCCCCTCGACCACTTTGATGCCATGTTCCCTCATCCGCGCCAACCCTTTCCCGGCCACTTTGGGGTTGGGGTCGCGGGTGGCGACGACTACCTTGGGTATCCTCTTCTCGGCGATCAGTTCCGTGCATGGCGGCGTCTTGCCCTGGTGCGAACAGGGCTCCAGCGACACGTACAGGGTGGAATGGGGCAGCAGTGACATATCCTTGACGGCGGTGATGGCGTTCACCTCGGCATGGGCTTCACCGTATCGCCGGTGATATCCCTCCCCGATGATCTTGCCGGCATGCACCACCACGGCACCCACCATGGGATTGGGATGGGTGACCCCCTCGCCTTTGCGGGCCAGTTGAAAGCAGCGGCGCATAAATTCCGTGTGAACCGTCATTTTGTGTATCTTTGTGTAACAAATTGGTCTAAATAGCAACTTATGGCGTTGGTCCCCATGCAACGACTGGCTCGCTACCTTCAGCGTGAGCTGAGCGAACTCTACTCGCCGGGAGAGATTGTCGCGCTCTCTCGGCTGCTGCTTCATGAATTGCGCGATGGGCTCCCCACCATGGTTGCCACGGGCAAATGTAATCATTTATCTGCTACTTACCGCCGGGCGGCTTCGTTTTTCATGAACGAAGGGGGCGGTGATACCCCGTTCTTTCGACCTGAGAGCGTCGCGTGCGAATCGTTTATCATGGATGACGGGGGGAGGGATACCCCGTTCTGGGATGTCGGCAAAGTGGCCGCGGTAGTGGAGGTGGTTGAGCGATTGAAGACCGGGGAGCCGATGCAGTATATCGTGGGGCGGACCGAGTTCCACGGGCTGATGCTTAAGGTTACCCCCGACGTGTTGATCCCGCGGCCGGAAACGGAAGAGCTGGTGGAGTGGGTGTTGGATGAGCTTCCTCCCGGGAAGCTTAAGCTGCTCGACGTGGGAACCGGGAGTGGTTGTATCGCGATTACCCTGGGTAAGCGGCGTCCGGAGAGTGAGGTGTACGCCTGTGACGTTTCGGAGAGGGCGATCGCGGTGGCAAGACGCAACGCCCATGAAAATGGGGTGAACGTCCATTTTTTCGTGCAGGACATCTTAACGCCCTTAGCCGTGTCCCCATCCATCTCTAACCCGGTTGCCAGCGGGATTACCGGCTCTACTACTTGCAAAGGAGCTTCTCCTGCCGTTGGTTCCACGCCAGCTTTTGAGGACGGCTCTTTTCACGCGGTCATCAGCAACCCCCCTTACGTGCTTGAAACGGAACGGGAGCAAATGGAGGCAAACGTGTTGCATTTCGAGCCGTCCGAAGCGTTGTTCGTACCCGATTCTACCCCGCTGCTGTTTTACGAGCGGATCGCCCACCTTTCGTTGGGTCTTCTCGGCGAGGGGGGGCTTCTCTTTTTCGAGGTCAATCGGAACAAAGGAGAGGAGGTGCGGGCTATGCTCTACGAGAGAGGGTACCGCGATGTGGAGTTACGAAGCGACATGGCCGGCAACCCGCGGATGGTCCGGGCGATAAAACAATGAAAAATGATGGAACAACGGGAGATGGAAACGATGGTTAAACAGGCCTATAAACGGATGACCCGACTCTGTTCACGCGGCGAGTATTGCGTGTTCGATATTCGCCAAAAACTTCGGGGGATGGAACTTTCGGAGGAGGGGGAGGAGGCGGTTGTCCAAAAGCTTAAAGAGAATCATTTCATTGACGAGGCGCGTTACACCCGCGGTTTTATCAGCGATAAGTTGCGCTTTAACCGCTGGGGTAGAAAGAAGATCGAGCTCGCGCTGCATCAGAAGCAACTCCCCGGGGAGATTATCGAGCAGGCGTTCATGGATTTCTCAGAGGAGGAGTTATCGGCCTCTCTTCCAGACCTGTTGAAGAAAAAGTGGCCCACTGTTACCGGGGCTTCCGCGTACGAGAAAGAGGGGAAGCTGATTCGCTTTGCCTTGGGGAGGGGTTTCAGCATGGAGGAGATCAGGCGCTGCCTGGAACAGGTGAAAAAGGAGCAGGAGCGATGAATAGGTCGTTGGTAAACGAGCTGGTTACCCTCTTTTATCCCCACGCGTGTGTGGTTTGCGGTGCCGAGCTGTTGAACAATGAGGAAGGGGTCTGCTTGAAGTGCCTCTACCAGCTGCCGAGGACCCATAACTACCTGGAGAGGGAGAACGGGGCTGAGCAGCTTATGGCTGCCCGGATTCCGTTTGAACGGATTGCCACTTACTGCATTTACTCCAAGGAGGGGATGCTGGGGCCTTTAATCCACCATCTCAAGTATCATGGAAGATGGGAGATTGGGCTGTTGCTGGGAAGGTTGTTTGGTAGGGACATGCTGGGGAGTGACTTTCTGAACCCCATCGACTGGATTGTTCCCGTGCCGCTGCACCCCAGGAGGGAGAAGGAGCGGGGGTACAACCAGGCGGAAATGATCGCCCGGGGGTTATCCGAGGCCACCTCGCTACCGGTTTCAACCGGCAACCTGGTACGCGTTATCTTCAACCCAACCCAGACGAAAAGAACCAAAACGCAGCGGTGGGAGAACGTGAAGGGCATCTTTGAGGTGGTGGATGGCGCGCTATACGAGGGGAAGCACCTCCTGTTGGTGGATGACGTGATCACCACCGGATCCACCATTGAGGCGTGCGGCCTGGCGCTGCAAGCGTGTAAGGAGGTGACGATAAGCGTCGCCACGTTGGGGCAGGTGCTTTAAAACGCGGGTAGGTGCTTTAAAACGCTCTTTTTTAGCCTTACCCTTCGGTGGAATCGCTAAAAAAGCTATTTTTGTACCGTCACGTTAAATAATGGACCAAATGCAACGATTGAAAAAACTGACGGCTGAAAAGCTTTTGGGAATCAAGGCTGTTAAACTACAGCCATCCAACCCGTTCACCTGGGCGTCGGGGTGGAGGTCTCCCATCTATTGCGATAACCGGAAAATCATGTCGTACCCTCCCGTGCGCAACTTCGTGAAGGTGGAGTTCGCCCGGCTCATCATGGAGAAGTACCCCCGTACCGAGGCGATCGCCGGGGTGGCGACTGGCGCGATTGCCCCCGGGGCGTTGGTGGCCGACCTGCTTGGACTCCCCTTCGTGTACGTCCGTTCTACCCCGAAAGGGCACGGTCTGGAGAACCTGATCGAGGGCGACCTGAAACCGAAGCAGAAGGTGGTGGTGATCGAGGATCTCGTCTCTACCGGTGGTAGTAGCCTGAAAGCGGTGGATGCGATTCGGCGAAACGGTGCGGAGGTGTTGGGCTTGATGGCCATCTTCACCTACGGTTTCCCACGGTCGCTTGACAATATGCACGATGCGCGGGTGGAGTTGACCACGCTTTGCGATTACGATGCCATATTAGATGAGGCGATCGCGATTGATTACATCGCCGAGTCGGATCTGCACACGCTACAAGAGTGGCGGGAAGACCCCGAGAACTGGGGACGGCAGGGGAAAAAGCATACAAAAAAGAGTCAATAATGACTGAATACGTGAGCGAGGTGAAGCGTATACCCCACGGCGATGCCGCCGTTTTCGGGGTGCTCTCCAACCTCCAAAACCTGGAGCGGGTGAAGGAGTGGCTCCCCATGGACGGGATGGGCGACTTCACGTTCGATGGCGACACCGTTTCATTCCGGTTGAACCCGGTGGGGGAGGTGACCTTCCGGGTGGTGGAACGGCAACCGAACAAGCTGTTGAAGTTTCAAGCAGAACGGCTTCCCCTTCCCGTTTACCTGTGGATACAACTGGTAGGTAAAAGCGAAACCGATACCCGGCTTAGGGTTACGGTGAGGGCCGATATGAATCCCTTGATCAAGGGGATGGTGGACAGACCGTTGCGCGAAGCAGTGGAGAAGCTGTCGGACGGCTTATCGAGGTTGCCGTACGACAGCTTGTAATTAACACGAGCTTGCTATTCGGGTATCCAAAACGTGTCTTGTAGCCGGATGTCGTTCGAGGCAGCTCCGATCATAACCGTGAACTCCCCGGGTTCCACCACCCGTTGCATCGCCTCATCGTACAGCGATAGGCTGTTGACCGGCAGGGTAAACTCCACCCTTTCCGATTCCCCCTTTTTGATTTCCACCCTTTTAAACTCTTTCAACTGGATGGGCGGGGTTACTACCGAGCTCACGTTGTCGCGCAGGTAGAGCTGTACCACCTCCTCGCCGTCCTTGTCACCGCTGTTGGTCACGGTGCAGGCGATTTTCACCTGGCCTGGACCCAGTTCGATCGACAGGTTGTCGTAACCGAAGTGGGTGTAGCTCAGCCCGTACCCGAAAGCGTAAAGGGGGGCACTTGTCTCTTCCACGTAGTTAGACTGTCGCCCCAATGAGTAGTAGAGGGGCAGTTGCCCTACCGATCGGGGTATCGAGATGGGGAGGCGACCGGCGGGGTTGTAGTCACCAAAAAGGATGTCGGCGATGGCGGCCCCACCCTCTTGCCCCGGGTACCACGCCGTTAACAGGGCATCCGCTTTCTCCGAAGCGTTGTTCATATTGAGCGGTCGCCCCTGGATGTAGATCACGATAAGCGGTTTCCCCGTGTCGGCCAACGCGTTCAGCAACTTCTCCTGGTCGCCCATGAGGCTGAGCGTGCTTCGGTCGTATCCCTCACCCGACTCCATGTCCGGCAGGAGCTCCTCCTGGTCTCCGCCAACGGTTGCCGCGCCGGTTTCGATGTACTCCGTCCTGAAATCTCTGGCGCTCGATCCGCCCACCACCAGCACGATCGCATCTGACAGCCTCGCTGCCTCCACGGCCTCCCGGATTTGGGATTGGGTGGTATCGCGGATGGCGCACCCTTTCGCGTAGCGTACCACGGTGTTAGGACCCACCGCTTGCCGGATGCCATCGAGCACGGTGGTCACGTTATCCGCCTCTTGCGGCGCGGTGTAATCCCCCAGTTGGTTATAGATATTATCGGCGTTGGGACCGATCACGGCTATCGAACCCATCTCTTTCGATAGCGGCAACAGGTTGTCGCCGTTCTTTAGCAACACGATACCCTGTTGGGCCACCTCACGGGCAATCTGTCGGTGGTTTTCACTTCTAACAAGTCGGGCCGCCTCCTTGGGGTCGACGTACGGGTTCTCGAAGAGCCCCATTTCAAATTTCAACCGAAGGATATTGGACACCGCGGCATCAATATCGTCCATCGTAACGAGTCCCTCCTCCAGCGCTTGCACGAGGTTCCTCCCGTACGCGTTTCCACCCAGGTCGCAGTCCACCCCTGCCTGAATCGCCCTGGCTGCCGCGTACTTCACGCTGGGAGCCACGCGGTGCGTTCCCGCGATACCTTCGATACTGCCAAGGTCGGAGAAGACAAACCCGTTGAATCCCCACTCGTCGCGCAAGACATCCTTAAGCAGGAAACGGTGGGCGGTGGCCGGAATGCCATCGATGGCGTTGTAGGAGGTCATCAGGGTTTTGGCTCCGGTCTCCACGGCAACCCGGAAGGGCTCCAGGTGGTTAGAGAAGAGATCCCTGGAACCGATGGTGGCGTTTTGGCCGTTGTGCCCCCCGAGCGGTACCCCGTAGGCTGCAAAATGCTTCGGGGTAGCGTATAGGTGACGCCCGTCACCGGTGTCATCTCCCTGTAATCCACGGATGAAAGCAGCCCCTATCTTTGCCGTCAGCACCGGGTCTTCGCCAAACGTCTCTTCCACCCTTGACCAGCGCGGTTCCCTGGCCAGGTCCAGGATAGGCCCGTAGCCAATATGTGCTCCCTGCAGCCTGCCTTCCAGCGCGATCGCTTCTGCCATCTCTTGGATAAGCCCGGGGTTCCAGCTGCTTCCTTGTGCCAATCCGGTAGGGAAGACGGTGGTCCCGATGGCCATATGGCCATGCATGCACTCCTCGGCGAAAAAGAGGGGGATACCCAGCCGGGTATTTTCCACGGCATGCTTCTGCAGTTGGTTGAGCGCGTTGGCTGCCAGCTCCGGGGTAAGCCCCGTCAGCAACGTTTTCCGTGTCCACGGGTCGGCCCGTAGCGTGGCCCAAAAGCCTCCCACGGGCATCGTTTTCATCCGCTCCTTGAACAGTTGCGAGGGCACCACGTTGCCATCGTCTGTTTTGGTGTACATTTCCCATCCGGTGGGGCAGCAGAGTTGGCCAATCTTCTCCTCCGTCGTCATTTTACCGAGTAACTCCCTCACCCGCTCGTCGGTGGATGCTTCTGCCGGGGAAGCCGTTGGCCCTGCTTCTCTCACTTCTGGCCAGTCGTGCCCGTGTGACCGTTCATGCACGAACCCTTGTTGCAAACAGTAATTCAATACCTCGAGCACATCGTTCACCTTTTTGAAATCCACCCGTTTCTCTTTGATGAATCCCCTGATCGCATCCCCGTGGTTTGGGAAATGCCTGACCAGCTCTTTCTCGTTTTTAAACTGTAGTGGCACTCCATCCCTGAAGAACCCGTACTCGTTGTTGTTTCTCATTTCCAGCACCTCGGCCGTTTCCGGTTTGTACTTCCGGTGTGTCCAGTAGGCCGTGTTAATGGTCTCAACCTTGTTCTGCGTGATTTGGCCGTAGGCGCCCCTATTGCCCCGGTGTTGCAGTCTAAGCGCCCAATCGATAAAGCCCTTCCCGTTGGCCAATTCCACCACCTCCATGAAGCGCTCGTTGAGGGGGATAAACTTCCCATCGCCGATGTAGACCGTGTCCACCTCGTGGGCGTTCACCAGGATCATCTCATCGCCCCCCTGCAGGTACATCATGTTTTTGTTGGCGGTGTCGTAGTTCAGCTCCGCCTGAATTTCCGCCCCGTTTTTCATCAACACGATCCCCCTGCCGTACTCGTTGTACAGTAACATCCTCTTTTTCTGGGCGTTTGCCGCGGGGGCCAGGGTGAGGAAGGCCAGGGTTAAGGTGAGTATTGCTTGTTTTTTCCTGTTCATGTACACTTACCTGTTTACAGTTGTTGTGCTGTTTTCAAAGTAACGCGCAGAGGGCTAACGGGCAGGTACCGGCTTGACGTGTACGCTCGTTGTCCTGTTGTCGGAATAGCGCGTTAAACAAGAAGATCAGAGCCGGTACTATACCGGCTCTGATGTTCAATAAAGGGTTGAAACGGTTACTGTCTCGGGCCCTCCCCAAATTGCGGGGCGTTGATGTCTTGCCAAACCCTTTCGGCGTTCAGCAGGGTGCCATCCTGGCTTGAGCCCGGGGTAAACCCTTGCGATTGGTACGCGTCGACCAGGATCTGGTACATCAGGTCGGTTTTCGATGGGTCACTCACCTCGAACCGGCGCGGGATCGCGTTATTGGGAACGTTGGGGAAGTTCTCCCACGCGATCAACGTGGAGTTGGTTTTGGGCACGCCCGATCGGCGAACCGTTACAAACTGCTCGTTCGGGTACAAGGTGAAGTGCAGCAGCTGCTGAACGTACACCTTCTCCAGGTCTAGTGCCGCGTCACCGGTCAGCTGGTAATCGCTGTTTTCCATCATCGTTTCAATCTCGCCCTCCTGCAAGTCGATAACCTTTTCGTGCGGGTCGTAATCGTAGGTCTTGCCGTAGTAGGGGATCTTGTTCAGTTCCGCCAGCCTGTCATACTCCTCTACCGACGCTTTTAGCGCCTTGTTGAAGTAGTCCGAGGCACTTAGGGGCAGGTTGGCTCCGAGTAGCTTGAACTCCGCCAAGTAGAGGTTTACCTCCGAGGTAGACATGTACATGCCGTACCAAGGGTTGTCGTCCAGGTCCTGGATAACCGGTCCCTCGGGGAGGGTGGGCAACGTGAAGTCTACACGCCCGATAATCATCTCGTTTTGGAATCCCGAGAAGGGTGTAAAGATCTTTTCCGCGTCCCCGATTCTTAGTTTCGAGCGGTTAGAGTAGTCAAAGTAGTCGCCATAGGTCTCCGCGTCTTGCGCGGCGTCCATCTCCACGGGTAACCCGTAGTAACGAACCCATGGTTCGCCCAATCCCTTCCACGACTCGAAGGTTTTTTTACCCTCTTCTTCGCTGTAGTTCACGTTTTCCAGGATGTAGGAGGGGATCTCTTTGCCCTGATCAAAAAATCCTTGCACGATGGTTGAGTTCCATCCGTTCTTCCGGTAGAAGAAGCGAACCCTCGGGTCCTGGTTTTTGAGCATGAAGTCCATTACCCGCTGGCTGGCAGCGGTACTGTTCATGAACCCCTGGTTCCAGTGGTACACCTTATCCCCGTCGTCTCTGGTGATGGCGTTTGCCTTGTTAAAGAGGAAGTCATCTTGGCTTCCGTCCAACACGCCCACTGGCGAGGAGGCTACTTGCGAAGCTATCGTCAGCGCTTTTGCCCGGTCTTGCGAGATGAGCCGTGCGGCGATCTTCAGCTTCAGTGAGTTGGCCAGCTTAGCCCATTTGGCCACATCGCCCTTGTACACCACGTCCTGGTTGGGCGGGAATGTCTGGTCTGTCGAGTTGGCGAGGGTGTTGGCCGCGTCGTCCAGCATGGTTAGCCACAGGTCGTAGAGGTCTTTTATCTTGTCGTAGCGCGGGGTAAGCGTTCCGCCGTACCGTGCCATGGCGGCTTCGGTAAAGGGGCGGTCGCCATACATGTCGCTGTCAAAGATTCCCAGGTAGACAGTCAGCACGTCTACGCACGCCGCGATATTCGCGTACTTGGCCGCCTCTTCGGGTTCCATGTTCGACCTAACGTCCTCGATGTCCCGCGCGTATTTCAGCACGTTTATATACTGCCCTCCCTGGTCACCCGTGGCGGTTGTCTGCGTGAAGAGCGAGGTGTAACCTCCCGTGGGAACGCCCATTTGGCTCCACCTGAAGGTCATGGGCGCGTTGTAATACCACAGCAAGTACCCCGCCGGCTCAAAGTTAAATACCGCTTGTGCAAACAGGTAGGAGATATTTGCCTCGGTAACCTGAGAAGGATTGGAGTTAATCTTCGCCATCTCATCACTGCAGCTCGCGGTGATCAGCAGCAATCCACTCAGGAATATGGTTGCAATGTATTTTATTTTTTTCATCGTTTTATATGGTTTGAATAAATGTCTATATCCTTAAAATCCAACGTTTACAGTAAACATGAAGTTCGCGGTGAACGGGGAGAAGGTACGTACGCGGAACTCGGAAGCCGAGGTGCCTCGCACCGCCTCCGGGTTTTCACCGTTAGGCATGTTGTTGAGCAGGTAGCCCAGGTTTCTTCCCGTGAGTGAGAAGTTCAAGTTGGCCAGTTTCAGCTTGTTCGCGATGTCTTGCGGAACGCTGTAGCTAAGCGTTACCTCTCGCAACGAGATGTAGTTCAGCTCGGAGACCCAGTTGTCGTTTACCACCCCGTCACCCCAGCTGTTGGTGAAGTAGTGCCATGTTGACGCGTGGGTGGGTTCTACTACCCCTTTGTCGTACAGCGCCTGGTAGGTTTCCCCTCCTTCCGCAACGGTGTATTGGGTTCCATCGGGTTGCGTGATGTTGGTACCCCCCGGGATCACCCCTTCCGGGATGAGTCCGTCGCTGTAGGTCATGTTATCGAATTTGGAAGTCCAGGTAAGTCCTCCGTACTCGGGTGACGAGTATTTCAGGGACTTTTCCGTGAAGCCGTAGGCCGTTCCGTACCGTGAGCCGTAGGAGGCCACCATCCCGCCAAACCGCATGTCGAACAGGGCCCGCAAGTTCCAATTCTTATACCTCAGCCCGGTAGCCACCGATCCGAGGAAGTCGGGTATCATGGAACCAACGATCTCCATCTTCCCGCTGCGGCGGTAGAAGGCGAACCTGCGAGAATCCGACCACCCCAGGATGGGCAATCCCGTTTTCTCGTCGATCGCTTTCTTCGAGTCAGACATCAGGATCCCGTATGATTCACCTTTTCGTGCCACGGAACCAATCCTGTAGTTCCCGTAATCGGGTGAGCCATCCAGGTTGATCCAGTCGGCCACGTTTTCGTGGAGCGAGATGATCTTGTTTTCGTTCCTGGTGTAGGTGAAGTCGAGGCTCCACTCCCAGTCGCGGCTGCTATAGGGCACCGTGTTGAGGAGCACCTCGATCCCCTGGTTCTGGATGTTCCCCGCGTTGATGTACTGGTTGCTGATCCCTGAAACGTAGGGTACCTTGATCGACATGATCTGGTTGTAGGTATTCTCCTTGTAGTAGGCCACGTCGAGGTTAATCCGGTTATTGAGGATGCGCCAGTCGATACCCACCTCCCACGCGTTCTTGCGTTCCGGCTTCAGGTGGGCGTCGTACACCGTGGAGGGGAGATCCAGCGAATAGGTTTTCCCGTTCAACGTGCTGGAGGTACCGATAGAGTAGGCGGTGTTGATGATGTAGGGGCTGGTGTCGTTCCCCACTTGCGCCCATGAACCGCGTACCTTCAGCAGGTCAATCCAGTTGGGCATATCAAACGTGTTGTTCACCAACCACGATCCCGATACCGAGGGGTAGAAGTAGGAGAAGGTACCGGTTGCGTTCGAGTAGACCAGTGCCGATGACCAGTCGTTACGTCCCGTTACGTCCACGAAGATCTGATCGCCCCAGCTCGCGCTCACTTGCGAGGAGATGGAGTACATTCTTTTTTCTCCACCTATGTACCCGTCGTAGCCCACGTTCTCTTTCGAGTTGCCGATGAAGTACTGCCCGGGCACGACCAATCCCCCGTTGGTGTTTTGGCGGTTGTACTGTTCAATGGTGTTGAAGAACTCACCCCGTAGGAAGCCGCTCACGGTCCAATCGCCGAACGAGTGCAGGGCGTTTAAAGTCCCGTAAAGGTTGGTCTGCTCTTTCGTGTATTGCGAGAGCGAGTAGTAGCCGCCATCGTTGGCGTACCCCGAACCCAGCTGCTTGTTCTCATCCCGCGTGTAGTAGTAGTTGTAAATCCCCTCGAGGGTGAAATCCAACCAGTTGGTTAGCTTTGTCCGCAGTGTTAACGCGGGACGTACCGAAGTCTCTTTTCTCCTGTAATCGTTTTCGTAAATGCTCCACCACACGCCTCTTCCCGGTATCGATCCGTAGATGTCCCCGTACGATGTGTTTGCCAGCCCGCCGTGTTCTCCCTTGTACTTGTTTTTCAGCAGGTCGGGGTCATAGGCGCGGGACCAGGTTCCGTCTACAAAGAACTCACCAATATTGGGCTGGGCGTTTCTCGGCATGGAGTTGGCGAACGAGAGCGAGGCCTCGAGGTTCACCCGGTCGGTGATGTCGTGCGAAGCCTTCGTCAACAGGGACAACCTCCTGAAGTCGTTGTTAGGCAGCGTGCCCTGGCTGTACAGGTGACCCAGCGAGCTGTAGAACGTGGTTCGCTCGTTTCCGCCGCTGATGGCCACGTTGGTGTTGGAGTTAAATCCTAAGTCATAGGTGTTCTTGAAGTTGTTTTTCACCGGCAAGTAGGGCCTGTAGGTCTTGTCGTAGTACTCCACTTGCGAACCGTCGAAGGCGGGACCGTAACCGAGTCCTTGCCGTGGTCCCATGTGCGAGGGCTTGCCTTCCGCGTTCAACATGAACTGCCTTTGGTTGTCGAAAATGTAGTAGGAGCCGTCAGGCTTGGTTGCTCCATAATTCACGTAACCCGCCATCCCGCCATCGCCATACACGTTTTGCATCCTCGGTTGCTTGTAGACGTAGTCGGTACCAAAGGTTTGTGAAACTTGTATGCCAAGGCCCTCCCGTGCCTGTCCACTCTTGGTGGTGATCACCACCGCGCCGTTGAGTCCCCTGGAGCCGTACAACGCCGTCGCGGCGGCACCTTTCAGGACCGATACCGTCGCGAAGTCTTGCGGGTTCAGGTTCTTGAGCTCGTTACCGTAGTCGTTGGCCGATTGACTCCAGTCGGCATCGCCCGAGTTGGATATGGCGTTGTCGAGGATCACGCCATCTACCACGTAGATGGGCTGGTTATTTTTCCCCAGGGTGGACGACCCGCGAATCAGTATCTTGGTCGATCCGAACATGCCACCGTCTGATTGGGCGATTTCAACGCCCGCCACCTTCCCTTGCAGGGCGGCCACGGGGTTGATGATGTTCGTGACCAACTCGTCGCCCTTCAGTTCGGTAACGGCGTAACCCAGGGCCTTCTCCGCGCGCTTCATACCTAACGCCGTTACTACCAGCTCATCCAGTATCTCGGAGTCGGTTTCAAGTACCACGTCGATGGTGGTTCTCCCGTTGATGGGGACAACTTGGGTTTTCATCCCCACGTAGCTGAACTGCAGGGACGCGTTGGATGGAACATCGCTAATCACGTAGTTACCGTCAATATCGGTAATGGTTCCATGAGACGGGTTCCCCGCCTCGATGACTGTCCCACCAATCACCGGTTCGTTATACGCGTCGAGGACGGTACCCCTCACGGTGATGTTTTGCGCGAACATCGCCAAAGACAACATCCACGCAAAGGTGAAAAACAATCCTTTCCACTTGATCAAATTACTTTTTTTCATTCTTCACTTCTGTTTTAGTTAGTGTGTCAAATCAATCTGTTTTATAAATAAATCAGATATGCGACAAAAATAGCCTATTTAAAATTTACCAAGCTAATATATTAAATTATTGAATTATTTAATGGCTAAATGTTAAACTTACAGGTTGATTCATTAAATTAACCCGTCAGCCTGAGGTCAAGCCAGCGAACAATAAACCCTGTATATTCTCGTGAATATTCTAAGCGTGGTTCTCTTTAAACGTGTTCCCTTTTAAGTAGGGTCACCTTACGGTTTCAGCTTCTCTTACCCCTTTTGTACGTGCGCGTTCCGAACCAGCCCACCACGACAAAACATATGAGGGGCAGGACAAACGAGGCGTTCACCGCCGGGAAGTGTTTTCCAATGGTTCCCAGGTCGATGATAGAGGCTTGGAGTGGGGGTAGTACCGACCCTCCCAGGATGGCCATGATCAGTCCCGCCGCACCAAACTTGGCATCCTCGCCCATCCCTTTCAGGGCTATGCCGTAGATGGTGGGGAACATGAGCGACATGCAGGCCGACACCGCGACCAGGCAGTAGACCCCCCACACGTTTTGGAAGAGGATCGCACCCACCGTCAAGAGACCCGCCCCGATGGCGAACGTGCGCAACATTTTGCCGGGGTTAAAGAACTTCATCAGGTAGGTAGCGATAAAGCGGCTTGTGCAGAAGAGTATCATCGCCAAGATGTTGTATCTCTGGGAGAGCACTTCGGCCGCCTGCTCCTCCATCCCCCCGGCCATGAAGACACGGGTACCGTACTGTATGATAAAGGTCCAGCACATGATCTGCGCGCCCACGTAGAAGAACTGCGCGATCACCCCTTGGCGGTAATTGGGAATGGAGAATATGCGCTTTATCGTGGCCCAGAAGTCCAACGTTTTATCCTTGTCCGCGTGCTTGGGCATCTTGGTAATCAGGATGATCAGGAACATCAACAGTACCACGAGGCCGATAGCCAGGTAGGGCGAGATAAGGATCGACAGGTCGGACTGCTTCATCGCCTCGAACTCCGAATCGGAGAGCAAGGCCCGTTCAGCGGTACTCATCGGGTTCAGGCGGGCCTGGATATAGTTCATGGCGACGAACATACCCAACAGCGAGCCGATGGGGTTAAACGCTTGTGCCAGGTTGAGCCTGCGCGTCGCGTTCTCCTCAGGTCCCATGGTCAATATGTAGGGATTGGCGCTGGTTTCGAGGAACGAGAGGCCGCAGGTGAGGATGAAGTAAGCCACGAGAAACGGGTAGTAGTTGCCCGTCATCTTCGCCGGGAAGAAGAGGAATGCCCCCGTGGCGTAGAGCGCCAGCCCCAGCAGGATACCCGATTTGTAGGAGAATTTCTTGATGAAGATCGCGGCGGGGAACGCCATGGCGAAGTAGCCCCCGTAAAAGGCCAACTGCACCAGCGCCCCTTGCGTAACGTTCATCCGGAAGATCTTCGAGAACGCCTTCACCATGGGGTTGGTAATATCGTTGGCAAAGCCCCATAAGGCGAAACAGGCGGTGATAATGATAAACGGCACCAGGTAGTTAACGCCGTTATGCTTCAGTAGCGGAAGTTTTGTATTATTCATTAGTGTAGGAATTAACCAAGTGGCGGGATGGCGCTAATAGCCATCCCGCCACCGCGTTGGTGTCTGTCAGTTACTTGTAGATGGGTCCGAAATTTTTGCAAGCCCGGAAGTCGGCCCCCTCCTTGTCCATGCCGAATGAGCCCCATGCTTTCGGCCGGAAGGGTTCTCCCTCCACGTTGTGCATGCAGACCGGGATGCGCAGCATCGAGGCGAGCGTGATGAGGTCCGCCCCGATATGGCCGTAGCTGATAGCCCCGTGGTTGGCTCCCCACTCGTTCATCACCGAGTAGACATCCTTAAAGGGGGGCGTATCGTTCAACCGGGGTACAAACCAGGTGGTAGGCCAGGTCTTATCGGTCCGTTCGTGAAGTATCTTGTGAATTTCGGGGTCGATATCCACGGTCCACCCTTCGGCGATCTGCAACACCGGCCCCAGTCCCTTCACCAGGTTCAGCCGGCTCATGGTTACGGGCATCCCGCCGTCCGTTAAAAAGTTGGAGGAGTAGCCGCCCCCTCTGAAGTAGTCCCGGTTGGCCGGGAACCAGGTGGTGGCCGCCAAGCACGCTTTCACCTCCTCTTCCGTTATCTCCCAGAACGGTTTCATCGCCGGCTTCCCGTCGCGGCGCTGCTTCCCGGTCCCGTCAAGGGTGGTCGATCCCGAGTTGATCAGGTGGATGATGCCGTTGGCTGCCTTGCCGGTGAGCTCTTTACCGGTGACCCGTTTGACCGACTCGGGGCTCCAGTAGGTGCGGACGTCGGAGAATATTTGGGCGGTATTGGTCAGCAGGTGGCCAAACAGCATCGCGACACCATTAAGGGCGTCGTTTTCGGTAGCGACCGTGAACGCTTCGCGTATCCCGTTCCAGTCAAACGAACTGTTGAGGATCGCCTCCGAGAAGTCGCCGTTTGGCAGGAAGTCGGTCCACTGCCGTTGTCCCTGGAACCCGGCGGCGATCGCGTTATGTCCGATGGCCTCCTCCTTGAAGCCCATCTCCTGGAGCTTCTTGTTGCCCGTCATCAGGTCCCGGATGATGAGGGTCATCTTTACCACGAACTCCCAGTCGGCATCCATCGCCTCACGCGATTTGGCCTTCTTTTCAGAGTTGAAGTCCGTTCCCTCGTTCGGTTTGCAATATTTCTCCGTCCAGGCCATCGCCTTCGCGAACTCCTCTTTGTCGTATATGCCTTCGTTGATCCTTCGCAGTATCTCGGTGGAATCGACCGACTCGGTCCTCATGCCGAAGTACTCCTGGAAAAAGTCAGGGTTGACCATGGATCCCGCGATACCCATCGAGACGCTGCCGATGGAGAGGTACGACTTCCCGCGCATGGTGGCCACGGCTTGCGCCGCGCGTGCGAAGCGGAGTAGTTTTTCTGCCACCTCTTCAGGGATGCTGTTGTCGTCCAGGTCCTGCACATCACGCCCGTAGATGCCGAAAGCGGGCAACCCTTTCTGGGCGTGCGCGGCCAACACGGCTGCCAGGTAGACGGCTCCCGGTCGTTCCGTACCGTTAAAGCCCCATACCGCTTTCGGGTAGTGGGGATTCATGTCCATGGTCTCGGTGCCATAGCACCAGCAGGAGGTGACGGTAATGGTGGAACCAACCCCTGCCCGCTCGAACTTCTCCGCGCAAGCCGCGCTTTCGCCTACGCGGCCAATTGTGCCATCGGCTATCACGCACTCCACGGGCGACCCGTCGCCGTTCCTCAGGTTGCTGCTGATTAATTGGGCCACCGCGTTCGCCAGCGCCATCGTTTTCTCTTCGAGGCTCTCCCTAACGCCTCCCTGTCGCCCGTCAATAACGGGGCGAATCCCGATTTTAGGATACTTCTTCATATTTTTATTGTTTTATTGTATTGATATAGATAGTAATATAGGTCGTAAGATGACGGACTCGTTTTTTATGCCGTAATCAGGCGAAGGTAAGGTTCCACGGGCAGCAAAAAAAATAAATAAACATGTTTTGCAACATGTTTTCGCGGTTGATAGGATAGTTTATAGAAAGTTGGGCTTCGTTGACGTGGGGTTAACATAACACGGGCATAACACGGGCATAGCAGGGGTATAACAGGGGTATAGCAGGGGTATAACAGGGGCATAGCAGGGGTATAGCAGGGGTATGCTACGGGTGGGGGGCTGAACAAAAGGTGACCGGGCGGGCTCTTCACAGAGTCCGCCCGGTGTTTGGAAAATCAAAAAGTCATATAAGAAATAGAACTAAACTCGGTTGTGGTTTTTACTTTTATCAATAGTATTGGTTTGACGAGATAACAGGTATCGGCATTTCAGCGCGGGTGGTTCCCGTTTGCTGGTTGTACCTGTATACCACGTCGTATATCTTGTTGCCTGTCCACTCTTTCACCTTTATGGAGAGTTTCACCGAGTCGGCATTCTCTACCCGCAACGGTCTCAGATCGAAACAGACGAATCCCTCGTACAGCTTTGAAGAGTGGCTATAGTACGCGTTGTGCCTGAATTCCAGGTTAATCGTTTTCGAATCGCTCCCGGGTTCCAGTTGGTTATTTACCAGGTTGATCGCGTGGGGTTGCATGCCCCCGTAGTTAAACATGAACGACACGTTCAGGTAATCGCCCCCCACCCACATCGCGTTGGCCTTCACCGGGTCGTTTCCTATGCTGTCTGCATTTTGGGCGTTCAGCTCGATCGCCTTTTTCGTGAGGATATTCCACATGTCGTTCACCCGCACGTAGTGGTCGTACCCTGTCATCTCCTCCGATAAGATGGTATAGTTCAAAAACACCCGTTGGCCGGGCGTGGGGGCATACCGGGTCGCGGAGGCTGCCGGCCACAGGCGCTTCCCGTTATCGAGGAGCAGCGAGTAGGCGTTATCGCCTTCGGGGATTACCGTGGCGATATCGATGCCGAAGTTCCCGAGCGAACGGGACTTATCATCGCAGGAGAGCGAGACAAGCAGGACACCCATTAATAACGAAGCGATTACCCAGTTAATTTTCTTCATTGCCGTTTTCTCTTTTCACCCAACTTCCGCGGCCGTTTTGCCTACATTTTTATAAGTAAATATCGCGATAAGCCAACACGCGAAAGTTTGCCCTTTCACTATCTGTTAGATGCAGTAATCGGGAAAACGCTGCATGAAAATTAAAGAAAAGGCGAAGTTTAACAAGGTTTAACGATGTGGTGCGGTTTTGCTCTCTACTTGGCAACCGGTTAACTTAACCCGACTTTTTCTTAACCGTACGGTTTTATTGTTTTCACCAAATTAAATAGCGGTACGAGAGGCAATGGGCAGGGTTAGCCGTACAGTTTTTTTATTAAATCGGCTCTTTTCATTTGTCTTAGCCGCTTGATAACCTGCTGTCGTCGCTTGGGGTCATACCAAAAGAAGAACTCCCGTTGCCCGTTTTTCGCTGCTTTTGTTTTCGCGGTGTAGATCGGTTCCATGGTGTAGGGGTGGACCCCGGTGTAGTAGATCTCAGTGGCCAGCGTCATGGGCGAGGGGGTGAAGTCTTGTACCTGTTCCAGCCTGAAGTTCAGTCTTTTGGTTTCGGCGGCCAGTTCGGCCATATCCTCGTCGGTGCAGCCGGGGTGCGACGAGATAAAGTAGGGGATAAGCTGTTGGTTCAGGCGCTGTTTTTCATTGAGGCGGTTAAAGATCGCGTTGAACTGCAGGAAACGATTGAACGAGGGCTTGCGCATGATGGTTAGGACCTTGTGAGAGGTGTGCTCCGGGGCCACCTTGAGCCTTCCCGAAACGTGGTTCGTGATAAGCTCGCGGATGTAGGCGCGGTTGGCGTTGTTGATTTTCTTGTCATCGCTCTCGTGCAGCAGCATGTCGTAACGCACGCCGCTCCCGATAAACGACCTCTTCACCCCCGGTAGCGCGTCTACTTCCCGGTAGATATCCAGCAGGTCCGAAGGGTCGTTGTTCAGGTTGGGGCACACCGTGGGGAAGAGGCAGGAGGGTTTTTGGCATGTTGCGCATGCCGACGGGTTCTTGCCCCGCATGCGGTACATGTTGGCCGAAGGCCCGCCCAGGTCGCTGATATACCCCTTGAAGTCGGCCATTTGGGTGATCTTTCTCACCTCTTGCAGGACTGAACGCTTGGAGCGGGAAGCGATAAACTTACCCTGGTGCGCGGAGATGGTGCAAAAGGCGCACCCCCCGAAACAGCCGCGGTGGAGGGTTACCGAGAACTTGACCGCCTCGTAGGCGGGGATCTGTTTCCCCTTGTACTTGGGGTGGGGTAGCCGCGTGTAGGGGAGGTCGAACGAGGCGTCTATCTCCTCTTCCGTCATGGGGGGGTAAGGGGGGTTGATCACGGCGGTTTCGTGGCCCACGCCCTGCAGGATACGGGCCGCCTTGAGCCGGTTGGATTGCTCCTCCACCACCCGGAAGTTGGCGGCCTGCTTTCGCTTATCGGCCAGGCACTCCTCGTGCGAGAAGAGGGTGACCTCTTCGCCGAACCGGTTTTCGGGGATATCGTGGCTGGGGCGGAGAAACGCGGTTTGCGGGATGTTAACTATCTCCCGGAAATTCTTGCCTTCGCGTAGTTCACGTACCACCTGTTTCAAGGGGAGTTCCCCCATCCCGTAGATGAGCAGGTCGGCTCCCGTATCCGCCAGGATAGTGGGGTGCAGCTTATCGTCCCAGTAGTCGTAGTGGGTCACCCTCCGCAACGAGGCCTCCACCCCACCCAAGAGGAGGGGGGTGTCTGGGTAAAGTTTTTTCAATACGCGGGAGTAGACGGTGGCTGCCCGGTCGGGCCGCATATCGGGACGACCGTCGGGAGTGTACGCGTCGTTGGAGCGGAGCCGCTTGTTGGCGGTGTAGCGGTTGATCATCGAGTCCATCACGCCGGCGGTCACCGCGAAGAAGAGGCGGGGTATGCCCAGCTTCTTGAAGTCCCGCAGGTCGTCCCTCCAGTTGGGTTGGGGTACGATGGCCACGCGGAGTCCCTCGCTTTCGAGGAGTCGCCCGATCACCGCCGTGCCGAATGAAGGGTGATCCACGTACGCGTCCCCCGCGAAGAGGATCACGTCGATATAGTCCCATCCCCGTCGTTTCACCTCCTTCAGGGTGGTGGGAAGCCAGTCGGTAGGTAGACGGTCGCCTGTTAGGCGGTCGCCGGGAAGCCAGTCGCCGGGTGGATGGGGCGGGTTAGGCATGTTCCTGCTGTTTTTCTTTTAGCTCGTTATCGATCTGCACCGCCCGTTCCACTGCCAGGTGGATGTTGTCGCAAATATTTTCCTGCCCTATGATACCGGGGATGGCCGACTGTTCGATTTTCTCTCGCACATCGCTGTTTACCCCCGACAGGATCACCTGTTTCTTCTCTTTTATCGAGTTGCGGCAGAGCGTTTCGAGGTTGTTCAGGCCCGTCGAGTCGATAAACGGCACCTTGCGCATCCGGATAATGCGTATATGCGACTTCCCGTGGATATCGCGCATCACCTCATCGAACTTGTTGGCTACCCCGAAGAAGAAGGGACCCTCGATCTCGTACACCTCCACGCCGTTGGGCAGGTGCAGGATCTCCTCCCTGAATTCACCCGAGGTCGACTCCATCTCCTTGCTCATGTTGATGCTGCCCGTGGTGCGGGATACCTGCGTGGCCTCGTTCATCCGCTTGAGGAACGAGAAGACGGCGAGCAGCAATCCCACCCCGATCGCGATGGTGAGGTCGAAGATCACGGTGAGGAGGAAGGTGGTCAGCAGCACGGCGCGGGTGGCCTTGGACTGCTTCACGAGCGAGACGAATATGCGCCACTCGCTCATGTTGTAGGCCACCACCACCAGCACGCCGGCCAGGCAGGCCATGGGGATGTGGCGGGTGAGGTCGCCCAGGAAGAGGACGACCAGCAGGAGCACCAGCGCGTGCACGATACCCGCTACCGGGGTTCTGCCCCCGTTGTTGATATTGGTCATGGTGCGCGCGATCGCCCCCGTGGCCGGGATGCCCCCGAAGAATGGGGTCACGATGTTGGCCACCCCCTGCGCCACCAGCTCCATGTTGGAGTTGTGCCTCTTGCCGGTGACCCCGTCGGCTACCGTGGCCGACAGGAGCGACTCGATGGCACCCAGCATGGCGATGGTGAAGGCCGCCGGGAAGAGTACGCGGATGCTCTCCAGGCTGATGGGTATCTGCTCTATCTCGGGCAGCTCGCTGTTGATGGTAAATCGGTCGCCAATGGTCTCGATGCTCGTGATGCCGGCGTACTCCTTGAGCAGGTAGGCCACGGCGGTGATCACCACCAGGGCCACCAGCGACCCGGGTATCTTCCGGGAGAGCTTTGGCGTGAGCACGATGATGACCACGCTCAACAGGGCGATCAGCGCCGCCCACCAGTTGATGGTGGTGAAATGCTCGAAGTAAACCCCCCACTTCTCGATGAAGCCCGAGGGGAGGGGCGGGGTGGTGAGGCCGAAGAAGTCTTTGATCTGGGTGGAGAAGATGGTCAACGCGATACCGCTCGTGAAGCCCACCACGATGGGGTAGGGGATGAACTTGATGATCGCGCCCAGCTTCATGAAGCCCATCAGCAGCAGCATCATGCCAGCCAGCACCGTGGCGATGGCGAGCCCCTGCACGCCGTACTGCTCCACGATACCGTAGACGATCACGATAAACGCGCCGGTGGGTCCACCGATCTGTACCGTGCTTCCTCCCAGGAAGGAGATGATGAAGCCGGCGATGATGGCGGTATAGATCCCCTTCTCCGGGGTGACACCCGAAGCGATCCCGAAGGCGATGGCCAGCGGCAACGCCACGATACCCACGATAAGCCCGGCCATCAGGTCGGCCATGAACTTCTCCTTGTTGTACGTCTTGAGGGATTTAAACAGCTCCGGTTGAAAATCTTGAGGTATTTTTATTTTCATACGATTATTTTACACATGTTGGTTTCATGACACCTAAAACAAAACCGGGCAAAGATACGAAATTTATTTGTACTCATTCCAGGTTTCCAATGATCCGCTTTAGCCAATCAATGTTCGAAAAAATGGCACGTGAACACATTTTTCCAACCATTTACGTGCAAATACACACATTTTCCTAAGATAAACGACTATCCGCTGCTCATGTAGTCGCGAAAAGTGGTGGAGTGTACTGAAAGGAGGAGGGTACTAAAAGGGGGAGTTTAGAAACTCGTTAACCAGCCTTCGATGTTTTGCAGCAGCTCTTTATGGTACTTGAAATCTTCCCGGTACCCCCAGCCGTGGCCGCCCGAGGGGTAGATGTAGAGCGAGGCGGGGACGGCCTGTCTCTTCAGGGCCAGGTAGTAATATACCCCGTTAATGGGGGGCACGCCGCCATCATCATCCGAAAAGAGGATCAATGCCCTTGGTGTAGTAGTGGTAACCTGTTTCTCGTTCGAGTATAGAGCCTCCAGTTCGGGGGATACCTCTTCACCCAGGAGGTTATGGCGCGACCCCATATGCGTGAAGGTCTCGTCCATCGTTATCACCGGGTAAAAGAGGAGTTGGAATGCCGGTCGCAGCTCCGGTTTACTACGCGTGGCGACGGTAGCCGCCAGGTGACCGCCGGCGGATGACCCCATTATCCCTACATCATCGGGGTTGATACGCCACGCTGCCGCGTTCTCTTTAACCACCCGGAATGCCTCCTCGGCGTCGGAGAACGGCACCTCCCGGTTGCCCCGGGGCATGCGGTACTTAAGCACCGCGTAGGCTATCCCCAGCTTGTTGAAAAAGGGTGCCCAATCATACCCTTCATGGTCATAAGCCAGCCCGTGATACCCGCCACCCGGGCAGGCTATCACGGCACGGCCGGTGGCCACCTCTTCCGCCGGGAGGAAGACCCGCAAGCCGGGCTTGTAGTTACGCGTTTCATCGTCGTAAGGCAGGTGGTCTACCCCGTTCGTGTTGGGGAGACCGTTAGGCCAAAGGTCCACTTCGAACGCTTGCTGAGTGTACTGAGCGGCCAGATGCCCGCTGTATGTCGTTAAAAGCAGGGCGATTACCATAAGGTGCGTTACTTTTTTCATGCGAAAGTTAAGTTATTTTATTTTTATTTTTATTTTTATGTTTCAGTGTATGGAACCTTGAACCTCACCCTCCAAATGCCGTTGGCATAGCTGCTGCTACTGATGGTGAAACGACCTATCTCCCCGCTGTTTTCAACGTGCGTCCCCACGCAGGCGCATGCATCGTAGTCGCCCACGTGGACAACCCGTAACGGCTCGGCCACCTCGGGGGGTAGTTTGGAGAGGTCTATCTTTCCCCTTGCCTCCTCTTTGGTCATGAAGGAGACCGTAACCGGTAAGTTTTGGGCGATCACCCGGTTCACCCGCTCCTCGATTTCAGCGATCTGCTCGGCGGTGGGCGGCTCTTGTAGCAGGTAGTCGCACTTGCTCTTCTTACGCTCCACGTGGGTGTTCTTCGAGCGGGGGCAGCCAAACATCCTCACCATGGTTTGGTTCAGGATATGCTCTGCCGTGTGCATCGGGGCCAGCCTTTCATCTGAAAACTTGTCTGACGATTCGTTCATGCGGTTATAAGCCTTTTATTCTCTGTTCGTGCCGTTACAGCCCGCTAAAGTCAACCCCCTCGAAGAGGAGGGAGGGGACGCGGAGCGACGAGTCGAGCCGCGGGTCGTTCCCCGTTTCGGCGAGCCCGTTCCAGAGGTCGATCATGTTGCCGGTGACGTTCATCTCGGCGAGTGGCGTGGTGAGCGCGCCGTTCTCCACGAGGAATCCCTCTATCCCGTACGAGAAGTCGCCGGTTGAGCTGTTGCAGTTCCCGCCGTTGAAGCCGGTAACGAGGATGCCGTGCTCCAGGTTTGCCACCAGCCCGTTAAGGTCTTTCCCCCCGGTTTTCAGCAGCAGTACCGATGGTCCCGAGATGGTAGGCTCGGTGTCCATCTTCTTCGCGTTGTAGGTGTCGATGTAGTAGGTTTTCAGCACCCCTTGCTCGAACACCACCCGGCGCTCGGTAGCCACCCCTTCGCCATCGAAGTAGCGGGCGCCCGGCGCGCCCATCAGGTGCGGCTCGTCTACCAGCGTGAGCTTGTCGCTCCCCACCTTCTGCCCCAGCCTGTCCAGCAGGAACGAGTTCTTCTGCTGCAGGGCCGAACCGGTGATGGCGTTCAGCAGGGGTCGTAGCAGCCGCGCCGAGTTCATCGGGTCTACCACCATGGTGTACTTTCCCGACTTGGTTTTCCGTTGCCCGATCTTCTGCAGGGTGCGCTCCAGCGCCTTTGTCCCGATCCCCTCGCGGATTAGCCCATCGAGGTGGATCGACGATTCGTACCAGTAGGAGGAGGGCCGTGCCTCCCCTTCGCCCCTCACGGCCACGCTGGCCGCGAGCGAGCACGACGAGCCGGCCGTTTCGCCCTCGAACCCGTTGCTGGTGATCAGGTAGCTGAAGCTATCGCCATCGCCGTACGACGACTCCACCGAGATGATCCGCGGGTCTTTCCCCATCGCCTCTTCGGCCACGGCCCGTGCCATGGCCACCTTCTCGTCGGGGCTCAAGGCGCTCAGGTTCGGGTCCAGCAGCTGCAGGTCGGGCTTGCCCCCCTTGTAGTAGCGTGCCTCGTCCGGCAATACCCGCGCCTCGTCTTTCGCCAGGAAGCGGGTGGACTCGATTCCGTTCGCGATGAACCGCTCCAGTTCCCCCTTATCCAGCCGGTTGGTGGAGTAGGTCCCGTAGCGGCCATCCACGTAGAGGAAGAGGCTCATCCTGCTTTGCGCCGACTGTTGCAGCGTGTCCATCTTGGCGTCGCGCAGCTCGAACGACGAGCTTGAGCCCTGGTTGAGCGACACCTTGGCCGCTTGGCACCCGTTTTTCAGTGCCTGCCCCATCGCCCATCGGGCCAGTTCTTTATATTCGTTTGCTATCATTGTTTCGTTTCGTTTGTTCCATACTCTCCATCCACGTTAACTCTCCCCGCCCACGGTCAGTTTGCTCACCAGCGCCGAGGGCATCCCGCAGGTCACCGGGCAGGACTGTCCGTTCTTGCCGCAGGTCCAGCTCGTGTTGTCAATCGCGTCGTTATCGGCTACCATGGTGATATCTGCCAGCGCCTTGGGCCCGTTCCCGATGATGTTCACGTCTTTGATGGGTCGGGTGAGCTTCCCGTTCTCGATGAGGTAGCCCGACTTCACGAAGAAGGTGAAGTCGCCCGCCCCTATCTGCACCTGCCCGTTGGTGAAGGTGTCCACGAAGATGCCGTTCTTGACCGTTTCGATGATCTCTGCCTCCTTCACGTTGCCCGCCTCCATGTAGGTAGCCCGCATGCGCGGCATGGGCATGTGGCGGAACGATTCGCGCCGGCCGTTCCCGGTGGAGGGGATCCCGTAGTGTTGCGCGCTCACCCGGTCGTGCAGGAAGCTGGTGAGCACCCCCTCCCTGACGATATAGGTTTTCTGCCCCGGCGTACCGTCATCGTCCACGTTCACCGACCCCCGGTTAAAGGGGATGGTGGCGTCGTCTACCACGTTGATATGCTCGTTACAAATTTTCTTGTTCAGCTGGTCGGAGAAGATGGAGATGTTCTTCCGGTTAAAGTCGGCCTCGAACGCGTGGCCAATCGCCTCGTGCAGCAGTATCCCCGAGCCCCCCGCGCCCATCACTACCGGCATCTCACCCCCCTTGGGCTTGATTGCCCGGAACAGGATGGAGGTCCGCTCTACCGCCTCCCGGGCGATGAGTTCCACCACGTCCCGCGTTAGGAACTCGAACCCTTGCCGGTAAGCTCTCCCGGCGTGGCCGTTCTCGAACCTCCCGTTCTCCTCCATGATGCAGACCGCGTTCAGCGTCACCATGGGGCGGTAGTCGTAGTAGCTCACCCCCTCGGAGTTGCAGAACAGCACGTGCGACGTGCTGTCGTTCAGCGATGCCGACACCTTTTGCACCCGCTTGTCGAGCGCGAAGATCCGGTCGTTCAGCCTTTGCAGGTAGGGTGTCTTCTCTTTCAGCACCACCTCTTCCCACGGCGTTGTCACGGGGTAGTAGTTGCTTTTCAGCCGCTTCTCGGTTAGCGCCACCGGGCTGACCGTGGTGCCCCCCTCGGCGATCCGTGCCGCCGTGCGCGCCGCGTTCACCATCTCGTTGAGCGTCACGTTCTCGATGTACGCGTAACCTGTTTGGTCGCCCTTGAGTACCCGCACCCCCATCCCGAAGTCGATGTTCGATTGGCTTCGGTTCACCGCGCCATCTTGCAGCGCCACGCTGTTGCTGAAGGTGTGTTCGAAGAAGAGGTCGGCGTAGTCACCCCCCTTCTCGAGCGCCGCGGTCATCGTTTTCCGGATATCGGCGTCGGTCACCCCGAAGTGCTCCATGGCGGCCGCCACGCCCCCTTTTGAGCCGGTGGGCGGCACTACCAAAGTAGCCGCTTCGCCTTTCGTCCCGGGCAGGGCCGAGGCCAGTGTTGGCACGGTAACCGTTCCGGCTAATGCCAGGCTACCCGTCCTAATGAATTTTCGTCTGTCCATAGTCACGTGGTTAGAAAAGGTAAAAAGTTTCAGCTAAACATCTCCATAAGCACCGACTTGACCGATTCAATTTCTGACGGTCTCAGGTGTCCCATGTAAGTGCTGATCCGTGCCTTATCAATTGTTCTAATTTGGTCAAGGGCGATGCTCCCCTGTTTGCCACCCACGGCACAGTTAACCCGGAAAGGGTAATTTTTTATCGTTGAGGTAAGCGGGGCGATGATGATCGTTCGTAGATGCTCGTTCAGCTCGTTTGGGCTGACTACAACGCCGGGCCTTTTTTTGGCGATCTCGCTGCCCATCGTGGGGTCTAATGAAACCCAGAAGATGTCGTATTGGTTTATTTCTCGTCCCATGCCCACCCGTCTACATTTTCATCCTTAAACAGATCGCCCATCAACAGCGTATCGTCTTTGGACTGCGACATCTGTTGGGCGGTCTCTGCCCACCCTTGTCGGGGCAGCGGTTTTATGGTAATGACCCCATCGTCATCATACCCGATCTCGACAGCCGATTTTAGCGACAACTTACATTTCCGCAATATCCTACTTGGGATGATGATACCCCTACTGTTCCCTATTTGAATGATAGATGTTTTCATTGCTCGCCCATGTTATAACATTTTCGTGTACAAATGTACGCATTAGCCATGAATGTTAAAACACTCCAAGGTTAACAAACATTAAAACAAGAGGGGCTAAATTCGGGATAAAGTTAAGAACGCGGGGAATAATCGCGAATCCCGCTATTTTATGTATATTTGCATTCAAATTGCATAAATGTATAAATATCATGTTTTTTCTTTGTTAATCAAAATGTATATCGTATATTTGCGGTATCTAAAAATAGAATGATACGTTCAATAAAACATAAAGGGTTGAAATTGCTTTGGGTCAAGGGAGATAAAAGCAAGTTACCCCCGTTGATGGTACCCAAAATCGAACGTTTATTAACCATTATTGACGTGTTAGAACAAGTGCCTGATGATTTGAGAGACCTTCCGTTTCTGCGGCCACATCCATTAAAAGGCGATTTAAAAGGATTTTGGGCTATAACGGTAATGGGGAATTGGCGTATCATATTTAGATTCGATAACGCGAGCAAAAATGCTTTCGATATAGATTTAATAGATTACCACTAAAAACGTAACAATATGCTTAAACATAAAGATATACACGTCCACCCGGGAGAGATATTGCGTGAAGATGTTATAAAACCAACGGGAATCACCGTTGGACAAGCGGCAGACTTATTGCAGGTATCTAGGCTCACGTTATCCAAGATATTAAATAGGCGGGGCAGCATCACGCCTAATATCGCGCTTCGCGTTGAAGCCGTGTTCGGTGGCAAAGCCGATTTCTGGCTGCGGCTACAGCGCGTGTACGACTTGGAGGAAGAACGCGCGAGCTTCGCCAGGGATAAAATAGCGTTGAAGCGGTTTCATTACGCGTGACATTCGGCCATCGTTCCAATGAACGGGGCGGTTTCACGATCAAATTGATCGCGAACGCGTTTTTTTCCCGTTTAATTTTCCTTTTTTCGTTCTTTTTACTATTTTTGTAATTCGAAGCGCGTGGAAGACGGGTGGGTGGCGTGGCCTGCGTCACCCTATTGTGTACCTATATAATATATGGTATACCCTCCCGTGAAGGCGTGCAGGTGCGGCGCGGGCACAAAAACGCGGCTTTTTTGGTCTTGGTACGCGAGAAATTAATTTTTTTTTCGCAAAATGTTTGTCGGTATGAAAAAAGCAACTATCTTTGGGGCGAGTTTAAGTGCGTGTGGCTCGTTGGTTGCCACCTAAGCTTGGTTTTTGAGTAAAAAAAGCTTTAAAAGTTGTTGCAAGTTAATTTGGTTTTTTGTAGCTTCGCGTCTATGAAGTGAAAAAGCAATACGATGTGTAAGGTAACACGTGAAACTTTAACGATACAAGTGAATTCATTATCAACTTTTTATTTACTAAATTTTTCGTATATGAAAAAAAATCCATTAAATTTATTAGTCATTGCGGTTCTTGCTATTTTCGTAGCATTTACCGGCTGTAAGGACTATGATGATGACATCAGCAGTCTTGAAAGCAAAATTGGTAACCTCCAGCAGGCCTTGAATGGTATCCAGAGCAAGATCGATGGGGGAGCCGTTATCACTAACGTTACCTCGGATGGCGGTGGCATTACCATTACCCTTAGCAACGGTCAGAACTACAAGATTACCAACGGTGAGGATGGTAAGAATGGTAAGGACGGTGCCGCCGGTGCCGACGGTTCCGTGATCACGATTGGTGACAACGGCAACTGGTTTATCGACGGCGAAGATACCGGTATGGCCTCTAAGGGTGCCGATGGTGCCGATGGCGAGAAAGGTGCCGACGGTGCTGACGGTGCCGATGGCGTCTATTACGTGCCCAACGAGGATGGGTTCTGGCACAAGATCGATCCCAATACCGATCCTGCAACCGATACGGCCACAGACATAGCCTGGTTGCCCGAAGGTACCATCACGGCAGTCTGGAACCCGGATAACGGTACTGTCGCTTTGTACAACGTGGAAGGTCTTGATGGCCCGTACATCCTCGGTGCGAAGGTACTCACCAGCCTGGTGTTCTACCCCGAGCTCTACATCAAAGGCGTTGAGTCGCTCGAGTTCCGCCCCATGATTTTCAACTATGGTGAGGCTGAGAAAGATTTTTGGGGTTGCGAGATACTGCCGCTTGTTGCGCCTGAACTGCCCCCCGCACCTTGCATTGAGACTATCGGTGATGAGTACATGTACGCTCCGGGTCAAACAGTTCGCTTCTTAGGCTCCAAGCCCGTACCGGCTCAGTACCACGTGAGTCCCTCGGCACTTAAGCTTGAGATGATTGACAAGGACAACCTGGAAGTTACCTCGCACTGGGCCGAGTTCAGGCTGGGTGGCGTGGAAGACGATTACGACAACCCCTTCACGGCAGAATATGTCAAGCTTGAGAGGGGCAAAATCTTCGTTGACTACGATGTGGACTATGTGAACCTGGCGAAAGCATACGACGTGCAGCCTCTTGCTCCTGTTGCTGAGAAGAAAACGAAGATGTCATGCACTTCCAACTTCAACAACGGTGTTCTCGCGCTGCAGGTACCACACTCCAAGGCTGCTTTAAACATGCTGCCGAACGGTGCGGACGTGTATGTCACCTCTGACTACGCGCAGTTCCACATCAACCCGATTGACGCCGCTAAGATTGACATCTTGGTACCCCTTGCTGAAGAACAAGATGGTCTTGATGTTCTGCCTCCCGACGTGAAACCGGGTATTTATCGCACGCTGCCCGATCACCTCGGGTTGAAAAAAGCTCCCGCCGGGTCAACTCCCGAGTCCTACTGGGTGGGTGACTTTGCTACATCTGACGAAACTGTAACAAATTACTATGCCGCCAAGTTGGGTGCGAATGACAATGCAAATCACCCGCTTAGCTACGTAGTGATGCAAGAGGGTCAGACCATCGACCTGGTAGACTACGTAAGGGCAGGTCTTTCCGAGACGGCTGCCGATAAAACTCACTTATGCGAGTACGTTTCCTTGCTTGATGGGAATAAAGCACCCAACGTGTTCGATCCCTATGCTTACAACATGAAGTGGGAGTTCGAACTGCTTGACAGTAACGATGAGACCATCGTTTACGAATTTCAAGGTAGCAAAACCGACCAGCAGCAGTTTATAGATCTGAAAAACACCGAGATGGGTACCGTTGAGGCTAAAGTTTACACTGAGCCTGCACAGGGTGCCGCTATTGGCCGTGAGCCTATCGTACGCGTTCGCCTGATCTACGGTGACGACTGCGTGTTAAGCGAGGCGTTCATCAATATCAAGATTGTTAAGGATTCTCTCGAAGACCTTGAAATCGTTATCAACGCTGAAGGTTTCAACGTAGGTTGCGAGCCGCTGACCGCCACGTTGACCACCGAAGAGATGAACACGCAAGTTTACAACGTGCTGGGTATCTCTAAGGAGATCTTCAAGCAGCGCTACGTGGGTACAAGTAGTACGATCTACACCAACGTTGATGATTCTCAGTTGGTAGGTACCTTCTCCTGGGATATTGACGCCGATACCCAATTAACTACCGATAAGCCACTGTGGACCGTTAGCCCGTGCGATTGCCCCGAAGAGGACTTCGACTGGAAAACCGAGTACGCTAAGGTAACCAGCAAGGTGGTAATTACACCGCTTGATAATATTGGACCGAACATCGTGATCTACTTCTACGGTGAACTGAGGGCTCCGACCATTGATTTGACTGAAGAGGACTTCCAGCAGATATACTGGGATGAAAACTTCACCTATATCAAGCACAACGTGGCCGTACCGACCTCTACGAGCGATGACAACCCGGATAACTGCACGTTCAAGAATAACCTGAACGCCGCGTTCAAGACGCACTCTAGAGGACAACTCAAGCTGGGTGAAGAGTACGTATGGTACCGCTACAGGTTCGCCGATACTGACAAGCAAATCAAGGGCTTGAAGTATGAAGATGGTAGTGAAATCACCGTTTCCGTAGATCCTAGCGACAGAACTGTACTGTGGGCTTCTACTCCGACCTATAACGGTGGAGTTGCCGTGAAGGTAGCTTGGATCACTGATCATACCTCAACTACTACTACAGGTGCGGTGAACACGGCTGCTCAAGACTTCTTGACCTATAACCACGGTTCTAACTTGGCTAAGTACCTGCTCAACCTGGGTAAGGACACGATGTACGCGATACTGACCATCGATGCCAATTGCGATCCCGAAGAAGGTTCAGGATTCGATTGCCAAGATCTGACGGTCAATATCAACGGCAGCGATGAGTTCAAGGTAGTATTCTTACGTCCAATCAGCCATGCCGGACCCGGTGACTCTAAGTTTATCGATGGTGTAGACGTTGGTGATCCCGGCTCTTTCATCAAGCTGACAGACCTCAAGAAACTTGTCGACTGGAGAGATAGAAAGTTCCATGAAGGAAGTGAGACGAACGGTCACCTCTGGGGATTCTACGGTGTTCAGAGCGTAGTTCTCAAGCTTACGGATGGCACTACTGTACTGGTAGAGTGGAACGGCAACGGTGTAAGGGAAACCATCCCAACCTCGTTAGAGATCACACAAGATGCTACTAATCTCTACTACAAGAACAACGGTACAACGATACCTGCGAACGGTTGTGACCTCTACGTTCCCGTTTGGGTAACCTACAAGTGGGGTGTACTCAAAACCGAGGTTACTATACCAATCGAGAAGACCGAAGGTCAATAATTGAACTGAATAACTAACCCAAGGGGTTGCTGCAACCCCGAACGGTTACAGATAAATGGAAAAGGGTGCCTGCTCAAAGCAGGCACCTTTTTTTACGCATTCCACATGGGTAAATCCATTTTTTTACGTAGATTTGTAACCTAATTACCGCTCGGTTAATCCCGTGCATCACCAACGAGTCAACGTGCCATACCCGCCCATATGCTAACCTATGGTGATGCTGTTTAGAGGCTACCCCGAGCGGTGCAAAACAATATTCTTATGAAAACGAAACTATGGCTACCTTTTCTGCTCACAGGAGCACTGCTATTCTCCTGTACCGACCTCGATGATATCAACCGTCGACTGGACGAGCACGAGCAGCGGCTAAACGCGCTGGAGCTCTCCGTCGCCGTGGTGAACCGCGATATCCAGTCGCTGCAACAACTGCTGGATGCGCAATCCAAAAAAATCGGGGTCGTCTCCTACGAACCGCTACCCGATAACAGCGGCTACCAGCTCCTGATGAGCGACGGCTCCAAGATTACCCTATATAACGGGAAGGCGGGCGCCGATGGGAAGGATGGTAAAGATGGAATCACGCCGGTGATTGGCGTAAAGGAAGACACCGATGGCTTGCTCTACTGGACGCTTAATGGCGAATTCCTCTGCGATGCCGATGGAAACAAGGTGAGGGCTACAGGTAGCGATGGGGTAACACCGATACTACAGGTAAATGCCAATGGCCAGTGGGAGATGAGCATCGACGGTGGTACCTACTGGACGTCGGTAACCGATGAGAACGGCAACCCGGTGAACGCGGTGGGACAAGATGCCCCCTGGTTTGAGCTGACCGAAACCGAGGAGGGGCTGCAAATTACCTACGCCGACCAGACAATCCTGATACCGTTCGTGAAGGCAGCCTCCATCATAGCCGATAAGCACTACCTGGTAGCAGACGGCGTGGACCTGGTGGTGCTGCGCCTCGTGTTGACCAACGATAACCGGGACGTTACCGCCAACACCACCTTCTACGCGAACGGCATCGAGCTGGAAGGGAACACGCTGCAAACTACCGAGCCGGGGAGGTATATCGTGAGCGCGAAACATGATAACGTGGTCGCGGCCGAGATCGTTATCGAGGCCGGTACCGAGTTCACGCCTACCCCCAGGTTGTACGCGGAGCTCTATACCGCCACCTGGTGCCCACATTGCCCCCGGGGGATAAAATTGATTGAGGCGCTGGGTGAACACCCAGAAGTGGTGGCGATGAACATGCATTTAAGCAACAGGTACCCGGATCCCTTCTTTCACGAGGCCGCTGCAACACCCTTTGTTGACCTGGGTGCTCGCTATATGCCTACTATTATATTGGAACGAAATTCGACTAAACTGCTGAATTCAGGGGCTATACAAGATACCACCGCGGTTAAAGTGATCAACGCGCACCTGAAAACGAGCGTGCCGGTGGCTGTGGCGATCAAGAGCCAATGGGAAGCGAACGATAAAATCCGCCTGACCCTTTATGCCCGAGCTACTGAACCACTCGCCGAACTGAAACAGGTGGTGATGCTGTCGGAGAACAACCTGGTGGCCGACCAAAAGAACAATTTAGGTGACCCGGTCTTAGTGGATTACGTACACCACTATATCTTCAGGGATGTGCATCAGGATATCTACGGGCAGGCAATAACGCTTGACGCCGATAACCGCCTGACTACCCAACTGGTGATGGATGTGGACCCCGCCTGGAAGAGAGAGGACCTGGAGGTTACCGTGCTTATTACAGACAGTAACAACCGGGTAATCAACGTGCAAAGGGCGAAAGCGGGAGGAAGCGCGGGATATTAGCTGTTCCTCAGGGGGATGGGGCAGCACGGCTGTCGCCTGAAAATGGTGCTCGAGTGGTGCTCGTTAACGCCGGTAATCTCTCAAGTTAATGTATATTATGAAATTATATAGGGGTAAATAAGAAAAAAAGTTGTTAATTTGTAACTCTATAAGAAAAAACGTGAGTGAATGGTTTTTACTGCAAGACAAATTGCTGACTTCTTACGGGGTGAGGTCGTCGGTAACCCCGATGTTACCGTGTCTGATTTTTCGAAAATAGAAGAGGGTAAGACAGGCACGCTCACCTTTCTCGCTAACCCCAAATATACCGCCTACATCTATACTACCGAGGCCGATATCGTGCTGGTAAATAACGATTTCGTACCGGATAAACCCATCAAGCCCACGCTCGTTAAGGTGCCAAACGCGTACAAGGCGCTGGCGTCGCTGTTAGAGATGGCAAACGCTTCCAAGCCGCGAAAGGCGGGGCAAGAGGCGATGAGCGCTGTCGCACCATCGGCCCGGCTGGGCGAAGGGGTTCACGTGGGCGCCTTCGCGTACGTGGACGAGAACGCGGCCATTGGCGATCGAACGGTTATCTACCCGCAGGTCTACATCGGTGAGAACGTGAAGGTGGGTAAGGATTGCATCCTATACCCGGGCGTGAAGGTATACCGCGACTGCGTGATCGGTGACCGCTGCATCATCCATTCCGGGGCGGTCATTGGCGCCGATGGATTTGGCTACACCAAGGATCGCGAAAGGTACCACAAGATCCCGCAAGTGGGCAACGTGGTTATCGAGGAGGATGTGGAGATTGGTGCCAACACCACCATCGATAGGGCCGCGATGGGTTCTACCGTGATCCGCCGCGGCGTGAAGCTCGACAACCTGATACAGATAGCCCACAACTGCGAGATAGGCGAGCACACCGCCATGGCGGCGCAGGTGGGTATTGCCGGCTCCACCAAGATCGGCGAGCATTGCGTCCTGGCCGGGCAGGTGGGTATCGGGGGACATATCACCATCGGGAAGAACTCACGGATAGGGGCGCAGTCGGGCATTATCAGCAACACTAAAGAGGATTCGGAAGTGATGGGGTCGTTTGCCATCCCCCTGAAAACTTTCCTCAGGTCGAACATCATCATACCTAAACTCCCCGACATGTATAAACAGCTGACCGCGCTGGAACGGGAGGTCGCCAGGCTTAAGGAGAAGCTGGGCGGAGAGGAATAAAACCACTTTTTCCCATTCTTTTAAAAATCAAATCCAGATTCTCACTGGATTTCGCACTTTTGGTTGTATATTTGCACAGAAATAGCCAAAATGTGTAATTTAAATTGGATGCAGTGAAACAGAGAACAATACAAGAGAGCTTCACGTTACGGGGAATAGGCCTCCATACCGGGTTTGATATCGAGGTGACCTTCAATCCCGCCCCCGTTGACCACGGGGTAAAGATCAAGAGGATCGACCTGGAGGGAGAACCCGTTATCGACGCGTTGGCCGAAAACGTGGTGAACACGCAGCGCGGAACCGTCATAGGTAAGAACGACGTGACGGTAAGTACCATCGAGCATGCCCTGTCGGCGCTGTACGCACTGGGAATAGATAACTGCCTGGTCGAGGTCAACTCGGCAGAGTTCCCCATCCTCGATGGCAGCGCGATAGAATACGTGAAAGCTATCCGGAAGGTGGGCATCAAGGAGCAGGCGAAGGACAAGGATTTCTACGTGGTGCGCAAAAAGATGGAGGTCACCGATCCCGAGACCGGGTCGAAGCTGACGCTGCTGCCCGATACCGACTTCTGCATCAACTCCTTTATCGAGTTTGATTCCCGTATCATACCCAACCAGTCGGCTACCATGGACTCGGTGACCGACTACGAGACGGAGATCGCGCCCGCGCGCACCTTCGTCTTCGTCCGCGAAATCCAGCAGCTCAGGAAGGCGGGACTGATCAAGGGGGGTAACCTGGACAACGCGATCGTGATCTACGAGAGACGGCTGCCGCAGGAGGAGTTGGACGAGATAGCCGACGCGGTGAACGTGCCGCGGCACGATGCCAACGAGCTGGGCTACCTCAACAACCGCGAGCTGGAGTTCCCCAACGAGCCGGCACGCCACAAGCTGCTCGATATCATCGGCGATATGGCCCTGGTGGGGAAGCCCATCAAGGGACGCGTCATCGCCGTTCGCCCCGGGCATAAGATCAACAACCAGCTGGCGAGGCTTATTCGCCGCGATATTAAGCTCAACGAGGTGCAGCCCCCCATCTACGACGTGTATACCGAGCCGGTGATGGACAACATCCGCATCCGCGAGCTGCTCCCGCACCGATACCCGTTCCTGATGGTCGATAAGGTGATCCAGATGACCGATACCTTCATCGTGGGCGTGAAGAACACCACGACCAACGAGCCCTTCTTCGTGGGGCACTTCCCGCAAGAGCCGGTTATGCCGGGCGTGCTGCAAGTGGAGGCGATGGCGCAGGTGGGTGGCCTCTTCGTGTTGTCGAGGCTGGACGAGCCGGAGCGCTACTCCACCTACTTCCTGAAGATCGATAACGTGAAGTTCCGCCACAAGGTGGTCCCCGGTGATACCCTTATCTTCAGGGTGGAACTCACCAGTGAAATTCGCCGGGGCATCGCGACCATGCGGGGACTGGCGTTCATCGGTGACAAGGTGGTCTCGGAGGCCGACTTCACGGCGCAAATCATCAAGAACAAGTAAGTGAACTTGGAATAGATAACATGAATCGAAGCTATGACGACTGTATCATCTTTAGCGTTCGTGCATCCCGAAGCGATCCTTGGCGATAACGTGGTGGTGGGGCCTTTTGCCTACGTTGACCGTGATACCGTGATTGGCGAAGGAACCCGCGTGATGGCGCAAGCCACCATCCTGCAGGGCGCCCGAATCGGTAAAAACTGTGTGATTTTTCCCCACGCCATCGTGTCGGCCATCCCGCAAGACCTCAAGTTCAGGGGAGAGGAGACTACCGCCATCATCGGCGATAATACCACCATCCGGGAGTGCGCCACGGTGAACCGGGGCACCGCCTCGAAAGGGTTCACCAAGGTGGGTAACGACTGCCTGATCATGGCTTACAGCCACGTGGCACACGACTGTATCCTTAAGGACCACGTGATCCTGGGAAACACGACGCAGTTGGCGGGTGAAGTGGAGATTGACGACTACGCCATCTTGAGCGGGGGTACCCTGGTACACCAGTTCTGCCGGATTGGCGCGCACGTGATGATCCAGGGGGGATCAAAAATCCCGAAGGATATACCCCCTTACGTGATGGTGGGACGGGATCCCATCGTTTACGTGGGACTCAATATCGTGGGATTGCGCAGACGGGGCTTCACCAGCGAGCGGATCAACTCCATCCAGGAGATATACCGCTACCTCTACATGTCGGGCCTTAACGTTACCCAAGCCACGGAGCGTATCGAGAAGGAGCTGCCGGAATCGGAAGAGCGCGACTACGTATTGGCCTTTATTCGCTCCTCCGGGCGAGGCATCGTTAGGGGGAGCATGGATGGGTGATAGAGGGTCTGGGAATGAACCTTGAGCGGGGATAGCTTTTGGGAACCCACGAGAAGGCAACCAAGGGATATTCCCGTAAAAGCAACCAAGGAAGGGGTAACCATGAAGGATGGACTTTTTTTCCCGGCCGAGTGGTACCCGCAGAGCGGGGTTCAACTGACCTGGCCGCATCGAGAAACCGACTGGAAGGATAACCTGGAGGAGGTGACCGGCTGCTACATCGCCCTCTCGAAAGAGATCCTCAAGCGGGAGAAGCTGCTGGTGGCGTGCCAGGATGCCCGGGAGGTGGCGGCTTACTTTACCGCGGGAGAGCGGGCGAACCTGCTTCTGCACGAGGTCCCGAGTAACGACTCCTGGACACGCGACCACGGGGGCGTGGGTCTGCTCGACGGGGGGCGACCCCTGCTGATCGACTTTGGCTTTAACGGCTGGGGGTTGAAATTCGCCGCGAACCTCGACAACCGGATCACCCGCCATCTATACGACCGATCGGCTTATCTGCCGGACGTGCGCTACCTGAACCGCTTGGACTTTATCCTGGAGGGGGGCTCTATCGAGACGGACGGGACAGGAACGCTCCTGACCACCTCCCGCTGCCTGCTTTCGCCCAACAGGAACGGGGCACTCAACCGGGAGCAGGTGGAGGAGCAGCTGAAACTGACGCTCGGGGTTAAGCGGGTGTTGTGGTTGAACCACGGCTTCCTGGAAGGAGACGACACCGATAGCCATATCGATACCCTGGCTCGCTTTTGCGACGAGAAGACCATCGCTTACGTGGCTTGTGACGACGAGGAGGATATCCACCACGGGGAGCTTAAGGAGATGGAGCGGGAACTGAGGGCTTTCGTTACCCCTGGTGGCGAACCTTACCGGCTGCTGCCGCTGCCCATGGCGGATGCCTTGTATCACGAGGGGAGGCGCCTGCCCGCCACGTACGCCAACTTCCTGATCATCAACGGGGCGGTCTTGATGCCTTGCTACGGCTCCCCGAAGGACGACGTCGCGAAGAGGCAGCTACAGACCGCTTTCCCCGATAGGGAGGTGATCGGCATCGATTGCCAGCCGCTTATCAAGCAGTCGGGTTCGCTGCACTGCGTCACGATGCAGCTCCCCGCCGGTTTTTTGTAATTGTTTATTCGAATCAATATTCTTTTGCTTTCAAAGCGAAGACAATACAACAACACAATACGCGTAAACGAAAAACTATGAAGATAGGAATCATACAACAGGCCAACGGCGCGGATGCCGCGACGAACGTGGCCCGCCTGGAAGAGAAAATAGGGGCGCTCGCCAAGGGCGGGGCCCAGTTGATCGTGCTGCAGGAGCTGCATAACAACCTCTACTTCTGCCAAACCGAAGAGGTGGAGCGGTTCGACCTGGCGGAGGCGATACCGGGTCCCTCCACCTATGCCTTTGGTGCCCTGGCGAAAGAGTTTGGGGTGGTCATCGTGCTGTCGCTATTCGAGCGGCGAGCCCCCGGCCTTTATCACAACAGCGCCGTGGTGATCGAGAAGGACGGCACTATCGCCGGTATCTACCGGAAGATGCATATACCGGACGACCCGGCCTACTACGAGAAGTTCTACTTCACGCCGGGTGATCTCGGCTTCGAGCCTATTGACACCTCGGTGGGGCGGCTGGGCCTCCTGGTCTGCTGGGACCAGTGGTACCCCGAGGCGGCACGGCTGATGGCGCTCGCCGGGGCGGAGCTACTGATCTACCCCACGGCCATCGGATGGGAGTCCAGCGATAGCGACGACGAGAAACAGCGGCAGCGAGACGCGTGGATCACCGTGCAGCGGGGACACGCCATCGCCAATGGGCTGCCCCTGGTCGCAGTGAACCGCGCCGGGTATGAGCCCGACCCGTCGGGACAAACCAACGGCATCCAGTTCTGGGGGAGTAGCTTCGTCTGCGGTCCGCAAGGGGAGTTCCTGTACCAGGCCCCGGAAGGAGAGGATGCACGGGTGGTGGAGGTCGACCTGGATCGTACTGAACAGGTACGTCGCTGGTGGCCCTTTTTCCGTGACCGACGCATCGATGCTTACGGCGATCTCACCAAGCGCTGGATAGATTGATCGGTCTGTTCGGTGTACGTCACTTTATGTTGCCCGTGGCCTCCAGTTTCCTTCATACGATTATTTTTTCACAGAGATAAGAGATCTGTTTTTATTATCTTTGTTCACCCGATTTGGGTAAGGAAGTTCGCGCTTTCTTGAGTGACGATACCATTTAAAACTCTCTATTGGTCAAGCGGCAGAATTAGTGTAGGTGTCCCTTTCGCCTTGTCCGTTATCTGCGTCCCCCGGAGCTCCTGCCGGAGCTGCTCCGTTCAGAGGAGCCCGACCGGGTCGTCGCGTTGTTGTTGCTTCGGTTAGAAGAGGAGCTCGACCTCACGGTGCTGTTGCCGCTGCTCCGGTTGCTATTACTGGAGCTGCTTCGACTCACGCTGCCACTGGTAGAGCTTCGGTTGCTTGAAGAGCTGGACCTTACGGTGCTGTTGCCGCTGCTCCGGTTGCTATTACTGGAGCTGCTTCGATTCACGCTGCCGCTGGTAGAGCTTCGGCTGCTTGAAGAGCTGGACCTTACGGTGCTGTTGCCGCTGCTCCGGTTAGAAGAGGAGCTGGTTCGGCTGTTGTTTACCGCGCTTCGATTCGAGGAGCTGCTAGTGGTACCACGGCTCACATTGCCGCTGGTTGTGCTTCGGTTGCTGCTACTGGTTCGGGCGGTGCTCACCGCGCCGCGGTTGCCGCCGCTACTGCTTCGGCTGGCGGTTGCTTCCGGTCGGTACACCCTTACCGCGTTGTTGTCTACCACGGTAGTTCTTCCCGAGCTCGTTCGGACGTTGCTGCTCTCTACCCGGTGAACGATAGCGTTCCTGCCGGTGGTTCTTTGGTACTCGGAGGGGGTTGGACCGCTATAGTAGCGGTTATTGTTATACACGTAGGTGTTGTTGATAATGGTGGTGTTGTTATAGATGGTGGTGCTGTGGCGCCTGTAGTACTTGTACATACTGCGGTTGTACATGTGGCGCGTGGGCAGGAAAGTCCAGTAGTGCCCGGGTAAGTTCACGTGAACGTGGATGCTCACCCTTGGCCCTAACGGCGCCCAGCCGTAGTAGCCACCGCCACTTCTCCACGTTACCCATGCAGGTGCCCACTCGTAACCGGGAACCCAGGCCCAGCCATAATAGTTGTCCCAGTACCATCTCCCGTAATGGAACGGTGCCCATCCCCAGGAGTAGTTGGAAACCCACATGTTGCCGTGGTCGGTCATCACCCAGTAACCATTCGTGGCGTAGGGATGGAAATCCCTGCCCACGTTGGGTATCCAGACACGTCCGTACGAGTGGCTGTTAATCCACCTTCCGTAAGGCCTCAACTCGTTGTAAAACACGTTGAAGCTGATGCCACCGCCGCGGTTGTAGTACCCGTCTCCGTAATACCCGGCATCGTAGTACCTATCATCGTAGTACCCATACTCATCGTAAACTTGCGCGTAGGCGTAGTCACGTTGGGAACCGCAGGCGAACAAAGTCAGCGCGATGATCGCGAAAACGAGGGGGTGTCTTAATGCTTTCATACCTGTAGTCTTTAGGGGGTGAAACTTCGGTTGTTTATCATTAAGACACCCGATAACAGGAATGGTTTAATCCTCCTTCTCCTGCTCCTCGTACTCCTTGAGTAGCCTATCTTGTATGTCGCTCGGTACTAACTCGTAGTTCGAGAACTTCATGGTAAATGAACCCCTTCCACCGGTGATTGAGCTCAACGAGGTGGAGTAGTTGCTCATCTCTTTCAATGGAACTTTCGCCTTTAGCTTTTCGAAGCGCTTCTCGCTCTCCATTCCCATGATCATGGCGCGGCGTCCCTGCAGGTCGCTCATCACGTCGCCCATGTATTCGCCCGGTATGGAAACTACCACGTCGTAGATCGGTTCCAGGATCTTTGGTCCCGCGTTACGGAAAGCCATGCTAAACGCGTTACGCCCGGCGAGCATAAAGGAGATCTCGTTGGAGTCAACCTGGTGCATCTTGCCGTCGTAGACGATCACGCGAACGTCGCGGGCGTACGAGCCGGTGAGCGGCCCTTGCTCCATCCGTTCCATGATCCCTTTCAGGATGGCCGGCAAGAAGCGCGCGTCGATGGCACCCCCCACGATGCTATTCACGAACACCAGCTTACCTCCCCAATCCAGTTCTATCTCTTGGGTGTCGCGGTTCTGAATCTTGTACTCCTGCCCGTTGAAGCGGTAGATTTCGGGCAGCTCCATTCCCTCGGTGTAGGGTTCCACGATCATGTGTACCTCTCCGAACTGACCGGCACCCCCCGACTGTTTCCTATGCCTGTAGTCGGCACGTGCAGCCTTGGTGATGGTTTCGCGGTACGGGATCTTGGGCTCCATGAACTCGATCTCTATCTTGTCGTTGTTCTCCAGTCGCCACCTTAAGGTTTTCAGGTGGAACTCACCCTGGCCCGAAACGATGGTTTGCTTCAGCTCTTTTGATATCTCTACCAGCCACGTGGGATCTTCCTCCCTCATGCGGGTGAGCGATTCGTTCAGCTTCTCTGAGTTCGATTCGCTTACCGCGCGGATGGCCCTGCGGTAGCGCGGTTCGGGGTACTTGATGAAGTCGAAGAGATGCTCGGCGCCCCTGGCGTTCAGCGTGTTGCCTGTCCGTACATCCTTCAGTTTCACCGCGGCACCAATGCTGCCCGCTTGCAGCTCCGTGGCCTTGGTCCGCATTTGCCCGGCAACGGTGAAGAGTTGCGCGAGGCGCTCCCTGGACCTTCGGTTCACGTTGGTGAGATCGTCACCTTCAGTTATCGTTCCCGACATCACCTTGAAGTAGGATACCTCCCCGATATGCGGCTCCACGGTTGTCTTGAAGAAGTAGAGGCTGGTGGGTGCTTCTGCATCGGGCTTTACCTCCACGCCCTCCGAGTTTTTAGGGGCGGGCATGTCGCTCGGTGAAGGTGCTACCAGGCTTAAGAAGTTCATCACGCGGTGCACGGCCATGTTCTTCTCGGCCGAGGCACAGAAGAGCGGGAAAAGGCTGTGGCTGATCATCCCCTTGTGAATCCCCAGGCTCATCTCCTCTTCGGTCAGCGTGCCTTGATCAAAGTACTTCTCCATCAACTCCTCGTCGTTCTCGGCAGCCGCCTCTAACAACGCTTCGTAATACCCGTCGGCCTTCGCCTTCTCGCTATCCGGGATATCGAGCACTTCGGGAGCGGTGGCACCCGGTGCCCACTTGTACAGTTTTTGCTTGAGCACGTCTACGATCCCCTCGAACGAGGTGCCACTACCCACCGGGTATTGCACCGGAACCACCTTGTTGCCGTAGAACTCTTTCAGGCTGGTGAGGGTGTTTTCGTAATCGGCTTTTTCATGGTCCATCCGGTTAACCAGTAGCACCATCGGTTTTTGCAGGTCGTCCACGTAGCGGAACTGGTTTACAGTACCTACTTCCACCCCACTAGACGCGTCAATCAGCATCAGCGCCGTGTCGGTCACGTTGAGGGCGGTCACCACGTTGCCCACGAAGTCGTCCGCTCCCGGGCAATCGATAAAGGTCATCAGTTTACCTTTCCACTCGTACGAGAAGACGGTGGAAAATACCGAGTAGCCGTACTCCTTCTCCACGGGGAAGTAGTCGCACACGGTGTTATTCCCCTCAACGGTGCCGCGTCGTTTTATAAGACCACTCTCGAAAAGCATCGCTTCTGCGAGGGTGGTCTTACCTGTTCCGGCATTGCCAATAATTGCAATGTTCTTGATTTCGTCTGTTTTATACACTTTCATGATTAAAACGATATTTTAAATGTGATTAATTTTCCAATTGCACGGTTGCACCAGATTGCCGTTATTCGTTTTGACTCTCATTAATTTGCCATGTCGCACAAATCAGCCCCCCAACGTGCTGCCGGGTAAAGAAAAAACTTTGCAGTGGTTGGGTAACGCCTGCAAAGTTATCCTTTTTTCAAACGCGATGCAATTTATAAAAAATGGGTGACATAAAAAACGTTGGAGTTATGTTATATAACATAAAGAACTTTTAAAGGTGCTTTATTGTTTACTATGAAGTTTACTATGAAAACCACATTTTTGCTACATTTGTCAGACCCTTCGGGGTGATCGATCGCTTTTTCGGTGGAATCACTTTTAAAGTGCAAGGGTTTGGCTGATTGACAGCCTACTAACATATAGAATAGAATAGATGGATAATTTTTACAGTTCGCCCTCCGACGAGGTGTTGCAAAGATTTAACGTCTCCCACCAAACCGGGTTGACCCATAACGAGGTATCCAAGCGAATCGAAGAGTACGGCTTCAACCGGCTCGCCGCTCGCAAGCGCAAATCAATCGCCGCGATGTTCTTCGACCAGTTCAAGAGCAGCATGGTAGTCATCCTCCTGATTGCCGCCATCGTCTCCGGCGTGATCGGGATGATGGAGGGGGAGGGGATGATCGAGACGTTCGTGATCCTTGCCATCCTGGTCGTTAACGCGGTTATCGGGACGGTGCAGGAGAAGCGGGCGCAATCTTCCTTAGACGCGTTAAACAGGATGAGCTCCCCCCACGCCAAGGTGTTGCGAGAGGGGCAGGTGCACGAGATCGACTCGGTGGAGGTGGTACCCGGCGACATCCTCATACTTGAGACCGGCGATATTGTCCCGGCCGATACCCGCCTGTTTGAAACCCATAACCTCAAGGTGCAGGAGTCGGCCCTCACCGGCGAATCGGTGCCGGTGGAGAAGTCACAGGAGGTCTTGCCGGACGAGGAGATCCCCTTGGGCGACCGACACAACATGGCCTTCTCCACCAGCGTGGTCACCTACGGCCGCGGCAAAGGGGTGGTGGTAGGTACCGGTATGTTGACGGAGGTGGGTAAGATCGCGCACATGCTGCAACGCACCGAGGCCGTGGAAACCCCCATGGGCAAGCGTCTGGAACAACTGGGTAAGGTGCTGGGCAACGTGGCCCTCGGGATCTGCGCGTTTATCTTTATCGTGGGGATACTGTACGGTAACGACTGGCTGGAGATGTTCATGATGGCCGTGAGCCTGGCCGTGGCGGCCATCCCCGAGGGGTTGCAGATCGTGTCGACCATCGTATTGGCAATGGGGGTACAGCGGCTCGTGAAGCAAAACGCCATCGTGCGTACCCTCCCCTCCGTCGAGACGCTGGGAAGTACTACCGTGATCTGCTCCGATAAGACGGGAACCCTTACCCAGAACAAGATGACCGTGGTGAAAGGGTGGGTGCCCGATGGCGAAATCGACTTCGCGGTGGAGGGTCGCCCGGATCGCTCGATGGGTGCTCCTTACGGTACTCCGTTGGGCGCTTCAAACGGCACATTTTTCGATACCTCGCTCGGCACATCACTTAGCGCATTACCCGGTGCCTCGCTTGGTATCCAGGCCGGCTTGCCGGTTGGTGAGGTGAACAGGGATGCCGGGCTCCTCCTGGTAAACAGTGCACTGCTATGCAGTGACGCGCACCTGAAGCGGTTGGCCGATGGAATGCCCGAGTTCACGGGAGACCCCACCGAGACCGCTATCGTGGAAGTCGCGTTGAAGTGGGGCATTGACAAGAATGAGCAGGAGCGGCAGTATCCCCGCGTGGGGGAGGTGCCCTTCGATTCGGAGCGAAAGCGGATGTCCACCATCAACCGGCTGGATAACGGCCGCTATCGCGTGCATGTGAAAGGGGGGCTGGATGAGGTGCTTGCCGTCACCACCCGCGTACTGCAAGGGGGTGAGGCACACGCCATCACCCCGGGCGACCGGGCGGCTATCGAGGCTGCCAACCTCCGCATGGCGGAGTCGGCCCTCCGCGTGTTGGCGGTTGCCTACAGCGATATCGACACCCTTCCGGAGAGCATGGAGGTTGACAGCGTGGAGCGGGGGCTCACCTTCGTCGGGCTGTTGGGCATGATAGACCCTCCACGCCCCGAGGCGATCGAGGCGGTCGAGAAGTGCCGGACGGCCGGCATCCGTCCGGTGATGATCACGGGCGACCATAAGGCGACGGCTATAGCCATCGCGAGCGGGATCGGTATCTACCGTGAGGGCGATCGGGCGATCACGGGCACCGACTTGGCCGAGATGGACGATGAAACGCTTTACCGGGAAGTGGAAAATTTGCCCGTTTACGCCCGGGTGGCGCCCGAGCACAAGGTGCGCATCGTCCGCGCATGGCAGTCGCACGGGCAGATCGTGGCGATGACCGGCGACGGGGTGAACGATGCCCCCGCGCTCAAGCAGGCCGATATAGGGGTATCGATGGGCATCACGGGAACCGAGGTGGCTAAAGATGCCTCCGACGTGATCCTTACCGATGACAACTTTGCTACCATTGTGAACGCGGTGGAGGAGGGACGCCGCATTTACGACAATATCCTAAAGGTGATCCAGTTCTTGTTGTCGGCCAACGTGGGTGAGGTGCTGTTGATCTTTATCGCCTCCCTGTTCAATATTGGTAACCCGTTATCCCCGATACTTATCCTCTGGATCAACCTGGTGACCGACAGCCTTCCCGCGCTTGCCCTAAGCCTTGATCCCGCTGAGGAGGACATTATGACCCGTGCGCCTCGCGACCCGAAGCAGGGCTTCTTCACCAGGGGGATGCAGTGGCGCATTTTTTATCAGGGCACCACCATCGGGCTGATATCGCTTGCCGCGTACATGATAGGTTACGCCGATGGCGGTCAGCCGTTGGGGCAAACCATGGCGTTTGCCGTGTTGGGGTTCTCGCAGCTCTTTCACGTGCGCAACCTGCACTCCAACAGGCGCTCCTCGTTCCGAACCGGGCTGCTGGCCAACAAGGCCCTGCTCGTGGCTATCCTGGCCTCCTCGTTGCTGATGTTCGTTGTACTGCTACCGCCTGGCGTGATGGAGGTGTTCGATGTCGTCTCCATGGATTGGCTCCACTGGATCTACGTGGCGGGTCTCTCGCTTGTTCCTATCGTGGTGGTAGAGTTGATGAAGTTGTTAAGGATCAACCAGACCAAGGACGAACGGTAATTCGCTCGTTCCCACTTTCAACGGCTCCCCAGAACCTCTTCAATGGCTTGCGCGATAAGCGGGATCCCTTTTCGGATCGCTTCCGCGTCGGTATTGCAAAACGAGACCCGCATGAAGTCGTTCTTCACCCCATCCGGGTCGAAGGTCTTACCGGTGACGAAGACGGTACCCTTTTCGATCGCCTTTTTCAGGATGGCGGTCGCGTCGGTTCCTTCCGGCAGTTGCAACCAGGTGTAGAAGCCGCCCCTGGGTCGCTCGAACGTCACGCTGGGCGGCAGGTACGTTTCCAGCGCCTTGATCATCGCTTCGCCCCGTTCCCGGTACGCCTTTCTCATCTCGGCGGTGTAGTTGTAGATATAACCACCCCGGATGAACTTGTCCGCGATCACCTGCGACAGGCTGGGGGAGCAGGCGTCGAGTGACTGCTTGATCAACTCGCACCGCTTGTAGATCTCTTCCGGCACCAGCATCCACCCTAACCGCAGTCCCGGCCCCAGTATCTTGGAGAAGGAGCCGGTGTAGCAGATATCGATCCCTTCCGGGTCGACTGCTTTCATCAGCGTCATCTCCGGGAGATCCTCCTCATGGAAGTAGAGGTCGCTGTAGACGTCATCCTCGATAACCGGTATGTTCTTCCCCTTGAGCAGTTCCATCATCTGCTGCTTTACCTTGCGCGAGTAGATGATGCCCGCCGGGTTGTGGAAGTTGGGCGTGTAGTAAAGGAATTTCGGGGTTGGCCGCGTGGATTCGAGTCGCTCTTCCAGCTTAGCCACGTCCATGCCATCGCCCTTTAGGGGCACCGAGACCAGTTCCGCCTGGCAAGCGCGGAAGGCCGAGAGCGCCCCGATAAAGCTGGGTGCTTCCACCAGCACCGGGTCTCCCGGGTCGGTGAACGCCTTGGCCAGGATATGGATCGCCTGCAGCGAGCCGGTGGTGATCATCAGCCGGTTATTTTTCACGGGCAACCCCTTCTTCTCCAGGTAGTCGGCCAGCGACTTCATGAGCGAGGGGAGTCCCGCGGTGGGCCCGTACTGGAGCGCCACCTGCTTCTCCCTGTCGGTCAGCGAATGATAAATCTGGTCGATCGTCTCCAGCGGGAACAGGTCGTTCCCCGGCATGCCGCCGGCGAAGGAGATCATATCGGGAGCCGTTGCCAGGCTCATCAGGTCGCGTATCTCCGATGAGCGGAGGTTGGCGACGCTACGTGCGAAACGTATCATTTTCAATGAGCAATTAGTAATGAACAATTAGCAATGAACAATTAGCAATGAGCAATTAGCAATTAGCAATTAGCAATGAGTAGTTAGCAATTAGCAATGAGCAATTTTTTTAGGAGCGAGGGCAGAGCTGAGCTTGCTTAAGCTTTGCCGAGCGATGACAGAAAAGGCGCGTCAGCGAATGAACAATTAGCAATCGCCTATAATTGGTAGATGTCGTGTTGCGATAGCAGCGTTATTCCCCTCTCCTCCAAGAGCTTTGTTACCTCCGGGATATTCTCGGTTCGGATCACGCCCAGTGCGACGTCATCGTTGGAGAAGGCGTACATGTAATCGACGTTCACCTCTTTCTCCGCCAGTATCTTCAGTATCTTGTAGAGCGATCCCGGCTCGTCGGCCATGTTCACGCAGGCCACGTCCGTCAGGCCGATCGAGAATCCCTCCTTCTCCAGCGTCTCCTTGGCCAGTTGCGGCCTTCCCACCACCATGCGCACGATCCCGTAGTCGGTCGTTTCCGCCACGTTCAGCGCGATGATATTGATATCGTTCTCCGCCAGTATCCGCGTCAGTTCGGTAAGTCGTCCCGACCGGTCTTCCAGGAAAACGGATAGTTGTTGTATGTGCATTTCATTTGGTTTTTAAAAATTCCGTTGTTTCTCTTCACCTGGGAACAAGGATAAGCCTTGTTCCCGCTTACTTTCCCTAGTAACGTGCTTTTAGCCTGTCTTCACTTCGCTCACGTTTGCCCCTCCTTACTCACTTCAACGCAGGTCGATAATCCGTTGCGCCTTCCCCTCCGAACGTTGGATGCTGTTGGGTTCCACCAGCTTGATGATTGCGGTGATCCCCAGCATGCTCTTGATGTTCGCCTCGATTTGTTTCCGGATTCCCTCCAGTACTCGGATGCTGTCCGACCAGTTTTTCTCGTCGATCTCCACCTTCACCTCCAGCGTATCGAGGTTCTTCTCCCGGCGGATCACCAGCTGGTAGTGCGGCGAGGTTCCTGACATGCTCATCAGCACCGCTTCCACTTGCGATGGGAAGACGTTCACGCCGCGGATAATCAGCATATCGTCCGTCCGTCCTAAGCATTTCTCCATCCGCGTTAACGTTCGTCCGCAGTCGCACTTCTCCCGGCAGAGCCTCGTGAGGTCGCGCGTGCGGTACCTCAGCAATGGCATCGCCTCCTTGGTCACCGTGGTAAACACCAGCTCGCCGATCTCACCGTCGGGGAGTACCTCGAGCGTTTCGGGGTCGACCACCTCGGGGATGAAATGGTCCTCGAAGATATGGTTCCCCCGTTGGCATTCGCACTCCATCGATACCCCCGGTCCCATCACCTCGCTCAGCCCGTAGATGTCGTAGGCGGTGATATGTAGCAGTTTCTCGATCTCGCGGCGCAGCTCGTTGCTCCACGGTTCCGCCCCGAAGACGCCCGTCCGTAGCTTCACCTTTTCGGGCGGGATCCCTTCCTTCAGGATGCTCTCGCCCAGGTGCGCCGCGTACGAGGGGGTGCAGGCCAGCGCCGTCGCGTTAAAATCGGTCATGAACTGTAGCTGCTTCCTGGTGTTGCCGCTAGATATGGGGATGACGGTCGCCCCCACCTTCTCCGCGCCGTAGTGTATCCCCAGTCCCCCCGTGAAGGGGCCATAGCCGTATGACACCTGTATCGTGTCATCTTCGTTGACCCCTGCCATCACCAGGCCCCGGGCCACCACCTCCGCCCAGGTCTCAATATCCCGCGGGGTGTACCCCACCACGGTCGGTTTCCCCGTGGTCCCGCTCGATGCATGTATCCGCACCACGTCGGTTTGCGGCACGGCGAACAGTCCGAACGGGTAGTTCTCCCGCAGGTCATCCTTGGTGGTGAAGGGGAGTGCCTTCAGTTGATCCACGTCGCGGATGTCTCCCGGCTCGATCCCCATCTCCTTCAGCTTGTTCCTGTAGAACGGCACGTTGTGATACAGCCGTTCCATCATCGCGGCGAGCTGCTTGCTTTGCAGCCGCCGCATCTCCTCTCTGTCGGCACACTCCCTTTCGGGGTTCCATATCTTATTGGTTCGTTTCATCTTTTTTTATTGCCTGCGCTCTTCCCAGCCTGAACGCGTTAATATTCATCTCTACCACCTCATCGCCTTTACGCCCGAAGAACCGAGCGATGGCCCCTTCCATCTGCCCCGCGCTAATCCCCAGGTAAGGTGACGCTGCTCCCAGCATCACCACGTTGCCTGCCCGTGCGCTTCCCGCTTCGCGTGCCAGCGGCTCCGCCTCCACGAGCAGGTGTTGGGCCGATTGACGGATGGTTTCCAGCACCTTCTCCCTGTCCGGGTAGTTCCCGATATTCTCGATCGGCTCGGTCGCTGCCACGATCACCCCGTCCGGTGCCAGGAAGGGGAGGTAGCGGAGCGCCTCCATCGGCTCGATGGAGAGGATCAGGTCCGCCTTGCCCAGCGGGATCAGGTCGGAGAAGATCTCCTCTGACGAGAGGCGCAGGTGCGACTCCACCGCCCCGCCCCGTTGGCTCATGCCGTGTACCTCCGCCTGCTTCACGTGCAGCCCCAGCTTCATCGCCGCGAGGTCGATGATCGCCGCGATGGTCAGGATACCTTGCCCCCCTACGCCCGCTATAATGATATTCTTGTTCATTTCTCAGTTACCGGTTTCTACTTTCTTGCTTTCCTTTTCAATAACTTCCGTGTATTTACTTCCGTGTATTTACTTCCGTGTATTTACTTCCGCGTATTTACTTCCGCGTATTTATTTCCGTGTGAACTTTCTTTACTATCACGCTTTTTTTCTTTTCCTTTTCGCCGTCTGCACGCACTCCCGTTGCGCGATGATGACCGAGACCCCTTCATATTCCAGCTCCTCCCGCAACACCTTCACGTTCTCCTCGTGGTTGCGCTTCAGCGGCACCAGCGTGCGGATATGCTTCTCCGCCACGCCTATTCCCCGGCAGATATCGTGGAAGCGCCCGGTTCCCGCCGAATCCTGCCCTCCCGTCATCGCCGTGGTCTCGTTGTCAGAGATGATCACGGTAAGTGGCGAGCGGTCGTTCACCGCGTCGAGCAGCCCCGTGATCCCCGAGTGGGTGAAGGTGGAGTCGCCGATCACGCACACCGCGGGGCGCATACCCGCGTCGGCTGCCCCTTTCGCCATGGTGATCGCCGCGCCCATATCTACGCAGGTGTGGATCGCGTTGAAGGGCGGCAGGGCTCCCAGCGTGTAGCAGCCGATGTCACCAAATACCCGGTAGTTCGGGTAGGCCGCCATCACCTCGTTAAGCGCGTGGAACAGGTCCCTATGGCCGCACCCCTGGCAAAGCATGGGCGGTCGCCCCTTCACGATAGCCGGCACGGCATTCGGTTCAGACGTCTCTACGCCCAGTGCTTTCGCCAGCAGGCCCGGGGAGAGTTCGCCCGTGCGCGGCAGCGTCCCATCCAGTCGCCCCCTGAGGGCGTTATCGCCGCGGTACCCTTTCAGTAGTTCTTCGCAGACCGGGTATCCCTCCTCGGCAATCAACAGGGTGTTGTGCTTCTCGATGAAGCGGTTCACCAGGTTCTTTGGGAGCGGGTAGGTGCTTATCTTGAGCACCTCTACCGGCAGGTGGTAGGCACGAATCACCTCCATCGCGTAATTGTAGGCGATGCCGAACGCGATCACGCCCGTAATATTGTTTGTTTCCTCGTTACTCCACCGTTTGACCCAGTTAAAGGGGGACGATTCGGAGAGGGCAACGAGCTCCTCCTGCTTATCCAGTAGCCGTTGATAGTTCCCCCGCGCGTTGGCCGGCAGCAGGATCCACTGCCCCTTCTCCGTGGAGGGGTTGAGCGGGTTCTGCCCCCTGGGTTCACCGCGTTGGACGGTGGAGCGGGAGTGCGAGAGCCGCGTGGGTACGCGCAGCATCACCGGGAGTCGGCTCTTTTCCGAGAGCTCGAACGCGTACCGCGTCATCTCGTACGCCTCCTGCTGGTTGGCTGGCTCCAGTACCGGGATCATCGCGAACTTCCCGTACACGCGGCTATCTTGTTCGTTCTGCGACGAGTGCATGGAGGGGTCGTCTGCCACCACGATGGTGAGGCCCCCGTGCACGCCCGTGATCGACGCGTTCATGAAGGGGTCCGCCGCCACGTTGAGCCCCACGTGCTTCATGCAGACCAGGCTCCGTTTCCCCGCGTACGACATGCCCAGCGCCGCCTCCAGGGCGGTCTTCTCGTTGGTGCTCCAGGCTGAGCGCACCGTTTTTCCCGGGTCTCGTTGGGCCCGTTGTATAAACTCGGTAATCTCGGTGGAGGGGGTTCCGGGGTACGCGTACACCCCTGAAATCCCGGCGTCTAACGCCCCTTGCGCGATGGCTTCGGCACCCAGCAATAGTTTTGTCAATTGCACGTTTTTTATTTTTGTATGCCCTTGCTTGTTATATGAAACAGATTGCTTTAAGGTGGCACACTATGCCAATCCTTTACACCTAAAACGAGCAACCCGTTAAGCTTTTCAGGTTAACGGGTTGCGAGTCAGTTTTGTTACCAGTTGCTCGTCACGTTGGTCTTTCCCTAACGCGGAGCTTTTCCCGACGGTTTCCCGTGGTTGCATGTTTTGTTCAGGGTTTAGCGGCGACCGCCCCTTGGTCCCCTTGGTCCCCTTGGTCTTTCGGGTCTTTCAGGCTTTGAAGATTCCTCTTTTGGCCTTTCTGGTTTTGGGAGCAGCACCTTCCGAGAGAGCTTGAACTTGCCGCTCCTGGGGTCGATATCGATCAGTTTCACCTCGATCTTGTCGCCCTCCTCGATGCCCGCGTCCTCTATCTGCTCCAGTCGCTTCCATTCGATCTCGGAGATGTGCAGCAGCCCATCTTTCCCGGGTAGGAACTCGCAGAAGAGCCCGTACGGCATGACCGACCGGACCGTTGCCTCGTACACCTCGCCCACCTCGGGGACGGCCACGATACCCCGGATTTTTATCAGGGCCGCTTCGATGGAAGCCTTGTCGGCGGAGGATATCTCCACCCGTCCCACGTTGTCGATCTCGTCGATGGCGATGACCGTACCGGTCTCCTCCTGAATACTCTGGATGATCTTGCCTCCCGGCCCGATCACGGCGCCGATGTAATCCTTCGGTATCTCGATCACCTCGATGCGCGGCGCGTGCGGCTTGAGGTCGGCCCTCGGTTCAGATATTGTCTCCATCATCTTATCCATGATATGCTCGCGACCCTCTTTGGCTTGTGCCAGGGCTTTCTGCAGTATCTCGTACGAGAGACCATCCACCTTGATATCCATTTGTACGGCGGTGATCCCGTCGCGGGTGCCGCACACCTTGAAGTCCATGTCGCCCAGGTGATCCTCGTCGCCCAGGATATCTGACAGGACCGCGTAGTTTTGTCCCTTGTTTTCCGAGATGAGACCCATCGCGATGCCGCTCACCGGCTTTTTGATGGTTACCCCGGCGTCCATCAGCGCGAGCGTTCCCGCGCAGACAGTGGCCATGGACGATGATCCGTTTGACTCCAGGATGTCCGACACCACCCGCACCACGTAGGGGTAATCTTCGGGCAGCATCCGCTTGAGCGCCCTGTGTGCCAGGTTCCCGTGGCCGATTTCCCGTCGGCTGGTTCCCCTTTGCGGCCGGGCCTCTCCCGTGGAGAAAGGTGGAAAGTTATAGTGCAACAGGAAGCGGTCGTACCCATGTACCAGCGCATCGTCCACGATCTTCTCGTCGAGCTTGGTGCCCAGCGTGACCGTGGTGAGCGATTGTGTTTCACCGCGGGTGAATAGTGCCGCCCCGTGCGGTCCCGGGATGAAGTCCACTTCGCTCCATATGGGCCGTATCTCGGTGGTTTTTCGGCCATCCAGTCGTTTTCCCTCATCCAGGATGCAACGGCGCATCGCCTCTTTCTCTACCTCGTGGTAGTAGCGTACCACCATCGCCTCTTTCTCTTCGCGCTCCTCTTCGGGGATTGTCTCCAGGAAGTCGGTCTTGATCGCTTCGAATGCCTCTCCGCGCTCCTTCTTGTTGCTGTTGCATGCCGTGACCACGTCGTAGGCGCGCTGGTAACACTCTTTCCACACCCGTTTCTTCAGCTCCTCGTCGTTCTCCTCGTGACAATATTCGCGCTTCACCGTTTTGCCAGCCATCTCGGCCAGTTCCAGTTGTGCCTGGCATTGTACCTTGATCGCCTCGTGTGCGAACTGTATCGCCTCCAGCAGCTCGGCTTCCTGTACCTCGTTCATCTCGCCTTCCACCATCATGATGTTATCGATGGTGGCACCCACCATGATATCCATATCGGCTTCCTCCAGCTCCTTGAAGGTGGGGTTCAGGACCAGTTTCCCGTTGACGCGTGCCACGCGTACTTCCGATACCGGCCCGTTAAACGGGACGTCGGAGACCGCCAGCGCGGCCGAGGCGGCCAGTCCCGCCAGCGCGTCGGGCATATCCTCCCCGTTGGAGGAGAAGAGTATCACGTTCACGAACACGTCGGCGTGGTAATCGTCCGGGAAGAGCGGTCTCAGCGCGCGGTCCACGAGGCGGCTGGTCAGTATTTCGGTGTCACCCGGTCTCCCTTCGCGTTTCATGAACCCACCCGGGAATCTCCCGGACGAGGCAAATTTTTCCCTGTATTCTACTTGTAACGGCATGAAGTCGGTACCCGGGGTGGCCTCTTTCGCGGCGCAAACGGTTGCCAGCAGCATGGTGTCGCCCATTACGACTGTCACTGCCCCGTCGGCCTGTTTCGCCAATTTCCCCGTTTCCAGCGTGATCACGCGCCCGTCTGGCAGCTCGATCCGCTTGCTAATTGGATGTGTCATAAAAATTTATCTAATATATCTGTAAAAATCCCCCAAAGTTACACAAAGTTTTGGTTTCTTGGTGCATCGGGGGCTATAAAATAAGATAACGGGGCTGGATGGTTCCTCTATTTATCATTACCCGGTTTGTTACCGCTTGGCCAGTAAACTTTCAATTTCCCTATCGTTCAATACTTTCACGTTGGTGAAGAGGTACTTGGTGTCCAGGAAGTTCCCGTACTGGTTGCATTCGTTCACGGCGGCATCGAGGATCGATTTAGCGTCTTTGTCGAAGGCGAAAAGCATCTGTATGGTAAAGTAGTTCTCCTTGGTTTCGAACTTCTCGATGACCACGTCGGCTTGTTCCAATTGAAAGGTAAACTCCCGGTTTACAATCTCTCGCTGTAGGTCAGTGAAGGGTTGCCGTTCAGTCGTGGTTAATACGGCGAAGAAGCGGAGCTTCTTGCCATGACCGCCCAAGCCGGACGAAATGTAGACCTGTTGCTGCCCAGAAAGGTAGGAGCTTAAGATGATGCGGCTGCTCACCAAGGCCATGGACGACCAGTGGGCAAGCTCGGGTTCAAGCGGGCTGCTGTGGTACGTTTCGATGGAGCGGTATGCGCTCACGTCGGGGATGGAGGCCAACAGGGTGAGGCTCCGCTTTTTGCGCTCCACGCTCGCATCGGGGGAGAAGAGCAGGGAGACCTCCTCGTCGCGCATGAAAGGCTCGTTCTCCCGGCGCAGCCGTTCGAAGTAACGGAAGTACTCCATCTGGACCTCGACCGGAACGAGATCCTCCAGGATATGGAACGAGTCAATTCCCTGTTGTTCCAACGTTTCCCGCAGTTTCGCCAACAAATCATCTTGTCCACCCATATACGCGAAGATAAGATTTTTCCCGTTCAAATGAAACCGCTCCCCGTGAATTAACTGCCGTTGGCGGGGCGCTGGCGACTTAATTTTCCTGAATTCGACCGTTAATTCCCCGAAAATGTATACATTCGCACGATTAAAGGGTTGGAACTTGGGTGTTATGGGCGGTTTCGTGCGCAAAGGCCAACGTGCGAAGGCGAGAATGCTTAAAGCGAACGTGAAAGGTGAGCGCACGAAAGTAGACTCCTGATCAACGCGAGTTCCACTCGTTTTTAATGGAATGTGAAGGTCGTGAGGTTTGCGATAAGCGAAAGCAAGGACAAGATTTACCCTGACTATGTCGAATGGAGCAATTATTCGCTAAACGATCCTTAAGCCGAAATGTCAAAGTTGAGTAAGTTGAGTAAAGAGGAGAGACTTAAAATGAAAATCAAAATAGTAAACCGATCCCGGCACCCCCTGCCCGAGTACGCGACGTTGTTCGCCGCGGGTATGGACCTGCGGGCCAACCTTGAGCAGCCCATCACGTTGAAGCCGTTGGAGCGGTCGCTCGTGCCGACCGGCCTCTATATTCAGTTACCTGAAGGGTACGAGGCCCAAATACGGCCCCGCAGCGGGTTGGCCATCAAGCATGGGATCAGCATTGTGAATGCCCCGGGGACGATCGATGCCGACTACCGCGGTGAGATAGGGGTGATCCTGGTGAACCTGTCGAACCAAGATTTCACCGTTCACGACGGTGAACGTATCTGCCAAATGGTGATCGCCCAACACGCGCGGGTAGAGTGGGAACCAGTGGACGCCCTGGATGAAACCGAGCGGGGCGCCGGCGGCTTTGGCCATACCGGGAAGCAGTAAATGGAGACGTTATTGATGCGTTACGTGAAAACCATATGGAGGAGCTTTTGGCTCGCCATCTTGTTTGCCATGTTGGGACTGTTCCCAACATTGGCGAAGGGTTGGCAAAGTTCGTTGTCAACTGGGACTGTAACGGTCGTGGAACACCCGGGTCCGGTTTCAAATGCGGTTACTGAACGGTACACCTCGGTTTCAACCGAGGTTGTGACGGTGATGATATATCCGGAACCGGTTTTACCTTCGGAGACGGTGGTTGGGGCACAACAAGACACTCCCCCAGAAGATATCATTCAAAGCAACGAGCAGCGGAAGTTCGATTACTACTTCTACGCGGCACTGAACGCCAAGACGTTGGGCAAGTACGATGAGGCGCTGGATATCCTGTTGCATTGCCACGCGCTGGATTCGACCAACGCGAATGTCCTCGTTGAGTTGGGCACGTTCTATAGCGTCTTGCAGGAGAAAAACAGGGCACTCCATTTTTTCAAGAAGGCGGTTCAGTACGATGAGACCAACTACTATTACAACATGATGCTGGCCGGCCTGAGCAAGGAGCTGGGGTTAAAGCAGGAGGTGGTGGATATCCACGAGCGGATGTTGGCGCTCTACCCCGATAAGCAGGAGCTCCACTTCGAGATGGCCAACGCGTACGCGGATAACGGGGAGCTGGAGAAGGCGGTGGCCTCGTTGAACGAGCTGGAGGCACAGACGGGCATCACGGAGGTGTTGACCCTGAATAAGTTTCGACTATATACCATGATGGATAAGAAGGAGGAGGCCTTTGCTGAGATTCAGCAGATCATCGATAAGAACCCGACCGACCCCAGGTACCTGGTGCTGATGGCCGAGCTCTGCATGGAGGATAACCGGGATGACGATGCCATCCGTTACCTTGACCAGGCACGGGAGATCGACCCCGACTTCCCCCCGCTGACCATCGCCCTGGTCAATTATTACGAGCGAACCAACAACCGGATCGCGGCACAAGCCGTGCTGACGAGGGCCATAACCGCCCCCTCGATGGAGGTAGATATCAAGCTTCAACTGCTCACCCGCTACCTGGCCATCCTGCAGCAAACGGAGCAAGAGCTCACCCAGGCCAATCCACTTTTTGAATCGCTTTTTGAACAACACCCGAATGCAACCCGACTGAATTTGATATACGGGAGTGTCCTTATGCTACAGGAGAACCCGGAAGGGGCTATGGAGCAGTTCGAGATATTCGCCCGTGAGAACCCCGATGACCCCGCGGGATATGAACAGATGTTGCGTATTGCCATTCCTGAGGAGAACTTAGACAAGGTGGTGGAGATCGCCACCGAGGCGTTGAAACACCTACCCGGGGAACCGCAGTTCTATTTTTACCTGGGTGGGGCGTATTACCAACAGGAGAAGCATAAGGAGGCGCTGCAGGTTTTCGAGGAGGGACTGGAGAAGGCCAACTTCCCAAGCCCCATCGTGGAGTCGAATTTCCACGGGCAGATTGGCGACTTGCATCACTTCCTGGGGGACACCATCACGGCGTTCGAGAGTTACGAGAAGGCGTTGAAGCTTGATCCCCAAAACCTGCACGTGCTCAACAACTACAGTTATTTTCTATCCCTGCAGAAACGGGATCTCGATAAAGCGGAACAGATGAGTGGGATTACCGTCAAGCTGGAACCGATGAATCCCACCTACCTGGATACCTACGGCTGGGTGCTGTTCGAGCAGGGGGCCTACGTGATGGCCAAAATTTATATCGAGAAGGCGATCGAGTATAGTAAAGAGGAGCCCTCGGCCGAAATACATGAGCATTACGGCGACGTGCTGTACAAGTCGGGTGACCCAGAAGGGGCAGCCAGGGAGTGGTTAAAAGCGAAAGAGCTGGGGGGTGACTCGGAGGCGTTGAACAGGAAAATCAAGACAGGAGAACTATGACCTACAGGAATTATATTATATTTCTTTTGATAGTACTGACCCTGACGGGGTGCAAGGCGAAGAGACGGGTGGTCGACTTCACGACGCCCGTGGCGGAGAAGAGTGACGACGCGCTCTTCAGGGATATCCTCGCGGAGAGTTTTCCCTACGAGACGCTGTCCGCACGGCTGGACCTGAAGCTGACGAACGGTACCCGTTCGCGCAGCTCAAAAGCCCAGATCCGCATCGTGAAAGATAACGCGATGCAAATCTCCGTGCAGCCGCTCTTCGGTGTGGAACTGTTTCGCCTGTACGTCGATCCTGACACGATCGCGCTGCTCGACCGGATGGAGAAACGCTACGTCAAGGAAGCGATCACCACGCTCAAGGAGCACTACCCGGTAGGGTTCGATTTCTATACCTTGCAGTCGCTCTTCACCAACACGTTGTTCGTGGCCAACAAGACGGGGGTGACGCCGACCGACTTCCGGCGCTTTTCTTATACCCGTACCCCCGACAGCAACTACTACCTCACTTCTGAAGATCCGGAATCGATGATCAGGTACTCCTTCACGGTAAACGGAGACAACCGCGTGACCTACACCCACTTGCAGCAATCGGGGGAAGAGAACAACTTCCTGCAGTGGAGTTACAGCCACTTCATCGCCCTAAACGAAAGTGCCTTCCCGCACACGATGCGGGCATCCATCACCTCGGGCGATCAGGTAATCAACACGGAGTTCCTCTTTTCGGATGTCGTGACCAACGATGGTACGCGGCTCTCCCTGCAGATACCCGCTTCGTACACGAGGACTTCCCTGGACAATATCTTGAAAATAATCGCGGATAGCCGATGAAGCGGGTGGCCTCCATATTGCTCTTCGCGGTAATCGCGCTGCATGCCGTTGCTCAGACCGCCGAAATCGAGGCGCTGCAGAAGCAACGGCAAGCCCTGCAGGAGGATATTAGCAATACCAATCGGCTCTACCTTGACGTGAAAAAGCATACCACCACCATCCTCGACCGCATTAACCTGATCAATAAACAGATTGCTTCGCGTAAGGAGTTGATTAACGTGCAGAGGAGAGAGATCGAGGCGCTGCGTCAAGAGGAGCGTCGACTCGAAGGGGAGATTGACCGTTTGAACCGGGAGCTGAAGCAGAAGCAGGATAACTATGTCAACGCGATCAGAGGCATGCTGAACCAGAAGTTCAACCAAAATAAATTGCTGTTTATCTTGTCCGGCCAGTCGATCGGCGAATCGCTCCGGAGGATGCAGTACCTGCGGGAGTACTCGAAATGGCAGAAGGAACAGGCCGCGGAGATCAAGCGGCAAAACGAGGAGATCACCAAGAAGAGGGAGGCGCTGATTCAAGCCAAGCTGGATAAAGAGAAAGCGCTGGCCTCGCTGCAAACGGAACAGTCCAAGCTGCAGGGCGAGGAGAAAGCACGCCAGTCAGAGGTGCAAGAGGCGCGGGGGCAAGAGCGGCAACTGCAACGGACGTTGCGGGAGAAGCAGCAGCAAGCCAGCCAGCTTAACAGGCAGATCGAGCGGTTGATCGCCGAGGAGGTGGCCCGCCAGGAGCGGGAGGCCGAGGCTCGACGCCGTGCCGAGAAGGGTGAGGAGCTCGCGGAGGCGGAAACCCGTGCGAAGGAGGAGGCGGCCACCGATCGAGCCGAACCCGGTCCACGGATCGAGGCGGGTGCCAGCACTACATCGGATGAGTCGTTCAACCTCTCCAAGAACTTCGCGGCGAATAAGGGGCGACTGCCCATGCCGGTTACCGGAACCGCGACCATCGTGGGGAACTTCGGGGTCAAGCGGCACGACGAGTGGAATATCACCACCAATAGCAACGGGGTGGATATTCAGGCGCATCAGGGGGCCAGTATCCGCTCGGTGTTCGAAGGGGAGGTCTCGAAGGTGTTCTCCTTCCCCGGTTCCAACACCTGCGTGATCGTGCGGCATGGCGACTACTACACCTTTTACGCCAACATCTACGACCTGTTCGTGAAGCAGGGGGATAAGGTGAAAACGGGACAGTCGCTGGGAAGCATTTACAGCGACCCCGATACGGGAATCGCCTCCATGCACTTCCAGTTGTGGCAAAAGACGACCAAGCTCGACCCGGCACCCTGGCTGCAACGGTAGCCTGCAGGGGTAAGTCGTATGTTATTTACTGTATGAGCTTTCAGGGCGAAGACCTCGTGAATATTTGCGATTGGCCGAACGCAGAGTCAAGCTTGCTTGAACTATGCTGAGGCGAGCAAATATCTACTGCGTGAAATTTCGTGGGGACACATCCCGCGAAGATGGCGTTAAGAAAGAAAAGCTGTTTGAAGCGAAGCTGAACTTTTGCGTTAAGCAATACGTGCAGAAATGAACTTGTTCATGTTATGCTGTTGCGAGCAAAAGTGCTGCGAAGCAGAGTTCTTTTCTTTTAGCTATCAAGCAGCAGATGGGTCACGAAATTTGCGCCAGTCGAGCCTGAAAGCGATGAATTTTCTTAGAAGCGAGAGCAGAACCAAGCTTGCTTGAGTTTTGCCGAGAGACGACAGAAAAGGCAATAAATTGAAAAGGTTACATGCGAAAGTTAAGTTAGAGACTAACAGGTCAAGAAAACAACAAGTCAATAAGTCAGGAAATCTATCGTTCAATAATCAAAAAAACGTAAAACCCAATATAATCATGTCCATAAAGCTTCGCCTTATCGTGATGAATTTCCTCCAGTTCGCCGTCTGGGGGGCGTACCTCACCTCCATGTCCCGCTTCCTGGGACCTGCCGGCTTGGGGGCGCATATCGGCATCTTCTACTCCGTTCAGGGGATCGTTTCGATCTTTATGCCCGCGTTGATCGGGATCATCGCCGACCGCTGGATTCCCGCCCAAAGGCTATTGGGCATCTGTCACCTCATTGCCGCCGCGTTCATGATGACGGCCGGGCTGTACGGGTTGAACGCGACGGGGGATGTTTCGTTCTCCATCTTCTTCACCCTCTACACCTTCTCGGTGGCTTTCTACATGCCCACGTTGGCTCTCTCCAACTCGGTCGCGTACAGCATCCTCGAGCGGGGTGGCATGGACACGGTAAAAGCCTTCCCGCCCATTCGCGTGTTCGGGACGGTGGGCTTTATCTGCACCATGTGGGTCGTTGATATTCTCGGTTTCCAGACCTCCGCGATGCAGTTCATCGTCAGCGCATCCATCGGTATCGCTTTGGGGCTATACGCGTTCACGCTGCCCAACTGCCCCGTCAGTTCCCGTGGCGAAAGCAAGAGCTTGTCGCAAGCCCTGGGCCTGGACGCGTTCAAGCTGTTCAAGGAGCGCACGATGGCCCTCTTCTTCATCTTCTCCATGTTGCTGGGAGTCTCCCTACAGATCACCAACGGTTTTGCCAACCCGTTTATAGCCAGCTTCGAGGCGGATCCACAGTACGCCAACACGTTCGGGGTGCAACACTCCAATATCCTTATCTCCCTGTCGCAGATCTCCGAGGCACTCTGTATCCTACTCATCCCGTTCTTCCTGAAACGATACGGCATCAAGAGGGTGATCCTTATCGCGATGACCGCCTGGGTGCTGCGGTTCGGCCTCTTTGGCCTGGGCAACCCCGGTAGTGGACTCTGGCTGCTGATCCTCTCCATGCTGGTCTACGGCGTGGCCTTCGACTTTTTCAACGTCTCGGGTTCCCTCTTCGTGGATAAGGAGGCACCCCACCACCTCCGCTCCAGCGCGCAGGGGCTCTTCATGCTGATGACCAACGGTATCGGCGCCACCCTAGGGACGCTGGGCGCGCAGTGGGTGGTGAACCAGTTCACGCGGTGGCAAGAGGTGATGGTGAATGGCCAACCCAAGTCGCTTATGATAGGCGACTGGCAGTCGGTATGGTTCATCTTCGCGGGTTACGCACTGCTGGTGACTATTCTATTCGCGATCCTCTTCCGGTACAAGCATGTGCCGGAGAAGGGGTAGCGGTGGCGCGATCACCTGTTTTTCAATCACGCGGCAGAGATAAATCAACGGACTCCCTGTACTCCTTGGGAGTCATGTTGTACTGTTTGAAAAACTCCCTGTAAAAGTAAGCCTTGTTGTTAAAGCCGGAGTCGTACAAGACCTCTTGCACGGTTTTGTTCGTTGTTTTCAAAAGCTTGCTGGCGTGTTTAAGGCGGATGGCACGGATGAACTCGGTGGGGGTTTTTTTCGTGATCTCTTTAATCTTTCGGTAAAGTTGTATCTTGCTGACAGCGGTTTCATTCGCTATAAAATCAATGGTTAGCTCCTCGCTATCAATGTTGTCGTGAATAATTTGCGTGATGTGAAGGATTAAGTCTTTATCCTCTTTGTGTATAAGGGAGCCCTCGTATTGTTCAAGCGCGGAGTAGGGAGAGGTACCGTATTCTTTCAAGATCTCTTTTTTGTGAAGCAGATTTTTTATCATTACCTCCAAGTGCCTAAAGTTGAATGGTTTATTGATGTACGCGTCCGCACCCGATTCAAAGCCTTCAATTTGATTATCAATGGAACTTTTCGAAGACAAAAGTATAATCGGTATATGGCTGGTGAATTCATCAGCTTTCATTACCTTCACAAACTCAACACCGTCCATTTCAGGCATAATAATATCACTGATAATCAATAGGGGATGTTTTTGGTTAACAACCTGTAACGCCTCTTTCCCATTAGATGCCTCAACAATTTGGTAGTCAGAGCTTAAGAGGTCCTTAATCATGAAGCGGATCTCCGCGTCGTCTTCAACCACTAATATGAACGGATTATCAGGGATGTTGGGGATGGTCTCCTTGGTTTTAGCCTCAATACCGGGTGTAGCTTCCGCGGGCGTGGGCATCACCGGGCCTGGCGGATGAGTAAAGTCGTCCTGATGATCTTCGGGTACGGTTCCGGAAGCTGTTAATTCCAAATTCGGGAGTGAAACCTCGAAAAGGGTAAACGTTGTCCCGTCGCTTCTTAATTGAATGTCACCCTGTAGAATATTTGCTATACTCTTGCACAATGCCAATCCTATTCCATGCCGAGGGTAATTGCCCGTGGATGCTTGCTTTTCGATCTGGTTTAATACTTCAAACCGATCGAATAACGTGCTAAAGTATTCCGATTTTATCCCAATCCCCGTGTTTTTTACCGATATGTTTAACGTCTTGTCTCCGAGCACATTGACGTTTACTTCAATCCGTTCTTTTTCCGGGGTATATTTCACCGCGTTTGAAAACAGGTTGAAAATAATTTTTTCGAGGTTATCCCTGTCGGTTTTCCAGGTGATATTCTCATCGGGATTGAAAGTGACGGAATAATCGATTTTCTTCTGTTCTATCACCTCAACGAAGTTGTCCATCACGTATTTGATCAGTTCAGGGATATCAATGAGATCAACGTTTAGCTTCAGATGCCCGGTTTCTGCTTTCCTGAATTCAACCAATTGTTCAATCAGGTTCTGCATCCTTTCTGAATTCGACTTGATGACCTGCAAGTACCGTTTGGTTTTGTTGTCCGCCTCATTCTCCTTTATCAGTTTGTCACAAGGGCCGTAGATGAGCGTGAGGGAGTTGGAGAATTCGTGCGCTATGTTAGTGAAAAAACTGAGTTTCGCTTGATGAATTTCTTCCACCTTCTGTTTTTCAAGCTCCTTCATCTTCAGGTCGTTATTTAGCTTCATGCGGTATAACACCATTTTTCGAACGGTAGCTGCCAAAAAAAGCAACGCGATCACGTAAGCTATATAGGCCACGTTGCTTTTCCACCATGGGGGCGTGATCACCACGGGTAAACTGAAAAGGGGTTCACTCCACACCAAGTTCGCGTTGCTCGCTTTCACTTTAAGCGTGTAATTACCTTTCGGTATATTCGTGAAAACGATGGTGTTCGAGGTTCCTAAGTTAACCCAAGCATCTTGAAATCCCTCCATCAGGTAGGCAATTTCACACCTTGACGAAGCTAAGTAATCGATGGGTATAAAGCGGAAGCTGAACGATTTGCAATTGTATGACAGCGTGAGCGTTGCGCCTCTTTTCGTGAGGGTTACATGGTCCGAAAGATCGGTCGCGATATTGTTCACGTAAAAGGCATCCAACCAAAGTTCCGGCATATAGCTCTCGTGAAGGATCTCCAAAGGGTCAAATTCATTGAATCCGCTAATCCCCCCGAAGTAGAAAAGAGAAGAGGGGCTGGAGTAATAGGCTCCATCGGAGAACTCGTTATCTTGTAAGCCATCGTTCACGAAATAGGAGCTGATGTGATAGGCATCCTCGTCAAGCTCATCTAAACCAAGTTTGGTTAGCCCGTAATTGGTACTGATCCACAGGTTGTGGTTCGCGTCTTCTAAAATTCCATGAATGGTGTTGTTCGGAATCCCCTTTTTTTCGTTAAATTCCAATATGTCTAGTTCATCATTACCGTTCCATGTCAGTCTCTTCAACCCCATGCTGGTACCTACCCACAGGTTGCCTTTATAATCCAGGTGCAGGCAGAGGACATCGTTGCTGCTAAAATTGTTTTCGGAAAACTTAATGGCCGTGAAAGATTCGTTGAGGATGTCAAACCGGTTAACCCCACCTCCCCTTGTCCCTATCCATAAGTGGGTGTCGTTGTCTCTCACGATAGAGTAGACGATGTTGTTGGTTAATGTTGGCTCCTCGCTTCTTTCATCAAACACGAATTGCTTGTAATCCGTTACACGATAAGGGTTTGTGGATACATCGATTGTTAATTTATACATTCCGTAACCGCTGGTTCCTATCCACAACGTGTGGTTTTGATCTGGCAGGATGGCGTAGATGGAGGAGAGGATCAATTCTTCCGGGATAACAAGTTCACGTATAGCGTTGGATTCCCTATCAAAGTAATTTATCCCGTTCCCGTCCGTCCCAATCCAATGCTCGTTTGTGAATCCCTTTGCAATGACAAAAACCGAGTTACTCATCAAACCATCCTCGGTGTTGTACCGGTTGTACGGTCGCCATTCACCATTTTCCGCGTCCCTTTTGAACGTGTAGATGCCCGCTCCTTTTGTCCCCACCCATAGGGTTTTGTCTTCGTCTTCATAAAAGGTTCGTACGGCAACACTACCAAAATCGGGTACATTAGCGGATGAATAGGTTTTGAATTTTTCGTTATGGGGGATAACCCTGTAGATCCCTTTCATATCGGTGCCGACCCAAAGGATGTTCTGGCTTTGGTTGTAAAATAGGCTGAGCACGGAAGTGTTTTCGATGATGGGCGTAAGTTCGTTATTCATCCCATAAAGGTATAAGCCTTGCCCCGTGGCTATATAGGTGGATCCCTTGTTCAACGCGATTTGGTTTATCAGCCCCACCGCTGAACCAAAAGGGAGCCCTTCGAGCCTGTTTTGAACACGGTCAAACAGGTAGGTAGTGCAGTCGGAAGTTTGAAGGTATAGCTTGTTTGATTGGGGGTGAAAGATGTTTTCGACCCCATCTAACGGGAAGAGATTCATTTCGCTCACCCGCAAACTGCCCTCAACCTCCTTTAAATCAAGGGTGTAAACGGCTTTTTCTCGCGTCAACACCCATAAGGTGTCATTCGTATCGAAAAAAAGTTGTTTGACATTTAATTTGCTGTCAGTTGCTAACGTCATGAACTGACTCTTTTCAGAGTCGAAGTAAAACAGCCCCTGTTGACGTACCGAGGCGATAATATTCCCTTTTGAATCACTCGCGATCAAATATGAGCGCTCGTCCGTTATTTCACGGCTAAGAGAATCGACGAAGAAACGCTCAAAAACCTTCTCCCTAACGTTGAATCGGTTAATCCCGATATCCGTAGCAATCCACAGGATGCCATTTTTTTCTTCGATTATCTCTCTAATGATGTTGTTGCTGATGCTGAGGGGATTTCCCGGCACCGGTTTAAACACTTGAAACTCCCGGCTATTATACAAGTTGAGCCCATCCCATGTCCCGAACCACATCAATTGATTGGAATCCTGAAAAATAACGTTGACGGAACTGTTTGACAGACCCTCTTTGTTCGTCAGCATTTTAATGTCAAATTCAATGCCATGCGCGGTAAAAGGTAGAATGACGAAGAATATGGTAAGGATACGCTTCATTTTAGGATTCATGTAAATCATGGACAAACCGTTAGGACAAATTTACAAAAAGTATCTATTAAAAACATACAATATAATGTAATTGATTTAGAAAAGTATACTCATTTGAAAGAACAAGATACCTTTTTGCGTTTTATATTATTTACCTTTGAGTGAATAATCATTAAAAGGTGTACGTTATGGATATTGTAAGTAGAAACGATAAAAATCCGCTCATCCGCCCATCTGATTTATGCCCCGGTATCCAGGGGATGGAAATAGCCTGTCTCCTTAACCCCGGGGTATTTGAAATGAACGGGAAGGTGTGGTTAATCATTCGCGTTGCAGAACGACCGGTTCAACTGGAGGGAAAAATTAGTTTTCCCTATTACGATGAAAAAGGGGAAATCGTGGTAAAGCACCTTGATAGGGAGGACCCGCTGCTTGACGCTTCCGATCCGCGTGTCATCCGCTACGATGGGCAAGACTACCTTACAACCCTCTCCTATTTTCGACTTGTTTGTAGCGACGATGGGACGCGTTTTTATGAAGATCCCGCTTACCCCCCTATTTTTGGCAAAGGCTACCTGCAGTCATTTGGTATCGAGGATTGTCGGGTATCGACCATGGAAGACGGTTATTACATGACCTATACCCAAGTTTCCCCGGTGGCCGTGGGGGTTGGACTTACCATCACGAAAGACTTCATGCAGTATGATCATAAGGGAATGATTTTTCCCCCGCACAACAAGGATTGTGCCCTGTTCGAGGAAAAGGTAAATGGACGCTATTACGCGTTGCACCGACCCAGTAGTCCCGAGTTAGGCGGTAATTACATTTGGCTCGCCGAATCACCTGATCGCCTGCACTGGGGCAACCATAAATGCATCGCGGTTACCCGCGAGAAGAGTTGGGATTCAGCCAGGGTAGGAGCGGGGGCTGCTCCCATCAAGACGCCGGAGGGGTGGCTCGAGATTTACCACGGTGCGACCGCCGAGAACCGGTATTGCTTGGGCGTGCTCTTGCTTGACCTGAATGACCCCTCGAAAGTGCTTGCTCGCAGCAAAGAACCCATTATGGAGCCAATAGCTGAATATGAGCAGACCGGTTTTTTCGGGAACGTCGTTTTCACGAACGGCCATATCGTGAAAGGTGAGGTCGTGCATCTGTATTATGGGGCCAGTGATGAGGTTGTTTGCAGCGCTTCGGTCTCTTTGAACGAGCTGTTTAATTCGTTGAAGTAAAACGGGGAAGAGGGCTCGGGAAAACCAAACGCGCAGCCTCTCGCCGATATTGAAAATAACCGGGAATATGGCAAAGAAAATTTTTAATGAAATAGCCTATTTCAAGTCTCACTCCTTGAACGTGAAGACGTTGCTTATAACGAACATGTTGTACGCGATGATTCTTCCCGTTATTGAAATATTTGTAGGCGCGTATATTATGCGAAACACCAACGCCCCGGCTTACGTGGCAATTTACCAGCTTTGCATGTATGTTGGCGTACTACTCTCGTCCCTGCTAAACGGGTTTCTATTGGTAAGGTTTAAATCCAGTCACCTGTACGCTTTCGGTATTATCCTTTCTACCGTGGTCATGGCTATTATGATGTTTATAAAGTCTATCGGCGTAACCGTGATTGGAGTCTCCGGGTTGGTACTTGGCTTTTCTACCGGATTCTTTTGGACCAACCGGTACCTGCTCACCTTGAATGCCACCAACGACGGTAACAGAAACTATTTCTTTGGACTTGAATCGTTCTTTTTCACGGTATGGAGCATCTTGATACCCTTGGTCGTGGGAGGCTTTCTGGTTTACATCCGTGGAAAATGGGCTTTCGGCAGACCCCTCACGGTAAACAACGGGTACCAGGTGGTTACCATTGTAGCGATAGTGATTGGCATTATCGCGTGCATCGTCCTCTCGAAAGGGAAGTTTGAAAACCCGGTTAAGAATAAATTCCTTTTCGCGAAATTTCACCTGCTGTGGCGCAAGATGCTCACGTTGGCAGGATTAAAGGGCATGGTGCAGGGGTTCCTGGTAACAACCCCCGCTATATTGGTGATGAGACTCGTTGGAGAAGAGGGGGAACTGGGTTTGATTCAGGGAGTCGCGGGAATGTTGACCGCCATTCTCGTTTACGTGTTGGGGAGGGTTTCAAAACCGAAACACCGGATGCCCATATTTGGTTTCGGGCTGCTGATTTTCTTTATAGGCACCCTGTTTAACGCGATACTGTTTTCTGCCACCGGGGTGATCATTTTCATTTTTTGTAAAGTGATGTTTCAGCCAATCCATGACCTGGCCTACTTCCCTACCATGATGAAGACCATCGACAAGGTGAAGGAGATAGAGAAGCGGAGTGAATACGCGTATATCATGAGCCATGAGGTGGGACTTTTTATTGGTCGCGCGTTCGGTATGTTGCTTTTTATAGCGCTCTCTTTCTTGGTATCGGAAATATTTGCCCTCAAGTATGCCCTGGTAATCGTCGGAACGATTCAACTCCTTTCGCTGCCACTGGCCAAACATATCGTTAAGGAGATTGACACGAAATACGCGGATGCCTAAAAATGAACAGATAAATGAACAGATAGTAGATGGAAAAAAGAAAAACATGGAAAAGCATGGTAAAATAAGGAGACAACTGCCGCTTTTAATCGGCTTACTGATAATCTGCGGGGGATACTGTTGCTCGTGGCAAGGGCATCAGGAGAGCGGGCAAATCCCTAATCGGGAAGGACCGGTAGAACAGGTGGTTATCGACCGTGTGGAGAGTATGCCCTCGATGCCTCAACCTTACAAGATTATCGATTGGAAGCGGAAAGCGATCGAGTTTGATAACTACGTGTTTGATTTCAACCCGGGTACCTTCACGGGGCCCGTGATATGGTTGGATGATAACCAGCGGAACATACCGCAGTTCACGTTCGGGCTTTATACGGCAGTTAACGATGCACGACAAGGAGCGGATAAAAATGACGGGGAGTTTCATGAAAGCCTCACCTCCCTCTCAGCCATTCTTGGGGCCGGACTGGTTGGTATCGATAAAACCAATCAAGGGGGGTATAACTACGTGAAGATGGTTCAGAACTACTTTAACAGCGATACGGGTTGGAACATCGTTATGAACAACACCAACCCCGATGTGGCAATGCTGGGAGGAGGGTATGGACGGGACTGGTGGTATGATGTGTTTCCTAACGTCCTTTATTACAACGTGTGCGACATCTTCCCCGACGTTGAAAATAGCGACGCCATTCAACGTACTGTTGCCGAGCAGTTTTTAAAGGCCGATCTGGCGCTAAATGGAAACTACAACTACTCCTATTTTGATTACGCGCGGATGCAAGGGGAAGTCACCCATATTCCATTGCAGCAGGATGCGGCGGGTGGACATGGATACGTGCTCTACGCTGCCTACATGAAATATGGCGACCCCCGTTATTTAGAGCGGGCTAAATCGGCTATCGCCGTACTGAACAATCAGCGGGAGAGTTGCTTCTACGAGATTCTCCTCCCCATCGGAATCTATACCGCGGCACGATTAAACGCGGAAGAGGGTACCGATTATAACATCGCTAAAATGCTGGACTGGGTGTTTGAGGGGAACAAGAATCCAAAAGGGCGTTATGGATGGGGAGTTATCGTGGGTAAGTGGGGAGACTATGACGTGAGTGGGCTGCAAGGAAGCATTACCGATGGAGGCGGTTACGCCTTCTTTATGAACAGCGTGCTCATGGCGATGCCCCTGGTCCCGATGGTGAAATACGCGCCCTCTTTCGCGCGAGCTATCGGGAGATGGATGCTGAATAACGTGAATGCTTGTCGCCTATTTTACCCGGATGAGATTCCCGATAAGAATCAATGGCTCCCCGAGATGAAGCATATTACTAACGCTGCCATCGGTTACGAAGGATTGAGGTATGCCGACGACTACGGGAAACCGGAACTCGAGGGCGTTCACCCGGTAGCGCTGGGTGATGGACCAAAGTGGCATCCCGATAACCCGGCGGAGAGTATGTTCAGCATTTACAGCACCTCTCCCGTAGGGGTTTTGGGTGCGATAGTCGAGGTTACCGAAGTGGCGGGAGTTTTGAAATTAGACTGTAACGCTACAGATTTTTACTCCTATCCCTCTTATCCTGTCTATTTGCTCTATAATCCGTATCAAGAGGAAAAGGAGCTGCGGTACGAAGTCTCCTTCGAGAAAACGGATCTGTACGATATTGTCTCCGGACAATATATTGAAAAAGAAGTTGATGGATTTACCACGATAACCCTTCCAGCCGATCAAGCGTCACTGGTAGTGGAGATTCCTTCTGGTGAAGAGGTCAATGAAAACAGCATTTATAAAAAACGATAACAATGAAAAAAGTACTTCTTATCGCGATATTGAACTGTGCGGCCATCTCTCTTTCGGCGCAGGCTCATATTGAGGTACAAGGGCTCGTGAAAGACAAGGCAATGGGTGATCCCCTCATTGGTGTAACGATCCTGGAGGTCGGCTCTGATAGGGGTACCGTGACCAATCTGGATGGATACTTCACGATATCGGTTGCAGAAAACAGCGTGTTACAGGTTTCCTACGTCGGTTACGTTACCCAAGAGATCAAGGTGACAGAACCTACCACGTTGGAGATTTTCCTGGAGCAAGATACTCACGTGATGGACGAACTGGTCGTCGTTGGGTATAGCGTCCAGAAGAAACGCGACATTCTTGGTTCCATCACTAAAGTGGATTCGGACGAACTTATTAAAACCCCGGTGGCATCGGCTCAACAGGCACTCCAGGGTCGTGTGGCGGGTGTTAATGTGTCCACGCAGACAGGAGCACCCGGCTCACCCGTCTCGGTACGTATTCGTGGGGTGGGATCGATTAACGCCAGTAACGAACCCCTCTACATTATCGATGGGATTCCACAAGAGGGGGCGTTGAACAACCTTTCACCCAATGAAATCGAGTCCATATCGGTACTCAAAGATGCGTCGTCGGCAGCGATATACGGTTCGAGAGCCTCTAACGGGGTGGTTCTTATAACTACCAAAAATGGGGTGGCGGGCGATGCCCAAATCACCTACAACGCGCAGGTTGGCTATCAGCGTCACGGTTACCTCACGCCGATGACCAACACGGCAGAGTACATTGAACTGTACAACGAAGCAGCGACCGCCGATAACGCCAGCTCAGTTGTCAAGAGGGAGTTGATAGCGGGCGACTGGGTGAAGGAGTTCCCTAACGTGAACCATCTGGAAGAGATTTTTAGAACGGCACCCCTTCACTCTCATGAACTCGCTATAAGCGGGGGCAGCGACAAAACTCGGTACCTGGTATCGGGCAACCTCTATAAGCAAGAGGGAATCATACGAGGAACCAATTTTGATCGGTTCACGATGCGCTCCAACTTGCTATCGGATGTGAAGAGTTGGTTGAATGTTAGTTTGAACGTTAGCGGCGGCTTTTCGGATAACCGGCTAGTGTCCAGTTCAGGCGACGGGTATGCCGGCGAGGGCGGGAGCATCGTCAGGTACGCCCTGTTCCGCAATCCGGCTATCCCGGTTTACGATGCGAGTGGTGGTTTCGTAGACCTTCCCTCGGAGTTTTATGGCAATTCGGTATATAACTCCTTCTTTGGAGATGGCTATAGCCCCGAAGGGTTGACCGTCAACACCGACCGCACTAGAAAAATTAAATCGCTCCTCGTTTCAGGTACGGCCACAATTACGCTGCCCGCCGGTTTTTTCATAAAGAGCACGGTAGGTAATGATTACAACGATAGTGAAATAAGGGAGTTCAACAAAACATGGGGGACGGCTAATAGGATAAACAGCACCAACAGTTTGAATGTATCCACCGTTAAACGAAACACGTGGACGGTAAACACCGCGTTGAATCATACGGCCTCCGTACGTGATAACCACAATCTAAGCTGGTTGATGGGAGCAGAGGCCATACGGAGCAGTGAGGCTGGCCTATACGCGAGCGAGAGCGAATTCACGGATTCGGATCCCGATTTCGTTTATTTGGGGCTTGGCACGAGCAAGAGGATGAATAGTCAATCCGAATTTTCCTCCTCCCTGCTTTCCCTATTTGCCAACTTTAATTACAATTACAGGCAGAAATACTACCTCTCCGGAACGTTACGTCGCGATGGCTCTTCGCGTTTTTCCAAAGGGAACAGGTGGGGCACGTTTTATTCCGTTTCCGGGGGGTGGAATGTAGAGGAAGAGGATTTCATGCAGGGAGTGACGGCTATCGATAAGCTGAAACTTCGGGTGGGGTATGGTGCGATCGGTAACCAAAACATACCGCTCTACGCTTACCTCGATCGGTTCGCACCCGGTTACTACTACGCTTTCGGGGGGAAGAGCTCCAGCGGTTTTGCCCAGTCGCTGTTAGGGAACGAGGAGTTGAAATGGGAGACGAGCAATCAATTCAACGCGGGCGTCGATCTGGAGTTTTTAAAGAACAGTTTAGGTGTTTCCATAGACTATTACTATAAAACCACGAGAGATATGCTGGTTCCCGCCTCGTTACCGCCATCATCAGGTAAGGCAGGTGCCCCTTTTCTTAACAGTTCCGGTAACCTGTTAAACAGTGGTGTGGATGTGGAGCTGTTCTACCGTGGGAGATTCCCCGATGGGGGGTTCGATATCTCGTTAAATGGCGGCTACCTGTATAACAAGGTACTTAGCTTGGAGTTGCCTTACTTCGGGGGGAGAGTCGACACGGGCGTTTATGCTACTAAAACGGAGGCGGGGTACCCTATCGGCTCTTTCTTCCTTTACGAGATGGATGGAATCTTTCAAAACGAGATGGAGGTTCTGACATCGCCCTACCAGGGTAGGAACATACAACCCGGTGACGTGAAGTACGTTGATCAAAATGACGATAACCTCATCGATGCGAACGATAGGGTATTCGTGGGTAGCGCCATCCCGAAGTTTACAACCGGACTTACCCTTTCGGGGATGTATAAGGGGTTCGATGCCTCCCTTTTCTTTCAAGGGGCATTCGGGCAAAAAATCTTCATGCAGGTAAACTACGATATCGAGGGATTTTACCGGGGTTTTAACGTCACCAAGCGATATTACGACGAGCGCTGGGTGGGTGAAGGAACTTCAAATACCCAACCACGTGCCTCATGGGCGGGTAAGGCAAACAACGTGAGGGCATCGACTCGATTCTTGGAGGATGGCTCCTACGTTCGCTTAAAGAACGTGCAGGTAGGTTATACTATTCCAAACGTTAAGGAGTGGTTAAGGGTTCAATCCGTTCGGGTCTACCTTTCGGGGACTAACTTGTTGACCTTTACCGCCTACCCGGGGCTTGATCCCGAGATGACCGTTAGCACCAATTCTGCCGCCGAGGGCGATATAGCGAATGGTATCGATTGGGGAACTTACCCGGTTGCCAAAAGCTTCATGCTTGGATTGAATGTAACGTTCTAGTGTTGAGATAAATGAGTGTAATACCCATTCAACGATAATGATTAATTGGATTCCATACCATTTTAATGTAAGAATGATGAAAACTGTAAACTACATATTGATGATCGCGATGATTAGCGGCATCGTTGCCTCTTGTGACGATTTCCTTCAGGTAGACATGAAAGGTCAATACACGTCGGAGAGCTTTTTTAACTCACGAGAGAACGCCATCTATGCCACCACGGGGATTTATAATTCGTTATACGGCAGCACCCTGTGGATATTCGGCGATGTAGCATCCGATGATGCCGTGAAGGGGGGTAACGCGGGGGATCAGGCCGATATCAATGATATCGATGATTTTACTGCAAGCGCGGATAACGGCGTGTTGAACACTTATTGGCAAAACGCGTACGAAACGGTTGCCAGAGCCAATAACGTGATTGCTTACCTCCCCGGGATAGACATGGACGAGGCTTTGAAAAAGAGGCTGATAGGCGAAGCGCGATTCTTGAGAGCCTACGCCTACTTTAACTTGGTGAATATTTTTGGCGATATCCCCTTGAAGTTGGAGCCACAAAACACCATGGAAACCATTTACGTGGGGTTAAGTGATGTGGCTACCGTTTACGCTCAAATCGAGAGCGACCTGGAAGAGGCGGTGGATGTGCTGCCGGCTGCTTATCCCACGGAAAGGGGACGCGCGACGAAAGGGGCGGCGCTGGCACTTTTGGCTAAAACCGCGCTGTATCAGAAGGAGTACGGCGATTGTATCACCCGTATTGAAGAGCTGGAGGCGCTTGGGGTATACGCGCTGTTGGAAAGCTACGAAAACCTCTTTAAAGTGGGAGCGGAAGATAGCACGGAGGTGATTTTCACTCTTCGCTACGTGGATGATGAGCAGGTATCGTTGGGTAACCACCTCAATGTTTGGTTCGCCCCATCAATAGAGGGAGGCTACTACTTCAATGCCCCCACGCAAAGTTTCGTGGATGCTTTTAACGAGGAAACGGTGGATGGTGAAGAGGATCCGCGATTGGATGCATCTATAGGCAGGGATGGGAAAACCTGGTTCAACGGCACTACATTTTCGGCATCATGGTCGGAAGCCACTGGGTACCTGGTGAAAAAATACAACGAGGATATGATTCCCGGGAAGGCGAAGGCGCAATCGTTAATCCCTTACCACGCTATTCGTTACGCGGATGTACTGTTGATGAAAGCCGAAGCGTTCAATGAAACGAATCGTATTCCCGAAGCGATTGATGAACTGAACAAGGTGAGGGAGCGAGTTAATCTACCCCCGGTGATTACCGCGAACCAATCCAATCTGAGAGCGATCATTCGGATGGAACGTCGAAAAGAGCTGGGCTTTGAATTTCATCGTTTTTTCGACCTTATGCGATGGGGTAAAGAGGAGGCAGAAAAAGCACTCGCACCCCAGTTGACGTGGACCGAACCCCGTTTTTACTTTCCAATACCGCAGACGGAAAAGGATACCAATCACGCGATACAATAACAATTAAACAACAAATAACAAACTATAACAATAATAATTAAACAACGATGTATTACTCACAAAAAATTACGATTATGAAAACAACGATTTTAAAAAAAGTACTGCTCGCGCTATGTAGCATCTTCTTATTGACAGGTCTGTTGGTGTCTTGCGGGGACAATGGAGGAGGAGATGAGCCTATCGTGGAGGCCAATAAGACTGAACTCAACGCTATTCTGAATGAATGCAACACGCTTTTGACCGCGCCCGATGTTGCAAAAAATTTTCCAGCGAACGCTATCGAAGCCTTTAGGAAGGTGGTAGATGTCGCTAAATTAGTCGCACAGAACAAGGAAGCCACTCAAAGTCAAGTGGATGCCATGGTAGTACAGCTTCAACAAGCGAAAGAGGTGTTCCTGGGAAGCGAACTGGGTATCATCCCGGAGAAAGCGCTAATCATGGAAATGACTTTTGATGAAAAGGTTACGGATAACAAGTTCAAAACGGGTGGTAAAGGGTGGACCGCGGAACTGAAGAAAGGTGAACACGCTATATTTGGTGAAGCGACCAATTATCCCAGCTTTGTAAAGGGTAAGGTGGGTAAGGCTATCTACTTCAGTAACGGTTCGCATCTCGCGATTAACGACTACACCGCTAGCGATCTGATGGGAAGCGAGCTCTCCATTTCCGTTTGGGTAAACCCCGATTCAACGCGGGCCGGGAATTACATTATCTCTTATAACTATTGGAATTCATGGAAATTCCAGTTGCAAGAGCAAAACAAGCCCTTTTTCACCATCCATACCAACGAAGATGGCTGGGTAGACGCTGATAACCAAATGGATTTCTCTGCACCGAACAAGAGCTGGACACACCTGGTGGTTACCCTCAGCTTAAAAACGAAGAAACTGAGGTTTTACGTGAACGGGGAGATGACGATGGAGTGGGATAATACCACGAAAGAGGGACTTCATGGAACCGCACCCTTTGAGTACGGTACCGTATTGCCTCTCCTAATCGGGTCCTGTACAACCTACCAGGAGGCAGATGCTAAATGGGATTGGGAATGGTCTCGTACTCCCAATGGATGGGACGGCTTCGTAGGGCATATAGATGAGCTAAAGCTCTATAATATCGCACTGGAAGAGGGACAAGTTATCAAGTTGTACGAAGGGGAAAAGTAAGCGACGAACATCACGGCAAGTCCTGAAATGAGCTTGCAAAATAGAGGCGGCAAGACCACACGTGGGTCTTGCCGCCCTTGCTTTTCAAGCAAATCTATGGGGTTCACTCTTTGTAATAAGCCAAATGCAGAGCCAAGCTTGCTTGGGTTATGTTATAGTTTTTATCTTCTATTCATTTAAAATCGTGATTTTTACTTCAATAAAATAGGGGATGCACTATCCCCTATAATACACCTATTACATATATAGGCAACAGCTATTTTGTCACGTCCAAAAAACGGGAACCTCTGCCTTGACCCCTTCCCTGACGATTTCCACTTTGGTAATAGTCGCATATCCCATCGTTGTTGTTGTCCACGAAGTTGCCGAATCTACCTTGTCTTCTGCCGTATCCCGCTCCCCTGTCGTTTCCAAGACCTCTGCCTCTTCCCAGACGATTACCGCTTTGGAAATTATCGCAAATGCCGTCGTTATCCGCGTCTACGAAGTACCTTCCCCTGGCATTTCGCCCCTGGCCACGTCCCCGGCGTGTTCCGTTTTCAAAGTTGTCGCAAATTCCATTGTTGTTGTCATCCACGAAAAAGGGACCTCTCCAGACTTGAGTTTGTGTACCGGTTTGTACCTCATCAGTAGCTTTTGCCTGTTGGTTGTCTTGACCGAAAGCTACCACGGTCATCATTGCCAATGCAACGGTTAGTAAGATTGTCTTCATAATTGTTATCTATTATTGTTGATTTTATCTTTCAATTTTGGTCCTGCCCGTACCCTCTGCCGTAGCCCTTACCATTACCTCTGCCATAACCCCTGCCGTAGCCTCTGCCCTGGAGAGTGCTGTTCTCTTGATAAAAGAGCGGCTCAAAAGCACTTTGCAGTTTTTCAACCTGCTCACTGTTTGATATCTCTTTTAGCTTCAAGTAGTAGGTGCATGTCTCATCTTTTAGTTTCGCGTGCAACTCTCCAAACCTCGAGTTTAACTGTTGTAGCCTTGCCGTATCTACCTGCTGTCTATTTAACTCATCAAAAATTACCCATTTAAGGCTATCCATTTGCCAAATGATTTGGTTAGTCTTTGGATTGAATTCTCGGTTTACTTGACGGAAACGCTCAATCTGCTCCTGGTCAAATCCTATCTCTTGCATAAAAAACCTACCACTTAGTGGGTTTTGCCCTTCACCAATAGAAATCACGGTTTCGGCCGCTTTCTTATCTTTCTGTATATGGTGAAAAATGGAAATGATGGTCGTCACATTCAATATCACTAGTAAGACGATAATCCAAACCAGTATTTTGTTCTTCTCACTCATAGCCGATCACTGTGTAAAGGTTGAGATTTTCCAGTTGTGCATCGTTAATATTGATGGTTATATACTTCTTTTCTTCTTTCACCATGCTTCCCAGTCCATACCCCGCCGCCATCACTAGAACGATGCTCGCGGCAACTACCGCCTTTTTCCATATCGGAACACTTTTCCCGTAGACCGCGGTTTCATCCTGTTCCTCCAGCTTCGCCAGTACACGCGTGGCAAGGTAGGGATTCACTTGTACCTCTTTTTCCTTGCGAATAAAGTTATCTATATGTTCATCCAGCTTCATCTCTCTTTAGCGTTGATTCGTTAATAAAGTTACCTGTACAACTTCTCTTTTGTTTTATAACTTGAAAAACTTATCTCTTCGCGGCACTTATGCCTTTTATATTATTAGACAATCACTCTTCTAATTTCCTACGAGGTGAGCCAACTTTTTTCGCAACTGTTTTTTCGCGCGCACCAGCAGCTGCTCTACAGCCCCTTCGGTGGTTTGCATGATGGCAGCGATTTCTCGTTGTGTCAACTCCTCGTACTTGCTTAGTATAAATGCTTTACGCTGTTTCTCGGGAAGCCCATCAATCGCTTTTCGTATGGCTTGTTCTTTCTCGGTGGCCTCGAGTTGTTGGTGGGCATTTCGCTCCTCGTCACCCCGGTTGAACAGATTCATCAAGCCATCACCGGCATCCATTAATAAATTTCGTCTTTTGTTTTTCTTCACATGGTTGATAGAGCAATTCAGCGTAATCCGATAGAGCCACGTGGAAAATAGTGATTGCTCTTTGAAAGATTCCAATGAGCGAAACACCCGGATAAACACCTCCTGGGTAATGTCCTCCGCGTCTTGCCGAGAATGGACAAAACCCATGGCCACGTGAAACACCCGCTGTTGGTATTTCTCCATCAACAGGCGAAATGCTTCCCTGTTCCCGGAAAGGATCTTCTCTATCAATTGCTCATCAGACATCTGCTCACATTGGGTTGTTTGATAGCTTAGACAAAGGAACGGTTTTTTTCCTACGTTTTTAGTGAAATTTTTTTGTTGTGTTATCTCATCGTGTTCCGGAACGACGTGAACATCAGCGACAAGAACGTTTCAGGTGAAATATTACGGAAAAAGGCGGCAAGACCACCTGTGTGATTTTGCCGCCCTTGCTTTTCAAGCAAATCTATGGGGTTCACTCTTTGTAATAAGCCAAATGCAGAGCCAAGCTTGCTTGGGTTATGCCACGATGAGTCAAAGTGTTGCTCCGGAAAACTATGTCGCGACGAGCCAAAGTGTTGCTCCGGAAAACTATGTCGCGACGAGCCAAAGTGTTGCTCCGGAAAACTATACCGCGACGAACGAATTTCTACTGGATAAGTTATTCCTTCGTTTCCGGTACCATGATCACCGTCTTCACGTTGCCCTGATCGAGCAGCTTCGCGGTAAACGCTTGGATCTCCTGTGGCGTGATGGCGTTGACCGTTTCGATGTAGCTGCTATGGTTGTCCTCGCCGTAAAAATACTTGGTGCTCAGAATGCCTAGCCAATAGCTGTTCTCCTTCAGGTTCTCGTTGTAGCTCTTGTTGAGGTACTCCTTCACCTTCGTGAAGTCGCTTTCTCGCGGTCCGTTGGCCGCTATCCCCTTCAGCTCGTTAAGAATGATTTCATTGAGTTGCTCCATTCTTTCGGTATCGGGGTCGGTATCGAACAGAATCTGTAGCAAGGTTTGCCCTTCAGGGTAGCGGGCGATGGAACCACCGGTACTAACGCCATAGGTACCTCCCTCCTCTTCCCTTACCTTTTCGGTGTAGACGATATCCAGCACCTGATCCAGTATGCTAATGAGTATCTGGTTCTTCAGGGTACGCTCCATGTTGCCGCAGACCACGTTGAAGACCGATGATTTCGGGTTCTGCATGGCACGTGCAAAGAGGTGCTTTTCGCTGCCCTCGCGCAGGTCGAGGGGTACCTTCACGAACTCCCTCTTCTCTACACTGCCCGGCAGCGAGGCCAGGTATTGCTCGATGACCGGTTGAACCTCCTCCTCATTGATGTTGCCCACGAAGGTGAAGACGAAGCTGCCCGGGTTGCTGAAGAGCTCTTGGTACATCTCCATGGCGCGGTCGTAATCGATCATTTTCAGATCCTCCGTTTTCACCCGGTTAGCCAACGGGTTGTCGCCGTAAATCGCGTAGTTCACGGAGTCACTGAATGCCACCATCGGCTCGGCGTCTTGGTTCCTAAGCTGTGTTTCAGTCCGTTGTATGAACGACAGGAAGGCATCCTGGTCTTTCCTGGGGGCGGTAAAGTAGAGGTACACCAGCTGGAGCATCGTTTCAAAGTCCTTGATGGAGGAGGAGCCGCTAAAGCCCTGCGTGATGAGGCTTACCGAGGGACGAGCCGATGCCGTCTTCCCGGCCAACACCTTGGGCAGATCGGTACTGCTGAAGTTGCCCACACCGCCCAGCGTGATCATGGAGCCCATCAACCGGCTGTTGATCGGGTTTTCTTGGACGAACGGCGAGTAACCACCGCTGCTCGTTGCCGACATCAGGATCTGGTCGTCTTTGAAGTCGGTTTTCTTCAGGATTACCTGCATACCGTTCTCCAAAGTCCATACGGAGGCATCCATCGCCTCATCCCGCTCTTTCCTCACTACCTGTCCCGGGGTGGGGGGATCCGCCACCAGTGGTTCGTCGATCGCCTCACCGGCGTAGGGCTCGATCGTTTCTGCCCGTGTTGCGGCCAAGACTCCCAACAACGCCTCTTCACTCGGGTAGATCAACTCCTCTTTCTCGGGACCGGTTATCGCGATCACGATGTTATTTTCTCCGATGAGCTGTGCGACGGTTTGATTGATCACCTCCACCGGTATGTTGGGTGCTATCGCCTGTATGAACTGGTACTCGAACTCGATGCCCGGGAAGGGCTCACCATCGGTGAAAGCCCTAACGTACTCTTGCGTGTAAGCGGAGTTGCGCTGCTTGTCTCGATTGTTGTACGCGTCCTCGTAACTTTTGATGATATTGGTGCGGGCTACCTCGTACTCCGCCGCGGTAAAGCCGTGTCGCTTCACCCGCTCCGTCTCGCGTATCATGGCCGCCAGCGCTTGCTCGACCTTGTCTTCGGCGCTGCTGGCCACTACCGTCCACGCGTCCTTGGTTTTCGCCACGAAGTAGTCATCGTCATACGCGTAGGCGGAGGTGAATGGCGCATCGGGCTTTTGGATGATCTCCTCGAAACGGAGGTTCATCATAGAGGAAGCCGCGTTGAGCAGGTAGTTGGTGAGGTAGCCCAACTGAGTGTTCTTAAGTTCGTTGGGCATGGGGTCGTGCTTGTAGAACAGGAGCAACTGGGTGCCCCGGGCCTCCTTGTCGGTAGCGAGGGCCACGATGGGCTCCTCGTTGTCGGGTACCGGGTAGTAGACCCGCTCCGCACGTTCCTTGTCGAGGGGGATGGTCGAGAAGAGTTCCACCACCTTTTGTTCCATCGCGTCGGCGTCAAAATCACCGACGATGATGATGCCCTGCAGGTCGGGGCGATACCACTTGTGGTAGTATGCCCGGATCTCTTCCGGCTTGAAGTTGTTGATCACGTCGATGCTCCCGATGGGCATGCGGTTAGCGTACTTGCTACCGGGGTACATCTTGGGAAGCAGTTGGTCCCAGAGCCGTTGCTGCGCTCCCCCGCGGGTACGCCACTCTTCTCGTATCACGCCCCGTTCATTTTCCAGCTCCTCCTCTTCGAGCGCGATGGCGCATGACCAGTCGTGCAGCACGAGGAGCGCCGAATCCATTAGGTTCTGGTTGGTGGTGGGGATGTCGCTGATGTAGTACACCGTTTCGTCAAACGAGGTGTAGGCGTTGATGTTGGTTCCAAACTTGATGCCGTTGTCTTGCAGGTAGTTGAGCATCGTTTTTTTCGGGAAGTTCTTCGTCCCGTTAAACGCCATGTGCTCTAAGAAGTGCGCCAATCCCGCCTGGTTGTCCTCCTCCTGCATCGACCCCACTTTCTGTGCGATATAGAAGTCGGCTCTATTCTCGGGCATGCTATTTTGACGGATGTAGTAGGTGAGCCCGTTGTCCAGTTTCCCTGTCTTGACCTTCGGGTCCACCGGCAGGGGAGCGTTCTGTTGTGCATAGGCGACCAGTCCGGTTGCGAGCAACAGGAGTGTGATGAATTTTCTCATATTAAGTATGTTTTTAAATAAGCTATATCCTATCCATGACGATGCCAAGTAGTTCTTCGGTGGAGCCCCGGTAATCGGCGTTCGAGTCGAGGGCAACCCGGTTCGCGATGATGGCGCAGACCGTCATCGCCTTGTGGCCCATCATTTTCGCTAACCCCGCGATCGCGGAGCTCTCCATCTCGTAGTTGGTGATGAGGTGCTCCCCGAAACGGAACGATTCGATCTTAGCATTCAGCTCGGGATCGGCGAGGGGGAGACGCACGTGCCTCCCCTGTGGTCCGTAAAAGCCGGTGGCAGAGATGGTGACCCCACGGATCATGCCGTAACCCACGCGTTCCACCAATTCGTTGTCGGAACTTACCACGTAGGGCGAGCAGTGGAGGGGCGACCAGTTGACGTGCCGTTTGAAGGCCTCTTCGAACGCCACTTCGCGCACTTTCTCGGACCCCGCGTAGTAGTGCAGCAACCCATCGAACCCGAGCGATTTCTCGGAGACCACGTAGGAGCCGACCGGGCAGTGCGGCTGCATGCCACCCGACGTGCCCACGCGGACCATGGTGAGTTGAGTGAACTCCTTCTTCACCTCGCGGGTATTGAAGTCGATATTGGCCAGCGCATCGAGCTCGGTCAGCACGATATCGATGTTATCGGTGCCAATCCCGTGGGAAAGAGCGGTGACCCGCTTTCCCTTGTAGGTGCCGGTCACCGTGTGGAACTCGCGACTGCGGACATCCACCTCGATCTCGTCAAACAGGGATGCGGCTACCGTTACACGGTCCGGGTCGCCCATCATCACGATCTTGGGCGACAGATTCTCCGGTTTCACGTGCAGGTGAAATGCACTCCCGTCGGGGTTGATGATGAACTCCGATTCGGGTATGATTCGTCTACTCATAGTGTGTGTGGTTTCGTTGGTTGGACGTTACTTCTTGTCCTTGCCCCCTTGCGGGCGGGCGATGGCGTCCCGCATATCGGTATCGGCTTGGATATTCTCCATCCGGTAGTAGTCCATGATCCCGAGATTACCCTTACGGAACGCTTCGGCCATGGCGATGGGCACCTCTGCCTCGGCTTCGATCACCTTGGCGCGGGCTTCTTGTGCCTTGGCCTTCATCTCTTGCTCCAGGGCGATGGCCATGGCACGTCGCTCTTCTGCCCGTGCCTGCGCGATGTTCTTATCGGCCTGCGCCTGGTCCATCTGCAGCACGGCACCGATGTTCTTACCTATGTCGATATCGGCGATGTCGATGGAGAGGATCTCGAACGCAGTACCCGCGTCGAGCCCCTTCCGCAGTACCACCTTCGAGATGGAGTCGGGGTTCTCGAGTACCGACTTATGGGAGGTGGATGACCCGATGGACGACACGATGCCTTCCCCAACCCGGGCGAGGATGGTCTCCTCTCCCGCACCCCCCACGAGGCGTTTGATGTTGGCCCGCACCGTGACTCGCGCCTTCGCGATCAGCTGAATACCGTCGATCGCCACCGCCGAGACGGGGGGTGTATCGATTACTTTCGGGTTTACCGACATGCGCACAGCCTCCAGCACGTCGCGTCCCGCCAGGTCGATCGCGGTGGCCATCTGGAAGGTCAGCTCTATGTTCGCCTTCGATGCCGATACCAGGGCATGTACCACGTTCTCCACGTGACCCCCCGCGAGGTAGTGCGCCTCCAGGTTGTCGCGCGTCACGTTCTTTAGCCCGGCCTTGTGCGCTTCAATCATCGCGTAGACGATGGTGTGGGGCGGTACCCGACGGAGACGCATCAGGAAGAGTTGTACCAGCGAGATGCGTACCCCGGCAGAGAGCGCGTTGATCCACAAGAAAAACGGCACGTAATGGAAAAAAATCAACAGGAAGATGATGATCACGGCAATCGTGATGATCAAAGGAAATGATAATGCCATAATGCTTTTTATTAAATGTTGTTATATAGTTAATGGTTTTTATATTTGTCTTTAGCTTGCTAACCTCAAGGAAATGAAGCGATTGTGCTGAATGTCCTGCTGAGTCAATTATACTTTTGTGGGTGAGTGAATGACAAGTAAATCAGAGAGTTGTGTCGTGTGATCAATTATTCACTCTTTTTTTAACGAGGATGTTGTAGCTTTTCACCCTCACCACCTCCACCTCGGTCTCCTCATCGATGAACTCGCCGTCGTACGATTTCCCCTCCACCTCTACATCGTTCACCAGAACCTGGCCGATGGGGTTGAGGCGGGAGAGGGCCACACCGACATCGCCCACCTCGATCTCCTTGAGGTGGCTGACATCCACGCTTTCCTCGATATTGGTCTCCAGGGCGATTCTCCGAAGCGAGTTCGATTTGATGAGCCAGACGAAGGACCCTCCCAACAGCAGTGCGGAGCCGGCCAGCGTGATGTTTCCCGCCGTGCTGCCCAAGAACATGTACGCGTAAACGATTCCCCCGATGATGAAGAGGGCGCCCGCGATCCCCGCGATGCTAACACCGGGGAGCAAGAATATCTCGATAAGCATGAAGATGATCCCCAATACTATGAGCCCGATTACAACGATGAGGTTAAGTGTCATACTGTTTAATTGAAAATATTACGTATCTCTTGGTTTCTCGCTTGAATCTCCAAGCGTTTTATCTCTTTGTAAAGCGTGGATGCCTCTCTCTCCATACGGAGGATCTCTATGCGCAGGGAGCCGCTGTCACTACCCCCGGCTGCGTATTTTTCCCTTTGCTCGGCGAGCTCGTTGTTCAGCTCCCATAGTTGGTTCGACAGTCCTCGCGCTTGGGAATAGATGGACTGTGCCTGCCTGTCCTTAAAGTCGGATAGCGAATGGTAGGTTACCAGGTCATTGATAACGAAGTTGAACTCGCCCGTCACATCCTGTTCCACGATTACCTTCTCTTGTGCCGATGCCCTCAACGCAGTGTAGTCAGTGCCCTCCTTCCATGAATCCCGGATAGAGGTGATCGCGGCGCGGCGCGCCATATAGCCCTCTTCCTCCCCTTCAATCAGGGTGACCCTTTCGTTGGGGATAAAGGTGTAGATGCAAACCTGCCCTTCCGGCTGAAAGCGGTCTGACGCGAACCACCCGATACCCTTCTGTTCGTCGATGGCCATCATGTAGTCGTTGAAGGGGGAGTTGAACGGCATGTTCAACTGGTTGGGTACCAGGTAACTGTCGGTTGCCAGGTTGTACCGGGTCACGTACAGGTCGTACCCGCCAAAGGATTGATGGTCGGTGGAAGCGAAATAGAGCGTGAGACCGTCACTCATCACGAACGGGTAAGCCTGGTGACCGGTGGTGTTAATCGTTTGGGGTAGGGCCTTTTCATTGCCAAACGTGTCGAGTAGCTTCTCCATCGTGAAGAGGCTGGTACTGCCTCCTAATCTATCACCCCGGGCGAAGAACACCTTGTTTTGCCGTTCGTTCATGTGGAGTGTCTCCCCGGCGTTAACCGGCTCCTTGAAAAACTGGCCCAAGGGCATCAATGAACCGGCGGCTTGGCTTAGGTTGTATGCCGAGAGGAAATCACTCTTGGGTACCACTACGCTATCGATAAGCTGTACGTCCTCGGTGCGGTTCACCGCACGTTGCAGCTTGTCGGCGTACTCCCTCTCCTGCTCCAACCGATCCAGCGCTTCGTTGTTCCTTCGATGAAACTTCTGGTACTTCTCGAACTCTGCCTCTGCCTCCTCGAAGCGGTATAACTTCACCAGCAGTTTCCCCAGGTAGAGGTAGCCCTCGGGAATCTTTTTGGAGGAAGCGAATTCGAGGTATCCCTTCGCTTCTAATATCCTGCCTGTCTCGTAGAGACAGACGCCCACCCATTGGTTGAGGGGTGCGTTGTCAGGCTTCTCCTGGTATTCTTGTTGAAAAACGGGCAACGCCTCGGCGTACCGCCCCTCAAGGTACCACCCCCTCGCCTCGTCCAGCGTTTGTGCACGGAGCGGTGCACCCAGTAGGATAAAAAAGAAAATAGCCTGTATATATCGAATTTTCATTGAGTCATTTAGTTTTTAGACGGTTCAAAGATAGCAATTTGTTTCCTTTTCGTTCCATATTTCTCCGGATTATTTATTTTTATACCTTTGTTGTCTCGAATTGGCCATGTTTCATTTTATACGTTATGCATGAGAAAATAGTTATCCTTGATTTTGGTTCATCGGTCACGCAACTGATAGGGCGCCGCGTGCGGGAGCTGAACTGTTACTGCGAAGTTTTCCCCTATCACAAGTTTCCTGTTGATGATCACTCTGTTAAGGGCGTGATCCTTTCGGGTGGCCCTAAGTCGGTTAACGGCCTTGCTTCACCAGCTGCTTCTGCTTCATCAGGCGTTGCCCCATCGGCAGGCGCTTCCAGATCAGCCGATGTTTCATCGCCGGTGGGCATTTCCTCCTCAAAGGGTGAACCTTTCCCGTCCAACGTACCCGACCCGTTAGTGACAAAACTGAACGAATTACGTGGGAAGTTCCCCGTTTTGGTGGTTAGTCCCGCTGCGCAACAGGGTTGTCATGGCGACTTCCCGGAAGATATTCAGGTACACGCACCGGAACTGTTCCAAGCTGACGAGGGGTTGAAAATAATGGATGACTTCCTCTCGACCTGTGGCGTGACGAGGGATTGGACCCCCGCGTCGTTTATCGCGACCACCGTACGGCAGCTCAAAGAGATGTTGGGCAATGACAAGGTGATCCTCGCCCTCTCCGGGGGGGTGGATTCATCGGTCGCCGCGGTGCTGTTGAACAGGGCTATTGGGAAGAACCTCACCTGTATCTTCGTGGACCATGGGCTGTTGCGGAAGAACGAGTTCGAGTCCGTATTGGAGAATTACGAGCATCTGGGACTTAACGTGATTGGCGTGAACGCGAAGGAGCATTTTTACAAGGAGCTACAGGGGGTGACCGATCCGGAGAAGAAGCGGAAGATTATCGGGAAAGGGTTTATCGACCTGTTCGAGAGTGAGGCAAAAAAACTGGAAGGGATCCAATGGCTTGCCCAGGGGACCATCTACCCCGATATCATCGAGTCGATCTCCCTCACCGGTACCACCATAAAAAGTCACCACAACGTGGGGGGGCTGCCCGAGAAGATGCACCTGAAGCTGTGCGAGCCGCTGAAGATGTTGTTCAAGGATGAGGTGCGTTCGGTTGGGCTTGAATTGGGGATGGCTCCTCACCTGATTCATCGCCACCCGTTCCCCGGCCCCGGGCTGGGTATCCGTATCTTGGGGGAGATCACCCCGGAGAAGGTGCGTATCACCCAGGAGGCCGATGCCATCTTTATCTCCCACCTGCGCTCTTCGGGTCTGTACGACCGGGTGTGGCAGGCGGGTGCCATCCTACTGCCTGTACGGTCGGTGGGCGTGATGGACGATGAACGCACGTACGAGTATACCATCGCTTTGCGGGCCGTGAGCTCTATCGATGCCATGACGGCCAACTGGGTTCACCTGCCTTATGACTTCTTGGCGACGGTCTCCAACGAGATCATCCACAAGGTAAAGGGGGTGAATCGCGTGGTGTACGATATCTCCTCCAAGCCGCCCGCGACCATCGAGTGGGAATAGGTCGGCCGGTGGATGGGGGTGTATCGGAAGGGATCGCAACATTCGGCGGATAAGTGACACCTTATGAGTGAAACCGGGAGGGTAGGGGCAAGGGCTACGATTGGTCCGGTTGTTTCTTTTGCTCCGGCTGCCTAAGTTCGGGGTACGCGATACGGGTGTGGTATACGGTAAGTAGCTTGTTAACAAATACCTCTTTGACCGTTTGGATATCGCGGAATGTCAACGGCGACAATCTAAAGCAGCCCTCCTCTAACTGCGTGTCGATGATCTTCTCCACCAGTCCGCGAATCGACGTCTCGTTATACTCCTTCAAGCTGCGCGAAGCTGCCTCCACCGCGTCGGCCATCATCAGGATGGCGGTCTCCTTCGAGAAGGGGTCTGGCCCGGGATACCTGAAGTCGGCATCGTTAATCTCTTTGCCGGGGTTCGCGTTTTTCCACGAGGTGTAGAAGTATTTGGTCACGCTGGTGCCGTGGTGGGTTTCGATGAAGTCGATGATCTGCTTGGGCACGTTATTCTTCTGAGCGATTTTTACCCCGTCTTTCACGTGGTTGATGATGATGCGGGCGCTCTCTTCAAAGGGTAGCCCCGCGTGGGGGTTCATGCCCGGTGGCTGGTTCTCGGTAAAGAAGGCGGGGTTTACCATCTTCCCAATGTCGTGGTAGAGAGCCCCCGTTCGTATGAGCGAGCCGTTGGCACCCAGCTTGCTGGCCGCTGCCATAGCCAGGTTGGAGACCTGCAGCGAGTGTTGGAACGTGCCGGGCGCCTTTTCTGATAACTCTTTCAGTAGCGGTCGGTCGATGTTGGAGAGCTCGACCAGCGTTACCCCCGAGATGAACCCGAATGAGCGCTCCACGAGGTAGACCAGCGAGTAGGAGAAGAGGATAAGGATGAAGTTGATCAGGAAGTAGATCAACATCACCCAGTCGGCCTCCTTAACGGTACCTTCTTGATGTAGTACCAGTCCCAGGTAGACCACGATATAGGTGAAAAGAATGAAGAACGAGCTTTTTATCAATTGTGAACGCTCCGATAACTCTTTCAGCATGAAGATGGAGGTCATGGCTGCCAGCACCTTTATAACGATAAACTCGAACGGGAAAGGCACCATGAGCGAGCTCAACAAAATGGTTGTTAGGCTCGCGAACAGGGCGGTACGTGAATCGATGAACGTGCGGACCATGATGGTCACGATCACGTAGGGGATGATATAGACGTTGAACAGGTTGAAATGTACCGTGATGGCGGTGAGTGCCACGAAGAATACGATAAGCGACACCATGAAGAAAACCCGTTTACGCTTCCTGTATTCCAACGGCCGAAAGTAGAGTAGGTACATGTAAAAGCTGCCGAGAATCAGAGTCACCAGCAGGAAGTTCCCAAAGATCTTCGAGACGTTGGCGCCGCTTCCGCCGCTTCGCTCCTCGGATACCCGTTTGAGCGACGAGAGGATGTTGTAGGTATGGGTGTCCACGATCTCCCCCTGATCGATAATCCGTTGCCCTTGTTGCACCATCCCTCGGCTAATGTCTACCTGTTGCACGAACTCCCTCCTCGCCTTATCGGAGGTGGTGGCGTCATAGACGATGTTTTCGCGAATGTACTCGTTGATATTCGCGGCTTTTAACGTGTTGAGGTCGGTCTCTTTCGGTGCATCCGCGAGTACTTTCTCGTACGCCGAGCGAATCGTGAAGAAGCCATCGATCTCCCTGGATTCTGCCACGTTTCCTCTCTTTAGGCGCAAGGCGCCAGTGCGGGAGGCATGAATGCGGTCGTAGTCTTCCGAGCGCATGATACCATTACTGTAGATATCGACCAGCTTTTCTCGTAGATATACCTTCAGCTTGGGAGGGAGATCCGAGAGCCTGGCGTTCATGTTCACATCCACGTCAAAGTTGGCCAACGCGTCTGCTTGGACGTCATCATTAACGGTAAAGTAGGGCTCATAGAACTCCAGGATGCTGTCCTGTTCTGCTTTTAGCTGATCGGCAGGTTTGTAGATCGGGAAGTCGAACGGGGCGGTTAACAGGCCATACTGCCACGGCCTCCCTTCGTCAAACGAGTAGCTGAAACTGCTTTGTTTGGGGAAAATATAGGTAATCAGCAGGATTGCCACGATGAACATAAGCGGCACAAACAGTTTGGTCCGGATACGGGACTTTCTCTTTTTCCTTGGTTGGGTTGTGCTCATAGGGTCTATTTTTTATCAAATAAACAAAAAAAAAACGATATATCTCCCTTTTTATACAAAAAAACCATGGGATAGTACATAGATTCAAATCGTCATCCGCTCCTTGGGAATCATTTCCGCGACACGACTCTGTGCCCGAGGGTCTTGGTACCACTGTCGAGGGGCGATGATCGTTTTGTTTTCGTTACCGTTGAGCCACGCGGCCCACCAGCTGTAGGAGCTGTTCGCGATGATGTTGTAATTGGTAAGAAACTTTAAACGGGACGAAGCTTGAAAAAATGCGTAATCTCCTGAAAAACCGTACAATCTCCCGAAAACTCGCTTTCCCGCTGTAAGTTTCAATTAAATAGACTATTTTTGTGGTGTACCGTTTTAAGACGAAACTGTCGTCGCTTAAGAGGATTTACTTCGGGTTGCCGAATTTCACGGTAACGAGCGGTTGGCTGAGGAAGCGAAAGCGTACGCGAATCGGTTTTCGTCCAATCAACATTTTTAAAGAATTCGAGGAGATTTATGCGACCATTTGACATTGACCTTGTTTACCTGTGGGTGGATGGAAGTGACCTGGAATGGCTGACCAAGAAGAACCGATTCCTGGGGTTACAGACTCACTTTAGCGAGGAGGCCATCACGAAAGCCCGGAACGCCGATAACGGGGAGCTGATGTATTCGCTGCGTTCGATGGAGAAGCATGCCCCGTGGATCCGCAAGGTGTTTATCGTGACGGACGAGCAGACCCCACGTTGGCTCGACCTGACCAATGATAGGGTGGAGGTGGTGGATATACGGCAGCTACTACCCCCTGAATCGCTGCCTTGTTACAATTCGGTGGTTATTGAGCACTGCTTATGGAAGATACCGGACCTGTCCGAGCACTTTCTCTACGCGAATGACGATATGTTTTTCCACAAACCACTCACACCAAGCTTCTTCTTTACATCGGGAGGTCATCCCGTGGTGCGTTTGCAACGTGCGTTCATGGGGAAGTGGGTGAATCAGGTGAAGCACCGCCTCTCTATCCCTACCAACATTTATCGAAAAACCATCCACCGCGCCGCCTTGCTGATCGAGGAGAAGTTCGGCAGGTACTACTCGGGAACCCCCCACCACAACATCGACGCGTACCTGAAGTCGGACTACAGGCGGGTTTCCGAGGTCGATTTCAAGGAGGAGATATCGGCCACGCTAACCCACCACGTCAGGACCGAGGAGGATATTCAGCGGATTATTTACCTCTATTACGCGCTGGCGATTAACCGCGGGGAGTTGCGTTACGTGGGGCGTAACGAGTCGTGTAGGATACGGCTACATAAACCTGATTTTTCATACTTTATCAACAAGTACAATCCCTCCCTCTTTTGTCTTAACGACAGCCACCATGCCACCGATGACGACAGAAAACGGGTGGAGCCATTCCTGCTGTCGCTCTTCCCGGAGAAATCCTCTTTCGAGAAATAATGGTGGCGTAAGGGTGTCCCGTGGCACTCATCTTTGCCCCAACAAGTAATTTTTCTCACTCGGGAACGGTGTTTGTTTTAGCGCCTAAGAACACCCGTTTTACAGTTCGAAGGGAAAATGGTCGCGTGGGGTTTTCACCGCTGAAGACCAGTAACACCCGTTTTATATTTCAAAGGTCGACTTCTCGGGCAGGATGGTTTCAAACGCCTGCTCGATCTCTGTCATCACCCGCTCGTAATCGCGAATATGCTGGTTATCGTTCAGGCAAACCAGCTTGTAGCTTTGGTCGTAGAGCGCCTTGATCGCTTGCTTTGACCGCAACAGCAGCGGGAACATCTTCGTGTCTTGGTAGGTGTTGTATGGGTTGAACTGGGAGCGGCAGATTTGCCACGTGCGGAACAGCTCCTGCGTGTAGTCGTCAGGGCTTCGGAAGCGGTTCTCCGAGACGGCCGTGAGGCGGTCGCCCGCGTATTCCCACACCTCTTTGAAGGTCGATTTCAGGTAGGGTTGCGCGTTGTGCGGGGTGATGAGGGTCACGAACTTGCCGTACGGTTTCAGCAGGCGGGTGAGCCTCGATTTTTTCCCGTACGGGGGGTGGAACCACTTGTCGTGGTCACGTTTGAGCACCTCCCGTTTGTTGAAACGCTCGTTGATAACGCGGATGTTGTTTTTTAAGCACTTGGCCCAAAGCCCCAGCCCCGAGTTATAGCGGAAAGCGGCAATGTCGTTGGGCAGTCCATCCCGGAAAAACCGCTCTTTGGGGAGGTGGTTGATGATGAAAAAGTCATCGTTGAAGTAGACGAACTGGTCGGCTAAGTTAGGTATCTTGTGGAGGTAGATCTCGATGAGGGAAGAGTTGAACACGGGCAGGAACTTCTCCGGGATGTAGTCGGTGTGGCTCACCAGTTGCAACTTGGGATGGGAGGCGTTGAGCCACTTCGGCTTCTGGTCGCACGTGACGAAATGAACCTTCCTAACCCAGGGGGCGAACTTTTCCACTCCCCGGAACCAGTACTTTAAGAACCCGTGGTCCCGAAAGCGGGCTTCCGATACTTCGTTCTTGGTGTTGTCGATCTTACCGGAGTATTTGGCGAAATCGGCCTTCCAGCTCGGGTCGTCCATATCGACCCAGGTTACTACAAAATCAATCTCCATCACTTCTGTTGTTTATTGATGTAATCGCCCCCTCGATTCGGCGGATGGTCTCTCTCTTACCGATCAGTTCAGTGATCACGAATATGGCGGGCCCCTTGGGTTCCCCCACGATGGCGAGGCGCAACGCGTTCATGATGCCGCCCATGTTGAAGCCGTTGTCGCTGATCCACTGCTTCACGACCGTTTCCTGATGATTGGCGGAGAAGTTCTCCATCGACCCGAACAGCTCGATTAACTGCCGCATTTGCTCGGGCGTCTCCTCTTTCCACCGCCTGCGGACCGTCTTCTCGTCGTAGCTCGTCGGTGCCTCGAAGAAGAAGTGTGACTGCTCCCACAGCTCCTTCAGGAAGTGGACCCTGTCTTTGATCAGCCCCACGATCCGGGCCACCTTTTCAATGGATACCGAGATTCCCTTTTCTTCCAAAATGGGGTGAAACTGTTCGGCGATCACCAGGTTGGGCATCTTCATGATGTACTGGTGGTTGTACCACTTCGCCTTATCGATGTCGAACTTGGCACCGCCCTTGCTGCACCGCTCGAAGGAGAAAGCCTGGATAAGCTCGTCCAGCGTGAACAGCTCTTGCTCCGTGCCGGGGTTCCATCCCAGGAGGGCTAAGAAGTTGATGACCGCTTCGGGAAGGTAACCAGCCTCGCGGTAGCCCATGGAGAGCTGACCCGATGCGGGATCTTTCCACTCCAGCGGGAAGACGGGGAATCCCAGGCGGTCGCCGTCCCGCTTGCTCAGCTTCCCGTTTCCTTCCGGTTTGAGCAATAATGGCAGGTGGGCGAACCTTGGCATGGTTTTCTCCCAACCCAGGTTTTGATAGAGCCACACGTGCAGCGGGGCAGAAGGAAGCCACTCCTCGCCGCGGATCACGTGCGTTATTTTCATCAGGTGGTCATCCACCACGTTGGCCAAGTGATAGGTGGGCAGCTCGTCGGCCGACTTGTAGATCACCTTGTCATCAAGCACCGAGGAGTTGACGACCACCTTGCCGCGGATCATATCGTCAACCACTATCTCTTTTTTGGGTTCAATTTTCACCCGTACCACGTACTGGGTCTTCAGGTCGATCAGTCGCTTGGTCTCCTCTTTTCCTAACGTGAGCGAGTTGCGCATCTGTCCGCGGGTGGATGCGTCGTATTGGAAGTTGGGAACCTCTTTTCTCTTCGTGTCCAGTTCCTGGGGGGTGTCGAACGCGATGTAGGCTGCTCCTTTTTCCAACAACCGATGTACGTGCTCCTTGTAGATCTCACGACGTTGCGACTGCTTGTATGGCCCGAAGTCTCCTCCCCGGCGGGGGCTCTCGTCAAATGGCATCCCCAGCCAATCGAATGTCTCTTGGATGTACTCCTCAGAGCCGGGTACGAACCGGGTTGAGTCGGTATCCTCGATCCGTAGGATAAAGTCCCCTCCCCGTTGTTTCGCGAAGAGGTAGTTGTATAGGGCAGTACGCACCCCGCCAATATGCAGCGGCCCGGTGGGACTGGGTGCAAAACGAACCCTTGTTTTTTGATGTTGCATACGATGATACTATCTTTATAATTCTATGTATGAAGTCTTTGATTAAGTCAGTTCCAAACGATGATCTTACGCTTTTACTGTATGAACCCCTCGGGGTTGAATATAGCTGTTACAAAAATAGAGAAAAATGGTGAGGATGTGAAATTTGAGCCAGATATAACCTGGATTCATTTCCGAGGTTGAAAAGCAGGTCGATGATGCTTAGGTTAGGTAGGAATCCCAACTTTTCGCTAAAAACCTGGTAGTAGGGGGGCGTGGCAAGGCAGGGAGGGCGTTTGGGGTGAATCGCTTCCCTTAGGTCAATAACGCGCTCACCGGTTTGATTGCCTTGGCCAGGTTGTTCATTCTGTTCTGCTTGCCCTTTCTGTTCCTGTTGTTTGTTTCCTTTTGTCTGTCGTTTTCTTTCCAGTTTCCCGTTTTCTTGAAAAGTTTTTTCCCCACTCAATTGTTGGTTCTCGTTTGGACACTCAATGTAGCGGGAGCTGTATGAAACGGGCGTCTCGATGCCGATAAGTCGGCAGACGAGTTGCCGTAGCCGCTCGTTAAAGTCGTGAAGAAACGGGATCTTCTCTTCATAAAAGGGCCTGAATTCATCCTCGTAATAGGGGAAGAAGGGGGTGGAGTTGTAAGCCGATAGTATCGCGTTCCAGTGGAGGTGTCGCCAATTGCCGTGATCCGAGATCCGCGTATCCCTCATGGGGGCGGTGTCGCTTTTCGCCTTTTCTACCGGGATGCTTAACGTCATCGGCCCGTTGGCTCCCGCGATCACGCACCGGTTGCGGTACGACTGCTTTTGGTAATGGTCGTGTACCTCGACCTGGGCGCTGTGGGCATGAAACAGCGCGGCGTAGTACTCCACGGGGGCGAGGTAAAAGGAGGGTAAAAGCACCCGTTTCACGCGGGGATGTTCGCGTTTCGGAACAGCCGCTTCCATCGTATCCTCCCTTTAAACCAACCCCGGTCTTTCTCCAGCGATAACCAGATAAGCCTGGGTTGCCCTACGATATGGTCTTCGGGCACGAATCCCCACACGCGGGAGTCGGCCGAGTTGTGGCGGTTATCGCCCATCATGAAGTAGTAGTCGAACTTGAAAGTATAGGAATCGGCCGCCTCACCGTTGATGTAGACCACCCCATCGCGGTAGGCGAAGTCGTTCCCCTCGTAGTTCTTGATACAGCGCTCGTAGGCCGCCACCTTGAAGTCGACGTCTCCATCGAAGGTGAGGGTAGCCCCTTTCTTGGGTATCCATATCGGGCCGTAGGTGTCCCGGGTCCACCCACCGTTATGATCAAGCGGGTAGTAGTAGCCTGTGCTGGGTTGCTCCTTCTCTTTGATCACGTTCCAGACAAACGGTTTGGCCTTTACTTTCTCTACCATCTCTTGCGTCATGGGGATACTGAAATATAGCCTGCCGTTATTGCCATCGCGGGCAAACAACCCGAAAAGTGCCATGCTTAGGCTATCCACCCCGGTGAGGTCTTGTGAGCGGGATATCGATTGGCCGTAACTTTCCAGCGTGTAGTCGGCCTTGTTGATACCCAGTTCCGTGAATAGCTCCGTTGAGAGCTGGGTTCCGTCGGTATGGATCATGTAGTTATGTTGGGCCAGGCGAGGGTTGGGCAGGTGCTGTCCATCGATGTACACCGTGTCGTTCCGCATCTCCAGGGTCTCTCCCGGAAGCCCAATGCAGCGCTTCACGTAGTTTTCCCGTCGGTCTACCGGGCGGTACACCACCTCCCCGTACGAGCGCTTGTCGGCACGTATCCCCGCGCTTCCCTCGGGATGTTGCTTGGCCAGGGAGTAGAAGTCCTCGGCCTGTCGGTTTAGCGCCACCGTGTCGCCCGTGGGGAAGTTGAAGACCACGATGTCGTTGCGTTTTACCTCTCCGAACCCTTTTAGTCGCCGGTACTTCCATTGCGGTTTTTCGAAATACGACTTGCCCCCCACCACCGGCATGGTGTGTTGTGCCAATGGGAACGAGAGCGGGGTGATGGGTGAGCGGGGACCGTAGCTGAGCTTGCTGACCGCCAGGAAGTCGCCCACCAACAGCGACTTCTCTAACGAGGAGGTGGGAATCTGGTAGTTCTGGAAAAAAAAGGTGTTGATGAAGTAGACCGCGATCAGCGCGAATATGATAGCATCGACCCACTCCATGGTTTTCCGGACCGCGTTGCTTTTTGAATGTTTCCAGAAGCCCCAGGGCAAGAACTTGGTGATGTAGATGTCCAGTATGAACGGGATGAGTATTAATACCCATAGCGAGCGTGCCCACACTGCAAACAGGAGGGTAAGCACCAACCAGGTGGTGCACCAGATCCACTGGCGGCGACTCGCACCCTGAAATCGCTCGCGTAGGGTTGGACGAGCGGTTTTACCCTGCCGGGCTTGCTGATGGGTAGACGGTTTTTTGCTCATAGGTTGTCGTTATTTTGTTTCTTGATTTTTTCACTTTAAGTTTAGCAGGTCACTCATGGTGAGGAATCCCCTCTTCCCCTTTGTAAATTCCGCCGCTAGCACTGCACCCAAGGCGAACCCCTTTCGACTTTTCGCTTCGTGCGTGATGCAGATAGAGTCGATCTCCGATTCGTAGATCACGCTGTGGATGCCGGGCACCTCGCCTTCACGAAACGCCTCTACGTGCAATGTAGCGGGGTCATCGGGCTCATCACCCTCTAGCGACCACCGCTTCTTTCGGTCCAGATGTTCCAAAATCCCCTTGGCGAGCGTGATCGCGGTGCCGCTGGGTGCATCCAGCTTGTGAATGTGATGGGTCTCCTCCATCCGCACATCGTATTCGCCGAACCGGTTCATCATCTGGGCGAGCGCCTTGTTGAGCTCGAAGAAGAGGTTGACGCCCAGGCTGAAGTTGGAGGCATAGAAAAAGGCTGAACCCGCTTGCTCGCACGCCTCCTTCACCCGGTCAACTTGATCCAGCCACCCGGTAGTACCGGACACAACCGGTATACCCGCCTCGAAGGCGAGCAGGTAGTTCCTCACGGCGCTGGTGGGCGCGGTGAACTCGATCGCCACGTCGGCCCCCTTAAACTCGGGTGAGGCGAACTTCTCCTCTTCATTCAGATCGATGGTGGCGCCAATCTCGTGACCCCTTTCGCGGGCCACCTTTTCAATCTCTCGCCCCATCTTGCCGTAACCGATTATTGCTATTTTCATACGCTTATTGTCATGTCGGTTTCATCTTGGCAAAAGTACATGAAAAAACAGCTTTATCCAAGTGCGCACGGTAAAAACATCGTGCTTAAAGCCACCCATGCTCCTTGTACCACGCGACAGTCTTGGCAACACCCTCCCTTAGCCTGTGCGCGGGCGTGAAGTCGATGGCATCACGAAGGGGGGTGATATCGCACGCCCAATTGCGCTGCTTCATGATGTTGTACTTGTCGCTGTTAAAGGTGGTGGTCCTCCCGAACAGGGAGGCCCACTTCTCGCTGAGGAACGCGGCGGGCTTTACGATCCACAAGGGGACCTTTACCCGCAGCACCCGTTTTCGTTGCAGCGCCTCTTGCACGATCGCGTTGAATTCACTATCGGTATAGCTATCGCCGTCCGATACCAGGAACTCCTTTTGGGTAATTCCCTTATTCAAAAGCGTGAAGATGATATCTACAAGGTCTTCGCTGAAGATGAACGACAGCCGCTGCTCCTTGAACCCGGCTCCCACGTTTAACCCGCTTTTAACCGCTTTCATCAGGATAAGGTAGTCCCTGTCGCGCGGGCCGTACACGCCGGTGGGGCGAAGGATCAGGTAGGGAAAGTTGTCGAGGCCCTTTAGGTAGTTTTCGGCTTGTAGCTTGCTCCTCCCGTAGGCCGTGTTGGGATTGGGAGCGTGGTCTGCTTGGAAAGGGGTGTACCCCACCTCATCGCCAACGCCCAGGACACCGAGCGTGCTCATCAATACAAAGGCGTCTGGCTGTACCTTCTCCTCGACCAGTACGTCGACCAAATGGCGGGTATATTCGTAGTTTACCCGGAAAAAATTGGCTTCACAGAGCGCTTGTGTGGCCCCGGCGATGTGGAGGATATAGTCGAAGCGGCCATGTTGATCCACGAACGAGCGGAGCTGCTCCCTTAGCTTTTCTTTGTCGTGGTACGGCAAATCGATGAAGCGAATCCGCTCGTCTTGCAGGTAGGCACGGCTGCTGCTCTTCCGAATGCCGGCCCACGTGTCGAGACCCAGTTCAAGGGCCTTGTCCACCGCCGTGCTCCCGATAAAGCCGCTGGCGCCCGTGATAAGAATTTTCTTCCCGTTCATTGCTAATTTCTTGTAAAGGATCGTCTTGCAAAAATAATGATTGCTGCTCTATTTGCGAAATTTGGCTGCACCCTTTTGGCGGATGTGAGAAAGGTGAAACATAGGGGCAGTATCAATTATTTTTTATTACTTTGCAGTAATAACTTAGCTTTTGTCTTTATGTTTATTATTTGCTTTCAGCTTTGGCTGAAGCTCGTTTTCATGCGATAGATATTTGCTACGTTCGGCAAAGTCAAAGCAAGCTTTGCATTTGCTCTCACTCATCGCAAATATTTTCGACCCATCAACTGCTTGTTCGCTAAAAGAAAAGAACTCACTATTGTTCAAACAGCTTTTCTTTTTTGACGCGAACTACGCAGGATGTGTTCCCGTAAAACAAGCTAAGGCCTTCACCTTGAAAGCAAATAGCAATAACAAAACAACAAGAGAAGGTTGAGACACTAACACCAAGTCAAGATTATGGGTAAGAAAAAGAGAACCACTCAGCCGGCTCCCCGGATCAGAAGGAGTGAGCTAATAGATGCGATCAGCGAGTTTCTCACGATCAATAAGGAGAAGCAGTTTAACTACAAGCAGATCGCAGCGGCGTTGAACGTTCAGGGTGAGGAAGGCAGGAGGCTGCTGCTCGCCGTGCTCGATAAGATGCGCGACGATGAGCTGGTACTGGAGTCATCCCGGGGCAGGTACCGGATTAACGACCGGGGGTTGATCCTCGAGGGTCGTTTCGAGCGGAGGAGCAACGGGAAGAACTTTTTCGTGCCGGACGATGACGGGAATATCGTTAATATCGCTGAGCGCAACAGCATGCACGCGATGAATGGCGACCGGGTACGGGTACAGCTGCTAGCGAAACGGAGACGGTCGGATACCGAGGGGGCCGTGATCGAGATACTGGAGCGCGCGCGAAATCGGTTCGTGGGGGTGCTGGAGGTACAGCGCCATTTCGCTTTCCTGGTGATGGATAGCAAGTACCTGGCGAACGATATTTTCATCCCGCATGAGGAGCTCAACGGGGCAAAAGATGGCGATAAGGTGGTGGTCGAGATCGTGGAATGGCCTCGCAAGGCCAACAACCCGGTGGGGAAGGTGGTGGATGTGCTGGGGCAACCGGGACAAAACGACACCGAGATGCACGCGATACTCGCGCAGTACGGTTTGCCCTACAGCTACCCCAAGCAGGTGGAGGAGTACGCGGCTAAAATAGAGGATACCATCGATAAAGAGGAGCTTGCCCGCCGTGAGGACTTTCGCGATGTATTCACGATTACCATCGACCCGAAAGACGCGAAAGATTTTGACGATGCCCTCTCGTTCCGGTCGGTGGGTAACGACCTGTGGGAGCTGGGTGTGCATATTGCCGACGTGACCCATTACGTGAAGCCCGGCGACCCCGTGGACGTGGAGGCGGAGAACCGAGCTACCTCTGTCTACCTGGTAGACCGTACCGTGCCGATGTTGCCGGAACGGTTGAGCAACGAGCTCTGTTCGTTGCGCCCCCGCGAGGAGAAGCTCTGTTTCTCGGTTATCTTTCAGCTGAACCAAAACGGGGAGGTCAAACAGTCGCGCATTACCCGCACCGTCATCAAGTCGGATAGCCGGCTTACCTACGAAGACGCGCAGACGGTGATAGAGACCGGAAAGGGTCGGTTTTCAGCCAAGCTGCTGCAGATGAATCAGTTGGCCCAGCGGTTGCGGGAGCGTCGCTTCGCTAACGGGGCCATCAACTTCGATCGGTACGAGGTGAAGTTCAACCTCGACGAGAAGGGTAAGCCACTGGGGGTCTACTTCCAGGAGGCAAAGGAATCGAACCACTTGATCGAGGAGTTCATGTTGCTGGCGAACAGGACGGTGGCTGAGCTCATCGGTCGTGTACCCAAGGGCAAGAAGGCCAGGCCGTTCGTCTACCGGGTGCACGATGTGCCCGACCCGGAGAAGCTGGATACCTTCAACACCTTTATCCTGCGCTTTGGGCATAAGATAAAAGCGACCGGCACCAAGGTGGAAGTGGCCAAAAGCATCAACTCGCTACTGGATAAGATACAGGGTCGCCCAGAGGAGAACCTGATCGAGACGATCGCGATACGAACCATGTCCAAAGCCGTGTACAGTACCAAGAACGTGGGGCATTACGGGTTGGCGTTCGACTACTACACCCACTTTACCTCGCCCATCCGCCGCTATCCCGATATGTTGGTACACCGGTTGCTGACACGTTACCTGGATGGGAACAAGGGCGTGGATCAGAAGGGCCTGGAAGAGCAGTGCGAACACTGTTCTCAAATGGAGCAGGTGGCAGCGAACGCCGAGAGGGATTCCATCAAGTACAAGCAGGTGGAGTTCATGGCCGATAAGGTGGGGAAGGTGTACGATGGCGTGGTCTCTGGCGTGACCGAATGGGGCATATACGTGGAGATCAACGAGAACAAGTGCGAGGGGATGATCCCCATCCGTGAGCTGGATGATGACTTTTACGAGTTGGACGAAAAGAACTACCGGCTCGTTGGAAGACGCACCAGGAGAGAGTATCGCCTGGGGCAAGCCCTGACCATACAGGTGGCGAGGGCCAACCTGGAGCGGCGGCAGCTTGATTTTAGCCTGGTATGACCTTTTCCGAAGAGATCAAGCGGCAGGCATTATCGTTGGGATTTGACGCGTGCGGTATTTGCCGGGCGCACGATAGTGGCATGGAGGAGCAGTACAGGCAATGGCTCTCGGAAGGTGGTCATGCCGGGATGAGCTACCTGGCGCGCAACGTGGAGAAGCGGCTTGACCCGCGGCTGCTGATTGAGGGTGCCCGCTCTATCGTCTCCGTTGCCCTCAACTATTATCCCCATCAAAAGCAACCCGGCGGTGTGCCCCGCTTCGCGTATTACGCGTACGGTAAGGATTACCACGAGGTGATGTGGAAGAAACTGGAACGGCTCTTCGCGTTTATTAAGGGGAGGCACCCCGAGGTGACGGGTCGTTGTTTCTGCGATTCGGCGCCCGTGTTGGAACAGTTTTGGGCGGCCCAAGCGGGCATTGGCTTCGTGGGGAAGAACACGTTGCTGATCATCCCGGGACGGGGATCCTTTTTCTTCTTAGGAGAGATCATCCTTTCCCTGGAGCTGGAGTATGATAGCCCCATTGACGAGCTCTGTGGGGAGTGCCGGCAATGTCTCGACTTTTGCCCCACAGGTGCCATCGAGCGGCCATACTGGCTGAATAGTGAAAAGTGCATCTCGTATCAAACCATTGAGAACCGGGGGGAGATAGCTCCCGAGGTAGCACCCAACCTAAGGAACAATGTTTACGGGTGCGATATCTGTCAGCTGGTCTGCCCGTTCAACCGAGACGCCCGCCCGCATGATACCCCTGAGTTTGCGCCATCGGAAGAGTTTCTGTCGCTCGACTGGAAACGGTTGACGGAGATGGACGAGGATGGCTACCGCGAACTGTTTCGCCACTCTGCCGTGAAAAGGGCCAAGTTCGCCGGGTTGAAAAGGAACGTGGCCGCGATTTCCAAAACTCGCGACAAATAGCTATTTTTGCCCTTGATCATGGAAGAGAGGTTTGACATACATAGCCATCGCCACTTGCAGGAGGAGGAGCGCGAATTTGAGAACAGCTTGCGTCCACTCACCTTTGACGACTTTAGCGGCCAGGATAAGATCGTGGAGAACCTGAAGGTGTTCGTGAGCGCTGCCCGCATGCGGGGGGAGTCGCTTGACCACGTGCTGCTCCACGGGCCGCCCGGGTTGGGCAAAACTACCCTCTCGAACATCATCGCGAACGAGCTGGGCGTAGGTTTCAAGGTGAGCTCCGGCCCGGTGCTGGATAAGCCGGGCGACCTGGCCGGTATCCTCACGTCGCTCGAACCCAACGACGTCCTTTTCATCGATGAGATCCACCGCCTCTCGCCAGTGGTCGAGGAGTACCTCTACAGCGCGATGGAAGACTACCGCATTGATATACTGATCGACAAGGGACCCAGTGCCCGCTCCATTCAGATCGACCTGAACCCGTTTACCCTCGTTGGTGCGACCACCCGAAGTGGCTTGTTGACCAGCCCATTACGTGCGCGATTTGGTATCAACATGCACCTGGAGTACTACGAGGTGGATACGCTCACCGGCATCGTGTCGCGCTCGGCCAATATCTTACGGGTTCCCTGTGATCCTGCTGCAGCCAGGGAGATCGCCTCCCGAAGCCGGGGAACCCCCCGCGTGGCGAACGCGCTGCTGCGGAGGGTACGCGACTTCGCGCAGGTGAAGGGGAACGGCTCTATAGACCGGGCGATATCCGCGTACGCGCTGGAGGCGTTAAACATCGACAAGTACGGTCTGGACGAGATAGATAACAAGATATTGTTGACCATCATCGATAAGTTTCAAGGGGGACCCGTGGGAATCACCACGATTGCCACGGCCGTTGGGGACGATGCCGGCACCATCGAAGAGGTGTACGAGCCTTTCTTGATCAAGGAGGGGTTCATCAAGCGAACCCCGCGTGGCCGGGAGGCCACGGAACTCGCGTATCGGCACTTGGGGCGAAGGCGAGCAAACGAGCAGGGATCGCTGTTTTAAAGCACCCAGTTTTCGTTTAATTGTAGTGATTTTTTCTGCTTTCAAGGCGAAAACCTTAGCATTTTTCGCGGGAACACTTCCTGCGAAGTTCGCGTTATAAAAGAAAAGCTGTTCGAGGCGAAGCCAAGTTCTTTTCTTTTAGCGAATAAGCAGTTGATGGGTCGTGAAAATTGCGTCTGTCAAGCTTGAAAGCAAAAAGACCAAGTTTGAGCACGAAAGTTATGTCCCCTTAAAAGTTGCTGAAAATCAATTCCAGTTTCAAGTTCCCCTTCCGTTTATCCAACATAGCCGCCGTGGGCCACATCTGGTTGTGTATGGAGGTCAGCACCTGAGAAGAACCACCGTAATAGCTGGTTTGGACGGTGGTGAAGGTGGCATCCACTGGAATCAGGTAGTAGGTCAAGTCGAAAGGTTCACCACCACTCTCCCGGTTTTTTTCGTTGTAGTGGTTGATCATGGTGGAGATGTTATTGAACTGGTAGGAGTAGGTTGTTCGATCAAACGGGTCCGAAAGGAAACTGGTCACATCATCCTTCAGCTTTCGTTTCTCGAAGAACCCGGCGAGCGAGTCCTCGTTCACGAGCAGCAGGTACTCGGGCGGATTGAGTTTCACCATAGGGTCCTCTAGCGCGTCGGGCATAGCATACACCGTGAAATTGGCCAGGTTCAAAGCCTGCGACTTCAACTTCTCGTGGATATCCGGTCGAGAGAGTGGAAAGGTGATCTTCGTGTTAACTCCCGCGGGGCTCTTCACGTAGGTGTAGTCGCTGTTCTCCACGAGCAGTTGCTCGTTCTTATTCTCAATGTGGTTTATTTGCGTTACCTCGGGGGTAATGTTCAAGCGAAACTTGGATGTCCGGATGGTGTCGGTGCCGCTAGACGATCCCCCTTTATCGGTGTAGTGGTAGTGTACATCAAGTGAAGTGAGGTTAACGCTGAGGATAGTGCTGTTACCAAAGCTAGTAGTGAAATACAGGCCGGGGAAGTACTCCCGGAAGGTATCTGCATCGGCCAGCTTGCCGTGTCCCTCTTTTCTGTACTCCGCGAGGAAACCTTCACCGATTGATTTCGGCAGTTGCACGTTGATATCGTATACCTTGTAGTAATCCGCGTTGTACCCCGCAGTATAGGTTTCCGTGTGGTACGTCGCATTTTTTCCCGTGAATAGGCGAGATCCCAACGGGGCTGACATATCAACGAACGCTTCCGGGTTGATATGGGTATAGTTACCTATGCCCTTTAATGACTTCGTGACCTCGTAGACCGATAGCCTCATGGGACTTAACGAGTCGCCCATCATGGTGGTGTAGGATATTACTGTCCTCACGGAATCGATTACCGCACCTTCCTTGAACTCGGCACCCGGGGAGAGGTAGAACTCACCGATGTATTCCGACTTGATAGAGCCGAACACCGGATCAATATATTCTCCCAACACGGGGTAATTGGTTTTGGAAAACACCGAGTCTACTTGTACCGTCGTGGCTTCCAGCATGAGCGTGTCAACGCCCACGGCAAGGCGGTCCTGCACCGGCTGAATGGTGAAGCCGACCTGGCGAAGGTTGTCATCACACGAAACGGTAAGAAGGAGGGCGAAAAAGGTGATGAAAAGCCCTTTGTATAAGGATTTCAACTTCATTCGATTCGAAAAAATGGTTTTAACCCCACAAATATCTGAAAAAATTACGTTACTAAAAAGCTTGTTAAGCTCTTTCTGTCGCTTTTTAATGATATTTTGGGAACACTTGTAAATAGATGAATATTGGATTCACCTCAGCAAGTGTAGTTAATCACGTGGGAGAATTGTGAATCGCATGAACTGTTTGGTTACCCCACGATCTTGTCGTAGAAGGCGTTGATGCTATCCGCGTAGCTGTCGAAATCAGCCTCGAAGGGGAGGACCGGCGTTTTTAGCTCGTCGAGGTATACCTTCAGATCGGGATTGATGGTGTCGCTTCCCAGGATGATGCCATCCGAAAAGTCGATTGCCAGCTTCATCAGGTTCGCGTAGTCCATGGAGCCCCGCGCTTTCACCTTCTCTATTTCGGGCTCGCCGATTCCTTCAAACCGCAGCTTGTCGGCCGTACGCATGTTGAATGGCTTTTTCATCTCCTCATCGTAGAGGGAGCAGATTACCTTGGCCTCTTTAAAGCAGGGATCATCCGCGTACCCCTTTTTGATAAAGAGGGGTGCAAGGGCGCTGAACCAGCCGTGGCAGTGTACCACGTCAGGCACCCACCTCAGTTTTTTGATGGTTTCCATCACCCCGCGAACGAAAAAGATGCTCCGCTCGTCGTTGTCGTCGTACTCTTCGCCGTTCTCATCGACCAGGGTCTCCCGATCCTGGAAGTAATCTTCGTTATCGATAAAGTAGACCTGCATCCGGGCCGCCTGTATAGAGGCAACCTTGATAATCAACGAGTGGTCGGTATCATCGATGATGAGGTTCATCCCCGAGAGGCGGATCACCTCGTGAAGCTGGTTGCGCCGCTCGTTGATATTCCCGTACTTGGGCATAAAGGTGCGAATCTCTTTTCCTTTTTCCTGAATAGCTTGGGGCAGGTGCCGTGAGATATTCGAAATAGGCGTCTCGTCAAGGTAGGGATAAATTTCCTGCGAAATGTACAAAATTTTTTTCTGAGTCATGAAGCTAATTGTCTTTGTTTGAGTACAAAGATAATAAAAAAAAACCACATAATTACAAAACAAAACGGTAAAATATTTTTAACATATTGGGAATCAGCATCTTGTTTTCTTTTCAGGACTGTTCTTCACGCTCACCGAGCGTGTTGGTATAGCGTGATTGTTTGCTGTACAACGGGTTGGTTTCACGAATAAATATGTATCTTTACCCCATCGAAATGGGTGGCGATCATGGATGCGGGTGGGTTTACCGTGCGCTTATCGAGTGATGTAAAAGAAACGAATCAAAACGGGGATGCAAAAAAGATGGCTACCATGTCTCATGTTACTCTTCTGCTCCTGGGCAGTACTGAACGCTCAGGAGCAAAGGTGGCGGGTGGGGTATGACTTTTTTTTCGACAACCAGGAGTATGCCAGGTCCACTTTCGCACCGGCCCAAACGATGAAGGGGATGTGGCTGAGCCCTACGGGTGGTATCGCCTGGAAATCGGGACGCTCATCCAACGCCCTCTACGCGGGTGCGTACCTTTTATCTATCCCTGGATCAAAGGAGACGATAGACAAGCTGCAGGCCCTTCTTTATTACCAGTACGATTCACCCAAGGTGCTTTTCTGCGCGGGCGCTTTTCCCCGGTGTGAGGTGCTGCCCAACTACTCTGACCTCTTTTTCCGCGATTCGGTCACCTACTTCAGGCCGCTGATGCAGGGGATCTTTTTTCAGGTGGGGCGGGATCGAAACTTCGTGAACGTCTGGATGGATTGGACGGGACACGCCACGGCCGACACCCGGGAGAGTTTCTTCGTGGGGGCATCGGGGAGAGCGTCCACCGGGCTCCTCTTTGCCGACTTTCAATCTTATATGTTTCATTACGCGGGCACCCTGCCAATGAACCCGGCTTACGGGGTAAGCGAGCAGCTGCAGGGCCTCTTTTCCTTTGGAGTGGAGCGGGATAGGGAGAGCGGCTTCAAGGGGATGGCGTCTGTGGGGCTTTTTGCCGGGCTGGAACGTGACCGAAAAGCCGACGAGTCATACTGGCCCTTCGGGTTCACCGCACGGGCCAACGCCGAGTGGCACGGGATAGGCACCGAGAACACGTTGTACGTGGGGGCCGCCCGGTCGAGGCTCTTCTCGCGGTACGGTACCGACCTGTATTGGGGGTCTCGGTTCTTGCAAGGCTCTCCCTACCTGCAAAGCAAGTGGTATATCCGGCTGATGGAGTCGGCTAACGTAGCTGTTAAGCTCAACGGCAACCTGCATGTGTCGCAAGGTGAAGCCATGTTTCAGCAAGTGCTGACCGTTTCGGTATCGGTCGACAACTTTTCCAAGCCGGGAAGAGGTCGCCCAACCTGCCCCTGGATGGAGCTATTCCGATAAAACTGTTCACGAAGGATAAACGGCAGGAAATAACTACATGGCTAAATGTCGCATGGCTGGAAGTAAATAGAAACATGGTAGGAAATAAGTGAATAGCCGGTATACATAAAGGTGATATAGATAAACGGTGGGAAACAAGCTAAACGTATGATGGAGTCAGTTAAACAGCAAATTGAGCGGTTACGCCTTGAGCTGCACGAGCATAATTACAACTATTACGTGCTGTCGCGACCCGTGATCTCGGACTTCGAGTTCGACCGCAGGATGAGGCAGCTGATGGAGCTGGAGGCGGCACACCCGGAATATTATGATCCCAACTCCCCCTCGGTACGGGTGGGGAGTGATATCAGCAACCGCTTCACCCAGGTGGAGCACCGCTTCCCGATGCTTTCGCTGCAGAACAGCTACTCCGAGGGGGAGGTAGCTGATTTTTACGACCGGGTACGACGGGCGCTGAACGAGCCTTTCGAGATCGTCTGTGAGTTAAAGTATGACGGCACCTCGATTTCGCTGGTCTACGAGGAGGGGCGCCTGTCACGGGCGGTTACGCGGGGTGACGGGAGCAAGGGGGACGACGTGACGACCAACGTGCGTACCATCCGGAACGTGCCGCTGCTCTTGAAGGGTGATGGTATCCCCACGTACCTTGAGGCAAGGGGCGAGATCGTGATGCCGTGGAATTCGTTTGACGCGCTCAACCTGGAACGGGAGGAGCTGGGTGAGGAGTCGTTCGCGAACCCCCGCAACGCGACCTCCGGCACGATAAAGCTGCTCGACTCGCGGGAGGTGGCCTCCAGGGGGCTGGAGTCGTACGTCTACAACGTGACGGCCGACCCGATGCCCTGTGACAGTCACTATGATAACCTGGCGCGGGCAAGGGAGTGGGGCTTTAACGTGTCGGCCGCGATGAGGCGTTGCGCTACCCTGGAGGAGGTGTTCGAATTCCTCAAGCGTTGGGATGAGGAGCGAAAGGAGCTGCCCGTGATGACCGACGGGGTGGTGCTGAAGGTCGACTCGTTGGTACAACAGCGCAACTTGGGCGCTACCTCCAAGTTCCCCCGCTGGTCTATCGCCTACAAGTTCAGTGCTGAGCAGGCCATCACGAGGCTGGCATCGGTCTCCTACCAGGTGGGGCGTACAGGCGCAGTCACCCCCGTGGCTAACCTCGATCCGGTGCTGTTGTCAGGAACGACCGTCAGGCGGGCGTCGCTCTACAACGAGGATGCGATCGAGGCGCTGGACCTGTATATCGGTGACCAGGTGTACGTGGAGAAGGGGGGAGAGATCATTCCCAAGATCACCGGGGTGGATCGGGAGGCACGTTTCATGCTGGGTGAGAAGGTTGCCTTTATCCGGCGATGCCCCGATTGTGGGACACCGTTGGTGCGTAACGAAGATGAGGCGGTACACTACTGTCCCAACAGCGAGGGGTGTCCCCCGCAGATAAAGGGGCGCATCGAGCATTTCGTGAGCCGCCGCGCCATGGACATCACCATGGGGCCTGAGACCATCACGTTGCTGTACGATAAGGGGTTATTGCATGACGCGGGCGACCTCTACCTGTTGCGGTTCGACGACCTGGTGCACTTGGAGCGTTGGGGGGAGACCAGCGCGAATAACCTCATCGAGAGCATCGATAAATCGAGAGCAGTACCATATGAACGGGTACTATTTGCCCTGGGGATACGTTTCGTCGGCGAGACGGTGGCCCGTAAGCTGGCGCATGCCTTTCCCGATATCGACCTGCTGGCTAAGGCTTCTGAGGAGGAGCTGATGGCGGTGGAGGAGATTGGCGAACGCATCGCCCGGAGCGTGATCGACTTCTTCGCGCAACCGGATCGGGTGAACCTCGTGAGCCGGCTGCGGGAGCAGGGACTTCAGTTCGCCCTGAGCGAGGAGACGCTATCTACCCGAACCGATAAGTTGGAGGGACTCACCATCGTGATTAGCGGGACCTTTGAGTTGCACTCGAGGGATGAGTACAAGGCGATGATCGCGCAGCATGGCGGGAGAAATAGCGGCTCTGTGTCGAAAAAGACAGACTATATCCTTGCCGGCGAAAACATGGGGCCGGCCAAACTGGAAAAGGCACGCAAGCTTGGGGTGAAAATTATCGACGAGCAGAGGTTCCTTGAGATGTTGGAGTGAGGAACACAGCTTTCGTAAGTCGTCAAGTGTTGCCTGTGTCCTTTTAGGACGAAACCCTGTCAATTGAGAAATTGCGGTAATCAATCGTTCATGGAAAAGCTGTGGTTGCCGATATGGTGGCCATCGGCGAAGAGGTCTACCTGGTAGGTGCCGGCCATCAGGAACTCTTCGATGTCCCAGTACAGGGTCACCGGTATCTCCTCGCCCCCGTACTCAACGGTACGCCGCATGGAGTATTGGATATCCCTGTTTTCGTAGGGGAACGTGTTCGAAGCGCTTTTGGATAGTAGCGACCCATCGGGACCCATAAGGCGGGCGTAGATGGTGCGCTCCCCGGGCTCGGCGGTAATGTTGCGGGCCACCGTGAACGAAATGACGAATTGGGTGCTGCGGCTCAAGCGGGTCTGCTCCCTGCCGCGGTCGTTAACCGCCTTCGCGCTGATGTTCGTGGCTACCAGTTGGGCAGCCAGCGACACCTTTTCTGACAGCTGCTCCCGCTCTTGAGACACCTTCCGCAAGGTTTGGCTGGTGCGCTGGTATTGGTCGGATATTTGCCGGTTCTCGGCACGCAGCTCCTCGTTTAGCCGGTTGAGGGAGTCAATTTGCTGCACGTAGGAGCGGAGTATCTTGCGTAGCGTGGCCAGCTCATCTTTCAGCCGCTTGATCTCTGCCTTGTCGGCAGCGCTGGTCATCCGCAACTCCTCCTGAAGACGTTGCACCTTTGCCTGCTCGTTCTCGAGCTTGTACAGCAGTGAATCGTTCTGCACGCTGAACTTGAATCCCTCGTACTGAAGCGATATTGCCTCGTACTCGTCCTCCAGGTCCTGCTTTTCAATCACGAATTGCTCCTGCAAATCGCTTATTTGCCGGTTCCGGGTGATTAAGAACCCGATGAGGATGGCCAAGACAATGGCCAGCACCGCGATCAGGGCAACCAGCTGAGGCGTCCGCTCTTTAAAGTCTATCTTCATCCAACTGTTATTTCAGTCCACTTTTTTCTATCGACGGCAAAAATAGAGGATTTCACGCTAAAACCCAATGTTTCAAGGGGCTTTTTTGTATATTTAAGAATTGGTTCAGTAGGGATGGTCTCGCCTTTGTCCATTTCTTCGGTCTGTTGCTCTTCTCTTTAATCTTTTGGGATTTTCTTCTGTTTTGGAATTTTATTTAGGGCTAACCTGTATGGCTCGTTAAATTTTTTGTTGCCTCTCTCTCTTTGAATTAGTTTTAAGATGGTTGTTCTGGCTTCTTAAAAAATGGAGAGCTTCGTTTTCGTGGTGAACTCCTCCAGGAAGAGCATCCCCTTGTGCGAGTTCCCTTTCTTGTTGAGCCGGGGGCTCCAGACTGCGATGCTGTAGCGCTCGGGATGCACCGCCACGATACCGCCGCCCACGCCGCTTTTGCCCGGCAGGCCCACCTTGAACGTGAACTGCCCGGCCTCGTCGTAGAACCCGCAGGTTTGCATCAGCGCGTTGGTGCGTTTGGTCCGGCTGGGCGAGAGGATCCGTTGCCCCGAGTAGGGAACCACCCCGTTGTTGGCCAGGAACAGGAAGGCTTCGGCGAGCTCCCGGCAGCTCATCTCGATGGAGCAGAGCTGGAAGTAGAGGTCCATCACCGGGTCGATATCGTTGTGGATGTTCTTAAACGACTTCATCAAGTTGACCAGCGCGTAGTTGCGGAAGCCGGTCTCCTTCTCGGATTGAGCTACCCGCGGGTTGAACTGTATGGAGCGGTGGGGCGTAAGCTCGTGTATGAACGAGAGGATCTCGTCTATGGGGGAGGTGAGTTCGCTCACCAGGATATCGCACACCACGATGGCACCGGCGTTGACGAAAGGGTTCCGGGGAATCCCTTTATCGTACTCCAGTTGAACCAGCGAGTTGAAGGGTGTGCCCGCGGGCTCCAGGTCCATCCGCTCCCAGATATCGCTTTTAACGCGGGAGTAGGCGAGCACGAACGAGAAGACTTTGGCAATACTCTGGATGGAGAAGCGCTTCTCGGCGTCACCGAACGGGTGCTTTTCACCGTCAATGGTGACCAAGAACACGCCAAACTGGTCGGGGTCCACTTGTGCCAGCTCTGGTATGTAGTCCGCCACATGCCCCTCATCCTCCACCGATTGAAGCTCCCGGTAGATCTCCTGAAAGATGGTTTCGTAATGCATGATCAGTCAAAGATAAAGTTTTTTCCTATCTTTATCGCTTTAAACGCAAGAAATTTGCGAAGCGAACTTGAAAGCAAAAGTGAAAATATCAATATGCAAAATTACAACGAAAAACGATAAAAATATGAAGAGATTGTGCATGACGTTGCTGCTAAGCTTCTCTTTGGTTTGGATGATCTCCGCCGATGAGGGGATGTGGATGCCCCACCTGATCAAGCAACAGAAACTCCAGGAGATGAAAGCGTTGGGGTTGGAGCTGGATGATCGGGACATCTACGACCCTGGTGGCAGTTCGCTGAAAGACGCGGTGGTTCAGTTCGGTGGAGGATGCACCGGTGAGGTGATCTCGTCGGAAGGGCTCGTGCTCACCAACCACCATTGCGGTTACGGTCAGATACAGCGGCATAGCTCCCTGGAAAACAACTACCTGGACGATGGCTTCTGGGCGGAGACGAGGGAGGAGGAGCTACCCAACCCGGGGCTCACCGTTACCTTCACCCGCTCCATCGAAGAGGTGACCGACTGGGTGAAGGCCTGTTTAGAGAGGGATAAAGAGAAAGATGTAGATGGCATATTTTTCTTGTCGCCCGACTACCTGAACCGGATAGCCCGCGAAAAGGTGGGCGAGGCGTTTTTGAGCGCGAATCCCGGCACGGTGGTGGAGATCAAACCCTTCTTTAACGGGAATCAGTACTACCTGTTCACGAAGAAGGTTTACTCCGACGTGCGGTTGGTGGGGGCACCCCCGAGCTCCATCGGTAAGTTCGGGGCCGATACCGATAACTGGACCTGGCCGCGCCATACCGGTGATTTCGCACTGTTCAGAGTATATACCGACCAAGAGGGGAACCCCGCGGAGTACGCGCCCGATAACGTGCCGTTGAAGCCCGAGCGCTGGCTGACCCTCTCCACCGAGGGGGTGAGCGAGGGGGATTTCGCCATGATGTTGGGCTTCCCGGGGAGCACCCATAAGTACTACACCTCGTGGGAGGTGGAGGAGCGGCGCGATATCGACAACGATGTCCGCATACGTATGAGGGAGGTGCGACAGCAGGCCATGTTAGAGGAGATGTTGAGCGACCCCGCGGTCAAGATCCAGTACGCGTCTAAGTACTCAGGCTCTACCAATGCATACAAGAACGCGATTGGCACCAACTGGGCCATCAACTTGCGCGATTTCGAACAGGTGAAGCGCGACCAGCAGAATCGTCTGCTGGAGTGGGCGGAACGGAATAATCAGCCACAATACGCCGAAGCGCTGCAGCAGATTGAGGCGATGGTGAAGGAGCAGGCCGATGGGCGGTATCGCAGCTGGATGCTGAGCGAAGGTATCAGCCGGGGCGTTGAGTTCGCCAGCGTGCCCAGGGGCGGGTGGTCCCGACTGAACAAGGTGATGGAAGAAATTGGTTCGAGGTGGGGCAGGCGATCTCGCTACAAGGAGGAGCTGGAGGGCGCGTGCCAGCAGTTGATTGACGATTACGCCCGTTTCGCCAACAAGGATTATAACGCCAGCGTGGACCGCAAGGTGTCGGTCGCGATGATCACGGAGTACATTCGGCTCCTCGATCGGGAGAAGCAGCCCGCCTATTTCAAGCTTATAGATGACCAGTTTAACGGTGATGTGGAGGCCTTCGTGAACCATATCTTCGACCACTCCCTCTTTGGTAATCCGGAGAATTTCGAGCGGTTCAAGTCGGATCCCCGCGCTTACCTATCCAAGAAGAAAAACCGGATGGCGTTAAGGGAGGACCCCATGTTTCGGTTTGTCCAATCGGTGAGCGATGAAGCGCTTGCGCTGAGGAGAGCACTGGAGGAGTTTGATATTCCCTTCTCCCTGGCGAAGCGCACCTACCTGGAGGGGATCCTCGCCATGGACGGTCCCTACACCCATTTCCCGGATGCCAACCTGACGTTGCGGCTAACCTATGGACAGGTCAAGGGGTACCGTCCTTCAGACGCGGTGAGATACGTCCACCAGACTACGCTGGACGGGGTGATGGAGAAGGAGGATCCCGACAACTGGGAGTTCGTGGTTCCGGGGCGACTGAAGGAGCTCTACCAAGAGGGTGATTTCGGGAGTTACGCTCTGGACGATGGGCGGATGCCGGTCAATTTCGTGGCGACGACCCATACGACGGGGGGCAACTCGGGCAGCCCTGTGCTGAACGCGAAGGGGGAGCTGATTGGTATCAACTTCGATCGGAACTGGGAGGGGGTAGGAGGGGATATCCAGTACCTGCCCGACTACCAGCGAAGCATTATCGTGGATATCCGGTACGTGCTGTTCGTGATCGACCGCTTCGCGGGGGCCGATCATTTAATAAAGGAATTGGATTTAAATTAACTTAACTTTCGCATATAATCGTTTTATCACTTTCAGGCTCGACTGGCGCAAATTTCGTGACCCATCTGCTGCTTGATCGCTAAAAGAAAAGAACTTAGCTTCGCTTCAAACAGCTTTTCTTTCTTAACGCCATCTTCGCAGGATGTGTCCCCACGAAATTCACGAGGTCTTCGCCTTGAAAGCTCAATTATATTAGGAACGAGAGCAGAGCTGAGCTCGCTCAAGCTTTGCCGAGTGACGACATAAAAGGCAATAAATTGAAACAGTAAATAACATGCGAAAGTTCAATAAATTAACTTCCTTAACGCATTGTCAAAATCCTCCTTGATATCATCGATATGCTCTATACCCAGCGAGACACGCAGCAGGTTGGGGTGAACCCCCGCTGCCACTTGCTCTGCCTCCGACAGTTGCTGGTGCGTGGTGCTCGCGGGGTGGACGATCAGTGTCTTGGCGTCGCCCACGTTCGCGAGGTGGCTAATCATCGACAGGTTGTCGAGAATCTTCGCGGTCTGTTGCACGTCGCCCTTCACGAAGAAGGAGAGCACGCCTCCGAATCCCCCGTTCTTGAGGTACTTTTTGGCCAGCGAGTGGTACTTATTCCCTTCAAGTCCCGGGTAGTTCACCCGCTCCACTTTGGGATGCTGCTCCAGCCAGCGGGCCAGCTCCAGCGCGTTAAAGTTGGTCCGTTCGGCACGCAGGGAGAGCGTTTCCAGTCCCTGGAGTAACAGGAAGGAATTAAAGGGGCTGTTCACCGGCCCCATATCGCGTAACCCCTCCACCCGGCAAAGGGTGGCGAAGGCGATGTTGCCGTAAGGTGAACCCTCACCAAAAGTCTCCCAGAAGTTCAGGCCGTGGTACCCTTCAGAGGGTTCGCTGAACATCGGGAACTTGCCGTTGCCCCAGTTGTAGTTACCCCCGTCCACGATCACGCCCCCCATCGAGGTGCCATGGCCACCGATCCACTTGGTGGCCGAGTGCAGTACCACGTTGGCTCCCCACTCGATCGGGTTGAAGATGTAGCCACCTTGACCGAACGTGTTGTCCACGATCAGCGGGATGTCATGCGCGCGTGCCACGGCGGCGATCGCCTCGAAATCGGGCACGTTGTATTCCGGGTTCCCGATGGTCTCCAGGTAGATCGCCTTGGTCCGCCCATCGATCAGCGAGGCGATGCTATCCACATCGTCACCATTGGCAAAGCGCACTTGAATACCCAGCCGCGCGAACGCTACCTTGAACTGGTTGTAGGTGCCACCGTATAGGAAGGAGGTGGAGACGATATTGTCGCCCGCGGAGGCGATGGTGTGGATCGCGATAAACTGTGCGGCGTGGCCTGAAGCGGTAGCCACTGCGGCAACGCCCCCCTCCAGGGCGGCCATCCGTTTTTCGAACACCTCGGTCGTGGGGTTTTGCAAACGGGTGTATATGTTGCCGAACTCTTTTAGGCTGAACAGGTCGGCTGCATGCTCGGCGCTTTTGAAATGGTACGCGGTGGTTTGGTATATGGGAACTGCCCTTGAGCCGGTGGTAGGATCGGGTTCCTGCCCGGCGTGTACTTGGAGGGTCTCAAAATGCTTTTCTTTCATTTTTTTAAAAATCAAAAATTGTTTCACCAGGACAACCCGGTACAAAAGAACGTATAGATTTCGTTTAATGACAGCTGGTCGACACGGGACTTTGCCAAGAAGCATACTACTCGGCAAATATCCGGCTTCTCGCGATCATGCAGGCACCCACGATGCCTGCTTTATGCATCAGCTTAGACGGTACGATGCGGGAGTCTTTATTGACCAGGTTCAACGAGTACTTCCGAATGGAACTGCGGATGGGAAGCATGATGAATCCCCCGGTTTCAGCTACCCGACCCCCAATCACCACCAGCTCGGGGTTAAAGATGTTGATCAGCCCGGCAATGTACTTGCCCAGCGTGTACCCCACCTCTTCCACGATCTCGATGCAGAGGGGATCCTCCATGTTGGTGGCCTTGATAATATCGGACAGCGTGAGCTCCTCTAAGTTTTTCACCTGTTCCGTGAGGATGGTACTTTCCCCATTGGCGATTCGCTCGAGCACATTTCGGTGGATGGCCAACCCGGAGGCTTCCGTTTCAAGGTATCCTTTTTTCCCGCAGTGGCACAGTATCTCGTTGTCGAAAATGGGGAAATGGCCGAATTCGCCAGAGAAGCCCGACTTCCCGTAATAGGGTTTGCCGTCGATGATAATACCGATACCCAATCCCCAGGAGATGTTCACGAAGATAACGTCTTTCTCACCTTCCACCACCCCTTTCATGTATTCACCGTACGCCATTGCGCGGGTGTCGTTATCGATACCCACGTTGTAGTTCAACCGATTCGTGAGGGTTTCCGCGAGGGGGATTTCGTTAAAGTAGAAGCTGCTGTAGCTGTAGCCAGATTCCGGGTTCACCCTTCCCGAGATGTTCAAGTTCACGTTTACAATCTTTTCTCTGTACTCTTTCTCCACTTTGTCGATGAACTGTTGGATGTGATCGCATAGGATATCGAATGACTCTGGTGTGTTGTCGTACATGTAGGGGATGTTGATCCGTTGATCCACGATGTTGCCCGTGAAATCCATCAGGGCCAGGTGAAGGTGATGTCGGCTCATGTCCACCCCTACGAAGTAGGCCGAGGTGGGGTTGAGGCCGTACATGATTGGATGTCGCCCCCCCGGAGTGTGTATTTTTCCAAACTCGATAATTAGCCCCTGGTCCTTAAGCTCGGTGATGAACTTGGTAATCGTGGGGACGCTCAACTCGAGTTCTCTGGCTAACTCCGCGATGGTGTCATTCCCCGTGGTGATAAAGTGGTTAATGATATCCTTCTTAATTTGTATATTTTTGGGACTCTTGTCGGTCTTTAAAAAGAGTTTCTTTACCATAAATGAGGCATGTTAAATTAAAAAATGTAGCCTTTTGTTTCCCAAGTGGAGACAAATATACGAAATGTTTAAGGAACAAAAAAAGAAAGGATAAATTTCATGCTATTCCGTTAAGTCAAATGAGCAGATGACAAGTTCACTTGTACTATGCCATGACGAGAAATAGTCTAACTTTAGTGAACTATTTCGTTAAGTCAAATGAGCAGATGACAAGTTTACTTGTACTATGCCATGACGAGAAATAGTCTAACTTTAGTGAACTATTTCGTTAAGTCAAATGAGCAGATGACAAGTTCACTTGTACTATGCCATGACGAGAAATAGTCTAACTTTAGTGAGCTATTTCGTTAAGTCAAATGAGCAGATGACAAGTTTACTTGTACTATGCCATGACGAGAAATAGTCTAACTTTAGTGAACCTTTGATGTTTAAAAATAATCATTTCCAATTGTGTTAAATGAACGTTTTAAACATGTCTTTCATATTTTTTTAATACCTTTACGGCGTCAATTTTTCAAAAAAACATAAATTAATTGAGTATGAAGTACTTTTATCTCGTTCCCGCTGCTTCAATCGTAGCGTTGGTGTTTGCCTACTACTTCTTCAAACGGATGATGAAGGAGAGCGAGGGGACTGAAAAAATGAAGACAATCGCGCAGTACGTGCGTGATGGTGCCATGTCCTACCTTAAACAACAGTACAAGGTGGTGGCTATCGTGTTTGTGATTATAGCGGTGATTTTCGCGGGGATGGCCTTTTTTGGCCTTCAAAACAGTTGGGTTCCGTTTGCCTTCCTGACGGGTGGTTTCTTCTCCGGCTTGGCAGGCTTCTTTGGCATGAAGACGGCCACGTACGCTTCCGCGAGGACGGCTAACGCCGTGCAGCGCTCACTGAATAGCGGATTAAAAATTGCCTTCCGTTCAGGTGCCGTGATGGGCCTCGTGGTGGTAGGGCTGGCCCTGCTTGATATTGCCCTTTGGTACCTTATCCTCGATTACTTCGTACAGGATGCCGGCACTGGGCATAAGCTGGTTATGATCACTACCACCATGCTTACCTTTGGTATGGGAGCTTCCACGCAGGCCCTATTCGCCCGTGTGGGCGGCGGTATTTATACCAAGGCGGCCGACGTGGGTGCCGACCTGGTGGGCAAGGTAGAGGCGGGAATCCCGGAAGATGACCCGCGCAACCCGGCAACGATCGCCGATAACGTGGGTGATAACGTGGGCGACGTGGCTGGGATGGGGGCCGACCTCTACGAGTCGTACTGCGGCGCGATTTTGTCGACCGCGGCCTTGGGAGCAGCAGCTTTCAGCATGAACCCCGTGATGCAGCAAAACGCGGTTTTCGCCCCGATGATCATCGCGGCCATAGGGGTTCTCCTCTCCATATTCGGTATCTTCTTGGTGCGTACCAAGGAGGATGCCACCATGCGCGACTTGACGAACTCCCTTAACCGGGGGGTAAACGTGAGCGCCATTCTGATCGCGATCTCCACGTTTGGTATCCTCTACCTGCTGGACTTTAGCAACTGGTTGGGCCTCTCCTTCTCCGTGATCGCTGGCCTACTCGCGGGGATCATTATCGGGCAATCTACAGAGTACTTCACTTCTCACTCGTTTAAGCCGACGAAAACAATTGCTGCCAGCGCGGAAACCGGACCGGCCACGGTAATCATATCGGGAATGGGTACCGGTTTAGTATCGACTTCGATACCGGTACTGACCATCGTAGTGGCTATCCTTATCGCTTACTTGGCAGCTATCAACTTTGATGTGGCAAACATGGTGTCGGCGGGTAACTTGAGCATGGGATTGTACGGTATCGCGATCGCCGCGGTGGGCATGCTCTCCACGCTGGGCATCACACTGGCTACCGACGCGTATGGTCCCATCGCGGACAACGCTGGTGGTAACGCTGAAATGAGCGGGCTGGGACCAGAGGTACGGAAGCGGACCGACGCCCTGGATGCGCTGGGAAATACCACGGCCGCCACGGGTAAGGGGTTTGCCATAGGATCTGCCGCGCTGACCGGCTTGGCACTGCTTGCCTCCTACATGGAGGAGGTGCGCATCGGGATGGTTCGATTGGGTGAAAACTTGATGACCCTCTCTAGTGGGGAGACGGTGGAGGTGGCTAAAGCCAGCCTGGTCGACTTTATGGATTACTACCAGGTGACCTTGATGAACCCGAAGGTGTTGGCCGGTATATTCATCGGCTCGATGATGGCGTTCCTCTTCTGCGGTCTCACGATGAATGCCGTGGGAAGGGCGGCGCGAAAGATGGTTGACGAGGTACGACGCCAGTTTCGTGAGATAAAGGGTATCCTCACCGGCGAGGCTACGCCCGATTACGAGCGGTGCGTGGAGATCTCTACCCGGGGTGCTCAACGTGAAATGTTGCTTCCTTCGTTACTGGCCATTCTCGCACCCGTGATAACCGGGTTGCTCATGGGAGTATCCGGCGTGATGGGGCTGTTAGCGGGTGGCCTGGGCTCCGGGTTCGTGTTGGCCATATTCATGGCGAATTCAGGTGGCGCATGGGATAACGCCAAAAAGTACATCGAGGACGGCCACCATGGTGGTAAGGGGAGCGAGGCGCACAAGGCTACGGTCGTGGGCGATACGGTGGGTGACCCGTTTAAAGATACCTCCGGCCCCTCGTTGAACATCTTGATCAAGCTGATGAGTATGGTCTCGATCGTGATGGCCGGGCTAACGGTATCTTGGAGCTTACTGTAATTTATTAACAATTAACAATTAACAATTTTCTCAGGAGCGAGAGCAGAGCTAAGTTTACTTAAGCTTTGCCGAGCGACGACAGAAAAGGCGCGTCAGCGAATTCTCAGGAGCGAGAGCAGAGCTAAGTTTACTTAAGCTTTGCCGAGCGACGACAGAAAAGGCGCGTCAGCGAATTAACAACAAATTTCAACTATGAGTTTTCTAACGAACGACAAATTGACTATTGTGGGAGCGGCCGGAATGATCGGTTCTAACCTTGTACAGACTGCTGCTATAATGCGTTTAACACCCAATATCTGCCTTTATGACCCATTCGCGTTGGGCCTGGAGGGGGTGGTGGAGGAGATGCGTCATTGCGGTTTCCAGGGGGTGAGCTTCACCTACTCTACCGATGTGGAAGAGGCTTTCACCGGTACCAAATATATGATATCTTCGGGTGGTGCACCCCGAAAGGAGGGGATGACTCGTGAGGACTTGCTGAAAGGCAATACCGAGATAGCAGCCCAGCTTGGAAAGGATATTAAGTCGTACTGCCCTGAACTAAAGCACCTTACCGTTGTTTTCAATCCGACCGACATCACTGGTTTAGTGGCGTTAATTCATTCTGGCTTGAAGCCTTCGCAAGTGACAACTTTGGCGGCGTTAGACAGTATCCGCTTGCAAAGCGAGCTGGCCAAACATTTTGGCGTGAAGCAAGGGATGGTCACCGGTGCGCGCACCTACGGGGGACATGGGGAAGAGATGGCTGTATTTGTTTCCACCACGAAGATAGATGGTATACCCTTGACCGATTTAATCGGGACGAGTAAGTTGACCGACCAAGAGTGGGCCGACCTTAAGGTACGTGTTACCAAGGGTGGAGCCAATATTATCAGGTTGCGCGGGCGCTCCTCCTTCCAGAGTCCATCGTACAACTCGGTCGGGATGATTCGTGCCACTATGGGCGGCAAGGCTTTCCGTTGGCCCTCAGGCTGTTACGTTAATATCCCCGGGTTTGAACATATTATGATGGGGATGGAGACCACGCTCGATAAGAACGGTGTCTCCTTTGACGAAGTGAAGGGGACTGATGCCGAGATGGCCGACCTAAAAGAGAGCTATGAACACCTGGTGGAGCTGCGCGACGAGGTGATCGCGATGGGTATCATCCCTACAGTAGATCGTTGGAACAGCGTGAATCCGAATCTTTGATAGCGTGATACGTGTTCCGCGCATTTACATGTAATATAAGGGAGGAAAAAGTATTGGGAAAGTATAAATATTTATTATTACAAAATCTGAAGTCATGAGTAATCAAATTACAAGAAGAAAATTTATCAAGACTGCCGCCGTGGGTGCGGCGAGTGTAGCTGTTTTACCGCAATTTTTAGCTTCCTGCAAGTCGAAGGGAAGCGGCGGTGAAGATGGTGTTATTCGCCTTGGATTCATCGGGTTGGGACAACAAGCCATGTACCTGATGAGTGGGTTTATCGGGATGCCAGGCGTGTTGATCGTTGCAGGCAGCGACGTGTACGGCATTAAAAGAGAGCGTTTCGTGAAACGTGTGACGGCTCACTATGCTTCTACCGAACAGAATGTGGGGGTAGAGGTGTATGAGGATTATAAGCAACTTATTGCTCGGGACGATATCGATGCCGTGATCATCGCCACGCCCGACCATTGGCATGCGCACATAGCCATCGATGCTTGTAAAGCGAAGAAAAACATCTACCTGGAGAAGCCGTTAACCTTCACCATCCGGGAAGGACAACTGCTGGTGAAAGCGGTACGTGAGAATGGGGTGATCCTTGGCGTGGGGAGCCAGCAGCGCTCCGATGCTAACTTCCAGCATGCCGTGAAGATGGTACAAGAGGGAAGACTGGGAGTCATTGAAAAGGTGAACGCCTGTGTGGGTCCTCCTCCTGCACCATACGACCTGCCTGAGGAGCCGATACCTGCCGACCTGAATTGGCCGCTTTGGCTGGGCCCCCTGGAATACGTACATTACAACTCGCGGTTGAACCCGCCTATCTCTCTCGATCCCGAGAAGAACGAGCACTATTGGGCCGTTTGGCGCTATTACAAGGAGACGGGTGGTGGGTTCACGACCGACTGGGGAGCGCATATGTTCGATATTGCCCAGTGGGGGATAGGCATGGATAAAAATGGACCGGTAGAAATTATCCCGCCCGGGTATGAAAACACCCAGTTCCTGACCTACAAGTACGCCAATGGAATAGTGATGACCGAGGAGCCTTTCGACGAACGCCAGACTAAGGGCGTAAAGTTCTGGGGTGAGAAGGGATGGATAGAGGTATCAAGGGAGCATTACAAGGCTTCCGACGAGAGCCTGAATCCGCCTGTTATTGAGGAGACGGAAGGAGCTTACGAAACGAAGATTCCCCATTTGGCCAACTTTATAGAGGCGCTAAGGAATGGTGTCGATCCAATAGTGCCCGTTGAGATAGGGCACAGCACCTGTACTGTCTGTACGCTGGGGAATATCGCGTACGAGCTGGGACGTCCCCTCAAGTGGGATCCAGCAGCTGAAAAGTTCGTGGACGACCCAGAGGCGGAAGCGCACAGGCTATTCGACAAGAGCTACACGGACGGGTATCCCATAGGATAATTTCCGTATTTGCCATCAGGCTTATAGCCTAACGAAAAGAAGCTGTTTCAAAACGAGACAGCTTCTTTTGGTATTATGTTGCATATTCAGTTTTCCTTAGAATATTTTTTATCTTTGTTGTGAGCCTGGCGACATCGTTGTGGTAAAAAAACTAATAATTAATTAAACATGAAGAGGTTTTTTTTATTGCTTATATCAGTAAGCTTCTTGGTAACCGGCTTTTCTCAGAAATCGGGGAGTCCGGTATTTCATGGATGGTATGCAGATCCTGAAGGCGCTGTTTTTGGAGAGAGGTATTGGGTCTATCCTACATTTTCCGCTCCCTATAACAGCCAGGTATTTATGGATGCTTTTTCATCACCCGACTTGGTAAATTGGACAAAACATAGCAGTATCATCGACACGACATCTATAAAATGGGCCTGGAGGGCCATGTGGGCTCCGGCTATTGTTGAAAAAGAGAATATCTATTATCTCTTTTTTGCTGCAAACGATATTCAAAGTGATGATGAAGTAGGGGGTATAGGCATTGGGGTTTCAGATAAACCGGAAGGACCTTTCCGGGATTACTTGGGAAAACCGTTAATCGACAAGTTTTATAATGGTGCCCAACCCATTGATCAATTTGTTTTTAAAGATGTGGATGGGCAATATTACATGTTCTATGGTGGTTGGCGGCATTGCAATGTGGTGAAGCTAAACGACGACTTTACCGGATTTATTCCATTTGAAGATGGAACGATTTATAAAGAGGTCACACCCGAAGGGTATGTAGAAGGTTCAGTGATGTTTATCCGTAACGGGAGGTACTATTTCATGTGGTCGGAAGGGGGATGGACCGGGCCCGATTACAAAGTGGCTTATGCCATAAGTGATTCACCTGTTGGCCCGTTTCATCGTATTGGGGTTGTATTGGAGCAAGACGGGAAAATAGCCAATGGCGCGGGGCATAATTCGGTTATCAACGTCCCGGGAACGGATGAGTGGTATATCGTTTATCACAGGAGACCGTTAACTGAAACAAGCGCGCACTCTCGCATGACCTGTATCGATAAGATGGAATTTGATTCCGATGGTAAAATAAAGCCAATAATAATGACGCGAGAGGGGGTAGAAGCCCGGCCTTTAACAAAATAATGAAAGAGCCGTCTTAAAAATAATATGAACCCCGAGAGTTAGACGAAAAAATCTCGGGGTTCCTGTCCTCTTCCAATATGGGTTCTACAGGAATGCGATGGCCTATATCTCTGCCTTGACAACGAGAAGGGTCAATGCGCCCCGCTGTCCGGCTTTAACTGTATACCCAGCTCATCCAGTTGTGCCTTTTCCACGCTTGATGGTGCATCGATCATCACGTCGCGACCGGCGGTGTTCTTGGGGAACGCGATGGTATCGCGGATGCTGTCGAGCCCCGCGAAGATGGAGACAAACCGGTCGAGGCCGAAGGCGATCCCACCATGCGGTGGCGCTCCATACTGGAAGGCGCTCATCAAGAAGCCGAACTGCTCCCTCGCCCTCTCCTCGGTGAAGCCGAGCACGGAGAACATTTTTGCCTGTAGTTGGCTGTCGTGAATACGGATGGAGCCGCCCCCGATTTCCACGCCGTTGATCACCAGGTCGTAGGCGTTTGCCCGTACGGCAGCGGGATTGGTGTCTAGCAATGGGATATCCTCTGCCTTGGGCGAGGTGAAGGGGTGGTGCTTCGCGAAGAAGCGGTCCAGCTCTTCGTCCTTCTCCAGCAGGGGGAAGTCGACCACCCAAAGGCATTCAAAACGGCTCTTATCCCTTAGCCCCAATCGCGTTCCCATCTCCAACCTCAATTCCGATAGTTGCTTACGCGTTTTCTCGGCTTCACCGGCTAACACCAGGATCAAGTCGCCGGGTACCGCCCCGCACTGCTTGGCCCACTTCCGGAGGTCTTCCTCGCTGTAGAACTTGTCGACAGACGACTTCAGGGTTCCGTCCTCGTTGTAGCGCAGGTGGATCAACCCAAGCGCACCAATTTGCGGGCGCTTCACGAAGTCGGTCAATTCGTCCAACTGCCGGCGTGAGTAGGATGCGCACCCCGGCACGCGGATGGCACCCACGTACTCGGCAGAGTCGAATACCTTGAAGTCCCGTCCCATGGTGAGCTCTTTAAGCTCGACGAACGTCATCCCAAAGCGGGTGTCCGGTTTATCTGAGCCGTACAGCCTCATCGCGTCGGCGTAGCTCATCCGAGGGAACGGGGGGAGGTCGATTCCCTTGATCGTTTTAAAGAGGTGCTTCGTGAGTCCCTCAAACATGTTCAGTACATCGTCTTGCTCCACGAACGACATCTCGCAGTCGATCTGCGTGAACTCCGGCTGGCGGTCTGCCCTCAGGTCCTCATCGCGGAAGCATTTCACGATCTGGAAGTAGCGATCGAACCCGGCTACCATCAGCAGTTGCTTGAACAGCTGGGGGGATTGCGGCAGGGCGTAGAACTGACCCGGGTTCATCCGGGAAGGAACGATAAAGTCGCGGGCGCCCTCGGGGGTGGAGCCGATTAGCACCGGGGTTTCTACCTCCAGGAAGTTTCTCTCGTCAAGGTAGCGCCGGGTTTCCAGCGTCATCTTGTGGCGCAGCTCCAGGTTCTGGCGCACCACGTCGCGGCGCAGGTCGAGGTACCGGTATTTCATACGCAGCTCATCGCCCCCGTCGCTTTCGGTCTCGATGGTGAAGGGGGGCGTTTTGGAGGCGTTTAGCACCGTTAGCTTGTTGACGATAATCTCGATCTCCCCCGTGGGGATCCGCGGGTTCTTGCTGCTCCGCTCTTGGACGGTGCCGGTAACCTGAACGACCCACTCGCGGCCCAGGCTGTTGGCCTGTTCGCAAAGTTCGTGGTTTACCTCCTGGTTAAACGACAATTGGGTGATGCCGTACCGATCCCGCAGGTCGATAAAGGTCATGCCCCCCATCTTGCGAATCCTGGATACCCAGCCACTCAGGGTGACCTCCTTGTTCAGATCCGAAAGGCGAAGTTCGCCGCACGTGTTGCTTCTGTACATACAATTATGATTGTTTACCTTTAAAATTTGTATTGCGGTATCTTTAACAGTTCTCCATCCCGCATGGCCGACTGGTGGGCAACGATGCCGCCGACCGTCATGTTGAGCGACATGGCCACATCGATGAGTGGCTTCCGGTCTTCCAGGATCGCGCGGATAAATTCCTCGGTAAGGTGTCCATGGGAACCGCCATGTCCCCCGCCTGCCACCCCAGGAGGTAAGGCTGGACGACTCAAGTCGGGAAGAGGTTGCTCTATCCCCTCGTATTTGTCGTAATAGGATGCCTTGGTACCACGCACTCGCCCGGTTTCCGACCCGTACCCGTGTCCCATCGTGTCGGCGCTCCTGCCCATTCGGGCCATGCCCCCCTCGCTTGTACGGTACAACGCGATTTCGGTGGAGAACGGGTTGTTGTAGATATTTTGGTTCGGCTGGTACCTCTCCATGGCGCTGGGCATACCCATGCAAGATACCTCAAGGAACGTTCCGTTGGTCACCGCGATGTAGTAGGCATCGGAATGGGTTGGATACCACTGCGGGGGCATCCCGTGGCGCCAGTTCTTGAAGGAGTCGATCCCCTTTTCGGAGTAGTGCCAATACTCGCCCTCCGCATAAACCAGCTTGCCAAGACAACCGGCATGGCACAGCCGGTACATGGCGTACAGGTTCTCGCGGAACATGGAGGTCTCGAACATCATGTATTTCAGCCCCGTCCGCTTTACCGTTTCGTACAACCGGTCGGCATCTTCCAGTGAGCCAAACACGGCGGGAACCGCGCAGGCCACGTGCTTGCCGTGATTGAGTGCGTCGATGCTATGCTGCGCGTGGCTGGGCGCATCGGTAGCAATAAAAACAGCCTCGATCGAGTCGTCCTTGATCAGCTCCTCGAGGGAGGGATAGGTTTTGTTGCACCGCGTTACCCTCGCTAGCTCCGCGCAACGCTCGGGAATCAAGTCGCTTACGGCAACTACTTCCACGTTGGGGTGATCTTGAAAGCCAAAGTCCGCGGCAAATCGGCATACGCCGTACCCAATCAGTCCTACACGTACCTTGCGGTCTGAGACCTGCTGCCATATCTTCTCCTGAGAGGGTTGGCTTCCCGTGTCATCAAAGCCTTGAATATTGGGCCTGGTTGGTGGTTGTTGGTTCCCGACGTAAACGGGTTGAACAGCTGCCATACCTCCACCTATAATGCTTGCTCCCGCACCTATTCCCGCTACTTTCAGGAAATCGCGGCGATTGAATAGTTGATCTTGCTTTTCCTGTTTCATATCTTCTCTGTTATAGTTCCCATGAAAGCCTCTAATATCTTCTTCGGTAGACGATTTGTAATGGATTTCAAAACCTTTTTGGTGGACTTTCTTCAAAGAAATACCCCTGTTGGCTGAACATGTTGACCTGTTGTACTTCCGCGAAAATAGATAAATTGCTGGAGATTGCGGCCCTCTTTTCAAAATCTTTTCACGTGGCTTTCGGGCTCTTTCATCATCAACTTTAGCCGCGCTGTGAGGTAACGGGGATATCCCGTACGATTTTTGCTACCTGCTACCTTGATGGTTGCCACCGGTGTCTGCTGTTGGCCGCTCAAGTTCAACACGGGTGGCCTTTAGCGTGACTGGAGTTCCACACCCGACATTTTACAATCTTCGAGACAATGTTCGCGGGAAAAGTTTGATTTTGTCTAAAATTAGTCGTATTTTTGCCATCGCTTTTGAAAAACCTCCTTGGCTTGCCGTGGGGTAAAAGCGTTGCGGTCGTGCAAAAGCACTACCGCCTACAAGGAGAAATTTCGGGGTGTAGCACAGTCCGGTTAGTGTACCTGCTTTGGGAGCAGGGGGTCGCGAGTTCGAATCCCGCCACCCCGACGAGATTTAAAAGGCTATAAATTAGCCACTTAAAGATTAAAGCGAGTTGGTGCAATTTTGAGCCCCTCGCTTTTTATATTTTCACTTAACCGTGACATTTAATACGTCGCTATTGCCCCACTTGTCTACCCATTGTTTGACCTGCACGGGGATATCGGAGCATAAATAGTCGCAACCGAGGGCTACCCCCAGTTGAAAGTCTTCAAGGGACCTGCCCGGGTAGCAGCTCACGAAAACTCCTGCCGCGTGGGCAGCTTTCACACTGGCACGACTTGTCCCGTCCAGCGTGCAGCCCAGCCTGTTTATCCCTAAATCCAAAGCCTCTTTGACGGTCTCATCAGAGCAGGGTTTCGGGGTGATGAACAGCATATCGGCATCGGGGTAGTTGGCTTTTATGTACCGTAAGGGGCGCTTGTCGAACGATGTGAACAGGTAGGTTGAGGATGCGGGCTTTTTGGCCGTGACCTTTTCATACAGTTGGTCACAGTACTTTTCAAGTTTTTCCTGTGGGTATTTTTTCTCATCGGTCTTCATTTCAAACTCAAGGTAAATACCCGGTTTGTCAGCAAAAAAATCGATCACCTCATCCACGGTGGGGATAGGGTTGCCCTTTTTGGTTCGTATCGAACGGAGTTCCTCCCAGGTCATCTCCTCGATACTACCTTCTTGTCCGGTCATCCTTTCCAGGGAAGCATCATGAAAAATGATAAGCACTCCATCTTTAGTTATTCGCACGTCGGTTTCAAATCCCCGTAACCCGTTGTTATAGCTGTCCTCGAAAGCTGACATCGTGTTTTCATCAAATTCATAGGCACCTCCGCGATGGGCAAACAATTGAACGGTCCTGCTTTGGCTTGCGGCTATTTGAGGGTAGAGAGCGAACAGGCAAGCCGCTAAGCAGCATGAACTCATAATCTTTTTTAGCGTGTGGAGCATGATTGTATAGTTTTTTATTATGCGCGGGTAAAGATATGGGTAAAAGTTGAATTTGGTGGAATTTTCTTTTAATTTTATTGTTTAAGATGCTTCGAGTATGGTTCTTTTTATGTAGATTTGTAGTAGTTATTTGAATGCTCATTTAACGCAACGCGGTTGGCGTATGAACGCTATATGGCTTTAAGGGTGTTGACTATGAAGAAGATATTGGTGCTTATTGATTACTCTAGTGGGTTTAGCAGGCAGCTTTTAAAGGGATTAATCAGGTACTCCAGGGAAAACGAAGAGTGGGTATTTTACAGGTTGCCCGCCTATTTTAAAGCTTTATATGGTAAAGAGGGGGTTGTGGAATGGGCAAAAGAGTGGAAAGCCGATGCCATCATCGCGAGGTGGGACCACGAGGGAACCAATTTGCTCTCGACCCTGGGGATTCCCGTGGTATTACAGAACTACAGGAAAAGAAGTCCCTACTTCTCAAACATTACCGGTGATTACATCGGAACCGGCGAGATGGCAGCCCGTTTTTTTGTTGACCGGCGGTTTAAAAATTTTGCCTTTTACGGCAATAAAGGGGTGGTTTGGTCAAGTGAGCGAGCCGAAGGGTTTAGAAGGGTGGTCGATGAGGTAGGTGGCAACTATTACTGTTTCGAGAGTAAAAATCTTGAAGGCGTTGAGTGGAGCCAAACTCACGTTGAATTGGAAGAGTGGTTACTGTCCCTCCCCAAGCCGGTTGCCCTGTTCGCGTGTGACGACAACTTCGCGTTGCGGGTATCCCAGTTATGCAAAATAAACGGGGTAAATATTCCCGAGGAGATATCGTTGATGGGGGTCGATAACGATGAGTTGCTGTGCAATCTTTCCGATCCAACCATTTCATCCATAGCCCTTGACGTGGAGAAAGGGGGGTATGAAACAGGCCGTTTGATAGATCGTTTTTTCAAGAAGGAGAGAGATGAGCCTTTTAATATCATTATCAGGCCAACACGGTTTGCATTGAGGAAGTCGACAGAAAATTACGATATAGACGATGAGTATATACAGAAGGTGGTGAAGCACATAGAGGTGAATTACCGTTCTCATATCGATATAGACGCGTTGACGAAAATGGTGCCCTTGTCTCGTAGGAATTTAGAGATGCGTTTTAAAAAGGAGATGGATACGACCATCTATCAATTTATTTTGCGATGCCGGGTCGATTATTTCTCACATCTACTGGTGACCACAGATAGAACCCTATATGATATGGCCTTGGAGTCGGGATTCGTGGATTGTAAAAATATTTCCCGCACCTTTAAGAAGTTCAAGGGGTGTACTCCGGCTGAATACCGTAAACGACACCAAGAGTTGTCCTATTTTTGAATTCTCGCGTCTATCTGTTTTCGCGAAGCCTGTTTCACGGATTTTTTTCACGGGGCATGGTTTTCGTTTTTTGTTGTATCGGTTTTCGTTTTCGTTGGCTCAAAAAGCGCAGGTGCATTTTAGGCGAATAGGGCATCACGGGCGCTCCTCTTTTTAGTTGGATTGACTTGATTTTCTGCAATAACGCTTAATTTATTAAAAACACAGATAAATAGATACGATTATGAACAGGAGAAATTTTATTAGGAACGCTGCGGCGTTATCCGCGCTTACGGTGTTGAAGCCTAACACGGTTTTCGCGACAAACAGCAATTCGGCAGTACGGGTAGGGGTAATTGGTTGCGGCAATCGTGCTACAGGAATAGTTTCGGCAATGGCTGAAAAATCTAATATTGCCATAACTGCCATGGCCGACCTCTTTCCCGATAGGTTGAAAGACTTTGCTGAGTTTGCCAACGATGTCAATAAACAAAAAGGACATCCCCTCATGAATCAAAACAGCATGTACGTTGGTCACGATGCGTATCTAAAGTTGCTACAAAACAAGGATGTAGATGCTGTGGTCATTGCATCACCCGGGTATTCTCACCCCCTGATGATCGAGGAGACGGTAGCCGCCGGAAAGCACCTCTATGCAGAAAAACCGATGGCGGTAGACGCCATGGGGTGCCAGGAGATAGTTAGAACAGCGAAAAACATTCAAGGGCGAGTCTCAGCATTCAACGGGTTTCAACTCCGTTACGCTACACCCTACGTGGAGATGGCGCAACGGATCAAACGTGGCGATATCGGCGAGATAGTTACCGTGCAGCTCTACTATTTCTCCTCCGGCGCGAAAATAATACCGTGTAACGGTACCTCTTACGATGAGACGCGCATTCGCAACCACTACCATTTTCATGAGATATCGGGAGGTTGTTACCTCGACCAAGCTATTCATATGATCGATACCTGTAACTGGATTTTGGATAGCAAGCCATTGTTCGCCCTTGGGGCAGGCAACAGGAAGGGAGGTGTCGACTTCGGCAACGCGTGGACCAATTACCAGGTTATTTACGCCTATCCCAACGACATTAACGTCTCTGTACACTCTTCTAAGTTCGGTGACACCTTTGGTGGGGTGTGCGCACGCTTTATCGGGACCGATGGCGTTGCCGAAGCACACTACAGTGGAGGTGTATTTATTAACGGGAAGAACGTGTGGGATTCGGGCATACTACGTTCCACCAGTGAACTAACTCCCGAATCAATCGCGCGGGGTGCGAAAACATCGTCGCTATATGATGCTGATTTCAATAAAATGGAAGCCTTTGTTAACTCTATTATCAGCGGTCATCATGAAAATCAACTGGAGTGGGGGTGCGATTCTACCCTTAGCGCGATAATGGGGAGAGAGGCGGCATCCACGCGGGAGAAGGTTACCTGGGACGAACTGGTCTATACCCCCCAAAGGATAGATCCAAAGTTAGACATGAAGCAGTTCACGTAGGAAAAAGAAGCTTTATCGGGGAGAGGGGTGCGAAAAAAGCAGTGTAAAGCGTTTTTTGAATCTTCTCGTTCGTTATTGTTAACTCAATTTTACTTTTGATTGCCTATTTTGCAACATTATCTGTAAGGTGCATTATTCACAAAAGGGTTTACCGCTAAGGTATCACACTTGTACGGTGACTCGTTGGTAAGTGCCCTATTGGTTAACAGCTTTTACGCGAAGAACGAAAGATGAAAGGATCGAATCGAACCTCCTCCAACAGGGTCTTTATTACCTCTATGGTAATCCTGGCCGTGATGTACTCCGTGTTTGGATTGGTCTCGTGGGTCAACGCGATATTGATACCCTATTTCAGGATTATCCTTGAATTAAAGAGCAATATCCAGTCCTACCTGGTGACGTTTGCTTTCTACATCGCCTACTTTGTTATGGCTATTCCATCGGGGCTATTGTTGAACAGGGTGGGGTACAAGAGGGGTATCATGTACGGGTTTATCTGTATGGCAGTGGGGGCGTTAATATTTGTTCCCGCCGCGCTGATAAGGCAGTACTGGCTGTTCCTTATAGGTCTATACTGTATAGGTACGGGACTGGCAATACTCCAAACGGCGGCCAATCCGTACGTAACGATTATCGGTCCCATCGAGAGTGCTGCACGGAGAATGAGCATTATGGGAATCTTCAACAAGTTGGCCGGTATACTTGCCCCGCTCCTTTTTTCCGCCGTGGTGTTGGAGGCCGTGGATAGTACTATCGTGGCTAACTTGGAGGCGGGAATACTTGCAGGCCTGGAGAAGGAGTTGGCGTTGCGGCAGTTAACGCATGCGCTGATTACCCCTTACGCTATTCTGACTGCTATCCTCTTGGTGGTGGGTATTGGTATTAGGTTTTCCGTTCTCCCTGAAATCGAGCCGGAAGAAGAGGAGGAAGGTGTAGCGGTGAGGTCAGACACTGTTAGTAAAACGGACTTGGAACATGCTAAGGGTATCAAAAAGGCCAAGCGGCTTATTGATCACCCGTACCTCATTTTTGGCGCGTTGGCGCTGTTCTTGCACGTTGGCACCCAGGTAATCTCTATTGATACCATTATCAATTACGCTGGGGAGATGGGGATAGGGCTTATCGATGCCAAAGTGTTTCCCTCGTACACGCTTACCTGCACGATTATTTCCTATATGTTGGGAATCCTTCTTATTCCCCGCCTGGTGTCGCAGACAACGGCCTTAAAGTTTTGTTCCACGTTGGGATTGATCCTCTCCTTGGGAGTGGTGTTGCTCAATTTTTCGGTCTCTTTCCTCGGGCATTCGGCCAATATCTCTATCTGGCTGCTGGCCTCGATAGGTTTTGCAAATGCCCTGATTTACGCGGGGATATGGCCGTTATCGATTCATGGGTTGGGCAAGTTGACCAAAACAGGCTCTTCGCTCTTGATCATGGGGCTGTCGGGCAATGCCATATTGCCCCTGGTTTATGGTGCCGTTGCCGACGTACACGGGTTACGGGCCGGTTACTGGGTGTTGGTTCCCTGTTTCCTGTACATCATGTGGTTCGCGTTTTATGGCCACAAGATTAGGTCATGGAAGAGGACTGAAGGTGTCTAGGTGTTGTTGGAGCAAGAAAATAATATCGAGAAAATAATATAAAAGGCTACCTGGTCTGTTTTGCTAAGACAGGAGAGTAGAAAACCATGGGCAGATTAATCATAGATAACGGGAAAATCATACTCCCTGATAACATTCTGGAGGGGTACGCGGTGGTCTGTGATTCAGGCAAAATCGCTCGGTTGCCCTTATCGTCGGAACTCACGTTGATGGACAACGACAGGGTGATAGATGCTCATGGTAAATATATCTCTCCCGGCTTTATAGACATCCACACCCATGGCGGTGGTGGATATGACTTTATGGATGGAACCGTGGAGGCCTACCTTGGAGCTGCCCGGATGCATGCCAAGCATGGGACAACGGCCCTGCTGCCTACCACCCTTTCGGCGACTATAGAGGAGATGCTGACCTCATTCGAGGTGTACCGAGAGGCCGACAAACTGAATAAAACGGGAGCTCAGTTTATCGGGCTGCACCTTGAGGGCCCCTACTTCTCCCTTAATCAGCGTGGAGCGCAAGACCCAAAGTATATCAGGAATCCCGATCCCGAGGAGTATAAACATGTATTGGACGCTTCAGACGATATTCGTCGCTGGAGCCTAGCACCCGAGCTGCCGGGAGCACTTGGGTTCGCCAAGCTGTTGGTCAGTCGCGGTATATTGCCCTCTATAGCCCACTCCGATGCTGTTTGCGAGGAGGTGCTGGAGGCCTATGATGCCGGTTTTACGCATGTAACACACCTCTATTCGTGCATGTCGTCGATAACCCGTAGAAATGCCTATCGGTTTGCCGGTGTCGTGGAGGCAGCCTACCTGATAGATGGAATGAGTGTAGAGGTAATCGCGGATGGGGTGCATCTGCCAAAACCGCTATTGCAGTTGGTCTACAAGTTTAAAGGCGCTGACCGGACGGCTTTGTGTACCGATTCGATGCGCGGCGCGGGTATGCCTGACGGTGAGTACATATTGGGAAGCTTGGAAAAGGGACAAACGGTTGTAAAAGAGGATGAAGTGGCTAAGCTACTCGATCGCTCGGCTTTCGCCGGTAGCGTGGCCACAACTGATAAGTTGGTGCGTACCATGGTGCAGGTGGGCGAAGTGCCGCTTGTGGATGCCGTTAAAATGATGACGCTCACGCCAGCCCGAATAATTGGAGTGAATCATAGAAAAGGCTCTATCGAGCAGGGCAAAGATGCCGATTTGTTGATATTTGACGAAGAGGTCAGGGTTTCACACACGATCATTGCAGGAGATGTTGTATATGAAACGGATATGAAAACTAAATGAGCTTTCTACACCATTGTGGGTGACGTCGTGTTTAAAGTCGATTTAGCACGTTGAAACATAAAGATTAAATAGTCGAATGAAGAGGGGTTTAAAAAACAGGACATTTACAAAAGATTTGCTGGAGGTAAGGGTTTTTCCAACCAGAGAGGAGATGGGGCTGGAAGCGGCACGCGATGTATCTCGAACTATACGAAAACTGTTGCAGGAGCAGGAAGAGGTGAATATGATTTTTGCCGCAGCACCATCGCAGAATGATTTTATACAAGAGCTGATTACCGATGGTTCCATTGATTGGAATAGAATCAACGCCTTCCACATGGATGAGTATATTGGTCTAGATAGTGATGCCCCGCAGGCATTTGGCAACTTTTTAAAAGAGCGTATCTTTAACAAGGTGCCGCTTAAGAGTGTACACCTTATCGATGGTAGCGCAAAGGATAGCAAAGTAGAGTGCCACCGATACGCCGATCTGTTGACGAAGTTCCCGGCAGATATTGTCTGTTGCGGTATTGGGGAAAATGGCCATATAGCGTTTAACGACCCCCCCGTGGCCGACTTTAACGACCCGGCACTTGTTAAGGTCGTGGAGTTGGAGCAGGGTTGCAGACAACAACAGGTAAATGACAACTGTTTTCTCCGCTTAGAGGATGTGCCTATGCAGGCTTACACGCTTACCATACCGGCTTTGATGGGGGCTGTTTACCTGTTCTGTATCGTGCCCACGGCGCTAAAGGCACAAGCCGTGTATGACACGATAAACGGTGAGGTGCATGAAAAGTGTCCGGCATCTGTGCTACGCGAAAAAGAGGGGGCGATACTCTATATTGACGAGGCAGCGGCTTCGCTGTTGTAAGCGTAAGGTTAGCAGTGTAGTGCAATGTTTGTCAAATAAAAGTAAAAAGAATGAAGATGAAGCAAACAGGGTTAACGTTTTTTATTTCGCTTATGTGCTTCTCCCTGTTCGCGCAAGGAGAGTACAGGGTTGGTGTCGTGGGCTTGGATACCTCGCACTCCATCGCCTTCACCAAAGAGTTGAATGGTGAAGATAAGAAAGAGCAGTACATCGGTTTTAGGGTGGTGGCCGCCTACCCGTACGGGTCAAAGACCATAGAGTCGAGCTACAGCCGTATCCCGGGATACATCAATCAGATGAAAGAGATGGGGGTGGAGATCGTGGCCTCCATAGAGGAGCTTTTAGAGAAGTCCGACTATATTTTACTGGAGACAAACGATGGTACAGTGCACCTGGAGCAGGCGCTCGAGGTGTTCAAACACTGCAAAGGGAAACCCGTTTTTATCGACAAGCCTATAGCCGCCACGCTTGCAGAAGCCATTGCCATTTTTCAATTGGCCAAGGAGTATAACGTACCCATCTTCTCCTCGTCGGGAGTGCGTTTCACTCCAGAATCTCAAGCTATACGGAGAGGTGAGGAGGGTGAGGTGTTAGGAGCTACGACCTACTCTCCCGCCCTGCGCGAGATCACTCACCCCGATTTTGGCTGGTATGGCATTCACGGTGTGGAAGAGCTGTTCACCGTTATGGGTACCGGTTGTGTTGCCGTGAATCGCATGTCGGCCGAGGGTACAGATGTGGTGACCGGATTGTGGAGCGATGGTCGTGTGGGTACATTCAGGGGAACCCGTACCGGCAAGCATCTGTATGGTGGTATCGTCTTCACGGAGAATGGTGTTACTCCTTCGGGCGGATTTCAAGGGTACGGTATGTTGCTTGACGAGATTGTTAAGTTCTTCAGAACCGGCGAACCGCCAGTCTCGGAGATGGAGACGTTAGAGATTTTCACTTTTATGGAGGCATCGAATGTTAGTAAACGCAATAACGGGGAGATTATCCTTATGGAGGATGTCTACCGTTGGGCAATGTATGATGCTCAGCAGCTGATAAAAAATTTGGAGTAGATGAGTAGGGTTTTTAATTAAACAACATATTATGACAACTAGGAGAGAATTTATAAAGAACGTGGCCGTAGGTGCTTCGGCTCTTTCACTGGGTGGCGTGTTACCTGCTTTCAGTGCCAAAAGTTACAAGAACATCGCGGGGGCTAATGAACAGCTAAGAGTGGGGGTGATCGGTGTCAACTCAAGGGGGAACGCTTTGGCAAGAGGGTTTGCCAATGAGAAAGAGCGTGGTTGTATTGTAACCGATATTTGCGATGTCGATTCCCGGGCACTGGAAAGGTGCATTCAAGCTGTTACAGAGGTTGCCGGCAACAGGCCAAACGGGCATCGAGATGTGCGCAAGATGTTAGAGAATAGAGATATAGATGCCGTTGTAATAGCTACTCCCGACCATTGGCACGCCGCGGGAGCCGTTATGGCGATGCAGGCGGGAAAACATGTCTACCTGGAGAAACCTACCAGCCATAACCCGGCAGAGAACCAGATGTTGATAGATGCCGAGAAGAGATATGGCAAACGGGTTCAGGTGGGCAACCAGCGACGCTCGTGGCCAAACATTAAGCACGCGATGGAGGAGCTACATAACGGGATTATCGGAAATATTGTCTATGGCAAAAGTTGGTATTACAACAAGCGTCCATCTATAGGAATTGGCAAGGAGACAGCGGTGCCCGATTGGTTGGACTGGGAGCTCTGGCAGGGACCGGCACCGCGGTTGCCGTATAAGGACAATATCGTCCATTACAACTGGCACTGGAGGTGGCACTGGGGAACGGGCGAGTCGCTAAATAACGGGATGCACTATATCGACCTGCTCCGGTGGGGCATGAAACTGGATTACCCGGTACACGTGGATTCGGTGGGCAGCCGATCGCACTACACGGACGATTGGGAAACGCCCGATACACAGCTGGTTAACTATAAGTTCGGCGATGACAAGGTGATGACCTGGGAGAGCCAAAGCTGCATACGGGGGTCCATTAACGGGCATCAAAGTGGTGTGACGTTCTTCGGTGATAAGGGAAGCATGGTTATTGGTGGTGGCAATGAATACGATGTGTATGACTTGGATGGAGAACTCGTAAAGCATATCGGTAGTGAAATGGTGTTCGAGGCTGGTAACTTGGTTAATCCTACCCAGAGCCTCGACGCGTATCACTTTCAGAACTTCTTTAACGCTATTAGAAAAGGAGAGAAATTGAATTCTCAGTTAAAGGAGGCGTGCATCAGTACACAGCTGATGCAACTGTCTAATATCTCTCACCTGCTTGGGAAGTCCTTGAATGTGGATCCACAGCGTGGTACCGTAATCGGGGAGAAGGAGGCAGAGAGATTGTGGGCAAGAGAGTACGCTCAAGGGTGGGAGTTGAAAGTTTAATCACGTTGAGACGGAATTTTTTGTATATTAGCGACATGCAAGGGATTTAGGGGTGACCTGCAGCGTAATCGTAAGGTAAGGGGAACACGATTCAGAATAGCAGGTTTTTTGGGAGAGAGGTGAAGGAAAAAACATGAGCAATGAGCAGTAATAACCGAGGCAGGCTGTTGATGATAACCATTCTGGGGGTTCTCTTTTTCGCTTTTGGTTGCAATGGGCAACAAAATGGCGCCGAGGAGGATATTATTTTCCGTGAACCCGATAACGGCACGGTTGTCGATAGGTCATCCATCATCGAGGGGGCCCCTTTAGACATGGTGTTAATATACGAAGGGGGAACCCACAGGACCATCAAGTGGAACAAGGAGCATTTTGCACCTTACGTTTCGGCCCAGGTGGACGGCAAGGAGAGGTGGCTGTTCGATGGTTTCCTCTTTTTGGAAATTCACGATGGTAAAGATAGGGGGTTTGCCTCGGGATATCGAGAGAAGCCTGCCCGTAAGAGCGAATGGAAAGACCTGTTGCAAGGTTACTTCACGTCTGGGAATGCCATCTGTGCCCTTAACGAACAGGTTGCCGCTGTGCGAAACGATAAAAAAGTGGAAGGTGACTTTAGCAAACGGAAAGTGGTTATCGCCATCCCCGAACCCATTCCCAATCAAGAGGACTGGGGAGAGCTGGATGGACGAAACCTCAGTTTTACCAGTAGGAGTGATCGTGTGGCAGCCTGCAAATGGTACGTGGATTACGCGGAGAAGCTGTTTGCCAATGCAAAGTTACATAACCTGGAACTCATCGGTTTTTACTGGTTAGCTGAAGAGGCAACCCATACCCGCGATATGGTCAAGGAGGTGGCTGATTACCTCGATAAGAAGGGATACAATTTCTATTGGATACCCTATTACTTTGCCGATGGTTATTTCGAGTGGAAAGCGTTGGGCTTTGATGTTCCCTACTATCAACCCAACTATTTTTTTAATGAGGACATCCCGATGTCGAGGATAAAAGAGGCTTGCTTAAGGGCCAAGCGACACGGGATGAACCTGGAGGTGGAATTTGATGAAAGGGCGCTCGCCGGGAGTAGCAACTGGGGCTATCGGCTGCACCACTACCTGGATGTTTTCGAGAGCGAGGAGATGCTGTATAAGGTACATTTGGCCTATTACCAGGGTGGGGATGCCTTTTATCGACTGGCTAAATCGTCCAATTATCAGGACGGGTTGCTGTACCAGCGCCTGGTGAATGTTATCGTCGAAAGACATAAACGGCTTTCCGCCAGCGAGTAGCATGGGTTGTTTAACCGTCACACGTTTCGTGAAAGGCGGGGTGACGACCCCTGTAAACCCTGGCGGCATGAGAACGAGAAGAATGAATTGTTATATCTTAATGCTAAAATTAACAAATCGTATGAAAAGAGATCAAAAGAATCGCATCTGGAAAAGGGGAGCATGGCTCACTTTTCTCCTGCTGTTTTCCGGTTTACCGCTCATGTTCGCGCAATCAGTGGTAACCGGCACGGTGAAAGATGCCAGTGGTGAAAACCTGATAGGGGTGAATGTTATTGTAAAAGGAACCTCCACGGGAGTGAGTACCAATGTCAATGGTGAGTTTAGCATACGGGTGTCCGATGCGAACGCGACGCTGGAGTTCTCCTACGTGGGTTACCAAACGGAAGAGGTTAGGCTTCAAGGTAGAACCGTGCTGAACGTGGTTATGCGCGAAGACGTGGGACAGCTGGAAGAGGTGGTGGTGGTAGGGTATGGTACGCAGAAAAAAGAGCACGTTACCGGCTCGGTGGCACAAGTGAACGCCGATGACCTTATCAAGGTGCCTACTGGAAACCTCTCTAACGCGCTGGTTGGAAAACTACCGGGATTGGTATCTATGCAAAAATCGGGGCAGCCCGGGAGCGACCACGCCAACCTCCTGATTCGAGGGGTAAGCACGCTGGGTAACGCGGCACCCATGGTTATCGTTGACGACGTGCAACGTAACTTTAACAACCTCGACCCAAACGAGATTGAAAGTATCACCATCTTGAAAGATGCCTCCGCGGCCGCCGTTTACGGTATGCAGGGGGCCGGTGGTGTTATCCTGGTGAAGACGAAACGGGGCGTCATGCAAAAAGCGCGCATCACCTACTCGGGTAAGGTTTCGTATAACCAGAATACCAACTACCCCAAGTTTTTAGATGGCCCCGATTTTATCAAGTGGTACAATAAGGCCCTGGATATGGATGGTCTAAAGCCGCTGTTCACGGAAGAGGTATACAACAAGGTGCTAAACGGCGACCCCGAAGGCAAATATGCTAATACCGACTGGTTCGATGAGCTGATGAAAAAGGGAGCTTCGTCCACCCACCATAACGTTTCGGTGAACGGGGGGAATGAGAACGCGAAATACTTCGTGTCATTGGGCTACTTCGATCAAGGAGGGATTATTGATAAGTACTCATTTAAAAGGTACAATTTGCGGTCTAACCTGGATATCAAGCTGGCGCATGGATTGAACCTGGGGCTCGATATAGGGGCACGTCAGGAAATACGAAACCAGGGCTACTACTCGGTAAGCAATCAGGCGTGGAACAACCCCCTCACGCTGGCACAGCGCATGATGCCTATCACTCCCACGGAGTACGAGGGACTTCCGGTAGCGGCGAATATCAGCACGTCGGCAAAATTCAACCCAATGGCCTTCAATAGCCTAACGGGATACAACAACTCAATTATGAACGTGCTGAACAGCTCGCTAATCCTGTCGTGGAACCCGGTATTTATACAGGGGCTCACCCTGAAGCTAAAAGCATCGTATGACAAGGATTACACCACCTCGAAATCGTGGGCGGAAACGTTTAAATTGAACAGCTACGACCCCGTTACCGAGGAGTACAGTATAGTAATTCCCGAACCTGCCGTTAAACAAGTTGATGTGGCGGTGTTAAGAAACTCTTCGGGGCAAGCCAGCAGGCTGACCCTGCAACCCTCCATCAGCTACGACCGCACGTTCGACAAACACGCGGTCTCCGGGTTGCTCCTCTATGAGCAATCGTCATATGATACCGAAAACTTTACCGCTGCCGTGCAGGGGTTCGATTTAACCTCGCTCCACGAGTTGACCTTGGGAAAGGAGATCGCGGGCAAGCAGAAATCAAGCGCGATAGCCGGGGGTAGCTACCTGTTTAACCGTGCAGGATTCGTGGGACGTGTGAATTACGTGTACGACAGCAAGTACCTGCTGGAGCTGGTGGCTCGCTACGATGGGTCCGTCCGTTTCCCCAAGGAGAATCGCTGGGGGTTCTTCCCCGCGGCATCTTTCGGGTGGCGCATGTCGGAAGAGGCTTTCTTCGCACCGTTGAAAGGTCAGGTTGAAAACTTCAAAATCAGGGGTTCCGCCGGTCTGCTGGGGAACGACAGGATCGGGGACTTCCAGTACCTGAACCTGATGAGACCTAACCCACCCACCCTCTATATTGGTGATAGGGAGTATATCTCTATCTACACCGCGGGTAATGTGAACCGGGATATCACCTGGGAAAAAACGGGGACCTACAACATCGGGTTCGAGCTGCTACTGAACCGGGGTATTTTCGGCATGGAGTTAGACTACTTCTACAAGCTCACCAACGACATCCTCATCCCTAGTGGAGGTATTTATCCTCCCTCCCTCGGCGGCAATCACCCCAGCACCATCAACGGTGGAAAGGTGAGCAACAAAGGGTTCGAGCTTGTCTTAACGCACCAGAACAATATCAGCGATTTTCATTATAGCGTGAGGGGTAACGTGAGTTGGTCGCGCAACAAGGTCCTGAGGATGAACGAAAGTCCCAATGTTCCTCACTATCAAAAACGGACCGGAAGGAAGATGGGCGAAAAGATGGGGTTCATTGCAGAAGGACTATATCAATCGGATGAAGAGGTTATCAATAGCGCCACTTTAGCCCACCTGAACAAAAATCAGATCCGCCCGGGCGACATCCGGTATAAAGATTTGAACCTGGATGGGAAAGTGGAAAGCTCGCAGGACTACACCTTTATCGGGAATAGCAACCTGCCTGAGCTCTTTTACGGGTTAAACATCGCTGCTTCGTGGAGGAATTTTGACCTCTCGCTTTTCTTCCAGGGAGCCGCCATCACCGACGTATTTTTAAGCGGGGTGTACGATAACGGGTACGTGGATGCCACCATTTACACCCGTCCGTTCCATGGGAACGGGAACTCGCCCTATTTCCTGATAGAAAACAGCTGGACACCCGAAAACCCCAACGCCGAGTTTACCCGACTTACCACGATAGCAGCAGAAATAGGCAACTGTAACGGGTGGGCTTCCGACTGGTGGTTGCGCGATGGTAGTTACCTGCGCTTGAAAAACGCCCAGATAGGGTATACGTTGCAGAACGAGAAAATCAACGCCGTTGGTATTGATAACATTCGGTTTACCCTGACGGGCGGGAACCTGCTCACCTGGTCTGAACTGACCAAGTATAACATCGACCCCGAGACTCCCGAGATCACCAACGGGTACTACCCGCAGCAGAGGACCTATGAGTTTGGAGTAAGTCTCACGTTTTAAATAAAGAAAGATATGAAACCGATAGGTTCCATACACTTTAATATAAAATAAACCAATCGTATGAAAACAATAAAATATATATTACTATTCGTAGCGGCAGCCTGCTTGTTTTCCGCGTGTTCCGACTTTTTGGAGCCGAAGCCCAGGTCAAGCTATACCGAGATGGACGCGTGGGCTTCACCGGAAAACACCTATCTCTACATCAACGGCTTCTACAAGCCCATTTACGAGTATGGCCCCTATGGCTTGAAATACGCCGGTGTGAGCCTGCATGACGGCTTTTCAGATATTCTCCGTTACAACGCCAACGTGATGGGCGGATCGGGCGGCGATGTCAACAAGGTGGTCTATACCGGTAACATAAGCCCTCAAGGGAATATCTTGAGCGACTACTCCTACGAGTACAACCGCATCCGCCGTATCAACGAGTTCCTGTACGGTTTAGAGAACTACGTGAAGTATGCCCCGGAGGTGAAAACCCTGATGGAGGCGCAAGCCCGCTTCTTCAGGGCCTACCTGCACTTTATGCTGGTGAGGGGACATGGCAGCATCATTATCCGTGATTATATTGATGGCCCCAATGAGGCGTTCAAGGCGAGGAGCCCGGAGGAGGAGTGCTGGGACTTTATCGAGAAGGAGCTTGAGTTTGCCGCTGAAAACCTGCCCGACGAGTGGGATAAGGCCAATTTCGGGCGCCTTACCAAGGGGGCCGTCTACGGCTTCATGTCGCGCGCCATGCTCTACGCGAAGCGTTGGGACAAGGCAGCCGAAGCTGCCCAGAAGGTAATCGATAAAGAGGGCACGCTCTACGGCCTGATGCCCAACTACGCCGATGTGTTCAATCAAACCGATTTTTGCAAAGAGACCGTGATGGGTTACCGGTTCCACGGGGAGCTGACCCACTCCGTGTTTATTGATAAGGAGTACAGCCCCAAGGGAGATTTCCCGGTAACCGATACGGGAGGGAAATGCCTGGCCGTGCCCACGCAGGAGATGGTCGACTCCTACTACATGGCCGACGGCACCAGGTTCGACTGGAATAATCCCACCCATGCCGCCAATCCTTACGAAAACAGAGAACCCCGTTTCTACGCTTCTATCCTCTACAATGGAGCACAGTGGAAAGGGCGCACCATTGAAACGTTTGTCGGCGGTACCGATGGGTTCAAGCCGTTTGGCGTAGAAGATCATCCTAACTCAACTACCACCGGCTATTACTTACGGAAGTTGTTGAATGAAAAAACTACCGACATCAACAAGAAAGGGATCACCTGCTGGAACGAGATACGTTACGCCGAGGTGCTGCTGAACCAAGCGGAAGCGCTCAACGAAGGCGGCAAGTCGAGCCAGGCACTTATCCCGTTAAACAAGGTTCGCCAGAGGGCTCAGCTGCCCAATATCACCGAGACCAATCAAGCGACCTTGAGGCAAATCATCCGCGAAGAGCGAAAAATTGAACTCGCCTTTGAAGGGCAACGCTATTGGGACTTGAGACGTTGGAGAACGGCCCTCGATGTACTAGGAGGGAAACGGATGCACGGGATGAAGATCACGAAAAACAGCGACGGCTCATTTAACTACGAGATAGTGGACTGCGATGGGAAAGACCGTTTCTTCGAGGAGCGCTACTATAACTTCCCCATTCCCGCTTCAGAGATTCAAAATAACCCGGAGTGTAAACAAATTGATAAATGGTAATCACGATGAAAAAGATAAATAGATATTTTATATTGTTGTGGATTGTAAGCCTGCTGCCGGTACTGTTCGCTTGCGAGGAGGCCGACACGCTGGTACCCACGACAGGAAACGAGGTCACGGGCATTCGGATTATGCTCCCAGATGGGACCAATGCCGACTTTGCCGTTACTCCCGATGACAAAAACGTGATCAACGTGAAGGTGTTCGGGCCGATGAATACCGATAGAACCAAGGTACGTATGTCGGTAAGCTTGCCCAACAACGCCACCGTGGTCTCTCCCAGCCCCCTGGGCGAGTACATGGACTTCACCAAGCCCGTCAGCTTCGAGGTGGTTGGCGCCGATAACGCGAAGAAGAGCTATACTGTTAACGCTACCTTTACCCCCAACGATGTTTTCCAGGTAAGTCTCACGTTACCGAACGGTACCGTGTTTACCGGGCAGTCGTCACCCAACCCCAACGATACCATTATCGTGGAGGTGAGCGACAACTACACGGAGCAGCTGTCGAACATCAAGGTGGGGGCAGCGCTTCCCGGAAGCGCGACAACAACTACGCCGTTCCCCGCTACCAGCGACCTTACTTCACCGGTCAGTTTCACGGCAAAGGGGGCGCATGGTATTCAGGGGGATTATGTTATCAAGGTTAAAGTGGTGCCTGCCATACTGGAGATCAAACCACTGTGGAACAAAACCGCGACGGAACTGAATTTTGTAACGCACAACAACGGCGCGGTAGCGATTAGCGGCGACTACCTGGTCGTGCACGAGCGGACCAAGTTCGACTACTACAACATTACCGATGGTAGCAAGGCGGGAACCATGTCTTTCGAGGGCATCGATTGGGCAAACCTTACCCGGATCGTGCCGCTCTTCATGGCTAACGACGATGCGGGTAACATCGTGGCCACCAACTTCTACATGTCACGCTGGATGCCGGAAGGCGGCAACAACATCATCCACATGTACTGGTGGGAAGGGGTTACCGCTGAGCCCAAGCTGCTCTTCTCGTACGACGTGCAACTGCCCGGGCTGACGGGGAACATTGACGTGGGGCGAAAGATCTACGTGACGGGAGATATCCGGGATCACGCGTTCCTATACATGGGCGTGTCGTTCCAGAACATATTCTTACGCTGGGAGATTAAAAACGGTGCACCGGTATCGAACCAACCCGAAAAAATCACTTTCAACCCCGGATATCAAATGGGTCAACTGAATACCATCGTTCCGATTGAATTTGGTAAAAACAGCAACTACTTTATCTCCCGGTTTGAAAACGGAGCCGCAAAGGTTGCCATCACCTATATGGATGGAACCACCCACACCCCGCTCTATGCATCGGAACACCATATCCAGAATATATTCCACCAGTGGCTGGGAGGCGGTGGCTCCTTCGACTACCTGGATCTCAAAGGCGCCAGGTACATATTCATCATCGAACAAAACGCCTACAACTGGATGAAGCAGGTGTACAACGTGCGGACGGTGATAAGTGACCCTGAAACCACCAGCAAGAACCCGTTGGACTACCTGGTACCCGGAACCCGTGTTTGGAACGGGTGGACACCTATGGATCCCAATTACGGTGACAACGGAAACGTAACCGGTGACGTGGTAACTAAGGTCGCTGATGATGGTGAGACGGCATACGTAGCTTTCCTCTGTACCAATGCGGGCGTAACCGTTTGGAGAGTTAATCTGAAGTAAAAATATGAGTACGAGAAATCGAGATAGGGGAGAGCGCCTTCCCTATCCCGATTTCATTATGTTCACTTTGCCTACTTTAGCTTTCAGGTTCACCTTGTAGGTGTTTGAACTTCATTCCACTTTTGCTCGTCGTGGCATAATTCGAGCAAGCTCGTTTTCTGCCCATTCGACTTAATGCAAAAGTTCCGCGTTAGACATAGCTCAAGTAAACTTGGCTCTATTCTCACTTATTGAAAATAATTCGGGTAGCGCGAATTATAAAGTGTCATTTTAAAAACTAAAACGATGAGATTAAAAATTATATTGTTGACCTTCTTGTCGTTGCTGTTCGTGCGTTGTTCCGGAAACGGGGAGCAACCCGATGTGGACTTCAAGTATATCACCGATGTTGAGGTGATCTCTCACCAGGCGCATAACGTGAAAATCGATAATTTTCAACGAACAATCGAGTTGCTGTTTGAACGGGGAGGCGATCTCTCAAAAGTGGAACTGAAGCTTACCTTGGCCAACGGCGTTGAGATGGTAGCACCTCAAATGGTGACCGCCATGTACGACTTAACTAGCGTGGCTGAAATTCGACTTAAAAAAAACAACGACGTCGCCACGTTTAAAATATACGTACGTTTCAAGTCGGCCCCGCTGGCTGTCTCTACCTCCCATTGGGAGAAGAAAGAGGGTTTCGGCACCCTGCCGGACTATATCTCGGTCTATAGCTACAAGAAAGATATTTCGGGTAAGCTCACCCGGGCATTCATTGCCGTGGCCGATATAGGGGAGGGTAAAGGGAGGTTCAAGGTTTTGGGCGAGAAGAAGGGCGTGGCCACGCTCACTCAGTTTTACACCAACAATACCAAACCCTCGGTCATCATCAACGGCGGCTTTTTCTGGAATGGCACCTCCCTCAATCTTTTGATTAAAAATGGGGTAACCATTTCAACCTCGGAGCCAATGGTAAACAGGGATTATAACGGGCAAGCGACCCCCTACTACCCCACGCAAGGAGCGTTCGGGTTGGAGGAGGATGGCTCCTTCTCGGCACAATGGGTGTATAATGTAAGTGGCACGCTCTACGCCTACCCGCAGCCGGCACCCAACGTGGCGGGAGAGCAACCGCAGCCGCGTCCCTCTTCTACGTTTCCCGTCGGTGCGAAGGTGTGGACCCCTGCCGAGGCGATAGGCGCCGGCCCGCTGCTGATAAAAAACGGCGAGTACAAGAACTTGTGGGAAAATGAGTTGTTTGACGCTGCAAGTGGTGTGGGACCTACCTACAACCATCCGCGTTCAGCGGTGGGCTATCACCCGAATGGCTACGTGGTCTTTTTCGTCTGTGAAGGAAGAAACAAAACGCCCAACACGCCCGGTATGACGTTGAAGAACGTGGCCGATATCCTGCTGGAGTTGGGTTGTACCGAAGCCATCAATTTAGATGGTGGCGGCTCGTCCTGCATGCTGGTGAATGGCGTTGAAACTATCATCCCGAGCGATGCGAACGGGCAGCGTACCGTTACCTCCGCTTTGGCGATATATTAGTGACTTAATTTCTACATATGGCTTTTTTCTCGCTTTCAGAGCGAAGACCTCGTTGTTTTTCGCGGGGACACATCCTGCGAAGATTGCGTTAAAAAAGAAAAGCTGTTTGAAGCGAAGCTGAACTTTTGCGTTAAGCAATACGAGCAGAAATGAACTTGTTCGTATATGCCGTTGCGAGCAAAAGTGCTGTAAAACAGAATTCTTTTCTTTTAGCAATCAAGCAGAAGATGGGTCGCGAATATTTGCGATAAGTGAGAGCAAACGTAAAGCATGCGAAAATTGGATTAATGACGAGATGAAAAGAAAAGGGGGTTGCATCGTTCTGCTATGCATCATGTTTGTCCACGTCATCGCGCAGGATCACAAAAGCGAGTTGTGGAACATGATACAACCCTACTTCACACCTCCTTTGGAGTTTCAATGCGTGTACGGGGATTACCGCTCACCTCGGCTGTTCTATAATGGTGACTCAGTGCGAACCGCGGAAGATTGGGGAAAACGAGCGCGAGAGATTCGTGCCAAGTGGATGGAGATGATGGGCGAATGGCCGCCAATCTTAACCGACCAAACGTTTGAGATCATCGAAACGGAAAAGCGGGAGGATTTCACACAACACCTGGTAAGGTTCTACTGGACCCCCAACCAACAGACGGAGGGATACCTGTTGATACCCGATGGTGAAGGTGCAAAACCCGCGGTCATCACCCTCTTTTACGAACCCGAAACGGCGATAGGTAACGGCAAACCGGATAGAGACTTCGCGTACCAACTCACCAAACGGGGATTCGTGACCCTTTCGTTGGGAACGACTGAAACCACGCGCAACGGCACCTACTCCCTCTACTATCCCGGTATAGAGAACGCGACGCTACAGCCGTTATCCGCGCTCGCGTACGCGGCGGCTAACGCCTTAGAAGCACTGGCGAAGGTGGAGGATGTGACCCCGGGTAGGATAGGGGTCATGGGGCACTCGTACGGTGGTAAGTGGGCCATGTTCGCTTCTTGCCTGTACCCCAAGTTCGCTTGCGCGGTTTGGAACGATCCGGGCATCGTGTTTGACGAGACCAAAGGTGCCAACGTGAATTACTGGGAGCCTTGGTACTTGGGTTATTATCCCCCGCCCTGGACCGATACTTGGTCCAACACCGGTGAAGGAGGTAAAGGGTTGTACCCGAAACTTAGAAGTCAAGGATATGATTTGCACGAGTTGCACGCGTTAATGGCGCCCCGTCCCTTCCTGGTATCCGGGGGTTCGTCCGATCCGGTAGAACGTTGGATACCGCTGAACCACACTGTCGCCATCAACAAACTATTGGGGTACGAGCATAGGGTGGCAATGAACAATCGCCCGGACCATTCACCAAACAAGAAGTCCAACCAAATAGCCTATGCCTTTTTTGAATACTTTTTGAAATAGGAGGTAAATTCACCTCCTGTTCTTGTCAAGGCCTTACAACGCTCGTTTCGGGACAAAGAAATCGCTTTGCGTCAGGCCGCATTTTTTCGCGATCTCAAGGCAGTAATCGAGTCGTCCCATGGTGAAGTTCCGGGTATCGGAGCCAAACGTGAATTTTAATCCCGCCCGCTTCGCCATGGTGATAAACTCTTCGTGAGGAGAGCGTGCCGTGTTGTTGATCTCGATGGCTACCCCGTGTTCTTTAGCCGCTTCTACAATACGGTTCAAGCGGTCTGGTGTCCACAGCTTGTAATAGTCCCGCGCCACGTTGCCCGGAAGGTACAAGGGCCAACCCAGTATATCGATCGGTTCGGAATTGGTGATCACGTCAATCGTGTGGTCGAAATAGCGTTGCATAAAGAACTCCACGTCATCGATGTAGGTGGCTATCTCCCAGATCTTCAGTTCGTCACCGTATCGGTTGCCGTTAGGCAGCACCTGTGGGTCCATCAACACGTAGTCGGCTTTTTGGATCAGTTCCGGCGATAACCTTTTGCTCCAGCCCAACACCATCGGTTGTAGTCCCACGTACACGGGGTGGGGGAACGTTTCGTCGAAGAACTTTTTCAACGCCTCGTCGTCCCACATTTTCCAGGGTGCCACGTTATTTACCACGCCAAATTGAACCCCCGTCTTTTTCCCTACCGCCACGACGTCTTCAATGGTAAACTCGTCGGTCGTGTGCACGTGCAGGTCCATCAAGCGGTACGGGAGGTCGTGTTGAGCTGGTGCGTTGACCTGCTCTGCATGGCTAAATAACTGGTTCGCCAGTAGGGGAGAGGCAGCAACGGCTCCACCCGCTACACCTGCATGCTTCAAGAAGTCTCTTCGGTTCATAACGAATGTTGTTTTATTAAGTTCATGGATACCTACCGCGAACCTACGTAAAAAAACTCGATTTTTCGGTTGATTTGTCCTTTTTTCCTATGTTGAGCAGGTGCAGAAACAGAAATGCGAATCACCAACATCATCTAATTTTCGAGCATAACGCGGGTATTTCAGGGAAAACCCGTACATTCGCGTGAAATTTACAGAGTAATTCGCACGTGGAATTCGCGCGTGGATTCACAGTGAAATTTGCATGTATAATATCAACAAGTTTATGTTAGTAAAACCGTTCAAGGGCCTTCGCCCGCCCAGGGAGTTCGTGGAGGAGGTCGCCTCGCGCCCTTATGATGTTTTGAGTTCTGAGGAGGCTCGCCAAGAGGCCCAGGGGAATGAAAAATCGCTTTACCGTATTATCAAACCAGAGATAGATTTCCCTCCGGGAAAAGATGAGCACGATTCGGACGTGTACGAGAAAGCCAGGGAGAACTTTCGGCTGTTTCAGGAAAAACGATGGTTGGTTCAGGATGAGCAAGAGATCTATTACCTCTACGCGCAAACCCGTGATGGTAAGACACAGTATGGCTGGGTGGTAGGGGTACACGTGGAGGAGTACACGAGCGGCAAGGTCAAGAAACATGAGCTCACCCGCCACGATAAGGAGGAGGATAGGATGAAACATGTGCGGGTGACCAACGCGAACGTGGAGCCAGTCTTCTTCGCGTACCGTTATAACGAGGCGCTGGATGAAATCGCCCGCGAGGTGATTGTACGAGAACCTGAGTATGACTTCGTCTCCGTCGATGGGGTGGGGCACCACCTATGGCTGGTGTCGTGCGACGAGGATATCCAGCGCATCACAGACGCTTTTGCCGCTATCCCCGAGCTGTATATTGCCGATGGGCACCACCGCACCGCCGCGGCTGCCCTGGTGGGAGCAGAGAAGGCCAGGAACAACCCCCATCACACCGGGAACGAGGAGTACAACTACTTCATGGCGGTCTGCTTCCCCGATAACCAGTTGACCATCATCGACTACAACCGGGTGGTAAAGGATTTGAACGGGATGACCCCGGATGAGTTTATTCAAAAGCTGGGACGCGATTTCGTGATAAAACCAACGGGATCGGAGATACAAAGGCCTGGCAGACGGCGCAACTTTTCCATCTACCTGGATGGTCGGGCCTATAGCCTAACCGTTAAACCGGGTCTGTATGAGGATAACAACCCCATTAACCAACTCGATGTCACCATCGCATCGAACCTTATTCTCGATGAGCTGTTGGGTATCAAGGACCTGAGAAGCGATCAACGGGTCGACTTCGTGGGGGGCATTCGCGGTTTGGATGCGCTTAAAGAGCGGGTGGATAGCGGGGAGATGGCCCTCGCCCTCGCCCTGTACCCCGTCTCGATGGAGCAACTGATGGAGATCGCGGATACCGGGAACATCATGCCGCCGAAAACCACCTGGTTCGAACCGAAACTGCGCTCAGGTCTTGTAATTCATAAACTGGAAGAGTAATAGGAACGGGGTCAAGGGTAGGGAGCGGCTAAACTGCTCGCGATTCACGGGTTATAAGGTGAATAGGAGTAGCCTCGATGCCGGAGGTACAATTAAGTTGTTCGTGATTTACAAGTTGTAAGCTAAAAAAACCCAATAAACGAAACAAATCAATAAAATGGATGCACGAATAAAAAATAACAGGCGATTTATCATTTTGTTACTGTTAACACTGTCGTTGGGACAAATCGAGGTAGCGGAAGGACAGACCTTTGCGGATCCGGTGGATCACGTGAACGTTTTGATGGGAACCCTATCGGAATTTGCCCTTTCGAACGGGAACACCTATCCCGCTATCGCGGTACCATGGGGGATGAACTTCTGGACGCCGCAAACACGAAAGATAGGAGATGGGTGGCAGTATGTCTATACCGATAACAAGATCAACGGGTTTAAACAGACGCACCAACCCAGCCCGTGGATGAACGACTACGGGCAGTTCTCTATCTTCCCCATGGTGGGTAAGATGGAGTTCGATCAAGAGAGACGCGCCAGCTGGTTCTCGCATAAGGCGGAGGTAGCCAAACCCTACTATTACAGTGTCTACCTGGCTGATTATGATCTGACCACCGAGATGGTGCCAACCGAGCGTGCCGCCATCTTTCGCTTCACCTTTCCCGAGAGTGATAGCGCCCTGGTACTACTGGATGCCTTCGATAGGGGTTCGGCGGTGGAGGTGCTGCCTGAGCAGAACGCTATCGTAGGGTATACCACCCGCAATAGTGGCGGCGTCCCCAAGAATTTTAAGAACTATTTCGTGGTTCAGTTCGAAAAACCTTTTCAATTCACCCGCACCGTGTCCGACGGCATTATCGGGGAAGAAAGGAGAGCCGAAGCGAACCACACCGGCGCGTTTATAGGTTTTCCCACCCATCAGGGAGAGGAGGTAATCGTTAGGGTCGCCTCCTCCTTTATCAGCCACGAACAGGCCTGGTTGAACCTCAAAGAGGTAGAGGGGAAAGGATTTGAACAGTTGAAGCAAGATGGTCGGAACGCGTGGAACAAGGTGTTGGGCAAGGTTGAAGTGGAGGGAGGCAACCTTGATCAAAAACGTGCATTCTATTCAACGCTTTACCGTTCTACCCTCTTCCCAAGGAGGTTTCACGAGGTAGATGCCGAAGGCAACACGGTGCATTACAGTCCCTATAATGGAAAGGTGTTGCCAGGGTACATGTACACCGATACCGGCTTTTGGGATACCTTCAGGGCGCTGTTCCCGCTGCTGAACCTGGTATATCCCTCTGTGAACGTGGAGATACAGGAGGGACTGGTCAACACTTACAAGGAGAGCGGATTCCTGCCCGAATGGGCCAGCCCGGGGCATCGGGGCATCATGATTGGCAACAACTCGGCCTCAGTGGTGGCCGATGCCTACCTGAAAGGACTGCGGGGATACGATATCGAGACCCTCTACGAGGGGGTGCTGCATGGCACCGAGAATGTGCATCCAAGAGTCTCCTCCACGGGGCGATTGGGACACGAGTATTACAATTCGTTGGGGTATATTCCCTACGACGTGGGGATTAACGAGAACGCGGCGCGCACGCTGGAGTACGCGTATGCCGACTGGGCCATCTACAAGCTCGCCAAGGAGTTGAACCGACCCCAAGAGGAGGTGGATCGCTTCGCCAAACGGTGTCAGAACTACCGGAACCTCTACTCCCCTGAGCATAAGTTGATGCGGGGACGCAACGAGGACGGTACCTTCCAGTCGCCCTTTAGCCCGTTTAAATGGGGTGACGCGTTCACCGAGGGAAATAGCTGGCACTATACCTGGTCGGTTTTCCACGACCCACGAGGGTTAATCGACCTGATGGGAGGTAACCGGGAGTTCGTGCGCATGCTCGATTCGGTATTCGTGATGCCCCCGCTCTTTGACGATAGCTACTACGGGTTCCCCATCCACGAGATCCGCGAGATGCAGATCATGAACATGGGACAGTACGCGCATGGCAACCAGCCGATTCAGCATATGGTCTACCTATATAATTACGCTGCCGAGCCTTGGAAGGCGCAATATTGGGCGCGGGAGGTGATGGATAAGCTTTACAACCCCAATCCGGATGGCTATTGCGGGGACGAGGATAATGGACAGACTTCGGCCTGGTACGTTTTTTCGGCGCTTGGTTTCTACCCGGTTTGCCCCGGTACAGACCAGTACGTGATCGGTTCTCCCCTGTTCGAGAAGATGACCATTCACCTGGAGAACGGGAATAGGGTGGTGATTAACGCACCCGGCAACTCGCCCGATACTCGCTATGTTTCTGCTATTCGACTTAACGGGCAACCCTACATGAAAAACTACTTCACGCATGGCGACTTGATGAACGGTGCGAAAATCGATTTCACCATGTCGGATGAACCAAACAGGTCGAGGGGAATCGCCCCGTCGGACAGCCCATACTCCTTTTCAGCGGAAAGCGGTTTGTGAAAAAGTGCTTTTTTACGTACCTTTGTCCTGGTTAACGATAGATGTTACCGTGAGTAAAACCACGAAAGCATCATAAGTCAACAAGTAATTTAACATTAATAGTTCCATACACAGAATAAAAAGATAAAAATAATCTTATGAAAAAATCATGTTACCTATTGTTCGCTTGCCTGTTCGTGGGCATGAGCGCATGCATCTCGCTTGATGTTGATGTGGAACTGGAGCCTGTTAAAGACTTGGTCCTTTCGGTGGAAAATAACGGGTATTTCAGCACGGACGGGTTAAGCTACCAGTTCGAGATACTGGATGGAAACGGCGGTTACAAGGCCACTGTTAGCAAAAACCGATTCGATGAGGACGAGGCGAAGGTGACCTTCGACGGCACGAAGGTCACGGTGGACTTGCTTGAGCAGTTCGTGAGCATCACCATCACCGACCAAAAAGGGGAAACGGCTTCGCTATCGTGTTGATAGATAAGGCGGGAAACGTGGCCGTTATCCACTTCGAAGTGGTTAAGTAGAAGGGATGTTTTTGGTCTGTCCCGCTTTGATTGTCAATCAATGTACCACTGCCCGTGGCATGTGTGCTTTACGCGAGCAGGAAACTCAGGTCGTCCTCGGTGGTCAGCTCTTTTGGCTCTTGACCATACTTGAATAGCCGTGCGGGGCGGTTCCCCAAGAGCGATAGCTCATCGCCCTCCCGCAGGAGCAGGCTACCTTCCCGCAGGCCCACGACATACACCTCCCGGTTCACCTCGATGAACTCGTTGATGCGCATCTCCCGGGTTTCGCCCCCGTGGTTAGCGGGATGGTGGTCCAGGTAGTGGGGGTTGATTTGGAAGGGTACCAGTTTCAGCGTTTTGAACTTGATAGGCTCGGTGATGGGCATATCGTTGGTCGTCTTCAACGTGGGGCAGGCGATATTCGACCCGGCGCTCCAGCCGATGTAGGGTGTTCCCGTTTTTACCCGTTTGCGGATTGCTTTCATTAATCCCTTTTCCCAGAGCATATCCACGAGTTGCCAGGTGTTGCCACCGCCAACGACGATGGCATCGGCGTGTTCGACGGCTTCCACCGGGTTAATGAAACGGTGGATACCGGTAACGTGGTGACCAATCTCGTTGAAGCGGGCGTTGACTTTCTCCTCGTACTCGTCGAACGAAAAGGTGACGGCAGCGTAGGGAATAAAGAGGGCGTTCATCGCTTTCTCACCCAAGAAGTCCTGGATATAGGGCATCGGGTACTCCAGGTACCCCTCGCCTGGGTTCGTGGAATTGCTGATCAGTAGAAGTTTCATCGTGTCTGTTATTTTAGTATATTGGTATAATGCAAAAATAGTCAAATTAAACGAAACCGACATGATTATTTTATTCATCAAAGGTTCTATATAAGCTATCTAAGTTCAAATAGTAAATGCAACACTACTATTAGGATGAAAATGCTTACTTTCGTGTCACAATGTGAAAAAATATTTGAGAATGGAGGCAACGTTACGAGCCATAAGAACCGACTTGCGGTTGTCGATGAACGGACCGGTTGCTGCCGGCATGCGTAAGATGGGGCTAAATTATCGCCTTATCTTTGGTGTTGATTTGCCCCGGCTTCAGGAGATTTCTCGCAAATACGAGCCCGGCGCAGCATTGGCGGAACGGTTATGGAGTGAGGATGTACGAGAACTGAAAATTTTGGCCACCCTGCTCTATCCTCCCGGGGAGATGAACGTGGAGGCGGCTAGCCGGTGGGCAGAGCAGATTGACAACCAGGAGCTTCGGGAGCAGGTTTGTAAAAACCTGTTTGAGAAACTGCCCTTTGCCAACGAAGCAGTGGAGAATTGGTCAGCCTGTGAGGAAAACGGGATACGTGCCACCGGGTATTGGTTGTTTGCCCGGCTCTGTATCAGCGGGTCGGCCCTTGTAGATAAAGTTGATTCTGTACAGGTATTGCAGTGTGCTGTAGCCGACCTGAAAGCGGATTCCCCGATGCTGTACCAGTCGGCCCTAAGCGCGTTGAGGTTCTTTGGCCGGACCAGCCGGCAACGGTCGGAGCGGGTGCTGCGGGAGGTGTCGTCGTTTGAATCCTCGTCACACCCAAGGGAGAGGGAGATGTTTGATCAACTCAAGTGTGAATTCGATTACTCGTGGTGATAGGGCTCGTTATTCAGGATGGTCAGCGCCCGGTATAGCTGCTCCGTGAAGATCATCCGCACCATCTGGTGGGTAAAGGTCATGGGAGAGAGGGAGAGCTTCTCGTGGGCGCGGTCATACAGCTCCCTCGAAAAACCATAGGGGCCTCCCACGATGAAGACCAGCCGCTTGGGAACGGAGTGCATCCGCTTTTGGAGGTAGCGCGCAAAATCGGGGGAGTCGAATTGCTTCCCATTCTCGTCCAGCAGCACCACGCGGTCGGTCGGCTGAAGAAAGGCAAGCAGGTTTTGCCCCTCCCGCTCTTTCAGCTCGGTAAGGGATAGTCCCTTCCGGTTTTTCACGTCGGCGACGAATGCCGTTTCGAAGGGGAGGTAAAAATTGATCCTCTTCTCGTACTCTTCGATGATGCGAGAGAAAAGATCGTTGTCGGTCTTCCCGACGGAAAGCAGCGTCACCTTCATTTCTGAAAACTATTTCGTTACGACCAAAGGTAAAATGGCAAGATAGCGCGAAAGTAACGGTTTATTTTGTACTTTTGCCCAAGAATTGATTTTATAACAAAATGGGCGTTCGTTTGTTTATCACTTAGAGCTCAGCATTTACAAGGTATAAAGTTTTGTAGGTTTGCTTTCAAGGCGAAGACCTCGTGAATATTTGCGATAAGCCGAATGCAGAGTCAAGCTTGCTTGAACTATGCTGAGGTGAGCTAATATCTACTGCGTGAAATTACAATATAGCATCGCTTTTCAGACAATATGAGTAAAAAAGATTTAATAGACGGACTCCTCACGCTGGCTTTCGCCGAAGATATTGGTGAGGGAGACCACACCACGTTAAGCAGTATCCCCGAGCATGCGGTGGGGCAATCGGAACTGTTGATCAAGGAGGAGGGTGTCCTCGCGGGCGTAGAGATCGCCAAGATGGTGTTTCACCGTTTTGACCCCGATCTGCAGGTGGAGGTTGCCATTGAAGATGGCACTCCAGTGAAACCGGGCGACGTGGCGTTTACCGTGCGGGGGCGGGTCCGTTCGATGCTGCAGACCGAGCGCCTCGTCTTGAATATCTTGCAGCGGATGAGCGGTATCGCCACCACCACCCGCGAGTATGTAGAGCTGCTACGGGGCACTACCACGAAGGTGTTGGACACCCGGAAGACCACGCCGGGAATGCGGTTGTTGGAAAAACAGGCCGTGAAGCTGGGCGGTGGTGAGAACCATCGGATTGGGCTCTTCGACATGATCCTGCTGAAGGATAACCACGTTGATTTCGCCGGGGGGATCGAGAACGCGTTACGCGGCGCGCAACGATACTTGAAGGAGAAGAACAAAATGTTGAAGGTGGAGATTGAGGTGAGGGATCTGGCCGAGCTGGAGGAGGCGCTCCGGGTAGGGATAGCCGACCGGATCATGCTTGACAATTTCTCAGTGGAGGAGACGCGGAAAGCAGTGAAGCGGGTGGCTGGCCGGGTGGAGCTGGAGTCATCGGGGGGCATCACGCGCGATACCATCCGTGCTTACGCTGAAACGGGTGTTGATTTTGTATCGGTCGGAGCACTCACGCATTCCGTGAAGAGTCTCGATATGAGCCTGGTAGCGATTTGATAACAGCTGATTGCTAAGTCAAGTGATGAAGAAAAATAAAGGTAAACAGACGTTACTCGATCAGCGTTACATGCGCATGGCCTTTATATGGGCTGAGAACTCCTACTGCAAGCGACGAAAGGTAGGGGCATTGCTCGTGAAGGATAAGATGATCATATCTGACGGGTATAACGGTACCCCCTCCGGTTTTGAAAACGTGTGCGAGGACGAGAACAATATCACGAAACCCTACGTGCTGCACGCTGAGGCAAACGCGATCACCAAGGTGGCCCGCTCCAACAACAGCAGCGAGGGTGCTACGCTTTACGTCACCTCATCGCCCTGTATCGAGTGCGCGAAGCTGATTATTCAAGCCGGGATCAAGCGCGTGGTTTATGCCGATGCGTACCGGCTGAGCGATGGGATCGACCTGCTTAACAGGGCGGGCATCGAGCTGGTGGCGGTTGAGGTGACCGAGGTAATAAATGAAAGGGTATAGATGAGGTCAAGGAGAAGAAAAAATACAGGGTTTCCCTTTTGGATAGGGGTTGCGCTGGCCATAGGCGTCTTTATCGGTGCTAAGTATGGAGAGTTTGGTAAGTCTGGTCGGGTTGATAGCTCAGGTAAGCTTGATGCCGTGTTGAATTTTATTCACGAATCGTACGTGGACACGGTTGACACCCGCCGCATTATCGAGGATGCGCTACCCCATATCATCCAAGAGCTGGATCCCCACTCTGAGTATATCACGGCCGAGCAGATGAAACGGGTGAATGAAGACCTGGAGGGGCACTTCTCGGGGATTGGCGTGAGCTTTTACGTGTTAAGGGATACCATCGTGGTCACCCAAATCGTTCCGGGAGGCCCCTCGGAGGCGGCGGGGATCATGCCGTGGGACCGGATTGTAACGGTAGACGATTCATTGGTGGCCGGGAAGCAGATTCAAAATGAAGAGGTGCTGAAGACGCTCCGGGGCGAACGCGGCACCGAGGTCACGCTGGGTATCCGTCGGGACAACGGGCCGGAGTTGATCGATATTACCGTGACCCGGGGTGACATCCCGATGAGTAGCGTGAACGCGACCTATATGCTGACCGATGACATCGGTTACATCAAGCTGGGCAGGAATTTCGGTTTTAACACCTTTAGCGAGTTCATTACTGCCATCTCGAAACTTAAAAGCCGAGGAGCTACCGGATTGGTTATCGACTTAAGGGGGAACGTGGGCGGAGCGTTGGAGGTGGTGGTGGCCATGGTCAATGAGTTTTTACAGAAGGGCGACCTCATCGTTTACACCGAGGGGAGGGATTTCCCGAGGAACGACAATTACGCGAACGGCTCGGGTACCTGTAAGGAGGACGACGTGGTGGTGCTGATCGACGAGCTGAGCGCCTCGGCGAGCGAGATCTTTGCTGGTGCCATACAGGACCATGACCGGGGACTGGTTATCGGGAGACGCTCTTTTGGGAAGGGACTCGTGCAGAGCCAGCGCAACTTCCCCGACGGGTCGGCCGTGAGGCTGACCGTGGCCCGCTACTACACCGCTTCGGGAAGATCCATACAGAGGGGGTACGAGAAGGGAAAGCATGCGGAGTACGAGATGGAGGCGATTAACCGTTACCTGCAGGGTGACTACGTGAACGTGGACACGGCGAACAACCTAACGCCCTACGCCACTTTGGGTGGGAGGACGGTGTACGGGGGCGATGGGATCATGCCCGACATCTTTATAGCGAGGGACACCATGGGTATCAACTCTTATTACAACTCGGTGGTCAACAGGCGGCTCGACGAGGAGTACGCCATGCTCTACTCCGATATCCACCAGGCTAAATTAAGCGGCTATGCCACTTGGCAAGATTTGCACAGGTATCTGCTTCGACAACCGCTCTTGCTTAACCTGGTTAGCTACGCCGATTACCACGGTATTCGTCGAAGACCCTACTACATCCAGGAGTCGAGTGAGTTGCTGGAGAACGTGATGACCGCTTACATCGTACGGAACTTTTTCGGGGAGGAGGCTTTTTGGGAGGCATACCAACAGAACGATCCCTTGATCAGGAAGGGGATCGAGTTAATCGAGACCGGGAAAACAGCGAGAGCGGCAATCGTGAGTGAAGCCTACTTGTTGCCTTAGCGAAGTAGGTCGCGGCAGGTGTAGCGTATTCGCGGTGGTTCAGCCACGTGGGTGGGGGCTCTAAGGTGAGAGCGGTCGATTATTCGATCAGGTCGCCCTGCATGTCGCACAGTTTGGTGTAGTATCCCCCCAGGGCGTACAGGTCCGCATGCTGTCCAGACTCCACGATCTCGCCCTCGTTCAACACGTGAATCATGTCGGCGTTCTTGATGGTTGATAGCCGGTGAGCGATCACGAGGGTGGTGCGGTTCTTCGTGAGGTTGTCCAGTGCCTCCTGCACCAACCGTTCGGAGTCGGTGTCCAGTGCCGAGGTGGCCTCATCGAAGATCAGTATCTCCGGGTTTCGGAGGATAGCCCTGGCGATGCTTACTCGCTGGCGCTGGCCACCCGATAACTTGCCGCCCCGATCTCCAATATTGGTTTGATATCCCTTTTCGGTGGCCATGATGAACTCGTGCGCGTTCGCGACTTTCGCGGCCCCTATTACCTGCTCCTCCGTGGCGCTCTGTACGCCAAATGCGATGTTGTTGAAGAAAGTGTCATTAAAGAGGATGGGTTCCTGGTTCACGTTGCCCATTAGCGAGCGGAGGTCCTGCAGGGCCATCTCCTTGATATTCACGCCATCGATGTAGATGCCTCCCTTTTGTATGTCGTAGAACCGCGGGAGTAGGTCGGCCAACGTGGATTTACCCGATCCTGACTGACCCACGAGGGCCACGGTCTTCCCCTTTTCTATTGTCAGGTTGACTCCCTTGATTACCCAGTCACTTCCGTAGCGGAACCAGACATCGCGGTACTCGATGACATCGTTGAAACAGGCTTCCCTCGGCTGATCAACCTCCTTGATGCTGTTCTCCGCCCCGAGGATCTTGTCGATCCGCTCCATGGAGGCAAGTCCCCGTTGCACGGCGTACGATGCCCTGGAGAACTCCTTGGCAGGGTTCAGGATACTGTAGAAGATGGTCAGGTAGTAGATAAAGGTGGCGGCATCAATCATGCCGTCTCCCTGGAGGATAAGCGATCCCCCGAACCAGAGGACAGTGGCGATGGTGATCGTGCCCAGGAACTCGCTCATGGGGTGCGCGAGGTATTGGCGGCGGGAGATGCGGTTGGACATCCGCCGGAACGTGTGGCTCCCCTCGTGAAAACGCCTGGATATCTTTCCTTCGGCGTTAAACGCCTTGATGACCCGAAGCCCGCTGAGGGTCTCCTCCACCTGCGACATCAGCTCGCCCCACTTGTTTTGCGCTTCAAACGAGCTTCGCTTCAGCGTCCTGCCCACCCGGCCCATCACGAACCCCATGATCGGCAATACCACCATCACGAAAAGGGTGAGCTGCCAGCTCAGTATGATCATCGTGGTCAAGTAAATCAAGATAAGTACCGGGTTCTTAAAAAGCATGTCTAGCGAGCTCATCACCGAGTTCTCCACCTCGTTCACGTCCCCCGAAATGCGTGCCAGTATATCGCCCTTCCGCTCTTCAGTGAAGAACCCCAGCGGCAACTCAAGTATCTTGTCATTGAGTTGGTCACGCATATCTTTGACCACACCGGTTTTCACGGGTACGATAAAGAAGGAGCCGAAGTAGGCACTGCCCGTTTTCAAGAGCGTCATGACAATCAGCACCACGGCCAGCATCATCAGGGTAAAACTGCTGCCGTGGGTCTCGATAAGTTGGGTGACGTACCAGTTCGCGTTATTCAGGGCGACATCTAATAAAGAGGTGTCACTCCCCCGCCACGGTATGAATTCATAGGTGCCGCTCTTCACCTTAAAGAGTACCTGAAGGATGGGAATGATGGTCGCCAACGAGAAAACGTTTAATATGGCGGTCAGTATGTTGAAGAAAAACGACAGGAAGACGTACTTCTTATAAGGGGGCAAAAAGCGTCGCAAGATATGAAGGATCCCTCTCATTTTGCTGTATAAAGTTTTAAGTGTATAACGTGAACGCGTGAAGCGTGAGCGCGTCGAAATATAGCAACGCGGTTCGTAAACGACCGCAAGGTACGCATAAATTGTCATTTGGCGACCCGAGCGGGGCGGAAAATGAGGTTAACCGGGGACATATAAGGTAGAGATGGAGTAAAGGAATGATAAATGAAAGGATATGGGTTTTTCTTGATCCTGACAATCAGGGTGTTAAATTAAAGGTGTCGAAAAAGTGTAGAAAACAGCGCATTTTTCTCCCAAAATAATTTGGTTTATAAGAAAACTGTCTCTATCTTTGCACCCGCTTTTGGAGTCAACCCCTTTTGATGGGGTTTTTTTCTCCGGGAGTTTTTTTCGAGAAGCGTTCTTTAGTTTACTTACATACACGTTACAATAAAGACAAGCAAGTACAAGCGCTTGGCGCCTTTCCCGGGGGTGTTTGGTTTTTTTCTGCCTTTCCCCGTTGATCTTGGCGTTCAAGCGAAGGTACCCGTTCAATTTACCGGCCTTTCTTTGCCCGGGCACGTCCGTTCCCGCGTTCAAGGTCAGGCCGCGAGCATTCGAGGCAATAGGAATCGAGTTCCCGGGGCTACGTTCCCGGCAGGTTCAACCGCGGGGTGGCGTTCGCGCCTTCCCGGTCGTGTTATCCCGTTGGTTCCCGGGGGGTTCACGGTCGTTTTGGTACCGTTCGCCCTTTCCCTTTTCCCTTTCGGGGGGTTTCCAGGTTGGGATTTTCAACGGATATTACAAACGAAACATTTACAACGAAGAGTTTGATCCTGGCTCAGGATGAACGCTAGCGATAGGCTTAACACATGCAAGTCGAGGGGCAGCACTGGTTATCGGCAACGGTATCCTGGTGGCGACCGGCGCACGGGTGAGTAACACGTATGCAACCTACCCTTAACCGGGGGATAACCCGGGGAAATCCGGGCTAATACCCCATGAGACGGTCTCATCGCCTGATGTTACCGTTAAAGATTGATCGGTTTTGGATGGGCATGCGTTCCATTAGCTCGTTGGTGGGGTAACGGCCCACCAAGGCCACGATGGATAGGGGAACTGAGAGGTTCATCCCCCACACTGGAACTGAGACACGGTCCAGACTCCTACGGGAGGCAGCAGTGAGGAATCTTGGTCAATGGAGGCAACTCTGAACCAGCCACGTCGCGTGAAGGATGAAGGCCTTACGGGTCGTAAACTTCTTTTTCGGGGGAATAAACGGGGTCACGCGTGGCCCCCTGCATGTACCCCGCGAATAAGGATCGGCTAACTCCGTGCCAGCAGCCGCGGTAATACGGAGGATCCGAGCGTTATCCGGATTTATTGGGTTTAAAGGGTGCGCAGGCGGGTTATTAAGTCGGTGGTGAAATCCCGGGGCTCAACCCCGGGCTTGCCATCGAAACTGGTTACCTTGAGTGTGGGTGGGGCAGGCGGAATTCGTGGTGTAGCGGTGAAATGCATAGATATCACGAGGAACTCCTATCGCGTAGGCAGCTTGCCATTCCATAACTGACGCTCATGCACGAAGGCGTGGGGATCAAACAGGATTAGATACCCTGGTAGTCCACGCGGTAAACGATGATTACTGGTTGTTCGCGTACTCCCCAGGTGGATTACTTAATGCTTTCGCGCAGTCGCTTACAATATATCGCAAACAACTAGTAATCATAGTTTACAGCGTGGACTACCAGGGTATCTAATCCTGTTTGCTCCCCACGCTTTCGCGCCTCAGCGTCAGGTACAGTCCAGAGAGCCGCCTTCGCCACTGGTGTTCCTCCCAATATCTACGCATTTCACCGCTACACTGGGAATTCCGCTCTCCTCTCCT
>DUNG01000060.1 GCA_012839475.1 Petrimonas sp. | reverse complement strand
TGGCCACTGCAGTAACTTGAAGACCTGCAGCGGGGGTAATAGATAAGGTACATCATTATAATAACATGATATGAATTATATGTCAAACTGTTTTAAAAATGAGGCATTTGCGTTGCCCCCGTTATCTGAAAGAAAAGCCGATGTTTTTACGCAAATGCCTCATTTTTAAAACAGTTTGACATATAATTCATATCATGTTATTATATCTTCACTTTAACAGTGAAAACTAAAAAATAACCCTTGTAAGCCTTGTAGACTGTGGCCTTACAGGGGTTATTACTTTTCCGATATCTGTTGTATATTTTAGAATTTCTTTTTGCTATCTGCGATAAGTTGCCTAATCCCGCCGGTTTTAAGAAAACGCTGATTTAAAGTGAGATTTAACGCCTTACCTATATCATTGATAACTGGATCATAGTAAGTCAATCTGAAGACATTGTCTTTAATAAAACAGGCCTGATATTTTTTTAACGATTCAATTATCTGTTCAGGAGAGTATTTTTCCTTTAATCGTTTGCTTAAAAGTCTCAAAATTAGCAGTGCGATATAACACGTAAGGAAATGGCCCTCGATTCTTTGTTCTAGTGAAACATAAACCGGGCGGCTTTTAAGGTTGCTTTTTGTAATCCTGAAACTTCGCTCAATTTCCCAGAGCCCGTGATAGGTCTTGACAATCTCATGGTCAGGCATATTGACCTCACTTGTAATAATTGCATAGTATCCATCATACTTTTCGTCTTCTGCTATTTTATCAAAATCCAATTCGGGGACGCGTTTGATATTTATACATTCACCGGTTTCCCGGTTATAATCAATATTTTTAACGTAGCGCAGCGCTCCGCCGGCTTCTTTTTTATTGTAACGTTTGGGGTGGGCTATAATCTTTTGGGCTTTTTCGAGAACCTCAGCTCGTTTATGTTTTTGCCGTCTGGCATATAGTTCGTTGTAACAAACAATTTGTTTCACATCTAAAGAGATTCGGCGCTTCCTATCATCTGCATACGTTACCCAAAATTCTTGTGGAAATGGCCTGGACTTCATGCGGAAAACAGGCGTTTGGTGGTTTTCTGCCTGCTCGCCCCAAAGGTCTGCCGATTTTATTACCCCTTCTTTTTCTACGTAGTCCGCTGGGTCTAAAACATAGGCCTTAAGCTCCGGACTGGCTCCCCGTATTTTTTGTGAGAAAATAAAGCCATCACCTTTTGCCATGAGGAATGCCACATTGTCTCCGCTGTTTAAACCCTTATCGGCAACAACAACGATCTTCTCCAATCCGTATGCTTTACGTGTCTCCTGCAGCAGCGGCATCATTGTTTGGCTGTCATGTGTATTTCCTTTGAAAAGACGGTAGGTAACAGGGATGGCATCCGCATCAAGAAGCAAACCCATTTGGACCAGGGGATTACGTGTGTTGTGCTTGCAAAAACCTTTGCGGCGAAAATCATCTTCCTGATCGATCTCGAAGTAGTAATTTGTCACATCATAGAAAACCACATGGGTCCTACGCCCGTAATTAATTTTGACTTGCTCATGCAAATGAAGGAGAAGAGCCTCACGAAACTCCGCAAAATAATCCAGGGCACGGTAAACGTCGTACCAATCACAGTTAAAAGATCCGGCCAGGTTTTCTTTCTGAAAGAAACTTGCTCTTTTAGACCCCGGAGTGAGCACACGTGTGTACACCAACAGCTGCATAACATCGTTAAGCGAGTAATCTATGGATTTGCTACGCTGGCGGTTGATAAGAAACCGATCAAGCTTCAGTTCGTGATAGATTGAGCTTAATGGCAGAAACCCCAAATGACGCATAGCATTTTCGTTTTCGTCCATGAGCTCATCTGCATAAACAGAACCCAAAAATATTTCCTTCTTGGATTCCTCTGCTTTCATCTCCTCGGTGCGTATACGGGCAACCTCTTTAAAATGTGCGATCGGATCTTCATATCGGTCCAGATACTCATCTACATAGCCTAAATTCTCTATCACTGTGTGTTTTGTTTTTTTGGTGACCGGATCTCTATAGCCCTGAACGAAGCTTAAATTAATCCGTCCGTTTTTTTGTACCGTTGTTTTGAGGAACACGCTAAATCCCTCCTTTCCAAGCTTATCTAATTATACCATCATTCACTACAATATACAACATATAAATATATTTAATTTGACAAAAAAATAGTGCCTAAAGGCACCAATATCAATGTTTCTTGATCAAACAGAAATTAGTTAACTGTTAAACGAGCGTCATTGTATAACTAATGTTAACAAGTACCCCGTTCCCTTGACCCGATTTCGACAATTGTAAATGGCCATGTCAACAGCCCCTAAAAATGTTGTTGAC
>DUNG01000058.1 GCA_012839475.1 Petrimonas sp. | reverse complement strand
TTATGAAAGCCATGGTAGTACACGGATAAATATTGGGTTGACACCCATAACAGAAAATTGCTATAATTGCTCCAGGGAAAAGCAAATTCCTATCTTTACACGTGTTTCATTTCCAACGGGTATTCGCTATGCTAATGGACGTCCTGTCAAATGAGATCTGCCCCTCTATTTGCTACGACAGTGTGCTTTTAGCGCGACCCACCCGCTACTTCAAATAATCCACCAGTTCTTTATACCACGCTTTATCCTTAGTCTTCTTTTCACGCCCTGCATCCTTAATTTTTATTACTATGGCCTCAGCAAAACGCCGCTTCTGTTCAGGGCCAACATCAAGTTCTTTCCAATGCTCATAAAAAGCGTATATTGATCCTGCCACTTTGTCGTTACTCAAGCTGCTGACCTGTGCTATGAGGTCATCCACTATTTGATGTTCCGTATTCACGGGCGGTGGAGTTTCAAGAACTAACCGCCCATAACCGCTACTGGTCTTGGCTCCAACGCCCACAGTTTCTAGGGAGTATCCTAAGATCGAAAAGGCGGCGTCAACCCATTCCTCGGGTCCAAGAAGAGCGATCAGATAACGACCGCTGGCAGATAAAAAGGGCACTGGGGTAGGGCTGTCCCAATCCGCAGGTGGATTAGCACCGGTTGTATAATAATCGGGATGGTGCACTGTTATCACATCGAGAAATAGGTCGCTTTTGCCAGGCAAAGGTATGGCATCGAAAAACGTTACGTAGCCCGCTGTATCAGTATTACCGAACATTATAGAATGGGGTCCATCTTCTACTTCGGGCGCCCAATCATCGCCCAGGCGATTTCTCGCAAAAGATGATGCCAATCCCTTGAGCGCAGTACCGGGTATATAAGGTACACCTAAGGTGTGGTGTAGAGATATGGATGTTTCCAGAACGCTATCTGCCCCTAGGCCAACCGCCATGCGTCCTAAAACCTGAGCCTCTCTCATTTGGGCTCCTATTTCTTCTAAGCCGTTTTTCCAGCGCTCAAACCACGAAGGGTACCACTCAGGCTGCCGAATATTTGCTACTTCTTCAACCAGTTCACGGCGGGCCGTCCCTTCCCGATCTTGATCCTTTATATACTTATCCAGCCAAAGGCCAGCGTTAGTGCTTTTCCTCTTTCCTTCTTGAGTCAAAACCTTCCTTCGTGTGGCTTGTGTCATCTTATGTCACCACCTGTATCTTCCTCAGCTGCAGATTCTACGCCCAGCACAGACACGGCGAAGCGCTTGTACCAGACTAGGGCCGTCATCACATCATTAGTTAGTTTCATATACTCAGTCAGTTCAGCTTTACGACTGTATTCGGCTATGTTTTCTACTCCAACGGCCGCAGATATGTGATCTAGAAGAAGCTGCTGCGAAGATGTACCCCTAGACTCAACAAAGCCTAAGGCTTGAGCTAATCCTGCCTTGCGTATGAGGACAGGCAATTTGTGAGCCATGGAACCGTATTTAGTTTGCTCTTCCTTTGGAAGTTTCGCCATTTCGCTTACTTGTACGAAGGCCTGTGAGGCATACTTTTGATCTTTAGTTAGCATTGTTAATCCCTCCTGCCAGCATCACGCGACAAAACCCGCGCCCAACGGTAGCCTTGCCTCCTAGTTGAAGCGGCTTCGAGGTTAGTTTTTCTAAAAGGGCAAACACCTGATCAAGCGAAGATTTCACAGGCGTAGCGGCTACGATACCTGACAGAATGCTTTCCGTTGGTAGAGCTTCTTCGTACCAAAGCCCTCCTTTTGCTACTGTTTTGCTATCATCTTCAAGCTTGATTCGGGCAAACACTTCTGTGCCTGTATCAAGAAGAAAACTTAATACGTCATCGCTCACGATGCAAATGCGTTGAGAAAGCATTTGCTGCCAGGCAGGATCAGCTGGGAACACATGTTTTCCGATCCATTGGGCCCACTCCTTAGCATTGACACTTTCTTCAGAATGCAATTCTAAGTCCTCTAGGATGACACGGTTACCTTCGCATATAGCGCGATCGCCATCAGATACGAAGCAGTTTTGTATCGCAGGACTTGGCACTTCAGAAGGAGTATCGGAAAAGCCTGCGTTATCTATATCTCGCAAGAGACGCAGTAGAATGAAAGGCGACGTCACCCAGGCAAATGTTCCAATTACACTACGAACGGGCAAAAGGAGCAAGCGAACGTCTGAAAAAGCAGCTGACCCCGCATACTCTGAAGCGCCGTCAGGCTCAGGACCAAACACCTCGGCACGGATCTTTTTATCCTCACAAGCGTCACGGAGCACGCCTTTAAGGGAGGAGCCTGGTAAAAAAGGTAAGCCAGTAGCCTTTTCACGGGCTACAGGGAGATCTATTGTTCCTACACCTTGCCCTGTTCCTGCCTGCAAGGGGGTAAGGGCGTGAACAAAAATCAGACGAGATTGCATATATTTTACCTCCTATTTATGGATTTTTAACAATAAAATCTAAGAAAGCTTCCAAAACATCCGGGTTCCCTTTCAAAGGAGGGATCTGGGCTGCTTCTTCTGGGGTCACAGCTGCTTCTACTTTATGCTGTTTTCCATCCTCGGTTTTTAACACTAAGCTATCTGGGATCTCGAAAACTTGGGTGCCTTCTAAAACTAGGGCAATTCCGACACTTTGTCCTCCTTCGCACGCTAGGGGTCGTAATATTACTGGGCTTGCGAAGCGTTCATAGCCCTTTGTACTTCCCTGCAAAGTTGTGGTAGGAGGATCGCCCTCCCTTTCATCCTTGAAGTGAAATACGATTGGGAGTCCCATTGCTCCACGCGGAAACTTGCGAATTGTTGATACTTCTCGTGAATGCTTGGGAGAAGTGTGACCAGTTAGTCTCCTAATTTCATCAGGTTCTGGCCATTTGCTGCGACCCGGTGTGTTCGGTTCGGTGCCCTCGTAACGCTGTTGGCGAAAACTTTGAAGATTACGTATTAGGTGTCTCCAAGATTCATCGGGACTTTTTCTTACCTTGGTAACTGCCATTTTGGGCTCCTTCGACAGGTGGGGTACATTATCGGGCCAGTTGCTGTGTGTGACATAGGCTTTTAAGCCCTTTTTGATGGAAAGTTCTGCATCTTGTCCTTTGGGTAAAGGAGCTGGCTTACCGTCTACGGCAGTAAGATTCAGAGCCCCAAAGCCACGTCTTGTTCGTCCACCTACGCCTCCAAAAGTCTCCCAAGCCCATAGCGCGGCTTCAACCGCTTCTTTTTGATTTTCTGGATAACTGATAATTAGGTCGAATTTGACTTTGGATCTCACCGGGTTGATCTTAGTAGCCATCCGGTAGCGGTTTATCTCATCCTGCGTTGGTTGTAATGGAAAAGATGCGTATGGTGGAATATCATTCTTACTCCTGATCCTAGGTGGTTTGTCTCCCCTATATTCAAGAACAAATGGTTGCACAGGCTGTCCCTTATCAGTGACGTTCACCGCCACTTCCACTTGGGAAGGTCTTGGTTTCCCAGGCGTACTAGCGGCTCCAAACAGCATATCCTCGGCTTCCTTCATGGCCTCAAGATCACCGTCAAAGTCTCCTCCTTTGCAAGCCCGCCACCAAAACCTTAACTGCCCCCGAATTCCAGACGGCCGAATTATAATGTCCGGGTCGGCTACTCCAGGTTGGGCCCCGCCGCCGAACATAGGAGTTATGAGCTCGTAACTCCTAGTCTGGGTAACCATCGCAACCGGTCGCCCCTGGATCATTCGAACGTCTGGCAAAATGTTTATCTGACCCGGGTATATAACATTACCGCTTTCATCTTTTGGAATTCTAATCATAGTGCCACTTACACCTCCATCCTTCGAGATATTCCGTCCCAGACCCCAAGCGCAGCAAGCCCAAATCCATCCAGTCGGTCTTGTTGCTCATCGCTAACGCAAGACATCCACATAGCGTCTACCCATGTGGCAATTGCTTGGTCTTCGCCCTCAAGTTTTAGGAACAGCACGGTTCCAGAAGGAGCCAAACGGCGTGCGGGCTTTGGCTCGCGCAAATCCAAATCCCAGCCGGAAACCACTTGAGGTCGGCGGACCGCTATTGCGCAGAGTCTTGTAGTTACCCCCATGGTTGGTTGCAATAAGTGTTCTGGTTTGTAGCCGGATTTGAAATAGGCGGGAGTGAGCAGTATAAGTCGGCAGTGACGATCTTTTACGATATTCTCCCTCAGGGAGCTGGGGCAACGGGGCATGGTTTTTTCACTTTTGCGCCACATTGCTAATCTTCGCTCTCCGCCCAAAAAACCTAGGCCGTCCCTTAAGTTAGGTGCGTCCGTTTCTACTGTAAGAGCTAGCCTGCGTGTATGGGCTAGATGGGGCTCACTGCTAGGAAATGTGAATTCAAGCCCCCTGGTTTGAAACAGAGCTCCTCGTTCCACATCTGCAGTTTTTGTCTCTGCATTTATACCTACGTGGGTTCGAACTTCGCGCACTGGGCCATCATGCCCTACATCTGACAAAACTATTTCCCCTTCTTTCGGATCGATCAACCATTCCTCGAAAAATTCCCAATACCAGTATCGGGGAGCTCTTTCTGAGGGTTTACGCAAGTCAGGCATTGGCGCGCCTACCAGGTGCAAGCCATCTGGAAGGTCCGTAGCGCGCTCAGGGTTAGTTTCAAGAGGTACAAGATGTCTAAGATCTGCTTTTGCGTTACTAGAAGAGCCCGATTCTAATAAAAGCGCATCTGAAGGTGCCTGCACAAGATATCGCGAAATGTCGTTAGTTTCGTCGTCGATTTCAACCAGGAGTGGTCCTTGGATGGGAATTTCTTTCACCCTAGAAATTGCTTCCTCTTGGAACTTCCCTTGTGAGTCTTGTCCTTCTCTTGTACGGACTGCTCCAGAGGTCGTTGAAGGAAAGGGAAAGGGCAGAGAAGAGGCCATAGCTCCAGGCACCGCTTCAAACGGCCGACCATCTCTGAAAACTAAGGGATCTCGAGGTTCAATAATCCAAACAGTCACCGCTTCTCCTCCTTTCTGGATAATTTATAAGCAGAAGCCAGTTCGCGGGCGACGATCAGTTCGTCGGCTAACTGCCCTACAGTCATATCTCTACTTTCTACAAGGTCGGCCAATCTCTTGGCAACATCTTCACTAATGTCTCTTGTGCCGCCCTCTGCTTTCTTACGTCCTACGATTCTTCTCACTTCGGCGGAGATAGCACCATGGGGAACCACGCTGTAACCTTCTCCTGGCCCCTCGAAAGTTATGGCAAGAGCCTCTAGCTCATAAGCTAATTGTGCAGGAATTTCTTCTTTGAGAAACAGTTCAATGAAATACTCGAGCCTCTGGTCAACTGTTCCCCATGTTCCTCCAACCGTGCGTTCCGAACCGCCTCGCTTGGTTAAAGTGACCGCTAGCGCATTTTTGCCTCTTATAGATTTTGCGTATCTCTCAGCTTGTCTGACCGTTTCCAGTGCGCTTGAAAGCGGTTCTAGATGGTGAACTATCGCAAGGCCCACTGACAATGTAGGTTGGATGTGGCTTTTTGTGTCAGGGTTAACGACCACAAAATCAGACATATCTTGGGCGAAGGTGGCAGCCAGGGTTTTTGCACAATCAAGAGCAGTATGGATAGGGAGGAGTGCCAACACATCTTCGCCTCCCGCGTAAATTAAGCATCCGCGATGGTTATCTACAATAGGGTCAACTTTTTGGGCAAACATGCTAAGACGCCGAGATAAATCTTTATGCTGCTCAATAGTTTTCTGCTCATTTATAATCATTCCCATGTTGTCGCCGTCTGCCTGGAGCAGCACGTAATAGGGATTGGGTTTGTCACCTCCAAATGCTTCTTTGAGAAATTTATCTAGGGCTTTTTGCGCCTGTTCCAAGTTGTTCCCCTCGAAGAACTCTGCGAGACGTTCGGAAAACAAAAGATGGCCGTCGTTACAACCGAAAATTTTATGGGGAATTGGCACAGTATTTAAAGCATCAGGCCCAATTCCTAGTTCTTTCAACGTAGATATATACTCATCCACTGCCTTTTTATGGCTTTCGTCAAGCCGGTCAAGGAGCGTCATGGCTGCCATATGGGAAGTGCTGTAAAAATGGTCTTGGCCCCCTCGCTTACCATGACGTTTCAACATTCCTATTCCGCACAGACGTTCCCCTTTGCTCACCCCGTATTTTCGGCGAAGTTCCCTTTCGTTCGTAGCATTATATGCACTTTTCGGAATGACAGATTCGCGGAGCCCATCCAGGGAAGATTTGGCTTGTGAACTGCCCCAGGTTGAGGAGTAGAAATTTCGAGTTACCTTTCTGGCCGCCATGAGGGATTCGACTTCAAAGCGGGCCTTGGCGTAATCGTTCCCTAAGGGGCAGGCTGCCCAGAAAAACTCTAGTAGGTCATCTACTTGCAGCTCAGCGGTCTTTCGATCAAATTCTGCTGTGTCTTCAACTCTGGAAAATGTTTCATCGCTAATTTCACGTAGCCGAGAGAGAACTCTAGCCCGAACAGCTTCGGCTAGTTCGGTAGGGGCTTTCTTCGTCCGTGCAACTATCCTATTTGCAACGTTAAAACTATCAGATTTCAGTTCGGACAAGGTTTCTGGGGCTGGGAAAATAAGACTCCATTCCAAGTCGCCGCCATTTTGCTCTACAATCTCGAGCGCCGCTGTCTTGCTCAATTCGCTTAGCAGCCAGGAACCAAACCACAAGTCCCGACTGCGGCGCGATGACCTGATAAAATCTTGTACAGGGCCAATATGAAACAATATTAGCTTGGCTTCATCCACGGTCTACATCTTCCTCCTTTCTTATATGCCTAGTTCCTCTCTTATCGCCGTTCTTAGTTTTAACTCGTCTTCATCGCTAAACTTACCTTCTTGGGCAGAAGGGGTTTCGATAACTACAATCCTGCGAGACCTGGCGAGTTCTAAGTTATCGGGAGTGTACTCCCTGTCTAGGACTAAGAACCTCTTAGTGTAAGTGCCTAGAAATGGGGCTTCTGCAGCGGTAATTATTTGTTCTAAGGCCCTTTTCTTCGTGGCTTGTTGGCCCCCTTTTACTTCTACTATGCCGACTGTGCTATCTTTTCGCACCACGAAGTCTATTTCTATGTTCCCGTGTGAGCGCGGCCTCACAGAAGTTTTTACTTCGTCACATTCAGATTTCAGAACCTCGTAGACTAAACGCTCAAAGGGGTGCCTGGGGGAACCTTCATCGTATTCACCTAAATGAGCTCTAAGATACAGGTCGATGTCAATAACGTCAGACGCCTTAGTTTGGCCTAGGAATTGGAGATCGCGCGTGGGGGACGAACGGTACGTGTGGATCATGTTCTGCCGGTCTTCACTGATTAGATAACAAAATGGCGCACCGAGAGATTCGGCTATTCGGTAAGTTGAAATGGCCATGGTTTTGGTGCCGCCTGTGAGGTTAAAGATTACTTCTTCTGGGTCCCAATTTCGCTGGCTCGACAGCTTATTCAGTTCGGTTTCTATGGTGAGCATGTCATAAGGGTCGACTTCCCAAATTTCCGACTCGATTGGGAAATGAGCCTTTCCGACAGTTTCTTTCAAAACTGAGCCTGAGTGTTCTGCGATCTTTCGCGTTCGATCAGTGCATATAAAATCGACGTATTGGGGCTTGAAATATAGTATTGGAACCAAGTTGGCGATAGGCTGTTCTCCCACCAAAGACACCATTCCTACATAATGAGGCATAAACTCACTCCTTTCATACATAATTTGACTAATTTGGAGTGTACCGTATGCGGCGGTAACACGGCGTTGGGGTGGGAGCAATCTATGATTATCTATAGATTAAACGGGGTAGGAGCATGGCCAATTGAAGTTTAAGAATTCTCGATCGTTCATTTTTCTACATAGCAAACGGCGGTGACCACCACTTAGGGTGTATTTCAGGTTAAACGCAGACTCTTCCCCCCCTTTCTGGTTCAATCAGCAAATTTCTGATTAAGTTGATCTACGGCCCACACCAAATCGTGATATTGATCCGCAGTTGTAAGAACCTTGAATCTGCCTCCGAATCCTTCATGATCAATGTACTCCCCAATGATCTCCCATGTGGGCTTATCGTCTGCTGTCCCCTCTCTAAGATAGAATCCGGTTTTTTTCATGCCCTCTTGCTTAGAATAAGGAACAGTTACGCATCTAGTGATCCATGGCGTTTCCTGCCACACTTTTGTTACAAACTGTTTGAATCCGTTAGGGTAATGATGGTCTGGAAACCTGGGAACCTCTCTTTCCTCTGAAGTGGCGCTCCGCAGATCAGCGGCTTTAGGATAGCGCATACGATAACCAGTGAGGTAGATTTCTCCGATGGGAGAAAGGGCCCAACATGTTTCTCCATCAATAACTTCGCGGTCGAGCAGGACTACAAGTTCTTCATCGATCGGGCCAATTTCATCTTCTGTCAGTAGAGGCTCTTTTTCAAAGGCATGGATTGTGTTTCCGTACTTTCCGACGAGGCTGTAGTCGAGAGCGACTGGAAGAGGAGGGAAAGATATAATATCGTCGAATCTTTCGTGTCTGTAATACACATCGATGTCCATGGCTACGCCTATCAAGGCTGCAACGGCGATTTGAGCCTTGTAGCCGCCTGTAGCATCGATAGCCACATATTGCGGACCGCCTACCCTTTGAACAACTTTACCTACTTCTCGCACCAGGTTTCTCAGCCCCGTAGTGCGAAATTCCCACGGACGTTCATCTTGTAGACCTTCGATACACGAATATCGCACATTTTGCAATCCCAATGCGTCTTTAACGCTTTCAAAATATGTTGTGAGCACCTCGCCGGTGTTTTTTCCTTCCTTTGTATCCGATACGAGAAACACAATTTCCCTTATATCAAGCCAATCTTTTTGAGACAAGGCGTATATGGAATTGATCTCCGCTCCACACAGACGAGCGTGGCCCGGGACTTCAGTTAGACATTGGCCCAGGGCTTTCCACTCACCTTGTCTGTAGTGCCTTTTGAGTTTTGCTACAGTTGCCCAGTCCAAACCCTCAGGGCCTTTGGATTCCCTGTTTTCTTCTGCATCTAAAGGTTTTTCTGGAAGTCGGCTAAGGTTACCTAACAGACTTGTACCGACAGTGGAAATGAGCGTATGAGGCTTTCCTTTTGGCATATGTTTCACCTTTCTTAGTATCTTATGGGCACAGAGGTAAGATGGGCACCAAATGTATGCATTGGTTCATTCCACGGTTCTGCGCGGTTGTAGTATAGGTCTGTGCTTCGTACAAGGTTTGAATCGCGCATTGCCCGATTAGCACTTCTCCTGCACTATTTGAATGTTCTACGCAGGATCGACAAATCCTTTACGTGGACGCATAGTTTTTTCCTCGGCATTGTGGTTGTGTGGTGCTAATCGGTCAAAGCAGAGTAAAAGCGTCTATTGGGACGATCGGGGTTTCCGCATTCTTGATTTAATTACGTAAATATGCGTCAACAAATTTTCAGAAATGTCGATACATTCAATACACCGATAGTACACACTAATGAAGTTTGCGTATTTCGGCCGGATCCGGACAACCATTCCGGAAACATCCGGACGCTGTTTCGGAATTATCCGGACAGCATAACGGGCACATCCGGACACCTTGTCGTGTAGGTAAAACATTTGGTACTCTTTAATCAAAACGATTAAAGGGGCTAACTATGAGGAGACTGGAGATGCTCAAAGCAAGAGAAATACTGCGGTTGAAATACGAAGCTAAATTATCCTTGCGGAATATTGGTAGAGCGGTAAATTGCGGTAAAAGCACAGTTTCAGAGCTGCTCAAAAGGGCTGAAAGAGTGGGCATAACGTGGCCCATTGAACTTACAGACAAGCAGTTAATGTCAGCCCTTTATCCACCGGTAAAAAGGGAAGAATCGCCTCCCGAACCCGATATGGAGTACATCTTTTACGAAATGAAGAAAAAGAACGTAACACTGTTGCTTCTTTGGGAGGAGTACAAAGAAAAACACCCAGATGGAATTATGTACACGCAGTTCTGTGACCGTTACCGGAAATTTAAAAATTTAAACCACATCTCCCTGCATAAAGAACATAAAGCCGGTGAAGAGATCGAAGTGGACTGGGCTGGCAGTACCATGGTTTACACTGACCCGGGTACCGGAGAAGAGCGGACTGCCTACATTTTTGTTTCGGTTTTGCCGGCAAGTAGCTACCCCTTTGTCTATGCCTATGGGGATATGAAAATGTCAAACTGGATTGATGCTCATGTGCGGGCTTTTGAATACTATGGTGGTGTTCCTATGATTACAATTCCGGACAACACGAAAACAGCCGTAGCAACTCCAGATATAGTGGACCCTGTACTCAATAAAAGTTACCATGAAATGGCCAAGCACTACAGGACCACTTTGGTCCCCGCCCGAGCTGCAAAGCCAAAAGATAAGGCGGCAGATGAAAATATGGTGGGGATTGTCTCCAGGAGAATTATCGCTCCCTTAAGAAATAGGCAGTTTTTTAGCCTAGATGAGATTAATAAAGCTATTAAGGAGCAGCTTGAAAAACTTGTTCACCGGCCGTTCCAAAAGCGAAAAGGTAACCGCCAAACGGCCTTTGAAAAAATCGATAAACCCTACCTTCAACCATTGCCGAAAACAAAATACGAGTATGCGGAATGGCTGGAAGCCAGAATTCAGTCTAACTACCATGTAGAGCACAATGGTTTCTTCTACAGCTGCCATTATTCTTACGCCAACCAGCGCTGCTCTATCCGGGTCACTTCAAGAATGATTGAAGTCTATGTTGGCATAGAAAGGATCGCAGTCCATCCAAAGAATTACAACGAGTATCAACGCTACGTTACCCTACCGGAACATATGCCGGAAGAGCATAAAGCGGTCAGCGGTCTTAGTTCGGAGCGTTTCTTGTCTTGGGCTGAAAACGTTGGTCCTAACACCCGTCAGTTAATTGAAAACATCCTGGAAGGAATTAGATACCCCATCCAGGCGTATCGGGCCTGCATGGGCATTATGCGGCTTGGCAAGAGCTATTCGGTAGAACTCATGGAGAAGGCCAGCCGTGAAGCTATTGAAAAAAACATTTGCTCTTACAAGTATCTAAACATCATACTTAAACAAATTGCCAACAAACCCGTTGGGGCAGAAGAAAATATCATTCACCATGGAAATATCAGGGGATGCCAAGCCTACCAGGGGGGTGGCATCCGTGCTTAATAACCCCACGGTAGAGAAACTAAAAGACATGAAACCAAAAGTGATGGCGGCAATGCTACAAGATCCCGATTCAACTCTCAGGGAATTATCCTTTGAAGAAAGACTCGGTCTGATGGTTGAAAAGGAGTGGATTGCAAAAAAGAATGCCCGCATTAAAAGGCTGTTAAAAAAGGCTGCCCTTGGTATGGATGCATGTATTGAGGATATCGACTACTCGGTCGATCGGAGCATCGATAAAAAGACCATCCAAGTTCTTTCAACCTGTGCTTTTTTGGAGCAGAAACTAAACATTGTCATCTCCGGCAAGACAGGGTCAGGTAAGTCTTATCTTTCCTGTGCCTTTGGCAACAATGCCTGCCGGCAGGGATACACCGTCAAATATTACCGCATACCGGAGCTTCTTCTGGAAATACAGGATGCTAAAAATGATTACAGGTATTCAAAGTTTTTAAAACAACTGCAGAAAGTCAAACTTTTAATTTTGGATGATATTGGGCTAAAATCCTATACCCTGGAGGAGAGTAGAGACCTTCTGGAAATTACAGAAAGCCGCTACAACAAGGCTTCTACTATACTCTCGGGGCAGGTTACCCATACCAAGTGGTACGATTTGTTCCCTGATCCAACTATCGCGGATGCGATTATGGACAGAATCATTCACAACTCTTACATCCTTGCCCTAAATTCCAAGAAGTCTATGCGGGAGGTGATGGCTAAGAAAAAGATAGAGTTACTAAAAACTATGGATTAGCATTGAGTGGACAGGAAGTGTGGTGTACAATTCTGATAGAAAGACAGCTTACTAAGCGCTAATCAGTTAAGGGGACCCACGAAGCACCAACCCCAAAAACTCCCTTAACACCTATTGGAGCTGTCGCACTTAATGTTAATCAGCTTAGCTGACAGGGTGTCCGGGTACTTCCGGTTTGCTGTCCGGATGCCACCGGTTTCACTGTCCGGATGTACCGAAATACGCACCTCATAGGTAGGCTGAAAACGATGAGAAGGCTTACACCCTAGAAAAGCCTGAACTTCGTTTCAATTCCTCATAGGTAGGCTGAAAACTTTTACGCTTCAAAGCTTGGCAAACTGGATTGACGCGTTTCAATTCCTCATAGGTAGGCTGAAAACAATAGTTGACCTCGCAGAGTTGCCTCATTTACTTGTGTTTCAATTCCTCATAGGTAGGCTGAAAACCGCCACAAGCGCAAAGAGTACTTCTGCACATTGTTGTGTTTCAATTCCTCATAGGTAGGCTGAAAACTCCATTTTTATGCCATAATTAACAAATACTTGAAGGTTTCAATTCCTCATAGGTAGGCTGAAAACATGCATGTTCCTGTAGATAGGAAATATGGACTAAAGAGTTTCAATTCCTCATAGGTAGGCTGAAAACCGGGTGGCCGCCAGTCCGGGTCGGGGGCTTATTCGCGTTTCAATTCCTCATAGGTAGGCTGAAAACGGTGCGAACCTGGGCCGGGCATGCTCATTAAAACGGGTTTCAATTCCTCATAGGTAGGCTGAAAACTTACCGCCTGTTTCCGTCGCCAGCTGCATCTGCACCAGTTTCAATTCCTCATAGGTAGGCTGAAAACTTCAAGCAGCCTGGGAGTGGATCGGAGATATATTCTAGTTTCAATTCCTCATAGGTAGGCTGAAAACAATACATATGGGAGCCGGGCCGACACCTGGCCCCGAAGTTTCAATTCCTCATAGGTAGGCTGAAAACGATCTCCAGCTTCCCAATTCGTTTGATCCCGGGTCTGCCGTTTCAATTCCTCATAGGTAGGCTGAAAACATATACGGCAGATTTTGAATACACAGATTTAGTTGTGTTTCAATTCCTCATAGGTAGGCTGAAAACCATGAAATTTTTATAAACGATGAAGCAGTTTAAAGGGTTTCAATTCCTCATAGGTAGGCTGAAAACGCCTCCCCTTTTTGCTATGCCGTCAATCTTTCCCGTTTCAATTCCTCATAGGTAGGCTGAAAACCATACTCAGGTGCTGGTTGGTAGCGAAAGAATTACAGTTTCAATTCCTCATAGGTAGGCTGAAAACGATCGAGCGGCTGCTTGCGGAGGTGAGGGCGTGAGAAGTTTCAATTCCTCATAGGTAGGCTGAAAACGATCTACGCCATCCAGGATAAAATCCATTACAATGAGTTTCAATTCCTCATAGGTAGGCTGAAAAC
>DUNG01000015.1 GCA_012839475.1 Petrimonas sp. | reverse complement strand
TGGGGAACGCGCTCACCTTGAACGTGCTCATCGGGTTGAGCTTCTCAGTCCTGTCATTCATCTTCCTCGACCCCATCCTCTATTTCTTCGGTGCTAGCGGGGTGACGCTTCCCTACGCGCGTGACTTTATGGAAATCATTCTATTGGGGAACGTGATTACCCATATCTACTTCGGTTTAAACGCGATGCTTCGCTCATCGGGCAGGCCCGAGAAATCGATGTTCGCAACCGTGGCCACCATGGTGATCAACCTGATCTTGAACCCGCTGTTCATTTTCGGTTTTCAATGGGGTATCAAGGGGAGCGCTTGGGCCACCGTTATCTCGCAGACGGTTATGCTCGTGTGGCAACTGAAGTTCTTCAGCAACAAAAGCGGCTTTATCTACCTGCAGAAGAAGACGCTCAAGCTACAGAAAAAAATCGTGACCGATGCCCTTTCCATCGGTATGTCGCCCTTCCTGATGAACGCCGTGTCTTGCCTTATCGTTATCGTCATCAACCAGGGGCTGTTGCGCACGGGGGGCGACTTGGCGGTCGGGGCTTACGGCATCGTGAACCGGATAGCCTACCTATTCGTGATGGTCGTGCTGGGACTGAACCAAGGCATGCAACCGATAGCCGGGTATAACTTCGGGGCGAGGCTCTACAAACGGGTCAACGAGGTGCTGAAGATAACGACCATACTGGCAACAGGAGTCACCACCTTCGGGTTCCTCTTCGCGAACCTTTTCCCGGAAGCTTTCGCCTCCATGTTCACAAACGACAGGGAGCTGATAGAGCTCTCGGTGAACGGGCTTCGAATCGTCTTCCTCTCCTACCCGATCATCGGGTTCCAGATGGTTACCGCCAATTTCTTCCAGAGTATCGGGATGGTGGGCAAAGCCATATTCATGTCGCTCAGCCGCCAGCTGTTGTTCCTCCTGCCCTGCTTGCTTATCTTTCCCCGCCTTTGGGGGATCAATGGGGTCTGGTTCAGCATGCCCGCGGCAGACTTAATATCGAGTATCGTGGCTGCTGTCCTGCTGACTCAACACTTCCGTCAGTTTAAGCGAAAGGAATTAGAGGAGGAAAATGTACGGCAAGAGCCGCGGTAATTCTCGAATAAATTCCTTACCTTTAGGGGGCAAGAGCAAAATAAAGTGCAAAAAACAGATAAAAAAGAGGAAGAAAATATGGGAACCAACTTCGTAGTCAATATCGGACGGCAACAAGGCAGCGGTGGCCGGCAAATAGGGCAGCTCTTAGCAGATCAACTGGCCATTCCATTCTACGACAAAGAGTTGATCACGCTCGCGGCGAAACAGAGCGGGTTGCAGGAAGAGGTGTTCGAGCGGGCCGACGAGAAGAGCCGATACACGCTAACGGGTGGCTTGCTGGGACTTAAGGGACCGGCCCTCGACATGGGGTTCTCGAGAAATTACCTGTGGAACGAGCTCCTGTTCAAAATTCAAAGCGATGTAATACGCGAACTGGGCTACGAAAAATCCTGCATCTTCGTGGGGCGTTGTGCCGACTACATCTTACGTGACCATCCCCGCGCATTGAACCTGTTCATCAGCGCCGACCTTAATGACCGGATAGAGCGTGTGATGGTTAATTACAAGCTAACGTCCAAAGAGAAAGCAACCGACCTCATCGAACGAATGGACAAGAGACGAGCCGGATACTACAACTACTACACCAACAAGAAATGGGGTACAGCCGAATCGTACCACCTATGCATCAATTCATCTGTACTGGGTATCAAGGGTACGGCCAACTTTATCGAGGGTTTCGTGAAGCAGAAATTCCAGTAACAATATCCTACCCTGGCTCTATCCAATCGCCATGCTCCTTTATTAGCCGAATCAGCTCTTCCACCGCCTCCTCTTGCGGTATATTCTTCTTTACCAACTCCTTTTTCCGGTAGAGCGATATCTTTCCGTGCCCCTCACCCACGTATCCGTAGTCGGCATCAGCCATCTCGCCGGGGCCATTCACGATACAGCCCATCACGCCAATCTTGAGGTGCGTAAGGTGAGAGAGATGTTGCTTCACCCGCGCCAGGGTCGCTTGCAGGTCAAAGAGCGTCCTCCCGCAGCCGGGACAGGAGATGAATTCCGTTCGACTCATCCGCACCCTGGAGGCTTGCAAAACAGCAAACGCGTACGAATCCAAGTCAGTAATACCCAACTGCCCCCGGTTACTCATCATGATACCGTTCCCGAAACCATCCAACAAAAGGGTGCCAAAATCAACGCCTCCCTTGATCTGGATATCCTCCGCCACCTCCTCCGCGTAGGCCCGGTGCAATATGACGGGAGCGGGGCAATCGGCATTCATCAGCGCGTGGAAGAATGCCCGTTGCTCCCCCACCCCGTTCAAGTGGTCGGTAGCAAGGATCAGCACCACCCCGTGAGTCGTTTTCAAAAAAGCGAGCAGCTCGTCCGACAGCTCGGGGTAGGTCATACGAAGAAACTTCACCGGCGCCTTGCAACTATTCACCTCTTTCAGCGATTCCACCGTGAAGAGCGGGAAACAGTCGAAACGCTCCTCCCTACCCAAGTAAAAGGAATTATCCATATTTTCCCCCCGATCTGGGTGAAGTTGGCCATCAATACCATCCTCCCGTTCCGGGAAAGAGCCCTTACCCGCATATTCTAACCAACTCGGGTAATCGATGATTAACTTAGCCCCTTTCGGAAAATTATCCGGAACGTGACGACCCACGTAGATATAGTCGGGTGTAAAACGGGGATGAAGCGACATATCGGCTACCCGGCTTCGATCGGAGATAACCACGGGCAGATTCTCACCCCCAATATTCGAAACGGCCACCGTCTCCCGTCGATCGGTCGAGTAGGGTGAAAAGCTGGAACAGGCCCTCCCCTTGATGGGGGCATGCCCAGCGCGGCTCGATACGTAGTCAATCAGTTTCCTGGCCACGGGCAGCTCCACTTCCGGATCCTCGCTCAACGAAACCCGAATGGTATCGCCCAGCCCATCGCTCAACAGGGCACCGATACCCACGGCCGATTTTATCCGCCCCTCCTCACCGTCACCCGCTTCGGTTACGCCCAGGTGCAGGGGAAAGTACATCCCCTCCCTATCCATCGCTGCCACCAGAAGCCGTACTGCCTTAGTCATCAGTAAGGTGTTGGAGGCCTTCATCGAGATGACGATATCGGTGAAACCCACCTCAGCGGCTACCCGAAGATACTCCATGCACGACTCTACCATCCCCTCCGGCGTATCGCCGTAGCGGGCCATAATCCGGTCCGAGAGCGAACCGTGGTTCACCCCAACTCGAACGGCGGTTCCATGCTCTTTACAGATCTGATAAAAGGGAATTACCTTGGCACGTACCCTTTCCACTCCCCGTACATACTCCTCGTCACTATACCTCCCTTGTTCGGAAACCCGCTGCCTATCGGCAAAGTTACCGGGATTGATCCGCACCTTTTCGACGATCGTGGCAGCCAACTCGGCCGCTCGCGGGTTGAAATGGATATCCGCCGAAATCGGGATAGCGTGCCCTTTGTCCCGCAATCGGCGATGAATCTCTCGCAAACTTTCCACCTCACGCGTTCCTTGGGTCGTCAAGCGGATCAAGTGAACCCCCCCGGCAATGAGCCGCTCACATTGTGCAACACTTTTCTCTACGTCCAGCGTGTTGGTGTTCGTCATCGTCTGCACCACTACCGGGTGTTTCCCGCCCATAAAAAGGTTCCCCACCCGTACCTCCACGGTGGGGCGGCGTCTGTAGTTGAAATAATCCATCTTCATCTCCCCAATGATTACGGTTGTTCCAATACTGGGCTGACGGGATCCCGTTTCAATGAGCACGCTTAAATATACTCAGTCACTTGAGCGTGAACGATTGTCCCGCGTGAGAGAGCGACAAGAAAACAGCTCCATGCTTGGCCGCGATACCCTCGAACCGGTTCGCCTTCCCGTACTCCTCCCCAAAATGCATCGGCAGGAAGTAATCGGTCTTGATACGCGTTACGAACTGCTCAGCGCCCCTCATGTACTCCCTCCCCAAACGAGGGTCTACCGGGAACATCACCAGGTAAAGCCGATTGGTCGTTTCAGACAGCAGCTCCAGTTCACAAAGGTAAGCATTTTCAAATGCCAACGCCTCTTCATTGCTCACCTCTTCGTTCCAATGCCAATTGTTGAGATCACCGGCATGAAAGATTAACCTGTCACCATGCCGTACCAAAAACGACCCGCCCACATCGGTCGACCCGAAAGCCCTCACGCTAAGGCGATGGTCTCTAAACAGCTCTCCCTTTTCCAGGAAAAGGGCATCGTTCTCCTTTACGCTTCCACTTTGCAATAACTCCTCGGAAAAAATATAGCGAATATTCTCCTTTGCCTTCTTCCAGGTCAACACCCGAGAATTGAAGTGATCGACGTGCGAATGGGAGGTAAAAACGTACAAATCCTGCTCTTTGGCAAGCAGGTAATCCTCGACCCATGCCGACCCGTCACCCCTTGGGACATCCTTGTAGAAATCGAAAAGAAGGGAGCAGTCAGTCAACTCGAGCAAGTAACAGCTATGAAATATATAGGTAACCGTCATGATGTAAATGCTTACCATTTAAACAACCGAATAGTAAAAAGTTCAACCGGTTTCACCTAAAAAATGATAAAAGGGGGTAAATCGAAGGTAAGATATCCCATGAATTCCAGGAAGTTTTAAAACATATTCACGACTGAAACGTTTATCTATTGTACATTTTACCCGTTTTCGCTATAATAGGCACGCTTATGATCATTAAATTATACAACGAAAATCCAAACCCGCGTGAAATTGGCCAGGTGGTATCTGTCCTCCGTGACGGGGGCATCGTGATTTACCCGACCGACACCCTCTACGGCATGGGGTGTGATGCGTTGAACGTGCGGGCCGTGGAGCGAATCTGCGGGTTAAAAGGCATCAACCCTCAAAAGAGTAACCTCTCCATTATTTGCAACGACATGAGCGCGATTAGCGAATACGCGAAGGTCAACACCCCCACGTTCAAGCTCATGAAGCGAAACCTGCCCGGCCCCTTTACCTTTATCCTGCCCACCACCTCTTCGCTTCCCAAGATTTACAAGAACAAAAAGACGGTGGGCATCCGCGTCCCCGATAACAACATCATCCGGGAGATCGTGGCACAGCTTGGCAACCCGGTGCTAAATACTTCCGTCAAAATTGGTGAAGATGAGATCGAATACAGCACCAACCCCGAGCTAATTCATGAGAAGTGGGGAGAGATAGCCAGTATCGTGATCGATGGTGGCATAGGCGACACGGAACCCTCCACCGTGGTCGATTGCACTTCAGATGAGCCGGTTATAACCCGTCAAGGGAAGGGAATATTAAATATATAAAACAGACCCGTAACAGGTAAAACAGCCACAACATGAAAAAAATATACCTGCTCCTCCCCCTGATTGCTGCCATCAGCGTAGCGCTGCTAACCTCCTGTGAAACACACGAGATACAGGGAGAGGTGAACCCCGTGTCACAGTTCGTGTACGACGGGATGTCATCCTACTACTACTGGGCGGACGATATGGTCAAGAAAAAGCCAAGGCTTACCGACACCAATCCCACGGAATACTTCTACCGGTTGTTGCACCCCACCGACACCAAGAACGGGTGGTCCTGGATTACCGATGATATCCAAGACCTTTTGGCCGGGTTTTCGGGGCAATCGCTATCGTTTGGCTATGACCTGGGGTTTTTCTTCTTGGACGAAGAGGTCTATGCCTGCATTAAATTCATCTACGCCGACAGTCCGGCGGACAATGCCGGGTTGAAACGGCTCGACCTGATTGGGAAACTCAACGGTCGCTCCATCACCACCGTGGAACGCGACGGGGCAACCTACGTGAGCCGTGAGGATATAAACCAATTTTACGGGAACGATGCGGTGACCTTCACGACCTACCGCTTTTCGGGAGAGCAAATCGTTCAAGATAAAGAGGTGACCATCACCCCCAACAACAGCAGAAAGGATCCGGTCATTCTCGACACCCTGTACACCATCGGGGATAAAAAGGTTGGTTACCTGTTTTATACCGATTTCTACAACGAGTTTAACCACCACCTCTACCAGGTGTTCAGCCGCTTCAAGCAGGCAGGGATTACCGATCTGGTGCTGGACCTTCGCTACAACACGGGCGGGTCCGTTTCATCGGCCATCTACCTGGCCTCCCTTATCGCCCCGCGGAGTGTCGTGGAGGAGAAGTCACCCTTCATTGTAATGGACTACAACGACTATCTGAACCGGGTGTTCGACAAGTGGTACGAAGAGGCTGATGAAATCGATAAGTACAAATACGACCGAAAAGATTACCTGGGCACGTACAATCCCTTTAACCCAAACCCGCTGCGCGCCAACCTCGATTTAAACAAGGTTTACATCATAGCAACGGATAATTCTTATTCGGCCTCCGAGCTTACCCTCTTTTGCCTGAGGTCCTACATGAATGTGGTGCATATCGGCAGCAACACAGGGGGCAAGTACACGGCATCGTGGACAATCCACGCTTACGACACGCACAAGGGCCGTGCTATCAACCTATACGATGAGAAGAAGCTGACTGAGAGTGAAAAAAACACGTTGGAAAATTGGGGCATGCAACCCATCGTGGCCATCTACGCTGACAAGGATAACAATAACTTCAGTAGCACCGGGCATTTGGTACCAGACCACCCGTTGAAAGAGGGATTTGGTGAAGTAGCTTACTGGAAACCCCTGGGTGACACCAAGGATGTGCTGTTGGGTCAAGCCCTCTTCCTGATAACGGGGGATGAAAGCTATAGACCGGTCGCCCCCGACACCCTTGGTACCCGAAGCAGCGGGTTCGCGAAAGATATTCTTTCCCCCCGGGAGGTAGCGCAACCGCTGATTATCGACAACATCCACATTACGCCCAACGACTTCCAGAAGCTCCGGGAACTGAGGGATTGATTGCACCCACCGCTTATTTACTTGGCCATTCATCGATGTGGTAACGGGGGCCGAAACGAGATAGGTCGCGGAGTAACCCCCTGGAACCGACCGTTTACTCAGCCCATAATGGCCTCTTCTGGATGAGGTCGTCCTCAATCGCCCTGTATTTAATGTACTGATCGCGGTCGAGGATGATCTGCAGGTTTTTATCGCGGTTCTCTTGCAGTCTTTCAATGCGCTTCTTCTTGTTACAAAACCTGCAACCCTCTACCTTCCGCACCTCGAACAGGTAGGCGCACTCCACCTTGAAAAGCTGTTCGGCTTTCATATCGTCAAACTGAATCAGTTCCTGCATCGAGGCCACTTTTTGCTCCATGCTTTTACGGATCACATCGGCGATAATCCCCGTTGTTTGCGCGGAAGCTGTAGTAGCAACCGCCGTGAAAAGGAGAAGGGACAAGATTGTTTTTCTCATACGATTATTTTATCTTTTGTGTTTCGGTGTATGGAACCTATCGGTTTTATACATCCATCTATTTATCGTCGTAATGCCCCCAAGAAGAAAGAACCAGCACAATTACCCGATCGCTATCTATCTTGTAAATCAAACGGTGTTTTTGAGTAATCCTACGAGACCATTGCCCCGTCCTGTCCCCCAGCAACGGCTTAGGACGACCCGTTCCGGTCGTAGGGTGCATCCTTAGCTCCGCGATTAACCTCATTACCTTACGATAAGCCAAAGGTTCGTTTCTCTTTAAGCGTTGAATATCCTTTTTCGCAGAATCAACAAATTCTAGGGTATAAATCATAAACTGTCAAAAAAAACGGAAAGCTCCTCTTCAGAATTAATCCTAGTAACCTTTCCCTGCTCAGCCTCTTCTAACGCCTTATCAATCTTGGCGAAAAAATCCGCCTTGCTCATCAGGGTATCATCCCCCGTCACCGGGATAATCCGGTACGACCTGTTTTTGCCCCTCGTGATAACTACCTCCACCCCCTCGTCCACTTTGTCGAGGTAGCTCTTCTGCTTGCTCCTGAACTCTCTGCTACTTACAATAACCATAATCCATTCATTTAAACGTGTACCAATATGGTACAAATATACTGTTTTTTAAGAACGAGCCGCTAAAAAACGATTAAATCTTAAGGGATTTATCCTGCTCAATCATTTGTCGCTTTCACAGAATAACTCTTTATAACATTAAAACCCGAATTTTCCGTTAAATCAGTGATTACCTAACACTACCAGAGAGCCGCTCTTTGAAAAGCAAAAACCTAAAGCGGATATTTCTCCAGGATCGGGTCCTCGTACAAGATCTGTAACCGCTTCAGTTCGGCCTTCAACTCCTTCACCAAGGTTTCGTTGCCCGGCTCTCCATACAGGTTGTGCATCTCCAGCGAGTCGCTCTCCAGGTCAAACAGCTCCCACTCATCGATATCCTCCCCGTAGAAGTGAATGAGCTTGTACCGCTCCGTTTTCACCCCGTAGTGACGACGTACCGCGTGCTCCCCGGGGAACTCATGGTAGTGGTAGTAGAGCGATTTCCGCCAATGGCGTGGGGCTCGATCTCTCTTCAGTAACGGGAGGAGCGAAACTCCTTGTATATCCGATGGGATCTCAATACCTGCTACATCCAGCATAGTGGGGGCGAAATCGATGTTCTGCACCAACTGGTCAATCTCACCCCGCTTCTTAAAACGTTTCGGCAGGTGCATCACGAGGGGCGTGCTGAACGACTCCTCGTACATGAACCGCTTGTCGAACCACCCATGCTCACCCATGTAGAAGCCCTGGTCAGAGGTGTAGAAGATAACGGTATTTTCCAGCATCCCGTTCTCTTCCAGGTAATCCAGCAAGCGCCCCACGTTTTCATCAAGCGACTGAACGGTTTTGGCGTAATCCCTCATGTAGCGTTGGTACTTCCACTCGGCCAGCTCCCTACCCTGGAGGTCGGCCTCGATAAACTGATCGATAATGGGCTGGTAGTGACCATCCCACGCGGCTTTCTGTGCCGAATCCAACCGCGCGTACTCCCCATGCTCGTAGGCTTTGCCGAGCCGTGTCTCTAGCGTGGGGTGCAACATCTTGAGGTCGTAGGTTAAATCCATATCCTTGTAAATACCCATCTCGTGCCTGGAAGCTGCAACGCGACCCGCGTAGTCGTCGTAGAAATTTTCGGGGAGCTCAAACTGCTTATCCTCGAAAAGTGTCAGGTGGGTGGTGTCAGACATCCAGATCCGGTGCGCCACCTTGTGGTGCAGGAACAGCACGAACGGCTTCTCTTTGTCTCGCTGTTTGTCAAGCCACTCCACACCCATATCGGTGATGATATCGGTGACATATCCTTTGTAGTGCGTCCGCCCCTGGGGAGTGATAAACTCGGGGTTGTAGTAGTGCCCCTGTCCCGGGAGTATCTCCCAATGGTCGAAGTGGGTAGGCTCGCTATCCAGGTGCCACTTCCCGATCATGGCCGTTTGGTACCCGTTCTCCTTGAGAAGTTGCTGCACCGTTTGCTGGCTTCCGTCAAACACGGTATGGTTATCCAGTTTCCCGTTCGCGTGGCTGTGCTTCCCGGTCAGCAAACAGGCACGGCTGGGCCCCGAGATGGAGTTCGCCACGTACGCGTTGCGAAAGATTACCCCATCAGCCGCTATCCGGTCCAGGTTTGGTGTCTCTATATGGCGGTTGTCGTAACAGCTCATCATTTGCCGCGTATGATCATCGGTCATGATATAGATGATATTCAGCGGACTGTTTTGTTCCGCCTTTTTTTCGCCTCCACACGAGGCTAGGGCAGCAACACCTGCCAGCGGATAAAAAAGGGTCGTTCGTTTCAGTTTGAGCATATGGTTGTAATTTGAGTTAATTCATTGCAATTTGAATACCTTCGTTAGAAAAGTATATCCATTTGAAACGGGATGAAAGACTTCAGAGGGTACAAGTTTAATGTTTCTAGTTGGAGAAGCCAACTCCGCTACTCCAGTTGAAACCTCTCGGGGATATCATCGAGGATGGCAAACAGCTCATCGAGCGTCTCTGCACGGAGCATCGCGATACGCGTTGGCCGAAAATCAGGTATTCCCTTGAGCAGAGGTGTGGCCGCCAGGTGGCGGCGGCTATGCAAAATACCCCGGAACTCGCCCAATCGCTCCACGCTCCCCGTCACCTGCTCCTTGAGTATATCCAGGTACCATTGAAAAGGCTCTTTGGGCAGTAGCTCTCCCATGCGCAGGTAATGCTTCAACTCCCGGAAGAACCAGGGTCTTCCTATGCTACCCCGCCCGATCATCACCGCGTCAACACCCGTCTCATTAAACCGCTGCTTGCACAGTTCCACGCTATCCACATCCCCATTCCCAATGATCGGGATGAAGATCCGGGGGTTGTTCTTCACCTCCCGAATCAAGCTCCAGTCGGCCTCCCCCTTGTACATCTGCGAGCGGGTACGGCCATGGATGGTTAGGGCGGCAATGCCACGATCCTGCAGTTGCTCGGCGAGCGACACGATAATTTTCGACTCTTCGTCCCAACCCAGCCTGGTCTTTACCGTTACCGGCCTCTTTACCGCTTTCACCACCTTCTCGGTAATCTCGAGCATCACCTCCGGGGTACGCATCATCCCCGAGCCGGCACCCCGCCCGGCAATCTTACGCACCGGGCAACCGAAGTTGATATCGATGAGGTCAGGATTTGCCTCTTCGCACATTTTCGCCGCCTCCACCATGGCATCCGGGTCGCTCCCGTAAATCTGTATGCCGATGGGCCGCTCCTCTTCGCCAAAGGTGATCTTCTCTTTGGTACGCTTGACATCACGGATAAGCGCGTCACTCGATACGAACTCGGTATAGACCACATCAGCACCAAACCGCTTACAGAGCTGCCGAAACCCGATATCGGTCACATCCTCCATGGGAGCAAGGAAGACCGGGTAGTCTGAAAACTCGATGTTGCCTATCTTCATACCTGTATCGATGCACTGCAAAAAAATCAACGAGATGCAGAAAATGAAATCGACACGTTACTCATCCGAAGCGGGGAGACAGCCGAATAGGCTGCTGGGGAAACGGATGTTGAAAAACTCGGGGCATCAGGTACGTCAGTAACGACCGGTGAAGCAACCGAAGATGTTAAAGCCTCTGCATCGGCAGCACGCAGCGAAACGCGATGGAACTCCTGTCGTCCAAGGCGTACGGGCTCAAGCTTTAGCGTATGGATAGCCCACTCCTCTATCGGCTCGATACCGTAATGGAGCAGATTGCCAAACCCGTTGTAGAGCTTGACAACCAGCTGGTTTTTCCCCTCTCGTAACGGGAGTAACAGCAATTCCTCCTGCTTCTCTACACGCTGAGGCGAGAAATGGGCCGTGATATACTCCCCGTTCAGCAAGACGTATGCCGCGTTGCCGCTCGTGAGCTTCACCGCGATGGTCTGTTCCGCGAGCGACTCAATCTCCTGGAGAAAGACCACGCTCCCCCGGGGCAGGATCGGCTCGCTGTACACTTCATCGTAACAGAAACCGGTCACCTCTACCCAGCGGGAACCGGGTTGCTTGGGGTTAACCTCCCTTGCCCTCTCCTCTTCCACGTTCCCGAACACGCCCCGTCCCGGCTTCCGGTAGAGAGAGCCCCACCGTACCGTGCCAGGGGATAACGTCACCCCTGTTGTCGCGGTGGGTTCGAGCGTCACCTCGTGCCGCGTACCACCTATCTCCACCACGACTTGCCGACCCACCTCTTGGTCGGTGAAGCGAATCTCGGGAACGTAGCGACCCGGGCGGTGTTGCCACGCCCAGTCGTATCCGATCAGACTCTTGTAGCCCGCGTAGTAGTTCAGACTCGAATGGCCGAACAGCGGCATAGCATTCCGCGGGGTCAACGCTTCTCGTTTCACGATAGGATCGGGAAGTACCGAGTAACCATTTCGAAACGAGACCTTCACCACGGGCAGCACCTCGTCAGCCGATAGGCCCGACAGGTCGATCGTCAGCACACGGTTTCTTAACCTGCTGGAAAGTGGCTCCCCCGAGGATAAAAGGGAGGCCCCCGAAACGGTCCCATCGATACCTTTTAACTCGATCTTCCCCGTGCCGGGCAGGTCTTCGATAAACAGGTAAAGGTTACCTTTATTACTGGTAATGTCGCCCCAATCGACCGACTGGTGAAACGGGTTGGCTTTCGCCCCGTAAATCGCTTCACCGTTCACCTTCAACCACTCCCCTATCCCGTGAAGCACCTCGCTCTCGAACGGGACGACCGAACCATCACCCCTCGGCCCGATATTGAGCAAGTAGTTGCCTCCCCGACTCACCACCTTCACCAGGCTGGCGATCTTCTCCTCCACCTTCGGCTGTACCTCTCCCCGCTCTTGCCAGGAGCGGTAGCCCCAGGTTTCGTTAAACATCGACGCCGCGGTCTGCCACGGCATACCCATCTTGTACTCGGGGTACTCGTTGTCGGCCATCACCGCGAAATCGACATAATCGTTACCGAGTCGCCCACTTATCATGCAGCCCGGTTGAAGCCTGTTCACCAGCTCGTACAATCCGCGGCTCTGTTCCGGGGTGAGTGAACCCATATCGAACCATATCTCCGAGATATCCCCGTAACGGGTCATGATCTCCTCCACCTGCTTCAGGTTAAACTCATAATGTTGTGGGGTGAGCGGATCGGCGTTGTGGCTTGAAATGGGATAGCCATGCGGGTAATTCCAATCGATCAGCGAGAAGTAGACGCCGAAATCGATACCTCCCCTCTTACATGCCTCGGCCAGCTCCTTCATCAGGTCCTTACCATAAGGGGTGGCATCCACGATATTGAAGCCGGTATACCGGGAGTGATACATGCAGAAGCCATCGTGGTGCTTAGAAGTGATGACGATCGAGCGCATCCCCGCGCTCTTGGCCAGCGAAACAATACTATCCGGGTTCCAGTGAACCGGGTTAAAGTCACTGGCCGTGTTGGCGTACCAATCACTGAAGATACCCGCGAACGACTGTATCTGCTCGCTGTAACCGCGGGTAACCGGCTTCCCCTCGTACACCCCACCATATACGGAATAGAGGCCAAAGTGAATAAACATCGAGAATTTCTGGTCGACCCACCGCGGCGATGGTTTCGCGAAAGTGGAGAATGCAACAACGACAGATAGCGAAAACAATAAAAAACGACGTTTCATAACTTAATAACGTGATATTTACTTATACTTTACCCACTTCATCATCTCTTTGAAGGTGGGTTTTTTCCCGTACATCAAGATGCCCACCCGGTAGATCTTGGCCGCGAGGATGGAGGTGAGGATAAATGTGCCGTACAACAACACGATCGACAACAATTTCTCCCACAAGGGAATGCCAAACGGTATGCGCACCATCATCACGATGGGGGCGGTAAACGGGAAGAGGGAGCCCCAGAACGCCAACGGCCCGTCGGGGTTACTCACGCTGTAAAAGCCGGCAAAGAAGGCGAACATGATGATAAGCGTTACCGGCATCATGAACTGCGTGGTGTCCTCCTCGCTATCTACCGCCGAGGCGAACATCGCGAAAATTGCCGCGTACAGCACGTAGCCGCCAATAAAGAAGATGAGGAAGTAAACCCCGATCTCCAACCAGTTAACCCCCATCACCGCGCTCATGACCCCCTCCGCGTAGGAGCTACCAACATCTGCCGATAGGGCGGTAACCTGTTCGGGGGAGGCGAGGAATAGCGATGCCCCGCTAAACAGCAATCCACCCAATATGGCCCAAACGACCAGCTGGGTGACACCCACCAACCCGATGCCCACGATCTTCCCAATCAGCAGGTTCACCGGCTTCACAGAGGAGACCATCACCTCTACCACACGGCTTTTCTTCTCCTCCAGCACCGCCTGCATGACCATGTTACCATACAACAGTATAAACATGTAGATAAGGATGGTAAACACCATCCCGATGATGGTCGCCATCTCGGTAGACGATTCCGACAGGCTACCATCGCCCCCCATCCGCAACGTGCGAAGGGAGACCGGACCTTTCTCCTCCACGATGGTACGCACCTGCGCGATGGTTTCTTCGTCAACGTTGCTCGATGAGGAGAGCTCGTCCAACCGCTGGCTGGTTACCTTCTCGTTCAGGGTACGGGTAATCAGCGACTGCAAATCATGCGGAGCCTGCTTCTCGGAGGTCAGCGAGGCCGACCGCGGCTCCTTATTGAGATCGCCCGTGATCTGCAGTATCGCGAACAGCTCCCCGCCGAGCTGCTGCTCTGCCTCATGCCCCTCCTGTTCGCCCACCACCTCGAAGGTGTACTGCTCAGTCGACTCCAGCAACGGGGCATAGATACCGGTATGGTCAATGACCGCCACCCGCTTCACGCTACCTTCGTTCAACGTGGAGAGCCAAAAGGGGACAAACGCCAACGCCACCATTAACAGGGGCATTAACAGGGTGAGGATAATAAACGATTTCTTCCGTACCCTCGTGATATATTCTCTCTGGATAACTAACCCTAATACACTCATATTCGGCTTAATTTGTTACGGTTTGAATAAAGACGTCGTTCATGGTAGGCAGCTCCTCCTCGTAGCTCACCACCTCGAAATGGTCGAAGATTAACTTAGCCAGTTCGGCGTTACTCGTCTCTTTCACCTTCCGGATGCGAACGTCAAGAAACTCGTGGTAGGGCTCCGCCGACATCATTTGAAACGAGGGGTGTTCCAGATCGAATTGATGTCCGAACAAGCGGAACCGGAAGGTATGGGAACGGTGCTCCTTCCGTATATCGAACACCTTCCCCTGAAGCACCACCTTCGATTTATGGATCAACGCTATGTTATCACACAGCTCCTCCACCGACTCCATATCGTGGGTAGAGAGGATTATGGTTTTTCCCTCCTCCTTAAGACGCAGCATCTCGTTTTTCACGATGGCGGCGTTCACGGGGTCAAACCCGCTGAACGGCTCATCGAAAATCAGCAGATCGGGGTCATGTATCACCGTGGAGATAAACTGCACTTTCTGCTGCATCCCCTTCGACAGCTCTTCCACCTTCCGTTCGTACCAATCCATGATGCCAAACCGTTTAAACCAGATCATCAACGCACGGTGAGCCTCTTTTTTGGTGAGTCCCCTGAGCTGTGCCAGGTACATCGCCTGCTCCCCCACCTTCATCTTCCTATAGAGCCCGCGTTCCTCCGGGAGGTAGCCGATGCGGTAGACATCCTCAGCCTTAGAGGGTTGCCCATTGATGTGCACTTCGCCGCTATCGGGTGCGGTAATGCGGGTGATGATGCGGATCAGGGTGGTCTTGCCCGCTCCGTTAGGACCCAGTAGCCCGTAGATGGAGCCTTTTGGTACCCGGATACTCACCTTATCGAGCGCCAGGTGGTTGGCGTACTGCTTTACCACCTCGTTGGTTTCTAAATACATCTTTTAGTCTATTTATATTATTGAGCTTTCGCGTGTGACTGTTTTATCACTTTCAGGCTCGACTGGCGTCAATTTCGTGACCCATCTACTGCTTGATTGCTAAAAGAAAAATAACTCGCTTACGCTCAAACAGCTTTTCTTTTTCAACGCAATCTTCACAGGATGTGTCCCCACGAAATTCACGAGGTCTTCGCTCTGAAAGCTCATACACTAAATAACATGCGAAAGTTCTATTTATGTCGCGTTCATTTTATTCAATACCGCAGCACGATCCGTTCCCCTAGCTCTTTGGCAAGGACCTTCCTCACCTCTTGAAGCTGTTTCAGTTGACCTATCAACTCAACGTGCCGCTCCGGGCTACTCTGCTTCATCTCCTCACGCACCTCCTTGATCTTCTGGAGGATATACGCGTTTTTCAACTCGGTGGTCGCCCTGGGAACGAGGTGATACAGCTGGTTCTCCTCAAGGAGTCTCGAATCCTTATCGCCCTCCTCTTCGCCCAAGATTTTCGCGTGGATCTTGCTCAGCTCATAGCGATCGCTCATTAGCTCGGAAGCCAACTTGCTGACCTCCGGATCGGGGTGACAAAGGAAGTAGTGCCCCGCGTTGAAACCCGCATCGGTCATATGGTCGCACGCCTCCTCGAACATTTGCCGGTAGAGGGGGTTAGTAAACCCTATCCGATCCCTTTCCAGGTCGAACTGCACGAACTCGGTCACCCCCGGACCCACCTCCACCAACACGTTTTCGTGGAACACCTTATTCCCCTCTCCCCATTTCCGTTCCTCGAACTTCTTGTAAAGGGGGACGTTCCCGTAACGTACCACGTAACGCAAGATGGCCCGTTCGAACCGATCGTAAGGACTTTTAGGAACAGATAGCAACCGCCGCGACGTGGGGGCAGTTCTAACGGGGTCTATCCCCGTTTTGCCACGCACCTCGTTTCGGCTCACCTGAGCCGATTCTGCTCGCTCTGCCTCTTGCCCTCGCCGTGCCGCTTCTTGCTCCTTTCGTGCCTCCTCCCTGTTTCTCTCCTCGCGCCTACGTTCGTAATTCCTTTTGCGGACACGGTTGACTTCAGCAATCAGCACCCGCTCATCCATGTTCAGCAATAGACCGGTCTCCTGGATATAAACAGACCGTTTTATCCTGTTGGGTATTAAAGCGATGCTCTCTACCACGTTCGAGATTAACCCTGCTCGCTTAATCGGGTCGTTACCCACCTGCTGGAGCAGCAGCTCGGTTTTAAACCGTATGAAATCCGATTCGTTCTCCCCGATATACCGATGAAAGCTCTCCGCGTTCTGCTTCTTGGCGAACGAGTCGGGGTCCTCCCCCTCGGGCAGCAGTACCACCTTCACGTTCATCCCATCTTCCAGCAGCAGGTCGATTCCCCTCAGCGCGGCGTTGATACCGGCCGCATCACCATCGTACAAAACGGTGATATTCTCCGAGAAGCGGTGGATCATCCGGATCTGCCCACGGGTGAGCGCGGTACCTGAGGAAGCCACCACGTTCTCGATCCCGGCCTGGTGCATCGAGAGAACGTCAGTATACCCCTCCACCAGGAAACATTTATCCTGTTTCACAATCGCGCTCTTTGCGAAGTAGATACCGTACAGCTCGCTGCTTTTCGAGTAGATATCGCTCTCGGGAGAGTTGACATACTTGCCCGTGTTCTCCACCTTTTTGAGGATTCGCCCTCCGAACGCCACCACCTTTCCCGAGAGGGTATGAACCGGGAAAAGCACCCTTCCCCGGAAGCGGTCGATAAGCGGGCGGCCCGGTTCACCGCCGGTGGAAAGTCCCGTCTTTAACAGGTAATCCCGCTGGTATCCCGCTTTCTGGGCCTCTATCGAAAAGGCATCGCGTTGCTCCAGGCTATAACCCAACTGAAATTTTTTGATGATTTCGTCTCGAAACCCACGTTCACGGAAGTAGGAGAGCCCCACCGCTTTTCCCTCAGGGTGCTCGTGCAGCGTTTTCACAAAGTAGTCGCGTGCGTACTCGTTCAGGATAAACATGCTCTCCCGGTCGCTCTGAGCCCGCCTCTCCTCATCGGTAAACTCCTTCTCCACGACCTCGATATGGTACTTCTTCGCCAGGTATTTCAGCGCCTCGTAATAGGTCATCTGCTCGTGCTTCATCACAAAATGGATAGGGGTGCCTCCCTCACCGCACGCGAAGCACTTGCAGATATTCTTCGCGGGCGACACGGAGAACGAGGGATTGCGGTCCTCGTGAAAGGGGCACAAGCCCACGTAATTGGCCCCCCTCTTGCGAAGGGTCACGAAATCGGATACCACCTCCACTATCTGCGCGGCATCCTGAATGCGCCCTATGGTTACCTGATCAATCATTTCTCGAAACACGAAAGTACTCATTTATGTTGTGAAAACAGGTGAATTCGGGAAAAAACCTTATTTTTGTATGGTGTAAAGTTTACGCTGAAGCAATCAAACCGACATGTTTAAAATAATTATTGAACGCGTTTGGTATTGATTATCTTAAACATCAAAGTTTTTGAACAACGAAACGTAAAGTATAAAATCATTAAAATATGAGTGCTATGAATACAATCGATTGGTCAACCCTTTCCTTTGGTTACATGAAGACCGACTACAACGTTCGCAGTTATTACCGCGACGGGAAGTGGAGCGCTCCTGAACTGGAAACCTCCGAGTACCTGAACCTTCACATGGCGGCCACCTGCCTCCATTATGGCCAGGAAGCCTTTGAAGGGTTAAAAGCCTTTAGGGGTAAGGATGGGAAGGTGCGCATTTTCAGGATGCGCGAGAACGCGTTGCGCCTGCAAAGCTCCTGCGGGGGCATCATGATGGCCCAGCCATCCGTAGAGCTATTCGAAGAGATGGTGAAACTCGTGGTGAAGAAAAACGAGCGTTTCGTACCCCCCTACGAGAGTGGGGCTTCGCTCTACATCCGTCCCCTGATCATTGGGACGAACGCGCAGGTGGGTGTTAGGCCAGCTATCGAGTACACGTTTCTCATCTTCGTCACACCGGTAGGCCCCTATTTCAAAGAGGGGTTCAAACCCACCCCGATGGTCATCATCCGGGAGTATGATCGCGCCGCGCCGCTGGGTACCGGCACCTTTAAGGTGGGAGGGAACTACGCCGCCAGTCTTAAGGCAGGTCAGATCGCGCATGAAAAGGGCTATTCGGCAGTACTCTACCTGGATGCCCGGGAGAAGAGGTACATCGACGAGTGTGGTCCCGCTAACTTCTTCGGCATCAGGGGGAACAGCTACATCACCCCAAAATCGGAGTCGATCCTACCATCCATCACCAACAAGAGTTTAATCCAGTTAGCCGAAGAGATGGGTCTTACAGTAGAGCGGCGACCGATTCCCGTGGAGGAGTTGTCCACCTTTGAAGAAGCAGGTGCATGTGGAACCGCCGCGGTAATCAGTCCCATTTCCCGGATTGACGACCTGGGCGAGAACCGCACCTATGAATTCTCCAAAGACGGTAAGGCAGGACCCATCAGCGAAAGGCTGTACAATAAGCTCCGCGCCATCCAGTACGGTGATGAGCCCGACAAGTACGGTTGGGTTACCATAGTTGAGTAGGTGTAGTTTATACTTAGCTTGGAGCCAAATAAGGACCATGCATGAAACGCATAAGAAAACGAAGCGAAAGAAACGTGATGAAGGAGGAGAACAAAAAATAACTATGTTTTTAAGCCTCCGTAATCGCTACGCAGCGAATAAAAACATAGTTAAGGTTTTGGTTGGATTAAAAAATCAATGCGCGTAATTCAATTCTCAATGAATCTACACTACGAAAGTAGCCAAAAAGGGGGGAAGAAATGGTCTTCTCCCCCCCTTTTTGTTGAAACTGTGGAAAAATTCCACAGTTTCAAAGATCTGTCCTAAGATTATTCATCCCCATCCCCCAACGACAAGACAATATCCACACGCCTGCCATAAAGCAACAGGTCTGATTCTTTATCTATCCCGGCCGATTCCAAAACGATCCTTTCCGCCTTAATCCCGGCATCGTTCAAGTAGTCCCGTACCGATTCAGCGCGTTTACGCGATAGGAGTTCATTATAGACGGCATTGCCCTCGCGGCTGGAACTACCCGAAACGGAGGCAACCAAACCACTGTTTCGCTCCATAATGGCGACGATCTCATCCAGCGCACCCTTACCCTCACTCGTCAACGCGGCAGACGAAACGTCGAAGAAAACTTGCGACTTGAAACGGTCAAAAGCAGGTTGAACGGGCGTAGGAGGTGCAACAACCGATTCGTGAACGACAGCCTGCTCGTGCGCGTCAGGCGTTTCGGGTGTGATGACCAAAGCTTCTGGGGTAGCGGCTTGCACCTCCGCGTAAACAAGCCGGTGCAAGCTGTCAAGTTGAAACGAAAGCGATCGCATCATCAACTGTAACGAATCGATACGCCCAGTACTGTCAACGGGCACCCCTTGAAACGTGTCCGGGTAGCGCCCATCGCTTAGCTCTCTTTGAACTCCGGCCGAACCAGACTGGAACGGGTAGTAATAGGGAGAGGCCACATCACGCATTCGGTCGATCACGATGCTGTTCTGCCCCCCTACCCCTGTTGGCCTCAATCCCAGGTAGAGGGAAAGGTCCAATATCATCTTCTCAAGCCGGTCTAACCGATATTGCAGCGCTTGCTCTTCCACCCGTGGGCGGACTTTCTGCTCTTCCATATCCCACACCGCATCTGAGATTTGGCGCAACGCGTTCATCAGCTCTTGCTTCTCTATCACCAGCTCCTTGGGCGAAGATACTTCTTGAGCTCCCGCCGGCAAGATGCCCGCGACAATGAACGCGAACGCCAAGAAAAAGATCACTTTTTTCATACGATTACTCCATCTAGAAAACGAAACGGTACCCTACAGCCAACTGGTTTTGCTTGAACCACTTCCTGCAAGAGTAATCCGCGAACAGGTTTCCACCCAAGAATTGAATATCGGCACCTATGATAACGTTGGTTCCATAATGCACGTTCTTCCCGTGGAAAATACCCAGTCCCAAACCGACGTATGGGCGCACGAAAGAGTCGGATTGCAGGAAGTTGTACACCACATTGCCCGACAGGCCTAAACCGTTCTTATCGCCCATACCCACGTAAAACTCGGGCACGAAATCCAACTCGGTATCCCCGATCTGCAGGTAGCCACGACCGCCCACGTTCCACGCGGTCATATCACCAAAACCTAACCCGGTGAACACGCTCAGGCGATTCAACTTGAAGAAACGTCCCTCAACCCTACCGGGAGAAACCGCGTCGCCCCTCGGGGCAATATCCCGGGTGGCAGTTGTCCGGTCGGAGATCACCGTGGTCGTGCTGGGAGTGGTTGCCTGACCCGCTTGACTCATCTGCACGAAGTTACGATCAAGCTTCCGCTCTAAGTCATCCAGCCTGTCGGTCAGCTCCCTAGAGGGTTCCACCACGGCAGCCTGGCTGGTATAATAGTCGTACGCGCTACGACGGGTTTCACGAATCACGTCATTAACAAGGCGATTCAAGTCATCCTCGGTCATCCGAACCAACGTACTACCATCTGCAAGGGAGGTATCCAGGTGCTGCAGGGAGTAATCCACGGCTTCCCGTTCACGCATAATCTCGGCTGCCCGCGTATAATCCTGGGCTTGCGTAACCGAGTCAAGCTCCGCATTCAACATCGCGATTTGCTCTTGGTATTCAGCCCGTAACTGGTTGATCTGTTCGTTACTGTACTCTCTCTCTTCATGAACAGCCCGCTGAGTAACTTCACGATAGGCAATATCGGTATCCACCGCCTTACCCAAGTTAAACCTCAAGCCTGCCTGATACATCAGACTCGTCTTCACTTGAGAGGGGTTCAGTACCTCGGCTGCATCGGTACCTCTCTCGGGCGAGAACAGGGCGTTCACGCTCCCGTGTAGGGCCATGTATCTGGATAACGGGATCTCCAGCCCAGCACCCCCCATGGCAAATAAACTCGAGGGCGGTGCCGGAAGATTACCTCTCACGACGTATCCCTCTTTCACATTCATGTATCCCGCACCGAGCAAGAGGTAAGGGGTCACCCCACGTGGCTGGTTCAACCGGGCGATCAGGTTACCACCGTACATGGCCAGGTTTTTGCCGAGATCCAAAGAAGGTTTGCCAGGTTCTTCTGTAGCCTGATAATAGAAGGCGCGAATACCCACAAGTGATGAGAAATCTATCCCTGCCGATGCACCCAAGAAATACTGGTCGGTTAATAGTGAAGTATCATGGAAGTCCACGTAAACACCGCCCGGCTCAAGCACGAACTTCATGCCGCTAAACCCGTCAGAAAAGAGGCGGGCATATGCGCGAGAAAGCTCGTCATCATCTGCCTTCATACCTCCCAGGTAAAAGTCGAGCGAGGCAACGGCCGCCCAGTTGTGCAACCGGTTGTTCTCATCTTCCTTCAAGACGTAATTGGGATTCAAATAGTAACTTTGGTCGCTCACGTTGAAGAAGTTATTCTTGGCCTCAAGGGTAAAATCCAGACGATCGGATAAACGAAATTTCGCCCCCAGCCCCAAGGCGCCAAAGAGCTGCTCCTCCTTTATATCGAGTAAGGCAAGCGGATCCTCCTTTGACGGAAGCTGATAAGTGAACCGCTGAACACCACCCCCTACAGTGAAATATGGCGAGAAAATCCGGTTCTTGATCAAGTTGAGCTTTAACTCACCGCCGTAACGCTGCATATCCACGTGCGAACCGACCATCTTTTCGGCCCAATCATCTGTTACCTTCCAATCGATCGAACGCAAAGTAGCCTGGACATCCAGTGAACGCTGGTAGTAGCCCCGCACCTCAAACATCGGACCGAAACCGAAACCTACCCGACCACCCCAGAAGGTGCTGTTGTCGATAGTCAGGTTATCGTTCCACCAGGTATGCTCAATCATGGGCGAAAGCGTGAAGGTGACATCCTTGAGCTGTGACTTTCCAATAGTAAAGAATGATGCGAATAGCACAATAAAAACAATCTTTTTTTTCATACAATTACTTTATTAAGTGTGTTTTTTTGTACGAAACTTGCCTTAACCATACGCCTGCGCGTCAATGATTTTTTGCTCGTTTCACACGATTACTCTCAACACGATACATTTAACTCCGCGATTAAATGTAGACGAAGCCGGCGCAAAAGTAATAAAAATAATTCTTGTTTGACACTGTTGGAATTTTTTTTCAATTTATCACCCCTTTTTTCCCCGGTTCACATGATTTCCATCAGGTGAAAGCCATACCTCTTACTCTACCGTAAACCGGAGTGCAAGCGAATTGCCCGCTTCATCGACCACCGTTAACGTATGCTCGCCCTGCCCGGGGGAGAACGCCATCCGATGGATACCGGATGTCTCTCCCACGTAATCACCACCCAGGTGCCAGTAAACGCGGGATGAAGGGCGGCGGTGCGCCAGCTCGAAAACAACGTTACCGAATGACCCATCCAACTGCTTAGTGAGCCGCAACACCGCACCTGGAAAAGGGTAGATAAACTGCATCTCTGTATCAAAACTACTTCCCGAGCTACACTCGGGGGAGAAGGGGGGCAACGAACGGTAGGAGGGATGCTTCTGCTTGTAATACCACTCCCACGAGGGAGGCAACTGAAACCACGAAACGGATCGGATACCCCTAGTGCCAGCGCACGTCTCACGAACGCGGTAACGACCGTCGTCTGAAACATGTATCCGCTTATGATAGCTACATACCGAACCTTGTAATCCTTTCGCGGGGAGGAGTAGGGTGTCGATAGAATTTTCCGGACAATGCATCCCGCGCAGCTGCCCGCTCTCGCGGCAAACGGCCGCCTCTACCAGCTCGCCGTAGGGACAGTCAAACCAGCCGGTGGGGGGCAGCAGGTTGAACAGGTCGAACATTACCCGGGCCGAGGTGCGTGCACCCGTGAGGCCGGGACGTCCCTCACCACTCGCGTTGCCCGTCCATACGGCGACAAGGTAGCGCGGGGTAATACCCACAGACCAACCATCACGTAAACCGTAACTGGTACCCGTTTTCCAGGCCACCTCCCGAACCGACGGAACGAAGCTACGGTCCAACTCCTCGGGGCGGTTCACATTAGTCAACGCCTTCAGCGTAAGCCAAGCGGCACCGGCACGAAAGGGGGGAGCATCATTCACCTCCCAGGTACCCGATGCTTGGTCTTTACCATTTTTCCCAGCGACCTGCCCGGGTATCGCCGTTCTATTATCCGACTCCCTAACACTCACTTCTGTGTCAAGCGAAGCTTGGAAGGGTCCATGCTGATAATACTTTCGATCCCGGTTGTAATCGGTCACAGTATAAGCCAACCGTGCATAAGCGTTAGCTACATCCCACAACGTACCCTCGGTGCCACCTAAGATCAGGGAGAGACCGTAATGTTCGGCCGGGCGATGCAGCGTGGTTAGCCCTACACTCTTCAGCAGGTCATGAAACTTAGGGACGCTGTACTTCCGCAAAGCAAGTACAGCGGGCACGTTCAACGAGCGTGCCAACGCCTCGTCGGCGGGCACTGCTCCATCGTAATCAAGACTAAAATTCTGGGGGGCAAAACCATTCACGTTAATGGGGATATCGGGAATTAGCTCGGTGGGTAGTTGGTTTCCCTCCTCCAGCATCGCGGCGTAGAGGAAAGGCTTCAGGATGCTGCCCGTGCTACGTGGTGACTGAATAATGTCCACCTGCCCGCCGCGCTGGTTCGACCCGAACCCCACGTTCCCGCAATAGGCGAGGAGTTCATTACGATCGAGGTCCACCACTAGGGCAGCCAGGTTAAAAATATGGTTGCTTGCGAACTCACTGTTCCAGCGACTAAGCACCTCCTCCACCCGCATCTGCATGTGCTTGTTTACGGTCGACCGAACACGTGTCCCGGGGCGTTGCAGGTGAAAGCGTGTCACCAAGTGGGGAGCAACCTGAGGGAGGGGGCGAGGCCGATCGGGTAATGGTTCTAAAAGGGCTAGCTCATAATCGGTCTGGTCAATAAGGCCGTGGTCAAACAGTCGACGCAACAAGCGGTCTCGTTTACGCTGCAGCCCCTCTCTATCCCTACCGACGTGAATCAACGCGGGAGAGTTGGGCAGTACGGCCAACATGGCTGCTTCGGCCCACGAAAGCGACTCGGGGGCGTGCCCAAAGTAACGCCACGATGCGGCATCAATACCCACCACGTTGCCACCCATCGGCGCATGTGAGGCGTATAGGGCCACTATCTCCTTTTTGGAGCGAGAGAGTTCCAAACGGGTGGCAAGAACCATCTCGATCAGCTTCTCGACATAGGTACGCCGGTTTTGGCGCGACAACCGGATTACCTGCATCGTGAGGGTACTCCCACCACTCACGATTCGCCCTGCCCGTGCGTTCTGTACCAGCGCCCTTCCAAGCGCCAATGGATTCACCCCCGGATGGGAGTAAAAGTAGCGATCCTCAAATTGGATAAGGCATACCTCGTACTTGTCGGGCACGGTTGCCGTTGGCGGAAAACGCCATTGCCCATCCCCTGCAACACGGGCACCCATAAGTTCACCATTCCGGTCGGTCACCACCGTGCTGTAAGACGGATCAAACAGTGTAGCCGGCAAACAGAAGATGTACACCAACAACAAAGCGATCAAAAGAGACAAAATGATCTTACGCCGTAGGCTCCAGCCACGCACCCGCTTCCAAAACCTTCTCACGTTAGCGATAGCGGACCCTACTATCTCTTTCTTTATCTCATCCTTCACCGACGCACACCCTGCCCTTTTCACGTCCCATTAAATCGCTCCAAACACAAGCATCAACAGCGTTACTCAACCGTGACCCAGGTTCCGCTGTTTCTGGCCTCCTCAGCTGGCGCGTACATCGCCTGGCACGATACCGCGGGGAGATAGAATTTTCCGCGATAGGCCGCCTGCAGGCGAACCCTGAAGCTCTTCGACTGACCAGTACCGAGGTTGAAGTAGGTCAGCACCCGGTCATCCCGGATGTCACGGTAGTTGTACCCTCCTTCACTTTCCAAGGCCGCTTCATCAAGCATCCGCTCGTTAAATATCTCCCAACCGGAAGGGAAGAGCTGCGTGAGCGCCAAATCGGTGAATGGCTGCTCCACGCTATTCTGAACAGTCACAATAGCAAGGAACTCACTGCCTTGCGCGAGCGACTTCACCTCCAACGGCTTACCATCAAGCCCAACGTACCGCACGGAAAGCCGTAGACGCCCTTGCTTTGGCCCGAGATCGGCATCGGCCGCGGGTACCGTACGCGCTGATAAACGGGCGTACAAGGCACCTTCACCGTTATTGGTAAGACCGACCGACAGGTGATTCGCCGGCTCAATGGCCTCTTGATGCATCGCCTTGGGCGTATTCACCCTCTCCATTGCCTTGCCGTTCAACGACCAGTCGGCATCGATATTCCCGTCACCGATCCTCTCAGCGAGTTGCGCCATGGCGACCAGCCCGAGCGAAGCCGACTGTGTGGTGATGTAACTGGCAGAGAGGGATTGGGCGACCGTGGGTGCCAACTGCATCGCCTTCTCCAGGTTGTCCAGCAACAGGTAGGTCTCCAGGATCATTGCCTGATCACGTGCCGAGCTGCCATAGGTGTCGTTATTGAAGCTGTACTCCTCCACCTCATCTGTCGCGTTGAACACGAGCGAATTTGCCACATCCCTCCTACCCGCGACCGCGTAGGCTGCCGCCAATCGCCATCTGGCTTGTAATGATAAGCTGGGCAACTCCCGCAGTCGGTTCATCGCCCCCAACTCCGCGTTACCGCTCAGCGCCAAGGTATAGAGTCGATAGGCCTGCTGTAGATCAATCATCGAGTAATTATAATAACCAAGGTTGGGGTTCGTGGGTAACCAGTTCTGAGCGAGCTTCACCTGGAACTGTGTCCAACGCGAAAGTACGGCCTCTGGCACCTCGTAGCCCCGGTTCATCGCCTCGATCAAGAAATGGCCCGCGTAGGTGGTAGCCCATTCCGCGGAGTAGTTATCCCCGTACCAGAACATGAAGCCACCATCGGCCAGCTGGCGGGAAGATATCTGACGGATGACCTCGTCCACCGTCTCATGCACCCGCTGCTTCTGCTCATCGCTCAACGCGGTGAACTCCTCGATGTAGAGGAGGGGGAAACCGCGGGAGGTGATCTGCTCGGTACAGCCGTGGGGATACTCCAATAGGTAATTTATGTTACGGCTGAAGTTGACACTCGGCAAGCGGGAGAGCTCAAGCGTGGCCCAATCCCCGGGCTCCACGCTACCGGTCTCTACCTCGAGCTGGGCTGTCTCGCCCGGCTCAACGAGTTGTGCTCGCGTGATCACAGTGGGTATATTGGGGTTACGGATAGCAATATCGATCGTCTCGGAGAACGACACACCGTTACCCGATGCTTGAATAATCACCTGTTCGGCGCCGGTCGACTTGCCGGAACGGAGCTTAAAGAATAGGATGTCATCACCCGGTTCATCGAACGACAATGTTTTGGTGGTCTCTTCAACCGCCGTAAGCAATCCACCGGTCTTAACGGTAACCTGCACATTTTTTACGCTTTTCTCCGCGAAAACGTTCACCGGTAGCCACACCTCTTCTCCCGGCCCCAATACCCTGGGAAGGGTAGAGAGCGTCATTAGGTCGCTCTTCACCGCCACCGTCTTCTCCGCGCTACCATAGGCACCACCGCCACCTGCCACCACCATCACCCGCACCGAGCCAACATACTGGGGTAGGCGAAGGGTATGTACCTTGGTCTCGTTCCCCTTCAAGGCGAACGGCCCAATAAATTGGACGACGGGTTTGAAGCGGTTCACGTTGTCACGCGATGGCTTCAACGCCTCGTCACCACCAATACTCAGCAGCGGGCCCATTGCGGCACTACTGGCTCCCAACACGCGATCAAACAGATCCCACGTACGCACGCCGAGTGCCTCACGGGCATAAAACTCATCCCACGCGTTTGGTGTTTTAAAAGAGGTGAGGTCGAGCAACCCCTCGTCCACGATCGCGAGGGTATAGGTCATCGGCTTACCGGCTTTTTCCGACACCGAAACGGTGAACTCCTTCTCAGGTTGAAGCGTCTCCGGCATCCGGATAACCGGTTCCAAAAAGCTGTTACTATTCTCCACACCCACGTTCACAACCCCGTACAACCTTATGGGAAGGTCGTTCACCGTCTGCGCGTGCGGCTGCAGCATGGTGGCGAAAACGTAGAAGTTGGGTGCCATCTTATCGGTCACCTTGATCGTGTACTTGGTATCTGTATCGGCAGAGGTTTTCACCCACTCGCGCTGGAGGATGCCCGATCCGTTCTCAACGGTGATCAGTGCCCGCCCCTGAGAACTTTTCGGAAGGATGACCGTGGCTACCTCACCCACGTCGTACGACGGCTTATCGGTTGTAAACGTCAACATGGTCAATCCCTCCGGGTCGCCCTTGGCTGAACGACCCCGCCACGAGGGCCAGTCAACGTAAAAGATGGTACCCGCGGTATGATGCCCCTCGCGGTCATTTACCAGGAGCAGGTAACGGCCCCAGTCAGGGTAATCCACCTGGAAATCTATCTTCCCTTTGCCTTGCGCAAGCGGGACCTCCCCCGTGGCTACCACGTCGGCGGCCGTGCTGTTCACATAGGCACCCAGCTCCTCCCCGGAACTATCCCACCACCAGCTCCAGTTAAGCTTGTAGACGCGGTACTCCACGTTTCCGGCAATCGGTTTCCCAAACGGGTTCACCATCGCCACGTTGAACGTGATGGGAACATCGGTCTCAAGAAACTGGCCAACACGCGTGGCAGGGGGTTGCACCCCTACGTAGGTACGGTAGGGTGAGTAATAAACTGTTTGCCCGTAAAAACTCATGTCTCCCCCACCCTCGTAGACCCTCGATAGGATATTGCCTCTCAGCATTCCCGGCGCACTTTCGGCAACCGGTACTTGTGCACTTACCGTAGCCGCACCGGTGGCGTCAAGGATCCCCTCAAACAGCTTCGTCCGGCTCGTTTCGAATTTCACAACCGGATTGTTGAAAATGTAACCGGGATAGCCGCTGAACGGGTTATCCGAGGCGACGAGCGTGAGGTCCACTTCCGCTTTCAGGTTCGATGCCGGGGCACCGTGCAACCACCGCGACGTGAGCCGCCCGGTGATGGCACCTCCCGTTGCATCAATGATGGAGTCGGTTTCAAGCCTTACCCTCAGCCGGTTGGGCTTGATGGTTTCCACCCGAAGTGGCTTATAGAACGTGGTACCCCCCACCTTCACCCGGGCCTGCCACATACCGGTCTCCGCGTTGGGATCAGTAGTCACGGTGAACGTGTAGAACCCGTTCAACCCCAAGCTCTTGACCTGCCGTTGGTAAAATTGTCCCCGTGGGGTATATACCTCGAGCGTCACTGGGTGCCTTTCCGGCAGCCTCTTTTCCCGATCTTCCAGGATAAACGAAACGTGAAGGCTATCCCCGGGCCGCCAAACGCCCCGTTCGGTATAGATGTATCCTTTTAGCCCTTCCTGTACCTCTTTCCCGCTCACGTCGAAGCGGCTAAGCGACAGTGAAGCTTCCTCCTGTACCTCCAAGTAGCCCATATCACCACCCCGGGTGGTAGCCATTACCAGAAAGGGACGTCCCCCCTTATAATCTATATCGGTAAAGCCGTTGGCATCAGTTTTCCCGGTACCTATCACCTGCATCTGGTAGTTATAAAGGGTCACCTCTGCCCCAGTCAGGGGTTGGGTAGAAAGGATATCGGTAACAACCACCGACAGGCGATCACCTTGCCCTGCTTTAGCAATCAGTCCCACGTTTGATGCCATGACCAGGGTCTGGATGGTGCGCTCGCGGTTCATGTAGTAAGACGGTTTGCAGGGATCATTCCGCTCCTCCCAGTTATAAACGTTCCAGTCGAGCGGATCGTAGTAATAGGATATCGCTTGATCCCACACTGCCTCATCCTCTTTAGAAAGCAGCTCATCCGAAAACCGTTTCAGCCGCACCTCTTCCGGTACCCGTGGCCTCACGCCGTCGCAGTGGTAGAGCGAATAGTCAGGCTGCATGGAAAGGCGCACCATGTAAAACGCACCGGGATCCCGCTTGATCATTTCCGAAAGATCGATATTAAAGCGATTCCACCTGGTAAGGTCCAACGCTTTATCGCCATCCAACCTGATTCGTTTTTTCATCACCAGCCGACCAAAGCGACGCAACTCGCCGCTCGACGAACCATCGTTGAGAGAGGAGGATTGGAGGTAATAGAGGAGATTGTTCTGGTAGATTTTTACCACCTGCACATCCACCGCCCAAAGGTTCACAGCACTGAAGGGCAGTAGCAACCGCTCCGCGTTGGGGAGGATATTACCGCTCTTCTCAAATTTCACCCGCGGCTTATCGTCCTGTATCTGCAACTGATAATAGTACGTTTTATCGAGGGTGAGCCCCTCCCTGTTCTGGATACCTTGGTGTATTTGAAGGGTGAGCTGCCCCTTGGGGAAAGTTTCGGGGTATATTTTTATCGCGTTTTTATCAATTCGGTAGGTAAAATGATTCACCCCGGAAGGTACGATAAGCCCATGTAGCTCCTGCCTTTGCGAAATGGGGTCACTGAAGGTAACGCGGATATGGGGATCACCTTCTTGCACAGCCCGGACATCAACCACCTGGAAGTGGTCGGTTGAAAACGGGGGAAGGTCAATCGTATGCTCAAGCCTTTTTTTTGAACCGATAGCCTTCCCATCAATAATCAACATGTACTGTTCGGGCTTACTGGTACGTTGCAAGCTGTCGATCAGAACACGAAATGAGGATTCCCCCGCGGTAGTCGCACGCACGCGGTACCCGCGTGTCCCCTTCACGTCGAATAACCCGGCAGCCTCTTCCGGGGAAACGGGATTGGAGAGGTTAAGCAACACCTCTACACCGTTCCATGTGAGATCCGTGCTACTCATGGGCGAGTAAGGCAGGACTTCGGCCGTGAAGTTGTGCCCGTGAACTCGGGTAGAGAAACGAAACCGCTGAAATTTCTTATCTACCCTCAGTAGTTTACCCAAGTGAAAGGTGACCCGGTACTCTTTTCCCGGTTTCAGTTGTCCCGTCTCGGGGATGAACCGGACGGTGTTCGCATTCACCCAGAGAGCGTGTCCCTTCAGAGAAGGTGAAAACGAGAAGAGCGTCTCTTTAATCTCCGCGTTCAACTCCACCGCGGGGATCTCTTGTGCGAGCTCAACTTGAAAATACGCGTCTGTAGAAACATTTCCGCTGGTAAACGCCGAAATATAACGGGAAAACTCGGGGTCGATTGACTTGGGTCGTTTGTTGTCGCAACCACCAAACAGCAGAAGGGTAACTGCGAACAAGATGAGAAACGAAAGGCGAGCCAAGGGTTTCATACGAAAAAATAATTAATACTGTCATTTAATCCACGAACCGCGTCACGTTAAGGTTCAACGAATCGTTCTTGTTTGGGTAAAAATAGATAATATTTTCATCAAATCCCCTATTCGGGAGAATAAATTGTAAAAAACAGCATGCGGGAGAGAAACCACATAGACTAAGCAAACTATTAACGCTACCCCTAAAATTCCAAATAGGGTTCGAGCCGGTAAATATCGTCCGACGTGAACTCATCAAGCATACCCAACTCTTGGATAGAGTCGACACGACCTTTTCTGTGGCGAAGGTAAACGATAGCTTGCACCTGCTTGTAGCTCAGGTAGGGGTGTCTAAGCAACTCTCTAAATTCCAACTGATTAACGGCCAATCCTCGGACACTCCCACTAACTTCTATATAGGGTGCAATACGCGCGTACAGCTCACCATCCACACCATACACCTCTAGTAACTGCTCCTTACGGGCAAAGCCGCCCAGCCGCTCATGATACTTAACGATACGGGAGGCATACACGGTACCGATCCCGGGTACCCTCTTCCACTCCGCGGTGTCGGTTGCATTCAAGGAGATGGTCTCTCCCTCGCTTAGCTTTTCCACCCTAGGGTAGCGAGGGTAACGGTTGCCCTGGCTTGCTTCATCCGCTACGGCCTGTCGTTGCCCTACTTCTTCACGGCTTGATAAGTCATGTCTGGAACCCATTTCGATGGTCACACCGGAATGGTCACCGATTGACGATTCGGAGCCTGATACTACAGCGGTAGCAGAACGTGATTCCACTATCCTAGAGCTCCGCTCCATAGCCTCGCCTGTAAGAGCCGATTCGTTGGGCTGTAGTCTCTGCAAGAAAGCGTCGAACTCCCGTACAATAGAGTCGTTTTGCATCACGACAACCGGCGAAGAAGCGCGGTAGCTTAACAAAACATTCAACAAAAGCGCCAGCAAGATGAGGATAAGCAACAGGAGAACGCCTACCCTCGACCCTTTTCTGAAATATAGAAAGTCTTTCCAACTCACAGAATCATGCCATTAACTCACTCTTACAAACCTACATAAAAAAACGCTACTTCCAACGCGATTCCATCACTTTTTTCAGCTTTAATCGGCCCTTGACTTGTATTAACCGTTTGATTGAGGTACATTTGCATGGCACTAAATATTTATCTGGTTGACTCCACCTGTCAACCCACTGATCTCCAGCCTCTACCACTATGGTACTAAACTACATTTGGATCGCCTTTTTCCTGATCGCCTTCGTAGTAGCCTTGGTGAAGCTTATCTTCCTTGGCGACATGAACGTGTTCAGCGAGATCATGAATTCGACCTACGACTCGGCCCGTACCGGCTTCGAGATCTCCCTTGGTCTGACGGGCGTGCTGGCCTTGTGGCTGGGAATCATGAAGGTGGGGGAACGGGGTGGGATGATCGAGCTCTTCTCTAAAGCAGTAGCACCACTATTCTCGAAACTCTTCCCCGACATTCCCAAGAACCACCCCGCGTCGGGCTCCATATTGATGAACATCTCGGCCAACATGCTGGGACTTGATAACGCGGCCACCCCGTTTGGACTCAAAGCGATGCAGGAGCTGCAAGAAATCAACCCACGCAAGGAGCAAGCCTCCAACCCCATGATCATGTTCCTGGTTCTAAATGCCTCGGGGCTCACGCTCATCCCTATTACCGTGATGGTGTACCGTGCACAGATGGGGGCAGCCAACCCCGCGGACGTCTTTATCCCGATCATGATCGCCACCTTTTCGTCCACGCTGGTCGGTATGATCGCGGTGTGCATCAAGCAAGGAATCAATATATTTTGCAGGGAGATACTGGGCTTTCTCATCGCGATGATCGGACTGATTGTCGGTACCGTGCTCCTCTTCCAATCGTTGCCGCAAGATCAGGTGAACGTGATTTCCAGCTTGGTCGCAAATATTATCCTCTTCGGCGTTATCGTCCTTTTCATCGCGAAGGCGATGAGCCGAAAGATCAATATCTTCGATGCCTTTATTGATGGTGCGAAAGATGGCTTTAAGACGGCCGTGACCATCATCCCTTACCTCATCGCGATGCTGGTAGGGATCGGTGTTTTTCGCGCTTCGGGAGCCATGGACTTTCTGATGGAGGGATTACGGGGCTTGGTCGCGCTAGCCGGCGCAGACACCCGGTGGGTGGACGGTATGCCCACCGCGCTGATGAAACCGCTAAGCGGTAGTGGCGCAAGGGGGATGATGATCGATGCCATGAAAACTTTTGGCGCGGATTCGTTCGCGGGAAGGTTGTCGAGCGTGATGCAGGGTTCTACAGACACCACGTTCTACATTGTGGCGGTTTACTACGGGGCCGTCAACATCAAAAATTCCCGCTATACCGTTCCCATGGCCCTTTTGGCGGATTTATGCAGTATCTTGGCAGCTATATTCGTGGCCTACCTCTTTTTCGGGTAATAAAAAGACGATTCTCCAGGTTAATGAATGTTAAATCAATGGCGATTACTTTTCACGCGGAAGGAGTGGACTTTCCAACAATCGATAATAATAAGGTGACCAACTGGATCAGGTTGGTGGCGAAAGAGTATGGAAAGAGGACAGGTGAGATCACGTACCTCTTTTGCAACGATGAAAAAATATTGGCGGTCAACCAGCAATTTTTGGGACACGACTACTACACCGATATCATCACGTTCGACTACTCGGAGGATGATTGCTTATCGGGCGATATTTTCGTCAGCATCGACACGGTGCGCTCGAACGCAGAACTGTATCGCGTATCGTTCCAAGAGGAGTTGCACCGCGTGGTGATTCACGGCATCCTACACCTGTGTGGGATAAAGGACGAATCGGAGAAGGAGGAGAAGGCGATGCGTGAAGCAGAAAACCGGGCGCTGGAAAAGCTCAGTTTTTTACTATCTTCGCGGGAGGGAAATTAAAACAATGAGATTCAAGTACGACATCATCGTGGTAGGAGCCGGGCACGCGGGCTGCGAAGCAGCCACCGCAGCGGCTAACTTAGGGTCAAAGACGCTACTTATCACGATGGATATGAATAAGATCGCCCAGATGAGCTGTAACCCGGCCATGGGCGGTATCGCAAAGGGACAGATCGTTCGTGAGATTGACGCGCTGGGTGGACAGAGCGGGATCGTGAGCGATAAGACTGCCATTCAATTTCGCATGCTGAACCGTTCGAAAGGACCCGCGATGTGGAGTCCCCGCACGCAAAATGACCGCGTGAAATTCATAGAAACATGGCGCGAGGTTATCGAGAACACGAGTAACCTGGACATGTGGCAGGATATGGTCACCGAACTCACGTTCGATCAAGCATCAGTAACGGGTGTGAAGACGCGGCTAGGGGTAAAATTTTCCGCGAAGTCGGTAATCCTGACCAACGGCACCTTCCTCAACGGTCTCATCCACGTGGGCAAAGTTCAGGTGGGTGGCGGACGCATTGGCGAACCAGCCTCCTTTGGCCTCACGGAACAACTCATGGCAAAGGGGTTTGCTACCGACCGGATGAAGACCGGCACGCCGGTACGAGTAGACGGCAGGACGGTGGACTTCTCACTGATGGAGGAGCAGAAAGGCGAAGAAGATTTTCACCAGTTTTCCTACCTGCCTACCGTACATCGTACCCTCAAACAGCGCAGCTGCTGGATGACCTATACCAGCGAAGAGGTACATGAAGCGTTGCGAGAAGGGTTACATGCCTCCCCGCTCTACAACGGCCAGATACAGAGCATCGGCCCGCGCTACTGCCCGAGCATCGAAACGAAAATCGTCACCTTCCCAGATAAGGACAACCACCTCCTTTTCCTGGAACCGGAAGGGGAGCGAACCAACGAGTATTACCTGAACGGGTTCTCCTCTTCCCTCCCCTTGCAAACGCAGCTAAACGCGTTACACCTCGTTCCCGCATTCCGAAATGCGCATATCTTTAGGCCTGGTTACGCGATCGAATACGACTTTTTCGACCCGACACAACTCCACCCCACCCTCGAGACCAAACAGGTCAAAAACCTGTTCTTCGCGGGCCAAATAAACGGGACGACCGGATACGAGGAGGCGGCAGCACAAGGATTGATCGCGGGAATAAACGCCCACCTGAACTGCCACGGGGGAGCCCCGTTCACACTACGAAGAGACGAAGCTTATATCGGCGTGCTCATCGACGACCTCATCACGAAGGGGGTAGACGAGCCCTACCGGATGTTCACCTCACGCGCGGAATATCGTATATTGCTGCGCCAAGACAACGCGGACGAACGGCTGACGAGAAAATCCCACGAGATCGGTTTAGCCACAGCAGAAAGGGTGAAACTTTTGGAAACGAAAGAGGAGATGGTGGCATCCGTCCTCGACTTTGCCACCAATTTCTCCATCAAAGCCAATCGGATCAACCCTTTCCTCGAAAAGATGGGCACCGCACCGCTGAGGCAAGGGGTTAAACTTGTTGATTTACTGACCCGTCCAAACATCGACCTTACTATCATGTCACAGGCAGTTGCCCCGTTGAAAGAGTTGCTCGAATCGTTGCACGACCGGAAAGAGGAGGTGATCGAGTCGGCCGAAGTAAAAATCAAGTACAGTGGCTACATCAAGCGAGAGCGGTTGATGGCTGATAAACTCACCCGGCTGGAAGGGATCCGGATAAAAGACAAGTTCAATTATGACGAAATTCAGTCCCTATCAACTGAAGCACGGCAGAAGTTGACGAAAATTAACCCAGAGACCATTGCCCAGGCAAGCAGGATACCGGGTGTGTCGCCAAACGACATCTCCGTGCTACTGGTTCTATTGGGACGATGACAGGAATGGTGACAGGGGTGATCTCCTAAAGTTTGAAGCCTTTCACCTCCACGATGATGGTGTTATAAAAACACGTATAGAGAGACACTCCCTTCAGGCAGGGGTTTTCGCCCGTTACGCGAACAGCTCTCTTGGAAAGAAAACAAAAATGTTCCACGTGGAACATTGTAAAAAGTATAAAAAAATGAGTATTGAAAGTTTAAAAAAAGCGGTGAGAAACATTCCTGACTTCCCTATACAGGGTATACAGTTCAAAGACATTACCACCCTGTTTCAATCGGCAGATCACTTGAAAGAGTTATCTGAGATCCTGTTTGACACCTATAAGGAAAGAGGAATCACCAAGGTGGTTGGTATCGAATCAAGGGGATTCTTCATGGGCCCTGCCGTTGCCATAAAACTTGGGGCAGGGTTCGTGCCCATACGAAAACCGGGGAAACTTCCTTACAAGGTAATTGAAGAAAGATATACGAAAGAGTACGGTGAAGACGCGATCCAGATTCACGAGGATGCACTAACACCTGACGATGTGGTACTCATTCATGACGACCTATTGGCAACGGGAGGAACAATGGTTGCAGCACATAAACTAGTGAAAAAGCTTGGAGTAAAGGAGGTCTATATAAACTTTCTCATTGAACTGGAAGGGCTTGGCGGGAGAAAACAGTTTCCTGAGGAGGTGGAAGTGCTGTCGATGATAAAATTTTAAAAAAGTAAGCCGTAAATGACGGAGGAGATCAGGCAGACATTGACAATTATTCCGCGCAAACCGGGTTGTTACCAGTTCTACGATGAAAATGGTAGCGTGATATACGTGGGAAAAGCCAAGGACCTGAAAAGGAGGGTCTCTTCATACTTCGATCGAGAGCATGATAGCCCAAAGACTAGGATTCTGGTTCGGAAGATCCGTAAGATAAAATATATCGTGGTCAATTCCGAAGAGGACACGTTCCTCTTGGAAAACAACCTGATAAAAGAGTTACAGCCACGATACAACGTGCAGTTGAAGGACGATAAGAGTTACCCGTACATAGCGGTAACACGTGAACCATTTCCAAGGGTTTATAAGACACGAAATATTGAAAGAGCAGGTAAAGGATCAAGGGTTAGTTATGCAAACTATTTTGGCCCTTACACGTCGGTGCAATCAGTAAAAGCACTACTAGATATCGTCAGAAAGGTATACAAGATCCGGAGCTGTCGATACAACCTCAACGACGAAGATATTAAGGCGGGAAAATTCAAGGTATGCCTGGAATACCACATCAAACGGTGTAAGGGACCGTGTGAGGGGTTGCAAAGCAGCGAGGAGTACAAGAAAAACGTAGAAGAGGTTGTAGAAATACTAAAGGGAAACATTTCGATCATCGAAAAAGAGGTTAGGGAAAAGATGGAGGCATTGTCCGAACAGTTACGGTTCGAGGAGGCAAATGAACTAAAAGAAAAACTTTTTCTTATAGGCAGCTTCAGAGAAAAGTCGATGGTGGTAAGCAACGTAAACTATAACCTTGATGTATTCTCGATAGAAGAGAGCGAAACGTCGGCTTTCGTGAACTACTTGCATGTGGTTAACGGGGGGGTGATCAGAGCCTACACCTTTGAATACAAGAAGCGTTTGGATGAAACAGCCGAAGAGCTACTCGGAATGGGTATCGTTGAGATGCGACAACGTTTCGGAAGCGTGATGAGAGAGATAATCGTACCGTTCATACCTGACTTAAAGATAGAGGGGGTACAATTCACCGTGCCGATACGGGGAGAAAAGAGAAAACTACTTAAACTCTCCGAAATGAATGTGAAGCAATACAAGGTGGATAGGTTGAAAAGGGCAGAGATGCTTAACCCCGAACAACGAACTACGCGGATTCTATCTACAGTAAAAAGGGATTTAAGGCTCAAGGAGATACCGTTACATATAGAGTGTTTCGACAATTCAAATATACAGGGTAGTAACCCGGTAGCGGCATGCATAGTATTTAAAAAGGGGCAACCATCAAAAAAGGAGTACCGTCATTACAACATTAAAGGCGTGTCGGGTCCTGATGATTACGCTTCGATGCGGGAAGTGGTTGGAAGAAGGTATGTACGTCTATTGAAAGAGGGGGGTCAATTACCTCAACTGGTTGTTATTGACGGAGGTAAGGGACAACTAAACGCGGCCATAGAAGCCCTGGAAAAGGTGGGATTGGGAGGAAAAATAGCGATGATTGGTATTGCAGAGCGACTGGAAGAGATCTATTACCCTAATGATCCGATTCCGTTATACATCGACAAAAACTCAGAAACTTTGAAACTTATCCAACGGTTGAGAGACGAAGCGCATCGGTTTGGACTCACATTTCACAGGAAGCAAAGAAGTAAACGGCAGGTGATTTCTGAACTGGATGATGTGAAAGGTATTGGGCCGGTGACAAAGAACAAATTACTCTCACACTTTAAAAGCATTAAGCGTTTAAAAGAGGCGGAGCAGGAGGAGATCATCGCGCTCATCGGACCCTCTAAAGGGAGCATCATACGTAAATGGATAAATGCATCTGAACAGAAAAGCAGATAGTTGATAAAAGCTTAATGGGGGAAATTGTCTATTTTTAGAAAAAGGGGTTACAAAAAATGTGAACATGGGAGGGTGAATAAATAAAGTAAATAAAACGAGAATTAAATAAACTATTTGAAACGTAAAAAGAAGAAATAGAGTTTAACTTTGTAAACAAATAAGGATATGCGGTTACTGATTCAGCGGGTTTCACACGCCGAGGTAGAGATAAAGGGTGAGAAAAAAAGCGGCATCAACGAGGGGTTGTTGCTCCTGGTAGGTATAGAAGAGGCAGACGAAGAGGAGGATATCGATTTTCTTTGTAAAAAGACAATTAATCTGCGTATATTTGACGATGAAAACGGGGTTATGAACCGATCGGTTATGGATATTGGAGGGGATATCCTGGTAGTTTCACAATTCACACTCCATGCAAGTACGAAAAAAGGGAATCGCCCATCTTATCTACGAGCGGCAAAACCCGATATTTCTATCCCTTTGTATGAAAAGTTTTGCGAAACACTGACGAAAATGTTTGGTAAACCAGTGCAAACAGGGGAGTTTGGAGCCGACATGAAAGTTCATCTTGTAAATGATGGACCCGTTACTATTTGGATAGACTCTAAAGTAAAAGAGTAAACCGAACCGTTTGATAGGGTGTCAAATTGTGGTTAAATGATATAGAGATGACCATAAAAGAGGCGCAACGAAAAGCAGACCAATGGATAAAAACCTACGGCGTGCGCTATTTTAGCGAATTGACCAATATGGCGATACTTACTGAAGAGGTAGGAGAATTAGCACGTATTATAGTGCGAACTTACGGTGATCAATCTTTCAAGGAATCCGACAAAAAAGGCAATTTAGCCGATGAGATGGCAGATGTTCTGTGGGTGTTGCTCTGCCTTGCCAACCAAACTGGGGTGGACTTAACCGAGGCTTTTCAAAAAAACATGGAGAAAAAAACAAAAAGAGATGCTGAACGCCATCTAGAAAACGAGAAATTAAAAAACCATAACGGTTTATAGAGCTATTAAAATCATATTAACCTAATAAACAGACAGATAATGGAAGAGAACAGATACTATAAGGCACTGCAAAATCATCCCTTTTCACTTACGGACGAAGAGGTTTCTGACAAAGTAGACAAATTAATCGCCGAGAAATTTGTAGTAAACAACACGGGTGAAGTGTGGAAATTGCTCTATTCATGCATCGACTTAACCACCCTCAACAGCACCGACACGAAAGAGGAGGTGTGGCGATTTACCGAAAAAGTGAACGATTTCGATGGTTCAAATCCCGAAATAGAGAACGTTGCGGCCATTTGCGTCTATCCCAACCTCGTGGCAAGAGTGAAAGAGGCCTTAACGGCAGATGTACGCATTGCCGCGGTGTCAGGAGGCTTTCCTGCGTCACAAACATTTACCGAGGTAAAAATCGCAGAAACAGCCCTTGCCGTGGCTAACGGGGCTGATGAAATTGACATCGTACTTAACCTGGGGCTTTTTTTAAATGAAGAGTACGAAGAGATGTGCGAAGAGATAGGTGAAATAAAAGAGGCTTGCCACGGGGCGACACTAAAAGTTATCTTGGAAACGGGGGCACTTAAAACAGCCGCCAATATCCACAGCGCATCCATTTTATCGCAATATAGCGGCGGCGATTTTCTGAAGACGTCGACCGGGAAGATCTATGCTGGTGCTTCTCCCGAAGCGGTCTACGTGATGTGTCATGCGATTAAGTCGTACTATAATAAGACAAAAACTAAAACGGGTATCAAAGTTTCAGGGGGCGTTTCATCGGTGAAAGACGCGGTGAAATACTACACCATCGTGAAAGAAATGCTGGGCGAAGCGTGGCTCTCTCCCACTCTATTCAGAATCGGAACGAGTCGCTTGGCGGACATACTACTGAAGGAGATAACCAACTAAAACATAAGATTCAATATAAAAATTAAAAAAAAGCAATGAAAAAAAGAGTTTTACTACCTGCTATTGTGGTTGGAATGCTGCTAAGCATGAACGCCCAAGCGCAGGAGAGCAAAGCCATTTCCCCAATTCGAAAGCTGCCCTATTGGCAAGACGTGAACGTGGTAAAGGTAAACAGAGAACACCCGCGCACGCAGTTTATGACGTTCGAGACCAAAGAGGATGCCCTAAACAAACGTTTTGAAGAGAGTGAATACTACATTTCATTAAATGGTACCTGGAAATTCTACTTCGTTGATGGGTACAAAGAACTTCCCGAAAACATTACCGACTCTACCGTTTCAATGGGAGGATGGAAAGATATTAATGTCCCCGGTAACTGGGAAATGCAAGGTTTCGGAACGGCCATTTACGTGAATCATCCTTACGAGTTTGTGGAAAGAGACCCCAGAACCCGTTATCCCAAAATGGAGCAGCCCTGGTTACCCGAGGAGAACCCGGTGGGTGTTTATAGAAGAGAGATAGATATTCCGCAAGAGTGGAGCGACAGAGAAATTTTCCTGACCATCGACGGGGCAAAATCGGGCGTGTATGTCTATATCAACGGTAACGAGGTGGGATACAGCGAGGACTCGAAAACCGCTGCCGAATTTCGTATCAGCCCATACGTGAACCCCGGGAAAAACTCGTTGGTGCTGAAAATTTTCCGTTGGAGCACAGGCTCCTACCTCGAGTGTCAGGACTTTTGGCGGATAAGCGGCATCGAACGTGATGTCTACCTGTGGAGCCAACCCAAAACATCGTTGCGCGATTTCAGGGTAAAATCAACGCTTGACGACACCTATAAAAACGGTGTTTTCGAGTTGGAAGCCACCATTAGCAATTACGATAGAGGCTTTTCCATTGCCCAAGTCTCTTACGAGCTGATGGACGCATCCGGGAAAACGGTTCTTTCTGATGCACTACCTATCAGTATTCAATCGGGTGGTGAAGACGCTATTCAGTTCCCAGCGAAAGAGTTGCCAAACGTAGCTACGTGGACATCTGAGCAACCCAATCTCTATAAACTCTTTATCACCGTGACGAAAGAGGGCGACGAAACAGGCGAGGTAGTCCCCTACAGGGTAGGTTTCCGTCGTTTCGAAATCAAGGCGGTAGAGACTGGTAGTAGAACAGACAGGCTCTTTTTGGTTAACGGTCAGCCCATCAAGCTCAAGGGGGTTAACATTCACGAAACCAATCCTAAAACGGGTCATTATGTTCCCGAGGAGTTGATGCTTAAAGATATCGAGCTGATGAAACAGCACAATATCAATACCGTACGTTTGGCACACTACCCGCAACAACGCCGTTTCTACGAACTATGTAGCGAGTACGGACTGTACGTCTATGATGAAGCGAATATTGAATCGCACGGCCTCTACTACGGCGACCACTCTTTATCGAGACATCCCGAATGGGAGCAGGCACACATGGATAGGACGGTAAACATGTTTGAACGAAACAAAAATCACCCGTCGGTTGCCATCTGGTCGCTAGGAAACGAAGCCGGAAACGGGATAAACTTTTTCCACACTTACAAGTATTTGAAGGATCAGGAACGATATTTCATGAATCGTCCAGTTAACTACGAACGTTCGCTCTGGGAGATGAATACCGACATGTATGTTCCCCAATATCCTTCTGCAGCTTGGCTGGAGGAGATCGGTAAGAGAGGCAGCGACCGACCAATAGTTCCTTCAGAATATTCACACGCTATGGGGAATTCCAACGGGAACCTCGATATTCAGTGGGAAGCCATTTATAAATACCCGAACCTACAAGGTGCCTACATTTGGGACTGGGTTGACCAGGGAATGGATGCAGTGGACGAACATGGACGCCACTTTTGGACATATGGCGGTGATTACGGTGGCCTCGATATGCCGAGTGACGGTAATTTCAACTGCAACGGTCTTATTAATCCAGACAGAACCCCCCACCCTGCCATGGCTGAGGTGAAATACGTGCACCAAAATTTCGCATTTGAAGCGGTGGATTTGGGAGCAGGAAAATTTCGGGTTATCAACCGTCAATATTTTTCCGATACCGATGGGTACACATTCAGATACACGATTACTGAAAACGGTAAAAAGGTGACCGACGGAACCATACCGGTAGCACTGCAACCTCAACAATCTAAAGAGTTCGCAATTCCTGTCGGTAACGTGAAAGTGAATGATGGCGCCGAGTACTTCTTGAATTTTGAAGTCGTGCAAAACGAAGCGGCTCATCTCGTTCCTGGCAATCACGTGGTGGCAATCGAGCAGTTCCAGCTACCGATTTCAACCCCAAAACAGTCGCTCGACCAGACGTCATCTGAAAGATCCGGACTAAAAATCAACAGTTCTGCCGACAAGGTGGAAGTAACGTCATCGGCAGTAACATTCGTTTTCGATAAGAAAAAGGGAGCAGTTACCTCCTACAAAGTAAACAAAATGGAGTATTTTGACAAAGGGTTTGGTATTCAGCCCAACTTCTGGCGTGCTCCCAACGATAACGATTACGGAAACGGAAGCCCGCATCGCCTGCAGGTTTGGAAACAGTCAAGCAAAGAGTTCAATGTTATCGATGTGAAATCTTTTGCCGAAGGTGACAAAGCGGTGATAGAAACCACCTATTTGCTTGCTGCTGGGAATATTTACACTGTAAAATACACTGTCTATCCTTCTGGAATCGTGAAAGTAGATGTGCACTTTATGTCGACCGATATGGAAGCAGCACAAATGGAGGCATCCGAAGCGATGCTTATGGCAACAGCATCGCCCGAAGCTACCGCTGCCCGCAAAGCCTCATCGGAACTGATGGTTCCGCGTATTGGCGTACGATTTCGCCTACCGGTGGCGATGAATAAGGTGGAATATTTCGGTCGGGGTCCAGGTGAGAACTATATCGACCGAGCATCTGGTTCAAAGGTGGGACGGTACAGCACCAGCGCCGAAGAGATGTACTTCCCCTACGTTCGGCCACAGGAAAACGGTCACCGCACCGATACCCGTTGGGTAGCCTTCTCAGATAAAAAAGCAGGTTTGATGGTGGTTGCCGATGAAACAATCGGTTTTAACTCACTGCGTAACACGGTGGAGGACTTCGACTCCGAAGAGGCAACTCACCGCCCCTACCAGTGGAACAATTTCAGCAGTGAAGAGATTGACGCTCGTAACGATGCGGATGCAAAGAACAGACTGCGTCGCCAAACGCATATTAACGACATTACACCGCGAGATTTCGTGGAAGTTTGTATAGATATGAAGCAGCAAGGTGTGGCCGGTTACAATAGCTGGGGTGCCCGTCCCGAGCCTGAATACTCGATCCCTGCCAACCAAAATTACAAGTGGGGCTTTACCCTCGTGCCGGTAAATGATGCAAAAGAGATCGAGAGCAAATCGATACTGAAGTATTAGAATTGATTAAATGTGAATATAACCGCTGGAGATCTGATTTTTCCCGCGGTTTTTATTACATTTATATATTTGTTTGGCCATATCTAAAGAAAGGAACAAACTTTTTTAATATAATAATAAATGGTTCCGTTTGACTTTTTAAAAAATCAACTAAGTAACAAATTCTTAATAAAAATGAAACCTCTTCGTAGCAAAAATCATATATCTTTGTTATGGGGCGTGGTAGTATAACTACCTATCAATGTGATTATTATTTTAAAAACATTTTAATTGTTCGGTTTTGAATGATTTAATATCAAATCAATGAAGAAAAATTTACTCACGCTAATTACTTTATGTATCGCTTTTACAGCGTTTTCTCAACAAATTGCCAAAGGTTACGTGTATAACGATGCAAATCGAAACGGACGCAAGGAACGTCGTGAAGCGGGTATCCCCAATGTAGCCGTATCCAATGGTTCGGATGTGGTTTTAACCGATTCAAAAGGTTTCTACACGATTCCTGTTTCAGAAGGGAACACTATTTTTGTGATAAAACCATCGGGTTATAAAACCCCGGTGAATGAAGATTTTATTCCTCAGTTTTATTATCATCACAAGCCAGAAGGGTCACCTGAGTCGTTCACTTACAAGGGGGTACCCCCTACCGGGGAGCTTCCCAAGTCGATTAACTTCCCGCTGTATGAGCAGGAGGAGCCAACCGATTTTTCGGTTATCGTCTTCGGTGACCCGCAGCCCTACTCCATGCAAGACCTCGACTACTTCACTGAGAAGATTATAAAAAACGTTGTGTTGAAGGAAAACACCCTGTTTGGTATCAGCCTGGGGGATATCGTGGGGGATAACCTTGACCTACATCCGCCGTATAAAGAGCGGATGCGGCTCCTTGAACTCCCCTGGTACAACGTGATGGGTAACCACGATATGAACTACGACGCGACAACCGATGAGTTATCGGATGAGACGTTCGAGCTCAATTTCGGGAGCGCAAACTACGCGTTTAATTGGGGTAACGCGCACTTCATCATTATTGACAACATCCTCTATCCCGACCCGCGTGGTAGGCAGGGCTACTGGGCCGGCTACCGTGAAGATCAGTTTCGGTTCCTGGAGAACAACCTGAAGCATGTTCCCAAAGACAAACTGGTGGTGCTATCGCAACACATCCACATGAAAGATAACTCGGGCAACTCCTACCGGCTGGAAGACCGACAGAGGCTGTTCGACCTGCTGAAAGATTACGACAACGTGCTGATCATGACGGCACACACCCATATTCAAGACCAGGTAGAGTATACCGAAGTACACGGTTGGAAAGGAAAAAAGCCACTGCACGAATATAACGCCGGCACCACGTCGGGCGACTGGTATTCGGGCAAACATGACGAGCAGGGACTACCCGATGCCACCATGCGCGACGGTACTCCCCAGGGATACGCCATCCTGAATATTAACGGCAATCAATACAACATCGACTACCGTGTAGCAGGCAGGGAAAGCGACTACCAGATGAATATCTACGCTCCCAAAGTGGTGGCCTACAAGGGGAGAACCACATCGCAGATCGTGGTGAACTTCTTCATGGGCAGCCCAACCGATAAGGTAGAGTACCGGATTGATGATACCGAATGGAAACCGATGCGCTACACTCCCGGTATTGACCCCAACTACTGGATGAAACTGGTGGAATGGGATTTTACCGAAGAGCTGCTGCCAGGTCGCAGACCGTCAAACCCGGAAACCTGTACCCATCTTTGGAGCGGTACTATGCGTCTTGACCTGCCCCCGGGAAAACATACAATTGAGGTTAGGGCAACCGATCGATACGGGAAAACCCATTTCGGTGAAAAAGAGTACATGATACTAGAAGAATAGAAGAGGGTTCACCAGCACCCCCCTCGTGTGTCATTTTGTCAGATTGCTGGCCGTTAAAACCCTATAATTAAGCCATTATGTCATGCGCCCCCTCGGGAAAGGGGGCGTTTTTTCATCGGCACACCCTTTGCCCATTAAAGGGTGTAAGAGAGTAACGACAAGTAACAACAAAACAAAAAGAAAGGACAAATATTATGACCATTATTAGACGATCAAACAGCTGGTTACCCAGTGTTTTCAATGACTTTTTTGGCAACGAATGGATGGAGCGCAGTAGCCGCTCGGTTCCCGCGGTAAACATTCAGCAAAACGAGGATGGGTTCATCGTAGAGGTAGCCGCTCCAGGAATGACAAAAGAAGATTGCTTGGTTCGCTTAGACGAGGAAAACAACCTGGTAATCTCTTTCGAAAAGAAGAGCGAAGAGGAAGAGAAGGACAAGAAAGGGACTTACCTAAGGCGCGAATTTTCCTACTCACAGTTCCAGAGAACCATGGTTCTACCGGATAACGTGGAAAAGGACAAAATCTCGGCGAAAGTTGAGAACGGGGTGTTAACCGTTGAAATTCCCACGGTTAAAGAGGAGAAGCTTAAGGAAGCCAAGTTGATTGAAATCAGCTAACCCGGGAAAGCGATTAAGAGCTATTCTAGTGCTAGAAGCCACTTCACGGTTTTCGTGGAGTGGTTTTTTCATGGAGCGGCTTTTTCGTTGATACAGGCGCTCAATAGGAGCGTTCTTTCAAGTAAGCGAGAAACATAAGCAGCAGCGACTTGTACTCTTCGTTAAACGGAAGGCCAGAGATTATGACCTCTCCCTCTGCCAGTAGTTTATCCATCTTCTCATACGCGTAGTCAACCCCACCCTGCTCTTTGGCAAATTGTAATAACCGATCTATGTTTTTATCGCTGTACTCTTGCGACGCGATTAGCTGTTTCATCTCATCGCTTTCACTGGCGGGTGCATTCTTTAGGGCATAAATCAAGGGAAGCGTTATTTTGCCCTCCTTGATATCATTACCGGTAGGTTTGCCCACATCATTGTTATAATAATCGAATATATCGTCACGTATCTGGAAACAGGTCCCTAAGATACTTCCTATACGCTGGAATTGAGCGATCAGCTCATCCCCTGCACCACCAGTGATGGCTCCAATAGCGATACTCGTACGCATCAACGAGGCAGTTTTCTTGTCGATCATCCTAAAGTAGGCCTCCTCATCAATAATAGCCTCTTTGGCTAGGGTAAACTGATCGATTTCGCCCTCTGCAAGCGCTTTCCCCTGCTCTGAGAAAATACGAATAATTTCCAGGTTGTTCGTTTTCACGATCTCTGATAACGAAGAGGAGAGGAGATAGTCACCGACAAGTACGGCACACGTATCATCGTAGACGACATGCAACGCGCTTTTACCCCTACGAATATCAGATTTGTCTATCAGGTCATCATGTATCAAGGTAGCCGTATGTAACAACTCGACGGCAACCGCCCCGTGGTAGGTCTCCGGGACGATCCCCCCGCAGGCCCTCGCGGTCAACAGAACAAGCATTGGCCGCAACCGTTTTCCGTTGGTACTAAACACGTAGGCAATCATTTCGGATAGGCGTTCGTTATCGCTCCTGAGTGATGCACACAAGTACTTTTCAAAAAGCGCTAACTCATCCCGAAGGTATCCTTTTATCACCTCACTTTGGTTCATAATAAAGCCATTTAACCTACAAAAGTAGAAATAATTCTCTTGATAGCAACAAATATTTGTAACTTTACGTTCCCTAAACGGTTTTTAAAGTGACCTATGCAAAAAAATAGACTATTCCTTCTGGATGCTTACGCGCTGATTTATCGCTCCTATTACGCGTTTATCAAATTTCCGAGAATCGATTCAAAGGGACGAAACACATCAGCCATCTTCGGTTTTGTGAACACGCTCGAAGAGGTGCTCCGAAAAGAGGAACCCACGCATATCGCGGTGGCCTTCGATCCAGAGGGACCCACCTTTCGCCACAAAGAGTTCGAGGATTACAAGGCTCAGCGAGAGGCCACGCCCGAGGTGATCAAGCTGTCGGTCCCCATCATCAAGGAGATTATCCACGCGTACAACATCCAGGTGCTGGAGGTGCCCGGGTACGAGGCCGATGACGTGATTGGCACCCTTGCCAAGCAGGCGGATAAAAGCCGGTTCGATGTCTACATGATGACCTCCGACAAAGATTACGGACAGCTCACCGAACCGCATATCTTCATGTACCGCCCCAAATACGGGAGCAGTGATTACGAAATTTTGAACGACCAAAAGGTGATCGAAAAATACGGTATCGAACGCCCATCGCAGGTGATTGACCTGCTTGGATTGATGGGCGACACCTCAGACAACATTCCGGGTTGTCCCGGCGTGGGTGAGAAGACGGCAGTCAAGCTATTGAACGAGTTCGATACCATTGAGAACCTACTGGTAAACACGGACCAACTAAAAGGCGCGCTGAAAAAAAGGGTGGAAGAGAATCGGGAACAGATTCTCTTCTCGAAATTCCTGGCCACTATCAAGACCGATGTCCCGGTAGATACAACTGCTGATGACCTAATCCTAGGGGAAAAGGACCTGGATAAAATAAGGGAGATCTTCGAGGAGCTCGAGTTCCGTACCCTGCTCACCCGTGTTTTGAAACAGGAGGCGCCCGTAAGCGGCATAGAGCCGCCCGAAAGAAAAGGACCGGTGCAAGGGGAGCTATTTGGCTTTATGGAGAACATGGGGGAACCCGAAGGAACAAGGGGAACAAGAAGCCTTGAAGCAACAGCTGAAGAGGCCAGAACAAGAAAAACAGAAAGAACAGCAGAGGCTAAAGGAGAACGCGGTAGGCAAGAAACTAAGGGCATGAATGGGAATATAGAGCCGACAATAGAAGTAATTCCCACCAGTATGGCAACCCTCGAAAGTACTCCCCATAACTACTCCCTCATACAAACGGAGGAGGAGATGACTTCTCTAACCGAGCGGCTACTGGAGCAAAGCAGCGTATGTTTCGATACCGAAACCACCAACCTGGATCCACTTCAATGCGAGCTGGTGGGTCTTTCGTTCGCCTATACAGAGGGAGAAGCGTATTACGTACCCATATCAGCCAATCAGGAAGAAGCGCATCGGCAGGTGGCCCTTTTCAAGCCCTTTTTCAAGGATGAAGCGATAGAAAAAGTGGGACAAAACATCAAGTACGATCTACTGGTCCTGCGCCAATATCAAGTGGAGGTGAAAGGTCCCCTCTTCGACACCATGATCGCCCACTACCTGCTGAACCCGGAGATTCGCCACGGGATGGACTATATGGCGGAAACCTACTTGAACTACCGAACCATACGCATCGAAGAGCTGATAGGCCCGAAAGGAAAAAACCAACGGTCGATGCGCGACGCGGATCCCGATGCCGTGAAAGATTACGCGGCGGAAGATGCCGACATCACGCTGCGGCTAAAAAATATCCTGGAGAAAGAGATCCATGAGAATGGACTAAACCAGCTGTTTCACGAGGTGGAGATGCCCCTTACAAGGGTACTGGCCGATATGGAATGGAACGGGGTGAGGCTCGACCTCGAGGCGCTCGACGAGCTGTCAACCCTCTACAACGAAGAACTTGAAAAGGTGGAACAGGAGATCATCGAGATGGCAGGGATCGATTTCAACGTGAACTCGCCCAAGCAGACCGGCGAGGTTTTGTTCGACCATTTGAAGATATCCAGTAATCCCAAGAAGACCAAGACAGGGCAATACCGGACCAACGAGGAGGAGCTGATGAAAATAAGGAGGCTCCACCCTATCGTCGATAAGATACTGGAACAGCGGGGATTGAAAAAGCTATTGGGGACCTACATCGATGCCTTCCCCCTGCTGGTGAACCCACGTACCGGCAAAATACACACCTCGTTCAACCAAACGGTAGCGGCAACGGGGCGGTTGAGCAGCAGTGACCCGAACCTTCAGAATATCCCGATACGGGACGAGCGAGGGCGCGAGTTGCGCAAACTGTTCATTCCTGACGAAGGGGCGCTGTTCGCCTCTTCCGACTACTCGCAGATAGAGCTGCGCATCATGGCGCACCTGAGTGGTGACGCCAACATGGTGGAAGCCTTCAACAAGGGGCAGGATATCCACGCGGCGACCGCGTCAAAAATTTTCAAGGTACCCCTTGAGAAGGTTAGTGGTGAGATGCGCAACAAAGCTAAAACCGCTAACTTCGGGATTATTTACGGCATCACGCCGTTTGGCCTTTCGGAGCGGCTCAATATCCCCAGGGGAGAGGCAAGGGACTTGATCGATGAGTATTTTGTCACCTTCCCCGGGGTGAAAAGTTACATGGACGAGAGCATCGCCGTGGCCCGAGAGAAGGGGTACGTGGAGACATTGCTTGGGCGAAAACGGTTTTTGCCCGATATCAACTCCCGCAACGCTACCGTACGGGGATACGCGGAACGGAACGCCATCAACGCACCTATCCAGGGAAGTGCCGCCGACATCATCAAGGTGGCCATGATACGCATCGCTGATCGATTCGAAAAGGAAAAACTGCGTTCGAAGATGATCCTTCAAGTGCATGACGAACTCGACTTCAACGTGATTTCGGATGAGCTGGAGATGGTACGGAAGATCGTGGTGGAGGAGATGGAGAACGCTTGCCGGCTATCGGTACCGCTGAAAACCGATTTTGGTGTAGGTGAGAACTGGCTGGTTGCCCATTAACCGGTGGTCATGAAAAATATTTGGCACGCACATTTAATTTTGAGACAAAAAAACCAAAGAAATGGCAACAATACTATTTGACGAGATTGTTTTTGGACCGGTACACAGCCGGCGGATGGGTACCTCACTGGGGATGAACCTGCTGCCATACGACGGCAAACTCTGCTCATTCGACTGTATCTATTGCGAGTGCGGCCTCAACAAGGACTTCCGGACGCAGACAAAGTTACCCGATCGTGTAAGTGTACGCGCCGCACTGGAAGATAAGTTAAAGTCACTCCTGAAAGAGAAAGTCGACTTAGATGTAATAACCTTTGCCGGGAACGGGGAGCCAACGATACACCCTGAATTTGGGGGCATCGTAGATGATACCATCGCACTTCGTGACCATTATTACCCAGATACGAAGATTAGCGTACTCTCTAACGGGATGCATTTGAACAAAACCGAAGTATTCAATGCGTTAAAAAAGGTTGAAAACCCCATCTTGAAGCTCGACTCGGCTTTCGATGAGACCGTTCGGCTAATTGACCATCCCAATTCACCCGATTACAGTGTGGCACGACAGGTAGATCTCTACCAGCGGTTCGGGAACGATTTTATCCTACAGACCCTCTTTCTAAGGGGTACCTTTGAAGGAAAGGGGGTAGACAATGCCACCGAAGAGGAGATTTCGGCGTGGTTAGAGCTCGTGAGAGCACTTAACCCCCGCGAAGTAATGGTTTATACCATTGACCGTGAAACGCCCGTGAAAGGGCTTGAAAAGGTTCCATACAATGAGCTGATGGAGATTGCCGAACGGGTGGAACAGTTGGGGATAAAAACCAACATCGCGGGCTAGAACACCAGCTTCATGTACTTAATATTTTTCCGATTGTACGTGTAGGTGATATGTATCGCCCCATCTTTTCCTTCGATAATGGCGGGATAACTGAATTCCCCGCTTGGCTGATCCTCGATATCAATCAGTTTTTCCCACGTTTTCCCATCGAAAGAGCCGGCGATCGCCAGTTTGTTTCGCGCAGAAGAAGTAATGGGATTATAAATAAGCAGGTGCATCCCGTTAGAGAGGGTGATGGCATCGGTTCCTGAATTATTGTTGGGAAGCTCCGTGGCTTCAAGTGATGTCCAGCTCTTGCCGTTGTCGTAAGACCATGATTCAACGACCCGTTCATTTTTAGAACGACAGAGAATCTGTAGAACGCCCTCATCGTGAAACAGAACGGAAGGTTGAATCGCATCGAACCCGTTATTATCAATCTCAATTTTTTCCCAGTTCGTGAGGTTATCATCCGACATCTCCATGTAAACGTTCCATTTCCCAACAATTTCAATGCTCGTGGGGTAAAGTATCTTCCCACCGGGAATAGTTACCGGTTTGTTCTTAATGGGACCCAGACAACCGCGGGGAATTATTTCCATGGTAGACCAGGTATACCCCTCATCGGTCGATACCTTGTATTTCCCCCACCAGGTACTGGGGCTGGGACCCACTTTGTAGTAAAGGATAAGATCCCCGTTTTCACGCTTGAATAAAACCGGATTCCAGCATGGAAAGCGAAACGAAGCACTCTGCACGCCATCAGCCACCATAACCGGGTCACTCCAGACCCCATCCTTGAACCGTGAAGTATAGATACTCACGTCAGGATGTCTCTCGTAGGTACCCCCAAACCATGCCACCAAGAGTCCATCGTCAGTTTCCACGATCGTGGAAGCATGGGCCGAAGGCACAGATTCAGGGGCACTAATGATTTCTGAATGTACCACCACAAGGTTAACATCCCGTAACGATACCCCATCAACTTGTTGAAGAGAAAAACCACGTGCGTTCAGACCTCCCACCAGCAACCAGCAGAAGCTCATTAACAGCCAAAACTTTTTATTCTGAAAAACCATATAGCTCCAATAATTTAACAATGATATCCGTATTCTCATATATTCCAGCGAATTCCTCTGCCCCGGCTCCATATGCGAACACGGGCACCATAACGGAGGTGTGCCCGGTTGTCGCGAACGTGGCATCCACTTCACCGATTGATATATCGCCCCCGGTAAGTGCCATGCCTCCCGTTTCATGATCGGCCGTTATCACGACCAGCGTGTTCGGATCTTGGTCCGCGTAATCGAATGCCACCTTGATTGCCCGATCGAAATCCAACATCTCGTCCACGGTATTCTCCGTATCGTTCGCATGACCCGCCCAATCGATTTGTGATCCCTCTACCATCAAGAAAAAACCTTTTTCGTTACCCTTAAGTAGGTTGATCGCCGCCTCGACACTTTCTGGAAGAAATTCACCTCTCTCCGGGTAGGATGCCGGATGCTCGTCCGCCACGAATCCCGCCAACCGCCCGTTGGTAACTTCTTTTATTTCATCCATCGTGAAAGCCAGCTGAAATCCCTTTTCAGTAAGTTGTGGCAGCAGATCTATGCCATCGGAACGGTCGTTAAAATAGCGCTTCCCACCTCCTATGAAAAGGGTGATATCGGAATGTAGAAAATCGACAGCAATCTCCTCCTGCATATTTCGACTGGGTTGGTGAGCAACAAATGATGCAGGGGTAGCATGAGTGATTGCACAACTGGCTATCACCCCGGTAGATAGGCCATTTTCAGCCGCGTACTCAAGGATTGATTTCACCGGGTTACCTTCCGTATCCACACCGATGGCCCCGTTGTACGTTTTTGTTCCCGTTGCGATGGCTGTACCCCCGGCTGCCGAATCGGTTATATAGTTATCTGCGGAATATGTTTTTGAAAGCCCCACAAATTGACTTTTTTCAAGGTGAAGCGACCCCTTGTTGGCAGTCATACCGGCATACACTTGGCTTACCCCCATACCATCACCAATCATGACGATCACGTTATTAACCGAAGGTCTTTCCTTTTGCACTCCTGATTTCTGGACAGAAGTACATTGACAAAACAAGATCGATACTAAAAGAAAAAGTAATAATTGAATTCGTTTCATAACCTAAATGTTAAACTATTTATTAACTGTTATACCAAGCTATTAACCCAATAAAGGGAAAATACTATAAAAAAACTATACTTGAAAAACGGATACAACCTTTTTAAGATCGATACCCAACAACGCCTGCGATAAAAGCGTGAGTTCCTCCTGATCTCCCACGAAATGATAAACATCGTGCTTGTGGGTGAGTGTTTCTCCCGGTTTTAAAAAGGCAGCCGGGGAACTGCTTTCCAATTCATAGAAGGGACCCATTATGCTACCATCTTCAAGGGGTCCATCGTTATACGCGTTCAATAGATCACCAATAAGTGGATTTCGCCCGGGGTTCCACTCCTGATTTAAGTAAGTAGCTTCGGGATGCACGTCGAAGGTAATGATGGTAAGGCATCGCGTAAGCGGGTTGTAATTACCCGCTACGCCTGTGGTCCTTTTGGCGTTTAAACCTAATTTGCCTCTCGATTTTCCATCGGTTTTAAAATAAAGTACACCCTCTTTATCTACCAATCGATTGACCGGTATTTCCCCGAAATAATCAGAGGTTACGACAACTCCCAATGCTGATTCACACCCTTTGTTATAGGGAATCACGGTCACCGCCTTCTCGGAAGGCGGGTACATATCAAGCATCCATATACATACGGTACCCGTCTTTTCGGTCCATTCAAAATCGTTTAGGTTGGTTACACTGTTTTCGGTGGAATAACCCATTACCTGCACACCTTCCGGCAAAGATACATGCAATGATTTTTCTACCTGTTCATTCTCCAACAAGGTAACCTTTCGTTTCGCCTTAAGATGCAGCCTGTTTCCAAGGTAGTTGGGCAATGACATCTCCTTGATGAACACCGTCTCATTATCCGTTATTTTTTCTGTTTCCCATGATTCAGTATCGATAGGCTTGGGAACATACCAATTGTTGAACTTTTGTTCGCTACCAGGTTCGAAGTAAATAGAATACTGTCCTCCTTCGGGTCCCAACCAAAAACGGTTTTCTCCACCAAAACCGTTTATATGCTCGTCCACCAACCCACTGTCAAAAAATCGATAGTTCACGAAACCGTGGCTATTTCCTCCTAACCCATTAACCGTGGAAGTAAACACTTTAGCCTGGTACTTAGAGGAGAGAATCAGCTGTGCTTTTTCATCCTTCGACTTCAGCACGATTAAATCGGGATCTTTTCCGGACAGGTAATGCACATCGTATCCAAACGTTCCCTTTTTATATGTCGTATCCATATTTCTATAAATTTAATTAGCGTTACCCATGCAGGAAGACAAAGTCAAACTACCTAAATTTAAATTTGCTCTGACCATATTATTTTACTTTATTATTACTTTCCTGCAAAATAAGATACTACCCTATCCTAACCCTTAAGGGTATTTTAATAACATGATAACATGAGCAGATTACACGTTAAACCTGAAATAGATAATATCACCATCTTGTACGATATACTCCTTCCCCTCCACGGCCATTTTACCCGCCTCTTTCACGGCGTTCTCGGTACCATACGCGATAAAATCTTCATACTTGATCACCTCGGCACGAATAAATCCTCTCTCAAAATCAGTATGGATCAGGCCAGCACATTGCTGTGCCTTACAGCCCTTTTGAAAAGTCCACGCGTGCACTTCATCAGACCCAATAGTAAAAAAGGTTTGAAGGTTTAATAAACTATATGCAGAGGTTATCAACCTATTCATACCTGACTCCATCAGCCCCAACTCGTTAAGAAACTCTTGTCTCTCGTCGTACGTATCAAGTTCAGCTATTTCCGATTCTACTTTCGCGGCAACCACCAAAATTTGCGCATTTTCTCCCTTTATCGCATCCTTTACTGCATCCACATATTGATTTCCTTTAACCACGCTATCCTCATCAACATTACAAACGTAAAGAACAGGCTTCGAAGTGAGCAGATAAAGATTATCAATCACTTTCTGCTCATCTTTAGTATCGAACGAAACCGTTCGCGCCGATTCACCCTTCAATAGAGCCTCTCGTACTTTCGAATAGGCATCAAACGCCACCTTGGCCTCCTTATCGCCACCCGTGACAGCCTTTTTTTCAACTTTATCTATGCGGGCCTCAATGGTTTCAAGGTCCTTCAGTTGTAACTCGACATCGATAATCTCTTTGTCCCGTACTGGATCAACCGAACCATCCACGTGAGTCACGTTCTCATCATCAAAACAACGCAGTATATGTAAAATAGCGTTTGTTTCCCGTATATTGGCGAGAAATTTATTGCCCAGTCCTTCGCCTTTACTTGCCCCTTTCACCAAGCCAGCGATATCCACGATCTCCACGGTAGCAGGCACGATCTTCCGCGGTTTAACCAATTCAGCCAAAGCGTTCAACCGATTATCCGGAACCGTGATTACGCCCACGTTTGGTTCAATGGTGCAAAATGGGAAGTTAGCCGCTTGCGCCTTCACGTGAGATAAACAGTTAAAAAGGGTGGACTTCCCAACATTGGGAAGTCCCACTATGCCACATTTAAGAGCCATATCATTAAAAATTTACAACCGAGAAAGTTATTATCACGAGCGGTAACAAAGGTAGTAAAATTTATCACAACCCATGTTTCGCGGAAATTTCTAACATCCGCTTTATCGGCTTTACTGCTTTTACCCGAACCGCTTCATCGACAAAGATTTCCGGACTCTCGTTTTCAAGACAGCGGTACACTTTCTCCAACGTGCTCAATTTCATGTAAGAACATTCGTTGTAAACGTGGTCAACATCCTCGGGAGGAGCCGGTATGAACTCCTTCCCGGGGTTAACAAGCCGCATTTGGTGTAGAATACCCGGTTCGGTAACCACGATAAACTGGTCGTGATGAGAGCGGGTGGCAAATTGAAGAAGAGAGGTGGTAGAACCCACGTGATCGGCCATCTTCAACAGGGGATCAGGACACTCGGGGTGTGCCAATATCAACGCCGAGGGATATAATTTCTTTAACTCCTTGATACGCTCAATGGAGAATCGCTCATGAACGTGACAGCCACCATTCCACAACAACATATTCCTACCGGTAAGCCGATTGATATACGCACCTAAATTCTTATCGGGACCGAAAATGATTTTCTCATCCTTGGGCAACGAATCCACGATGAACTTAGCATTGGTAGAAGTAACCACTATATCGGTTAACGCCTTCACAGCTGCAGTGGTATTCACGTACGAGATGACGGTATGATCGGGATGGGCATTAACAAACGCTTCGAATGTATCGGCCGGGCAACTATCAGCCAATGAGCAACCGGCCTCCATATCGGGTATAAACACCCGTTTCTCGGGGCTCAATATCTTCGCGGTTTCACCCATGAAATGTACACCGCATAGTACAATTATATCAGCCGTGGTTTTTGCCGCCCATTGTGCCAACACAAGACTGTCGCCTACGAAATCGGCTATATCTTGGACTTCCGCCACTTGGTAGTAGTGCGCCAATATAATCGCATTTTTTTCTTTTTTCAGTCTTGCTATATTTTCTATCAATTTTTCTTTTTTCGACATATTGATTATTATATTTTTCTAATTTAAAACTAATAATGATGATAATAATGGCCTGTTGAAAGTGTCGATTAAAATTTATTGATTTATTTGGATTATTCGGTATTAAAAACAAATCTGAGATTATCCGACATTTATTAACAGGTTTCTAATTCATCAAATATTGAAATTCAATTAATTATAAAAGTTATCATACATTGTTTACAAGTGGCAAAGTTAATAATTTATTTCATTTCTGTTACAAAATGGTTGTTCATAATCTAAAGATAGCGGGAGGATAATAAATAGTAAAATAATTTGGTTGTCTGTTCTATTTTTTTATTCTACTAATTTTTTAGATTGGCAAATCTATTTTTCAAATTCTACGCGCAATTCATCCACAACTTATTAACAAATAAGAAACCATTCGTAAAACATTTTAAATATCTAAAATATAGCTATCTTCTCGTTTTATTCCTCTTTATTTGAAACAATTTTTTTCGTACTTTTGTGCATAAGGATGCGCTAATAACTGTTACAATAACTCAGTAGGTTTTCTGGTGTAAGTTGGGTGCGCTGTAGTTGCGGTATGTTTTACAAATATAGCAATGGTTAAGGGATTACGTCAACTATTCTTTTTTTTCATGCTATCCGTTTTTATAAGCGGCTGCGCTACTACTGTCAAAATTGCTTCCGTCGTTGAGAAAGAGCCTGAAGGTGATTTCCTGTTAAAGTGGGAGGTAAGTCCTGATCGGGAGGGAATCATTGATATTTATTCTTCTTCAACTGATAGTATCCTAGAGGATTTTACACCCCTTACTTCAGCTGATGTTTCTGATCAGGTGATGCGCCTTAATCCTACCGGTACAGGGTTAAGGGAATTTTTTATCTTGCGCATCGCGGGTGTCCAATCAGGAGTAGTATCCAACCGGGTCATAGAGATGGACAAAATCAAAAATTTCAGGGATATAGGGGGTTATTTCACGATAGATAACTACCAGGTAAGGTGGGGTAAAATGTACCGTTCGGCTGATTTAAGCAGCGCCACGATGCAAGATCAAGATAAGATACGTCGATTGCGAATTAAGACGGTTATTGATTTTCGTTCGGATAAAACGGCACATCGTTATCCCATCCTTCTTCATCCTTCTATTCAGAAAGTGTCGCTTCCCCTTGCACCCATGGATGCGGCTAAGCTCGATGAACAGGTGAACGAGGGAAATTTTGACCGCAGTGATGCGATACGTTACGTGCAGGATGCATACGTGGATATCCTTGAAAACCACAAAGAGCAATTTAGTGAATTGTTTGATCTCCTTGTAAATGACAGTAACTACCCGGTTCTATTAACAGGATCGTTGGGAAAGGATGGAGTGGGATTGGTTACCTATCTTATCCTGCATGTTTTGGGTGTTTCGCCAGTCGTGTTGGAGCAGGACTACATGTTGTCTAACCAGTGTATTGATCCAGCAAAAGAAAAAATCGATGCCACCAATCTTTCAGAACCGATGCAAGAGGCGGTAACGGCCATGTTATCTGTTAATCGTGCCTACCTGAATTACGCGATTGACCATATCAACAAAACATACGGCTCTGTAGACAATTACCTGGAAAAAGAACTAAGGGTAACTTCAGATAAGCGGAATCTATTACGAAAACATCTTCTCTACTCGTTTAAATAACGTATATCCGATTTATTTTCATACCTTTGTGGCCAATTTAAACGTTTAGGTTATCTCTTTTCTCGCAGAAATGAAAACATTTGAAGAGCTGGGGGTTATGCCCCAGATACTGAAAGCCGTCAATGAGTTGGGCTTTCAACAACCCATGCCGGTACAGAGTGAGGTGATCCCGCATTTACTAGGCGATACGCGGGATATCATCGCGTTGGCTCAAACGGGAACCGGTAAGACTGCCGCGTTTGGTATACCCATTATTCAAAAGACAGATACAGCCACCCGGGTTCCGCAAACGCTGGTATTATGTCCTACCCGGGAGTTATGTTTACAGATTGCCGGTGACTTAAGCGACCTTTCGGTTTATGTAGAAGGCATAAAAATTTTACCGGTGTATGGTGGATCCAGCATTGAAAGCCAAATTAGGTCACTTACGCGTGGGGTACATATTATCGTTGCTACGCCTGGAAGGCTTATTGACTTGATAAAACGAGGCACCGTCTCCCTTGAAAACGTTCGAACCGTGGTTCTTGACGAGGCGGACGAGATGCTCAATATGGGTTTCGCGGAGGATATCGACCAGATTTTGTCGAACGTTCCTGATGGACGCGGCATGTTGCTTTTCTCTGCCACGATGCCCCAGGAGATCGCAAAGATCACGCGGAACTACATGAATGAACCGGTTGAAATCACCATTGGAAGAAAGAACGAAGGTGCCACCAACGTACGCCATATCTATTACATGGTGCATCCAAAGGATAAGTATTTGGCTCTAAAGAGGGTGGTGGATTATTACCCTAATATTTACGGCATCGTTTTTTGCAGGACCCGAAAGGAAACCCAGGAGATAGCGGACAACTTGATGAAAGATGGGTACAATGCAGACTCGTTGCACGGTGACCTCTCTCAGGCGCAGCGCGATCACGTGATGAACAAGTTCAGGAACCGTAACCTGCAACTGTTGGTGGCAACCGATGTGGCTGCGCGTGGACTTGACGTGGATAGCATATCCCATATCATCAATTACGGTTTGCCGGAAGACAACGAGATCTATACCCACCGAAGCGGACGTACAGGAAGAGCCGGCAAAACGGGCACTTCTATCTCATTGGTTCACCTGAAGGATAAAGGAAAGATTGCCCGTATTGAAAAATCGATCAACAAGACGTTCGAAAAGCGCCCTATTCCCTCGGGAGATGCCATCTGCGAGAAGCAGCTGTTTAATTTCGTGGACAAGATCGAGAAGGTGAAGGTCAACGAGGCGGAAATTGAGCGGTTGCTACCTTCCATCTTTAGGAAATTGGAGTGGTTGGAAAAGGAGGATATCATTAAACGGGTGGTGTCGCTCGAGTTCAACCGGCTTATTGATTATTACCAGCAGGCCGATGAGATTCATGAACCTTCCGACTCTCCTTCCCGCAAGGAAAAGGGTCTTTTCTCCCGCAAATCGAAGGAGACAAAAGGCAATCGGCAACCTGAGAGAGGATACGCCCGCCTTTTCATCAACGTGGGAAAGGTCGATGGGGTTAACCCGGCCATCTTGATGGGCTTTATCAATGACCACGTGAGGGGGAAAGTGCCGGTGGGGAAGATTGACGTGATGAAAAGTTTCTCGCTTTTTGAAGTGCCGCATGAGGTCGTTGGCAAGGTGTTAAAATCATTCACCGGGATGTACCTGGAGGATAGGAAGCTGGTAGTTCGCTTGGACGGTGAGGATCCGAAGGGGAGCAAGCGAAAAGCGAAAGGCAAACGAGCTCAGCGGAATAAACCACGAGTAAACCAACGAAAGTATTAGTAATTAACCTTTATCTGGTGAGCATTCTGAAAATTTCTTACACCCACCGGTAAACATAATAGAAAAGACCTACCCTATTTCTTAACCAAAAATTAACGAGGTTGTAATCGTCCTGTAACATTTTAGAAAGACCTTTGTGCCGTAAATAATTTTTATTGTTTGTGACACAGAGATTCCTATCGTTAATGATTCCCTTGATCCTGTTTCTTCTCTTTTCAGCAGGATCGTTTGCCCAGACCGGTGTTATCAAGGGAAAGATAGTAGACGCGAAAACCGATGAGCCACTGATAGGGGCGTCGGTCGTGATAGAAGGAACCACCATCGGGGCTGCCGCTGACTTAGAAGGCAACTTCGTGATACGGAATGTACCCCTTGGGGAACATGCACTTATTGCCACCTACGTGGCTTACCTAACAGATACCATACAGGGGGTGAGGGTAGAAGCGAACGAAGAAATCACCGTTCAAATCTTGTTGCTTCCGGACGATATTAGCTTGAGCGAGGTGGAGGTAATTGCTCGGGCTAACCGCGAAAGCGAGAATATCCTAATGATGGATCGGCGGCAAGCTTTGGTGGCCACCCAATCGGTGGGGGCGCATGAGCTTTCTCGCAAAGGGATTGGCGATGCCCAGGCAGCGGTGGCTAACGTGTCGGGTGTGTCTTTGCAAGAGGGGGTGAAGAATGTTTTCGTAAGAGGTTTGGGAGACAGATATAATGCCACTCTACTGAATGGCTTCCCTATTCCTTCCGAAGATCCGGAATACAAGAACATCGCTCTCGAGTTTTTCGGGACCGACATTATCCAGAATATTGATGTTAATAAAGTGTTTAGCGGGAGAAATTCCAGCGACGTAGGTGGTGCCATCATCAACATCCATTCTAAAGAGTTGATCGGTGACCGGGCTTTTGGTGCGGAAGTTTCCGAGGGGGTGAATAGCGAAGCGGCAAGGGTGGACTTTTTACGTGTCGACGGCAGCAACCTGTTGGGGTTCGCGCAGACGGATCATCCTGCCGAGGGAACTTTCGATTTCTCCAACCGTCTTGATCCCCTGAAAGTAAGTTTGCCACTGAACCATGGCCTTGTTCTCTCCGGCGGATCGCGATTCCGAGTGGGCGAGAATGGCAACCCGATCACTTTCTTCGCGGTAGCCTCCCACTCGTCCGAACACTCCTTTACCGAGGAGATCGTGAGAAGCATCACCACGGGTGACGAAGATCCGTACCAAGATCAGGTGGGAAACAAACATTCGCGCAAGACGAGCCAGCTCGCGTTAGCCAATGTGTGTTACGATATCAACCGGTCTCATGCCCTCACGTACAACTTCATGATGGTACATGCGACCAACGAGTACACGGGAGAGTACAACGGGCGTGACACGGAAAAGAACCAGGATCCCCCGTTCGGTGTTTATTTCAGACGGCAGCAGATTAACGATAACCTATTGCTCACGCACCAGCTCATTTCCGACTGGGAGTTGTTGGATAACCTCGAATTGAAGGCGGGGATATCCTATAACCATATCAAGGGCTTGGAGCCCGATCGGCGGGAGAACTATCTCTACCTCACGCCCGAGCGTTCCTACGCGCTCATGGGTAGCAACCGTCAGAAACGCTTCTTTTCGGAGTTGATAGAGAGTGATATTAATGTGAAGGCAAGCTTAACCTACCGGTTACGCGGCCGGTTTGGTTCCGACGCCTCCGCGATTACCTTCGGTTACGACGGGCGCTTAGTGGACGATGCCTTTGAATCCATCGAGTACAATTATGATCCCTATAACCCTGTCCCGTTTCAACTTAACGAGGTGAGGCTTGATGAGGTGTATAACCCGTTGACCTATGCCGATGGGCGTTTCCGGATGACGCTGGGCGAGCCCAACACCTACCGGGTGAGCAAGTACATCCACTCGGGGTACGCGGAAGGTACCTATCAACTGGCACGTGATTTCACGGCGAACGTGGGCTTCAGGTTGGATCACGTGGATATGACGGTGGAGTACGTGGTGGATCACGCATCACCCGGTAATGAGTCGCTCGACAAGAAGTTCTACGCACTACCCAGCTTGAACCTGAAGTACGAGCTTAACCCCAAGAACACTCTTCGTTTCGGGGCGAGCAAGACCTACACGTTGCCGCAATCGAAAGAGATTTCGCCTTATCGCTACGTGAATATTGGCTTCGCCAGCCAAGGGAACGCCGATTTAAAACCTTCCGACAATTATAATGCCGACTTGAAGTGGGATTGCTACATGAGTCCCTCGGAGTTGGTTTCGGCGAACCTTTTCTATAAACGGGTGATTAACCCCATTGCGCGGATTGAGGTGGGCAACTCGGCGGGCGTGCTTAAATACGACAATATCAGCGATTTTGCAAACGTGGTCGGGATTGAGCTGGAAGTAAGGAAAACCCTCTTCGACCGATCGCGTACGGCATCGGGCAATGCATCGGGCAAGGTGAACCGGCTTTCGATGGGGTTGAACGGCTCCTATATCTTTACCGAGATGGAGGTCGATTACATCCAGGGTACTACCCGCGAGAGCCAACTGGAAGGGGCATCGCCCTTTATCGGCAACTTCGATATCTCCTATAACGTGGCGAACAACGAGAGAAATGCCCTTATTTCGTTGGTCTTCACCTATATCAGTCGCCGGATACACACCATTGGCATGCTGGGTTTCAAGGATATCGTGGGGGAGGGGGTGGCTACACTCGACTTCGTCTCTTCTTACCGATTCAAGAACCACTTCACGGTGAAACTCAAGGCCTCTAACTTGTTGAATCCCTCCTACCGGTTGACCCGCGAACGGAGTGGTTCCGACAAGGGGGAGAAGGTGGTTCTCAACGATTATAAAAAAGGAATGAACCTGAGCTTAGGTATAAGCTACGAGTTATAACCAAATTAATTTTTTTAAAATGAAAAAGCTTTTACGTGTTTTCGTGTTGGCAGCCTTAGCAGTTGCTTTCACGTTTGTTTCATGCGATGATGATGACAACGGTAACGGGAATGGGAACAATAATGATACCCCTGAAAAGGAAAATAACCTGTTGTCCGGCTCTGTCACGGGTACCATGCAGTTGTCTGCCGATATCGAGTATCAATTGACTGGCCCCCTTATCGTGGAAGAGGGTGGCGTGCTGGAGATTCCGGCAGGAACGGTTATCAAGGCTCAGAAGGGCTTTAGCAAGTATATCTTGGTGCTGCAAGGGGGGAAGATTAACGCGCGGGGAACCGCGGAGAAACCGATCAAGATGATCGGCGATAAGGAGAACGCCGGCGAAGGGTACTGGGGCGGACTTATCATTAACGGGAGGGCACCCCTGGCCGATCCCGCGGAAAAGGGAAGTACCGAGGTGAACTCAGCGTACACGTACGGAGGGAACAATCCTTCCGACAACTCGGGGGTGATTACCTACCTTATCTTGGGACACACGGGTGCACGATCAAGTGCTGACGTGGAGCATAACGGGCTTACGCTGAACGGTGTGGGCAACGGTACGAAGATCGAGAACCTCTACATTTTCGACGGCGCGGATGACGGCATCGAGTTCTTTGGGGGTTCGGTCAACGTGAAGAACCTCCTGGTCGTCAATTCAGATGACGATATGTTCGACTTCACGCAAGGCTATAACGGCACCTTGGAGAATGCGTACGGTATTTGGGAGGTAGGTTACGTGAGTTCCGAATCGGATCCCCGCGGCATCGAGGCGGACGGGAACCTCGACGGCAAATTCAAGGATCATCCCAACCAATCCAATTTCACGGTCAAGAACATGACCATCGAGCTCAAGCTGGCTGCCGTGAACGATGCGGAGGCAGCGGCGAAAGCGGCCCCTTACAAGTACATGCACGACGTGATCAAGCTGCGCCGCGGGGCTAACGCTACTATTACCAACGCGCTGGTGAAAGGCGTGGGTACCGCGAAAGACCTGGTGGACGTGACTGATGGTAAGGGAGACGGCGACACCCGGGCGAAGATTAGCTTGACCAACGCGTTGACCAGCAATATCATTGGAAAGGAGATCAATACGCCTGAGGGTAGCAGTTATCCCGATATCAAGATTGAAAAGGGCAATACCGGTTGCCCAACCAATATATTTGACTGGACAGGATACAAGTTTAATTAGGAGGGGATTCTTAAAAGAGAATCCTTTTCGATCGGTTGAAAGAAGTGCCTCGAATTTCATTGGGGTACTTCTTTAACGTTGATTAAAGCGAGTTCCATACGATACCTTTGAAAATAATAATTTTAATCGTATGCAAATATATGAAAATTACAACCGGAAAAAGATCTGGACCTACCCTTTCTTAGCCGCTTTTCTTTTTGCCATTACCCTGTTGGCACAAAAGCCGGAGGAGAGTGCCGGGGAACCGTACAAGGGAATCCCCCAACTGTTCCAGTACGGGCGTCTCTACTATAGCGACCGGGCGCAGACCCGGCTCTACACGGGTGAGTACAGGGAGTATCACGACAATGGTACCCTCAAGTTGGAGATGCAGATACGAAACGGGCAGCCGGAAGGAACCTATATCGTCTACTTTGAAAATCGGAAACCAAAAGATGTACGCTCTTACAAAGAGGGGAAATTGCATGGCCTATGGAGGAGTTACGACCTTTCGGGGCAGCTTATTTCCGAGGCCGAGTACCGAAACGGGTTAAAGCACGGCACGTGGCGAATATGGGATGAGTTGGGTAACCTCCGTTACGAGATGGGCTACCGCGATGGTAAGAAAGTAGGCAACTGGAGGATGTGGAATGAGCGGGGAGAGTTGGTGGATGAAAAGCAGTATTGATTCAAGGTAAGTTCACAATAACTTAACAAAAACTTCACCAAAACGTAACCGGAACATTTTCTTGGTACGCGTATCTTCGCGTAACGAGAGACCCTTTAAAACTAAAGATATGCATCGTGTAAAACCTCTTATCTTGCTTACGGCAGCTTTTTTGATTTCTCTGTCGCTGCATGCGGATACCGATAAGGGCAACGTGCAAAAAGAGACCGGCTCAAATCAGGTGGTCGTTATTGAAAGCGTGAATGTTTTGCAACTCGATGGGATCATCGTGGATGCTGAAAATAACGAGACGCTTGCCGGGGCTTCCATCATCGTTAACGGTGAGAAATATTATTCCGACCTGGATGGAAAGTTCACCATTCCTCACGTTAAGCCCGGTAAACAAGAGTTGATCGTTGAATTGATCTCTTACGAATCGGCATTGGTAGAAGTTGATTGTAACAGTAATCAAAGGATCACGATCAAGCTGTTGCAAAAGTAGATATTTCACTTATTTGCCTGTCCTGCGCGGTACAGTTTAGTCGCGCGGGAGTGGGGTGACCTGCAAGCTGTTAATAGTTTGCGGGTTTTATCCTTTTGGCCTCCATCATTTTAACCTGTTCGTACTGGATTTTGAAGTTACGGTGCGATTTCATCAAGTTTCCCGATTGCAGGGTGATGATCTTTGATTCGTTCACGATATCCAGGAAGAGGATACTGCTTCGGGTGTTAGACTCGCCTGCTTTAACCCGTTTGATTTGCCGTTTGGTCATTTTCGGTATCAGCTCAAGGATGGTTTCACGCAGGCTGGTCACCGTGCTGAATTGTGAGTAGTCGCCCGTTTTTTCCATCGCGGCGTAGCTGCTGTATACTTCCGACAGCGTTTTGTACGTGTCCGTGATGTCGTCGATTTGCTCTTTCGAGAAGGCGGTATGGTTGTTGTCGATATATTCAAAGGTGGCTTCCGTCATGGCCTTGAGCGCTTTGCTGATCTCGTACGAGTAATCCACGAGTTGCACGTACTCCTGTTCCACGTCGAGCGCATTTAGCTGTATGTTTTCTAACGTGGGTACTACCTCGTACTTTCGTTTATCCTTGAGCCGTTCATAGAGTTCGTTGGCCTCTTTTTGTGCCTTTTTCATCGTCCTCCTGTCTTCATCTTTCAAGCCCTCGATGTTTCTTTTGTAGACCGATAACGCTTTTTCCATTACCCGGTGTAGCTCTTTGTTGGTTTCGGTAATTAGCTCCGCTTCTGTTGACAAGAACTGTTGTTGCCTTTCCTCTCTGTCCTTTAGCCGGGTATGCAGTCGGCTTGATTTGTACAGCAGGAAAACCACGAGCAACACCATGATCGCGATCGCGATCTTGCCACCCCACATCAGGAACAATCCCACGAGGAAGGCCGCGGTAAATGCCACGAAGGCTGTTAACAACCAACCCGCTACCACGGTTAGCACCCCGTTGACCCTGTAAACGGCACTCTCGCGCCCCCATGCGCGGTCGGCGAGCGATGTTCCCATGGCCACCATGAAGGTGACGAACGTGGTGGATAAGGGAAGTTTTAACGATGTGCCAAGCGAGATAAGGAGTGCCGAGATGGTGAGGTTAACCGAGGCGCGTATCAGGTCGAACGACGCGTTGTTTTCAAGCGGTACCGGTGCGAACCGTTTATCGATAAACTCCTTTACCGTTTTTGGGACAAGCTTGCCAATCGGCTTACCGATAGCAATACTGCCCCTCACGATGGAGCGAGAGAGCGGTGAGGAAGAGAAGCGTTCTATCCCTTCTCCCTTTCGTGATAGGTTCACCTCCGTTTGTGTTACCGTACGCGATTTTTTAGAGAAGCAGAGGGCCAATACCATGATAACCCCGGCACCTAACAGCCAGCCAAAGTGTGCTACTACCGGCTCGGAGAGTTTACCCATGTATAGCTCGTTGATATCCCCGCCCCCCGCGGCAACACCTTGAGCGATTTGAAACGAGTCGAACCCCGCCATGAAGACCCCGATGAAGTTCACCAGGTCGTTCCCCGCGAAAGCCATTGCAAGAGCGGCCGTCCCTGCCAGTACGATTACTCTCAGGATGTTTACCCGGAAGAGGTGTTGCAGTAGGGCCATCAACAATGTCCAGCCAATCAAAGTGTATAGGAGGGCACTGCCCATATTGTGCTCAAGGTAAAAAAGGAATTCATCGGTAACCAACACACTTCCTTTCAGCCCTTTGAAAATGGCGAAATAGGTGATCGTGGTGAGCGCGATGCCTCCCCACAAGGCACCAAGGTATTTGAAAGGTTTGGCGTAGTTGAACGAGAAGATGAGTCGGGAGATGTACATGATGATGGTACCCAGGACAAAAGCGATGGCGATGGAGATGAAGATACCCCCGATGATGGCTAGCGCTTTCCCGCTATTTATATACTCAGCCAGACTTTCTCCCGATCCGGAGGTCCATACCGTGAACAGCGAGACAGCCACGGCTGCCCCCAACAGTTCAAACACCAACGATACGGTGGTGGAGGTGGGTAATCCCAAGGTGTTAAAAAGGTCCAAAAGCACCACGTCGGTCAGCATCACCGTCAAGAAAAGTATCATGATGGTGGGAAAGGTGAACTTATCTGGGTAAAACACCCCGCTTCGGGCAATCTCCATCATCCCGCTTGAAAACAGGGTACCGACCAGCACGCCAATCGAGGCCATCAGGAAAATAACCCACAGGGGAGCCACTTTTGAACCGATGCTCGAGTTGAGGAAATTCACCGCATCGTTCGATACCCCCACTACCAGATCCAAAATGGCCAGGGCCAGGAGGATGATTACAATCACTAAGTAAATCGAGTCCATCTGCACTAACTATATTTGATTTTCCCTATCATAGTTTGTTTTATGTGACGACAAAAATAGTGGTTTTTTCTAAGGAGACCTTGTTTTTTCGTTTATTAAAAAATAAACGTTCCTGTATGGATAGGAAGATTCACTCTACACGCCAAGCAAAATGATTGTAAAAGGGGGTAGTTTAAGAAAAAGTGATACCTTTACCGGCAAAATATATGATGAATTAAAAGTCAAAGGGGTATTTGACCTGCTTTGATTAAAAATAAGATTACTATGAAAACGCTTAAATTGACTTTATTTTTTATCCTGGTTTATTCTTCTGTTTTTTCACAGGGGTGGGAGTCACGTGAATGGCCTGTTTTAAGAAGTTATGACAGAGATCATCTTTATCAGGTTGCCTTGCCTTTAGGAGGAATTGGAACCGGTACGGTTTCTCTTGGTGGGAGAGGGGAGTTGCGTGATTGGGAGATCATGAATATTCCCGGGAAAAAGTACAGTACCGTTACAGTCGGGAACAACGCTCCCTTCTTCGCCATTCATGTAAAACCTCAGGGTCAGGCACCCATTACAAGGTTGTTGGCAGGGTCGTTATACCCGCATGAGTACCTGCACTACGAGGGGCGCCCGGTGAATCACCACGGATTTCCCCGTTTCGAAGAAGCATCGTTTGATGCTGCATATCCTTTTGGACAAGTCCACTTGTCCGATAAATCGATACCCGTCAAAGTAACGATCAAGGGATTTAATCCTTTAGTGCCTGCAGACGAGGATGATAGCAGTCTTCCGATAGCTATACTTTCCTATGAAGTTGAGAACATTACCGACCAGCCCATGGAAGTATCCGTGAGCGGTTCGATACGCAATTTTATAGGGAAGGATGGGAGTCAGTTTAGAACCGACTGGAAAGGGGATTATATCCCCTTGGGTTCGAAAAACAACAAAAATGAATACCGAAAAAAGAGTGATTTGCAAGGGATATATTTCTACTCGGATAGCGTGGACGTGCATGATCCAGCTTGGGGTACCATGGCCTTGGTGACTCAAGCCCGGAACGGGGTGACGTTTCGTACCTCGTCCAGGGCGGATAACTGGAGTAATGGGGCTCTTAACTTCTGGGATGATTTTAGTGAAGATGGGGTGTTGACAGAGCGGGAAAGATTAGAAGATCACGATCCGATGGCCTCTTTGGCCGTGAAGAAGATTGTTCCCGCTCGCGGAAAAGAGACCTTCACCTTTTTCCTTACCTGGCATTTCCCGAACCGGAAAGCATGGGCGAACGTGGTTGTCGGAAACTATTACAGTATGCTCTACTCCGACGCGTGGGATGTGGCAGAAAAGATTATCCCCCGTATGTCGGAATTAGAAAATTCAACATTGCGGTTCGTAGAGGCCTTTTTAAGCAGCACTTACCCTGAAGTAGTGAAAGAGGCCGCGCTATTTAACCTGGCGACGTTGCGTTCGCAGACGGTGTTTCGGATACCCAGCGGGCACATGATGGGCTGGGAGGGAGTTATGGATCGTTTTGGATCTTGCCATGGATCTTGTACCCACGTTTGGAACTACGAAGTAGCTACCCCTTTCTTATTCGGCGATTTGGCCAAAACGATGAGGGATGTAGAGTTTAATTATGCTACCAGAGAAGATGGGTTAATGAATTTTCGAGCCTCATTGCCTCTGTCAGAAGCCGCGAACGGTAATTCTGCCGCGGCAGATGGCCAGATGGGAACCATCATGAAGATGTATCGGGAATGGCAGCTCTCGGGTGACGATGAGTTTTTAGCAAACAACTGGGATCAAATTAAGAAAGTGCTTTCCTACGCTTGGATTGAAAAAGGATGGGATGGTAATCAAGACGGGGTCATGGAAGGGTCTCAGCATAACACGATGGATGTCAACTACTACGGGCCTAACCCCCAAATGGGTTTCTGGTACTTGGGTGCCTTACGGGCTGCAGAAGAAATGGCTTTGGCAATGGAAGAAAATGATTTCGCGGAGAAATGCCGACATCTTTTCGAGAAAGGGAGTACTTGGTTGGATTCGAACCTCTTTAACGGAGAGTATTATGAGCACAAGATTACTGATCCTTCCACGTTTGAGTTCTTGGAGATAGATGATCCTGCCACTGATGTTCCGGAGTTTCAACTAGGACGTGGCTGTCTTGTTGATCAGCTCGTGGGGCAATATATGGCGCATATTTGTGGTTTGGGATATTTGGGCGATAAAGGGAAAATGCGAACAACATTAGAGAGCATAATGAAGTATAATTTTGTGGATGATTTTAGCGGACATTTTAATAACATGCGCTCTTACGTGATGGGAAATGAATCAGGACTTTTGATGGCATCTTGGCCAAACGGTCGTTTAGAGGTGCCCTTTCCTTACTTTGCAGAGGTTATGACGGGTTTTGAATACTGTGCAGCAGCTGGAATGATCTACGAGGGGATGGAGGGTGAGGCGTTAAAGTGCATTCAGGCTATTCGGGACCGGCATGATGGAGCCAAGCGTAACCCGTTTAGTGAACCTGAATGTGGACATCATTACGCCAGGTCAATGGCAAGCTGGGCCTCTGTGATAGCGCTTAGTGATTTCAATTATTCCGGGGTTGATGGACGTATTCAATTCACGAATAAGCCGGGGATTTATTTTTGGAGCAATGGATATTCATGGGGAACCTGCGTGGTTACCAGCGAGAACGTGACGTTGGAAGTACTCAAGGGCTCTTTGGATTCCGTTACCTTAACATTATCTGGCAGGGATAGGTCAGTTGGGGAAAAAGTAACTTTAAAGGAGGGCGAAAAAGCAACGTTTAACTTGTAATAGAACCAATATAAATTGTATCAGGTCATAATCATCAAAACAAAGCTGACAATGCCTTATACTTCGGTTTTCTTTGAATTGGATTGTAACTATTGGGATGCAATACGACAAACTGAACTTGAAAGGAGAATGAAAGAGGAATAATGAATCATTTCTTCCTAAATGCACGCCAAGGCCTACAATTGACTGGTAGTCAATTAGATATGTGATCCGGGCGGGATTCGAACCCACGACCCACAGCTTAGAAGGCTAAACCTAATATTTTTCGATATTTATTGTTGCATTTTATATGTCTGATTATTTGCATATTACAAAATACTCATAAAACATAACGCTTGATATATTTGGTTATTTATCGTTGTATAGGTACATTTGTTTTCCCATTGTTTTCCCATACTTACTAAATAATTAATTACGACTATGGCAAATCTAGACAAAGTACCTAAAAAAACAAATGCTTTCAAGTACAAGAACAGAAATATCTCGGTGTGTTTAACGAGAAAATACAGAAATAAAGATGACGTTGAAGCACCAATTTTTTGGCGAGTAACATACGAAAGAAGACATAAATACTATTATTCAGGTTTTGATTTTGAGATAAAAGAATGGGATGAATTCATTAATAGAGACTTGAAAAAACATAAACTTACAAAACAAACTCTAAACAATTATTTAGCTCTATCATTAAAACCCGCAATTAACGCATTAGCTGAAATAAATGAGTTTTCATTTGAGGCATTAGATAATATCTTAAAAAAGCCTTTATCAGAAACAGTAAATGAAGCTTTTCAAAACAAGATAACAGCGTTAGAAAACGAATATAAAGTTGGAAATGCATCTATATACAGAACAACCTTAAAAGCTTTGATGAGATTCAAGCACTATTCTCTAAAAAAGAAAAAGGCTGATAAAATTCAATTCATTCAAACCTGTATTGAACAAAAGCATATAACTATCGGAAGTAATGTACTAACTGTTGAAGAAGAAATATCCTTTGATGAGATAACACCTAAATTTTTAAATGAATGCGAGAAATTCTGGGAGAAAACAGAAGTTTCTTATGCAACCATGGGAATATATATGAGAACGTTAAGGGCAATAATCAACAATAAAGATGGGGATAAACCATATATTGAGGGTAGCAAATATCCATTTGGAGTAAATAACGGGAAGTACGAAATACCAGCAGGAGGCAGAAAAGAGATTGCAATGCCAATAGAAGATATTTGGAAAATTGAGAATTTTAAGACAGATAATCCAGCCCTGGCAACAGCACGTGATATATTTGTATTTATGTTTTACTGCAATGGTCTTAATTTTGGAGACCTTTGCCGACTAACTTATAAGAATATTGATGCACCAAGAAATGAGATAATTTTTGAACGAAAAAAGACATTAAGAAAAGGAGAGGAACCAACTTATATTTATGTTCCTATTTTACCTCCAATGATTGAGATCATAAATAGACAAGGCAATGATTCACAAGAGGGGTATATTTTCCCATTTTTAAATGGTATTGAGCCTACAGAAAATAATGAAAATTTAATAAAAAGAGAGACCAGACTGAAATTAGAACCTATAAACTCCTCTCTTAAGAATATAGCAAATGAATTATCATTAGATCCAGAAATTTCAACTTCATATACAAGGAATAGCTATATAACTCATCTAACAAGTGAATTATTAATCAATCCGATAGTTGTTAAAAAGATGGTAGGTCATAGCACAAAGAAAGACGTTACAGCAGGATATGTGAAACTTACTGCTAAAAAAAGAAGAGAGATTAACATGAAGTTGTTGAATCCAGAAAAGACTTATAACACGTTTAATGCAGTAGGAATAACTGGATAATAAGAGTAAATTATTTCCTTATAATCATAATTGAAATTACACAAATCATGATTCCTGAAATTATACCGGTTAAAAACAATTTGGATGTAAGCTGGGTACCAGGATTAGATTTAGATTTTAACGTTTTATTCTCCTCCTTCATCGCCTCTACTATAAGTTGAAGATTGATGTTTTTTGTGGTCAAGTGAGTGTTTTCAATTGAAGCTTCCCGGAGCAGAACCTCATATTGATTGAGAGTTTTTTCTAGCTGGGAGTTGCTTCTAGTAATTATCTCGGATGATATTGGAGGTTTTTGAGTTACAGGATTGATTGGCTGGGTCGTGTCATAATTAATTTCATATGTTGAGATCTCACTTTTCAGGTTGAAGTTTTCTTCTTCAAAGCGATTTAATTCGCTTTGTAAAGAAGCTATTTGAGTTTCTTTTTGTGAGATTTCATCCTCCAATAGAACGACAGCAGAACTGTCAGACTTGGTAGAGATCTTCTCTGTTATAACCTGTTTTGGTTTACAGGAAATTAATAGAAGAGAAGCAATAAACAGTATTTTATATTTTAGTGGTATCATACCCTAACCTTTTGAATTTCTTATTGCATTTAAAAACTTATTATAGTAATCTGCAATCTTCTTAGCCTGGTCTAATCCATTTA
>DUNG01000048.1 GCA_012839475.1 Petrimonas sp. | reverse complement strand
TTGTCTGCCACCTTTTCAATGGCGCGTATCAACTGGTGGCTCGTGATGTTGTTGGGCGGCATGGTAGTGAGCCTGGCCTTGCAGATCGCGGGACGGGCAGTAGGCGGGTAGGTCGGTAAGTATTTCTCCGGAATAATGGTTTCTTATTAAACCGCCAAGAGGCGGTAATTTTATTTAAGGAGATGTTTGAAATCATGACTGAGTTGCTGATTGTGTTCATTTTGGCGTTCGTGGTGGAAGCCGTGTGGCAGGCGTTAAAGCCGCTCTGGCCCGGAAAGCTGAAGGTGCTGGAGAAGGAGCGGGCGATTCCCGTGGACGCTATGGGGTGCCTGGTCCTGGCGCTGTTGGTATGCTTCGGCGCCGGCGTAGACCTGCTTGTGCTGATAGGTGTGCCGATGGCGATTCCTTACCTGGGGACCGTATTCACTGCACTGCTAATTTACCGAGGCAGCAACTTCTTACACGATTTTATTGAGAGCGTTAACAGCATTCGCCAGGGTAAAAAGCTGGACGTGCTGCACAAAGACGATTTCTCTAACGCGGGGATGTGATTAGCCATGAAATTCGTGATCAACCCCGCCAACCCCGTAGGCAACGCCACTATCGAAACAGGTGATCCCGAACCGGAGCCAGAGTTAGAAGATCCGGAACCGGAACCATTACCGCCGCTTGCTGATGTTGATTACTACCTTTCTCCGCAACGCAGCGACAGCGGAAGAATGGTTTACAGGTTTGAGGGCACAAAACTGTATTGTGACTTTTATAGGCCAGTGCCGGAAAAGATGAAATATTATTATCTGATTTGGGAGCGACAAGACGAAGAGACGGAATATGCCTTCACGGAAGTTATTGATCTCGCGGAGACATGGGAAAGTTGGGACGGCGAAGACAGGCTAGTGCTTAAAGGTCGGTTGCCGGTAAATGTAATTTGTAATGCTCGTCGGTTGGGCGACACGTTGAAGATTGATTTACTGAATTGGTTAGGGGGCGGTGAGTATGGGAGCCAACCACCCTACGAGGTGAGATTCCCCGAACGGCAGGTTTATGTTTTGCCTTAAATTTAAAAAGTAGATCAGTGCAGATAGAAGACTAACACCAAATCATTATTCTATAACAAACGAAGATAGATGTTGAGAGAGGCGCAATGCCTCTCTTTTTATATTTCAGTAAAGGAGGTAATGTGATACATTGAGAAGTTTGAAGATTTGGGAAAGCCAATAAAGGGAGGTGATAAACATTAATATTATCCAAAACTTTATCCCCGTAGGCAGGAGAAATCGTCCCGCAACAAGTGGTTATTATAAAGGATATAAGGTTTATGGGTTAGTAATGAAACCAACAACTATTACTATCCACAATGCTTACACAAAAGCTAATGCCAAAGGATTAAGCGATTATTGCAAAAGTATAGAATGCTCAAATCGTCCTGCATCTTGGCATCTTAGCATTGATGAAAATGAAGCATGGCAATCAGTACCATTTAATGAACCGTCTTGGCATGCAGGTGATGGTGCAAGCGGCCCCGGTAACCTTACTTCAATTTCTATCGAAATAGTTGACAGAGCAATGCTTGCTTCGCCACGTAATGAAAAATTATATTTACAGGCAGAAGAACATGCCGCTAAAGTGTGCGCCTATTTGATTAAAACGATACCTACATTGAAACCATTCCCTGAATGTATGCGACAGCATTGGCATTGGTCGGGTAAAAATTGCCCTCAATGGATACGTGCTAGAAAGAATGGTTGGCAAGAATTTATTGATAAAGTACGAAAATATTTAACTACAACTCTTCATCGTGTAGTGTGCGGTAGTTTTACCACGTGGGAAGCGGCAGATAAGCATATCGAGGCATTAAGTAAAGCTGGATTTAATTCTTTTACCGTAGGTTTTAATTATAATAAGACAACTTATATTAGGGTTATTTGCGGTGCTTATAGCAACAGAGACAATGCAGACAAACAGGTTAGTGTTTTAAAGGCAAAAGGATTTGATTCATTTATCGTAACACATGATGGTAAAGATGATCCCCTACCTCCAAGACAATCTGAACCACCCAAAGAAGAACCAAAGCCGGAACCGCCTAAAGAAGATACCGTAGTTTATCGTGTAATCATTAATGGCAAACAGGTTATAGCACTAACAGGGTTTGAAAAAGCTAAAGAATATGCGCTAAGCACGTACCCTAATGATGAAATAGTTTTACAAAATGTGGATACAAATGAGAAGATTAAAATTCAAGACGCAAAACCAAAGTCTGAGCCGCCCAAGCCAGAGCCGGAACCGGAACCAACACCAGAACCTAAGCCAGAATACAAATATAATATTTTAGGAAAATCTGAAGTAACACTAGAGCGGGCTATTCAATGGGCGAAGAATAGAAATACTCCACAGACATTTATTGATGTTGCCGATTTATATTGGGATCTTGCTCCTATAAAAAACATAAAACCTGAAATCTTATACGCGCAGAATGCTCATGAAACGAACTTTATGCGTTATACCGGAGTGGTTCCTGCTTCTTATAACAATATGGCTGGCATTAAAATTGCTCAAGGCGGTTCGTGCTCAGATCCGTTAGCACATGAGTCATTTGATTCACCGGCAGATGGAGTAAAGGCGCATATTTCACATATATGTGCCTACGTTGGGCAACCGCCGTTTGACAATCCTCATGGGCGTTATTATGTAGTTGCCGGATTACCTTGGGCAGGTTCAATTAAATACCTCGAAGAACTAAGCGGTAAATGGGCACCGTCTGCTACTTACCATACTAAGATTGCACAATTCCTTGAAGAAATGTTAGCTACAGAGGTAGTACCTATTGTAGAACCCGAACCGGAGCCTGAACCTGATCCCGTTGAACCAATAGAGCCAGAACCAAAACCAGAAAAGCCGTCTTTAATATCTGAGTTGGTTAAGTTGTTACAACAATTGGTTGAATTGATAAATAAGTTTATAAACTTACTTAAAGGAGGGAAGTAAAATATGGTATGGAATGAAGTATTAGATGTTGCTTTAAGGGCGATCTTAATTCCATTGTTGCCATTATTGGGATTGTGGTTTAGTACATGGCTTAATGCACAAATAAAAGCGTTAAAGGCTAAAAATGAGAGAGAGTATTTTAATTATCACTTAGGTAAAGTCAATGAACTTATTCAAGATGTGGTAACTGAAGTTCAGCAGGTATATGTTGATGGACTTAAAGAAGAAGATGTGTTTACCGCCGAGAAGCAAAAGGAAATGCTTTATTTAGCAAAAGATAAAATCCTACATCAACTTACTGTCCAAGCAACCGATGTGCTGGAGAAGACATACAGCGATTATTTGCTCTGGATAGAAACACAAATTGAACGTGTGGTTAATGAATCGAAGTAAGTATTTAGGGAGTGCCTTTTATTAGGTACTCCCTATTTTTTTACCCTTTCCCTTATTTGTTGTTTGTGTTTATGATACCACACCGCACGTGGTCGTATTTTAAACACAAACCTATCTACCAAGATAGCCAATGAATTATCACTTCTTGATCCCCTGTTTTCTTATCCTTTTCTCCGATCTCTATGAAATCTATAAAATTGTTTACTATAGCAGGGGTTAATTCCTTAAAATTTTTATATGTTTCAACCATGTTTACAAATTTATCAATGTCTAATTTTTGATTCTCCAGTTCAACTATCAACCCCGCAATCCGCTCCCTCTGTTTTTCCACATCCTCTTTTTCTACCTCGAAGTTCTTTTTAAGTTCCACAAATTCCTTTTCCGAAATTAACCCCTTAACTTTATCCGTATAAAGATTTTTAAGCACATCTGAATTTAATGCTATTTGTTTTTCTACTTTCCGCAAATCATCTCTCAGTCTATTAACGCTATCATTTTTTTCAGCCTCAAGTTTCAGTCTTTTTCCTACACTGTTGCTATCTAGATATAAGTTAAAACGCTCTCTCATTTTACTGGCAACTATTTTTTCCAAATCATCCAATCTAACAGAGTGACTAGAGCACATTTTTTTGCCAGGAGTAACGGAGTATAGTTTGCACCTAAGGTATGAATAATGATAATTCTTATGACTGGTCGTAACCTTATTCATATTACTTCCGCATGTAGCGCACCTTACTTTTGTTGCAAAAATATGTGCCTTACCCTTGCCAGAACTCCTTCTATTGGCAGACATTCTTTTTTGAACATCATCAAATGTTTTTTTATCTACTATCGGGGAATGAGTATCTTCCACTATTATCCAATCTCCTTTAGGGTTCGATATAATCTTCTTTGATTTATAACTTACTTTTTTTCTAATAGCCTGTACTAAATTTCCTATATATACTTGATTTTTTAAAATCCTCCTCACGGTAGTTTTGTTCCATAACCCAAAGTTATCTTTCATACTGCTATTAACAAAATTAAGCCCTTGATTTTGCTTATGCATAGTTGGGTTAGGGATTCCTTTTTCGTTTAGCTGAAAGGTAATGTTTTGCGCCCCATATCCTTCTAGGTAAAGGTTGAATATTAGCCTAACTACTTCTGCTGCTTTCTCGTCAATTATTAGTTTATTTTTGTTTTCGGGGTCTTTTACATATCCGTAAGGAGCAAAGGAGCCTATAAATTGACCATCATTTCTTTTGTAGTCAAATACTGATTTAACGTTTGCTGAAATGTCTTCACTATACCATTCATTTGTCAATCCGAGAATCTGTCTTTGCTTCTTATTAAACTTGTTAGCAGTATCTGCGTTATCTGCCAATCCTATAAACCTGATTCCCCATAAAAGGAACCTGTTATGAAGATATTTTTCAACCAACTCCATGTCTCGCGTAAACCTTGCTTGGCTTTTACAAAGTATAATAGAAAATTTACCAGCTTCAGCATCCCTTAATAATTGATTAAATTCTGGTCTATCTGCATCTTGTCCGGAATAATCATCATCACTATATATCTTATAAATACTCCATCCTTGCTCTATAGCATATTTTGTCAACATATTTTTTTGGTTTTGGATACTTTCGGAATCAGATTCTTTGGTGGGCTTGTCTCTATCTTCATCTGATAGGCGACAATAAATAGAAACAACATTATCCATTTAATCTGCCTCCTATATAAAATAAAACCTGTCTATTTATTATATCAAAATAAACAGGTTTTATCAATAATGTCAAGGTCTATTTAGCTTTTCTTTCCAATTCATCTTGAATTATTTTAAATATAATGTCATTTGTATTCCTAATTCGTTCCTGAATATCGTCTGTAGTAAAAACTTCTTTTACAATAAAGTTTGTCTTTTTAGCCACAAGCATCGCCCTCTCCTTCTATATATATGGGTGCTTGTTTGTCCACTATGTTTTTAAACTCATCCCAACCGCTTACCCTAAAATCACACTTTGCATCTTGGTTATAAGGCATATCCATACATACACTAATTCCGCCGAAACATTCCAGGTACTTAGGGCAATCATCAAACAGTATGCCGCTCTTTATCTTCTTGAGCAAATCGCTCTTATTCCCAACCAGTATCAAATTTCCCATAGGGAAAAATGGTATGTATTTCTTTACCCATTGATATTTATCAAAAACACAATGCTCATTTACGGGGCTTGAGATAATAAATATTTCCCTGTCTTCTTTTAATAAGAGGTTAATTGTTTCTATAGAATTTTTAACAGGTTTTAAGTCAGCAAAGAATCCTGGTTGTTTAAACAAATCAACCCCTTCTCTTCCTATGTACGGTTCCAAAGACCATTCTTTTATATCTGTGATTTTTATATTCTTATTGTGTTGTTGATTATAAACGGCAAATACCTTTTCCAACAAATCACAAATAACCTCATCCATATCAAGAAATATCGGTAGTTTCATTTGATTCCTCCAACCATTTAATAAATTTATTAACTTCAACCTCCAACTTACCTAACCCGCTTTCAGAATTAATCACATAGTCAAAGTTGTAACAATCTAATTCCGTTTCGGAAGGGTGACCTTGTTGTTCCGGCGTAAGGGGGCTAATAAAATTGAGTCTATTAACCCTTACTGTCGTTGTATTCCAATCTTCATCCCAATGCATCTCGTTAACGAACCTACAATCTGGCACTAAAACATAATCCCACTCGTTTTTAAACATGGACAATATACTCTTGACGAAATCTACCCAATAGTTAGGTTTAATGCTCCTAATTACATCGGTTCCTATTTTCTGCAATAAGGTACGTCCATCTTCATTCTTTTTGCCATCCCAATTAAAATAATACTTACAGATAAATTTCAGCAAATCGGCAAAATGCACTATGAGAACTTTCTTGTTTCCTTGCTCAAATTTTTGTTTTAGCATTTGGGCCGTGCTGTCTTTTCCGTGTTGTGCCTTACCGGCGATCAGAACAATATGTATGGCATTATACCTCCTTTTATATTATTATTTTGTCAACATTAAGTTGATTGACTATGGGAAAATACATCTCGTAAATATGAAAACCACTTGAATAGCAAACAATCTCTCCATCTTCTACAGGGAAATTTAGGTGCATTAAAATATATTCCTTTAACAATTGTAACCCGCCAATATTCTCGGGTAACGCAGCATAGCCATCCCACGACCTAAACAGTACTGACATATTCAATCTTCCATTCACAACTTTGAAATCAACAACTCTAAGGCAAGGCGGATCATTTAGCATAATGCTTTGAGTATCTCCTACGGTAATACATGCCTGATTACTATTGCCGTGCGATTTGTTTAAAATATCAATGACTACAGGAATTTGTTTATGTATGTAAGTTGAGTAAGTGTAGTCCTCCTTATCTTCTTTTGTATCGGTAAGCAAATACTCGTAAAAATACCTCTCAATCTTTTCATCACTAGTTGTTGGCGGTATGCCCAATCCTTCCGGCAACCTCGGGGCAAGGGGGCGCGTCCACGGCTCTGTAATCCTGATAACAACATGATCTAATTGTCTTCTCGTTTGCCCCACATAACTCCCCTGCTCTATCCTGTAATCATAACCATTTCTTATACAGCACCACATAGCGTCATACCATGCTTGCTCCACGGTGCGGGCAACAATGTAGTTTTGGTTATTGTCAAATGGCATTTACTTCCTCCTTCTCAATTTCTATTAACCTTTCTATTTCTGGTATAGCGATATTTCTCGCGGCATTAACATCTGCATGTAGTTTATATTTGCATTTCACACACTTAAATTTAGCCTGTTCTTTTCTGTTTTCTTTGTCAATATGCCCACATTTAGAACATCTTAACGAAGTGTATGCAGGCTTAATTTTTACAACTTTAATACCATGCGCTTTTGCTTTATACCCAATTTTGCTTTGCAGGTCATAATAAGTCCAGTGTGCAAGGAATTTTTCTTCAGCCTTATCTTTAATCTTTGACAAATCTTCCATCTGTATGATTCCACAATTATGCTTCAGTGCAAAGTCAATTATGTATTTACTGTATTGATGATTAATGGTATCTTTAAAATTGCTTATCTTATGATTTAAGCGATTAAGTGCTTTGATTCTTGCTTGTACACCACGCCCTTTCTTTCCTTTACTGTATGGACTAGTAACACTCGACACCTTCCTCGACCGCTGTAAACTTCTTTTCATACCCTCTACCCGTTGATTAAAATTATAAACCTTTCCTCCGTCTAGCATACACTCCTTCCATTCCAACCAATCCCATTTTTGTTTATCAATATCCCATATTTGCAACACTGCTGTATTAACCATGCCTAAATCAACACCTAATATTCTGTTGGTATTTATTTTCCTAATCTGTGGCTCAAAACTATAACTTATTGTAAAATACCATTTTTTCTTTTTATCCTGCTTAATATGCCCGGCTCCCTGCTTATATTCTCCGGCAATGATTTTGTCTAATGTTGCTTTTTGATTGCCATCCATTTTGCCTAGGACAAAAGTTACCCTTTTGATATTATTTTCTTTTTGATACTGGCGATTAAATAAACTACATTCTACTTTATATTTGCCACTATCTTCATCCTTACATATGGTATAGCTTTTATTATGTAGAAACAAAGGCATATCTTTTTTAAAATTAGTATATGAAACTTCATTTACGAGCAAGTCTTTTATATCAGTATTAAACCTATTTTTGACGAATTGCTGTGTTTGTGCTACATTCCCTGTTTGACAAATATCCATTATCTCTTTCATGCTGTTGTAAATATATGTATTAAGACTTTTGCCAGTTAGTGATTTTATATCAGGATATATGTCATGTAATTCTTTGTACCTAATGCTCTGGAAAGCATTTAGTAGAAACAACCTCATTGCTTCGTTACTGGCTCTGCAAGTTTTATAACGTATATCTCTGAAAATACTGCTCATTCTTTTATAATCTAACTCTTCACATCTACTTATTTGTATTCTTACGGACTTAACTAATGCCATTTAACTCCTCCTTTATACTTGTGACTCCCCTGACTCTTCTACACGCACGTACGAGTTGCGACAAGCACCCCGTTGAGGTAGAGTGCTATTATTATCCTTGCAATCTACACGCACGTACGAGTTGCGACGGCAACAATGTATAAACAGTGTTCATCTTTTCCTCCTTGCAATCTACACGCACGTACGAGTTGCGACAGCGCGTATTGTATGTCCAGTAATGTCAATGCTCTTTCAATCATTATCGCGAACCCCTCTTACGTGTATTTTATAGATTGTGCTATCGGCCTTTGTGATAGCAGTTTCAATATGCATCTAAGCTATGTTAGCTTATGGTTCGCATATTACCTTACTGAGTGTGAAAGCCACTTATCATAATAAGTTTTACGCCCACCCTCTCAGCTTAAAGCCGCCAAGACAGCTATTGTTTCTTTGTCGTACAAGAAACAGTTTGTGCCCCCTTGTGGGGGCTTTGGGTTAGTTGTTTTTTATTTCTTGAAGACAAAGATCAATTGATTCTTCAATCGCTATTGCATTAAGACGAAGGTTGATTAATTCTTCATATTTTCTAGATTGTTTTTCAAGAAGTAAAAGTTTATTTGAGTAACTATCCATATATTTGCCATTCTCCTTTCATTAAATTGTGATCAAATAAGTATTTGATAAAAAGGGGCATTACTGCCCCAATGCCTCCGCAACCGCAGCATCAATCCGTCCTTTTTCTTCGCTGATTAAACCAGTAGTCATTAACACTAATTCATTGCTTAATCTGTTTACCTGGGGATTCGTTTTAATCCCGCCTATTACTTCATCATAATGCTGTTGTATTTCTGTTGTTGCTCTATTGGTCTGCAAATCCACTACCTCTGATAACTGTCCCTCAATTTGTGCCGCCAATTCATTGCTTAAATTTTCAATCAGTAAATCCGTATTGCTCTTAACATCAGTCTGCATTTGCCCCCAAATTCCATTTAGTAATCCACTTCTTGATGCTGTTGCTCCTGATGCGAAACTTCCTAATATAGTCAATATCACTAATACAATAGTTACTGCTTTTTTCCTCAATCCTTATCCCCTTTTTTTTTACTCGCTTTTTGCAAAGCTATGTTTAGTAATCGTTTTACTTCTTGTCCTTCTGCCCACGCTTCATACCTTTCCAAATCAGGACACTTATCGCAAATTCCATAATAATGCCCGTAAGGATGTTTTGCCACAACTGGACATTGACCGCAAGGCCATTTCATTTATGATTTATTCCTCCATATCTTATTTTAATAATGTAATAATCGGCTATGTTCAAAACCACAATCCGCGCACTTAAATGTTCTTACCCACACCCCCCGGTTCCCGTCTCTGTCTGCAAATTCATATGTATGGCCTATATAGGGTTCCTTTATAGATCCACAATCCGAGCATTTATAATTTTCTATTTCGTATTCACGACAATCTTTTATTTATATTCCCTCCTTTTATTTTATTAATTTTAATGATGAAAACTTTTCAATTTCTTCTATTGCCTTGATTTTACGCATTACAGAAGCCAATTCTTCTTCTAATGTTTCTAACAACCCAGCGCAATCCTGGATACTGCATGCAATACATTGCTTTTCCTCAAGGAGGCTATCTTTTATTAAATCTAACGATGCTTTAATATTCATGATCAAATATTGTTTTATATATTACTGCTATTTCGTCATGGAGTAATGAAAAGAATCTGCCTTCATCATTTTTGTCTGTGCGTTTTCTTATAAATATCTGCGCTTCATCGCCATCATTTTTAAAAGCAACCAACCAATTTTCATTAGAAGCTAAAATCTCATATTTGTTTTCCACTAGCCAATCCTTAGTAATTTCCTCTTTTCCCATATCGTCATCCCCTTAATGAAATTATTGAATCCCTTATAATTATATTCTTATTTTAATAAAAAGTCAAGTCGGTTACTCTTTCAACTTTATAAACCCATAAGGATTCATCGGCACATCTTTCAACCTTATTTCAAAATGCAAATGCGGCCCCGTTGCCCTTCCGCTTTCCCCCATTAAGCCGATTAATTGACCGCGCTCAACCTTGTCCCCCGGCTGAATCTTGAATTCTGATAAGTGGGCGTAATAGGTTTCGTAATTATAACCATGATCGATAATAACTAAATTCCCATATCCCTTCACCCATTCCGTTGCTATCACTTCACCCGGCGCACTTGCCACTACCGGAGTTCTTAAACTTGATCTAATATCAATACCAGTATGAAATTCATATAAAACTCCATTGCGCGATATTAGATTCTTGATTTGAAATATTCTCTTCCTCCAACCAAAGCCGGAAGAAATAACTCCTACAGGCTTGTTTTCCGTAAGCCTTCTGTCTTCAAATACATAAGACGATACTACAGGCCATGTATCAGGCACGGCTTCGATTTGTTCAAATAATTCATTTAACTTTTGCTTATCACTTTGTGCTTCCGAAGCAATCCATTCGCCAAGGTATTCATAAATATCTAATGAGGCTGCAATGGTAAGCTCCGGTGTTTCTATTCCATTTGTAAATCACCAATCTGCTTCGTGAACCTTGGTCGTTTTCTCCAACTACATTCCGTACCGTAGATGGTTTTATATTTTTTCCCCGGCCATTTGTCGAACCGGCAGATGACATTATTTGAGAGGGGGGTCGATTTATGAAATGGCCGGGGAAAAAATATAAAACCATCTACGGTACGGAATGTAGTTGGAGAAAACGACCAAGGTGAGGCTGCAATGGTAAGCTCCGG
>DUNG01000045.1 GCA_012839475.1 Petrimonas sp. | reverse complement strand
TATGAGGAATTGAAACCAAACATTGTCAAGGCCTGTTGTAAAAAATGTTTGCGTTATTAGCCTACCTATGAGGAATTGAAACCAACTACGCCCCCTTTTGCCCGGTCTTTTCAACCGTTATTAGCCTACCTATGAGGAATTGAAACCCGCCAGGTCGTTATCGCCGGTAACCCACTCCGCAGTTATTAGCCTACCTATGAGGAATTGAAACCCAGCGCCTTAACTTTCGCCGCAACAATTCTTTCCGGTTATTAGCCTACCTATGAGGAATTGAAACGAATTAGCAGGCTGCCCACGTAGGGCAGGATGCCGGGTTATTAGCCTACCTATGAGGAATTGAAACGGAAATACTAAACCGGCTGGAGATGCTACTAACTCAGTTAGTAGCCTACCTATGAGGAATTGAAACAATCACGGGACAGCGTAGAGTATGCACCGGGCCAGCGTTAGTAGCCTACCTATGAGGAATTGAAACGTTGCTGCCAACTCATACACAACTTTTCCGTCAAGTTAGTAGCCTACCTATGAGGAATTGAAACGGCAAAGTAATTAACCCATCACGCAAACCACAAACTATGTTAGTAGCCTACCTATGAGGAATTGAAACCTAAAAAGTTCTTCCAGCCGTTCTTCCGCACCCGGTTAGTAGCCTACCTATGAGGAATTGAAACTGCACCACGGTAGCCGCTCTCTGTCATCACTCCTGCCCTTACCCCGATTTGATGGACACAGAGAATGGTTGGTATAATTCAATCACCGGAGGTGTCCATCAAATCGGGGTAAGGGCAATGCAATAGTAATTCTAATATGCCTAATATTATTTTGTTCGGTAGACAACACTTTTGCTGGTGAGATAATTGGTGAGTTATTGTATTGGGAATCTGACGCAAATGCCATTGGTGCTTTTAGTACAACACCAACTATCTATTCTGCTTCTCTAGGGAGCTATAACATTTATACTCTTAGAAATCGGGTGTCAAATGCGCGAAATGTATGGAATAGCGCTGGTGTTCCATGCATAATAACTACTGGTGGCAATGCAAAAATTAAAGTTTACGGGGGTTCTTTTGCTGAAGTAAAAGAAAAATATAGTGGTTTTAAATCTAGTTGGGCAGGAGCTACAATATCCTCTTATACTACAAATCCCGGCTATTATTTGTATAGGGGTATCAGGAAGTACCATCGAACGTTTCAATCATCTACTGTATATGTTTTATCAACAAATACCTATCCTCAAAATGTCATAAATCATGAAATTGGTCATGCTTTGGGGTTTATAGGGCATATTCCTTCAGCAGGAAATGTGATGTACGGAGTGACACAGCCTGTTACGGCTCTTACGCTTCGTGACCGGCGGCATCTTAACCAAATACATTAAAGGGAAATAAGCGTGAATGGGGTGAAAAACATGAAATTTTGGGGTGTTTGTTTCATCGTGCTTCTGGCTTTCATGGTTTTCCTAACCGGCTGTAGTGAAAGTCTCAACAGCAGCGAAAACGGAGAGATGGTTGATTCTGGTTACGGGATTTCCTTAAATGCAAGTTATAAGGAAGATGCAACGGTCTATAAAACGATTGACCAGATGACGGCAGATGCAGATTACATTTTCAAGGGGACCCTATCCAGAACAGAAACTTTTGAAGATCCTCTTTGCTGGTATGAGATTTATACTGTAACCGAGATGTATAAAGGAGAGCTCAATGATCGTGAAATTCGCCTGACCTCGTCCACACCGCATCATATTGGTGATGAGCATTATGTTTTTGCCACGGTAGAGGAGATGGCTGTATATCCGTACCCTTGTATCACCCCAATATACAACCAGGCCGTTTTTAAAGTAGAGGATGACGGTTCCATTTCCCTGGAATACATTGTTGATAAACAGATGTTCCCGGCGGTTTATGATGATCATTTCATCAAAAAACCGGCCCAGTGCATAATTAAATCGCCAGGCATCTTAAAGACCAGACAGCTGCCCAAGGTAGTAGATGAGTACCCGGATATCAGTGCAATGGAGGCAGATTTTGATCTGATCGTGAAGGTAGTTTTTAAAGAAATTGAGAAGTGTAACAAATACGTATGGCGATGCTCTGTTCAAGAAATAGAAGAATGCTATAAGCACGAACAGGAGGTTCCCCTACCAAAGACAATATTTGTCAACCGGGAACTGGTTGCCGGAGAGGAATACATTGTTTTTTTGAAAAAATTCTATGACGGCACCGAAATATCAGCCAGGGAAGGCGCCATCATTTCTCGCTCTGATAGCGCGATGTGGAACGAAGTGATGAATTTGCTCCAGGCGAAGTAAATGAAAAAGTGTGG
>DUNG01000059.1 GCA_012839475.1 Petrimonas sp. | reverse complement strand
TCCGTCAATCTCGGGTTCAGATTCCTCTATGGACGATTGTAACGTTTTATCAAGTAATTCTTTTTCTCTTTTATCTCCGTTCAGATTCCTCTATGGACGATTGTAACCCGTAGATTACATCCCTAAAGACGAAAACCATGTCTGTTCAGATTCCTCTATGGACGATTGTAACGCCGATATTGGTTTAAAAGATAGATATAAAAAGGTTAGTTCAGATTCCTCTATGGACGATTGTAACTCAGCGGCGGTTAGTTTTAGCGTCGCTGAAGGGTAGTTCAGATTCCTCTATGGACGATTGTAACCATAAGGATTGCGCTCGATCAGCTCAACCTCGGCAAGTTCAGATTCCTCTATGGACGATTGTAACGCCCTGGTTCGCCGCACGATAAAGTTCCCGCAGTTTGTTCAGATTCCTCTATGGACGATTGTAACAGGCATGACGCTTGTTTTAGAAGAAAACCCGCTATGTTCAGATTCCTCTATGGACGATTGTAACGTTCCTAACCCGTACCAGTTCTGTTCTGCGTATTCAGTTCAGATTCCTCTATGGACGATTGTAACGACAGTAGCATTTGCACAAGGTGGAGATTATATCGGGTTCAGATTCCTCTATGGACGATTGTAACGATGATGTAGATAAGGCACAGCAGAAGCCTAAAGTTAGTTCAGATTCCTCTATGGACGATTGTAACCTTGAATTCTTCGGCTTTTATTACTAGCGTCCCGTGTTCAGATTCCTCTATGGACGATTGTAACTTAAACAGTACTATAGGCGAAGGTATCAAAAAGGCGTTCAGATTCCTCTATGGACGATTGTAACACAGAAGGCGCCGGCGGAGCGAAAAATCCTTAACCCGTTCAGATTCCTCTATGGACGATTGTAACGTTCCTAACCCGTACCAGTTCTGTTCTGCGTATTCAGTTCAGATTCCTCTATGGACGATTGTAACAATTTTCCTCCGGTGAACATTAAAGATAAATATCTTGTTCAGATTCCTCTATGGACGATTGTAACCTTGAATTCTTCGGCTTTTATTACTAGCGTCCCGTGTTCAGATTCCTCTATGGACGATTGTAACCAAAATTCCAATCCGCACAGGCTATATAAACCTCATTTGTTCAGATTCCTCTATGGACGATTGTAACTCGTAGCTCTTGAAAGCTGCGTTTGGCAAGGCACGTTCAGATTCCTCTATGGACGATTGTAACGAGAAAGCGCAGCCCCGGCCCGTGCCCGCCAGGGTGTTCAGATTCCTCTATGGACGATTGTAACGATAAACAGTAGCAGGGCAACACAAACAATAAAAAAGTTCAGATTCCTCTATGGACGATTGTAACGAGAATGTTCAGGCTGAAATTAAATATAGAATAGCTAGTTCAGATTCCTCTATGGACGATTGTAACGCTTATTCCCACGTCTTTAGAAATACGTTCATAGCGTTCAGATTCCTCTATGGACGATTGTAACTTGCAAGGACACGCTTTTTCTACAAGCGGCTTTTTGTTCAGATTCCTCTATGGACGATTGTAACAAGACTGCGTGTGGGTGATGTTGTTCTGCGTACTGAGTTCAGATTCCTCTATGGACGATTGTAACGCCGTCGAGTAGAACATTTTTGACTTCGGTTATCTCCGTTCAGATTCCTCTATGGACGATTGTAACGGCAAATTTGGCCTCGATTAGGCCATCGGGCATAATGCGTTCAGATTCCTCTATGGACGATTGTAACGGTGATGATGTAGAAGAGGTAAAATGTTTTAGTTGGTTCAGATTCCTCTATGGACGATTGTAACTTTCACTTCATCTTTTTCAAATACAATTTTCTGCAGTTCAGATTCCTCTATGGACGATTGTAACTGCCAAGGCCGAGGGGGTGGAGAGGTGAGGAAATACGTTCAGATTCCTCTATGGACGATTGTAACCAGATTTCGCTTGATGCAGACGCGGCAAGAAGGAATGTTCAGATTCCTCTATGGACGATTGTAACTTTCATATGACAAATAATTTTCCTTTGAAAGGAACGTTCAGATTCCTCTATGGACGATTGTAACCAGTTGCCGGAAAAAGGCCAGCACCTTATCGGCTTGTTCAGATTCCTCTATGGACGATTGTAACTCAGGGAATTCGGATGCGAAGATGCATCCATTTTCGTTCAGATTCCTCTATGGACGATTGTAACTATAGAAGAAGATGAAAAAGAAGAAACCGAAAAAAAGTTCAGATTCCTCTATGGACGATTGTAACCTATTCCCTGTAACATAGATATAATCGTCTCTAACGTTCAGATTCCTCTATGGACGATTGTAACAAGCGCGAGAAGAAAGAATATATTACGCCGGAAAGAGTTCAGATTCCTCTATGGACGATTGTAACGAGGTAGAAGAGGGGCTTTAATCGTAACTTTAGATGGTTCAGATTCCTCTATGGACGATTGTAACCCTCCTTTTTTCGATATTGTTTTCCGTAGCTTCTAGTTCAGATTCCTCTATGGACGATTGTAACGGCAATATAGAATCAAGCTGCCCAACGATTACGGTGTTCAGATTCCTCTATGGACGATTGTAACTCTCCGTTTTAGGTGTCAGCCCTTTTAAATCACTCGTTCAGATTCCTCTATGGACGATTGTAACCCAGGTTGCCTTAGCCGAGTATACGCCCTGCAACGGTTCAGATTCCTCTATGGACGATTGTAACAAGGTAAGGGTAAAAAAGAACGCTAAAGATTATAAGTTCAGATTCCTCTATGGACGATTGTAACGGAGTTCATGCGCTCCGCGAGGCAGATGGAAAGCATGTTCAGATTCCTCTATGGACGATTGTAACGCGATTGCCGGGCAATTAGTCCTCGTCGTAGCAAAGGTTCAGATTCCTCTATGGACGATTGTAACCCTCCTTTTTTCGATATTGTTTTCCGTAGCTTCTAGTTCAGATTCCTCTATGGACGATTGTAACGCAAGGCGGTGCGCAACGGGATTCAGGAAATAAAGGGTTCAGATTCCTCTATGGACGATTCTGAACTCAGAATTCAGCAGCTTGTAATTGATATAACCCCTGGTTACAATCGTCCATAGAGGAATCTGAACCCTTTATTTCCTGAATCCCGTTGCGCACCGCCTTGCAACAAGGGCAAATCAATCTACGTC
>DUNG01000014.1 GCA_012839475.1 Petrimonas sp. | reverse complement strand
CATCCTCAACTTTATATTTTCAATTACGCTAAGCTTTTGGAGTTGATTGTTGGAGCAGAAAAGATTATAAAGTTGAGGATGTTGTTCTGCAACAATAACCAACTCACCGCGCTTGACGTGAGCAATAATCCCAATTTGTGTAATCTGCGCTGCTACAACAATAAAATATCCGGCGACAATATGATCGCGTTGGTGAACAGCCTGCCCATACGCACGGCAGGTGATGAAGGGATTTTCCGTGTGATCGACCTTACAAATCCCGAAGAACAAAACGTGTGCACCACTGCACAGGTAGGCATCGCCACCGGTAAAAACTGGAAGGTATTGAACAGTGATGGTGACCCCTATCCGGGCAGTTAATATAGTTGGCTATTGACAGTTAGTAGTTGATAGTAAGCAGTGAAATTCTCTGTGTGACCTTCTCCATAGCACTAAAACAATAATAAACAATAATAAACAATGAACCCGATGAAAAAAATAGTATGTGTACTCCTTTTCGCGTTCACCATAACGGTGTTATTCTCCTGCGGACGTAACGAAGGCGAGAAAGCTCTTGCCGAAATGGAGAAGATAGTGGAAAAAGCCGAAAAAGGGAAAAATGAACTAACGGCTGATGAATGGAAAGAACTGGCTGCCTCGTTTGAAGAACAGGAGAAGGTTGCCAATGAAGCCGCCGCTAACGGTAAGCTTGGTGTTGTCGACAGGATGAAACTGGTAGCGCTTACCGCCCGTTGGGCTGCCGCATCGAAACCTAACCTACTGGACGAAATGATGTCGAAGATAACCGAAGCGTTGAAACTGGAAGAGGCGACCACCGATAGCGTGAAAGAGACAACCGGCGATAAACGTTGGATTGTGTATTACACGGACATCGCGCTGGGAAACCAAAACAACAATACCCTTGGTCATTTCCTTAAACCCAAAACCGGTGAATCGGTGAAGGTGGACGAAGCAAAAGGAGAAGAAGAGTTTTTGGCCATGCTCATCTTTACCGAAAAAGGCTACATGAAACTTACCTTCCCGGCCGACGCGGAAGAGGCATCCGCATACAAGGAGTTTGACAATAACCCCTTGTTCAGCCAACAACCGGGAGGACTTCAATCGTGGCCCGCCGAAAAAATGAATAGCGGCATGTTGTATGAGGCAAGAGGATTGGATGCCGTGGAGTTCAACAAGCTTGCCAAATCGAAAGATCCCGCCCATTTCGACCAATGGTTCAGGCAATGCAATGACGGCGACGAAAAACTTCGATTCAAGATGGAGTACGCGATGAATCCCACCGCCGGAACAATCTACTTGGTGCAGTTCAACAACCTGGTGAGAGGCATTTTACTGGTTAAATCGGTTAAAAAGGGAGATAGCGCCTCGTTGGTATTTGACCTTATCCTGGAAGGGCGGAGCGACTACGCCGATATCGATTTGGCAAAACAGCTGCAACCCGACGAGCCGACGGGAGATGAAACTGCCGACGGTGTTGAGTACAGCGAATAGGAACAGTAGCTCAACCGCCGTACCGAGATAAAGATGATTTAATAAGTTGGAATCGTGGATAACTTTTTTAAAAAACAAATGATATGGAAGAAAAAAAACAACCTTTGGTAACTCCTCCCGAAGTACCGGGAGACTTTTCCGCGCCAGAAGTGGAAGAGTCAGTTAAAAACGAACAAGACAATAGTATCGCGATTATTTCTTACCTGACCCTTATCGGGTTGGTAATAGCTTTTGTGATGAATAACGAGAAAAAACAACCTTTTGCGCGTTACCACATCCGCCAATCGCTGGGATTAAATGTAACCGGAATTGCATTGGGATTGGTGAACGTAATTCCTATTTTAGGATGGATTATTAGCATTATCGGGGTGTTTGTTCTGATATACATGAACATCATGGGGATTATAAATGCCGTGAACAGAAAAGAAAAACCGCTACCCATTCTGGGCAAACAATACGAAGAGTGGTTTAAATCGGTATAAAAAACAAGAAAGCAATAAAAAAATTAAAACTATTATTTCTGATTACAGCTCCATCAAAAGGCGCCTATGTTGAATTGAAAGGGAAACAATAATCTGCGAACCGAGGTTCGTGCTATTTAATAAATGAAAAAATTGCCGGTGAATTATCGAAATGAAAACAATTACAACAATTACAACAATGAAAACAACGATTAAAATTTTCGCGTTACTGCTATTAGGCGCGCTGCTGCTGAACTCGTGCAGCAAGAGAGAAGACGACATCCTTGCCAAGCACAAGGTGGAATTTAGCCCTGTTAAGGGGGGAATGTTAACAGATTATGTAACAGCCACGGTTGACGGTAAGGAAATTAACTCGGGCGATGAAGTGGAAGAAGGTAAAGACGTTGTCTTTACAGCTACGGTATTGCTCATGGCCAGAGAATTGGATAAATGGGAGGTTACCGGTGCCGAAGCCCCGGCAGGCGCTCCCAAAACCATTACCATAAAGGTAAAAGGGCCGTTGAAGGTGAGGGCCGTTTTTAAAAAGAAATCATCTATTCTGTAATAGGGTGAATGAGATTCGGGTAATCAACACCAAGCATTTCGTCGCGTGTAACCATCAATCCTGAAACGTCATGAAAATCAACCGTACAATAAAAATCCTCGCGACACTCTTGCTCCTGATAGCCGCTTGCGCGCTGCAGGGGCAGGAGTTGTCCGACTTGAAAAACGTGAAGCCGTTCGACATCAGCGGGAGCATCGGGGTTACCTCGTCGTTCTACAACGTGTCGGGCATCCCCGAGCGCCAAGCCCCGTTCGCTTACGGCATCAACGCCAACGCCACGCTCACCGTTTACGGTATATCCATGCCGTTCTCGTTCACGTGGTTCAATAACAACAAGAAAGGCAACTTCAGCCAGCCGTTCAACCAGTTCGGCATCAGCCCCACCTACAAGTGGTTGACGGTGCACCTGGGTTACCGCAACCTGTCGTTCTCGGAGTTCACCCTCAACGGCTACACGTTCCTCGGCGCGGGGGTGGAAGCCAAGCCGGGTAAGTTCAGGTTGGGCGCCGTGTACGGCAAGTTCAACCAGAACTCCACCTTCAACCTCGCCATGGCGGACTCCATCCCCAAGATGACCCGCATGGGGTGGGCGGCGAAGGTGGGTTACGGGACCGACAACCGTTTCGTGGACCTGTCGGTGCTGCGCATAGGGGATGACCCCAAGAACTTCGACCCGTCTAAAATAAAGGTCGGCGGGGGCACGCCCGAGCAGAACATCGCCTTCGGTTTGACCTCGCGCTTCGAGATAATACCGCAACTGATGTTCACCTTCGATGGCTCGTACAGCTTTTACACGAACGACCGCACGGTGGCCGAATCGGACTCGATCGGTGACTCGATGCTCAAGTTCGCGGGTAACTTTATTACCGTGAACAACACGAGCGCCTACTTCAAGGCATTTAAAACGGGGCTGAACTACCGCTTCACGCCCACCATCGTGTCGGGCATCGAGTACCGCCGCATCGACCCCGGTTTCCGCTCCATGGGGAGTTACTTTTTCAACAACGACGTGCAACACGTTACCTTCAACCAAACGTTAGGGCTACTGGAGAACAAGCTCAACCTGCGCAGCTCGCTTGGTATACAGAGCGATAACCTCAACGGTGAAAAGGCGCACACCGCCAAGCGTGTTATCGGCTCGCTGTCGGGTAGTTACAACATCGACCAGAACTGGGGGATCGACGGCTCGTTCAGCAACTTCTCCACCAACCAGCAGGCTTACAGGCAATCGGTTACCGACACGCTGCGCGTCTTCCAGGTAAACCGCACCATTAGCCTGTCTCCGAGGTACATGAAGGCCACCGAGAAGCTGTCGCACATGGTCATGCTCAACCTCAACATGAGCACGCTGGACGACAAGAACAAGCACACCGCCGACATGACCGATACCGACACCTACATGGCCATGCTGATGTACAACCTCGGCTTGCCGGCGCTGCGCATGAACGTGTCGGCGGGGTTGAACTACACGATGATGACCAACAAGCACTTCGAGAACGTGCTCACGGGTGGCAACTTCAACGTATCCAAGACGTTCCTCGAGGACAAGCTCTCGCTCAACTGGAGCAACAACGTGATGAGCAACACGATCAACGATGACAGCGGGCTGATCATCAACTCGGCGCTCAACGCCGGCTACCGCTTTCATCCCAAGCACTCTCTGTCGTTGAATTTCAACGTGATCAACAACCGGTTCGCCGAGGGGGCAACCGTTCCATCGTATAACGAAATAAGAGGAGACATAGGCTATGTATTCACATTCTAACAACAAGAGCATAACGAGGCTGTTGCTGGCGATAGCCTTTGTCGCGTTGGCGTCATCGGGAAGTGTAAAGGCGCAAGGCGATTTTTTTAGCAACAAGATCTCGCTGACGGTCAACCCGGTGATGCCGCCTTACACCACCAAGTTGTCTGATTACTTCACCACGCCCGGTAAGATCGGGGGCTCCATCATGGTGAATAGTCAGATCGACGCTTCGTCCTACCAGTTTTACCTCCACGTCGCCATCATCAACGTGGAGACGGAAGCCTCCGTGCGCACGAGAAGGGGTTTCGTGCCAAGCAACCCCCGAACGGTGGACCTGTCCGTTATCCCCAATACCACGCTTATCCAGCATGGCGATTTGCAGCAGGCGATGAGCGAGCAAAACCTCGAGTACTCCGGGTTTACCCGCGAGCAGGTGGCGCGGGAAGGGCTGCCGCCGGGGCAATACAGGATCAAGCTCACGCTTTTCATCTTCCCGAACGGGTGGAATGGTTTCATGGAGGTTGGCTCTAAATACAGCCCGCCCTTTACCATCATGTCCGTTGCCGTTGAGCCGCCCATCATCATCCAGCCCCACGATGGCGCCGAGATCCCGGCAGAACTTACTCAATCCTTGCAGTTCACCTGGACGATGCCCCCGGGTGCACCCGCCAGCACGCGGTACAAGTTGAAGATCATCGAGATCAACGATCCCGGGCTCAATTACCGCGACCTGCTGCGTACCGATGCCTACCCGGCGTTTTTCGAGACCACGGTGACCGGCATGCCGCTCTACCTCTACACCGTTGCCAACCCCGCGTTCACGGAGGGCAAGTCGTACGCCTTCGTGGTAAGGGCGATTGACCCGTTTGGCAAGACGAACTTCAAGAACGGGGGCTACAGCGAAGTGGCTATTTTCAAGAAAAAGGAATCGGTGATGAACCGTATCATAGAGTCGCTGAGAAGTTATTTACTGCCACGAAAAACAGGGGAGGAATAAGTTATGACCACACACGCGATAAAACAGGTCGCGGCAAGGCTGCTCTTGGCAGCCTTGGCCGCGATGATGGCTATAGGGCCGGTAAGGGCACAAACATACACGTTAAACCAGAGCGTGCAGGTATTACCCCCTTACACCAACAAACTTTCGGATTATTTTGCACCCGGTAAGATAATAAGCACCATCACGATTTCTGACGCCGCTTCCCATAATAGACCTGAAGCCAGATTAGCGATCAGGGGCTATATTCAAAGCGTGGATAATGATGGGGCTATACAGGTTGGAACGAATGAGCAGATGGGTCACCGCGTGATTATCCGGGGAACCGTCCCGCCCACGGGTGCGCCGGGAACGTTCCCCCCTTACACGCTTACCTATCATGACATACAAGGCATCTTCACTGAACGAGCCCTTTCGTATCAAGGTATTACCCGTGAACAGGTAATGCGCGATGGCTTGCCTGCCGGGATGTATAGGATATGTTTTGAAATCACGGACGATGTCTATAGGGCTTCAGATACAAACTTTACCAGGCCCCAACCCGCGAGGCAAGGTAGTTACGGCCCGTTCTGCAGCGCGCCCTTTACCATCACTCCCGCCATGGCAGGGGAAGCCGAGCCGCCCATCATCATCAACCCCGCCAACAACAGCCGGTTGAATCCTGAGCAGAAGCAGAGCCTGCAGTTCAACTGGACGATGCCGGGGGGGGCTGCCGCCGGGACACATTACAAGTTGAGGATCATCGAGGTAAGCGACCCCGGCATGAACTACCGCGATATGTTGCACGACGACCGCTACCCCGCCTTCTTTGAAACCACCGTTGGTGCCGCGCCCATGTACCTTTACACCACGGCAAACCCGCCTTTCAAGGAAGATAAAACTTACGCGTTCGTGGTGCAGGCGTTTAGCGCTATAGGAACAACACCGGTGAACTTCAAGAATAACGGCTACAGTGAGGTAGCCATGTTTGGATTTAAAGAAGATGAGACGGCACCTCCTTTTGATTCTTCCATCATCGTGTACACGAGCGGAGAGGTACCGGTTAATTGTAGTTGTAAGGAAGAGCCTTCCGGTACGGGCGAAGCGGAAATAAAGGAGGGTGACGTTGTGACAATCGGGGGAGGGTTCCCAATGACGATATCGGAAGTGAAACCCGATGGCTCCGGAGGGTACAATGGAAAAGGGACGGTACCTATCCCAATGATAGGCAACGTGCCCGGACTGAAACTGCGTGTAAACTTTTTTAATCTCAAAGTGCACGGCAATAAGAGAATGTACCAAGGGTTAGTAAGGGGAATCCGTAAAAACGGTGCACCAAGCTGCATCCCCACCACCGATAAACCGGATATGCCGAACGTTGTGCTAAACAGCGACAATATAAAGGAGGTAGACACATATCTGAAAAAGCAAGGAGAACAACTTATCTCCAATATCAAAAAATCGGTTAGTAGCATCGGGTTTGAACTGCCTTTGGGATTGGATCAAGGATCGGTAACCATTGCCGTGACCGAGATCTATTTCACTTCGAAGCAAGCATGGTTCAACTCCTCGGGAGTTATGGACATATCCGATGGCAACACCCGTTTGGCGCTGGCAGGAAAAGGATTTTGTGTTTCCGAAAAGGATGGATTCTGCAAAGATGGCATACTGGCGTTAAAAGAAGATTTCAATATCGACAAGATAAACTTGAAACTGAAAGCTTCCGGGTCTGATGATCTTACCGAAGGCACCTACATTGCATTCAACGGTGATGGGTTTAAGGAATTGGGCATCAAAGCCGAATACACGTTTGACCGTTTAATACAGGTAGACAACCCCAATACTCCCGCCACGGCCACCCTGTTTGCCAAAACTAAGGAAGGGTGGGGAAACTGGATAGCCGAAGGCGAAATAACGCCGTTTTACGTGGAGGGAATACCCGATTTTAAATTTTCACTTCCAGACGGGGGTGACGGGGGGAAAATAATTTACGACCACTCTGACGTACACAACAGCACGGGAATGCCGAATGGGTTGGATTTTGGCGTGGGACAAAGCCTGACTTTCAATAATAACTGGAAAGGCTTTTATATCCCTGAAATGACGATGGAACTGCCGGCGGCAATTAAAAACATAAAAAATACCCCTATCACCGTGGGCGTACAACATCTTATTTATGACTCGCGAGGTTTTTCTGCCAAAATAGGGGCATTTGATGTGTTGAATATTGATGACGGCAGCCTGGACGGTTGGTATTTTTCGGTGGACAATATATCGGTCAACTTCTTCAGATCCTCTATGATAGGGGGTGAAATGAAAGGTAAAGTGATGCTGCCGATTTCTGGTAAACGGGAAGAAGGCGACAACAGCAAAAAAGAGATAGCCTATTCTTGCAACCTAAGCAAGCCAAGCAATGCAGGAAGTTTGCAGTATAGTTTCTCGATAGAACTAAAAAATGATTTGGATTTTTCGGCCTGGTGGGCACAAGGCGCTCTTAAAGAAGGTTCTAATATTTTAATTACCAATCAAAAAAATAGTTTCGAGGCGTCAGCCACGCTTAACGGCGCACTGTATATAAAATCCGATATCCCTAATCTGCCCGATTTAACCTTGGCGCACCTCACTTTTAGCGGAATGGAAATATCGTCGAAAGGCGGTTTCGATCCTGGATTCTTTAAAGCTGGCCTCGGAGGAGGAGACCAGGCGCAACTCATCCCCGACAACAACGATACCGATGCGCTATACGCGTACGCGACAGCCCAAGGCGGTCCCAACCCGTCGGCTTACTACACGGCAGAAATGGCAGAAACGGCAGAAACGGCACAGACAGGTGAAAACAGCCAATCATCGCTTATGGGGTTTAACTTTAATGTAGATGGGGTAGGACCGTATCTCAGTGGTGCCAAAGTGGGGCTTCAATTTAACACGAGAATGCAATTGGTAAATAACGCCAATTTCATTCCCAAAGCAGACTTGCAGTTTGCCATATATGCTGACATGAGTCAGAAAGGAAAGGATGGCAGAAAATGGTGGTCATCCGGTGGCGCTGATCTTAAAGGGGTGAAATTGGAAGCCGATGCCAACTTGGCGGGAATGAAAATTAGCGGGTCTATAACCTATTTCGATTTAAAGAATCCCTATAAAGACCGTGGATTCAGCGGAGAGCTATCCGTTCTTTTGCCTAGTATGGAGGGCGCGGGTATAAGTATGAAAGGGTTGTTCGGCACCCGAATTGTAGAGCAAAAATACATACAATATTTCTATATCGATGGCGCGGTAGATTTAGGCGCTGCCGCCATTCCCATATTTACCGGAGTTAAGCTCTACGGCTTTGCCGGTGGCGCGTATTACAATATGACACAAACAATACCCGATAGTGCGAAAGACCCAAACTCAGACATAAAAGTAAAAAAAGGCGAAGACCCGGGTTACGATAATATGACCAGTTTTTCAGGTGTTGTCTACAAACCCATCAATTCCAATGACCGTACATTGGGCTTTTTAGCCGGCGTATATATAGGGTTGACCGAAAGGAAAGTATTTGAGGCTGAGGCTTCGCTGGATATGAAGTTTTCCAATGGCAGTTTCAACCAAATAGTGTTACAGGGGCGTGGAGCGTTTGTCAATGGTGGCGAAAGTACATTCAATGAAAAATACGTGAACGCGTTAGGAAGAGCGGAGGTAGGAATTAACGTGCAATTTGATGAAGGCACTTTCAAACAATTTGATTTAACCAGCAAAGTAAATATCCAATATCCGAATACAAACAGCATACTCACGGCAAATGCCGATTTCCATTTTCATGTCAACAGCGGAAATAAATGGTTTATCAAGATAGGATCGCCGAACGAAAACGAAAGAGTAGGCGTTAAAATTGGTTTTAAGGGAGTAGCAGAAGCCGAATTTGGTTCTTACTTCCAATGCGGCAACCATAAGATAGACCCGATGCCGCCCGTGCCGGGTTGGATAATAAGTATAATTGATGGCGGTGAAAGTAGATCGGAGGAGCGCAGCCGTTTCGATAACACTGCTAGTAGGCAAATTCCCCAGAATCACGTTCCCGGTGTTTCAAGAAGCGATACCGGCAAGGGTGTTATTTTTGGCTCGGCGCTGGAGTTTAAACTTGACCCGGAGTTCCTTATTTTCTACGCCCACTTGCGTGCCGGCTTGGGTTTCGACTTCAGCTTGATGTTCAGTGAAAAACCTTTGTGTGAAAACAGCAGCGGCAGCAATTGGTACGCGCTCGGTCAGGCGTTTATGGGTGCCGAAGCTGCATGCGGGGTGAAAGTAAACGTTTTCGGAATACGTAAAGATATTGAATTTTTGAGTGCCGGTTTGGCGGCAACCGTGAAAGCGGGAATGCCCGATCCGGTATTCGCGCAAGGGAAACTGGGAGGTTACTTCTCGGTGCTGGGTGGCTTGCTACAGAAAAACTTCAGGATATCGTTTTCGCTTGGTGAGGTATGCCAACTGGCAGGAAACCCGGAAGAGTTGAAGCTTATAAGCGATATGCAACCCGAAAAAGGGGAGACAGAGGTGAGCATGAGCGCCCGTCCGGCGGTAGTGTTCAACTTCCCGGTTGGCAAGCCCTTTGTATTGCCGATTGATTACCAAGAGGGCGAGGATTTTAAGACGAGATACCGGATTTTCCTTATCGACTCTGAATGTACCAGCATCAGCCTAAGTGGTGGCACCCACAATTTCACAGGAGCAGATTTCAAACGCTTAGGAGGCCCATTATCGCGCGATTATGGTTACCTGTTTGATGCCCAAACCTTGCTTACGCCTCTTACGAAATATACGTTTCATGTAGAGTCGAAAGTTAAAATAGCAGACCTCTCTTTTGAGAGTAAAAATGCAGCTGATATGGCTGCTGGAGCCGGAGCTATTAATATAGGTACCAGTAAGAAGGAATTGGGTTATAACTACGTGATTGCTGAAGATACAAGGCAGCATTACGTGGACAAAAGGACCGTCACATTTGAAACGGGCGAAGGATATAAAGTGTTGCCGGAAGAACTTGTAACGGAAATAACACCTTATCCCCGCAGTCGTTCGAGAGTATCAGCATCGAGTCCATTGACAACCCTCTATTTACCAACGAGCAGGGGACAAATCAAGTTTACACCACTTGAAAATCCTATAGATGAGAAAAGCTTTATCACGAAAGATACGGGTAATGATCTGGAACTCTGGGCGCGTGTTGTTAATGCATCCACTGGCGCGAGTGTAGACAATAAGATAACATGCAACGGCCATGTTTGGACATTCGCGATGCCTAAGCTCCAACGCCGGTCGCTCTACGTGGTGAAGATATACTTGATCAACAAGGCAGCAGGACAAAGCGACGAAGAAACTCCCTCTACGGTACTGAAAACAATTAAAAGGTATCGGGAGAATAGTAGGCTTTGGGGATGGTGGTTGCCAAATCAGAAAGAAACACAAGTGAAGGAACGCCGGTTGTCCGCGTTGAAACACCTGCAAATATCCGACGCGAAGGAAAAGGAGGTGTACAAATGGTATTTCACCACGAGCGGTGCCGATAACTACGTGGATAAGTTTAGAGGAATGAAAATTAAAAAGATAGAGATACTTGGGGAGCCAAACTCGAAGGGAGGTAAAGATATCCATGAGGTGGAAAAAACTATCTGGCCGGAGGATAGTAAAACTGTTAACTTGGGAAAACTTGATTGGGAAAACGATGAAGATACAAAGACGATAAGCGTCAAGGGTTTCCGGTTGTATTATCATGTATCCCCACAGCATGAGGCGTTTAATGAGTTTGATATATATACTTTACCACGAAACTGGGTGCTTAAACCCGAGGAGCAAACAATGAAAAATATATATTGGCCCAAAAGAATGAGAGACTATCTTGGTATTAGGCAATTGTATGATGATAAAAACAGGTTCCAAAACATGTTGAATGAATTCTCGAAAGAAGCTTTCGGGAGCGATAAAGTGCTGGAATTAGATATAACGGGCGAGGAGTATAGACAAATATGGGGCGGTTTATATACGGGTTACTTGGCAGATGAGTCTTTCCCGTCGTTAACCGAGATGATGAGTGCAGATATGACAGACGAGGAACTCGTCAACATGGGCGTGCTGATAGGGCAATACGGGGAATACAGGGGTGAAAAGAAAGAGCGTGAAATATCCACTGGTTCCACAACTACCACACCTGGTTATACTGCTACCTATAACGGCAATGAGGTAAACTTGGGGTCGATGGAGATAAACACGAGTCAATCTTTAAAAATGGAGGGTGAGTATGATTACGTGATTGCCCGTGAATTTAGATCGACTGGTTATTCGGACGGTAGGGAGGCTACGGCGGCAGTAACCAACCCGATTGCCGATAAGATAGATGCAATCATACAATATGCTAATGTCGGCTACGTTCCCATTGTTTTTGACAATGTTGTTTACTACGCGTCGTTGGAGCCTGCCGCCCACGGTCCGCGGGCCTCGTCTGAAGGATATACGGAACAAACGGCTGCACCACAGCCCGCCGTACCCGATACCAACCCCATGCGCCTCGACCGGAAAATGGCGGCACGGGGAAAACTAATGGACAAAATACACGAACTGTTGGTAGAGATAAATACCACCTTTACTTTACCCGAAGGCTTGGAAGGACCTAAGGTTATCTTTGACACGGGAAGCAAAAAGACGAAAGGTAAAAATAAAAGGTGATGACTCAACGTGCCTACTCCGCTCCCTTATCCCCCTGGTTTTTTTTTGGGGGGATAAGGGCAAGGGTGAAGCTCAACAACAAGCAAAAACAGAAGTAACATGAAAAGAATAATAGTAACAGCGGCGCTTATTGCCTGCGCGATATCGCTTGTGGCACAAGAACAAAAAACAGCCGCCGAAGAGACGGAAGGCATCATAAAAGCATCCATCAAAATGATGGTAAAAGGTTATAAAGATAACCGAATGGTGTTGCGCTGGAGCGTTGACGAAACGGCCGCGTGGCCCTTTATGCAGCACACGGGGGTGTGGATTGACTACGTTGTACTCGACGAAAACAACAAATATATCGGCGATAGTTGGACCCGGCTCAACCCCGAGCCGGTAATGGCATGGCCTGCCGATAAATTGAAACAGCTCGTTACACCACAAAGCGACGAGAACCTGCTTATAGCCGCGCAAGCGCTCTACGGCTCCATCGGCGCTGATACCGACGATACAAATATGGGCGGAATCATGGAGGGCGAGATGGCGTACTCGAACATTATTTCACTGGCTATGCTGGCGGCCGACAGGCTTCCCCAGGCTGCCGACGTGCTCGGTCTGCGCTACGAGTACAAGGTGGATATAAACAGCGACTATAAATATGGTTATCGTATCTATCCGGCAGGTACTCACCCGCTATTCGAAGTAGATACCGCTTACTACCTTTACCCGGGGGGAGCGATAAACGATGTACGTGCCCCAAGTTTGGTGCAGGCGAGAGGTAAAGACGGGTACATCGAGATCTATTGGCCCAAAGGAACGGGCAGGAACAACTTCACCTATTACAACGTGGAACGGTCGGAAGATGGAAAAACATTCCATAAAATACACGAAAAACCGTTGGTGTTCAACATGGATGTAATCAATGAGTTTGTATATGCCGACAGTGTGCAGAATTATAAAACATGGTATTACCGCGTAAACGGCATCGACGCTTTTGGCGACGAAAGCTATTGGTGCCCCACCGTTTGGGCGATGGGACGAAACCTGACTCCACCCACTCCCGTGTTTCTTTCAGGTACTATTGACAAAACTGATGGCGTTGTCCAACTCAAATGGCAAACACCACCCGATGAGGACCTGAAAGGGTATGTCATACGAAGGGGGCGTAGCCGTGAAGTATTAGATGAAGCCGTTACGCCAACAATGCTCCCGCCAACCACGACAACATACACCGACAAGCCCGACGATTTGGTGGAAGGCGTGTACTATCAGTTGCTCGCCGTGGATACGGCACTTAACTATTCATACTCGAATATTCCCTATTTTTTCGTGCACGACACCATCCCGCCTTTGCCGCCTACCGGACTCAAAGGATCAATTGATACTACCGGTGTAGTGCGTCTGTCATGGAATTTGGATTATGATGACAATGTGTACGCCTATCGCGTGTTCGTGTCGAACAATATCGGGACTTCCTTCTCACCGGCAAGCAGCGCGCTCGTCGAGGATACTGTCTTTGTTGACTCCATCAGCCGAACACTCACCAACCGCGAGATTTACTACCGCGTACTTGCCATAGACGGGAACAATAACCAGAGTCCGATGAGCAATATACTGGTGCTGAAACGCCCCAAATTTGCGCCATCGCCCGCGCCCGTGATAGGCCTGTTCACCATTCGCGATGAAGAGGTGTCGTTCGATATGTCGGTCTATCCCGACGAGGAGAATGTAGCCATTTATATCTTCCGGAAAGAGGTTGACGAGGAAAAATGGGTGCCGATAGACTCTATCCCTCCCAATCGGACCAGTTATACCGATAATACCGTGGAGGCAGGGAAAACGTATCAGTACATGTTGCGCACCAAAGATATCTTTAACATGTACTCTCACGAGAGTTTCCCGCTCGAAGTATACGTGTATCGACTTGCGAAAAATGCGCCGGACATTGTATTCAAAGTCTCTTTGGATAAAAACACGGCTAAACTGAATTGGGTAAAACCCAAAGAACCGGTGAGTTTCTATATCCTCTATAAAGATAGCGGAAAAGGATTGATGCAGTACAAATCGTTTAACAATAACGAGTTTTCTTTTAGCGAAACCATTGCAGGTAAGACCCGTTACGGTATCCAAGCCGTGTATGATGACAACGATATGGAAGAAAAGATAATTGAAAGCAACTGGATGGAGGTGAACTGAAAAGCGTAAGCATTTAATAGTTAATAACAATCAAAACAATCAAAACAATCAAAACAATAAAGGCAACGATTAAAGTTTTCGCTTTACTGATATTGGCAGCCCTGCTGCTGAACTCGTGCGGCGAGAGGTGATGGTAACCTCAATTACTCGCGGTCGTTGAATTTCAACGTGATTAACAACCGGTTCGCCGAAGAAGCAACCGTACTATCGTATAACGAAATAAGAGTAGACATAGGTTATGTATTCGCATTTTAATAACAAAAGCACAACAAGGCTGCTATGGGTGGCCTTGGCCACGATGATGGCGATAGGGAGCGTAAAGGCACAAGACGATTTTTTTAACAACAGGTTCTCGTTGACGGTCAACCCGGTGATGCCGCCTTATACCGCTAAGTTGTCTGATTACTTCACCACGCCCGGTAAGATCGGGGGCTCCATCATGGTGAATAGTCAGATCGACGCCAGATCATACCGGTTTTACCTCCACGTTGCCATCATCAACGTGGAGACGGAAGCCTCCGTGCGCACGAGAAGGGGTTTCGTGCCCAGCAACCCGCGGGAGGTGGATCTGCTCGTCATTCCCAATACCACGCTTATCCAGTATGGCGATTTGCAACAGGCGATGAGCGAGCAAAACCTCGAGTACTCCGGGTTCACCCGCGAACAGGTTGCGAGCGAAGGGTTGCCGCCGGGACAATACGTGATCAAGCTCACGCTGTTCGTCTTCCCGAACGGGTGGAATGGTTTCATGGAACTAGGTTCTAAATACAGCCCGCCCTTTACCATATCTCCTGCCATGGCCGGCGCAGCCGAGCCGCCCATCATCATCAACCCTGCCAACAACAGCCGGTTGAATCCTGAACAGAAGCAGAGCCTGCAGTTCAACTGGACGATGCCGGGTGGTGCCGCGGCCGGAACACATTACAAGTTGAGGATCATCGAAGTCAGCGACCCCGGTATGAACTACCGCGATATGCTGCACAACGACCGATACCCCGCCTTCTTTGAAACCACCGTTTCTGCCGCGCCCATGTACCTTTATACCGCAGCAAACCCGCCTTTCAAGGAAGACAAAACCTACGCGTTCGTGGTGCGGGCATTCAATGCCATAGGCACCGCCACGGTAAATTATAAGAACGATGGGTATAGCGAGATAAACACCTTTAGCTTTAAGGACGCCACACCCGTGATAGCACAAAAACCACCGGAAGATTCACCTCAGGTAGTCGCGGAAGAAAATCTGGCCATATTTGTACCCTATTGCAGCAACTGCCAGCCCGATTTGGAGGGAGCTGGCCAGCCTTCAGGCAGCACCTACCGACTGTTGGGCAACACGCTTAATCCCAATCTTATTACATCGGGACCTAACGCGCAAGGAGCGTCCAACCAGACACCTGTCTCCATCGATATTCCTGCGAACGCCGTGGCCGTGAGCAACGCCAAGAATTTTTACCTGCGGTGGGAAGACAAAAGCAGCCTGTTAAATGCAGATAACGCACGGTCTGGAGAGGGAATCGTGTATCAGCTGCAGGTACGGGATGCGATCAGTAAAAAGTTGGTGTGGGAGAAAATGGTGTGGAACAACACTTCGTACGAACAGACCAAAAATGGGCTTCCATTTGTGGACGGACAAGAGTATATCCTGCAGATTGCCGCGATGAAAGGCACGGTTACGATGAACGGGTTTGACATTGCCAAAGATGTCACGGGAAAACCCATAGCGCTCGCCTCTTCCAACGAATGTACCTTCACCTTTATGCTGCTACCCGATCTGCCCGACCTGGAAGAGTACACCGTGAAAGGGAAACTGTCCTACAAGTTTGAGCACCATCCCGAAAAATACCCGATCACTACCCGTACGGCAACGCTTACGCGGTACACCTCCATCTCTGATGCGGCCACGAAAAAGGTGATTCACGACATGAATCTCACGCCACGCGATGAGCGCCACTCCATACCCATTACCATAAACGACGATGGAACATTTGAAACCACTTTTTACGCCTATTCCAACAACGGGTTAATCAGTGCGGAAGAGGAGATAATAGGCGTGGCCGGTACCATGGAGATAAGGGAATTTTTCAATATCGAACTCAACTCTCCCTACTACCGCCCACTCGAAAAGAGGGGTGAAAAGCCCACGAAAACCATCGTGAATTTAACCGATAAGGTTATTGACGTGGGTGAGATTACCTTTAACGTCTGGAGTTATACCCTTGAAATAGAGGTGACGAAAGGATACAGCAAGTGGGTTTCGGGAGAGCTAACCGGTTCATACCGTGAAAACAATCCCCAACATGTAACCGGTAAGGCGTCACGACTGATGTTCGGGATGGAGGGCTTTGAAGATATGCCTTACTATGAAGGGGATATACCCGCCTCAACCCCCATTAGCAAATGGGGAAAAAGCGAAATAGCTGCCGGTAAGGTAGAGAGTAAAAAAGATGCCAACGGGGTAACGCGCACCTATGTAACTTTCGACAAACTGATATGCAATTACCAAAGCAACGACTTCTATTTTATTGACGTGAATCAGACGCTCGAGGTGGACGGGAAGAAAGAGGAGTATGTTACCAACGAGTTCAATCATGATAAGTTTCAGTATCGCCCCGAGAACAAAGAGGTGTCAGAAGCATTAAACAGCTATAAATCAAATTTCTTGGTCAAACGAAAAGCCACTTTAATTGACCGTACACCACCCAAGTCAACGGTAAAGGGGAAATTGGTGTTTGCCGACCCGTGCGTGAATAAAAATGAAACCCAACCCCTGGCAAATACTGATATCGCGCTGGTGGTAACCTATCTGCTCATCGACAAGAAAGGCAATACAACGGTAATGGATAAGGATCATCTCTATAATGAAGATAAAACCAACGATGCTTTTGCCATTACGGGAGCAGGTGAAAATGTAGGTAAAGCGGTAGATGCGGGACTTGATAAATTGGAAGACCGCAATACAATTCTGGCAACTACCCGCACCGATGCGAACGGCAATTTTGAATTTAAGAATTTCGCGCATATAGATTCACTGACCACGACTTCTTACAATGGATATACTAATGTAGGGGGAGGTGGTGAATTTAGTGGCAATTTTCATGTAGATGGAAAACTCAAACGTACCGTGCGCGTGGTGGTAAACAACAGCAAAAAGCACTTCTGGCTTAACCCGGATAATGATATAGATGTGCAACCCAATGCCGAAGTGGATGTTAAAACGCTTAAAGCTTACTTAGACACCTATAAGTTGAGGGTGAAACCCGTAGGCAACCCTTATTACGAATTAACCGATGAGAACAAAAAAGGGAAGGTGCTTAAAGGGGCTTTTGTGAAAATAAAGAGAGATCCCATCTATCCGGGAGAACCCGAAAATGCTTTCTCTCCCGAAGAAAAAAAGGTGGGTGAAAACGGTTGTCTATTTGTTGTTCCCAGACATCTACTCCGGACGAATAACCCTGTTCGTTCAGTAATAAGTACAGATGATATGATGAATTGGCTGCACATCCATGTATTTACAAAAGATACGGTGGGTGAACATGCCTTCCGACCCGAAAAAACATTGTTCCCACGAGACCATTTTAAAAAGGATGAAGAAATAAGAAGAACACATACTGCATTGAAAAATGCAACAGAATATTTTTCCCAACCTTGCGTTCCCACCTATAAGGGCAACACGGAAGGCTACCGGTTTGCAAGTGACTTCAAGGATATTACTTGTGATATCTATTTCCGATTGTACCCGGAATGGCCCATCATATCGGGTCGGGTATTGGATGCCGAAAACACCAAGCGGTCGGTAGAAAGCGGGGAGGTTCACTTGAAAGTAATAGGAACTGCTTATTATGAGCAAGATTACGGAATGGGCAGTTATGCTAGAATATACGGCTACGACCGAATGCAGCCAATCTCCGAGGCAAAAGAGAAAGGCTATTTTAGCTTCAAGCACTTGATTCCGAATGTCGGTCCCATTGTAAAAGATGGTAGAACTCAAAACAAAGGTCAGTCTGACTATAAGCTTTTCGTAAAGGCGCGAGGCTATACCCTCTCCTTATTTCAACAAGAAGGTGAAGGTAAAGTAGAAAACATACAATCCAATATCTGGTTCCCTGCCGAGCCTTTGAAGCCTAAGATAGGACAGCAAATTCATTTCCCGCAAATATTGATGCGTCCCAACGGATGGGTTACGGGCTGCGTGATGGATGAGCATGAAAATGGACAGGAAGCCATCGTCCGAACAACACGCAGCAAGGAAGTTGAAACCATATCGCCGCCGTTAGGCTCAGAGTGCGGCGTCATGAAAATTCAACACTCCTTTGACAAGAAAACGGCTACGTTAAGTCATGTAGGTAATAACTGGTTTAAAGTTCACGCTCCCTCGGGTTATACCGATACGCTGTTCGTGATACCCAGGGACCTGAACTTCTTCCCCGACACCATCTTGCTACCGGTAATGCCCGAAGGCGAGTACAACCTGGGTAAAGTGGTGGTGAAAGAGCGCCTGCACCGCGTCCGTATCGTGGTACGTCCTAACGTGGGTGAGTATCTGACGTCGGCTCCTCCCGGAATTCCCGGCGTAACGGTGAAACTTGACATTCCCGGCAGCAAAAATGAAGTGACAACCGACGAAAAGGGCGTTGCCGAATTTATATTCAAAAACGCGGGTCACAATTTTCACTTCGAGGTAATCCCGCCCGACGACTCCGATTACATAGCTGCCGCTGGCGAGTTGACCAACCGGGACAGCAAGGAGATGATTACCTATACCGTAAGGCTGCCGAAAGGCGCTACGGTAACCGGAGAGGTGACCACCGAAGGTAAACCGGTGCCCAACGCGCAACTGTGGGTGATGAACGGGAGCAACAAGCGCGAAACAAAAACCGATAGCGACGGGAAATATACCCTGCGGGGAATAAAACCGGTGGAACACGCCCAAAAATACAACGCTACCATCCATTGCGGTGCGCCCAACGATGACTCCGAGTTTAATAACCTGATAGGCCAGAAAAGGGAACTGTCGTTTGAGACGATCGATGGAAGTGGTGTTGCCGACTTTGACCTTGAATGGTTCGACAAAGCCAACATCAAATCGCTGCACGGCTTTAAAGTCACCGTTACCGACGTGAAAGAGGATGGCGGGGGAGCGTTCAGAATTACCGGTAAGCTGCACCTGGAAGAGGCGCCCGGTAAGTTTGAAATGAAAGAAAGTATAGATCAAAATCCCGCTTTCACCGACTTGAAGGTCAAAATCAATGATTCGGAAAAAGATGAAAAAGGGAGGCCCTACTTCGAAGCGGCCGATGCAGCTTTCAGCGTGGATATGAAATGGATGAACGCGAAACTCAACGCCGGTGAAAACAACTATGCCGTGCGCTTGGAAAACGACGGTGAAGAGTTCCTCAAAATTGCAAAAGACGGTGTTACCGGCGGTTTCATCCGCTCCAAAGCACGGATAGAGGCCTCCTCGTTCAGCTTCTCGAGTGTTAACTTCACGTTCGATAAAGATCAATTCTTTTTCAGCGACTTAGAAGGTAACCAGTCGAGCGGAAAAGTTACCTCCATCAAGAGCTATCTGGATAAAGCCAAGATGGAAGATTGGCGGAAATCGGTAGAATCGGGTAAAGGAGATACGTACGGGATTCACGATACGAACGGGAACCCGTTGAAATTCTCGTTTATCGAATTCGATGCGGTGTCGCCTCTGGCTTCCAGCCGCCTGTTGCCGAATGGGGTCATCACCCTCAAACCTGACGTTTGGTTTATCAACCCGCTGCTCAAGAGTATACGTCAAGATACCATACGTATCGACCTGCCCGACATCAAGATAACTCCCGATAAGATAAACGAAGAAGGGATAACCTTGAAAAATCTTTCCGTTAAGTTCGAAAATTGGACCATCGATGTAAATAATTGCATCATAGATGCGAAGAAAGGCGGAATCAGCTCCAAAGACGTTACCGTCCGTACCGGCAGGTTAGACATTCCGGCTAAAAGCTTTATTTTGAGCAAGGATTTGTTCGTGCTGAACGATTTTGATGTAACTAAATTGCCGTTGGGTAAAGGAATGGCATACATAGATATTGCACCGGGGACTACCGTTCAGTTCGGGGTTGACCCCAAGTGCGGGATGGATCTGAAACCACACCTGATGCTCAGCTTGGTAAATGATGGGGGAAGCAAGCCCGTGGGGAGTATCAAGAACTTGCCGGGCTTTGCCCACCCGCTGGAGTTTCAGGCCATAAAGCAGATTAGTAACGGTGAAGATATTATCTCTTTCGCACCCAACAGCAGAAAAATGCGCTTGTATGATGTGGTAGATTTTCTGCCGTACACCATCAATTCGTACGATGACGAATTTAACATTGATGGGGCTATTGATTACGGCATCCCGCGTGTTGCCTCCAATATCAATTACAAGCTGATTTACAAGAAAAAGGGTGGAAAGCTAAATTTGGAGCTCGGCACAAGCGATGTGAGTTTCACGCAGGTGGGTACTTTTAGATCTTTGATGTCGCGTCAAGACATTCAGAAAGTTACTGACGGGCTCGTGAAACTGCACGGCACCATCGAAGAACCCGGGCATTTGGAACCTATTCGTGTAGTCGTTACCAAGCAACGCGAAAGCGTGAACAACTACCGCATCTGGATGGAGCGCGAAGATCCTAAAAAAGCCCAATCCATTCGTCTTGGCGGTACTACACCCGGTGAGCCCGAGTTTCTGGTGGATAAAGCCGATATGAAAATCATCAACAACGATTGGGATTTGCTGCGGCTGAAGCTGATCCCCTCCGACACGTATGGCAAAAACAGCGGGTTTGGTTCCAATCCCCTCTACTTCGAGTTGCGCGGAGAATTGCGTACCGACCTGAGTGTATCCGATCAAAGCATCGATTTGGTGGGTACCAACATAGATCCGCAAACCGGGGGGCAAAAAAATCAGGGTTTAACCGGATTCGTCTTCAAGTACGACTATGCCAGCCAAGAGCTGGTCGGCGATATGACATTGGTCGACCAAAACATTGCTGGTGTGAAATTTGGTGGTGTGTTAAAGATGGCGGTCGGGCGACCGGGATTCTATTTCTCGGCCGCGGGAACCATGCAGACCTCCCCGTTCGGGAAGATAAACGCCGGATTCCTGCTCGGCTATTATGATAAGAGAATTCCGGATCATGTTTGGCAGGGCATCTTGCAGTACTCGGCGCGCAAAGAGATACCGTGCGGCTTCACGGGCGATTCGTTCCGCGGATTCTATGCGCTGGGAGCTATCGCGGTGCCGTTTGTAACATTCGATTACGAATTCGAAGTACCGGGAATTGCCAGCGGTGGGGTTAAGTTCGACGTGTCAGCCGAAGCGAGTGTCTTTGGCTCGTTTCAACCCAAAAACAACGAGCTCGGTTTCTCTGCTATGGTATATGCCGAAGCGGCTGCTTACCTTGATGCCATTACCTGTACCAGTATCAGTGCGCATGCCAAGGCTACCATTAAAGGAGAGACCGCTTTGAAACTCAATGCTCCATACACTGCCCGGTTAACGGTTTGTGGTGATATTGCCTTCGGAGGGTGTATAAAACAAGGAATTCCTAATCCCTTTACATTTGAATGCGAACCGCTTCTCGAGATAGGCAAATCGTTTGAATTTCATGCCGGGTTAACCGGGGAAATTGACCTGAAAGGCTCATCAATGAAGCCGCGCATTACCGATGCTTCAATTGGTACAGGCCTGTGTAAGATGAAGTCGAGTTGCCAAATGGAAACGGTGAAAGACGATCCTTGTGATTAAAACGATATAAAATGATGATACGTATGAAACATATAGTACTTGCATCTATTGCCCTGTTATGCTGCCAGCCGCTGCTGTGGGGCCAGCAACCATATCCCAACGTGGTAGCCGGGCCCGAAGGGATTTATATCAACTGCGGCAATCAGATCCCGCGAGATTTTGCCTATCAGGTATACCGTCGGGCAACAGGCAGCAAAACGTGGGAAGAGAAAGCGCTTATTTCAGCAGAAAACCAGTTTGACCGGTTTTTCAATAAAGTGAAGGAAGCCAACGCCCATAATCCTGTATATGAGTTCCCTGCCGATTCGATAAAAATGGCGATTTGGGGGATCATCAATCAATACGGCAATTGTGATTCCATTCCCCTCTACGGTATGCTGCCCATGTATCGCGAAGCGCTTGGCGTAACCTGGTACGATGATACGGCTGAAAAAGGAAAACAGTATGAATACAAGGTGGTTATGCTAAAGGCCAACCAGAAGCCGATGGAGCAACTTGTACCGTCAATCAAGTACCCATCGGCACGAAAAACGGACTACCTGATTCAAACCAAAGAGTACGAAGCGAAAGATGAGCGTGTGAATATAGCTTACACCATTGGTGACAGACAGGATATGTATGCTGCCAAGATCTTCCGAAGCTATTACCTGCAGTCGGATTTCGCTCCACTGACAGAATCAATCGGCTTCATAGGTAACGATGACGGCTCGTTCGAAGCCATAGCCGCGGATAAGACCGTGTTGAAAAAAGGTATCGTGCTGTACTACCTACAGCCCTACGACGTGTATGGAAATCCCGGGCACACCTCCGATACTATTCGTGTTACTAACTTGATCAATACATCCGAAACCGTATTGGAAGGATTAAAAGCCAGGGGAGTGGAAAACGGCATAAAACTCTCGTGGAAATTCGAAAAGCCGGAGTACCTGCGAAGCATCGATATTTATAAAAGTGATGAAGAAAAGGCAGAACATGACTACCTGATCAGCGTTTCGCCGAATGATACCTGCTTTATCGATGAAGATGTGGAGCCAAACATCATCTACTACTATAAAGTGGTTATCAATAACGCCTATGGCAAAAGTCTCCAGAGTGTAAACGTGATGGGGTGGTTGGTTGGAACGAAAAAAGCTTCTGCCCCTTACGACTTGAAAGCTGAAATAGGCGATGGGGTGGTTCATCTGACCTGGTCTAAGCCCGATGATGATACCAAGGCCTATTATATTCTGCGTTCCGATGCGGACAGCGTGGATTTACGGCAGGTTGGCGAGGTGTTTGTTTCTGAAAGTGTGCTGGTCACTTATACCGATTCGGTAGATAATGTAAACAGTACGACATTGGCCTATGCCGTGAAATCAGAAAACAGCAGTTTCGATATCAGCCCTGCTTCGGACACGGTATATGTGAACCCGAAAAGGAACATCAACCTGAGTACACCCCTTAACCTGAATGCGACCTTTTTAGATGGGCGGATTTGGGTAAGGTGGACTACAGTGGATGAAGTGGATGATAACGTGGTTGGTTACCGGTTGGAACGAAGAGTGTTAAGTGCCGCTGAAACAACCGACAGTGTCCAATTCCTGCCCATCGAAACGGATAAAATACTACTCAACTACTACGAAGACACGGCCATAAAAGAGGGCGAAACCTACGAGTACCGGGTTATTTCACAAGGGTTGCACGGGATGGAAAGTGCTCCCTCGGTAAGCTCTACCTGCCATGTGCCGGTTGTCAAGCCAATTTCCATTCACTCGCTGCAAGTACATAAAACTACCGGTGGCTACCAGTTGGCATGGGAAAAAACGGGACAGGAAAACATCGCGGGCTACAACGTCTATCGGGTTCAAGAAAATGAGTCGCCAAAACTGTTGACAACGCTAAAAACAGACCAAACCTCCTATTTCGATCCGGTTAATTCTGACGAAACCGTTTATCTATACACGGTAACGTGCGTGGGGGAAAACAACGTGGAGAGTGATGTAGTACAATGGATGGGAGCAAACTGACCTGTTAAAGATTTTTCAATCAAAACTCTATCAATAATTATCCAACGAAATTAAATTTTGCACTACGGCATAAATTGTTAGTCCAGAAACCGATTTGATGCCGGTTTTCTGTGAAATATTTTTGCGGTGCGTGATTACAGTGTTAATACTAATATTCAGTTCGTCTGCAATATCCTTGTTGGATTTTCCCGTTGCCAGTAGTTTCAAAACCTCCGTTTCCCGTTCGGTAAGGTTTTCTTTACCTTGCGAAATTTCGTCAGGATTAGTCTCCAGCCATTTACTCAATTTTGTAGAGAGTGTATCTTGATTGTCGAATACATCCACCACTCCGTCTAATTTACTCATCAAGTCTTCCGAAAATAGGGTGTACTGTACTCCAATCCATTTTACGTTACTATACTGACTGCGCAGTTGCTGAAGTTGTTTTTGATGGCTATGCAAATAGTGCGGACTAATAAGCACCATTTGGCAAGTCTTGCGTTTCATCAGATGTGTCAGTTCCTCAAATGTACCCGCCGTGGCTACATAATCAATGTTTCGCAGACTTTCTAAGATAGATTTCAGCCCTTCACGCACCACGGGCGCATCTTCCAATATTAGTATATGTGCATGTTTCATTGGCGGGAAGTTTTGTCTTTGTTTTCTAAATCGATAGCCAGTGGGATAAGGATAAGCTCTTCAATTTCGGAATGTATTTTCAAGTCAAATTCCAACTCCGAAAGCAAAAAAAGTAGTTTTCTACGAATAATATGGTCGTTATAGGTAGGTAGATATTTAATCAGCAAGTTTTTCAGGTCCGTAAGTTTCATTTCAATATCATCGTGGTGATCTTGATACTGTGATACGGAATAATCTATGTAATTATCTTTGCACGTAGCACCCTTGCTTTCTGTCACTAAGCACTCTACATAGGGATGGAAAACTTGATTTTCATAATCCAAATGGGTGGTTACTTCTTTGAAATAATCGGTGAAAAAGAGCGAAACCAACTTCATTTCGTGGTGCTTATTCTGTTCTCTCATCTGCTCAATCAACTGCATGATTTCCGGATAAATTTGCTCCAAGTAGTAGCGATGTGAAGTTGCCAAGAAACGCGTAATTGTTATGGCATCATCGGCTGTAAGTCTTAGGGATGGAATGCCTTTTTTGCCACAGTAGAGATTAGTAAAAGCAATAAAAAGCGCTTCGTTGATGTGGTGCTTTTCGCAAATCTGACTGATGGTTATATCCTGCACCGGAAGCGAAACCTCAAAATGCTCCAACATTAAAATGATGTATGGTTGGCTAATAATAATCTCAGCCAATTTGCTATCACGATGAATATCGCTTTTTGACTTCATAATTATAATTTTTTGTCAAGTTATTAATTAGGCTTCGTAGAAGTTTCCCTTACATGATTCCCATTTTACTGGGGCGAAATTAGAAATAGCCCAAATGCCAACGGCATTTTTCAAATTTAAGAATTTCCAATGAATCTTTTATCATGATTGACTTAAATTTTTCTTCGATTGTTCTTTTTTTCAATTGAGAATCAGTTCGTTGTTACCTTTGCATCCTTTATGCTCAACTTGTAAGGTAATATGGATAACGCCAAATTTATCCCTCAATAGGTTCTACATTATGGCGAACAGTTTGAGTTTCGATAGGCAAGAGGTCTTTTCTCACTTTTGATTTAGTTTACTTCATACACTTGAAGATTAATATCGGACGAGAATTTTTCACTTCAAATTTTTTACAATATAGTGATTCCAGCAATTTTAGCCACCAAAATATCATCCACTTTCCAGATGCAATTCATATATAGATGACTCCACCACTTACGTCCTGTCAGTTTTTTTCGGACTTGCATTCGTCTCCCTTCTTTACTTTACGCTTGGGATACCAGCCCTTACGTACCCGCTTTTGTTGCTCGAACATCTCTCGAATACCCCAAAATGACGAAAAGGCAAACACGCCCAACAGTGTCGATAGCACTTGATGAGCTACAAGTAACGACCCAGCCAAACCTGTCAGACCCATTACAAGGAAAACCCACCAAAATTTCACGCCAAAATAGTATTCAGCCTTGATGACAAGCGGGTGAAACAGCCCAATGATGAGAAACGAGCATATACCCACAATAATACCTGAAAAATGTAATTCTATCATATTTAAAAGCAATTAAAGAAAACTATTTTATACGTTTTTATATCAACAAAACCTGCTTGTTGCATAGTTATCATAAGTTTTTCTACAAGCTTTGTTTATTCGCACAGCTCCATAACAATATGACATACCCGGTTTTATTTTTATTGATATGCCCATAAGCCTCTACCATGTCTACTGAAATGAGAGGATCTATACCTCTACAGGCTTCAAGCATTTCTCTTTCAGCTGAGTTTGCCGGCACATGCCCGGGAGATAAGCCGATAGTTAGCGCCGGCATGGGAAGATTTTCACTGTAATAATTATTCCAAGAAATCATCGTTATTGTCGCTGTTGCTCCAAAGGACACGCCCAACACACCTGTTTTTTTATGATTATAACTATTCAACATAAGCCTATAGGTTTCAAAAATTATTCGGTAAGCTTCGTTGATAGGCTTCTTGGTTGCGGGTGGATAAAATGGATAATAAATTTCACAATCCACACGATACGACTGACTAACTTACCAAGAATTGTTGAACAAGTAATCATGCCGTCATAAAAGCTATTGCTGCCTGTAAGCCGGTAAGCGTTGCGTATTCTATCGTTTATTTCCATAACTAATCCTGTACGGTATTCTTCTTTGTCGTGACTTTTCCCATATCAACATGTATCATCTCTCTGTTTTTTTAAATTGTTTGTTTCGTCATCCGGATAGATTTATCCCGGTTCTCTTTTGCCTTTCCCAGCATCAACAAAGCTCCGCTTAACGCCCATATATTGCCCAGGCTAAAGGTGCCGACCATTATGGCGTTTACCATCGCGTGGTTGCCGAAAACAGCAATAAGGCTGAAAAGCAACGTACCTACCGGCATAGAAAAAAACCAGCACCAACGGGGATAAGGGCTGAAACCCTTTGCAACAGCCTTTATATGTGCATAAACCATTATAATCCAGCAGCTCACAAGAGCTATGTAAAGAGGCAAGAGGAAATAAGAAGCGAATTTCATAGAAGTAGCCAAAGCGGTGCTCGGATCAGTCGCTGTCATATACTTATACAAAAAGGCGGACTCCACGGAAGAGACGTGGACACCGGCACCTCCAAAGGCTAAAAAGCCCAAAATTCCTATTAGATACAATTTAGCATATTTCCTTGAATAGGGCTTGAGTAGCTTATAAACTCCGAAATGACCAACGCAGGCAATGGGAACGCCAAGCAACCCCAACAATGATGACCAGAACATTCTATTGTCAGACACCGTAAGATATTGAGAGACCTGTCGCTCTAATCCGGAAAAACTCATATCCTTAATACCCCAGCCCATAAGCAAGTCGCCTACAAAGATAATAATAGCCCCAACAATACCTATTTTAAGCAAGAGACGTATTTTGTCCCAATTAATATTTCCCGTAAATTTAGTTTCTTCTTTCATGATTTTAATCCTTTATATTTCGGCAAACTCAATACTGCAAACTTAGGGTTTTCCAACTTCTGTTTTCATTCTTCCCACTTTTCAATTAAAAACGCTACTCCGGTACATAAATTATCTCCCCATTTTCCAATTCATAAGCAATACCCACGCGTCTGCCTTTCTTTTGGTCGGCGGATGCATCTTCCGAAGGAGTATATTTGTTGATTTTATTACCTTCTTTTGTGATAATTTCCATATTCTCTTTACCCGGATTTTTCACAATGGTATAATCTTCTTCGGTAAATATTTCCGTCATATTCAGGTGTATTACCATTGCCACCATTAGAGCAACGGCAAATACCATAGCCACATCAAACAGGTTTACAACAACACTTAGCGGGTCGCCTTCGTCTGCTTTGAATGCGTTTTGTCTCCTTCGTCTTCGTCTCATAATGATTCTGTTTTTTGTTGAAGTATGCGAGCAACATAGTCCAACTTGTTTAACTCAGCGGCGTACCAACGCTGTTTCAGTTGCAATGTTACAAATCCGACAGCACTGATTACAAGCCCGACAACGGTGGTTGCAAAAACAACTTGCATATTATAAGCCATTCCGGAAATATCGCCTGTAGACAATCCTACAAGGGCGGGACTCATCGCGATAAGCGTACCGAGCAGTCCTAAAATAGGACCAATTTTTGATAACATACGTGGGAGCGAAAGGTCTTTTTCGGCTTTGTTTTCAAATTCGGACAGTAAGTAATCGCTATAATCTTCGCTCGACGGCGATGTGAGTAAATCTTTCAAATAAACGACAAACAACGAGTTTACTTCCGAAGGAATATGCTCCCTGAGAGTGTCAAGACTTTCCGGCGTAAGCGTTTTGATACGCTCCGAAAGCGATTTGTCTGTCTTACGCTTTATCATAAACTGATTGTAAACTCCGCCGATAAGCAGGATTGAACGCCCAAAAAACAGTAACAGCAGAATAATATCGGGAATAAGCAAACTGTTTGCAACCCAAAATAGTGCTTTTGAAATTATCTCCATATTAAAATTATAAGTTATAATTAAATGTTTCTATTTGTAAATTTAAATAAGTGAAACCGAGTTTTATGCTATTATTTTATTTTTATTTTCTTGTATTTATTCCAAAGAAATCCGATTATAAAGAGAACTAAAAACAGTGCTACGGCAAACAGTATTGCTTTTATATTGAACGCTTGCTCCACCGGCGCATAGGCTGTTTCGCCGTTTACGGTAGTAATTAGTCCTATCATGCAGACAATTAAATTTACGATAAACAGAATTTCCAGTCGCAAATCTTCTTCGGGTAAAAGTTTTGTAAATCCCCAAGAAAGCAGTGGAAAAAAGATAAAAACAGCTATTGCAAGCCCGTATGAAATTGTGTTGAAAGATACTCCCGGCAGTGCATAAAACAGTTGTGCCAAAACAAAATAGAGAACAGGCAACAAAAGTAAGCCCGGATAGATATTCAACGGTATCATCAGATACTTTTTTACTTTTGTTCCCAATGCTTGTCGCAACCGCATAAATGCAAAACTGACAAAAATAACAGTCTCTAAGGTAATAAGCACAGCTACGTTTTGCATTATCGCGGGTGTGCTCAGCCAAGCCGTGATTTCAGCTTTCGATTGCTCTGCCGCATAGGTTGTTACCAATAGCACAAAGAGACCTAACAGTGCCGAAAACAACGCCACCTGCCACCAACGCCAAAAACTCAGTTTTAATAGGACGTTGAGCAAGATAAATAGTATAAGCACAGAAATTATGTACTCCATTGTTTATTGATTGTTTTTTCTTCTTTTGCGAATAAATAATATCAGTATGATAAAAATAGCCAATACCACAGCTACAACAATTCCGCCGTTAAGCAACATATTCTTCGCATCTTGTTGTGCCGATAGTTCATCTTTTTTCAGTACCATGCCTTTGTTGTCGGCAGAAACATCGGTCGATTTTTCCATTTTGCTTATTGCCTGCTTATATTGCGATGCCGTTTGAGCATCGGTTTTGGCGGCGATAAAATCTTGTAGCTTTTTATTTCCACCCGAAAATCCTTTGCCACTTGCTCCATGTCTGTTTACCAACTGAGTATGAAGTTCGGCAATATCTTTAAGCTGTTGTTCAGTGGCTTTCCACATTCCTTTGCGTGCAGATTCCATCATCACGGCAGTAATTTCCTGCAAAGATGCGGGATTTTCACGCTCGAAAAAGTCTTGCGTACCGACATTGAACTTATCTTTCACAAAAACATTGTACATCTCGTCCCACATTTCGTTATCGATAACATCGGGTTTGGCGACGTTCCATCCGAAAGTATTGGTAACCAACTCTTCTATTCGTCCGGCACTTGACGAGCCGCCCTTTACAATCTCTTTCATATATTCGGGATTGAAAACAGTTGAGTTGGCTTCCACGCCGATTGCTTCTTTCAAATCCTGCATACGCATATTGTTGCGGTTGCGATAATCTGCAAAAAAGGCATCAGGGTCTTTTCCCGTAACGTTGCGAATGGTAAGGTTCATTCCGCCCATAAATTCATACACATGGTCAAGGCTCAACGCTCCCCACGTGTTGCTTTGGCGTGGCTGAACAATGGCATCAGTGTTGTGCAACACGGCACGCAACAAATCTTTATCGAACTCGCCCCACGATTTGTCATCTCCGTATGATGCACCCATGTTGTTAAGATAAACATCCGCTATCTCTTTCTCATTTTCCCATCGGTCGCTCGAAGTTATCATCTCCTGAATACCTGTACCGTACATTCCGTTAATACCGCCAAACACACGACGTTTCGATAGTTCGCGCGCTTTTTTAGGCGACAACCCTTTCTCTACAAGCTGACGCTCTATCTCTATCGTACTGTTTTTTACAAAATTATCGGTTTTGCCATCTTCGGCTTTGCTTGCCATCTCTACCGCACGGCTTATAAGTGCAAGGCGCGATGCCGCGATATCTCTAAACTGTCCCGATGTCTGTACCACCACATCGATACGTGGACGACCAAGTTGCTCTGCCGGAATCAGACGCAAGTCGGACACACGTCCGAAAGCATCTCTTACAGGCTCTACGCCGAGCATATATAGTGTTTGTGCAATGGTAGCTCCTTCGCTTTCGATAAACTCGCTACTCCAAAACGTATAGCTTATTTTTCGCGGATATTCTCCGTTGTGTTGCTTGCGATACTGCTCTATGGTAGCTTCGGCAAGTGCAACTCCCTTATCCCAAGCCACTTCGGAAGGTGTAGCTTCGGCATTGATTGAATACATATTTTTACCTGTCGGTACAGCTCGTGGATTGGCAACAGCATCTCCACCCGACGAAGGTGCGGTGTATCCACCCGAAAGCGCATTCAAGAAAGCTTGCAACTCCATTTCGGGACTTTGCAACAGTGCCGATTTATATGCTGCCACGTTAGTAATCGTACGTTCTATTTCCACAATGGCACGAGCACGATTTTTCTCTTCTTCGGTGTAGGTTTTGGTGGTAGCGCCGCTATGTCCTTGAACTTCTTGTTTTTTCTCGCTGTTTGCAGAATACTCCTTACTATTTTCAGATTTCTCATTGGCACTCTTCATGCTGCTTTTAGGACGTTTCCCTGTTTTAGGTATCCACGAAGGGTGTCCCGATTTTTTCGAGTTGGTCGCTTTTGATGTCGTATTTGCAGCCGCCATCATCGACATCATATTTCGGTTAGGCGGTGTAAGAATTTGTTTTGATTTAGCAATTTCATCGGTTGAAATGCCCGCTATCTTTGCCACATAGTTACTGTCAACTTTTGCTCCACCAAGAATTTGATTTACTATTTCTTTTGCGGGATTTAAGTATCGCTGTGTAAAAAAGACATTGCTTTTGAGTTGCTTTTCGGTTACTTTTCCGTTCTGTCGGTCTAATGCAGCAAGACTATACGCGATAGGGTCGGCACTCATAGCCATCACGGTCGATTTGATTTTTTCGGGACTGTAAGGAACTCCGGTAGTGTAGAATGTTCCCGTCATTTTTTCGTTCGCTATCTCTTCGGCGAAGTTTTCAAGGCGTTCAATATCTTCTTCACTGTAAGGTTTCGACAAAACGCTGTCAAGTCGCAAGAAACGATGCAAACCCATTTCCACCGCCACTTTTTTTACACGCAACGATGCTTTATCTTTCACAATCGGATCGGCTTTGTAATAAGCATTCACGGCATCGGTGAAAGCTTTATATTGGGTGCGGGTTTTGGTTTCGCTGAAAGCCGGTGTAATGTAGGATATCAATGTTGCATACGAACGACGTTTCGCCATTACACTTTCGCCGATATTTCCAATGGTGTAATAGTAAAAATGCGGAACGCTGCCAACAAGTATATCACCCCAATCGTAACTGCTTAGAGCCACTTGTTTCTGCGGTGTAAACTCCAAACTTCCGTGCGTGCCGAAATGCACCATTGCATCAGCTTTAAAACCGTGTTGCGCCCACAGATAGGGTGCTATATAGCTATGTGGTGGTGCCATTTTGGCTCCATGCACCACTTCAAAAGAGTCATCGCCCAATCCCGCCATCGGTTGCGGTAAAAGTGCCACATTCCCAAGCTGAATGGCGGCAACGGCAAGATGCTGTTTGTCGTTTTTGTTAACCGTCATATAGCTGCCCGGTGCATCGCCATATTGAGTAACCACTTCTTCATAGCTTGTGGCGGGCATCGATTGTTTAACCCAAGTTTCGTAGTCGCTTTTTTCAATCAGCAAGGGTTTTCCGTTTTTCAGATAATCGTCAAAAGCTCCTTCGGCATAAGGACTGAATACCGCTCCCTGCGACATCAACAAATTTTCAAAAGCCTTTTCATCGGCAGGCAGATTGTTGATTTTGTAACCTTCGGCTTTCAGTCGTTTAAGCAGATTGTAAAGCGATTGCGGCGTTTCCAATCCCTGTGCGGTAAGCGCACTTTGCCCCGGACCTTTGAAGTAGAAAATGGCTACTTTCTTTTCCGAATTTTTCTTATCTTTTAATCGAATATAATTTGAAACAATCTCCGTGAAAGTTTTCAATCTTTCGGGAATAGCCTTAAAACGGTAAAGTCCGCGTTTATCAATCTCCTGAACATTTAGAACATAGGGATAAATTCCGCCGTCCAATTCGGGCATAACGATACTTTGAGAAAGAAATCCGCCAAACATTCCCATTTTATCTTCTTCCCATTTATCTTGTGTTTGCAAAATAGAAAGCGGTGCAAAAATCGGGATGTTGCGACTTTTCAGCCAATCGACCGCGGCATCGCTTTGTCCCATTGCCAAACGTCCGTGAGCGAAATAGATTACCGCATCGGGATTTATCTCTTGCAAAAACTCTACTCGTTTTCGATTGGAACTTACAGGATAAAAATTAAATCCCGCACGTTCAAAACTGACGATTATGCTGTCGATATTATCGCGATTGCCACTAAAAGGGTCATTGAAACCGCCCACCATGGCTATTTTCGGTGCATCGGTTTTAAATATTTTCTTGTCGCGCAGATAAGTTTCATACTCTTGCACTGTGGCAAACGAAAGTTCGTCATCTAAATGATAAAGCACATCGTTCGGTGTCTCCATAACCGAATCCGGCTGTGTGACAAACAACTTTTTCTTATCAATTTCAGCACGAATATAGCGAGCAAGACTTTGGTAGTTCTTTTTTCCGCCATTTTCCATATAACTGCTAACATTTTCCTTTTGAATGCTATCAAGCGTAGATATCATATTATCGGGTGTCGTGGCTGAAACTACATTCACGTCAACACCTTTATCTATGGCTTTTTGTAATTGCTCGCGCTGTTCGGCACTCATTTTCAATCCCATTCCGAAAGCAAGCACGAAATCGGCAGAATTTAGCTTGCGCAATTCATCTAACGACATATTTTCGTATTTAATAAACTTATCGGTATTGGCAAGTTGAATGCTTGTAGCCATATAGGGTTGAAAATTAACCAGCGCTATTCGTGTAGGCGAAACCAACTTGTCGTAAGTGAAAAAAAATCCAAACACTACAATTAGTGCAACAACGGCAATAATTAGCGTTTTTTGGGAAAGTCGAGAGTTTGAAAAACGCTTTTTCATTTTATCGTTTTGTTCAGTGTTTCTTGATTTATTATAATGCGATTAGTTTTTATCATTACCTTGCAATATCTTATTTCGTTTTCTTTTGGATGAATTGTAAATAAGAAAGCCAAGCAGTACGATAAGCGACGAAAGTATCGTTATCATTTCATATTTATATTCGAGTGGATGCACCCATATCTCTTTGAACACGTCGCGTCTGCCCAAAACTTCCACAAATGTCCAAAAAACGATAACCGTGGCAATCGCATATCGAATGGAATATCCCCACTGTGGAATTTTTATCAGTTTGATAAACATATAGATTGAGCCTGCCAAACAGATTGCCGCGATAAGCGTAGTTACGGGATGACGCTCGCCAAGAAAATGGTCGTCGTAACAGAAAAGCAATACCAAATAGCAAGTCCACATCATCAGGTTCAGTTCCATAAACGTAACAATGGACGTGTGGCGTGTTATCGGTTTTATCTCGAAACGCACTTTGCTTTTGCGGAAAAATATTTTTTGCAGATATATAAACATACGGCAACCACTTTTGATACTAAACAGATAGAGCAACATAAACATCACCCAAAAACCAATGGACGAAGGCATGATAAGATATTCGGGCTTTGTAATTACTTCGCCTGCTGCATCAACGAGCGGTTGCACGCCATAGCGGTTGGCAAAATAGACATAACCAAACTCTATCCAACCTGTCCAAAACAGGAGTCCGCCAAAAAGTCCGAAAAGAGTTTGGCGAGTATCGCCGTTTACAAACACGCCAATAATGGTAAGCACAAGTCCTACCGCACCCATCGCGAAAGCGGCGTGGTAGAGAGCTTGCTTGTTGAGCAGATGCTCCATAAGTATCATCAGCGCGTGTCCAAGTGGCATCGTGAAAAGCACGATAAGAAACGATGCTATACCGATAAGAACAGTTTTTTTAGTCATAATCAGACAAGTTTTTGCATTTACAAAGAAAGTGTATGCAGATAAAAAGTTGTTTCTTATCAGCATACACAATCCTGATTGTCAGAGTGGTTGAGTGTCTACTTTACCAAAGCATATTCCATTTCGGGTCTGCCACGCACACCGCCATCGCCTCCTACACCCATTTTTAAGAAACGAAGTTTATACACATTACCCGCGGCATCTTTTACTACATAGAAAACATTTTTATTTACTCCAACGAAAACATTGCGCCAATTAATGCCTATAATGCTTCTGTCTGACGAAAACTTCACATCTTTCAAGTGCGCTTTTGAAAAATCTTCATAAGCAATTCCTTTTACTACAACTTTATCATTTTCTTTAATGTCTTCGGTTGAAACTTCTGCCGCTTGCACACCCGCGAGATTGTTGATGAAAATCAAATCTTGCATAAAATAGGGTTTTGGGGTTGCCGGACCACCACCCATTGTTGATGTGCTGACAGCCATACCCGGGCTGTAAAGAATATCCCATTTTGCAGCTTCCGGTTCACGTACAAAAGTCTTTCCGGTTTCCAAATTTAACGCCACCAAATTATAGTCTTCCTTCTTTTCAATATCTATCGTTTTTACTTCTTTTGCATCGATAAGCGCGTATTGCACGGAGTAACCATTGTCTTTGCGGTTTACTTTCACTTTGTACCACTCGTTTTTTGGTGTTGCTGCCATTCCTTTTCCAATCGCTACTAAATAGACCTTGTTTTCCGCGGGTTTTTCAGATACTTTTCTGAAAACAGTTCCTTCCAACTTTCCCGATGCGTCGTCAATAGCATTTATATCCAATGCAACCATCATTCCGTCGGCACCGATATTTATCGCATCATCGGCATCGGCAAGGGTTACGGCATTGATGTCGGTTTTGGCTGTTTCGTAGGTTTTTCCCGCGAAGGTTGCTTTTACTCTATCGGTATTGTTCAGTAGCACTCTGAAATCATCACCGCAATAAAAACCTAATGTGTAAGGCATTTCTGCCATACGCTGCTGTTGGTTTTGGCTAAAATCGATATATACCGGCTCTACAACCTTTTCTTCGGCATCTAACTTGCCATGTATGGTCATCATATCGCCTTCCGAGAGAATAGCATCAAATTTCAGTGTGGTTTTTTTTGATTTATCTATAACCACTTCACTGCTTGCACTTTCCACGGCAAATTGAAGGCTTTCAGTACCTTCCAAGAAAACGTTCGATACTTTTTTAACCGTCAATGTGGCTTCCATTGCTTTCGCGGGAATTGTAAGGGTTACTTTCCCGTTTACCATAGCAGGTTCTGTTGTGTAATGTTCGCCATAGGTCACACCATCTTCAGTTACGGTAATAGTTACCTGGGTTGCTTCCACCACCGCACGCGAAGTACTTAGAGTAATTGTTTTTGAAGTTTCGTCACTGTCAAAACCCACCTCCGATACCGAAAACGAAAGGATGTTGTCGGGTAGGGGCGGATCTTCTTGATTACAACCCGTATTGATAAATAATAAAGCCATTAAAAGTGGCAAAACGAATTTAATTTTCGATTTCATAATTGTCGTATTTTATTAGTTTAATTGATTTATGATTGTTTCATTCATCTTATCTTTGGACTTTCGTCTCCCGTCTTCCGTCTCCCGTCTCCCGTCTTCCGTCTCCCGTCTTCGGACTTCAAACTCCCAACTTCCGACTCACGTCTTCCGTCTCCCGATTTCAAACTTCGGACTTCAAACTCCCGACTCCCGTCTTCCGTCTCCCGACTTCCGACTTCCGACTCCCGTCTCCCGTCTCCCGACTTCTGTCTCCCGACTCCCAACTTACCTCCCCAAATCAAACCTTAATCCTGCAAAGAAAGAGCGTCCGTATCCCATTTGTGCACTGCCACCGGATGTGCCGTGTCCGCTACTGCTACCCGGTACGGTGCTTGTTACTTCGGAAACATTGAAAAGGTTTCGCACACCGATATTTGCTGTCAAATACTTCACGATAGGATGCGATAGCGTAATGTCGCACCAATGATAATCGTTCAGTCCCTGCAAAACAGGGTTGTTTTCTACAATGCGGTATTCGTGACGCTTTCCGGTGTATTTATAGAATAGGCTTATGGATGCCACTTTTTCCCAATCATAATTTATGCTTGCCGACAGTTCGGGTGAAAATCTGAAATCGGTCATGTTGGCATTTTGCCACTGCTCTTCTTCATTCAGTAAATTGTATCGTCCTACCATCATAAAATTCACATGGGCAGACAGGTTTTTCCACGTGAGCGCATTTTCGATAGAGAAACCGGTTGTTTTGTATTTCCCTATATTGCCGTAGGTTATAAATTCCGGTTTATCGGCACGTCTCATCATGCTAATTCGGTTTTTGAAATCGTTGAAATAACCCGAAACGGTAAGCGTGTATCGTGTTTGGTTATTATGCACCATACGCCATACCCACGATGCCAAGTAGCTGTCGGAATGTTCTGCTTTCAGGTCGGGATTTCCGTCGATGTTGTGGTTGGCATTGTGAAACGAGAAGTAAAGCTCTTGCAGCGTGGGGGCACGAAAACCGCGACCGTAAGAAAGTCGTAAATCCATATCGGGCGAGATACCGAATTTGAAATTAATGGACGGTATGGCTTTGGGTGCTTTGTAGCTTGAATTAATGGTTGAGCGAACGCCTGCTCTTGCACTAAACCACTCAATCGGTGTGTATTCTGCCGACAGGAACATGGCGGTCTGATTAATCGAACGTTCTCCGTCTATGCGGTCGCCGTGTCCTTTACTTACCTGATACTCCACGCCGGGTTGCAGTGTCAGATTATCAAGTGTTTTCCACACGGCGGTCAATCGCCCGAAAATAAGATTGAAACCCGTCTCATCTTGCAAACTTTCACCCAAAGCTAATGTTCGTTTGCCCGTAGCCATATCGAGAGTTGTGGTTCGGGTGCGGCGGTTGTAGCTTTGATGACTTGCGGCAAGGTTGAAACGCAGTCTATTCGTAGCTTCAACGTCGCTATGCAGTTGTTGAGTAAATCGTTTCACGATAAATTCCTTATCTACTGCACTGTTTGTTAATTCGTTGATGTCACCAAGCGTGAGAATATTTTCATTGACAAAATTGGGTTTGTAGGATATTTTCCATCTGTCGGCAATGAAACCTACTGTTCCGCTTGTGATGTATTGCTCTTTGGATTGAAAACGTAAGGCTCGGCCGGTCTCATTTCCGCGCCAACCACCAAATCCGTTGTGAGTAAACCCGGCATCGGCGTACAGTCCGTTTTTCATCGTGTATCCCAACAGCAGGTGCTGATTGTGAATACCTTTTTCGGTAAAAAAATTATATTCGCTACCCACGCTCTCCTCGTGTAAACGTGCTCCGATATTGATACCGTCTTTGCCACGCTTGCGAGTGATAATGTTGATAACACCCGCCAAAGCATCGGTTCCATATATGACCGACATCGGTCCTTCTACGATTTCAACCCGCTCAATGGTATTTATGTCGATTTGTGAAAGGACCTGTTTTTTAGCTCCTCGTTCAACAAGCGGCACACCATCAAGCAATACCTTGACATTGTTGCCGCTCATCCCAAGCAATTCAAAATCAGTTTCTCCCAACGCCATATCGTTGCTTAAACGCACACCTAATTCGGTGTTTAGTAGTGTTTGGGCATTTACCGCTCCTTTCTTTTCTATTTGATCACGCCCGACAACTTTTACTTTGTACAGTGAGTTGCGCAATGATTGCGGGGAAAACTGTCCGGTAACAACCACTTCTCCCAACTGTTGGGAAGTTTCAATAATCGTTATGGGCGGTATATGGTTTTCTGTGTCGGCAACCACTTCAATTGGCACTTCCACACGATGTGCCCGAAAAGAGTAAACCACCAACGTGTGTTTTCCCGTCGGGGCTTGCATTTTGAACTTTCCGTAGCGATCGGTTGTCGTGCCGTAAGGTGTATCCTCGATAAATACCGAAATAGCTTCCGCGGGTTCGCCGTCTGCCGTGATTACTTCACCCGACACAAGGGCTGTTTTTTGTTGCGCCGATAAAGCAGGAAATAGAGATAAAAGAAAAATAGTGATAAGTATGCTTTTCTGTTTCATTTTATTTGTTTGAAAAATTCTTGTGGAAAAAATATCCGAAAATCGGTGATTTTGGTCTGCAAAGTAAGAAGTTTTCCAAACACAGGTCAATCCCTAACAATAATGGTTTTGTGTAGGAAAAATAGCCAAAAATGGGGATAGATAAGCATCCAAAAAGCAGATTAATTCGAGTTGACCATATCGTTTGGTATGCAGATAATAAAATCAGTTTTCCTGTAGTTCGCTTCTTTAAGATACGATATGTCTTCCTGTCGGCAACAGCTTATAGTGGCAATACTAACGTGGCTGTTATAATTCATTAGAAAAGGAATAATCCCATTGTTGTTATCACTGTGAAAACTTCCGTTGAAGTGCAGAAAACAGCTGTCAGGATTTTCCACAAACGCTTGCGATATGCTCCACGCCATTGTAGCGTCTTTTATGGCTTGTGCTTGCGACATAAATTCGGGATTTCGATTGTCGTGTCCCATCATCTTTACAGTCATTTTTTCAAACATCGCTACTTTGGTACTATCTGAAACATACGGAATTGGCAGTGGTGCGATATAGCGTTTTGCTTCAACCGAAAGCGTATCTAATGCTTCCAATCCTTTTAAGGATACAATTTGTGCATACCGACGCGGAATATTGGTGGCATAAAAAGGCACGCTGTTCGCTTTTGCAAACTCGACCAACTTTGAGTAATCGGTTGAATAGTTGTTCCATAGACGTATCTCTCGTTCAAAACTACTTTTAGAAATGTCGCCTTTCAAATACTCATTAAGAATAAGCTGATTGTCTGTCTCGAACATTTCAGCACCTAACAGCAGTTTTTCTCCATGTCGTGCATAGAGTTGCTTAGTAGTTTCCGCTTCCAACCAATGGCAAATAGGGCAGTAGTGCATTTCACCAAAGAACACGACATTCTTCTTAGAAACAGCATCAATCATTTCGGCGAAACTAACCTTTTCGCCTTGTGAATTAAAGATGATATATGCCTGTGGATTTTCGGCAGAAAATGCCGATAGAGCAAACGCTGTGGCAAAAAATAGCGTGAATAAATGTTTCGTTATTTTTCTCATCTGTTTAATGTTTTACTTTTTATAGATTAACTTCAATGTTTATCCGCCTGTCTCTTTTCTTGATTAACAATCAACTCGTTATTGTTTTCACACCCTTTATACTCGATTTGGAGGGTGATATGACTTATGCCAAATTTATTTTTTAACAAATTCTCCACGTTATGACGGACGGTTTCAGTTTCACTTAATGACAAGTCTTTACACATGTTGAGGTGTGCTTCCAAATGAATTTGCTCGTCATCAATTTGCCACACGTGTAGATGATGAATATTTTCCACCTGCGACAATGTCTCTACGCTTTGTCTGATTTTTTGAATGTCGATATGGCGCGGTGTTGCCTGCATCAGAATATCAACCGTTTGGCGAACTATGCCCAAAGTATGATAGATAATATAAACTCCCACGGCAACAGTTATCAGAGGGTCCAGCCAATAAACTTGCCAAATGAGAATAGCTACACCACCTACAATAACGGCAACGGAGGAGAGCGTATCGCCCAACAGGTGCAGATAGGCGGCACGTATATTCAGGTTGTGCGATTTCTCCTTTTGTAATACCAAAACCGAAATCAGATTGGCCAACAATCCGAAAACGGCTACAGACAACATTATGCCGCCTTTGATGGCTTGCGGATTCTTAAGACGCTCATAGGCCTCCACGAAAAGAAAAACACAGATAGCTATAAGCACCATCGCATTGAAGAGAGCCGCCAAAATTTCGGCACGCTTGTATCCAAAAGTTTTGCGGGCATCAGGTTTTTTATTAGCATGTTTTCCGGCCAAAAAAGCGATAAAAATGGCTGAGGTATCACCCAAATTGTGTATAGCATCGGAAATGAGCGAAAGGCTGTTGGATATAATTCCACCCGCAACTTGCACAAAACTTATTGAAAAGTTGAGCAATGTAACCCACAACAACTTTTTACCCCGCAGTTTTTTCGTGTGTGGATGAAGATGCTTGTGCTGTTGGTCTATATGATCACACGAAGTTGTATCCTCTTGTTTTTTCATAATTTCTGATATATTACTTCACACCCTTAAAAATCAATATTGAGTGACTGTTTTTTTTAGTTAATTCATTTAAATCTTTCATCTGATTTGACTTCTTTTAAGTTGTAATTTTTTCTTTCTATCCACCCATGTTTTTCTGTCTTATGAATATCAAAGTCCGGAATATAAGGTTTTATATCTAAGAGAGGCGTTCCATCAAGTATATCTATATTCTCAACATAGATAATATTCTTTTCAATTTTTAAATTTCTAACAACAGACAATCCTATTGCATTAGGTCTCTTAGGAGCCCTTGTCGCAAAAACTCCTCGTGACACAGTGTCGAGAAAAGGTTTTGTTAATAATTCATATCCCTTAGATTTATGAAAAAAATAAACTAAAATTATATGTGAGAATCCATCGAGGTCAGCTAATCCCGGAACAAACTCCTCGTTTAATTCTATTCGACCCTTTACACCTTTTGCTCCAATTGATTGAATTGGCATTCCCTCCCTTGTTTTAAAAGGAGTATAAATTGTCCCTATAGGTTCTAGTACAATTGACATAATTTTAAAGTTTTATCGCGTTGTTATATTAACTTTTATTATCCTCAAAGCTTATTTAAGAGTGTTACATATTCATCATAAGTCCTTCTGCAAGCTTTGTTTATCCGCGTAGCACCATAGCAGTGAGGCATACCCGGCTCTATATGAATTTGGTAATCTGCCTCGGCCTTTTCTAGTGATTGCTGATAGATGGGGGTTGCAAAAGCCAAGCTCTCTTTTTCGCCAAAATAGAGGAATATTTTCCCTGCATTTCGGAAATCGCCATGGGCGGTATAGATAAACCAATCATCTACACCTGCTCCTTTTTTATGAATTTCTCCATAAGCCTCTACCATGTCTACTGAAACAAGAGAATCTATGCCTCGATAGCCTTCAAGCATCTCTCTTTCCGCTGAGTTTGCCGGCACATGCCCGGGAGACAAGCCGATAGTTATTGCCGGCATAGGAATATTTTCACTGTAATAATTATTCCAAGAAATCATTGTCATTGCCGCTGTTGCTCCAAAGGATACCCCCAGAACAGCTGTTTTTTTATGATCGTATTTCTTCAACATAAGTTTATAGGTTTCAAAGATCATTCGGTAAGTTTCGTTGATAGGCTGCTTGGTCGAAGGTGGGTAAAAAGGATAAAAAACTTCACAGTCCACCCGGTTTAAAAGTTTTTTAGCAAGGAAAAGTTGATGCCGGCAGTAGTCGTACACTCCACCGCCACCGCAAATGTAGAGAATAGCACGCTCCGGTTTTTGTTCTCTTTTCTTCATACGAAGGCAGTGGTAAGTTCCATTCTCGGTATAAATTTTCAGCTCTTCGTATTCTATCTTTCCACTCTTTGGAAGCTTGAAACTCTGTTTCTCATTATGCGCTTTGGCATGGGCATATGTTTCATCCACATCTTTATCCGGAAAAAACAAAAACGAAAACAATCTCATTGCTCCCCTAATAATTTTACTGTTGAATTTATTTTTCATATCAAATCTTGTATTTTTTTACACTCTCTTTTGTGTCGTCAGCTTCGTCACAATATCCTGTATAACCCGTTTTAGTTTCACTTCAATAAATTCAGTCTTACGTTCTTCCTTCTTCCTTCTTCCTTCTTCCTTCTTCCTTCTTCCTTCTTCCAGCTACAAAGTAACCCATAACTATTTTTTTATCATGTACTAAGATTTAACTCTCAAAATATTTATATCGTAAGTTCCTGTGCTAAGAAGAACGCCGCGATTTTCTATAGAATTAAAGCCTGCTGTTTTTGCTGTATCTGCAATCTGCCCTTTAATAACACCCATCGGCATACCTTGTAAATTAAATGCCATATATCCCAAAATCATATCCCATGGTCCCGAATAATCAGGCTCAATACCCTCATTTAAGCAAAGAACCAGACCGCCGGGATTGAGTGCATCTTTAAGTTTTTTGAAAAAACCGGCGTCTTCGGCAAGACCTAAAAACATAATGGATGAGCATAGAATTAAATCATAATCGCTTCCAATCTCATCTTTTAAAAAGTCTCCGGTTTTGACAGTGATGTTTTCTTGCATTTCGGAAATTTTCACGGTCTCTTCTATTAGTTTTTGCATAGACGGAAGGTCGAAAAGAACACCCTTACGTTCAGGTGCATCCTGCACAATGGCAATTCCAAAACAACCGGCACCACAACCCAGATCCAAAACTTTTCGGATGGATTTGTTTTCTGGAAGAGTGCGAATAATTTCCAACAATTCATGCTGTCGTATTCCCGATTGGGCTTTACGCATTGCCTCCCCGAAAGAAGCAAAATCCATGGTTTGCTGTGTCTGTTCCATTGGTTTGGGACCCTCTTTTACCTGCTGTACCACATCGCCGAGATTCATTCCTTGATTATTGCAGAAGAATGTCAACACTTCACCCATATATGCGGGTTTCCCTTTGACCAGATAGTTTGAAGTTTCGGGCATGTTGCAAAATGTATCGCCCTGTCTTTTAATATAGCCGAGGCTGTACAATCCCTTTAGAAGATTCAAAGTGTTGTACTCATTCCAATTCATTTTTCGAGACAAGTCGCCTGCCTTTTTCGGGGTTTCCAAATGGGAAAACAGATCCAATTCAATAGCCCCCTGTATCAACTGTTGATATGTTGAGAGATAGGGTAAGGCTGTAAGTTGTTCATAAATAGTTGCTTTTTTAATCATCGTAATTCTCCTTTTTTAAATTTAAAATCACAAAGCTCATCGCCATATACTAAGCTGTATTTTATTCAAAATCCATCCTATTTATCGACATCTTGATTATTTTATCGCCAATCCTTGCAAGCAGACGATGTGAAAAACGAATACCGGGACTTTTCATATCATAATAACCTAACATATAGCCCTTTGAAGTAACCTTGATTCTATTTGACCAATTCAATTCCTTTTTGGGATTATTTACATAAAACAGACCCTCTACATCGTTAATGCCCATGTTTTTTATCGCTTTTGACATCATCAGTCTTAAACCGAGTTTTCCAACACTGTCAAACACCAAGCATCCTCCCGGATATCTTTTTGAAAGCTCTAATACCAAGGTCTTTACTTCATCTTTCCTAAAATAATGAAACACCCCGGCTGCAAAGAAAATAACCCCGTTAGTTCCGTCAACCTCTTCCATCCACGAATAATCTTTCAAATCGCATGCGATACTTTTTTCTCTCTCCTGTTCAACAATCAACTGCTTGCGAACCAATATAACATCAGGGAAATCGACATTCACGATATGGCAAAGACCGTTGTTGCAGGCTTTTCCGGTGTCGTCCAAACCGCAGCCGAGATTTACAATCGTTGCTTTGGGGTGATCTTTTAAATACGCTTGAATCTCCCACATTATATCCAACTGCCGCATTGCTGCTTCAAGAGAACCAAATTCATACAAAAACGATTTGTTCTTTTTCTCTAATTCCGAAAAATCATAATCTAATCTGTCACATAATCTCTTTGCAAAAACATCATTATAAAGCTCAGGGAATTTTTCGGAACACATTTTTCTCCCATATAAAGGGATTATTAATGTTTCCTGAACCGTATTTTTTTCAATCTTAACTTTTTCCATCTTAACATGTACTTTATCTGTGTTTTCAATTATTTTCATTGTCAACTAAAAGATCTCTTTTTCGCTTTACCCAGCATCAACAAATGACCGCCCAGCATCCATATATTACCAAAGGAAAAAGCACCGACCATTATAGCGTTTAATATTGGATGATTTTTTGTTTTACGCGATAAAATTTTCATCACTGCCTCGCAGAAAGGAGTTTAATATTTTTGTAAATACACCTGAGTCCTCAATCTTTTCAATTATGTCTCGATACGGAAAGTTGATCATCGTCGCTTCAGTATTTTCGTACAACGTAATTTTTCCATTTTCTCCAAAGGTTTCACGACCGGGAATACGTCCGTTTTTTATAAACTCAAGCCAATCACTTTGTATGATTTTCGATTGTCTGAGATTTTTTTCTGTGACAGTCATGTTGATATCGTGAAGCGTTTCAAAAATAAACGGAAATTCCGCACAATGATATGCACCCCGCTTGCCGTTCCAAATGTTCGGCACAAAGTTCATGCGGTATCCGTAGCAGGGTGCCTTTGCAGAATACAGTTTTAGGTCACGGAGTGCGCCAACGTGAAAAAACATTTCCATCATTTTAAATTGCACATCGACAACATTCGGATATGTTTTCCGAAGTTCTTCTGCCAGCAACAATCCCTCTTCTCCGTATTTTTCCGCCGTTTGTTTTTGAAAATCACTTTCATTATTTGCAATTCCCAAAGCCTTGTACCACGACTTATTGTTGACCATTTCCAATTCATCTTCTGTCGTTCCGAGCATAACGGGCTTTGGCGAGAATGCACCTCGTTTCATCAAACCCCTCGCGTCGTCTTTCAACAACACACAGTCGATAACAGGTGTCGCCAACAGTGCAAGTGGCATTTTTAGTTTTATCAGTTTTTTGGCGGGAAGTGCAAGTAATTCATCAGTACTTGATAATCGATTATTTTTTAAAAAACCGCTTGCTACTTTTTCTGCTGTTTCTAAATTCATGCATTCATTTGCACCGGCAGAGCAGACGATGAGCTTGTCAAAATACTTTGTGCTTTCTTCGCTCATCATGTGGATGGAAACAGAAAGCCCTCCGGCAGATTGTCCCATTAGCGTTATGTTATTTGCATCACCACCAAAAGTACCAATATTTTTGCGAACCCATTTAAGGGCATACTGTTGGTCGAAAAAACCGCGGTTTACTGAAAGTTTCCCGTCAATCATAACAGGAATAAAACCTGCAACACACAATCGATAATTAATTGTTACGACAACAATCCCTTTTGATGCAAGATATTTTCCGTTGTAAAGCGGTGTCGTTCCCGAACCATATGTAAAACCGCCCCCGTGGATAAAAACAAGCACGGGTTTTTTCCCTTCGGTTGAGTTTGTCCAAATATTTAGCACAAATGCATTCTCATCAGTTTTATCACCTTGGGTCAGAATTTCTTTTCGCATCATCGGATTTTTCAAAAAGAGATTTAAAACAGGCGGTACATAATTTTGCGGAAAACGCATTCCGATTCCTGAATTAACCGGAGTTTTTTTGTACGTATCAATCATAATCGGCATTCCAAATCGCTCTGCCTTAGCATAAGGTATCCCGAGAAAACTTTGTACTTCCACACCATCCACATTTTCACTTTGGTAAACAAAAGTTCCTAAGTTTAATTGTTTTGTATTATTCATTGCTCTATACTTGTTTTTATTGTTTTTCTCATTTTTATCGTGGATTTTTCACCTTGTCTCCGACAATCCAAAAGTCACACATCGCATCTCCGTTTGCCAAGGTACAATTTCTAATTAATTTTCCCTTAGCGAGTTTAATTGCTAGATAATCTATCTCACAAAGCATATGCGTTAAATCCTGCATGTCATTATCCTTAAAAAATTTAGCAATCGGACATTTGGTAAAATAATAGTAACTTCCATCCTTATGTAAATTATCGTCAAAATTAATCTCCCAAGTCTCAGGATGTTCATTCTTGTGCTTAGCAGCCCATTTAGATGCCCTCAACATCCTGTGCTTCATAAATAAAATATCTTTCTCTCTATTTAAATCAAGTGGCATTAGCTTCTTTAGAAAGCGTGAATTAAAGGTACTTTCTATCATTTCTGCAAGCATTTCCGCTGTAATTTTATCCCTGTTTGCAGTTAAGAAAGAGACTATAACCAATGCAAAATATAAATTTGATGCCATAGGATTATCGGAACCAATATCGTCGGCTCGGCTTAATAAGCGTTTGTATTCTGCTTTGGCATTTTTGAAAATTGTTTTAATCGACTTTTTATCAAAATGCTTTTTCAAATATTTCCCTACAAACGGTTTTGAAATAATCCAATATATAGGCTTGTATTTCATCAATTAATTTTATCCTTTTTCTCTATTACGGCTATTGAACATGGGATTTTCCCTTCAGCATGGATAAACTCCACGTTGGTATATCCGGAATCAATGAAAAACTGTTCGTATGATGCGAACGTGAATTTGTTTTGAAATCCCGCACCCATTTTGCTATAGATACGAGTAATTTTCTCTTGTTTGCTTGTAACGATATAAGTCGGCACGATTATTTTTCCACCGGGACGGCAGACACGATTCAATTCACGTAAAGCTTTGCACGGATATTGAAGCAAGTGAATAACATTGCCTGCGACAACTTTATCGAAGGAGCCGGTTTCAAAATCTAAACTCGTTATATCAGCCGTCCTGAAATCTGTGTTAGTAAAGTTCTTGCATTTTTTTTCGGTACGTTTCAACATCTTTGTCGAGAAATCCGTCGCTATCAGTTTAGTGCAGTGTGGTGCAATAACTTTAGTGAGCATGCCTGTTCCGCAGGCGCATTCTAAAACGATGTCGGTCGGCTGAATAAGGCGGGTAATTTCCTCGCACAATTGTCGATGTGTTTTTGCGTTTATGACATTCACGAAAATATCGTAGATACCGGCAACTCTATCCCAAAATCGCGCGTTATTGTTCATAATGTTTTTGCTTATACTTATATCTCAACCTATTGAAAATCCATCCTGTTTACCGCCATCTTTATCATTATATCTCCAATCTATGCAAGGATGCGATGAGCAGAACGACGTTGGGATGTCTTCTGACTCCCGACTCCCGACTTCCGTCTTCTGACTCCGGTCTTCGGTCTTCTGACTCCGGTCTTCGGTCTTCTGACTCCGGTCTTCGGTCTTCTGACTCCCGACTCCCGACTCCCGACTCCCCACCATCTCCGCGTAATAACCACCACGGCTTATCAATTCCGCGGGTGAGCCTTGTTCGGCGACAGTGCCGTCTTTTATTACAACTATCTTGTGGGCGTTGGCAACCGTACGTATACGGTGAGCGATGATCAGCACGGTTTTGTCTTTTATCAGTTCCGAAATCCCGGCTTGGATTTTGGTCTCGTTTTCCACGTCGATGCTTGCCGTGGCTTCGTCTAACAACACGATAGGTGCATCTTTAAGCAACGCACGAGCAATAGAAATACGCTGACGTTCGCCACCTGAAAGCGTTTCGCCGTTTTCGCCTAAAAGCGTATTGTAACCGTTGGGCAAACGGTTGATAAACTCTTCGCATTGGGCCAAGCGAGCCACCCGCATGACATCTTCGTCAGACGCGTCTCTACGACCGATACGTATGTTATCGGCGACAGACGCGTTGAACAGCACCACATCTTGAAACACCACCGAGTAGTTTCTTAAAAGTGCTTCCGGGTCAATCAGCGAAATATCTTCTCCGCCAAGCGTTATCGTGCCTTCGTCAATATCCCAAAACCTTGCCGCGAGTTTTGCCGATGTACTTTTCCCGCCTCCGGATGGTCCTACCAAAGCCGTAACATCGCCCTGGCAAGCGGTAAACGACACGTCGCGAAGCACCTGCTTCCCCTCCTCGTAAGCAAACGACACGTTGTTGAAGACTATATCGTAATTCAATACCGAGTATTCGGTTTTCCCTTCCTGCACGGGCATTTGCTCCATTTCACGCATGCGGTCAAGACGTACATCCAAGTAGCTGAGAATAGCCATGTTATTGAGCACTTCGTTAATGGGATTGTAAATGATGCTCGAAATCATCAAAAATACCAGGTAGGTTATCAATGAAACGGAACCCGATGCCAACAGGTGCGCTCCAACGATGATTACCGTGGGCAATCCCAGTTTTAGAAAGATATACGAGATATTGAGCAGTACGCCCGATGCCAACTCGGTTTTTATCAAGCTCTTTTCATACCCCTTTATTTGGTTTTCAAATTTGTTCATATAGGCGGCTTCGCCGTTGTACGACTTTATCTCCTGCACGTTTTCGATAGCCGCCTGGATGCTTTCGCTCACACCACGTTTCACACGGTGGTTTTCGACAAACGTTTTCTTCATCAAGCGTCGTGAAATTACCACCAGCAACAAGGCTAACGGGACTACCCAAAGCAGTGCCAACGCCAATTGCCACTGGTAAAAGAATAACCCGATACCCACCAGTATCACACTGATAATCGATGCGAACAGTTGCGGTACGGCATGCGAAAAAATCTGTTCCAACGCGCTGTTGTCTTCCATGATGGTGTTGGTCAGGTCGGAGAGGTTTTTCTCGCCGAAAAAGGCCAGCGGCAGCTTGCGTAATTTCTCCGCGAGACCTATTCGGCGTTTGGCGCTCTCGTTATAGACATCGATGTAGGTACTTTTATATTGAAAATAGGTAACAATGTAAATTACAAATAAAAAAGCCAGTCCCAAAAGCGCGTAAAACCAGAAACCGTGTGGCGTATCGTTAGGAGCTAAGTACTCCATCAGGAAAATAAACATGAACAGGGCCGGCAACATCAGCACGATGTTTTGTAGCGTAGATAAGACTACTCCGCTTATGAACGAAGTTGCCCCTTCCGGCGAGAGAGCAAATCGTTTTTGAAAATATTTGTTGAGTGACATGATTTATTAAGTTTTTAGTCTGAAGTCTGAAGTTTGAAGTTTGAAGTCCGAAGTCTGAGCGTTTAAATTTTTATTGCTATATTTATGAAAATTAATTGCTTATGGAGTTTAAATTTGAAAAACTTACTATATGGCAAAAGGCTATGACCTTTGGCGAGGAAATTCATCATCTTGCGTGCACGTTCCCACGAGAGGAACTGTTTAATCTTTCTTCTCAGATTAGACGTGCTGCTGACAGTATCGCCTTGAATATATCCGAGGGTGCTATTGGACAGACAAATCCCGAATTTCGCAGGTTTATGAGCTATGCTATTCGTTCTATGGCAGAGGTTGTTACTTGTCTGCACAAGGCTAAACTTCGAGAATATATGACGGATGAAATGTTTGAGCATCTTTATAATGAAGCATTTAACTTGATGAATATGATGATTGCCTTTAAAAAGAACATTAAGTAGTTGGAAGTCGGAAGTCCGAAGTCCGAAGGTATGATACTTCCGACTCCCGACTCCTGACTTCGGACTTCTCAGAAAGTCCATGTTAGCGCTTTTTGATATTCGTCCCACATGGTGTGGTATATTCCTTTTTGTGCCATCAGCTCCGTGTGAGTGCCTTGCTCGGCGATTTTGCCTTTATCCACCACCAAAATCCTATCCACGTCCTGTACGGTAGTCAGGCGATGCGCGATCATCAGCACGGTTTTTCCTTTCATCAACTCACGTAGGGCTTGTTGAATAAGGTGTTCGTTTTCAGGGTCGGCAAAGGCGGTGGCTTCATCCAACACCACGATAGGGGCATCTTTTAAAAATGCTCGTGCCAACACGATGCGTTGTTGCTCCCCACCGGAAAGGTAGGTGCCCTCCGCGCCTATTTTCGTGTTTAACCCATTAGGCAAGCGGTCGATAATCTCACGACTTTGCGACAAGTCGATAGCTCGCTCAATTTCGGCAGGCGAAGCATCGGGCTTGCCGTAAGTGATATTCTCCAAAAGCGAAGTCTTAAACAGCTTGCTGTTTTGAAACACGAACGATACGTTGTCCATCAACTCTTTTTTGGCGATATCCCTTACATCCACGCCACCGATTTTCACGCTACCTTCCGCTACATCCCAGAAACGGGGGATAAGTCGGGCAATGGTGGTTTTGCCCCCGCCCGATTGACCCACCAAGGCATAAGTGCTGCCTTGCGGGATATGGAACGACACGCCATCCACGGCGAATGTGGTAGCTTCGGGGTAAGCGAATCGCACGTTTCCAAATTCTATATCATGCTTTTTAATGGATTGCGGTTGAGCCGCTTCGGGAAGTGGTTCGGTTGATGTGATATTCTCGATACGTGTAAGGGCTTCGCCCGCCATGAACAGGTTGCTTTGCAGGTACATCACTCTCATGATGTTAGAGCCGATAATAGGCGTGATAAGCAGGTAGAACAGCAAATCGCTCATAACTACCGCCAGCTCGCCACCCCGACCGATAAGCAGCACGGCAAGGGGAATAATGAAAAAGGCGAAACCGTTGATGACGGCGGTGTAGATACTCATCGGCTGACGCCACGTGAGCGTGTAGGGGATGACCAAATCGCGATAACGGATAATGCTGTCGTAAAATCGGCGGAACGAGAAAACCGTCTGTTGAAACACCTTAACCACCGGAATCCCCCGCACGTATTCCACCGCTTCGGCACTCATCTGCTCTTGTGCCGTCATATAATCTTTCATGAAGTGATTGTATTTGGGGTTCATCATTTTACCCATAAGCAGCATCGTGATGACGATAGGGATTAAACTCGCCACGCCCATTCGCCAATCGAATACGAAAAGTAACACGAATACCAGCAGAGGCGAAACGATGCTTGCCGCCAAATCGGGCAGTATATGGGCCAAGAAGGTATGCGTATTCCCGGCATCGTCGTCGATGATTTTGCGTATTCGTCCGCTCGCCTTGTTTTCGAAAAAGCCCAACGGCATATGAAGCAGGCGATTAACGGCGGTTGTACGCAGGTTACACTCCACGCGAAACGCCGCCAAGTGCGACAACATCAGAGCCACGAAGTAAAGTAAAACACTGAATACTGCCGCGACAAACGCCCACCAGGCATATTGATATACGGCAGTACCTTCCGGTGTGCCGCCGCTATTGATAAGCGTGCGAACAATAAACCAGACTAAAACTGCCGGAACTAAGGCTAACAAACCGTTGAGAGCCGATAGCACCAACGATAGGGGAAGCAACGCTTTTCGCTTGCCCATGTAAACTTTAAAACGTTTTAATGTATTCATATTTTTTTAGTATTATTTTCGAAGCTGGAAGGTTGAGGTCTGGAGACCAAAGTCAAACGAGTGAAATCGGAAGTTGCTTAAAGGGCGCCCACCTATTCATTTTTCTCAATAAAAATATTTTCATCGATTTTCCGAAAAAGGGAAACAGGCACATGAACCGTATGCTTAAAGCCCGCTTTTTGCATTCCAGCATGAAGTAGCGTTCGCTTACGAAATGAAAGCCAGTGTTCCATTCATCTATTTCGCGACCCGTTTTGATGCCCCACATAAATTGCGCTTCATGATCTTTCATGCTTGGATGTTTGTCCGTGTGTTGCACCATAAAGGGACTTATGGCCTCTATGACAAACTCCACGTAGTCAAAGGCTTCGGCTACGCGGGTTAGCAGTTCACGCATCTGCTCTTCGGTAAAGTAACAGGACAGTCCTTCGGCAGTTATAAACACGGGACGCTCTTTCGGTACATCATCTAACCACGAAAAGTCCAATGCCGATTTTTCGATATAGCGATACCGCTCACTCTCTTTGAAAAAACGTCGGCGAATGTTAATGACTTCCGGCAAATCGAGGTCAAACCATCTTACCTGACCGTTATCCAATCGTTCAAAGCGAGTGTCTAATCCACACGCCAGGTTGACTACCGTTCCGTCCGGGTAGCGGGAAAGGAAGTCGTTGGTGTAGTCGTTAAACACCACGGTACGTTGTGCCGTGCCCACTTGCGTGAAAAAACTTTCGCTCCCGGGCGAGATGTCGCAGCCGAGGGCACGGGCAATATCCACGCTCCGTTCGTCTTTTATAATCCCTTTCGGGTCAAGGCTCTCCAAGCATCTTGCTCTAAGCGAAATAAGCAAGGTGGCAGGAACGCCTGTAAGATGGGTTGGGTTTTTACTTGTTACTGTCATACGGTTGTCCAATCAAGTTGCTTATCATGAGTTTTTCACGTTTGCCATATTTAAATACCACGGGCAGTGGTTCTTGCAAGCCTGTTGGTTCCATGTTGCTATTGCTGTTTTTAAACAGAGAACAAAGTTCAAGTTTGTTCATAAAAAAAGCGTACCGCCTGAATTGGGCGGTACGCTTGGCTTTGTACAAGGCTTCAGTAATCGTGAGTATCAAAGTTTTCATTTCATTCCTGTTTTTTGGACTCGCATGTTTTGAATAGGGCTTCCCACCCGGCGGCGGCAAATCGCACGTACTCCGCGATAAAGCGCTCAATCTCAATGTCTGTCAACTCATCGTGTCCCGCGATCTCTTTAAGAACGTTTACCCACCATACACAACAGAGATGTATAAAAAACGTGGAAATATCGATAGACAAGAGGTGGTTTTTTTCTTTGATTAACTTCATGTATTCTAGGCTGCGACGCGTGTTGTTATCGATAAGCATTTCGCAGTAGTTCTCGAAACAGGAACCTTGCGATGCATAAAAGAGCAATTTCAGTTCGGGGCGGTACTGACGAAAGACTTCCAGGAAAGATCGAATTGTTTCCGCTTGATACTTTTCGGAAGTGTACATATCTACTTCGGTATCCCTGCTCGCTTCTGAGTGTTCAATCATCATCTTTTCAAAAGAGTGTAAAAATGGCGTTAACACCACCCTGTACAGTTCGTCTTTGCTGTCAAAATAGTTGTATATATTGCTCAGTCCCACTCCCGATTTTCCCGATATTTCACGCATCGACACGGTCTTATAACCTTTTTTTAAAAAGGCTTCGCGTGCCGTTGTTATTAGCACTTGGCGTATCTCTTCTTTTTCTGTTTTCATACTCTGGTTGACACTCGATTTCGTGTCTGAACACTGTTCTTTGAATTCGACATGCAAAATTAACCTGGAAAAACGACCATGTCAATCCTCAGTTGATGGGATTTTAAGGGTCAACAATTCACCATTATTGGGGAGACGACAGAAAAAGCGCCTCAGCAAATTAGTAATGTGCAATTTACAGGTAATGAGAGGTTAACAATTGAAACTTGTATTCAAAAAATCTGCAGGGGAAAGAATAGGAATATTTTGGAAAGGATGTAATTCAAGCAACGCTTTTTTCAAAGCATCGGCACTTACTGAATGTGGCGAAAGTGCAGCACTCGTTCCAAAAAAGGCCAAAGCTCTTCTTCTTGAGCGTTTAGCCAAAAGTTCAAAAGCCGATCAAGATCTTCAATATCCGACGGCTTTGCTTCCCGACTTTTCATGCGCCACCCGCGTACCGTTTCAGGTTTTACTTTCAGTACAATTCGTTCCATAACAAATACAATTAGTGAATTAGAGTAATACAATGATATGAAACCGACATGATTAAAATAATCATTAAACATTCTTGGGAATGATTATTTTAAATATCAAAGGTTCCATACACCAAAATGTAAAAGATTAAAATAATCGTATGAAAATAAAGTGAAAACTTTAAAGGAGGACTCGCTTTAATCGCAAAGCATTTAACACCACCGTTATTGAACTTAAACTCATAGCTATGGCGGCAAAGGTGGGACTTAACGTCCAGCCCAATATCGGGTAAAAAATACCTGCTGCCAAAGGTATCCCGATAGTATTGTAGAAAAACGCCCAAAACAGGTTTTGCTTGATGTTTTTCAGGGTAGCTTTGCTGAGCCGTATAGCGGTTACCACATCGTGCGGATCGTTTTTCATCAACACTACGTCTGCCGACTCCACGGCTACATCGGTACCTGTACTCATGGCAAAACCCAAGTCGGCACGCGCCAACGCCGGCGCATCGTTAATGCCGTCGCCTACCATCGCGACCTTCATCCCGCTTTGACGAAGCTCTTGAATGGCCTTGTCTTTATCTTGCGGCAAAACTTCGGCGATAACTTGATCCGCACCTAACTCCTTTTGTATAGCATGTGCGGTTAACCGATAATCGCCTGTAAGCATCACGGTGTGGATACCCATCGATTTCAATTCATCCACGGCTCGGCGACTGGTCGGCTTCAACACATCGGCAACGCCGATTACACCCAAAACTTTCTTATCGTCCGCCACCAACAGCGCTGTTTTTCCCTGTTGAGTTATACTAAACAGCAAATCGTCAATAGCTGTAGTATCAATATTTTCTGAAATATAAGCCTGATTGCCTATTTTGCATTGTTTCTCGACTATCTCTCCCGATACTCCTTTGCCGGGTACCGCGACGAAATTCGACACGGGATAAAGCGACAATTTCTTCTCTTCAGCTCTACTCAATGCCGCTTTTGAAATAGGATGCTCGGAATAAGCCTCTAACGACGCGGCTATTTTCAACAATCCATTTTCATCTAAATCCCGAATTGGCACGATATCGGTTACCCGCAGTTCACCTTTTGTAACCGTTCCGGTTTTATCGAACACCACCGCGTCAAGTTTGCTCCCCATTTCAAGTGCCTCGCCAGATTTGAAGAGAATGCCTTTTTCAGCGCCTTTGCCCGTTCCCACCATGATTGCGACGGGCGTGGCCAACCCCAGCGCGCAGGGACATGAAATAATCAGCACTGAAATGCCAATGGACAACGCGAATTCGAACGACTGTCCGAACAGCAACCAGGCGACGGTCGATATCAGGGCTATGAGAATTACGGTCGGCACGAAGACACGACTAACCCTGTCTGCCAAACGGGCAATAGGAGCCTTGGACGCCGACGCCTCTTCCAGCAGCTTCACTATCTGCGAAAAGGTGGTGTCTGCGCCCACCTTAGTGGCCCTGAAAAGCAGGTAGCCCGTTTTGTTGATACTCGCGGATATAACCGTATCGCCCGGCTCTTTAGTTACCGGAATACTCTCGCCCGTGATAGCCGACTCGTCAACGGCACTAATACCTTCCGTGACCTCTCCATCAACCGGGATTTTCTGACCGGGCCGAATGCTTACCATATCGCCCACGACCACCTCTTCGGCAGGGATCTCTACCTCTTCCCCGAAACGAGTCACGGTAGCTGTCTCCGGCGCTGAATCGATTAGCTTGCTCAAGGCGTCTGAAGTCCTCCGCTTGGAACGAGCCTCCAAATATTTGCCCAATGTTATCAGGGTCAAAATAGTAGCACCCGACTCGAAAAACAGGTTGTGAGAAAATTGACTCACCAATTCCCAATCACCCTGTTTCAACCCCAAATAAATTCTGACCAACGCGTAAATCCCGTAGATAAACGCGGCAGATGAACCAATGGCGACTAACGAGTCCATAGTGGGCACCAGTTTGCCCAGAGCGCGAAAACCGTTAGTGAAAAACTTGCCGTTGATGATAAATATGGGAATAGTTAATATAAATTGCGCGAAAGCAAACAAGAGGGGATTCTTATCAATAGAGATAGAGAGGGGTAAAGGCAACCCAACCATACTGCCCATGGAGAGATATATCAATGGTACAAGAAATATTAAAGAGGCAATAAAGCGTTTCTTCAATGCCTGTTGTTCTTTTGCCACGTAATCAATTCTTGTGGACGATGACTCGGTTTTTTCGGGCTGTACCCAAAAAGCACTGTAGCCGGCTTCTTGAACAGCGTGGATAATATCTTGTGATGATAACCGTTTCTCGTCAAATTCAACAGACATGCTGTTTGTCAGTAAGTTGACGCTCACCTCTCGCATGCCATCCAACTTTTGCACACTCTTCTCAACGTGAGCCGCGCATGCGGAGCAAGCCATACCCGTGATATTATATTTTTCTGTTGTCATACTCGGTAAGGCCTTTCTATTTCAACTGAACGCTGTTCTCTGGTTCCCAAAAGCAAAATTAACCTACAAAAATGACCGTATCAATCCCTATAAATGATGATTGTTTATCAATAAAATCCCATGATCTGGGGATTGCTTGCTGTTTGTAATCGCAATATTTTTGTTAAATCAAACATTAATATACAACACGATGAAAAAGATATCGATTATCTACGGTTCTTCAACTGATAACACGAGAGAGACAGCCGAAAAGATTGCCGAGCTGCTAAGCGAGTTTTCACCTCAATTGAAAGATGTGGCGCAGTGTAGCGCCGATGACTTTACCACCGCCGATTGCCTTATTTTGGGTACCTCCACCTGGGGGTTAGGCGATTTGCAAGACGATTGGTACGATATGTTGCCACGACTAAAATCGGTTGATCTGTCCGGTAAGATCGTCGCCCTTTTCGGATTAGGCGATGCAAGTGGTTACTCCGACACCTTTGTGGACGGGATGGGCGAGCTGTACGAGTTTTTCTTTGGAAAGGGGTGTAAAATAGTTGGGTCTGTGGCTACAGCCGGATATAGTTTTGACGACTCGCGTGCCGTCGTGGATAATAAGTTCGTGGGACTGCCCATTGACGTGGATAATGAAAGCGACCTGACCGATGAGCGTGTCTCCTCTTGGGTACAAAACATCAAACCTTCATTTTAACCCTGTGGAAAAGATGAATATCATCAATCAAACCCAATATGGCATAGTGTTTAAATGCAGCGTTTGTAACAAGATCCATATTGAGTTCAACAATTTTAACTTGAATTTGTCAGAGTCCGAATACCGCCGTTTCGTCGACTATATTCACGAGCTTGACGGTGATTACTGGGAAGAAAGCAATAAACAGAGTATGTATCGAAGGAAAATAAGGATTCCGATAGCTCCAACGCGCACTTGCTTGATGTTACACGCGGATGAGCTTCCGGCACTCCGGCAGTTGCTCGTTTTACCCGGACTTGATAGCCGGGTTAAGGTGTTGATAACCGAACGACCACTTTGGCAGTTACTCGTTTTACCTGGATGCGTCGTGGAAAAGATGTTGGTGGAAAAGTTGCAAGCATCGGTATGTTGGAGTTGAGAAAAGGAAAAGGGTATTAATAAGAATAAAAAGTCAAGATGACTTTTTTAATAAAAAAGAGAGACATGAAATCGTTTAAAAATTTATTTATTGTAGTTGTAACCCTTACTATAGGAGCTGTTTTATTAACTTCATGTGAGAAAGAGGAACCTGACAATCCAATAAATGAAAGTCAGTTTAAAAGCCTTGAATCTCCCTATTTGATTTGTGCCGGAAGAAATCCGGGTGGAGTAGGCTTTGATTTTGAATATAAGGGAAAAAAGGGTGGGGCAAATAACATGGATTCGCTCACGGTAACTGACTTTGAGTATGATCTGAAAATTCGTACAATTAAAGCAGAAAGACCTGATGGCAGTTCAGGCGGAGCTCCTTTTATTCAATTGGCGTCATCGGCAAAAGCGGTAAACTACTCATCGGTTGACGAAACATGCAAGGGAGTAACAAGTTTCAGAAACCTTAAAAAATCAAATTTGTTGGACTATACTTTAAAATCAGATGACCCCTCGTTTGATATATCATCGGTACAAAAAGGTGAATCCGGAACACCACTGATGAAAGAACTTGCTAAGGAATACAAAAAATTAGTTATCGGACAAACGTGGAGAGAACCTGCCAACAACAACATTGCTGATGACGAGCCGATATGGATAATACAAACCAAAGAAGGACGACTTGTTAAGTTTATTGTTCCCAAATTTCCTGCTAAGCCTGCCCCAACTCCAACAGGCTACATTGAGATCATGTGGGATTTTGTAGAGTAGGGAAGGAAGGCTTAAATTATGATAAAAGTATTAAGAAGCTTATTTGTAGCCCTATTTGTATTCGGATTTATTAATAGCTCTTTTGGTCAAGGAAAGACAATACAAGGTGTTGTTATAGACTTTGACTCAAAAGCACCAATACCTTTTGTCAATATTTCCATCAGCAATGTGTCAAAGGGAACAGCCACTGATGCGGAAGGAAGGTTCAAAATAAATATAGCGAAGGAAAAACAAACTACTATCATTCTTAGCCATGTTAATTATTATAGAAAAGAAGTTTTGGTCTCTGACAGCTTGTTTTCCGGCAATTTGACTGTTTATTTAACGCCCAAAGAGTTTCAGTTGTCTGATATCGTAGTTTCTGCCGGATTGTATGAGCAACGAACGGACAAGCTTACAAAGGCTGCTAATGTAATTTCACATCGGGAAATCAGAGACAATATGAACTCCAATATAATCGATGTGTTAAATAAAACTCCTGGCTTTACGCAGGTTTGGGAATACCATTCGCCGATAATTTTAAGGGGATTAAATTCTAATCGTCTGATTATTATGAAAGATGGCAACAGGCGCATCGGCACATTCCCGGGTGGCTATTTCGGTCAGGATATTAATGTTTATGATAACCAAAAAATCGAAATTGTTAAAGGTCCGGGATCTGTAATTTATGGTAGTGGGGCTATTTCAGGGATTATTAATTTGGTCAGTGCAGAACCTTTTGGCAGCAACAGTAACAGCATTCAACTAAGCTCGGGATATGGCAGTAACAACAACGAGTTTTTAGAGTTGATGAAACTGTGCCATAAAAGAGAAAAGTTTGGAATGTCGCTCAGCGGTAAGTATCGTAAAACAGATGAGATGATTTACGGCTCCGGCGAAATTGCGGATAACAGCAATGTAGAAGATCGGGACATCTCACTGAATACGGGCTACAAATTTTCGGATAAGCACAAAATCACTTTCAATGCCAATTATCATTATGGTGATTGGGGGAAACCGCGCGGATTTAATGGTCCGACAAAGCGATTTACCAAAGTACGCAATAAAGAAGAGAACTTTCATACCGATTTTGCTTACAACTACACCCCGAAAGGCATTGTAGAGTCGGTCAATCTTAACCTGTATTACGACAGCGGTTGGCGAGATTATTACCAATATAAATATAGCGTTGTTAGCGGAAAAGTTTCAACTCTTGATTTAGTGCACTATAAAAACAGCTACGGTGGAGCTCGCTTATATACCATTCTCAATTTGTCCAAAAACAACAAGATGACTGCCGGAATTGACTGCTATCTGTTTCGCCTTGACAACCCGTCGGAACTTTTTGACTATTACAACGATACGCACGGCACAGTAGAAGGTTATAAAGGTGCGGGACAACAAAACATTGGCGCTTTTATCAATGATGAATGGCAAATCGGGGAAAAATGGCAGATTGTTGCAGGCGTTCGTTACGATGCTGCAACTGTTTTAGAAGGCAAGAAAGGTACGATAGTCGGTCGGAATGAAAAAAGAGATGCATTCAGCGGAAACGCGGGCTTTGTCTATTCGCCCAACAATACAACCCATATCTCTTTTAATGCAGGTAGGGCTTTTCGTATGCCAATCACAGAGGAGATGTTTACAAGGGTAATCAGCTGTAAAGGGATAAAAGTTGGAAACCCTGATTTGCAACCTGAATATAGTTGGAATTTTGATGTTGGGTTACGTGGTAAAACCTTGAAAGAGAAGTTAAAATATGACATTGCACTATTTTATAATATTCTTGATGATTTCATCAACGAAGCACCTGCTGATGAACCCGATGTGGATTTTACACTAAGAAACACAGACGCTAAGCTAATGGGCGGTGAGTTTTCAGCAGACTATCAGTTCAATAATGTGCTAAAACCGTCCAATTCGTTGTATTTGGGTTTGGGAGCTGCTTACGTTTATGGTATTGAACTGTTAGAAGGTGAAAATGCACCCATGTTTGGTGTTCCGCCATTCAAAATGAATATAGAAGCTATTTATCGTGGGCTAGTCAATAAAAAATGGATAACGGGATATTCTGTGAAGTTGGATACAGAATATGCTGCCGCTCAAAATAGAGTAGCAAAAATTCCGGAAGGCACAGAAGGAGGTCCTTGGGGTTATGTGCCATCTGATGCTCATGCTGTTTTAAATTTTGCCTTTGGTGTTAATTCAAATTCCCTAATTGGTTTTCCAAAACTTCGTTTTATAGTAAAAAATATTCTAAATACAGATTATCAGCCCTTTGGCTCTTATATTCCCGCGATGGGAAGAAATTTTAAGGTTATATTATCGTTTCACTTTTAAAAACTTCATTTATGAATAAAATTTTTTCAATTATTGTGGTGGCTGCCGTTTTATTGTCGGTTAATGCATGTAAGCAAACAAACAACAAGCAGACAGAAAATAGGGAAAACACAGAAGTATCAATTAATTATTTGACTGTTGATGAAGTGTTCGCCAATGGCGAAACTTTGTTTGATAAAACTGTTCACGTAGAGGGTCTTATCGAGCATGTATGTAAACATTCTCATAAACGATTTAGAATTATAGGCGAAAACGAAAATCTATTTATAAAGGTTGAATTAGGAAATAATCTCTCAACAGTTGACCCTTCTATTGTAGGGCAAAAGGCAAAAGTCACAGGAAAATTAAAGCCTGTAATAATGGATGCCGAAGAGGTAAAAGAATGGGAGAAGAAAATGAGAGAAAACCATAAAGGTGAGGAAGATACGGAGCATTTTAAAGAGGAAATAGCTTTTATTCAGGACATTTATCGGCAAATATCAAGTGGTAAAATCTCATATTATACCAATTATAGCATAGAAGCTGAAAGGTATGAGCTGGAATAAATCCATATATAATTTAACAACTTCAACCCGAACTTGTCAGAACCCAAATATTGCTGTTTTATTGAGTATATACACAAGTGCCAAAATGCAGGTACCTTTATTTTACTTCACGCATTTAAAAATTAACAGTGAACGGTGATTTTTCACCTCGACATTTTCACCGTAAAACGATTTTAGAACCTCTATCGCCTCTTTTTTTATGAAATGAGGCGGAGTGAAAAACCCCTTTCTGTTCAGTATGTTGTGTACGACCCAATCGGCAATGCTGCGCTCTCCCTTGATATAGAAGCAGCCCAAGAAAATACCACCTTGTTTAAGCACGCGGTAGGTTTCGGAAAATGCCTTGTGCTTTTGCGTGGGGAAAGCGTGAAAGCCGTTCATCGAAAGTACCGCGTCAAAACGTTCGTTTTCAAACGTAAGCTTGCATACGTCGCCATGTTGCAACTTCACGTTGTTAATCTTTTCGTGTAAAAAACGTTGGTTAGCGATGTCAAGCATCTCTTGTGAAAAATCGATACCTAAAATTTTGGCGTTTTGCATAGTGCGGTATTTCTGGGCAGTGAAAACGGCTGTCCCTATTGGAACGTCCAGAATTTCTCCCCGGAAATCATCAGGTAGCATCTCCAAAACCTCTTTTGCCACCAGATTGTCATCCACTTTCCATATGCACTTCATATAGAGACGACTCCACCACTTGCGTGCCGTCAACACATCGTCGTAGCGATTGATAAGCTTCGCGTAGGCCTTATTTTGCTTTGTATTATCAGTCATCTTTGTTAGTTTCCCGACATTTAAACCTATCCAAGTAGCAACAAATTAAATGCTATTACCGCCGGCATACAGGATACCCATGTTGTCGCCATGCATGAGATTTAGCGTGTCGATTGGCATCGGTAAGTAACTCCACGAACGATGTATAAATCATCACACCTGCCTAAAACCCCAACGAAACATCCTTTACAACTCGTGCAATTGTTGCACCCGTTAGAATGAGAATTGATATCCTTGTGAAATTCCAACGGCGTGAGTAATCCTTTTTCGGAAAGGTATTCAATGAATCCCTGCAATGTCTCTATTGAAATACCCAATTCCTCAGATAATTCAAGCAGAGAATATCTCTTTCCGTCATTTAGCAGAGTGATAAGTTTTTGAAACACGATAATATCCTCCCACGTTAAAAGAATAGATTGGAAACATGATATACTAAAAAGGCAAGCAACAAAGATGTCGCGATATAATAACCCAAAATACGCAAGGTCCACTTCAAAGATCGAGTTTCCTGATAGGTTGAAGTGATAGCCATGAGACAAGGGGCATTAAAAGTAACGGCAAAGATAAACGCTAAAGCCGCTGATGGAGTAAGGGAGTTGAGCAATGCAGTGCTTAATCCAGCTGCCACTTCGCCGCTGCTTTCGACTGCTGCAGAAAATAAGCTTCCTGCACCTAAATAGAGGGAACCTAAAACTCCCAAAGCCGCCTCTTTGCTGAACATAGATGCGAAATAGGCTAAAAATGTCTGCCATGTTAAGCCAAATACCATCGTTACCGGTTCTATGGCTTTCCCGAAGCGGTATAACACTGTTCCCTCGGGATTACCAGAAACACTGTAAGTCATTAACCAAAAGAGTAAGGAGACAATAAAGATGACCCGCAGTGCCCTGGACAAAATATCCCGTGTTCTAACCCAGATTGACCTGAACAAAGCCCCCCACCTTGGCTTGTGATAAGGTGGCAATTCCATTATCAGACCCGCGCGTTCCTCTTCTCTCAATAATTTGGAGCCAAAAATCTTTGCCGTTATCATCATATGAAGAGCAGCAACAAAAAAGATGGCGACAATAATTAACGGAGCCCATGCCCCAAAGAACATGGAAGAAAGCACGGGTACAATTGCCCACGTGGCGGCACAGGGAACGACCCATGCCAAAGCGATGGTAAGCACTTTTTGTCCCCACGAGTCGATAACGCGCGTTCCCGCCGCGCCGCCAATGGTGCAACCGAAACTTACCACCAGGGGCATCACCGACTTTCCTTGTAGTCCCAACCGTGCCATCGTGCTATCGAAGACATAGGAAACACGGGCCATGTAGCCCACCTCTTCCAAAAATCCGAACACCAGGTTCACACCGAAAACAAAACCGATCATGGCCACGGTAAAGTACAGGGTGTTCAGTACTACTTGCGTGATCAGGCTGGTGAGCATTGTCGGTGCGTTAATGGCCGTCATGGCTGCCGTGATGGGCTCTCCCAGTAAGGGGATAAGGCTGCCGACGTACATGATAGGCGTGGCGGGAATAAATGAAGCGATTAGTCCCAACAGGATGATTAATATCGCGAGTGGTTTTCCCCATTTTCGATGAGTTGCTATTCTATCGAATTTCGAGAGAATCGGTTTTTCATCATTTTGGACAAGCGTATCTCTGAGTAATTCATCAATCCATTGGAATTTATAGCCTGCCGTTTTCAAAGTGCCGTTGTTTATCGAAGATAAAATCTCCCCCAACTCTTGCAGCTCGTCTTGTGGTAAAACATTTTTTATTTTTGTCAGAACGTTTGCATCTTTTTCAATGAGCTTTGTCGCAAGCCAAGAAGGAGAATAATTCTCGATGCCCTCTTTTGGCATTAGCGAGAGTACTTTATTATAGACTCCATTTTCAATCAAGCTGTATTTTTCCGTTAAAGAGTCGGTATTAAGCAGCTTTTTCTCTTCCAATGCCTTATCGATAACAGTGTAAAAAGCATTGTATCGAGCATGGTCAGCAGCAACAAAAGGAATCACGGGGATTCCCAATTTCTCTTCGAGTTTTCCCGTGTTAATTTGTTTTCCTTGCTCCTCCGCGACATCCATAAGGTTCAACAGAAGTACCACGGGGCATTTAATGCCCGCGTAATCAGCCAACATGAAAAGGCTTCGGGATAACTGAGAAGAGTCGGCTAATATGCACACGATGTCCGCTTGACCTGATGCAATATAGTCGCGTGTAATGATTTCTTCTTCTGAATTGGCTGAAAGACTGTAAGTTCCGGGTAGGTCGGTGACGTGATAGCGTTTCCCGTTTTTATCATAGTGCCCTTCCTTTTTCTCAACCGTTTTACCGGGCCAGTTCCCGACTCGTTGCCTTGCTCCGGTCAGTCCGTTAAAGAGCGTGGACTTTCCAGAGTTGGGTTGCCCCAAAAGGGCGATGGTAGGTTGTTTGATAGCTGTTGTGCTCATGCGATTTCCTCCACAAAAACATCATTACTCTCCTCGCGATTCAGCGCGATCACGGTGTCTCGACCGTAAAAAAGCAAGGGAAACTTTTTTTCGTTGTAAAGCATTTTAATCTCACAGCCCAATGTTAAACCGATGGACGTTATTCGGCTAAGGAATCGGGTGTTACCTTTAATATCCGCGATTATTACTTTTTGACCCTCATTTACTTCATTAAGTGTTAGCATTTCTCATCCTCCTTTTATTAGTAAAAATATTTTCATCGATTTTCCGAAAAACGGGATAAACAAGGTGGCAGGTACGTCGGTAAGGTGCGTTGGATTGGTTGAAGTAGGCATCGCTTTATTGTTTTAGTAACAGGGCAGGGATAAATGCAAAAATTCCTAAAACTGCTACCGCTACCGCTTTAAAGAGGTACATGGCAGAGAACTTATTTTTTCTACATAAGACGACATACAAGACGAGTAATACCAAATTTAACACCAAAGCATGGCATGAAAACGCTTTCAGTCGGGGGTAGAAAAATTTGTCCACTGTAGAGGTGAAACTCAATTGTAACGGGAAAAGGTAGGATGCCGTCCCTATTTTATCTTTTTCGGGATTGCAGAAAGTCATGCTGTCTATTGCTGCAAGGGTTTTGGCATCAACGGCGGTCACTATTTCGTCTGTGTTGTTGGATTGAACGACCGTCCAGGTAAACATGTTACCAAAAATGGTCATGCTCTCTTTTTCGGGTTTGAAAGGCGGAATATCAATATTCACCAAGTTGTAATCGGGTGCTGTAAGCGCGTAAAAGTGGTTGTTCGCGTCGGTGAGAAACGCGAAGTACTTGCGGTTTGAAAGTTCCGTTACCCAGATTCGCGATATGTTGATTTCCGGATCTATCGGTATGGGTCTTAGGAAAGGTCGTCCTTGCACCTGTTTTAGGTGAAAAAGTTTGCCGTCGTTGTCGGTGAATAGATACCCTTCATCGTACTCTTTTCTATTAGTTGGATTTCCAGCTATGGTTTGGACGGGAAAAGCGACCTCTTTTTGTATGAAAACGGACTGAAACAACGCGGATTTTTCCCTGTTCACTTGATTGACCTCCATGTCAATAAACTCGATGCCGTTTTTCGTTAAGCGGAAAACATCTTCGGGCATCACCAAATCAACCCGTTTCGACCTTGATTCGAGCAGAGGATAGAGACCCGGATGATGCATGTTGATCTCCGATGGACGCGAGCGGAATATGAAATTTTCCCTCCTTATTATAGACGATGTAACGTGGGTACCTCGTATGGTATCGGGCAACTTGTTGTCGGTAACGAGTTGGCGGTAGTAAAACATAGGTAAAATGCTGTCAAATTGCGTTTCGGTGTAAGAGTTGCCTTTTCGGTCGATGAAACGGGATGCTTTTTCATCGTAATTCACGTTGATCATGGCAAAATCCTCGATAATTTCGCTGTATAACGTGAAGGGCGTTGACCATCTTTTTAACGTGGCCAAATTGTAGAGCCACGGCAGTAACCAGGCCAAAATAGCTATTAGGAGTATATAGTAAATGATTTTATACGTTTTACTCATGATGTTTTATTCGTGTTTAATTAAATTTTATTGGAAGTTCAAAGCTTGAAGCTTGAAGTTGGAAGTTGGAAGTCCAAAGTCCAAAGTCGGGGTTCAGAAATAACCGGAAAAGCTCACTGCACACCATCTTTGAATCGGGAAACCGATAGGAAAGAGAATCCGACCAAGGCAAGTGTTATTATCAACAGCCACACGATAACTTGATTGTAGGCTTCGGCATAGCTCGACAAGTAAAAAATTCGGATAAAAGCGACACCCGCCAACACGTTTAACAGTCGTCGTCGCCAAGTAGGCTCCAACACGGTAAAGGCAACGAAAGCATACCCCGCGAAGCCCGCAACAAACCAAGGCAGCATGGTTAGCAAAATACGACTTATAAGCTCGGGGGCTAACACGTGGTACAGGTATAAACCTATAATCAGGTACGTCGCTACAAAAAGAGCCATCAGCAGGTTGACCCCGAAGCCGAGCATGGTACCCATTATCCTGCTTTGCGGCAGGGGTAGATGCAGGCACAGCTTAAGCCGTTTTTGCTGCATTTCGGGTACAAACTGAAACAGGGCCAATAGGATACCCGAAAAAAGCGGAACGTACCGCATGGTTTCGTGAAATGTATGGTCGCGTGTAAGCAGTATTTCCCATAAATGAGCCGCGCCGCGCAAGCTAACCACTTTGCCGATGCGTAATTGACAATAGGCTGTAAAAGCCACCAAGATTATCGCCAACAGCAGAAACAGGTAGCGTGTTTTAATCCACTCTTTGTATAGTATTGCTTTAATCATAGTTTTAGTTGTGTATAATCAATATTTTCCTGTAAGTCCGATAAAAATATCTTCCAAATTCAGTTCTTCCGTCTTCAACTGGCTGTATTCAATGGAATGTTTGCCGAGATATCGCTCCACGTACTCCGTGCTTTGAAAGGAGAACAGTTCGCCGTTTCCCCGATATACCGCCGGATTGTAAAACTCATCGTTGGCGGGTAATGATGAACGCGCATCGTTTATCTTGAAGGTGTATTTTTTAAACCTGTTCATCAGTTCGCTTACCGACTGTTGAATAAGTATTTTCCCGTAATCGAGAATGATGCAATCATCGATAAGTTTCTCCATATCTTGAATAATGTGCGAGGTGAGAAATACGGTTTTTCGTTCGCTTTTAGCGTATTCACGCAGGTATTCGATAAATAGGCGGCGATAGCCCGGGTCTAATCCGAGCGAAAAGTCGTCCAGGATAAGCAGGTCGGCATTTTGAGCCATGATAAGCCCAAGTGCTACTTGCGAGCGTTGTCCACATGACATGTTCGCGATTCGTTGTCGGGGTGCCACTTTAAGCAGCTCCATCAGCTCATAATAGGCTTCCTTTCTCCATTTCGGATAAAACGACGCGTAAAATCGCTCAATCTGCTCAATATTCATAAACGAGTACTGTACATGCCCTTCAATAAGCAGCGCGATGCGTTGTTTTGTAATGGGGTTAATATGTCGAATGTTCTCCCCGAAAATAGTACACTCGCCGCTCGAAGGTCTCAGGTAGCCATTTAAAATATTGATGGTCGTGGTTTTGCCTGTGCCATTTTTTCCTAGCAGTCCCAAAATACGTCCTTCGGGTACGGAAAAGTTCAGGTTCTCGTATATCAACCGTTTGCCGTAATGATGCGTGAGGTTAGTACATGTGATGATTGGGTTCATTGCAATGTTTCGTGTAAATAATTGTAACAGTATGTGCTTATCGTTCAATCGTATAATAAAAGCATAAACAAAATTGGCCATGAAGCCGACATGAGTAAAATAATCGTATGAAAGTCACGGCTAAAATCACACTGTGCGGTATTCATAGTAGCAGGATAAACAGGATCGGTATGATAATCCCGGCCAGCAACTCAATACCTCCTCGTCCTAAAACACCTTTTTTACCCTTGTTTATGAATATACCGGTTAGCGTGATGATGATGAGCGAAACGGCGAAGATGTCCGAGAAAACCGTCCACCCTTTTCCCGGATTGTAATGCAACCAGTTGAACTGGCTGATGATAGGACGCATTTTTAGTGCCTCATACACTGCTTTCCCACTCTGCATATCCACTTCCAGCGAAGAACCACCTTTTAAGAAAACTTTCAGTTTGTCGTTTGCGGGGAAGTAATGTTTCGTGTAGTTCTTCTCCTCATGTATCGGTTTCAGCATCTCCATGACCATCGCTTGGGAAATATCCTCCTGGGTCATGGGGAATGTCCCTTCCGCCTGCAGGCTGTGCCGCTTTACCGTGTAGTTCGGATCGATGCTGTCGCGATGATTGAGCATGATCCCCGAAACTGCGTAAATGATGATGACGCCCGAAAAGAAAAACGACAAATCACGATGTATCACACGAAACCATTTTCGCCAATGTGCTCCCGTTAAACGCTTTTTAGTCATACCGTGTATCTTGGTTGAAAATGAGGTGTATGGGGTTGTCGCCCGCTACTGGATGGTATATTCCTCGGCCTCGATAAAATAAAACGACAGGAAGTTCTTTCCCTCCTTTTCATTTCGTTCCGCGATGCGTTCCCGGAAGTTGGCGATACGCTCCTGTTCCGTGTTAGCCGGTTGTTCGTTTTGGGCTTTTTGCTCCGTAGCGCATCCCTCTTCTCCATCTCCGTGTTCCTCAGCTGTTCCTGCTGCCAGTCTCGTTTCCCAATCCACCAGGTAAGCCTCGTCGATGCGTTGCTCCATTAAAATGCCTTTCACTTCCACGATGCTATTCACGGTTTCCTGACTAAAACTACCGATGTTGTCGCTTGCCTCTACACGGATGATTTGGGTATCGTCGCTACCCATCAAGAAGATTTTTTTCCCGCCATGTCGGCAAATATGCGTGCAAACACCGTCCACGACCACGGTTTCGCCAACAAGCCCTTCGGCGTTGTTTAGTAGGTCGTCTACCTGCATTGTTTTGGAGATTTTAGCGGTTTCGCTTGGGGTGCTTTTTTGTTTCTGGTTGCACGAAATAAGTAGGCAAGAGAGCGTTAAAATGAACAAAATTGTTCTCGAGATTTTCATTGTCGTTCTATCTGTTTTGATTTAAATAAATGTGTAAAAACACCGAAGTTGTTCCCGAGTGCAAAGTTCACACTAAATTAAAAAGGGGGCAATCCCCATATCATGGGATTTTACAGGTTAACAAATCATCATTTCTGGGGATGGTTTGTTGGTTTTTCGTGCGAATATATGGTGTGGAAAAACTATTGGCGAAAAATCAGCCCGTCGTTATCCTCGCACCCTTTATACTCGATTTGCAGGGTGATGTGGCCGATGCCGAATGTATCTCTCAACACGGTCTCCACGTCATGGCGCACGGTTTGGGCCTCGCTGAGCGGCATATCCCGGGAGATGTTGAGGTGGGCCTCCAGGTGAACCTGTTCGTCATCCATCTGCCACACGTGCAGGTGGTGGAGGTTGTCCACTTGCGGCAACGTCTCCACTGTCTGTTTGATTTTTTGAATATCGATATGGCGTGGCGTAGCCTGCATCAGGATATCGACCGTTTGGCGTACCACGCCCCAGGTGTGGTACGTGATGTAAACCCCCACGGCGACGGTCACGAGCGGGTCGATCCAGTAAACGTCCCAAACGATAATGGCTATACCGCCCGCGATGACCGCTACCGACGAGAGCGTATCGCCCAACAGGTGCAGGTACGCGGCACGTACGTTCAGGTTGTGTGACTTCTCTTTCTGCAACACCAGTACCGAGATCAGGTTGGCCAGCAGCCCGAAAACGGCTACCGTCAGCATCACGCCACCTTTGATAGGTTGTGGATTTATAAAGCGCTTGTAGGCCTCCACGAACAAGAAGATGCAGATAGCGATGAGCACCACCCCGTTAAAGAGGGCCGCCAGGATCTCGGCACGTTTGTAGCCAAAAGTCTTTTGGGCATCCGGTTTTTTAGCGGCATGCTTCCCGGCTAAAAAGGCGATGAAAATGGCGGAGGTGTCACCCAGGTTGTGTATCGCGTCTGAAATAAGTGAGAGGCTGTTGGACACGATTCCACCCACGACTTGTACCACGCTGATCGAGAAGTTGAGCAGCGTAACCCACAGCAATTTCCTCCCCCGCAAGTTTTCAGTGTGCGCGTGGTGGTGATGGTGATGCGCGTGATGATGATGGTCGTGATGGTGGGAATGTGCATGATGAGGTGGGAGATGCACGTGGTCGTAAAGTTCCTGGCCATCGTTCTTGCCCCGAACTGTTGTTATATCGTTTTCTGCTTTTTTATCCATAATCGTGGATTATCGCTGACTCACTGATTTTTTACTTTTACCTTCTTAACCGTAAAAATAGCCGTTTCATTAGAATTGGTACCCCAATGAAAGGAGCAGTTGCTGCCTGTCGTTCGGTTTGTTCCGATTGCCAGGTGCATATTGATTGCCTGCTGTGTTCTGATCGCCCGTTTTGTCGGGATGACTGGTCAACGCGTGTATTCTGTCGTAACGGAGGGTAACGCTCCCCGTGGCCCGGTTCTTCAAAATGATTTCGTACCGCAGCGCAGGGTGAAAGCCGATGCGCGTGGCAGTGATGTAATGGTGTTGGGTATACAGGTTGAAGTCAGCTGATGGCGGTGCTGTTTCCGTCGGTGACGGGGTAGCGTAGAGCCCGTCAGAGAAAGGGAGACCGCTACCCCCGCCAAACGATAGGCCCACGGCCGGGATAAGGCAGTGAGGTGATCGGTTCGCGAGGCTTCTGCTCACGAGGCCGTTCACGCGCCAATACGTGAGGCGTTGTTCCCGGAAAAAGGGGTAGAGCGATGTTTTATCGTTTCGCGTGTTAAAGCTTGCCGAGGCGGTGACGAGCCATAGCGACCGACCGTTTTTGACGTTGATGTAGCCGCTGTATTCAGCCCCTATTTTTCTTCTATACCGGTGTAGTCGCTCGTTTATGCCGTGGTACTCCACGAAAGAGAATCCCCCGATTTCATTTTCTATCGTGTATATGTTTTCGGCGTTTGTCAGCGTTTCGCTTTCCAGTTCCACGTCTATCCTGTGGCGGTTTCTGGCGGTTTTATATACCACGCTACCCAGGTACCCCCATTCATCTCCCTTATGTTCGGTATAGGTCACCTCTGAAGAGGAGGGGATGCCGTAATACCCGCTTCGGTGCCGGTAATGAAAGCGGTTGAAGAACGAGTGCCGGGGAGAGAGGTTGAGCTGTAGTTGCACGGCTCCCCCGTGATACGCGTCGGTCAACGGTCGCTCCTTCTTCCCGGAGGTATAGCCATCGCCGTTTTCCACGAAGAGCTCGTGGCGACCGTATGACGTCCCGAAATCCACCAGCGAGGTGTACTGCCTGTCGGTCGTCCCGTAGGTGTTGAAGAAAACTCCCTCCACACGCTTGCGGTAGAACGTGTTTATGCCCACTTCGATCCTTGGGGTTAATCGGTAGCTCATTCCCGCGGTGGCTACCAAGTTGAGCAACTTGTTGCGGTGGCGCAAATCTTTCCGCTTGGTGTAATTGGTGGAGGTGTAATCCACCTTAGCGCCCAAGGTGACCCGTTTCGATAGGTCGTACGCCAAAGACCCGGTCAGTCGGTAAGCCTCCCGCTGTTTTGTCCCCCTCGTGGTGTCGGTTGACTCCACCATGTTGAACGGGGCGTAAGTCGGGTCGATAAACGCTGAGCCGCCCATCTGCTTGCCAGTGAAGTTGTGGTAGCTCACCCACCCGTGAAACACAAGCCGGGGGGTGACGCGATAAAACGATTCGGCTTCACCCCCCAGCGTGTAACTGTCGGGCGATTGAAAGTAGTCGATGAAGTTCCCGTTGCTTTTGTTCACCAGAAAGCGGGCCTCTGAAACGCGTAGATCGGGCAACGCGTGAAGCCAAGCCCCGTTTTCCGACACCAAACGGGCATCGCTCCCTTTCACGTGACGGAAGCTAAGCCACCGTAGCGAGTCGGGAGAGGGGAGGCTGGCCGCATTGGTAAAGTCACCAGAATGGGCGAAACAAGCCGAGTTGGATGCGCCGACCGAATTCGCCATGCCGATCGAATTCGCCGTGCCGGCCGAATTGGTGAAATCAGCTGGATTGGCGGAGCGCAGTGCTCCGCCAATGAGCAGCAGAACGGCCAGGGATAGCAGTCGTGGCTCCATACCCGTTTACTTGTACCTCAACGACGCCTCTTTGCGTTGGTGGAAGTCTTTGGATGAGTTGTTTGTATCCATAAAGACTATCTTCGCCCCGTTTTTGATGGATGCTTCGGCATCGATGCCGCTGGAATCCGTGGTGCCGCCTTCAATATCCTGGGTACCCATCGCGTAGTTATAGATCAGTTTGCCCTCGTTTTCTTTAATGGCTTCGGTGGCAGATTTATCCACGTTCCGATAGATGCTGTAGCCCATACCATTGATGCCGTGAATGTACCCGGCGTCAATCTCCGTGTTCAGGCGCTTCCGGTTACTATCTGCACCTTGCATGAATATTTCTACACCGTCTAACACCCACTTCACCGGCACTTTTTTACGTACCTGACTGGCTCTGCCCCCGTACATGTCGAGATTGTTCGCGTCCGTGCCAAATTGCTCGACAGATTGCCCTTCTGGTGCGAAGATAAAGAACGCGGGCCCGAGCTGGCTGAACACCCATGCCGTCCCCGTTCCGTAGACGTGAGGCTTCAGGTAGTGAGAGGTGGGAATCACTTCGGATGGAGATGGGTAGCTTGCTTTGTGGTTAAACTTTTCAATATCGTACGTGCAGTAGTACTCGGGATTAGCGAAGTTGATGGACTTGCTGTACGTTTGGGTATTGTCCACCGCGTTGAACAGGGCGATGACCAGTTGCGAGTAGGGTTCCAGGGTAACCGGATTCTGGAAGTACCAGAAGGCTTGCCCTGCGGGACACCAGCCCTCGTTCTCGTAAAAAAGCTTCCCGTCCACGTAATCCAAGTTGGTCGCGTGCGGGTTGTACGGAAGCGTGATCGCCAGGCATACGTTGTCTAACGAGGCGGGTAGGGCGGAGTTGTTGTACAGGATCACGTGCCTGTCATACGCGAACGGTCTGGAACCATCATCAGTGGGTGTTCCACCGTAATATACCTCTTTGATGATTACCTGGCTGAGCTTCGACTCGCTGAGCCTTACCTTCACGTTTTCGGTTCCCGTCCATTGATCGTTAACGATAATGCCTCGTTCAGCACCGTTCAACACGAAAGCCACGCCGTCGCCGGTGCGGTTATCCGTGGCCGAAGCGTCGTACACACCTACCGTGACGGTGAACTTGGCCACCCCGTTCTCATCGGTTTGGGCCTCCATCGTCTTGCTGTCTGCCGTGCTGGTTAGCGTCACCGTGATATCTTTTTTCGCGTTATACCCATCCGGGTACACCAGCTCAACGGTCAGCGGGTAGGTTTTGTACTCGTCCGTGGTTCGTTCACATGAAAGGGCGGTCAGCATGATGGTGATCAACCCCAGGTAAAGTAAATGTCTCTTTGTTTTCATAATCATAATTCTACATTGTTTATTGTTAATAGTTTATTATTCACCATGTTGGCTATATTTTTACCCTGCAGGTTAGCCCGTAATAGAACGCGGGTATCCTACCGCTGTTGTAAAGCGTCTGCTTCCGGTTGTTTTCAGTACTTTTTACTTGCGCCAGGTTGTTCAGGAAGTTCTTGGCGTAAAAAGAGATGGAAACATTTTCCCCTATCTCTTTGGTGACGTTGATGTTGGCCGAGTAGAAGGGGGTGAGCCGCGCGGGGTTAAAGGTGGATTTGTAGTTCGACTTTTTCACCAGGCGTGCCAAATCGTTGTAGAGTACCTGGTCGTTTTCTTTTGCCCACCTGAACGCCTCTTCGAAGGGTATTTTAGTTTGCATATCGTCGATACTCACGTAATAATCGGGGTAAAGCCCCACGAATTGATCACGCTCGTAGATGTCCCATTTCGTTGCCGAGGGGAAGTAATCCTCCTTCGCGTTAAGCACGAACCCGCGTCTTTCGCCATGCCACTCGCTAAGCCTTTGGCTGTAGCTGTAGAGCGAACATTCTACCCGCAATGATACCACGAGCCGTACGCTCGGGATGTGGGTGACGAGGGTTAGGTTCGTGTTACACTCTTTGGTGAGCGAGGCGTTTGAAACAGATGTCCCACCCGGGTAGAATCCCAAGTACTTGTAGTGGTTCCCGTCTGACATCCGGTTGCCCGACGTACCCGGTAACATCCGATCCTCGGAATTCTTGTAGTGATATAGGTTGCCATCCACCCGAATGGAGCTGTTGAGCGGTTTTATTTTGCCAAAATCGATTACCCACTCCAAGCCCACGCGGTGAATCGGCGTTCCGTTCTCGTAATAATAGTTCCCCTTGAACCGCGTGCGCTCCTTGTAATCCAGTGGATAGGTGGGAATGATGCCGGTTCTATCCACCACGCTCACGATGCCGCTTTCCTGATCTACTTGGTAGCGCCTGTTTGCCGAGGGGATCGGGCTGTTTTCCAATGCCGTTTGTCCCGTGAACTTGTAGCTAAAGGGTACGTATTCGGCGTTTTGCATGTACGGGTTACCGGTTTTGTTGTAAAAGGCCGATACACTGATGTTCGTTTTGCCCATCGTGCCACTTACCCCCACTTCCAGTTGTTGGTTCTCCTGCCACCTCAGCCCGCTGTTGTAGATCAACCGGCTGGGCATGGTATGGTAAGCGTAGAAAGTGGTGCCATCTGCCAACGTGCCGGGCGCGAACGTGAGCTCATCGGTATAAGAGGGGCGGGGGTAGAGGATGGTAAACGAAGGCAGCTTCACCATTTTACCCCATCCCGCGTGCAGCGAGTAACGGCGGAATAACCGGTCGTTCCGGTAATCTGATTGAAAACCGATATTGAATCGGGGCGAGAGGCTGCTAATCAGTCCGTACTCCGATTTGGCGATGTAGGTGAAATCGTTTCGTAGGCCGGCTATCATTTCCAGCTTGTGTGAATGGATCATCACGATGAGCTTCTCTTCGGCGAAAAAAGAGGTGTTGTGCATCACGGGTTCATCGCTGTACCTGAATTCTCGCCACGTGGGTGCCAGGCTCAGATCCTTGTAATAAATGCCCCGCCCGCTGTTGCCGCTTGCCACGTGTTGGGTGCCGACCTTCGACTTGCTGTAGACCCTATTCGCCACCTTTTTGGTTAGATCGACCTTCAGCTCCAAGCGGAGGTCTGATGGCCGGTTCTCCTCGTAAACCGTGTTGTACCAATAGCCTCGGGGTACGATAAGGATGTGGGCATTCGGATTTTCGGCGTAATGGGTAGCCACGAAATAGCCCTCCTCCTTGCCGTGTAGCGAGGCGGTTGAAACCGGTGACGAGGCGTTTGTTTTCTGTTCGGAGGTGTTGTTGGAAAGCACTGTCGACAGGGAAAAGGTCAGGTTGCTTAACCATGCGGTGTTGACTCGCCACGTGGCTTGGATACCGCCCCGGAGGGTGTTGTCGCTCCGCTTGGAGTAGGTGTCCCGGAAGGCATCCGGGTCGTTTACCGAGTTGGAGCCGCCCACGTTGCCCGTCAACGACACCACGAGGGATAGGGGGCGCCCATTTTCCCGGTTCAGCGTGTTGCTGTACTTGAGCGATAAGCTGTTCCTGCTGTATGAGGTGTAGGGCGAAGCGATGTCGCTTACCGATTTAGCCCGTTCTATATTCATGTTAAGGATTCCAAGCTGCTCACGTAGGGCGAAGCCTTTGCTCACGGCCAGCTGCTTACTGTTGATATTGCTTGAAAAGAGGAAGTGGAGGGGCGTTTTTCCTTGGAACGTGTTTATTTTTACCACCCCGTTCGAGATGTCCCCGTACTCCACTGACGGGATACCGGTGATTACCTCGACCGAAGCCACGTTCGAGCTGGCGATATTGCGGGTGTCCACCCCGTAGGTATGCATGGCGTTAGCTTGCGAGAAAGCACTGTTGGTGGATAACCTTAAGCCGTCTACCTCCACGCCGGTACCGAACGTGGGGTTATCGCTCTCACCGCCAGGTTTGCTCCGCAGGGCGATGTAGGACGCGGAGTTGAGCGTGTTGTTTCTGCTGCTCTTGCCGCCCGGCAGCAAGCTACCCACGTCGGCCACGTTGAGCAGCTGCATATGCTGTATGGCAGTCTGGTCAATGTTGTAGGTGGTCGCAAGGTTTCGGGAACCCATCTTGGAGGTTACCTCCACCTCGGGAAGTGCTAACGAGTTGGGGGATAGCGCTATATCCAGGAACTTCAACTTGTCGTTCACATTAACCTGGAAAGTGGTATCGCGGTACCCCAACACCTTGCATTGAACTTCGTAGCGTCCTTCCGTCACGTTGTTAATGGTAAAACGTCCCTCCTTGTCGGTCGTAGTCCAGCGATCTAACTCGGGTATCCAAATAGTAGCCAGTTCAATGGCCTGCTTGTTGCTGGCATCCACCACGGAACCTTTAACCGGGAAGGTGGCTTGCGCGGCTACCGAACCGGATATAACAAGGAGTACGACTTGTAGTATGATACCTCTACCCATTATCTTGTCTTTCGCCCCGTTTTCTTGTTGTCTTACGCCCCCGTTTTCCCGGGAGCAAAGTGTACAAGGAGCATCAAGAGGGGCGTGAACACCTCTTTTCGGTTTCAAGAAAAATCAACATACAAAGTTCATAAGAAAGGGTAAGGGGGTCAATCCCCATATCATGGGGTTTTCAGGTCAAAAAATCACCATTTATAGGGATGGTTTCTTATTCTATAAAGGGCTATCTTTGCGAGATTGTTTTTGAGCCAAAGCGGCTTTCGTGTTACAGTCTTAACGAAACCATTTTTCGTCTTTAGTGTAAACGCTCGTGTTACGCCAACAGCTGTCTAAGCATTTTCGCGAAACGTTGTTTCGTCTATCGTGTAGTCCAATGAGAAAGAACAACAATATACCGTGTGCAGTGAAATGGGGACTGATTGTTCTCTTCTCGTTTTATATGGCGGGAATAACGCTGTTTTATCATGAACACTGTATCGGTAATGTAAGGATTGTACACTCTCACCCGTTCGGTGATGCTGACCATCATCACTCCGCATCCGAATTTCTCTTGATAGCCCAGTTGAACCATTTTGCATCAACCGCGGATATCGTTCCACAATTTGATTTGAATCCCTCTGTCGTTGTATTGGATGATCTCAACGGTAGAGCGACCGACCATGTTATACCGAAACTATATTTCTTAACCTCCTCCCCAAGGGCACCACCTGCCTCGGCAGCGTGAACTTCAATCACGTTGTTTTTACCATTTAATAGCCCTTCTAAACAAGGGCGATATTTGATTCCAAAACATTTACAACTTTAATTATACAACCACCATTACGAACTGGTTTCAAGAATCAATGCTTGCTTCAGAATCTCCTTGATCTGATAGCCTTAGGTGTGGAGTTTTAGAAACAGGTTCCAAGCACTTTAATATCAACAAAGTAATCATTATGCAAGAACAATTCTATTCAACAAGACGATTATATGTAGTGGGCATACTGTTTGCCCTATTCGTGAATAGCCCGAACGTCAATGGCCTATTGGCGAATCCCTTGCCTGCCGATACCCCGTTTGCCAACGCGGTAAGCGGTAGCCCCGATAAGCTTTCTTCAAATAGCGCGTATGCAGAAGGCGATCACACCCCGGTTTCGAGGGACAAAACGGATGCCAACGTTTTTGGGCATGTTTTGGATGCCAGTACGAAAGAGCATTTGCCCTACGTTACCATTCAGCTGAAAGGTACAACCGTGGGAACCACGACCGATGCGACGGGACACTATTTTATCAATAACCTCCCGGTAGGGCGATTCACCATCCTTGCCAAGTTCGTGGGGTATAAAACCGTGGAGCAAGAGGTGCTGCTCGAGAAAAACAAGACCATTGAATTGAACTTCGAGTTGGAATCCGAACCGCTGTCGCTCAACGAGGTGGTGGTTTCGGCCAACCGGAACGAGACCTCCAGGAAACTGGCACCTTCGCTGGTTACCATTCTCGATATGAAAACCTTGGAGGTCACCAACTCCTGCGACCTGTCGCAAGGGTTGCGCTTTCAGCCGGGACTGCGGGTGGAGAATAACTGTCAGAACTGCGGCTTCACGCAGGTACGCATTAACGGGCTTGAAGGCCCCTACTCGCAGATACTGATTAACTCCCGTCCCACGGTGGGTGCGCTGGCTGCCGTTTACGGCTTGGAGCAGATTCCCGCCAACATGATCGAGCGGGTGGAGGTGATGAGGGGTGGCGGCTCGGCGCTGTTTGGCTCTTCGGCCATAGGAGGGGTTATTAATATCATCACCCGCGAGCCGATTCGCAACTCGGGCGAGGTGAGCTATAACACGCTCAACTACGACGGCACGGGCAGTTGGCAACAAAGTACGGCGTTTAACGCCTCTATCCTTACCGATAGCCGTAAGGCGGGTATCACCGTGTTTGGACAGAACAGGGTGAGGGACGCGTTTGATCACGATGGCGACGGTTTTTCGGAACTCGCGGAGCTGAAAAACAGGACCCTGGGATTTCACTCCTTCCTCAAGACCGGCCTCTACTCTATGCTCACGTTTGACTACCGCAATATGCACGAGCATCGTCGGGGAGGCGATAACCTGAAACTTCAGCCGTTCGAGGCTTACATTACAGAGCAACTGGAGCACTACATTAACGGGGGAGGGCTGAGTTTCAGCAGAACCGATCCCGATGGCAATAACGCGTTAAGTTTGTACGCTTCGGCGCAACATGTCCTGCGTCTGAGCTATTACGGTGGGGGCGACCCAGTTGTGAGCGAGGCTACAGCCGATGAGTTACAAGATGCTTTTGATAATAATAACGCCCGGTTGACTTCGTATGGTCGTTCTACCGAACTTACTTTTCAAGCGGGTTCGCAATACATGTACCGGTTTGACCGGTTGCTCTTTATGCCGGCCGAGATAACGGGCGGACTGGAGTACCTGCAGGATAACCTGAAAGACGTGAGCGGATATCGCCGTGAAGGAATCAATCAGATTACACGTAACGGTAGCGCTTTCTTGCAAAACGAGTGGAAAGATGAAAAGTGGAGCTTCTTGTTGGGAGGTAGGCTCGATAAGCACAACCTGGTCGATGGACTTATTTTCAGCCCGCGCGTTAACTTGCGTTATAATCCCACGCCAAACACCAATTTCAGGTTCTCCTACAGCGAAGGTTTTCGTGCGCCGCAATACTTCGATGAGGATCTGCACGTGGATATCGCTGGGGGAGAACAGCTAGTGCGTCACCTGGCAAAAGGGTTGAAGGAGGAGCGCTCGAGGAGCGTAAGCGGTTCCGTAGACTATTATCACTCGTTCGGTGCCGTTCAGCTCAACCTGATGCTCGAGGGGTTCTATACCCGACTGACTGACCCGTTCGAGTCGGTTACCAAAGGACGTGACGTGATCGTGCAAAACGCCGATGACGGGGTCAACGTTTATGGTGCCAACCTGGAGGGACGGGTAGCTTTGGGTCGCAACCTTCAGGTGCAGTCGGGCGTTACACTCCAACGGAGCCTGTACGATAACCCGCGCAAATGGTGGGAACCCGCTTCGGAGGAGGAGAAGGAGCTGGATGGGGTGGAAGCCCTAAAAAGGGTGATGCGCACCCCCAACGCGTACGCCTATGCCGTTGCTACCTGGACACCGGTCAAGCCTCTCGCGGTAACGCTTTCGGGAAATTACACCGGCTCGATGCTCGTGCCCCACTGCGCGGGAGAAGGAGTGGAAGGTGTTGACAAGTTCTCGAAAATAAACGTGACCGAAAAGAGTCCCTCCTTTTTCGAGACCAACCTTAGGCTGGCCTACACTTTTAAACTGAATGGTGAGATAGAGTTGCAACTTAACGGCGGTGTGCAGAATATATTTAACGCTTTTCAGGACGATTTCGACACGGGGGCGGGCAGGGATTCCGCCTACACCTATGGCCCCACGACACCCAGGAGCTTTTTCGCGGGGGTGAAATTAGGTTTCTAAAAACAGTCGATGATTTACACCACCAACTGGATAAAGAGGCTCAACAGGGATTTTCGCCGTGTACTACCCGCTTCTTGACATCAATAAATATTTCTGTTTCGCAATTAGGGTAAATAATTGACGTGGCCTTATCGGGATTAATGAATAATTCCGATATATGGATTTCGAGGGCGTTGGCAATTTCGCGGAGCGTTCCAACAGTGGAATTACCAACTAATCGCTAATTATTTTGGCAGTAGCAATTATTGTTCAACTATCTCAACACGCCTGTTATTGGCTTTACCCTGTTCTGTAGAATTGCTTGCAATAGGAGATACAGGGCCAGCACCGTATGGTTTAAGTTGATCTCCAGCGACACCATATTCAGATATCAGCTTTTCCATTACCGCGTCTGCGCGCTCTTTTGAAAGAGTTACATTCATATCAAAATCACCTGTGTTATCTGTATGGCCCACTATTAGTACTTTTTGATTTTTATTGGTATTAAGGTATTCGGCAATGGCTTTCAACGCACCGGCAGATTCCGGTTTTACGTCAGATTGCCCTGTATCAAAAAAGATATCATAAATGGCTATGCGCCCTAATGTTGATATACCTTTCCCTATATCCGCCGAAGTTACCATTCCCATTTCCATAGGCTCAGCTTCCAAGGTAACGAGTTCATAAAATGTCCTATTATCTTCACTTGCTGCCCAGGCTCCGGGACCTGCAGCTACAATAATATAAACATCTTTATCAGTCATACTTAGCTTTCCCGCAAGGTATTCTGTCGCTGTTTTGGGAAAATCTGTATGGGTAAAAACATAGGTCGAAAGGCCTCGATCCTTCCTGTTTTTTCTGAAAATATCATTAAATGTTTCGCCATCTATTTCAATTTCTTTTGGATTACGGGTTATAAACAATATTGACCCGCCATCTTCTTTGATGGCACTTTCGTAGTTTTTTATTATTTCCAGTGGCGAACGTCCTTCAGGGGCTTGACAAAAAATGCGTCTTAAGACACCTTCGGTATTTTGAATTGTTGAATCATTAATTATTAATGGAAACTCTTCATAACCGATTTGGTCGTCATAACGAATGTCGCTTCCTGAATAAATAGGGATGATTGGAGAATCATCGGTCGCTGTTGCTTCTGCTTCCCCAGTCGCTGTTGCTTCTGCTTCCCCAGTCGCCGTTGTTTCCGCTTCCTCGGAAGTCTGTTCTTTTACTTGTTCCGTTTTTTTATTTGCTGCTTTTCCGGCTTCTTTTGACACTGCATTTAGAAGTCCTTTAGCACTTACTTTTACTTTTACTTGTGCTTCCGCCGGAAATGAAAAAGCGGCTACAAGTAGAGCGATAAGAATAAATGGTTTAGTTTTCATAGCTTTTCGTTTTAAAAATTAATATTTTATATTTATTTTTTATTCAAAGTAATATATACGGTGCTCTCTAATTAACCTTGGTTTTTTAATCCCTGTTTTCAGTCGTATAAATAGCAATTTTTCATTCTGTTTTTTCTAAATCACCATTGTATTTTTTGCATTAAAAGTCCACCCAGACAATCTCTGTTTTCCAATTATCTTTCCCTTGATAGTAATCTTTAAACAGTTGGATGGTCTCCTCTTTTGTAAGCACCTTTTCAGCAGAAAATTGTTTCCCATCCTCTTTATATTGAACTACAAAATCACCATCGGAAAATGCGGCTTGAATAAAATCTTCTTTGTTCTTCAGAATAATAAAGAAGTTGTCATCGTCAAGGCTGTTGATACATTCCACCATTTTTTCCTCACTGATATTATCAAAAGTATCACCATTGGCCAACTCGGCTGAGAAAGTTGTCACTGTTTTTGATTCCTTTTTCGCCCCCTCGACAGGTATGGTTTTGCTTAATTGTTTAAATTCTTCTTTTGTTAATTTTCCCAAGCCATTACCCATAAAAACCCAGTTTTTTCCATTATCTAAGCTTGACAAAACGACAGCATAAATCTGGTCTGGTCCTGCATCAGCGTAATATGCTGTAGCGAAAACCACTTTATTGCCCATTATATTGCCGGTATCATAACGCACCTCTTTTATAGTGCCATCCCATTCATCAACAGCTTTTGTATCATCCTGTACGCTTTTATCTTCGAAATAGCTTGGCGAGATTGTCTGTTTTATAATTCCCGAGGCGTTCTTTTTAAGCAATTCAACATCTTTGTTTTTGTACGCGTATAATATCTCCTTAGCTACGTCTGTAGCTGCATTTTCAGCCTGTGAGCATCCGACTAGTGAAAATAGACTAAAAATAATAATCACGACCGGCAACTTGAATTTTTTTAATTTTTTCATAATTGTTCCTCCTATTTTTTTTAATAAAAACTATACCTGTTAATTCGCATCAGTTTCGGTAAAAGAAATGGTATAGTTGCCGCTATCACCAACATAACCACCCAATTTAATATAGAAAAATGAATCCGCTCCACTTGTATTGTTCATTGAACCAGTTATTGTTTGACCGTTTGAACCAGTTGCTTTTCCAAGATATATTTTGTTCGGATCGTAAACCTGAAAGTGCAGTTTCGTGTTTGAAGCTTCCGGTTTAACTGACCATAATACTTTTTTACCGTTAGCTAACGACACTTTGAAGAATTCATAATCTCCACCATTATCATCGTAAGCATCTGCTAAAATTGTACCCGTCAGGTTACCGGTTGGGTATGAAGTGATTTCCCTTGCTTGTTCAAATGTGTCATCGGGCTCATAGTCATCATTTCCGTTAACTACTGGAGTCAATGTATAACTACCACTCGATTGATGGTCAGTGAACCCATCCCATCCCAATACTTGCAGATAAAACTCATCCTCTTTAGAAACAAAGGTGTATGAAAGATCTGCTCCAGCAGTACTAACTCCTTTAGAAACCAATTTTGACTTATCTTCTCCGTAAAGGTAAATTCTTACTTTTAAGTCATCGGATACATTGGTTAAGTTAATGGTATAGGAATTCCATACACCGGGTGTAGGATTCGTAAATTTATAATAATCATCTTCATATTTTGATACAAGAACCCCATTATAGGATTTCCCAAATTCAAGAGATTTAGCCGTTCCGATAGTATGGTTTGGCGCGAATTCATCGTTGGCATTCAAATTAGAAACAGTAAAGGAGTAACTACCAGTCGTTCTATGGTCAGTGAACCCATCCCATCCGCTAAAGCGGACGTAATATTCAACCCCGGGCGTGGCTACAGTATAAGTTAAACTCTGTCCTCCTGTTGAGGTGCCATGTACCGCAAGGCTTTTACCATCAGCATCGTAAAGCTCCATGCGAATCTTTAAATCAGCAGATACATCGGTTACACTAATTTGCACCTTATCATAGGTGTCGCCGCCATGTGACGGGGTTATTTTAAACCAATCGTCATCTGTTTCTCCACTAATCTTAGCGTTGTATTTAGTGCCTAAGGTGACTGCGTACGCTTCAGTTAGTTTATTGTTAGGCTCATACTTGTCAGCAGTGATAATAGGATCATCAATATCATCAATATCAACCTCAAATTCACAGGAAACCACAATAAATGATAATGCCAAAAATACAATTGTCAATAATGAAAATTGATTTTTGGATTTGTTGGTGTTTTTTTTACTTTTCATGACAAAAAATTTAAATTAAACGACCACCTTCTAAGAAAGTCGATTTGTTAAGAACGAAGAATTCAGGCATAGCCTTCACACTCTTCAACTCTTCATCCATTCCTACGGTGTTAACAAAATAACCGCGAGACCAAAAGTGATTACCCCAATATGTTTTTTGTTTTCAGTTGTGGGTAGCTCTTGTGTAAACGGAAACTTTTGGAGGAGTCGAAACAACTAAGTGAAAGTGGTCTGGCTGAACGTTGAATTCATCAATAATACAGCCTTTTCACTCACATAACAGAAGAGTATTGTACTCAACCAGCTCTTTTATAAAACCGGTTAGTACACTAAAACGATTTTGGACACCAGAAGATATGATACTGGCAGTTCCAAATTACATGACTTTGTTTCTTGTATTTTGACATCAAACAAAGAAACAAAAAACAGGTAAAACCTAAAAGAACATTGGCACCTTCAAAGAAGGTGGATTTTCAAGATAAATTCACTAATTACAGGAACTTAGTCCGAAGTTCGCGCATATTTTGTAAAACTATACAATTCCCATGAAAATTCAAAAAAATCACAAATAAATTTACAGATTATGTGAAAAAATCGGGTTTTACTATTGTTGATTGGTTCAATATCTAATTTGCTCTACAATCAATATCATTTTAGCACGATGCTATAATATTCGTCATCATTAGCCCTGTATGTTAACATTAGCTGCCCGCTGGTATTGGTTTCAAAAATTAATTCGTTTCCCGACAAGTAATTACCCGTGCATTCTTCAATCTCATTATTGACAATTTTCCGGTCTGGTATGTTTACGAGCTGATAAAATGTTTCAACCCGTCCCTCACCAACCTTAGCTGGTAGCGATATTACAATGGCCCATCTATTGCTGGCTGATACATCGATAAGCTGTAAAACCGACAGTGAATCGTGATAAATTACTATACCTTGGTTTTGATCGTCATCGGCTAAAAGGCTGTTTTCGGCCTGGTTTATGTAAACTTTTTTTATGGGTGTCAATGGAGTTGAGCTATTTAACGTGCACTCTTCTCCGGTTAAAAAAAGTTCCGATATACAGATATCATCATATTTAGTTCCTGGCAACGATTCTAGGATATCGATTTTTACAACCAAACAGGAATCGAGTATGGGTGGCTCAAAATATGACCTTGCTTGCCGATATACCTTCTTGCTGAATTCATTCAGTTCATTTCGCGAAAAATCTAACTCAATTGTTTGAATACCAAAACTATCAACTAATGTTACAATTTGTTCGCGCGGGTATTTAAGCCCTTCATACCCATCGGCAATTTCAGTAACATATCCTTCAGGATGAACAGTGGCATAAACCGATAATCCTATTTTTTGGGGGCGGGCATTTTGATAAAACAGCGCCTGGCTCTTTCCGTATCCGGCAAAAATATTAAGATACACATTATCGTTTTGGGGCATCTTTAGATACGTGCCAGCAGGGTTATTATTTACATATGAGCCACATACCCAGCAGGTTTTAATGTTACCATCGAACATGTTCGATTCAGGGTAGGGATCAACGGGCATATCTTCATAATCGTAATCGCGGACATTCAAATAAAAACTTTCCCATTTACTTTCCGATTGTGCCCATCCGTTACATGCAAAACAAATACTAATTACAATAAGGCAAGCTGCTTTACAACAATGCTTTAATCTGTTCATAGGTCTCCTTTGATTTTTTATTAATAGTATTGCTGCTAACCTGTTATTTGCGCGATAAACTTTCATTAAAAATAGTTCATAAAAAACAGCCGAATCAGTAGGCGTTCACGAATGTTTCACAATCAACAAAAATATCATAATTCTTTTAATATCACAAAAATAACCCCTGTAAAAAATAAAGGGTAGCCGTTAAAAGCTACCCTTATTTATACCCACCTGATCATCATGGTCGGATAATCTGTTTTTAGTGGAGAATATCGGAATCGAACCGATGACCTTTTGACTGCCAGTCAAACGCTCTAGCCAACTGAGCTAATCCCCCGAAAATGAAAACCCGTTGGATTTTCACGCTGCAAAGATAGCTATTTTGTTTATATTTGCAACAGAATTGTATAGAAAAAATGCAAAGCTGAAAGCACCCATCGTGACACCCCACCTTATTGGATAGGTTGGGTGGGGGGTCAGTTAATGCTGTTATATAATCTTCCTATGATAAGCAAGAACTGTCTACTCATCTTCTCTGCGATCGTGTTATTGATCGGTTGTCAGCAAACCCAGCCACAGACAAAACCGTTTGAGAACGTTGAGTTCCACGAGAAGTTCACCGAAAACTTCGACGAGCCAACTTCCGACTACTTTATTCAGCGACGCGACAATCGTGCCGAAGAAGACGATTTCAGGTATTTCCCCGGCAGTGTTTCCTTGTCGGAAAAGGGGACCAAAGTAATGATTTATCGGTTTGACCCCGAGGATCCCGCCGGTCCCGGACGCGGCCCGGAACTTATATCCAAAAAGTTCACCCATTTCGGTTCCTATTCCGCGCGGTTGAGGATCCCGGATATCACGAAGGTACAGCCTGACGTGGGTGCGGTGGTCGGCTATTTTACCTACCACTTGGATGAAGTATTCGGGTTGAGCGAAATCGATTTTGAATGGTTGCTGGCCGACCCCGAAATAATATATATCGGGGCCTTCACGGGTACCGAGGAGAAGCTGCAGCGGATTGGCAGAACCATTAACATGGCTAAGGGGATTATATACGACACCTCATATAGATCAGCGGCTACTGCCGGTAAGGATGAACCGCTTACCGGGTTACAAAGTCAGCCGGAAACCATTGAAGCCATTGAAAACTACAACGCCTCCGCCAGGTTTTATACCTACGGGTTCGATTGGTACCCCGATCGGCTGGTCTGGTGGATGCTTCACCCAACAACGGGTGAACGATTGGTGTTGTGGGACTATTCGGGTTCTACCCCCCATTTTACCGGTATTCCAACGAATCCCACGCGCTATCGGCTGAATTACTGGCATACGCCCAATTGGTCGGTAGTTACGCGGCCAAATTCTATCGAAAAGCCGCTTTATCCCTACGAGGTGGAGATAGACTGGATGTCATACTCGCCATACGATTAGAGTGTATGTATGCAGAAAGGAAGAGAGCAAAAAGAGCGAATCATCATGGGCATCGACCCCGGCACCACGGTCATGGGGTACGGGATTTTGCGGGTGCTTGACAACAAGCCTTCGATGGAGGCGATGGGTGTGATGCAGTTGGAGAAGTACGGCGATCACTACCTGAAGCTGGCTAAGATCTACGCGCGTGTGGTTGGCCTTATCGAGGAGTACCTGCCCGATGAGCTGGCTATTGAGGCACCCTTCTACGGGAAGAACGTGCAAAGCATGCTCAAGCTGGGAAGGGCGCAGGGGGTAGCCATGGCGGCCGCTATTTCGCGCGATGTTCCTATCTTCGAGTACGCCCCGTTAAAGATTAAGATGGCGATTACCGGGAACGGCCGTGCCGCTAAGGAGCAGGTGGCTTACATGCTGCAAAAGATCTTGAATATACCCGATGAGAACATGCTGCCTCAGCTGGACGCCACGGATGGTTTGGCGGCTGCCCTTTGTCACTTTTACCAGTCGGATATAGGTAGGGGAGAGAAGCCTTACAAAAGTTGGAAAGATTACATATCCCGTAACCCCGATAAGATAAAGCGATAATAACTCCATTCCGTACCTGGGGCGGTGTGTCGGGTGGATACGTCAGCTCCCTTGGGATGACAAGGTGAAACGGTAATAATTTTTCTCCTTTTTCTGCCGAGTTCTTCACATTTTTTTTATCTTTGTCGTATGGATCGGCTTGTGTCGCATATCGAGTTCCTTTTGCATCACCATAACTGTGTGATCATCCCCGATTTTGGTGGGTTCGTGGTGAATGCCGTCCACTCCCGAGAAGGGGAGGAGGGGGGTATCCTCCCGCCTGCCTGCGAGCTGGTTTTTAACCGCGACCTCACCTATAACGATGGGTTGATGGCGCAATCCTACATGAAAACATACCAGCTCACCTTCGATTCGGCCACCCTGGAGATTCAAAATGGGGTGCGTGACCTCAAGCACCGGTTGTATGATCACCGTGAAGTCGAGCTGGGACCCCTGGGTTTGTTCACGATGTATGAAGACAAGCGCATCGTCTACACCCCAACAACCTTTTACCGGCCCGCTTTCTTTGGTTTATCTAAGGTCGCGTTGAAGCCGTTGGCTGTGGCTGTAAGTGAGGAAGCTGCTCCTGCGACCAACGTGGTGCCATTATATTCCGAAATAAGGCCCGAGGAACGAACCAAAAGAGTCCGTATCGCAAGCATTAGTGCCGCCGCCGTGGCCGTTATCGCGGTTATGCTGCTGTTCTTCCCCGTTGGCGACAGTACCGTAGATCGACATTCCGCCCGGATGTTGTCCGAAACGGAGTGGTTTTGGAGTAAGCCGACCGCCGTGCAACGTTCGGTGGCCGAATTAGATGGGTCGCGGTTGGAAACCACTGCCGAGGAGGTCGCTCCATCGGGAGGAACGACTTCGTCGATTGAAGTTGTTCCTGCTACTGATATTGTCGCAGTTGCTGAATCCGTATCATCGGCAGATACCGATTTGTCGGCTGATATCGCTCCCGAGCAGATTGCACCGACTATTACGATGGCAGGGGAGGGTAGTAGCTTGGTCAGCGAGGCAACGCCTAAGTATTACATTATCCTGGGGGTGTTTAGTCGTACCCAGACGGCACAAAAAATGACGGATGAGCTGACGGAAAACGGGTTCACCAATATCGGCTGGATGGAGCGTGCCGGCCGCATAGATGTCTACGTGGCATCGTTTACCGATGTGGTGGCCGCGAGGGTCTACTTGAAAGAGGTGCACACCCAATACCCGAACTATGCAGATGCCTGGATATTAAAACGGTAAATGTACTGTTATAACGAGGACCCGCATGCCTTCACGGCAACCCTTTTTCACCCGAAACTTTTTATTGTAGGCGCTTCTTCGCCTAAACGTGTAACGACTTTAAGTCTCCACTATTTATTTAAGGACGTGTTTCTAGTAGCGTACAGTGTCCGTTAGGCATTATTTCAATCCATTGGCTATTGGCCGGGATAAGTATTGACTCCCCAGGCGTTGCCTCAACACTGTATCCTTTGTCGTCCCCCAAGGTGGCGCTCCCCTCTACGCAGATGTACACGACAAACGAGTCGATGTTCGTGTAATCACGCGTCATGGGTTGGTCGAGCTCCAGCAGGCAGGTGGTGAAAAAGGGAGAGGTAACCAACTCTACTGGCTGGTTCTTTTTCTTAACGTAGCGAGTACGATACGAGTCGTACACCCTGTAGTCGATCGCGTCCTTGGCCAAATCGGTATGCAGTTCACGGGTGTTTCCCGCCGCGTCTTTCCGGTTGTAATCGTAAATCCGGTAGGTGATATTGGAGGTTTGTTGTATCTCGACCATAAAACAGCCTGCGCCAATCGCATGCACCCTCCCGGCGGGAAGGAAGAAAACATCACCCTCTTTTACCTCATGCCGTTGAAGCGTATCGGTGAAGGTGTTATCTTTCACTTTTTCCACGTACTCCTCGGGGGTTATGGACTGTTTAAAACCCGAGTAGAGATACGCTTCCGGGGTTGCCTGTATCACGTACCACATCTCGGTTTTCCCGAACGAGTCGTGGCGCTCTTTCGCCAACTTATCGTCGGGATGTACCTGGATCGATAGTGCTTCCTGGGCATCTATAAGCTTGATTAGCAGGGGAAAGGTTTTCCCAAATCGCTTGTGTATGCTTTTACCCAATAGGGAACCCTGGTATTCAACAATCAGTTCCTCTAACGATTTGCCCTTGAGGCTTCCGTTCGATACCACGGAAGCGTCTCCCTTCATACCGGAAACCTCCCAGCTCTCACCAATGCCTTCCTGTACAGGCTGGATGTTCTTAAAGCGGCTGATGGCCGATCCTCCCCAAATAACCGGTTTCAGCATAGGCTGGAACTTTAACGGGTACAATGTCTCGCCCTTTGTCGTCATACGTTCAACTTGTTTATCATTACGATTTTTTTCTTAATACGATGGCCGTTCGTGCCGGCAGGTATAGCTTGAGCCACCCTTTGTCCTCTTTCGCGTAGAGCGCATCGTAGTGGGTAAAGTGCTGTATCGACGCATCGTTGCGGCCAAAGCCCCCGAAAGCCTTGTCATCGGTATCAAGCACCACCTCGTACTCCCCTTCAGGTGTCAGGATGCCGTAGTCGATGTAGGACTTCTTGGGGTGAAAGTTGTAGACGAAAAGGAGGTCGCCGCGAAGGTACGCGAGGATGCTATCATCTTCCTTGTCCCACGCTTTTACAAGGGGGGTAGCCTGGAAATCGGGAACCGAACGCATCAAGGCGATCATTGCCCGGTCAAAATCCCCGAGGTAGTGGTACTTCAGGTTGCGATCCTCTAGCAGACTCCATTGACGCCGCGCGTACTTGTGCGACCAGTTGTTCCCCTCCCGGGGGAAATCGATCCACTCGGGGTGACCGAACTCGTTACCCATGAAGGTGAGGTACCCCCCGTTGATGGTGGTGGCAGTGACCAGCCTGATCATCTTGTGCAGCGCGATGCCGCGGTCTACCGTGAGGGTGCTCTCCATCAACTTCGACATGTGCCAGTACATATCAGCGTCGATAAGTCGGAAAATGATGGTTTTATCGCCCACCAGCGCCTGGTCGTGGCTCTCGGCGTAGGAGATGGTTTTTTCATCGGCCCGGCGGTTGGTGGTCTCCCACCAGATGGCGGAGGTGGACCACTCCTCGTCACGTTGCTCCTTGATAATCTTGATCCAGAAATCGGGTATATTCATCGCCATGCGGTAATCAAACCCGTACCCGCCCGATTCAATGTCAAGCGCGAGACCGGGCATCCCGCTCACCTCTTCGGCGATGGTGACCGCGTTGGGATTGACCTCGTGAATCAGCTGGTTTGCCAGCGTGAGGTAGCAGATGGCGTCTCCATCTTGCCCCCCATCGTAATAGTCGCCGTACTCGGTAAAGGCCTGTCCCAGACCATGATTGAAGTATATCATTGAGGTGACCCCGTCGAAGCGGAACCCGTCGAACTTGAACTCCTCCAACCAGTATTTACAGTTAGAGAGCAGGAAGTGCAGTACCTCGTCTTTCCCGTAGTCAAAGCAGAGCGAATCCCAAGCGGTATGGTAGCGTCGTGCCGGGTCACTGTGGAAGTAGAGATCGTGCGTGCCATCGATACACGCGATACCCTCGACCTCGTTTCTTACCGCGTGCGAGTGAACGATATCCATGATGACGGCAATCCCCATATCGTGTGCGGTATCAATTAGCGCTTTTAGCTCCTCGGGCGTGCCACAACGTGACGAGGGAGCGAAGAAACTCGATACGTGGTAACCGAATGAGCCGTAGTAGGGGTGTTCCTGGATGGCCATCACTTGAATCGCGTTATAGCCGTTTTTCTTTACGCGGGGTAGTACGTTTTCTCGGAACTCATTGTACGTTCCAACGCGTTCTTCTTCGGTGGCCATGCCCACGTGCGTTTCGTATATGAGTAGGGGGGAGGTGTCGGCTTTAAAATCCAGGTGCTTAAAGCGGTATTTCTCTTCCGGTTCCCACACCTGGGCGCTGAAAATCTTGGTTCGTTCGTCTTGCACTACGCGTCGGCACCAAGCGGGGATTCGTTCCCCGGAGCCCCCTTCCCAGGAGACGTGTAGCTTGTACAGGTCGCCGTGTTGCATCCTTTCGAGCGGGACGTTCACCTCCCACACGCCGTTTTTCTTTCGTTTAAAACGATACGCCTCGATTCTTTGCCAATCATTGAACGTGCCTATCAGGAATATGTCGGTGGCGTTAGGTGCCCACTCCCTCAGTACCCACCCGTCGGGTGTCTTATGCAGCCCGAAGTAGAGGTACCCCGTGGCGAACTCGGAGAGCGTTACCTCCCCGTCTCGTGTCAGGTGGGAGAGCCGTTTCAGGTAGTACTCGTGTCGCCCTTCAATCGCTTTTGTGTAGGGCGTTAGCCATGGGTCGTTTTTGATGATGCCTAACATTTCAGGTGGATTGATGAATATTTGTTGCCATACTTGGCAAAGATAAGGAAATTGTGGAATTGAAAAAAAAGTATATCTTTGTAATCGTTAAAAAAATGCCATATGATGAAACGAATGCCAAGGGCTGCCCTATTCCTATTTATCGGGAGCCTGTTTATCGTGGGAAGGGTAGTGGCGCAAAACCATGACGTCACCTGTCAACTGGGGTTTGTCTTCGAGATAAGCGAGAGTAAAAGCTGGGGCTACAAGGAGCCGGTAATCGTGGATGTAATACCCGGTTCCCCGGCAGAACGGGCTGGCTTGAAGCTAAATGATATCATCTTGTCCGTCAATAAAAATGGCACGTACCAGAAGTCTTATCAAACGATTGCTTCATGGTTTAACCAGGATGACGCCGAGATGACAATCGCGATTCGTAACTCCGAGCACTCGTTCAAAGAGCTTCGTATTGCCAAGGATTGCCGTCATCCGAACGCCATCAACGAGGCACAATTGGCTCCCGTTTTCGCTTTCTATAGTCTTGAAGATGTGCAGGATCGTCGATTCCTTCTGCCCGTTACCACCAAGGCCAACGAGGCGGCGCTGTTCCATAACTACCGTTCGTTTTCGTTCGCGCCAATCGATGAGCGCACTCGGGCGATTGACGAGCGCGTGAACGCCATCTTCATTCGATCGCTCACGGCCATGGGACTTACCTACAACCCCGAGGACCCTGACTTCATCATTCAGACCTATTATAGCTTCGAGAGTAACCCGATGTTCAAGGCTGATTCTCCTACTTACGGCAGCTATCAGACGGTATGGAGGTACGACATGAGAAATCGTCGAACGGTTCGGGTACCTGTTTACGATCCATCTGAACCGGTGCGGGTAGATGATATCGTCTATAACCTGGATTTTGGCTATCGCTTTCTTGACATGAAATTCATGGGAGCCGGTGAATCGGTGTTGATTTGGGAAAGCGAGGTGAAAGAGCGGGTGAGCGGGCGTTACACGCTACTCGATTACCTTGAGTTGAACCTCCCGTTGATGTTGCTGAAGTTCCCTTACCCGGGTAACCCAACGTTTGGCACCTATCAGGTGAAGTATGTCAAGTACAACTACACCGGTATCGGGTACGATATGGACGACCTTAAGACGGTGGTGTCGGTTGATGCTGGATCGCCTGCAGCGATGGCAGGTATACGGCCGGGTGACGTGGTGGTGAACGTTCAGGGGTGGGACTTCAACCACACCACACGATCACTCACCGAGGGATACCGGCGTTTCCTTGCCGAGACGATGAACCTGAGGGATAGAAGCACGCGGTACACTGACTCTAAAGGCTTTAAAGAGTGCATGTTCTGGGATGTATCGAAGTACCGCCAGGTTTCCGAGGCATTCGCCAACAACCGACGCTACAGCGCGGCATTCTCCTACCTGTTTAACTTTAACCAGTATGTCGACTGGAATACGCCCGCCTCGATCAATTTCGAGGTGGAACGAGGGGGTAATCGGTTGAACTTCGCCGTTTCTCCGCGTATTAACGAGAGTACGCATATCCTGGTCAATTGAACCGCGAGGCCCCTAACTATATGCTGAAAAGCGCGTAACGGTTGAGTTAGCTATATATATAATAAGGTATAAGGGATGTAATGCAGCCAAAGTAAGGCGTGTATTTCATACGGTTTTGTTTTTTAACTAAAATAATGGGTCAAATATTTGGATTGAATCGCGAAAAAGATGTATCTTTGTAACCCTTTCGCCTAAAAAGTGCCCTGTTCGTTGTAGCGACAATGAGAGAGGGGTGACCAAGCAAGGAAAGGCGTTGGGAATCAAATTCAAAGCAAGGATTGGTGAGAAATTTCAAATAAAAATCGCCAAAAATTTTGGAGATTAAAAATAACTCTCTATCTTTGCACCCGCTTTTGGAGCCAACCCCTTTTGATGGGGTTTTTCTCCTGGAGTTTTTTTTTCGAGAAGCGTTCTTTAGTTTACTTACATACACGTTACAATAAAGACAAGCAAGTACAAGCGCTTGGCGCCTTTCCCGGGGGTGTTTGGTTTTTTTCT
>DUNG01000013.1 GCA_012839475.1 Petrimonas sp. | reverse complement strand
TGTCGGTATGCGCGAAGTTCAGGTGCTCTACCTTGTCCAAACCCTGTTTCCAATAGGCCGGTATCTTGTCGTACCCGATCATCGTGCCCAGTATTCCACCCGCGTTGGCCGGGTTGCAGTCCGAGTCGTACCCGCACCGCGTGCTGATGTCAATGGTCGCGCCGTAGTCGCCCTTGCCGTAAAGCAAGCCAATAACGATGTAGGCGCCATTGATGGTAGCATCAATGTTGAAGGGCCTGAAGACCCCATCCGGGCAGCCGATATCTGCCGTCCATCTCTTTTGCACTTCGAACCACGCTCTTTTCCAATCGTTCGGCTCTTCACGGTAACACCGTATCACGTCGGCAATGCACTGGTAGTAGTTGCTCTGTTCCGGGATGGACTTCAAGGCCTCTTCCACGATAAATTCGATATCGTCATGTAGGAAAGCTAGCGCGTACATGGCCGCCACGTATATTCCGCCGTACACCCCGTCGCCATAATTCATGATATGGCCGATCTTCCAGCCGATTCCTGACGCGGTGTTGACCATCCCCGGGGACATTAGTCCCGCGAAGTCGGCCTCGATTTGGAAATCGATATCGTTGGCGTGCGGGTTGTTTTTCCAATGTCCCGATTCGGGTGGCATGATGCCGTTCAGGATATTGTACCGTGCTGCCTGGTTCGCGTGCCACAGCGGGTAGCCCGCGTTGGCAAAGTGTTTCGCGTGCAGTGAGTCGGGTGCGTCCAGCCCGTAAGTGTCGAAGACTTGTACGAACGTTAAGTCCATGTAGACATCGTCGTACAACCCAGGCGAGTTTTCGTAATACCAGAGCATCCGCGTGTCGTTCCACGGGATGGGAACCTCCTCGCCGATCATCGTTCCATTCCATACGAATTCCGTTGGACCACCGTAGGTGCATCCAATCACCTGGCCTGCCCATCCTCCTTTGATTTTATCCAGCAGTTCTCCTTGGCTGATGGTATATTCCGTTGCAGTCGTGTTGCCTTTCTGGCACGATAAAAGGATGATCGCGCTCAACAAGAAAAAAAGTTCGCGTTGTTTCATACGATTATTTTATTCTTTTACATTTTTGGTGTATGGAACCATTTTAACTTCGAGTTGGAAAAACTGGTTTAAAAACCGTAGGCCGCTTGTCGCATCTCTTTCTCGGACTTGAACGGATGCGGTGGGTTCAGGTAGTGCTCTAAAAATTTATGCAGCGTGAACCGGATATCGGTGGCCTCTTTGGTATCGATACGGTCGAACCCGTGTCCTCCCGATGCTTCCTGGAAAATCTTGTACTCGAACTCCTTACCCTGTTCTTTGAGCGTGCTGATCATCAGCTCCACCTCCTCCACGTACACGTCGTTATCGTTGGTGTTGGTGTAGATAAGTAGCGGCTTATCTAAATTAGCCGCGTAGGAGGTGGGTGAGCGGCGAGCATACTCCCCGGGATTCTCCTCGATGGATTCACCGATATGGTAAGGGGCGGTGAAGTAGGCGCTGTAATACTCTTCGTGAGACGCCAACCTGTTCTCCAGGTCACTTACCGGAACACCGGCAAAGGCGCATTGGTACTTTTCGCCGTGCTGTAGTATCTGCATCAGCGCGATCATGCCCCCGTGGCTCCAGCCAACCACCCCAACTCGGGTGGAGTCTACGATGGGGTAGTTCTCTATCATGTAGTCGCGGCTTGCCAGCACATCGTCGTTTTCACGCCCCCCGTAATCGATGTTCTCGTACGTTCTTTTTCCATACCCGGTGCTACCCCGGTATTCCGCGGATACTACCACATACCCCTGTGCGATTAACTCCCTGACTATATGGTAGTAATAGGTGGAAAAGTTGGCATGTATCCCGCTATGCGGGAGTACGATAAGCGGGTGTTTCTTTTTCCATTCAACCTTTTTAGGGATAAAGAGGTAGGCGTAAAATTGCAGCTTGTTTCCCGCGAACCGGTCGTTCTCGCTTTTTGGTTTCCAGCGTGGGGAGCCGGTAAGTCGCACCTTATCGATAAAGGCTATATCTTCCAGTCGACGGAACCACATCAAGTCATCGATCTGCTTTTCTAACTGGTCAAACCGGTGTTGGTAATCATCGATTTTCTGTTCGAGCGACGCAACCTGTCGTCTCATGCGTGCCTCTATAATCCATAGTGAGTCTCTTTCGACTTGAAGGGAATCTAAGGATTGGGCGGTCGTACTTACAATACCAAGGATGGCAGTGCATAGTACCGTGATACAACGAGAGATCTTCATCTGTTTGCTGTTTTAAACCTGTTTAGGCCTTAATATATTATATAATAATGGATGTTTTTACCGGGTACCACTTGTCAAGCTCTTGTACCACAAAAGTAGTTGAAAAAGCGGCTTTTTACAAACATAATTTAGGATCTTTTATATCAACTGTTTCTTTTTTTAAGAGAATATGTTTACCTTTGCGACCTGATGTCATAAAATATTAAAAATGGATGAAAGATGGGTTTTTAGTAATGTTTTTTAGTTAATTTTTTTAGTTACTCATGTGATTCATTGGTGTATTTAACCAAAACTATTCAAGTCGCTTATGAAATTAAAGTTGTCATTATGAAAGAGAGAGACATGAAATGTAAGCGCAACAATTATCAAGGAGCAAAATTTGCTCTGTTATTGGTAATTTGTTGCTTTGTTTTTAATGGGTATGCTGACGCTGGAGTTTTTGAAATAGAACAAAATCGCGTCGCATCAGTAAAGGGTAAAATCACGGATACTGGAGGTGATCCTTTACCTGGCGCAACCGTTCAGTTGAAGGGTAGCACGAGAGGGGTTATTGCTGACGTGGATGGGATTTATGAATTCCCCGAATGCCCCGTTGGTAGTACCTTAGTCGTTTCATTTATTGGAATGGAGTCTATCGAGCAGGTGTATAGCGGTGAGAGCACGCTCGATTTTGTCATGGAATTTCAATCGGACGAACTTGACCAAGTGGAAGTGGTCGCGTTTGCAAGGCAAAGGAAAGAGAGCGTTTTAGCCTCTATATCCACGGTGAAGCCGGGCGAGTTGCAGGTTCCAAGTAGTAACTTAACCACGGCTTTTGCTGGTAGGGTTGCGGGGTTAATATCGTTCCAAACCACAGGAGAGCCCGGGCAAGATAACGCGAACTTCTTTATCCGGGGTATTACCACGTTTGGGGCGGAAGCCAAAAAGGATCCGCTCATTCTAATTGATGGGATTGAGTTAGGTGCCGATGATTTAGCCAGGTTAAACACGGATGATATCGCCAGTTTCTCTATTATGAAAGATGCTACCGCGACGGCTCTTTACGGTGCCAGGGGTGCGAATGGCGTTATCTTGGTGACCACGAAAGAGGGGAGAGAGGGTAAGGCGAGATTGAACGCCCGTATTGAAAACTCCTTCTCGTCTGCCACCCGGAAGGTGGAGATCGCAGATCCCGTAACTTTCATGAGAATGCATAATGAAGCGGTAAAGACAAGGGATCCGCTGGGTCTGTTGTTGTACTCCGAAGAAAAAATCGTTATGACCGAACGGGGTTTGTACCCGGATATTTTTCCCGCTACCGATTGGTACAACGCGATGTTTAATGATGTCATTAGCAACCAAAGGGCCAATTTAAGCGTAAGTGGTGGTGGAAAAGTGGCTCGCTACTACGTTGCAGCCAATATCACCAGGGATAGGGGTAACTTGAAGATCGATAAGAAAAATAACTTCAATTCGAATATCAACCTGATGAAGTATAACTTCAGGTCTAACGTGAACATCAATTTGACTGAAAGCACCGAGTTGATAGCCCGGTTAAGCGCGACCTTCGATGAATACACGGGGCCGCTAGACGGGGGTACGGGAATGTACAAAAAGGTGATACAGGCAAACCCCGTGTTGTTCAAGCCCTACTACGAGCCAGACGAGGAGTTTAGCTACGCGAAGCATATCCTGTTTGGTAACTTCGGAAGTGCCCAATATATTAACCCTTACGCCGAGTCGTTAAGGGGTTACAGGGACTATGGGAAAAACACCATGATCGTATCTTTCGAGTTAAAGCAAAACCTGGATGCCATTTTAGAGGGGTTGACGGCGCGGGCGCTTTTCAACTTCAATCGTTACTCGGAATATAACGTAACAAGGCAATATAACCCGTTTTATTACAGTATCGCCTCCTACGATCTGTTGAAAAACAGTTACAAGTTGCAGCGCCTGAATCCCAATGAAGGTACGGAGTTTATAGACTATACCCCTAGGGACCGGTATATAAACACCACGTTTTACATTGAATCCGCTGCCGAATACAACCGCGTTTTTGACAATATCCATAGCTTGAACGCGCTGCTCGTTTACACGATGCGCGATTACAAGGTGGGTGTCGCCGATAACTTGCAACTCTCGTTACCGGCCAGGAACATCGGGTTAGCAGGTCGTTTAGCCTACAACTACGATGTTAGGTATTTCGCGGAGTTCAACTTCGGGTACAATGGTTCCGAGAGGTTCTCCAAAAACAACCGATGGGGTTTCTTCCCCTCCGTTGGTGCGGCATGGATGTTGTCGAATGAAGCATTCTTTGAACCTTTGCGGGATGTGATTACGCAACTCAAGTTGAAGGGAACGTACGGACTTGTTGGTAATGATGCCATTGGCGACTGGAGGGACCGTTTCTATTATCTCTCCGAAGTGAATATGTATGCCAGTAGAAATGTAAACTGGGGAAACCAACTGTTCTATAACCCGGGCGGGATCGAGATGGTGCGTTACGCGAACGATAGGATCGGATGGGAAACCGCGTACAAGACAAACCTTGGGTTTGAAATGTCAACCGTTGTAGGCCTATCCGCCAACGTGGATTTGTTCAAGGAGATCAGGAAAAATATTCTGCTCAATCGTGTGATTCCCAACACCATGGGTGTGATTCCCGCGGTAAAGGCCAACTTGGGTGAAGCTGAGGGACAAGGAATCGATATCGAGTTGAACTACGAGAAGATCTTGAATAACGACCTTTGGTTTACGGGTAGGGGTACCTTTACCTATGCCACCAGTAAGGCAACGAAGTGGGAAGAGCCGGACTATAGCGATACTCCTTGGCGTTCCAGGGTAGGTCAGTCGCTCGCTCAAAATTGGGGATATATCGCTGAGCGTTTGTTTATTGATGATCAGGAAGTTGAAAACTCCCCCTTGCAGTTTGGTAATTATATGGCAGGAGATATCAAGTACAGGGACATCAATAACGATGGCAAGATATCGGAGCTGGATAAAGTTCCCATCGGTTTCCCGACGGTTCCGGAAATTAACTACGGTTTCGGGTTAACGGTAGGGTATAAAGGCATAGATGCTTCCTTCTTCTTCCAAGGATCGGCTAGGCAATCCTTCTGGATAGACCTGTTTAACACGACGCCTTTCCTTGATTCCGATGGTGGCGATGGGCGCTTAGGGCAAAATGCCATCCTTAAAGCCTACGCGGATAGTTATTGGTCTGAGTCGAACAGAGACCCGTACGCGTTGTGGCCCCGTTTGGCTAACTACCAGATTGAGAACAACAATCAAACCAGCACATGGTTTATGCAGGATGCATCGTTCTTGCGTTTGAAATCGGTTGAGCTTGGGTATACGGTTCCAGACAACCTGTCCAAAAAGCTAAAAATGTCTGCCATGAGGTTTTACGTGAGCGGGACCAACCTGTTTGCATGGAGTAGGTTCAAGCTTTGGGATCCTGAAATGGCCGGTAACGGTCTGGGGTATCCCATTCAGCGCGTGATTAATGTGGGGATAAATGTGGGATTTTAAATAATATAGAGGTATGACGAAGTTTATGTACAAATATATAATCTGCGGGTTGCTGGCACTATCTTTATTTTCTTGTGAATTTTTAGATGTGGTGCCTGATAACGTCGCAACCATCGATAACGCTTTCTCTGACAGGTATACAACAGAGAAGTACTTGGCGACCTGCTACTGGGGGATGCCGAAATCCGCGGGATGGAATGAAAACCCCGCCATCTTTGGAGCGCTCGAGATGGTGTTCAACAAAGAAGGAAGGGGTAGCGGAGGTATGCGGTTTGGATTGGGTGAGGATAGTCCTACATCCGCACTGATCAATTACTGGGGAGGTACCGGTACCTATATTCGTTCCCTTTACGCGGGGATACGTGAGTGCAATACTTTTTTGGAGAACGTTGATCGGGTTCAGGACCTGAACAAGTATGAAAAAGATCGGATGAAAGCTGAAGTAACGCTTATAAAAGCCTATTTGCATTTTTACCTCATTACCTACTACGGCCCGATTGCTCCCTTGAAGGAGAATACCCCGATCAACGAGTCGACCGAAGGGGTTCGTGTATACCGGGAGAAAATAGACGATTGTTACGCATACGTGTTGGAGTTACTTGATGAAGTTATTTCGAGTAAAGCCCTTCCGATGGTTATCGAGAACAGGACAACCGAGCTGGGGAGGTTCACCCATTCTGCCGCGCATATGCTTAAAGCAAAAGTGTTGGTTTACTGGGCGAGTCCCCTCTTTAATGGCAACACGGATTATAACAGCTTCCTGAACCATGAAGGCGAGCCATTCTTCAATCAAACCTACAACGCGCAACGATGGGCTGATGCCGCCGAAGCGTGTAAGGAGGCGATTGACGTGTGCACCCAAGCAGGGATTCGCCTGTATCAAACTACAGATTTTGTTCCCACCAAGACTCAGTCGGATACCACGTTGCTGGTCAACACGTTACGAAGTGCCGTGAGTGAAAGGTGGAACAAGGAGATCGTGTGGGGGAACTCTTCGTATCCGGTGAACTGGGGGTTACAGAGTCCATGCCTTCCAAGGTTTGAACAAGGAACCTCCTCCTCTTCTTCGGGCAGGATGAGTGTCCCCTTGAGCACTGTAGAAGTTTTCTACTCCAATAAAGGTGTACCCATTGATGAGGATATCTCCTATCCTTACTCGACAAGGTATAATATAAAAACCGGCGATGAGGATCACAAGTACTACATCCAGGAGGGTGAAAAGACGGCTGTCCTCAATTTCTATCGGGAGCCGAGGTTTTACGCCACGTTAGGGTTCGACCGCGGCAAGTGGTACGGCAACTCTTACAGGAATTTCCCGGATGACGATTCCCAAGCGCTCTATCCAAGGAACCGGTTTGGGGAGTTTTCATCCGTCTTCAACCCGGGTGATTACAATGCTACCGGCTATTGGCCCAAAAAATTGGTCTCCATTAACACCATGTTCAGGGATCCTAATAGCGTGACCACCGAAACCTTCCCCTTCCCCGACATGCGCTACGCCGATTTGTTGCTGTGGTGCGCCGAGGCTTTAAATGAATCTAAAGACGCACCCGATACGGAAGTGTACAAGTACGTGGATATGGTTCGTGAACGCGCTGGCTTAAAGGGGGTACTGGAAAGTTGGGAGAATTATTCCAACCAGCCAGAAAAGCCCAAGACCAAAGCCGGGATGAGGGATATTATTCAACAGGAAAGAAAAATTGAGTTCGCTTGTGAAGGCGCTTATTACTGGGATAGTCACAGGTGGAAAACCGCTTTGAAGGAGCAGAACAGGTTGATCCAGGGGTGGAATGTCAACGCGTCGGAACTGGAAGATTACTACACGGTAACCACCCTGTACATTCAGAAATTCACCTATAGGGATTACTTCGCTCCCATTCCAGAGCTCGACTTAACTAGAAACCCCCAGTTAATACAAAATCCGGGGTGGTAATTTAAAACAAGATGGAATTATGAGAAAATACATTGTCTATTTAATGCTTTTCCTCTTCATCGCGATCTCTTGTGATGAAAAAAAGCTAGAGCCAATAACTGGCAGTTTAGGTAAACCTGCTCCAGTTACGGATATACAGGTTGAAAACATCCCCGGTGGTGCCATTATATCGTACAAGATACCCAACGTGGAAGATATATTGGGCGTGAAAGGAGTTTACCAGATCACCACGGGTGCAACGTATGAAGCTTCTTCCTCGTTTTACGAGAACAAGCTAGAGATATTGGGATACAACGATACGCAGGAACATAAGGTGGAACTGTTCACCTATAATCGGGCTCAAGAGCTATCCAATCCTGTGGTAGTAACGATCCAGCCGTTGGAGTCGCCCTTAAGTAAAGTGGTAAAAACGGTCAACATAATCAGTGATTTTGGTGGGGCTCAATTCAACTGGGTCAATGAATTAAAGGCTCCCCTTACCTTTGAGTTCCTGGCTCAAGATTCACTGGGTAATTTGCAAACGATGAGGATCGTGACCTCCGAAGCGGATACCGCACGACAGAGCTTGAGGGGCTATGAACCCGAGCCTCGTGTTTTTGCCACGATTATAAGGGATCATTGGGATAACAAGTCCGATACGATTTTTCCTGAGGAAGGAACCATCATCCCCATGTACGAGGAGAAACTTGATAAGTCTAAAATGAATATCATGAAATTGGGGAATGACCAGAACTTCACCAACTGGGAAGGTATGGATAGTTATATAATTGATGACGACCACAGTACGTTTGGGCACTCACCCAACTCATCACTTCCCGCGCCCTTCACGATCGATTTAGGGGTGGTTGCTAAATTAAGCCGGGTGGTAATGTTTCAACGCTTTTTTAGCAGCCAGTATTACAATTGGGGCAACCCTAAAAAGTTCACCATATATGGTAAAGTGGACAGGCCCTCGCAAAGTGGGGATTGGAGTGAATGGACCAAAATCATGGACTGTGAAATTATTAAGCCATCCGATTTACCCGTGGGCACGGTGACCGATGAAGATATGGCGTCGGCTGAGGTTGGTCACGAATTTGTGTTTGAGCTAACGCAAGAGCCATTGCGCTACCTGCGTTTCGTGGTTACGAGTACATGGGGGGGAACTACCTTCACTCACCCCGCGGATGTGGACGTTTACGGAGAGGTACTACAATAAAATAATCGTGTGAAGTTATGAAGACAATAAATAAATTACTATTGATTATTCTATCGGTTTCGGTTTTATATTCATGTGAAGATTTTATGGACATACATAAAGACTTCATTGAGGGAGGTGAAATCATCTACGCACCCAAACCGGATTCAGTCTCCTTTATAGCGGGTAAAAACCGGATTCAGTTTAGAGGCTGGATGTACAACGCCGTAAATGTTAAGACATTGAACATCTTGTGGAATAGTGGGGCTGATTCAGTAAGCGTTCCCGTTTCGTTCAACACGGGGATGGATAGTATTCAAGTGATTCTTCCGAACATGCCCGAGAAATCGTACACGTTCAATATCTACTCGGTCGATAACTTTGGCCATCGCTCGTTGGCCGTTACCGACTTTGGTTCTTCGTACGGGGAGTTTTATGAATCCTCGTTGTCAAACCGGCGTGTTAAAAGTTTGGGCTTGACTGATAAAGAGGGAACTATAGAGTGGTTTTCTGCACCCGAAGGGTTGGTGTTTAACGAAATTCGTTACCTGCAGAATAATGGTGAAACCACCATCGTGAGAATGCCGGCCGATGAATACGTAACCGTTCTCGATCCGTCACCGGCGGCCAACTCCGAATTTGAACACAGGTCGCTTTACATTCCCGAGGAGGAATCGGTGGATACCTTTTACACCGAGTGGGAAAAACATCTCGAGCTTTTCCCCGCGACCTACATGTATGATAGAAGCGATTGGCGGGTTTTGCAAGTTTCGGATGAAAAAGCTAGCGATGGAGGGGGCATGCATACATTGATCGACGGGAATTTGGGTACGTTCTGGCACTCGCAATGGGGCCCCGATCTTCCTCTACCTCACTGGGCAATTATCGATATGGCATCTCCCAAGAAGATCGCTTATTTTGATATTTATCGCCGGAGAGGCAACACTGATGCCAAAACGGTTCAGTTGTTCGTTAGCAATACGGACGATCCGGATTCGCCTGACTGGGTTGAAATTGGGGAAGGGGTGTTCACTAGCGGTGATAAATTGACCATTGAAGCCACATCAACGTTTCAAGGGCGTTATTTGAAACTTTATTTGCCGGATAGTAATAGAGCGCCATTTACAAGTATAGCTGAAGTGTATGTCTATGGCAATTAAGAAATGAAGCCTTATCGTATGTTGAAACCCAGCTTAACGACACGTTGAGCGGGGTGGGATTCACGTCGCCCGGGAATGCGTAGATGTCTTGATGGGTATCAAGGAGTACTGCGAGTTCCCGGGCGAGTGATTATTTAAAGCCGAAATATTGATGCACAGGATACCTTTTCATATTGTTTTTTCGATACTGTTGGTTTTTGTGACCCTGATAATGGGATGTGAGGACCAAGAAGAAATTCTTGAGCTTTCAGATGTTTCAGATATCTCAGGTGTTACAGATATTTCAGACGTTGATTTGGAAGGGTTATATCGCGCAAACATCCCGCCTGAAGTTTTCTACCTTAAAGTGAGCAAGTCAAGCGACAATGCACCCTTTTCAGCTTACTGTTTTACAGATAAAGGAAGCTCTTGCGACTCGATCGCCGTTACCTTTGATGAGGGCTGTTTGGTCTCAGTTGAAAACAACCATACCATTGTTTTATTCAAAGCTAAGGGAGATGACCTATTGGTCACATTCCCGGGGAGTAATTTGCCTGATAAGGCGTACCCGTTATATAGAATCGAAACACCTTGGAACAACGTTGTCATAGATACAAACATTTTCCCACGCTATTTACATACGCTCCCAAACAGTCAAGTGGCCATACAAGAAGATGTTGTTTACGATAACCAGAAAGGGTTTTACACCGGACTTTCATCGGAAGATGGCTCTAATTCTGACTATGTTAAATTGGTAACCGAAAAACTTGGAAACAATATCCTTGAGACTGACGTAGTACCCCTCGATTTGAAATTGGACCTTTATCACCCACGAAACGATGTTGTGACTAAACGTCCTTTGATCGTGATGGCACACGGTGGTGCCTTTTTGTTTGGCGACAAACAGAGTGCTCCTATACCCATGTTGGCAAACGATTTTGCCGGGCGAGGTTACGTGGTAGCATCCATCAATTACAGGTTAGGAACTACGCTACTCGGTCTTTCCTCTATTGAGCGAACCATTTACCGTGCCGTTCAAGATTACAGAAGTGCCACACGCTTCTTGATCAATAACGCCCATCTTTATGGTATTGACACTACAGCGGTGTTCTATATGGGACATAGCGCGGGAGCAATAACCGCGTTGACAGCTGCTATCATGGAACAACATGAGGTTTACAAGTCCACGGGCGCTAATTTATTCAGGGATGATTTGGGACCTCTCCCGCTAAATACCCAAACAAAAGGGGTGGTTAGCTTATCGGGAGGTGTCACTGACTTGGAGTTGATCGATCATGATGATAACGTGAATATGCTTCTGTTTCACGGGACGGATGATGACGTGGTGCCCTTTCACTCAGGTATGCCCTTTGAGGGTATCACGGGAGATCTAATTCATAATATAGGTAGTAATTTTATCAAAATGTACGGCAGTGCAGCCATTGAAGAGCGTATGCAAGAGGTGAATTTACCCTGTAAGCTTCATGCTTTCAACAACGTGAAGCATGACCTGCACTTAAATGCTGACGATAGCCCCCATGATAACACGCGAGTAGTACTTGATACGACCATAAACTACCTATATGAAAGACTGACCGAAGCAAAATCCCGGGTAGTTGAACATAAAACGGGTAAGAATAGTGCACTATATACTTTAGACAACCATGGGTTGATATCGGTAGGGGAAGTTAAGTGGGATATTACAGGTGGTGCCATTGTCTCTCAGTCAAACATAGGTGAGATAGAGGTTTATTGGTTCACCAATGCACCCAATAAAAGCTTGCATGTTACTGTAAAGAGTGAAAGCGGAATCATATTAGAAAGTGGAAACGTGATGTGAGCATTACGGCACTATTTCCTCTAAAGATACCGTTTGGAAGACCATATCTGCCTGGCTACTCTCGTAAAGAATCCCGATGGTAGAATCGTTGACCGAGGTAATGCATGAATATCCCCGCCCGCTGTATTCATCCAGCAAGATATGCTGTTCTTCGGGCCAGCTGTCGCCATCGTCGTAACTCACCTTTAGCGTGATATTGTTTCGGTGCAAGGCAGATGCCGGGTTGACAAACAGCAGTAACGATCTCTCTTTTCCTTTGTCGTGATAGGTATGCTTGTGCAGGCTGGCCATGCAGGTGGGTTCAACAAGGGCTTTGCGCGACGTGGGGTGCTCCGTCCAGGTTTGTCCAAGGTCGCCGGTGACAAACACGGAACGACCGTTCACCTCCTTATTGCCCCGGTTGCGGTTATCCCGCATATTCAGCATTAAATCTCCATTCTCAAGCTCAACGACCGCGCACTCCGTGGTGTTTTTCGTGGCTGGATGGCTGGTTTCCCAGCTCTTACCACCATCTTTACTCCAGGTGATGTTGGAAAACGGCACCCCGGTTTCATCCCTGCCCTGGGTGGGCAAAACCAACGTGCCGTCCGTCATGGTAATGCCTTGCCCAGGTGCCGGGGCGAAGAGCCACCACTCTCTCTTCTTGAGGTGGGTGAGGTTTAACGGCTCGCCCCAGGTGAGGCCGTCATCGCTACTCTTGGTAATCAGGAATTGCGATGTCTCTTTCACGCCGTACCCGGGTTGTGATCCCTTTGCTTGCCACTGGTGAATCCATCGGGTGCTATCGGCGGTCAGCCCTTCCACCCATTTCCCGGTTTCACCATCAAGCACGCCGTGCATCCAAAGTCCAGCCACGTAGATGTCGCCGCTCTTCTTATCTACCAGGATGCAGGCATCGCTCACCCCGTTGTATTTTTCCGGCATGCCACCCCATTCGTTTCTGTCGAGTACCACCTGCATGGGTTCCCAGGTGCGTCCCCCATCAAGGCTTCGGTTCATGGCAATATCTATATGCCCTTGTAGATCACGTGCGCTTTCGTATCGTGCATCATAAATCGCCAGCAGCGTTCCCTGCTTTGAGGTGGCTAGTCCCGGTATGCGGGAGGTATGTACCCCGTCTTGACCATGTTGACGGAGCGCAACGCCCACACGCAGGGGGTTGGTTTCACTTTCAGGAATGTGCAGTTTCCCTTTGTTGGTGATAATTTTTTCGCATCGTATCCCTACGCGGTGCGTGAGGTCGATGTTCTCTTTGAGCGTGACGGATACCCAAAGGGTAAGCGTATCTTCCGTCAAAGGAAAATGATGGGTGAACGCCGCCATGTTACCTTTCGGTATCGTTTCAGCAATAGTTTCCGCTGTATCGAACTTTCCCGCTTCATCGGTTTTGAAAATAGATATTTTCGCGATGTCTTCGCTATCTGTGGTACCTTGCAGGGAGAAGACCACCTTCCTTATATTGTAGTCCGTGTCGTTATCGAGTACCAGGGTAATCTGTTGCACGGGGTTATACTCCTTACCGGATAACACGGGTAGTATAGGCGAGTCGATCTGCACTTTCACGCCATCGTTATATCCACAAGAGATTAATACCGCTATCAAAGAGATTAAAAGAGCTGTTTTCTTTCGCATAATGTAGAATCTGTTTTCTGGGTTACTAATCGATGTTCTCGTAGGTTCTACTTCTATTCAGCCTCTATAAGGATAAAAAAGGAGTCATAAAACAGGAACTACAGTTTCGTCGAGACCGTGTACGCGTCATGGCAGAAGATCAGCGTCCTATGGTCGACTTTCGCCTTGTCCAAGAACCGCTTTTTCTCTTCCATGGCGATGGCCGCGCTGTTGTCGTAGGCAGAAACCCAACTTAACGACAGGTTGAGCGAGGTGGGAACTACGTCGCCCGGGAACGCGTAGTTGCCCTGAGGGGTGTCAAGGAGTACCACGATTTGCCCGGGTGAGTGACCGTCGTATAGTTCCAGTCGGACATGTGCGTCTATTCGGGTGTCCCCCTTAACGAATTGTAGCTGCCCCGCTTCGTGGACGGGTTCGATGTTATCGGAGAAGAACGACCCTTTTTCGAAGAGCATGGGACTTCGGTAGTTCTCCCACTGATTCAGGCTCACCCAGTAGGTGGCGTTGGGGTAGGTGGGTACTGTTTTTCCTGCCTCGTTTAGCATGGTGCTACCGCCGCAGTGGTCAAAATGGAGGTGTGTTAAGATCACGTCGGTCACCTCTTCTGGCGGGTACCCTATCTCGCGAATGGCTTGTGCGACATCTTTCTGGTCGTGGGGCTGGTAGAACTTTAACCGGTGATCGTGCTTGTTACCTATCCCCGCGTCCACGAGAATCCGCCGCCCACCGGTATCGATAAATAAACACCGGAGTGCCATCACGCACATGTTGTGATTATCGACCTTGTACTTGGCCGACCAGTACCTTTTGGGAATCGAGCCAAACATCACCCCGCCATCACCGAGGAAGTAACCCGACTCAATGATATGCCATGTAACCATCCCTTTGCCTTTTATAGTTACAAAAATAGCCGAAAAAATGTAAAGTGGGGGCAAATGCGGTGAGAAAGTCCTGGTATCGCATTGTCGGTAAGGGAAAATTATTCACCTCGATGGCACGGTTCTTGGGCATAATGTTGTAATTTTGTGGCTAAATTACAATATTTTGTCAGTACGACCTACACGAGACAATATCGCGGAGTACCTGCTGTTCATGTGGCAGGTGGAGGATCTCTTGCGCGCGTACGGGCTGGATATCGACAAGGTCGAGCAGTCGCTCGTGAACCCGGTGTACCATTCGCCGGAGGAGCGAAAGGAGGCCAGGGATTGGTACGAGGGATTGATCATGATGATGCAATCGGAGGGGGTGCAGGAGAAGGGACACCTCCAGATCAACAAGAATATTATCATCGACTTAACCGATACTCATTTGCGGTTATTGAAAGACCCTGCGGAATCGGAATATATCGCCACGTACTACAACACGCTACCCCATATCGTTGCGCTTCGGGCAAAGGGGACCGACCCGGAGATGCCCGAGCTGGAGACCTGCTTTACGGCGCTATACGGTTACCTGCTGCTCAAGGTGCAGCAAAAGGAGATCTCGTGGGAGACCCAAGCGTCGGTCGACCAGATAACCAAGCTGTTGAGGTTGCTCTCGGAGAAATATAACACCGTTCAATAACAAGGAAGTATGGCTATTTTCACGGGTATGAGCAAGCACCTGGGGGGAACTGATCAGGTTGTTCTCCCCCGACCGGTCTTTTACGGGTTGGTGCAGAAGAACGTGCTGGTAACCGGCGCGTACGGGCAGTTGGGGTGCGCGTTGAAGAGCGTGAGCGAGAGGGTGAACCTCCCCTTCCGCTTTTTTTTCACGGACGTGGATAGCTTGGATATCACCGATAAGGAGCAGGTAGACGATTACGTGACCCGTTACCATATTCAGTACATCGTGAACGGGGCGGCCTACACGGCGGTAGACAAGGCCGAGGCGGAGCCCGAACGTGCGTTCGCCGTGAACGAGGAGGCGGTGCGGAACCTGGCGCTGGTGACCAGGGAACACGCCGTGAGGTTAATTCACCTGTCGACCGATTTCGTGTTCGACGGTCACTCGGACGTTCCCTACACGGAGGCGGTAAAGCCGCGGCCGCTCTCGGTTTACGGCGAATCGAAGTTGCAAGGGGAGGAGGCCCTGCAAGCGGTGGGGGGCGACTGGATTATCCTGCGTACCGCTTGGCTCTTTTCGGAATTTGGCTCCAACTTCGTGAAGACGATGATCCGGCTGATGGGTGAGCGGGAGAGCCTTACCGTGGTGAACGACCAAACGGGTAGCCCCACTTACGCGGTCGACCTGGCGGAGATGATCCTTTATATCTTGCAACGTGCTGAGGAGGAGCAGACGTGGAAAACGGGGCTGTATCACTTTTCTAACGTGGGGGCGGTTACTTGGTTCGACTTTGTCCGAGCGATCCAGCGGCTGGCAGGCCTAACCGGGTGCGAGCTGCTGCCCGTTTCATCGGAGGAGTACGGAGCGGCCGCGGTGCGCCCTACGTATAGCGTGCTGGATCACGCCAAGATTCGTGCGGCGTTCAACGTGGTTATCCCCACGTGGGAGGATGCGTTGGGGCGCTGCATTCAAGCGATTCAGTCGCATGGAATATCATTGGAATATCATGGGTAGCAAGAAGTAACTTTCAGGGTTTTTCATGGGCAAGTATCGCGTGATGAAAGAAATATTAAGGATAGAATAAACGGGAGAAGCGGAAATACGAGGGATTACAAGGAAGACAAGAATAGAAATAGATGACAGAAAAAGAAGAGATTCGGCGGCGACGCACGTTCGCAGTGATTAGCCACCCCGACGCGGGAAAGACCACGCTCACCGAGAAGTTGTTGCTTTTTGGTGGTGCCATTCACGTGGCGGGTGCCGTGAAGTCGAATAAGATCAGGAAGACGGCCACGTCCGACTGGATGGAGATCGAGAAACAGCGCGGTATCTCGGTCGCCACTTCGGTGATGGGATTCGAGTATAACGACCATAAGATAAACATATTGGATACGCCCGGTCACCAGGATTTCGCAGAGGATACCTACCGTACCCTCACGGCGGTGGATAGCGTGATCGTGGTGGTGGACGTGGCGAAAGGGGTGGAGACCCAAACCCGCAAGCTGATGGAGGTTTGCAGGATGCGCCACACTCCGGTGATGATTTTCGTGAACAAGCTGGACCGCGAGGGGCGTGATCCGTTTGAAATCCTCGACGAGCTGGAGGAGGAGTTGCAGATTACCGTTCGACCTTTGAGCTGGCCTATCGATATGGGGGAGCGATTCAAGGGGGTGTACAACCTTTACCGCGATAGCCTGGATCTCTATCAGCCGAGCAAGCAGCGGGTCACCGAGTCGATTCGGCTGGATGTGAACGGGCCGGAGCTGGAACAGCATATTGGCGGTGCGCTAGCGAAGAGGCTACGCGACGACTTGGAGTTGATTACCGGAGTGTACCCCGCATTCGATCGTGAGGAGTACCTCGCGGGCAGGTTGGCGCCGGTCTTTTTCGGCTCCGCGTTGAACAACTTCGGTGTAAAGGAGTTGCTGGACTGCTTCATCGAGATCGCCCCTTCGCCTCGTCCCGTGCAGGCCATCGAGCGTACGGTAGACCCTTACGAGGAGGAGTTCAGCGGCTTCATCTTCAAGATTCACGCGAACATGGACCCCAATCACCGCTCCCGCATCGCTTTTCTGAAAGTCTGCTCCGGCAAGTTCGAGCGGAATGTGAACTACCGGCACGCGCGGCTTGACCGCACGATGAGGTTCTCGTCGCCGACCGCCTTCATGGCGCAGAAAAAGGAGATCCTGGACGAGGCGTTCGCGGGCGATATCGTGGGGTTGCCCGATAACGGTAATTTCAAGATCGGCGACACGCTCACCTCGGGTGAGTTGCTCCACTTTAAAGGGTTGCCCAGCTTCTCGCCCGAGATGTTCAAGTACATCGAGAACGCCGATCCCATGAAGGCAAAGCAGCTCCACAAGGGGGTAGAGCAACTGATGGACGAGGGGGTCGCCCAGCTCTTCACCAACCAGTTCAATGGCAGGAAGGTGATTGGGACGGTCGGTCAGCTCCAGTTCGAGGTGATCGAGTACCGGTTGCTGCACGAGTACGGGGCGCAGTGCCGGTGGGAACCCATCAACCTCTATAAAGCCTGTTGGATCGAGAGTGATGATGCGGCACAACTGGAGGAATTCAAGCAGCGAAAGCACCAGTACATGGCGCTCGATAAGGAGGGGCGGGATGTCTTCCTCGCGGAATCGAACTACATCTTGATGATGGCGCAACAGGATTTCAAGAACATCCGCTTCCACTTCAATTCTGAGTTTTAGCGGCTTCAATATCTGCTTAATAAACGCTCATTGGTTTTCAAACGCCTTCCGTATATTATTTCATCTGTTTGTTCAAAATGGTCTTTTCATGTACTTTTGCAAGGGAGACCAATCAAAAAAAGAAATGAAAACTTTACTTACGCTATTTCTATTCCTTTGTTCGTTCTTTTTGGTGGCGCAAACACCCGATTACATGGGGTGGGTTAGCCAATCGGCCGACTATATCGAGGCGAACAAGCTGGATAGCGCGGCTTACGCCTTACAGCGGGCCATGGCGATGGAACCCGCAAACGAGCACAACCCCGTGCTGCTATTGAACCTGGGTATCTTGCAGCGACAGCTGGGACTGCTTGACGATGCGTATATCTCGTTCACCGCTTCCCTGGGTAACAACCCGATGCCCGAGGTGGTGCTGCATCACCGTGCCTCCCTGTTATGCGATATGGACCGTTTCGATGAGGCGATGGAGGATTATGATGCCATCATTCGTCACCACCCGGACGACGTGGAGGCCTATTACCGCCGGGGTTTATTGTTTCTGGATAAGAGCAACCGAACAAGTGCCGAGGCCGATTTCAACTCCGCGAAAGAGATTGATCCGGACAATATGTACACGAAGTTGTGTGAGTCGTTGCTCTTTAAGCTGGACGACAACTGGGAGGCTGCCGGTGAAATTTATACCCACCTGTTGGAAACCGCGCAGGATCCGAACCCCATCTTTTACATGAACCGGGCAGAGTGTTACCTGAACACCGACCGGCTTTCACGGGCGGCTGCTGACTTGCAAGCGGCATGGAGTTCACAAAAGGACAACCCCTATTTTTACATTTTGCGCGGCCGTTTGCGCTTGGAGCAGTTTGATAAGTTGGCGGCTCGCGGGGACTTTCTTCAGGCTAAAAAGATGGGGTACGACGCCACCATCGCGAAAGAATGGATTAAGCGAACAAAATAACCCTATGCTTCTTCGTGTAACCTTTTATTCCTCCTATCAAAGCTTTATCAATTAAAGGATTATCTTTGCACTGATAATCTGTTGAAATTAAAACAAGGGGTTACAGACCATAAATTGATGTCATATGCTTGGAGGAATATTTGAAATTGTATCAGAATATATTAGAGAAAATTTTGTCATACTGCTGGACCATATTGGAACTTTTGCATTCGCTTTAAGCGGAATACGGTTAGCGGCCGAAAAAGAGTTCGATTGGTTTGGAGCGTATGTCGTTGGGCTGGTCACGGCTATTGGTGGCGGGACAACGCGTGATTTATTGTTAGATGTAACGCCATTCTGGATGTTAAACAGCTCCTATTTAATCGTTACCGCAGTTGCCTTGCTGTCGTTTGTTTTTCTTAAAAAATTAATTTTCAAGTTGAATAAAACCCTGTTTCTATTCGACACCATAGGTCTCGGCCTGTTTGTAGTGGTGGGGATAGAAAAAACCTTAGACGCGAATTACCCGTTTTGGGTAGCCATTATCATGGGTATGATCACAGGCTCGGTTGGGGGCTTAATTAGAGATGTTTTAATTAACGAAGTACCCCTCATATTGCGTAGGGATATATACGCGGTAGCTTGTATTATCGGAGGTCTCGTGTTTGCGTTATGTTATTGGCTCGATATGAACCGTGCTTTGATTAACATTATTTCGGCTTCTTCCGTGATGCTGATACGATTTGTTGCCGTTAAGTACCAAATTCAATTACCCACGGTAAAACATCATGATGTCGGCAGTTAGTAAGCTGTTGTGTTCATCTTGCTCCATAATGTCCCGATGCGCTGATGATTAACACGGTTTTAAGGTCTTCGTGTATTTCGTAGGTTAGTCGGTGTCCTTTTGTTATACGTCTTGACCATTGTCCCTTTCTGTTTCCTTTTAAGGCTTCAGGTTTACCTGTTCCGAAGGTGGGATGCTTTTCTAATTCATTTACAAGGGAATTGACTTTCATGAGAATTGTATTTCTTCCCGCTTTTTTGTGGTTCAAGACATCCTTTATAAATTGCTCCTTATATTCAATTATGTATCTTGTGTCTGGTGATTTCATGGGGTAAATAATTCTTCTCTTTCTTCTTTAGATAGCCTTTTTGTTTGACCTGCTAAGGCTTTATCAATATGCTCGATATTACGCCTGTCAGCAAAAAACAAATCACCTGATGGACTGACCTCGAAAGGATTGGTTCTATATTCAGGTGGAATGCTCATAAATTCTTTAATCCAAGCCTCACTAACGAATTTCGTATCTGGATCATTTGTGACGATTAGATTCACATATTTTTTACCCCTCTTGACAGCGACTCGTTCTTTCTCTGCCAGCTCAAAATATTTTTTGGTCTCCCTGACAATTTCCCGTGTAGTTATTACTTTCATACGATTTACCTTTTTTGTTTTAGTGTATGGAACTATTCCGTTAAGCCAAATGAGCATTGGACAAGCTTGCTTGGACAAGGCCATGGCGAGGAATAGTCTAACTTCAGTGAACTATTCCGTTAAGCCAAACGAGCAGAAGACAAGTTTACTTGGATTATGCCGTGGCGAGGAATAATCTCATCCCATGAATCTTCATGTATGTACAAATGTACGTGTATTTTTTGATATTGCGAAATTGTTCTCCATTAATTTCATTTTTTGTGTCTGAAACCAAAATATTCGGAAATGCGTAAGTCGCGTAATTAACAGCTAGACATAAATTGCCAGAGGTGATTAATAAGTTCCGAAAAATCAAAATATTTTGATTTTTCGGAACTTATTGGTGCTTTTGTTCAAATAATTTGCCAAATAATAGAGGAAATTATATCAGGAACAGACCATGAAAAGAAAAGTGAGCGAATCCCTTTTGACGTGGGGGAACGGCAACTATCTTTGGTGAAGCCATCGAGCGTTTCCATTTACAAGATAGTAAGCGACATCCGCGTCGAGATAGCCCAAACCAATTCAAGTATCAATGTGCTTTCTTTTTTCTTTTTTCGAGAAGTTCATCATGGAAGGATTATCTTTGCACTAATAATCTGTGAAATTAAATTATTTGAACTTATACTTTATCATTTCACAGAACTACAGGTTTAAATAATAAAGGATTAAAAAAATGACCTCATTTATCGGTGCCGGGAATGTGGGAACTTCTTTGGGCGTTTTTTTCAAAGAGAACGGGATAGCTATCCGCGGGTATTTTAGTAGAACATTTAAAAGTGCTGAAACAGCCGCGCTGCTCACCTCTTCCAAGGCTTACACCCGGCTTGAAGAGATGGTAAACGAAAGTCGATTCATCTGGATTACCACCAACGACGACGCGATAGAAAGCGTGGCTAATCAGGTTGCCGAATTAAACATTCACGAAAAAAAGACCTTTATACACGCGAGTGGGCTAAAAACATCCGACGTGCTGATTTCGCTTAAAAAACAAGGACATGAAACCTGCTCTGCACATCCGCTGTTGGCTTTCAGCACGGTTGAGCAAGCCGTGAAAATGCTTAGCAAAACAACGTTCTTTTTGGAAGGTGAGCAAGGTGACTTGTTAGGAATAAAGCAGGTTTTTGAAGATAAAAGCCTTACATTTGCAGAAATTAAAAAGGAACAAAAAGCGGCTTATCACGCCGGGGCATGCATGATCTCGAATTATTTGGTCACATTGGTGCATGCATCCAACCAGCTTTTCGAGTTGGCTAGAATTTCAAGCCACGTTCTAAATCCTGCCGCGAATACACTGATGGCAAGCGTGTTACAAAACTTGGAGGGGAAGGGGCCCAAAGAGGCTTTGACCGGACCTATCAAGCGTGGCGACGTCCAAACGGTAAGAAAACACCTTGAAATCCTTGCCGAAGAGTTACCGGGATTAACCGAAGTGTATAAGGTCTTAGGCAAAGAAACGATGCGTATGATAGACGATTTTCGTCTAAAAAACATTTTTGATGAATAACAAAAATAGATAATATGAAGAAGAAAGTAACGGTAAAAACGTATCAAGAATTCAAAAACGAAGGTAGAAAAATTACCATGCTCACGGCTTACGATTATTCAATGGCCAAGCTGGTTATTGACGCCGGAGTCGATTCCATTCTCATTGGTGATTCGTTGGCAATGACCATGCAAGGACACGACTCAACGCTGCCCGTTACGGTGGATGATATTATTTACCACACTAAAATGATTGTTCAAGCCAATGCAAATGCCAACACGCATGCCCTGATAGTGAGCGATATGCCTTTCCTCTCTTACCACGTTTCGGTAGAAGATACTATTAGAAATGCCGGGCGAATAGTAAAAGAAGGTGGCGCCGAAGCGGTAAAACTGGAAGGTGGATGCAGCATTATCGACCAAGTAAAAGCCATAATTGATGCTCAAATTCCCGTGATGGGGCACTTGGGACTTACACCACAGTCGGTAAATGCTTTTGGAGGTTTCAAAGTGCAGGGTCGCGATGAAGAAAATGCAAAACGAATCTTGGATGATGCCTTGGCACTGCAAGATGCTGGTGTTTTCTCTATCGTGTTGGAAGGGATACCCGAAACACTGGCAAAAGAGATTTCTGAGCGGCTTTTCATCCCAACCATCGGTATTGGTGCCGGGAGATATTGTGACGGACAAGTATTGGTACTGCAAGATATGTTGGGAATGTACAACGATTTTGTTCCGAAATTTGTAAAACAATACGCCGACCTGAACAGCATAATCACTTCTGCCGTAAAAAATTACATCCACGAAGTGCAAAGCGGTGATTTCCCTTCCGAGGAGTATACCTATAAGTAACAAGGGCAATGATCATCACAACGATTTCTGAACTTCGGAACTACTTGAAAGCTCAACGCACGAAAAACAAAACCGTTGGATTGGTCCCTACCATGGGGTTTCTGCACGAAGGGCATCTGTCGCTTATCAGACGTGCTAAAGCTGAGAACGACGTGGTAGTTGTAAGCGATTTTGTAAACCCTACGCAGTTTGCTCCTAACGAAGATTACGAAACCTATCCTCGTGACATTAAGCGTGACACGGCGCTTGCCGTGGGTGCCGGTGGCGATGTGGTTTTTTATCCTTCGGTAACGGAAATGTACCCGGAAGGCAGTGCTACTTTCGTGGAAGTGGAGGGCAATATCACACGCGTGCTTTGCGGTGCTTCGCGTCCTACCCATTTTAAAGGCGTGACCACGGTGGTGAATATGCTTTTTAACATCGTGAAACCCGACAAAGCCTACTTTGGGCAAAAAGATGCTCAACAAGCTGCCGTCCTGATGAAAATGGTTCGTGATACGCATCAAGATATCGAATTGGTGGTTTGCCCGATCGCGCGTGAGGAGGACGGGCTGGCCATGAGTTCAAGAAACACCTACCTTAACGAGGAAGAAAGAAAACAGGCTACAATCCTTAATCAAGCCCTTGCAGAGGGCGAAAAAGCGTTTTTGGCAGGCGAAACAGCGGTTCAGAAACTCGTTTCCATTATTGCCGACAAAATAAAAGAAATGCCGCTGGCCGAGATTGATTACGTGGATATTTACGATTTTCCAAGCTTGACTGAAATCAAGAAAGTTGAACATCAGGCACTCGCGGCGGTCGCCGTGAAGTTTGGTAAAACCCGGCTGATTGACAATCGAATTTTGGGAGAGGAATAAAGTTGGAAGACCGAAGCACGAAGCAAATGTGTTCACGAACAAATGTAAGACACGTGGTGGCTTAATATTACCTTTTTATAGAACAATTAGAAAAGTCTATGTTTTTAACGATACTAAAATCGAAGTTGCATCGGGCAACAGTCACCGAGGCCAACTTGAATTACACCGGAAGTGTCACCATCGACCGTGACCTGTTAGATGCAGCCGGAATCGTCGTACACGAAAAAGTGCAGGTTGTCAATAATAACAACGGTGCGCGCTTTGAAACTTACGTGATAGAGGGAAAGCGGGGAAGCGGAACCATCTGCCTAAACGGTGCCGCGGCTCGACTGGTACAACCGGGCGATAAAGTCATCATCATGGCTTACGCGCATATGACACCTGACGAGGTAGCAAATTACAAGCCGACCGTGCTTTTACTGGGCGATAACAACCAGATTTTGAAAAAAATCACTGAAACTGCCGGACAAACGGTTGATTCGTTTTTCTGACAACTTCTTTCACGGCTAAAAACATGCTAACAATGATAAATATTGCCATTACAGCCGGGGGAACTTCTGAAAGCATGGATGGAGTGCGTGAAATCACGAATATCAGCACGGGTTCGTTGGGATGGCACTGCTTGGAAGCCGTGCTCAGCAAGTTCAACACGCCATCTGTTGCCGATTTTCACGTTCACTACATCCACACCCGAAATGCGATTATCAAAGGGTTAGCTGAAAATGACAAAAAGAAAGTCAGTTTTATTCCTGTAACGGATGCTGAAAGCGTGTTTCAAGCGGTGGATAAGCTGACGAAAGAAGTGGCACTGGATTATTTTATCCATTCCATGGCGATTTCGGATTTTACATTTAGCTACTTGGTTAGCCATGTTAAGCTTGCACGGGAAATTGAAGCGCTACAACATCCCGATGGTTTCACGGCTGAAGAGGTGCGTTATCTATTAGAAAACCCGCGATCACGATACTCCACGGGCGAAAAAATCTCATCGGACGAGGATATTCTCGTTGGATTAAAACGAACGAAAAAAGTCATCCCGTTGATAAAAAAGAACAACCCGAACACCTTCCTAGTGGGATTTAAGCTACTTGTAAACGTGGATGAAACCGAATTACTGCATGTTGCCAATGAATTGGCAGAAAAAAACAGGTGCGATTTGGTCGTGGCGAATGAAGCTTCAGCGATCGGCGAAACCAATCATCAAGCTATTTTGGTGAAAGGAAAGAAGATAATTGCCCGGGCAGTCGGTAAGTCTGAAATTGCAAAACTGATTATTGACAGTATGCTAAAAAATTAACTTAACGTTCGCGTGTTGTTTACTGTTTGAGCTTTCAGGGCGAAGACCTCGTAAACTTTCGTGGGAACACATCCAGCGAAGATTGCGTTAAAAAAGGAAAGCTGTTTGAGCGCAAGCGAGTTATTTTCCTTTTAGCAATCAAGCAGTAGATGGGTCACGAAATTTACGCAAGTCGAGCCTGAAAGCTATTAAACAGTTACAAGCGAAAGTTAAGAAATTAATTTGAAGATTATTGGATTATGAATACTAACAGTCATTTAAAAGGAGAAGAAATCACGCCGGGGCACCCCCGCGAAACTAACACGAAAAAAACCGTGGTAATCGGCGTGTCGGGTGGGATAGCGTGCTACAAGGCTGTTGAGGTGGTCAATCAGTTGAGAAAAGACGGCTATAACGTGAAGGTAATCATGACGAAAGCGGCTCAACAGTTTGTTACGCCACTTACCTTTCAAACCCTATCGCGCAATGCCGTGGTGACAGAAATGTTTGACCCGGTAGCAAAATGGGACACGAAGCACGTTAGCCTGGCAAAAGCGGCAGATCTGTTAGTCATTGTTCCTGCAACAGCCAATATAATCGGTAAAATTGCCAATGGCATAGCCGATGATATGCTCAGCACGACTGTAATGGCGACAAAAAACCCCGTGCTGATTTTCCCCGCCATGAACACGGCCATGTATGAAAACAGCATTGTACAAGAAAATATCCAAAAGCTGAAAAAACACGGCTATCACCTCTTTGGAACGGCATCCGGCGAGCTGGCTTGCGGTGATATTGGCACCGGGAAATTGCTGGACTGGCAGCAAATTGTTGCTGAAATAAAGAAATTCTTATGTGACTGATAGTCGGCTTAAAAAGTACACCCGGCGGGAATCGAACCCACATCGCCGGAACCGGAATCCGGTATTCTATCCATTGAACTACGGGTGCAAAGTGTCGTTATTCTTACCTACTCCTTGAAGGATATCCCGTCCCATTTGAGCACGATCTTGTCGCTCTTGAGGAAAGGTACTACCTCTTCAATTTGTCGGTCATCAAGGTGTTTCTTGAAATCGAAAGCAAGGAGCAGATCGGTCCCGTTACCGCTGAACTTAGCCGATACGGGATAAATTCCCGGCAAAGATACAGCATATTTATAATTTTCCCGCCCTTTTTGGGAAGAATCAAAGAAAATTTCTCCGTTGATGGTAGGTAGGAGCGTGGAATCGTCTATTTTCTTCCACCCCGTGCTGTAAAAATCGATGTGGCTGTCGCACGCCTGGGCGCAGACGGTCCTGATCACGCAAATAATCATTGAGTCCTGGGATGTGAGATTTGGCGTTTCGGAGTCCGGCCTAGCCAATCCTTGCGACATGGGACCCTTGGTTACCGGTAGGTGGGCAACCGGCAGCAACTTCAGCTCGATGGTGCCCACGTTAGAGGTTTGAATCAGCAGGTGGTCATCGCTATGCACCCTCTTTTTCACCTCACCCAGCGCGTAAGGTACGCTGGTTTGCCCGGTATCGACCAGCAACATGGTTTTATTGCCATCCGACAGGCCAGGGAGCAGTTCCGAGGGCATCGCCTTAAACAGGTCGCCCACGGTCTGCCCGTTTGCCAGGGTCGTTATAAATAGAAGCAGTAGAAGAATCGCTTTCATAGGGTTGGCTTTATACTTTCGCCGTTGAAACATCGTTTATATCGTTTGGTTCAGTTGCTTGGATTGATTGCCCAGTCTAGTAGTCCGGTTTTAGTTGCCGTTTAATCACCGAGGGCTGGCGCGTGGTAAGCCCCCACCTTGGCGATATTGGCCACGTCGCGGGTGCCCGTTATATTGACCCGTAAACGGGTAGGGGAGACATCGTTGAACCGGAGCAGTCGCTTGTAGCCGATGGTGCTCCCCTCGGTCAATAGTACCCATTCACCATCCACCAGTCCCTCCACGTTAAACGCCTCTACCCGTTGACCCTTTGTGATCTCTTCTTGCAGGAGAACCGTGTTGATGGGCTCATCGGGCAGCAGGGCAAACTCCTTGGAGTCCCCGGGACGGGCTTCCCATAACCCTTCACCATCAATCAGCTTTTCGTTTTGAAAGGTGTTCTGGATATAGGCACCGAACTCTTTTAGCCGCTGCACATCCACCTCATGCAGTTGACCCCGTGTATCGGGCGGGATGTTGAGGAGCAAGACCGAGTTCATGCCTACCGACTGGTAGTAAATATTGACCAGCTCTTTCAACGTTTTCACCTGGTCGTCCTCCTCGGGATGGTAAAACCAGCCCGGGCGAATGGAAACATCCACCTCAGAAGGATACCAGTAGATGGTCTTCGCTTTGGCGATCAGTTCCCGGCCCCCTAAATCATTGGCTGTGGGGGAGATGTCGAGTCGCCGGTTCTCGCTGATGATCGACTCGTTGATATCCGGCTGCAGTGGCGTGACACTCCACTCGGTCTTCCTGCCGAGTCCCTTTTCGTTGCCTACCCACCGCACGTCGTTACCCATGATCGCCTTTACTGCCGAAGGCTGCAGGCTGTCAATCACGTGGTAGAAGCGTGCCCAGTCGTACTCCTGAACCCGGCCGTTAGGTCCTTCGCCGTTGGCTCCGTCAAACCACACCTCGTGTATCTCGCCGTAGCGGGTGAGCAGCTCGGTTAGTTGCTCCGTCAGCAGCGCGTTGTACCTCGGCGAATCGCCGTAGCTCTCCGCGTTTCTGTCCCACGGTGAGAGGTAAACGCCAAACTTCATGTTGTACTTGTCGCAGGCCGCCTTCACCTCCTTCACCACATCCCCTTGTCCCTCTCGCCACGGGGAGAAGGCCACGGAATGTTGGGTAGTGGCGGTTGGCCACAAGCAGAAACCATCGTGGTGTTTCGCCGTTAGGATCAGCATCTTGAATCCAGCCTCCTGCAGGGTGGTTACCCACTGTTCCGCGTTAAAGTCGGTGGGGTTAAAGAGCGCGGGATCCTCCGTGCCTTCCCCCCACTCACGACCTGTGAAGGTGTTCATCCCGAAGTGGATGAAGGCAGTCAGCTCCAGCTGTTGCCACTCCAATTGTTGTGGGGTGGGGACGACATACGCGGAGAGCTTTACCTTTTGATCGGTGGTAACCATCTCCGGGAACGTGAGTTCCTTCTCAAAAAAGGTGTTGGTGCGTTGATTGCATCCAACGGTAATAGTTGCTATTAGGAATAGGACAGCGGTAACTGTTTTATTCATGATGCTGATATTATGCTTGACGATTGTGTTTGAAAATCATACTTGATAATTAAGTGACTAATTGTCTATTTCAAGTGTAGAGAAATCGCTTGATACTTTTTTTCGGCGTCTTTTCAAACTCCTTCTCCACGATTTCAATTTCGCTGATTTGTTCGTATTGAGCGACCGATTGATTAAGGGTGTTTTTGTTCTCAACCATGATCTCTTCGAGCTCCCGTGGCGTGATACCGTCCGAAGCGATGGCATTCACTTCGGGGTAGACAAGTGCTACCAGCCTGTTTTCACGTGGTACAACCAAGCTCTCGGCAACGTACCGCAGGTTATTTAGCTGTGCTTCAATCTCCTCGGGGTAAATGTTTTGCCCATTGGCAGAGAGGATCATCGTCTTGATACGTCCCTTGATGAAGAGGCACCTATCCTTCATCACACCCGAATCGCCTGTTTTCAACCAACCATCTTTGGTAAAGGCGTCCCGGGTAGCTTCCGGGTTCTTGTAGTACCCTTTCATCACGTTTTCACCGCGCACCTGGATTTCACCGGGTGTGTTTTCCGGGTCAGGTGAATCAATTCGTGCCTCCATGATCCCTTTCAGCACGGAGCCACATGAGGTGGGTACGAATTCGTGATGGTGGTCGTAGGAGATAAGGGGAGCGCACTCTGTCATGCCGTAACCCACCGTGAAGGGGAACCGCATCTTGTAAAAGCAGGCTTCCACCTCCGCGTTCAGGGCTGCACCGCCGATGATCACCTGCCGGAAACGACCCCCCAACGTGTGGATCAGCTTTTTGTTAATCCGGTTCAGGATGATTTGCTCAACCCCCGGGATGCGCATCAACCCTTTCATGAGTGGCTTGTTGAGGGTCGGAAGGATTCTGCTTTTGTATATTTTCTCGAAGATCAGGGGTACTGTGATGATAAGGTGTGGCCGCACCTCTTGTAACGCGTTGAGTAAGTTCCGTGGAGTGGGAATCATCCCGAGGAGGGTGACGTGAACGCCGGCCGAGAGGGCGTAGAGGAAATCAAACGCGCAGCCGTACACGTGTGCCATGGGGAGGAAGGCCAGGAGGCGATCACCGGTGAAAAGGAGTTCCAACTGGTGTGCGTACGTCACGTTCCCCGCGAAGTTGTTCGCGGTAATCATCACCCCCTTGCTGAAGCCAGTGGTGCCGGAGGTGTAATTGAGGCACACTACTTCGTCATTGCTCACGTCGGCATATCGGATATCCTCTTTTGTGAACCCGGTGGGGTAGATCTCGTGGAACTTTTGCTCCCATCTGTCAAAAGCTAACAACGTCTCCTCATCCTTCCATTGAATAAGCGAGAAGGTGGGTATATCGATTACCGGGATCTGTATCTTGTCCGCGTCGATCGGTTTCCATTGATCCTCGTGAACGAACAGAAGCTTCGAGTCGGAGTGCGAGATGATGTTTACCATGCTCTCCGGGTTGAACTCGTGAAGGATGGGGACGATCACGGCCCCATACGTGATGGCCGCGAGAAAAACGATGGCCCACGAGGAGTGATTCCTGCCGATTAGTGCGATGGCGTCGCCCTTTTGGATGCCCAGCTCCCTGAAGAGCAGGTGAAGCTTCGCGATCTCGCTAGCTAACTCACCATAAGTGTAGGAATTATCGCCCTTGTAATCGGTAATGGCTGGCAGCTCCCAATTTTTTTGGAAGTTCTCTTCGTATAGTTTAATGAAGTTTTGCTTGATCATTTTGCACAAAATTGATAATAATGTGCAAAAGTAATAGCTTAAACCCGATTATCAAAGAAAAAAGGGAAGGAAATTAAGAGTAAAAGTGTAATTTTGTGACCTGCTTATGAACGATCGAACCGTTTTTCACGATAAAACAGCCGCTTATTACACGCTGGGGTGCAAGCTCAACTTTGCCGAGACCTCGGCGATAAGCCGGCAGTTGCTGAACGTGGGGGTGCCCCGTGCTCGTAGAGGGCAACCGGCCGATATCTGCGTGATCAACACCTGCACGGTGACGGAGCTGGCTGATAAGAAAAGTCGTCAGATGATCCGGAGGGCAGTTCACGAGAATCCGAACGCGTACGTGGTAGTCACGGGCTGTTACGCCCAGTTGAAACCTGACGAACTGGCCGCGATCGAGGGTGTGGACTTGGTGCTGGGTACCGAGCAGAAGCTTGATTTGATAAAGCACTTAGGCAACCACATAAAAAAGGAGAAAACCGAGTCGGTGGTTTCGAAAGCGAACCAGATTCGCACGTTCGCATATTCGATTTCCGCTGACGACCGAACCCGCTACTTCCTCAAGGTGCAGGATGGGTGCGACTACTTCTGTTCCTATTGCACCATCCCTTTTGCCCGGGGGCGCAGCCGTAACGGTTCGATAGCCAAACTGCTGAGGCAGGCCGAGCAGGTAGTGGAGGAGGGAGGCAAAGAGATCGTGCTCACCGGTGTGAATATTGGGGATTTTGGGCGTACGACCGGTGAAGCGTTTATCGACCTCATTAGAGAGCTCGATCGGGTGGAGGGCGTGGAACGCTACCGTATCTCCTCTATCGAGCCCAACCTGTTGTCGGATGAGATCATTGACTTCGTGGCCTCTTCTCGTCGCTTTACCCCTCACTTCCATATACCGTTACAGGCGGGCAGCGACGCGGTGCTTCGGCTGATGGGGCGACGATACGACACGGCACTGTTCCGTCAAAAGATCGAGCGGATTAAAACGGTCATGCCCCACGCATTCATCGGGGTGGATGTGATCGTGGGCGTTCGAGGGGAGACCGATGCCTGTTTCGAAGAGGGTAGAGCGTTTATCGAGTCGCTCGATTTCTCACAGCTTCACGTTTTTACCTATTCTGAGCGCCCTGGTACACGGGCGTTGCAGGTAGACCACGTGGTGCCCCACAAGACCAAGCAGGCTCGGAGTAAGGTGCTGCTCGACCTGTCGGCTCGGAAACTATACGCGTTTTATCAGTCGCAAGAGGGGAGCCGAAGGGAAGTGCTGTTTGAACACACCAGGAGGGGACGGAAGATGCACGGGTTTACTGAAAACTATGTCAGGTTGCATGCGGATTTCGATCTGGCACTGATCAACCGGGTCATCGAGGTGGAGGTGGGGCCTTACGATGAAAGGCAGGTCGCGATGGAAGCGATTATAACTTAATTTTCGTCAGTCGAACTTGAAAGCAGAAAGTACAGGTGGAGTTGAAAGTTATATAACAAGATAAAAACTTTTCATGGAGGAGGATTGTAAAAAGGTAGGTGTCGGGTACCGGTTGCTGTACGGCATGGTTTACCTGCATGCGTTGCTGCCCTTCTGGGTACTATACATTTTATCGGATATCTTTTACCTATTGGCGTACCACTTGGTTCGTTACCGCCGGAAGCTGGTGAGGAAAAACCTGGCAAACGCTTTCCCTGAAAAAACGGGCAGGGAGAGGCGAGAAATCGAGCGGAAATTTTATCGTCACCTATGTGATTACTTCGTGGAGACGATAAAAACGCTCCGAATGAGCGAAGCGGAGATGCGGAAACGGATTAAGTTCGAAAATCCCGAGATGGTCAACCGCTTGGTCAAAGAGTCGGGTTCCTGCTTGCTAAGCTTAGGGCATTACGCCAACTGGGAGTGGGTACCCTCTATCGGTTTACATCTGATGGAAGGTGTTAAAACGGGACTGATTTACAAACAATTAAAGTCGGAGGCGTTCGATCGGCTCTTCCTGAAAGTGCGGAGTCGCTTTGATTCGTTGCCCATCGAGAAGCGACGCGCATACCGAACGATAATCAGGGCACGGGATGAAAAGCTTTCCGTGGTGGTCGGATTCCTGTTGGACCAGCGTCCACCAAGGCATGTGACCGAGTATTGGACCCGTTTCCTGAACCAAGACACGCTAATAGAGACCGGACTGGAGAGGATCGCGAGGTCAATGGCCCTACCTGTGGTCTACCTCGATATGAAAAAGGTGAAGCGGGGGCGTTACGTCGGTCGTTTTTTCGTGATTACTCCCGATGCGAGTATTGAACCCAAATATGCGGTTACGGAACGTTACGCCCGGAAGTTGGAGAGCACCATCCTGAATGAGCCGGCCTACTACCTCTGGACACATGATCGCTGGAAGTACCCGAGAGAAGTGGAGCAGCCTGGCGACAATCACTTGGACAACAACAAACGTGATAACAAGTTGCCCGATAAAAAACTAACCGAATGAAACATCACGTGGAGAATCAATGCGACGAGCCGAGGGTATCGGTGGTCATTCTGAACTGGAACGGTCGGAAGCTACTGGAACAGTTTTTGCCTTTGGTGTTGGAACATACGTTGGGTGATGAATTCCGCGTGGTGGTAGCGGATAACGGGTCGACGGATGATTCGGTGGAGTTTTTGCAGACCCTTTTCCCGGAGGTGCCGTTAATCCTTTTAGATGAGAACCACGGTTTCGCGGAGGGGTATAACAGGGCGTTGGAGCAGGTACGTTCAGAATACGTGGTGCTGTTGAACTCCGATGTGGAGACCACGCCCAACTGGTTGCAGCCACTGGTCGACTTCATGGATAACCATCCCGAGGTGGCGGCCGTGCAACCCAAGCTCCTCTCTTACCACCAGAGGGATCACTTTGAGTACGCCGGTGCAGCGGGAGGGTTCATCGATCGCTATGGGTACCCCTTTTGTCGGGGACGCATCTTGGAGGAGGTGGAGGAAGATCGCGGTCAGTACGATACGGTAATCCCCCTGTTTTGGGCTACTGGCGCCTGCCTGATGATCCGGAAGAGCGATTTTGTTGAGAATGGGGGACTGGACGGCCGCTTTTTCGCCCACATGGAGGAGATTGATCTCTGCTGGCGATTGAACGCACGCGGCCGAAAGGTGATGTGCGTACCCTCATCAACTGTTTATCACGTGGGGGGAGCCTCCTTGGACAAGGAGAACCCGAAGAAGATGTACCTCAACTTCCGCAACAACCTGTTGATGTTGTATAAGAACGTGCCTCGCACCCGTTACTTCACCACGTTTGCTGTCCGTTACTTCATGGACTTACTGGCCTTCGTTCACCTGGTGATGAAGGGGAACTTTAAGAATGCCCGGGCCGTGGTAAAGGCCTACGTTGACTATTGGAAGATGCGCCCTTCCTACAAGCAGGTCAGGCGGGAGAACCTTGCTAAAACCTTAATCGAGATACCCACGCAGTACCCCAAGAGCATCTTGATGCGCTTCTATACCGGGAAAAAGACCTACCAGTCGCTCTACTCGAAGTGAAAACTCAACGTGATTACTCGCTGGGAGACTTTGGAGAGGGAACGAGCGTATTTTCTTAGGTTTTCGTCCGTGAGGTCAGACCGTTCTTTATCCAATATATCGATCAGGCTAAGGGCCAGTTTAAGTTCCGGGGCCAGCTTAAACATGGGTAAATAGAGATCCCATCCTACGCCCAGCTCAATCCCCATATCGTACGGTTTTAGCCGTACCGCCTCGCCTTTACGGGATGCCAGCTCGATGCTCCCGTATCCCCCCAGCAGTATGTACGGTCGGAAGTTATCGATCCGGTCGGCCGAAAGCTTCAGTTGCAGGGGAAGTGAGATGTAGTTGTTGCGCACGCGGGTTTTATACTCCTCACCCGTTGTTTGCTCCTTGAAAACAAACCTCTTTTCGCCCAGTTGCAGCGTGGGAATAGCACGCAGATTCATGCGGTTGGTCACGTGGAGATCGGCGATAAGGCCGGCCGTGAAGCCCGGCGAATAGCGCGGGATCTCGGAGAACCATGATTCTCCGTCTTCATTCACGTACCCCGATTGCGTTAAGATGAGGTCTTGCGTGTGAAGCCCAATCGTGAATCCCAGGTGAAACAGCCGCTGGTCGACGTACGGTTGATTTTGTAGCTTTTGGTGTTGCCCCCAGGTCTTCGTGGTGCATAGGAACAGCGAGAGCATCACCAGCAGCATCAGCAATGCTAATCTCGCCAGGTTCTTTTGCCTCGTGAGTCGTAAGTGTATATGAGGAGGGTAGGGGGTTTTTACTCTCATTCTTTCAACCATTTATTTAACACGCTAATAACGTAGTTCCCGCTCACTTATTGTGTACAAGCCCGGTCATCGAAAATAATCCTCTGTCCACCGCTTTGGCAATTTAGACACATTTCAAATAAGAGAGACGGGGTGAATCCATTTTCGTATTTAGAAAATAGTGCTTACCTTCGCGTGAGAAACGGTATGTTTTGTAATATAACTAATTCATTTTTCTATTATGGCTTACGTAATTACTGAAGATTGCATTGCTTGTGGAACATGTATCGATGAGTGTCCGGTAGAAGCAATATCCGAAGGCGATATCTACGTGATTGATCCGGAAGTGTGTACCGATTGTGGCTCTTGTGCCGACGTCTGTCCTACCGAAGCAATTCATCCGGCCTAAGATACTGGAAACTTTCAGAAGAGTGTAAAGAGACTGCCCCTGCAATACGGAGCGGTCTCTTTTTTTGTGTTACATCGGTTGTATGACACCATTTCTGTGAGTCCCTTTTCTTTGGAAATCTTTCTTGTAAGTAACAAAAAAGCGCCCCTAACTGGGGGCGCTTTTTCTATCTACACGGGAATCTATTTACCCGTTAACTTTTGCCATGTGTGCAATCAGGTCGAGCATCTTCAGGGAGAATGCCCATTCGTTGTCGTACCATGATACTACCTTCACGAAGGTGGGGCTCAGCTGGATGCCTGCTTTTTCGTCAAAGATAGAGGTGTGGGGATCGCCAATGAAGTCGCTCGATACCACTGCTTCGTCGGTGTACCCGAGTACGCCTTTCAATTCGCCTTCTGAGGCTTCCTTCATCGCGGTGCAAATTTCCTCGTACGTGGCTTCCTTGGCCAAGCGGACCGTTAAGTCGACCACCGACACGTTCAGCGTGGGAACGCGCATCGACATCCCGGTCAGTTTACCATTCAGTTCGGGAATTACCTTACCCACGGCTTTGGCAGCTCCAGTAGAAGAGGGGATGATGTTGCCCGAAGCGGCGCGTCCACCTCTCCAGTCCTTCGCTGAAGGTCCGTCTACCGTCCTTTGGGTAGCGGTGGTAGCGTGTACGGTAGTCATCAATCCTTCGAGGATTCCAAATTTGTCGTTCAACACCTTGGCAATCGGAGCCAAGCAGTTGGTGGTGCAAGAGGCGTTGGAAACAAATTGCTCACCCTTGGTGTAGGTATTATGGTTCACACCAACCACGTACATCCGGGTGTCGTCCTTTGAAGGTCCGGACATAACCACGTATTTCGCACCCGCGTCAATGTGAGCTTGCGCTTTATCCTTAGTAAGGAAGAGACCGGTAGATTCAACCACGTACTCGGCACCCACCTCGTTCCATTTCAGATCGGCCGGGTTCCTTTCCGAAGTAACGCGTACTTTTTTTCCGTTTACCACGAGGTTGCCATCTTTCACCTCGATATCGCCATTGAACCTACCGTGAATGGTGTCGTACTTCAGCATGTAAGCGATGTAGTCTACATCCAGCAAGTCGTTGATACCCACAACTTGAATGTCGTTCCTTTGTTGAGCTGCACGGAAAACCAAACGGCCGATACGGCCAAATCCATTAATACCTACTTTAATCATACTTTATTGAATTTTAGTTGTTAATTAGTGTCATTGAATGAGTCTCTTCCCGAGCATTAAAACGATGTGTTTATTTGCGACCGTTTCACTATGTAAGAAGAAAAGAACCCTAAAAACTATCTTTTAAATTGAATCACAAAAATACAATTTCTTTTCGTCAAGTGGAAATAAATTGGGACAAAAAACCATAATAGATTGCAAATACGGATGTTTAATCCTACTTTTACGTTCCCATGGATGAAAAAAATAAAACGAGGTATTTCCGGCGCCATTTGTTGAAATGGTTCGAGCTCAATGGTAGGGATTTTCCATGGAGAAGAGAGGGGGTGACTAACTTTGAGCTGGTTTTTAGCGAGGTGTTGCTGCAGCGTACCCGGGCGGAGACCGTAGCGCAATATTACCCGGTTTTTTTTGGTCGTTACCCCGATTGGAACCATTTGGTCCAGGCCACGGATGAAGAGCTGGAAGAGGTGTTCAGGCCACTTGGACTCTACAAACACCGGGCAAAGAGGATGCGCAAGATCATTGATGAGTACAAGCAGAAGAACGGCGAGTTACCCAAAAATAGGAACGAGTTGAGCGATTCGAGCTTCGCTTCGCTCTATACCTCGAACGCCTATGAACTGTTCGTGCTGAAACGGCGTGCCCCCCTGCTCGACGTCAACATGTCGAGGCTGCTGAAGCGTTATTTTATCCCAGGCGAGATGCAGGACGTGAGGAACGACAAGGAGATTCAGGAGTTGGCGAAAAAGGTGACCAACGTGAAGGCATGCAAGGAGCTGAACTGGTCTATCCTCGATTTTTCGGCGCTGGTGTGTAAGGCGCGCAAGCCCCTGTGCGAGGAGTGCGTACTGCGTTCCAAGTGCAGTTTTCGGAAATAACCGCTATCTTTGTGAACCGTTAAGGAGCGTATCGTGTATCGTGCGTTTTGCGTGTCGTATGTCGCGTGTAACACGTTGAGTAAAGTATGTCGCATGTAGGTTCAACGGGTCAAATTGATTTGAGATAGTTTGTAATATTGATGATATAATAAAAGCGTATGTCAGACGATAAGAAGATTATTTTTTCGATGGTGGGGGTGAGCAAGATGTACCCGCCACACAAGCAGGTATTGAAAGATATATACCTCTCCTTTTACTATGGTGCCAAGATCGGGATCATCGGGTTGAACGGCTCGGGGAAATCAACGTTGTTGAAAATTATCGCGGGGATCGAGAAGGAGTACCAAGGAGAAGTGGTGTCAGATAAAGATTTCACGGTGGGTTACCTGGAGCAGGACCCGCAATTGGACCCCGATAAGACGGTGATCGACGTGGTACGGGAGGGGGTGCAACCAGTGATGGACCTGCTGAACGAGTATGAGGAGATCAACCAGAAATTCGGGTTGCCAGAGTATTACGAGAACGAGGAGAAGATGAACGCGCTGTTTGCCCGGCAAGCGGTTCTTCAAGATAAGCTGGACGCATCCGACGCATGGAATATCGATAACCGGCTGGAGCGGGCGATGGACGCCCTGCGTTGCCCACCGGAAGAACAACCGATTCACGAGTTGTCGGGCGGAGAGCGACGCCGCGTGGCCCTCTGCCGCCTCCTCTTGCAGGAGCCGGACGTGCTGCTGCTGGACGAGCCGACCAACCACCTCGACACGGAGTCAATCGACTGGCTGGAGCAACACCTGCAGCAGTATAAGGGAACGGTAATCTGTATCACGCACGATCGTTACTTCCTGGATCACGTGGCGGGCTGGATCCTTGAGCTGGATCGTGGCGAGGGTATCCCGTGGAAAGGGAATTACACTTCGTGGCTGGAGCAAAAGACCACGCGAATGGCGCAGGAGGAGAAACAGGCGAGCAAGCGGCGTAAAACGCTGGAACGTGAGCTGGAGTGGATCAATATGGCGCCAAAGGCACGCCACGCGAAGGGCAAGGCGCGCCTCAATTCGTACGAAAAGCTGTTGAACCAGGACCAGAAAGAACGGGAAGAGAAGTTAGAGATCTTTATACCGAACGGTCCCCGTCTCGGTAACAAGGTCATCGAGGCGAAGCAGGTGAAAAAGGCATACGGGGATAAGCTGTTGTTTGACGATCTTAACTTCATGCTCCCCCCCAACGGGATCGTGGGGGTGATTGGCCCGAACGGGGCAGGCAAAACCACGCTTTTCCGACTGATTCAAGGGTTGGAGCAACCCGATGCCGGAACGTTTGAGGTGGGGGAGACCGTGGTGACGGCCTATGTGGATCAGCAACACACGGCCATAGACCCGGAAAAGACGGTATACCAAGTGGTTTCCGGTGGATCGGAATTCGTGAGAGTAGGGGGTAGGGATATCAACGCACGTGCGTACCTTGCCCGTTTCAACTTCTCCGGCGCCGATCAGGAGAAGCTGTGTGGCGTGTTGTCGGGCGGAGAGCGGAACCGCTTGCACCTGGCGCTGACGCTTAAGGCGGGGGCCAACGTGCTGTTGTTGGACGAGCCGACCAACGATATTGACGTCAACACGTTGCGGGCGTTGGAGGAGGGGTTGGAGAATTTCGCGGGTTGCGCCGTGGTGATTTCGCACGACCGCTGGTTCCTGGACCGTATCTGTACCCATATCCTGGCGTTTGAGGGTAACTCCGAAGTGTTCTACTTCGAAGGATCTTACAGCGAGTACGAGGAGAACAAAAAGATGCGTCTCGGCAACGTGGAACCCAAGCGGGTCCGGTACAGGAAACTATAAATAGAATACAAGTGAAAAAAACGGTTATCCCCCTTCTCTTATGGATGCTGTGTGGTCTACTTTTCGCAGATGATACGAAGAGTACCGTGCCAGTTTCCCGGGCTTCTCACGACTCACATGCTGAGACGCTTTCACGCTCCCAAGTGGCATCCCCGGAAAAATCCAAAGGTTCTCCAGGGTTTTTTAAACGGGCGGTCAACTTCGTTATAGGCGATTGGGTGCCGCTGGGTAATCCCGAGACGAACCGGTTCGACTTCGGGAGGATACAGACATTACCCACCTACAACCCCATTGAGGGGGTACGGTTACGTGCGGGTATCGCCTCCACCTCGCGGTTAAGCCCTCACCTCTTCGTGAAGGGATACGTGGCATATGGCTTTAAGGATCAACGCTTCAAGTATCGCGGTGAGGCGATCTACTCGTTCACTCCGAAAACGTACCACGAAGAGGAGTTTCCGAAAAATAACCTGCGGCTGGTTTACGAGAACGACCTCTACTCGCCCGGCGAGATGCATCCCCGTTCACCCAATGACCTGTTGCTGATAACCTACCGGCGGTCGCTCAATGAAGCCACCTACCGTGATTTCGTGGAGCTGAATTACGAGCGGGAATACCGCAACGGGCTGGCCCACACCTTGTGGGTGCGCCAATCCCGGTTGCAGCCGCAAGGGGAGTTGGCGTTCGAGTGGTTGAATGATGAGGTGGTAAACCGATCCGATGCGTTGAACACCACTGAAATAGGGCTCCAACTGCGTTACTCCGTGAGAGAGGCGTACGAACAGCAAAGGCGGAAGAGGAGGCCGTTGGAGATGACAAGCCCCGTCTTTTTCTTATCGCACTCCATGGGGATAGATAACTTCTTGGGCGGTGAGGTGCCGTTTCACCGGACGGAGCTGTCTGTGCAAAAACGTTTTCTATTGGGCAACGCGGCCCACCTCGACGTGGTGGGCGAAGCGATGAAGGTATGGAGCGCGGTGCCGTTCCCGCTGCTGGTGTACCCTAACCAACGTATTCGTCACCATGTAGAGAATAACGCTTTTTTCTTGAGCCGTGCGCTTGAGTTCGTGTCGGATGAGCAGGTTACCCTCCGGATGACATTCGTGGGTGAAGAGTTGTTGCTCTCTCGTGTCAAACTGCTGAATCGCCTAAGGGTAAGGGAGTTGATTTCAGTCAGGGCTGCCTACGGACGGTTAAGCGACAAGAACCTGCCTGGTGCCACCGGAACCTACCTGTTGCCGCCAGTATCGCAACGTTACGAAAACGTACCTTACCTGGAGGGAACGTTTGGGATTACTAATATCCTGGGCCTTTTGAGGGTAGAGTACGTGCACCGGTTTACCTACCGGGACCATCCCGATGCGCTGTTGGGAGCGGTTAGGGTAGGTGCAACGTTGTAAGTTCGGTAAAATCAGGTAATCGATAGAACTTGGTGAAATCACACGCTTTTTTGTAGTATCTTTGTCTCCTAAATCCGAAGGTTAGATGGTAACGATTTTGGGAATCGAATCCTCGTGCGACGACACGTCGGCTGCAGTAGTGAGGGACGGCGTTATCCTATCGAACGTGATTGCCGGGCAGGCGGTGCACGAGCGGTACGGGGGTGTGGTGCCGGAGCTGGCGTCACGTGCGCACCAGCAGAACATCGTTCCCGTGGTGCATGACGCGCTCAAGCAGGCGGGTATACCCAAGGAAGAGGTGTCGGCCGTGGCATTCACCCGGGGGCCGGGACTACTGGGCTCGTTGCTGGTGGGTGCCTCTTTCGCGAAGGGGTTCACTGCCGCGCTTGGTATCCCGCTTATCGAGGTGAACCACCTGCAGGCGCACGTGCTGGCCCATTTTATCAAGGAGGATGAGAGCGATAGGGATCAACCCGATTTCCCTTTCCTCTGCCTGCTGGTATCGGGTGGCAACTCGCAGATTATCTTGGTAAAGTCCATCAGCGATATGGAGATCATCGGGCAGACTATCGACGATGCGGCGGGTGAAGCATTCGACAAATGCGCGAAGGTGATGGGACTTGGCTACCCCGGCGGCCCTGAGGTGGATCGCCTGGCGAAACTGGGCGACCCGGGGCGTTTTACTTTCAGCAAGCCGAGGATCGACGGGTATGATTACAGCTTTAGCGGGCTGAAAACGTCGTTCCTTTACTTCCTGCGCGACGAGTTGAAAGAGGATCCGGGTTTTATCGATCAGAACAGGGAGGACCTCTGTGCTTCGCTGCAGAAGACGATTGTCGATGTTTTGATGGATAAACTTTGCTTAGCCACGGAGGAGCTTGGCGTAAACGAGGTAGCACTGGCTGGCGGTGTATCGGCCAACTCGGGATTGCGAAACGCGTTGGAGGCGTGTGGTAAAGCACGTGGCTGGAAGATCCATATTCCCAAGTTCGCCTACACGACCGATAACGCGGCGATGGTGGCGATAACCGGGTATTACAAGTACCTGGATGGCCTGTTTTGCGAACCGAACGTGGTACCGTTCGCACGGGTCTCAATCTAATAAAGAACTAATGAATAACAACAATATGACAACAGAAAATCCTACGGTGGAAGAGAACAAGAGGAGCTTGAACTTCATAGAGCAGATAGTGGAGAACGACCTGAAGGAGGGGCGGGATAATGGACGCGTGCAAACGCGGTTCCCACCAGAGCCAAACGGTTACCTGCACATCGGACACGCCAAGGCGATCTGCATCGATTTCGGTATCGCTGAAAAATATGGCGGCACGTGCAACCTCCGGTTCGACGATACCAACCCCGTGAAAGAGGAGGTGGAGTACGTCGATTCCATCATGGAGGATATCGAGTGGCTCGGCTTTCATTGGGATAACGTCTATTACGCCTCCGACTATTTCCAACAGCTGTGGGATTTCGCGGAGAAGCTGATCAAGGAGGGCAAAGCGTACGTCGATGAACAGTCGTCAGAGGAGATCGCCCGCCAAAAAGGGACCCCGACCCTGCCGGGAACCGACAGTCCCTATAGGAACCGACCTGTCGAAGAATCGATGGAGCTGTTCCACAAGATGAACAGCGGGGAGATCTCCGAGGGGCAGATGGTGCTTCGGGCCAAGATCGATATGGCCTCGCCCAATATGCACATGCGGGACCCGATCATCTACCGGGTCATCCACATGCCGCACCACCGAACCGGAACGAAGTGGAAAGTCTACCCGATGTACGACTTCGCGCATGGGCAGTGCGATTACTTCGAGGGGGTGACGCACTCGCTTTGCACGCTAGAGTTCGAGGTGCATCGGCCGCTGTACGACTGGTTTATTGACCAGCTGGCGGATAGCGATTACCGCCCGAGGCAGACCGAGTTTAACCGCCTGAACCTAACCTACACGGTGATGAGCAAGCGCCGGCTGCTGGAGTTGGTCCAGGATGGGCTGGTTACCGGGTGGGACGACCCGAGGATGCCAACGCTCGCGGGGATGCGCCGCAGGGGCTACACGCCGGAGGCGATCCGCGGTTTTATCGACAAGATAGGCTACACCAAGTACGACGGCATGAACGATGTCTCCCTGTTGGAGTTCGCGGTGAGGGAGGACCTGAATGCGCGGGTGGCCAGGGTTTCGGGGGTGATTGACCCCGTGAAACTGATCCTCACGAACTACCCCGAGGGGCAGGTGGAGGAGATGGAGGCGATCAACAACCCGGAGGACGAGGGCATGGGTAGCCGGATGGTGAAGTTTAGCCGCGAGCTCTGGATTGAGCGGGACGACTTCATGGAAGACGCGCCCAGGAAATACTTCCGGCTGACGCCGGGTAACGAGGTGCGGCTCAAGAACGGTTACATCGTGAAATGTACCGGGTGCAAGAAGGATGACGAGGGGAACGTGGTGGAGGTGTATGCCGAATATGACCCGATGACCAAAAGCGGTATGCCCGAGGCGAACCGAAGGGTGAGAGGCACCATCCATTGGGTCTCCGTCCCGCACAGCCTCGATGCGGAGGTGCGGCTGTACGACCGCCTCTTCATGGTGGAGGATCCGCTGGCAGAAAAAGATAAGGAGTTTAAAGATCTGATTAACCCTGAATCGCTCGTGGTGCGAAAAGGATGCAAGGTGGAGGAGTACCTCGCTGACGTGAAGCCGCTTGAGAACTTCCAGTTCCAGCGAATCGGGTACTTCAACGTGGATACTGATTCCACGAGCGGGGCGCTGGTCTTTAACCGGACGGTCGCCCTTAGGGACTCCTGGAAGGGAGGATCGAAATAATACAGAGAGAGTTTACATGGAAGATAGCGAACTGGATATTCAATCGTTGGTAGAAAAGTACGAGCAGGCGCGCGTGCTTGGCAAGGCGATGTACTTTGACGCAGATGAGTTTGCATCGCTGGCCGATTACTACAACTCGGAGGGCGATAGCGAGGAGGCGGAACGGCTCATTGATGAGGGGCTGAAGATGCATCCCGGCAGCCACGAGTTGATGTTGATGAAGGTGAAGGTCCTGGTATTCCTGGAGATGTACGAGGAGGCCCTGGAGTATATGCAGTGGGTTTCGGACGACGAGGATGTGGATTTCCTGTTGCTGAAAATCGAGTCGCTGCTTTACCTCGGACATGATGATGAGGCCAACGAGCTGATCAACAATGTGCTGGGTAGGAATTTGACGCCGAGTGATTACTACTACTTCATCACCGAGGTAGGGTACTTGCTCAATGATGTGGATCAGTTTGATCGCGGTATCCAACTCCTCGAAGAGAGTATGCAGATTAACCAGGCCAACATCGATACCATCGTGGACCTGGCTTACGCGTACGAGATGAAAGGTGATTACGAAAAGGCCATCGTTTATAACAACCAGCTCCTCGACATCGATCCATATTCCTTCGAGGGATGGGTAAATATCGGCAAGCTCTTCTCCATGAACGAGCAGCATGATAAGGCGGTAGACGCGTTCGACTTCGCGATCACCATCAACGATGAGGATGTGAGTGTGCTGAAAATGAAGGCTCTGTCGCTGTTCCTGAATGATAATGTAGATGAATCTATCGCCCTCTTCGAGGAGTGCTTGCAGCGCTCCCCTGGCGACGAGGCGGTGTACGATTCCCTGTTCGAGTCCTATGCGACCATTGAGCGGTACGATGAGCTGATACGCTTGATCGATAGGAAAGAGGCGCTGTTTGGGAGCAGGGGGATTGTAATTAAACGGGCTTTTGTTCACGTGTACACGGGCGATTATGAAAAGGCCAATGAACTGTTTGAACAGGTGCCCGAAGAGGAGCGGGAGACCCTTGACTATTTCATGCTGGAGGCGGAGCTGGCTTTTTACCAAAAGGATTATCCCCGTGCCGAGGGTGCTTACATTAAGGCAGCCCTTGTCTCTGAGGGCAACGAAGATGTGCTCGATCGGTTGGCCAACATCAGCGTGGTTCAGGGGAAGTTCGAGCAGGCGGCCCAGTACCTTGAGGAACTCCTCGAGCTTGAACCTAATTACCCCACTGCGAAGTCGAGGTTGGCCTTTATCCGTTTCGAGATTGGCTCGAAAGAGCCGTTCGACGAGATCATGAATCAGTTCTCCGACAAAGAGCTTCGTTCCCTTTTAGGTCTGATCATGGGGAACGATGTCGATGACTTTTCCGACTATAGCCGCGAGAAAATCCTGATCCGGTTGAACGAGGCCCGCGAAAATCGGGTGCTATTTAAAAACATCAAGTATTGATTGTTCGCCAATGATTTGGTTGACGGTATGGGTGCTCTTTTACCTTATACCGAAAAATCTATAGCGCGTTCGTCGATGAATATTTGACAAGTCCTGTATATTTTCCTATTTTTGCGCGTTAAACTCAATTTTATAAGATGACAGCTGTTACAGAAAAGATTAAAAATTTATGCGCCGCTAAAAAGATTTCGGCAGAAGAGTTGGCAGAGGGTAGCGGGTTAACGGTACCCCAGGTGAAACGGATACTGGAAGAGGAGCGGATTCCTTCGCTCGCGTCGATCATCAAGATAGCCCGTGCGCTGGGCGTACGTCCCGGCACCTTCCTCGATGATAGCGAGGCGATGGGGCCGGTCGTTACGCGACACACCGAGAACTTCCCCACCGTCACCTTCACGAGCCACCTGACCGACGACCATTCTCATATGGATTTCGCTTCGCTCGCGGCCAAGAAGGCTGGTAGGAACATGGAGCCTTTCCTGATCGAGATTCGGCCCATTAAGGGTGAGAAAAGTTTCTCCTCGCACGAGGGGGAGGAGTTCCTGTATGTTCTGGATGGCACCCTCGTAGTCTACTACGGGAAAGAGACATACGAGTTGCACCAAGGGGATAGCATCTATTATGACTCTATCGTGGATCACCTGGTGACTGCCGGGGATAACGCCACGGCTACCATCTTGGGCGTGGTCTATGCGCCCGCGTAAAATAATCAACAATAACGACAACAAGTATGAGCAATATAAGCAGCTTAACCCTTTCTGAAAAAACCGTGGGCGATTGGCTGGAGTACTGGGCGGAGAAAACGCCGGATAAGGAGTATATCGTCTACTCCGATCGCGACCTGCGCTTCACGTGGGACACCTTTAACATGCGGGTTAATAACATGGCCAAGGGACTTATCGCGATAGGGGTGACCCGTGGCAGCAACGTGGGCATCTGGGCGCAGAACGTGCCCGACTGGCTCACCTTTCTCTACGCAACGGCCAAGATAGGTGCCGTGGCGGTGACGGTGAATACCAACTACCAGTCGGAGGAGATTGCTTTCCTTATGAAGGATTCGGATATGCACACGCTCTGCATGACGGATGGTGTGAAAGGAAGTAATTACACCGATATCATTTACGACCTTATTCCAGAATTGAAAAGTACCCGGCGGGGTACATTCAAATCGGAGCGATTCCCTGAACTCAAGAACGTGGTCTACATAGGGCAAGAGAAGTACCGGGGCATGTACAATACGGCGGAACTGCTGCTGTTGGGTGGTAACGTGCCCGATGATGAGTTCGAGCGTCTGCGTGCGCTTTCCAACTGCCACGATGTGGTGAACATGCAGTATACCTCTGGGACGACCGGCTTTCCAAAAGGGGTGATGCTTACCCATTACAATATCGTGAATAACGGTTACCTCACGGGGCTGCATATGAAGTTCACGTCGGACGACAAGTGTTGCATCTGCGTACCCCTGTTTCACTGCTTCGGGGTGGTGCTGGCCACCATGTGCTGCCTGACGCACGGGAGCACGCAGGTGATGGTAGAGCAGTTCGATCCGTTGGTGACGTTAGCTTCCGTCCACAAGGAGCGATGCACCGTGTTGCACGGTGTTCCCACGATGTTTATCGCCCAGCTGAACCACCCGATGTTCGAGTTGTTCGACGTGAGCTCTTTACGGACGGGTATCATGGCTGGTGCCTTATGTCCCGAGGAGCTGATGAAGGAGGTAAACGAGAAGATGTTCATGGACCTAACGAGCGTTTATGGGCTCACCGAGACCGCACCCGGGATGACGCAGAGTAGGGTGGATGATCCGTTTGAAGTGCGGTGTGCTACCGTGGGACGGGAATACGAGTTCACCGAGGTAAAGGTGCTCGACCCCGAGACCGGGAAGGAGTGCCCCGTGGGCGTTGAGGGAGAGATGTGCTGTCGCGGCTACAACGTGATGAAAGGCTACTACAAGAACCCGGAGGCTACTGCTCAGGTAATCGATAAGAACGGCTTCCTGCACTCGGGCGACCTGGGGGTGAAGGATGAGAACGGCAACTACCGTATTACCGGGCGCATCAAGGATATGATCATTAGGGGAGGGGAGAACATATCACCCAAGGAGGTGGAAGATTTCCTCTATCGTATGCCGGGAGTACAAGATGTGCAGGTGGTAGCTGTGGCTTCGGAGCGATACGGGGAGGACGTAGGCGCCTTCATTATCTTAAAGGAGGGCTTCGAGTATGAAACGGAAGATGTGCGGGACTACTGTAAGGGGAAGATCGCCAAGTACAAGATACCGCGTTATGTCTTTTTCGTGGAAGAGTTCCCGATGACCGGTAGCGGTAAGATACAGAAGTTCCGCCTTCGGGAGATGGCCCTGGAGCTTTGCGAGGCGCAAGGAATCAATATTTTATAACGTGATAAAAAACAAGGAATATGGCACAAACACCCAATTGCATTAAATGCCAAAGTAGCGTCACCTACTTCGACGGCACCCTTTTTCACTGTACGGAGTGTTTCCACGCGTGGACGCGGGAAGATATGGAAGCGGCCGATGAGTCGGGAAAGGTGGTAGATAGCAACGGGAACGAGCTTTTTGACGGCGACGATGTGACCGTTATCAAAGACCTGAAAGTGAAAGGTTCGTCGATGGTGGTAAAACGAGGCACGCGGGTGCGTGGCATCCGCCTATCGGAAGAAGATCCAACACACGTGCAAGGGCGGGTAGACGGTCAAACCATTTTTATCCTTACCGAGTTCCTTAAGAAGTAAAAGAGGAATAAAAAACAGGACACCGTATGGTGCCCTGTTTTTTATCAGATATAACTCTTAATTATTCCTCACCGGTCGCGGAAACATCGGCAGCGGTGTATGTACGTGTACCAAGTTCTTTATCTAGCGAGTAAATACCGAAACCGTTGTCGCCAATCAGTCTCAGGCTGTCGATAATGCCTTGTGCCGTCTCTTCCTCTTCCACCTGTTCGTTCACGAACCATTGAAGGAAATTGTCCGAAGCGTAGTCCTTCTCTTCTTTCGCGATAGTAACCAATTCGTTAATAAGTTGGGTTACCACCCTTTCATGCTTCAACGTCTCTTCAAAAGCATGCAAAACGCTTTTCCAGGAAGTATCCACTTTTTCAATAGGGGTTAACTCCACCCTGTTCCCTTTCGCGTTCATGTAATTCATGAATTTATGCGCGTGGTCTTGTTCCTCTTTAAATTGGTTCAAAAACCAATTTGCCACACCGGGCAACCCTTCGTTGTTGAAGTGCATCGACATGGATAAATACAAGTATGCCGACCACAATTCAGCGTTAATCTGCTTGTTGATAGCTGCTTCTAATCTTTTACTTACCATAATGTTATCCTTTTTAATTGTTCTATTTAGCTCTTAAAACGTTTTTGGCTTTAAAATGTTTAGTCGCCGGGTTATTTTGGTGAGTTTCCTTATTTTAAACATAAAAGCTCTTATCTTGGATTAACCTGTAAAAGTACCGATGGCAAATAGTCTTTATAGAATTGGGTGCAAAATAAATTCAAAAGGGGGGAGCTTTTTAAACGTAACTTACTATATTTGTATTAGATTCTGTTAAATAGTAACTTTGTTGTTGTGCTTATACTTTACAACCCCTTATGATGAGGGATATGATACTAATAATGCACCTATAACCAAATAATCATGTGCCGTGTACACGAGATTTGGAAAAAAAAGCCAAGCGGGATAAGGCTGCACCTTTTTCGCTTAATAGCCCTAATGGCTCCGCTTTTTTTCTTGATGCAATTCACAATTTCCGCGCAAACATCTACACTACCATTGAAATTACGCTCTGAAGAGTATGTTTTCAAAGAAATCAGGCTTCCAGGTGATGAATCTATTCGCAATATTTCAGATATTTTGGAAGACAGTCACGGATTCGTGTGGATCGCGAGCAGGCATGGATTAATGCGCTACGATGGGCATGATTTCAAAATCTTTTATAACATACCCGGTGATACCACTTCGATTATTGATACCGATGTGCTATCGCTTTATTTGCTTGGCGACACAACTTTATGCATAGGTGGTAAACATGGGGTTTCATTGATGGACATCCGCACCGAAAAAATCACCAATCTGGAAAACGACCAAGATGGAAATCCTGTTGAATCGATTAATTATTTTTACCCGGATGAAGATGGAACTATATGGATAGCCGCACTTAACGGACTTTATAGTTTTAAACCCGATTTATCGGGCATAATGAATCATTATCTCGATACGCCACCCATTACCAAAGGGAATCCCGCTTTTGCCAAAAGTGTGTACTGCATAATTCAACACAGCATAGATAATAGCCTATTAATGTTGGGAGCTGAATGTGGATTGATAAGCTTTGATAAAAAAAGAAATGCCATACACAAAGTCTATCCAAACAGAGAAGCTACATTTTGGCGTTCACAACCAGCTGTGAAAAAATTCATCCAAGAAGGAAACTTTTTGTGGTGTATATGCTGGATTTCAGGGATTCCACGTTTCGATATGGAAACCGAGACATGGAAAAACTTTGTGTATCCCAAAACCGACAATCGCTTAGGAACCACTACGAATCTTTGGTCAGCAAACAACATAATGTTTAAAAACAGAGATGAAATTTGGGTAAGCGACTGGGATAGAGGGCTTTATGTTTTTAATAAAAATACAGAAAAATTATCCAGACTTAAACAAGAACAAACCTACAATATTCTTAACAAGCCATACATGAAAATTTTCAAACTAAAAGATGGAGCGCTTTGGTTAAGTTGCGATGATGGACTCTGGCGGCAAAACCTAAGGGCAAAGCAGTTTGAACTCCTTGATATTCCTTTCCCTCATGGTTGGGTATCGGCAACCTTACACGACGATGCAACAGATGAGTACTATTTTGGACTGCACTGGGAAAGCTACGGGGTGGCTTGTTGGAACAGTTCTACCCTACAATGGACCTATTACCAGCCCGAGATTGACAAAAAAGAGATGTTCAACGCCAATGATATTTTCAAGGACAGCAACGGAGTTATTTGGGTAGCTACATCACAACGGGGACTTTGGTACATTGATAAGCAAAACAAGATTTTAAAGCCGTTTTCAATACCGGATAAGAATTTTAACCACTTTTGGAACAATACTATCTACAAAGTATTTGAAGATAGCCAAAATAACTTGTGGTTAGGAACAGGGCAATTTGGCGTTGCACGCCTAAATCACAATCGAACAAAAGCAGATTATTTTACAAATGATACTCAAAACGCTGCTTCATTATATGGTACAACTCATTTCAGAGCGATAGAAGAAGACCAATATGGACGGATTTGGATAGGTAGCCGTACCGGTTTTTGCATGTTTGACCCTAAAACGGAAACTTTTTCTCACGAAATCCTTTTAAAATTACAAAAAACTGGTATAAGAGACGGCTACACCTATTCAATCCTAAAAGATACGACAAATGTCATGTGGCTTACCATAGAAGGACAAGGATTGGTTAAAATTGAAGAGCAAACCAAAGATAATTTCTATTTCAATATATATCAAACAGAAGATGGACTGAAAGATCTTACTGTATTCTACATGACTTCCGATAAGCATGGCGGACTATGGATAGTAAACAACGGGCTGCTTTACCTCAATCCCTACAACAACTCCTTTATGCTAACAGATGAGCGGAACGGTCTGTTAGGGTACGTTGGTGTAGATGCCAAAATCATGGTAGACCGATACGGAAATGTTTTTAGTGCCTCACAGGTGGGCGTGGGATGGCTCGATGAAGCAGAAAAATACTCACAATTAAGCGTATCGAATTTAATTATTGAAAATATTAGTATTAACAGTCAACCGGTTCGCGATTGGAACCCTTATGACGAAACAGGAGCTCCGCGTATTGTAAAGCACAATCAAAATAACCTTACTTTCGGCTACACGGCAATCTGTTTTGAAGACTACAGCCAAGTACGTTATCGCTATAAATTGGAAGGTTTGGAAAATGATTGGAACCCACCAACAAGTATTTTGGAAGCTCGATACACTAATCTAAAACCGGGGAAATATCGCTTCGTAGTAGATGTCTCGTACAAGGGTGTTTGGTTGGGATATAACCGATCTGTTGAGTTTAGTGTAAGGCAAGCGTTTTGGAAGACCTGGTGGTTTTTATCGCTTTCTATCATGATAATCATAGTGATTATTTACTCCCTATATTTGAACCGAAAGAAACACCAGGAAAAGCAACTACAAATTCGTACGAAAATTGCCTCCGATTTGCACGACGATGTTGGTTCAACGTTGAGCAGTATCTCCATTATGAGTGACTTGTTGCAATCAAGATTGGATGACAGTCCTAATGCCGAAGAGATGTTGCGTAAAATCGGGAAAAATGCCCGGAATATGCTGGAGTCCATGGACGACATTATTTGGTCGGTAAACCCGCAAAACGATAATTTTCACAACATTATCGTACGTATCAGGGAATATGCCGTGACGCTTTTCGAACCACTTGATATTAAGTTCACTATTGAAGCCCCCGAAAACATTGCTTCTTTACAAGTTCCGATGGATGTACGCCGAAACCTGTTTTTAATAGCCAAAGAAGCCATGAACAACGCGGCAAAATATTCCAGGTGCACGGAAACAATCATTGATTTTGACTATTCCCATTCTGTTTTGCAAATGACGATAACCGATAATGGGAAAGGTTTTGATACATCCAAAGATTATGGGCGAAACGGGTTACGCAATATGAAGTATCGCGGTGATAAAATTGGCGGTAAGGTTACCATTCACTCTACGATTGGTCAGGGTACAATGGTTGCCTTTCAAGCTAAGTTGGGATGAAAATTTCGTTTTTGCGCAAGAACACCGGGAGAGATTCTACTTGCATTTGCAGCCAAGTTTGGATAAAAATGACAATCGCCTGTTATTGAGGGAAACCATATATTCCTATGATTGACAAATGTGCTTGTAATCTCTAAAATTGCAGTTGAATTAAAGAACCTTCGTGTTCAACACGTTGTAATGCCGAGATCTTATAAAAAATGAAGTTAGAAATAAAGGTCGCCATATACGAGGACAATGACGCGCTGCGCGAAAGCCTCTCCTTCTTGGTAAAAGGTTCGGGATTGTTGCGCTTTGCCGGAGCGTACCCGGACTGCCGCCATATTCTTGAAAATTGTGAAACGGAAGAGCCCGATGTTATTCTGATGGATATCGATATGCCTTACCTTTCGGGTATCGATGCTACCCGACTGGTAAAGGACAAATATCCCGACATTAACGTGATGATGCTCACCGTGATAGAAGATCGCGATAAAATTTTCGACGCGTTGCGTGCCGGCGCCACCGGTTACCTGCTCAAAAAAGCATCCGCGATACAAATCATTGAAGCAGTGGCCGAGTTGGCAAACGGTGGTTCACCCATGTCGAGCGAAATAGCGCGCAAGGTACTCCAATTTTTCACTTCACCGAGTCATAAGATTGAGAACAGGTATGCCCTTTCGGCACGTGAACTCGATGTCTTGAAACGGCTTGTAGCCGGTGACAGCTACAAAATGATTGCCGACCATTGCAACATCTCTATAGGCACGGTTTGCGGACACATTAACAGCATTTATCGGAAACTTGCCGTTAACTCTAAATCAGAAGCAGCCGTAAAAGCCATAAAAGAGCGGTTGGTCTGATTGCCACTACCTGCTTACTCACTTTCCAGCATAACTAACCAGTAGCCTTTTGGTAACCTGTCTCCTTTTGGCTTCCTCCTTCTTTTCACAAAAACCATATATTCCTATGATTGACACCTGTTTTATTTTCCCCTATTTTTGAAAGAATAATGACAAACAGCTAACGTTCACCCGCCTGTAGCTGCAATGTGCCGAAACTGGTAAACGATGTCAAGGGCAGAAACACATATGGTTCATTCAAACGAAACGAGACACTTGTTTGTGTATGCTTGTTTGTTTGTTGTTCTGTTTCTACCCCTCGTGGCAGCTTGTAAAAAAACAATACCAGACCCCGTTGTCATACAAAGCTATATTGAGTTGGAAAAAAGAATTTCGCGAGCCTCTTTTCCAGTCGATTCTTTATTGATACTGCTCTCGGAGAGCGAGAAAAAAAGAGACGACCGTGCCCTGGCGATAGTTTGTAAAGTGATAGGACAACGATTGCGCGACCACTCCAACTTTTCACAAGCCATTATCTATCATCAAAATGGATTGAACGCAGCCCTCAGGGTCAAGGATACCATCAACATCGCACAGTTGCTAAACCAATTAGGAACCGATTTCAGGCGCCTTGGTGCATTTCCCGAAGCTTCCGATTATCATTTCAGGGCCTTGCGCCTGTCGGAAACCTACTCCAGAAGAGATGATTATACCGGGAGGAAAAACAAGGTCATGGCGCTCAACGGCATCGGCAACATTTACCTCTCGTTGGAAAACCTGCCCGAAGCCCTTCGCTACTTCCATGAAGCCCTTGCAAGTGAAAAAGAGTTGCGCAGCCCTTTGGGACAGGCTATCAATTACGCCAACATCGGCAACGTGTATAAAATGATGCAACAATACGATTCGGCTTTAGTCTATTACCGCCATTCTATGGAACAAAACAGGGTGGCAAAGTCGGAGTTGGGAATCGGTTTGTGCCATATTCATTTTGGTGAAATATACGAGCGACAAAAGGAGTACGATGAAGCCGAAGCTGAATATCAGGAGGCATACCAAATCATGGAAAACATTTCCGACACGTGGCACTGGCTAAGGGCATGTCTCTCCCTGGGACGGATAAACCTGCTGCAAGGTGACGATCAAAAGGCGCGGCAATACATCTTGCTGGCGAAAGACCAAGCCGAAAGAATCGATACCCCCGAACAGTTGTCGGAAGTATACGACTTGCTGCATCAACTCCATGAACGAAAAGGTGACTATCGGCAGGCGCTTAACGTCTATAAAACAAGTAAAGCCTATCAGGATAGTGTCCGGAATATCAGCAAGGTGAACCAGGCACTCGATATGCGCATCAATTATGAACGCGAAAAAAGCACCTTGCGCATCGACCAGTTGAGCGCCCAATACGAAGCTCAGAAACGTGAGAAAAAGATAATAACCATTGCCGCTATCATCATCATTGTATTTATGATTTTGTTCCTTGCGGCACTGGGCTACGCGTATGCAAACCGTAACCGCAGCAACAAGATCCTAAAAAACGTCGATAAGATGCGCTCCGATTTCTTCACCAACGTGACGCACGAGTTTCGCACCCCGCTGACCATTATCTTGGGATTCGTTGCTCTGGTAAGAGGGCAGAATAAGATGATCGACCCTTCTGTCTTACCCTACCTCAATGCCATTGAACGGCAGGGAAATAACTTGCTACAGTTGGTTAACCGGATGCTGAATATGGCGAAAATGGAAGCCGGAGTGGAAAAACCCGAGTGGAAAAACGGTAATATCATCGCTTATTTGCAAATGATTGTGGAGGCTTACCGCTTGTTTGCTGAAGAGAAGAAAATTTACCTGAATTTTTATGCCGAGAAGCTTTCTCTTGAGATAGACTTCGTACCACATTACATAGAAGAAATCGCCCGCAACTTGTTATCGAACGCCATCAAATTCACATCTCCCGGGGGCACCATTACACTTTCTGTTTTGACGCACAAAAACAGTGAGGTAACTATTAAAGTAAGGGACAACGGGAAAGGGATTTCACCGGAAGAGTTAAAGCTGATTTTTGAACCTTTCTACCAATCTTCTGATGTTGACATCAAAACCGGAAGCGGAATCGGTTTGCATTATACCAAACAGTTGACAGAAGCGATGTCCGGGAAAATTTCGGCAGAGAGCAAATTGGGCGAAGGCTCGGTTTTCAGTGTCACGCTGCCGGTAAAACAACCTGGGGATACCCTTTTCCCTAGTTTGAAAATGGATGAAATGCTTAAAGCGCCGTCATTTACCCGAAACGAAGAAAAACAGGAACATAAGGCTCTCGACAAAAAAGAAAACAGTAACAATGAGAATGGTGAAATAGAAATGACCATCCTTGTGGTGGAGGACAACAAAGACATCGTGCTATATATTAAATCGATTATTCCCGCTATATACAAAGTAATTCATGCCATCGATGGACAAGAGGGTATTGATTTGGCAAATGAAACCATTCCCGATTTAATTATCTCAGACGTCATGATGCCCCAAAAGGATGGTTTTGCATTGTGCCATGAAGTAAAATCATCGGAGTTACTAAATCACATCCCGGTTATCCTGCTAACAGCAAAAAGTGACATGGAAGATCGGTTGACGGGATTGGAATGTGGTGCCGATGCCTATATTCCTAAGCCGTTCAACCCTGATGAGTTATTAATCAGGATGGATAAACTGCTCGAAAATAGGCGCATTTTAAAAGATAAATACCTGCGTGCTGTTTTTAAAACCGAAGAGAGAAACAGTAATGACAAAAACATGAACTTCCTGCAAAACGTTACTGATATCATTTACCGTGACATGCGTCAACCCGATTTTTCTCCATCCACACTTGCCGACAAGTTGTGCCTGAGCATATCGCAACTCAATCGTAAAATGATAGCCATTTCCGGGTACAATCCATCGGCCTATATCTTAAGTTTACGTATAAACAAAGCCAAGAAATTATTAGCCAGGGAAAACATCTCCATCACTCAGGTTGCCGATGAATGCGGATTTTACGATCTTCCCTATTTTTCCCGTACTTTCAAGAAACAGACCGGTGTTACACCCTCGCAATACCGCCGTTTACCCCATTGAAAAATGGATTATTGACGCTTTTGTCGTCTTATATCTTTTTTACTAATCACCTGATTTTTGTACTCTTTCCTTTTTGGTTATCAGCTGTATACGTTGTAAAAACGCGGGTTTTATACAAGTGGCTATATATGTTAACGCGAGAATCCGACAAATTCATGCGGAATTAATGCAATTATTGAATAAATGAATAAGATATTTTTGATTGAGAATTGATTTCAAAATTACTGATTTATTCATCTTTAAAAATGGTCAATTATGAAAACAAAAGTAACAAAAACAAGATGGTTTGCCGTACTAATTACGCTAATAATGTTACTAACTGTATCATGTGAAGGTCCTGAAGGTCCTGAAGGCCCGGCGGGACCTATAGGACCCAAAGGAGAACAAGGTATTAAAGGTGACAAAGGCGATGAAGGTGAAATGGGAAATGCCAATGTGAAATATACAGAGTGGATTGCTTTCGCAACACAAGTAAATTGGGCACAACGTAGACCTGATTTTGCTTTATTTTTACATTGCAACGACATTTTTCAATTTTCAGCTCAAACAATTAAAGATATAACGGACGGAAAATACGTTTCGCTCTGTTATATCAAAAATACAAATCATTATTATACTTGGAATTTACCTGCATTTCTCGCGGTAAGCGACTTTACTGAGTTCGGACCCGGACGTAAGATGGTGAATTACGCTACTTATGCCGACGGAACTAATTTCTGTTGTGAAATAAACGTTACCTCTACTGACGGCACAGCAGTAACAGGAGCCCAAGGGAATTGGTATTATCAGCTTCTGTTTATTAGAGCGGATGGTGGTGTGTTAAAGAGTACTGTTTCTTCCGACGCCTTCAAAGAAGAATTGCAACAATTAAGCTACGAGGAAGTGTGTCAACGCTACGGAATTGAACCATAAACGAATATAATCAACTTGGCAAACAGACACCTTCCGCGGGAAGATTATAACCCATAATTATATAATGACAAATTTATGAAGACAACAAAAATTATTCAGATGGCTTGCCTGCTATCGCTGTTGTTGGTAGCCACGTCGTGCAAAGAAGTACTCGAGGATGCATTGAGTACTGAAATCGCGCTTAATAACCGGACTATCGTATTTGATGTATACGCTGCGACTAAATCGGCGGAAGCCACCGCAACCCGTGCCGGTGCATCCGAGGTAACGCTTTACGACGGCGTGTTGAATATCAACATCGCCCAGGAACTGGAAAAACAGGGCTTTTCGTTCGAAAACATCAAATCGTTCCTCATCACGCAGGGAACACTTGAAGAGGAGATCCCCAAGGGATATGACCTGCAGGGTTTCGTGGGAGCCAAACTCTATTTCGACAACACGAGTAAATTGGTGGCAAGAGCCGATAAAGTGAAAAACAACAAAGTGCACTTTACCATCGTCAACGGCGAGTTGTTGAATCAATTAAAGGATGATAAACTTCACGTCATACTGGTGGGTGTCCGTCCTACCAAGAACCTGCGGATGAAATTGACCATGGACTACAAGGCGAAGGTAAGCCTGATTAAATAAGTTGGGTAATGGATGCTGGATGTCAGCTTTTGTCAGTGAAGTTTTCTGCATAATTGTGAATAGCTCTGTGAACTCTGTGGAGCAGTCTCCCCGTAGCGCGCAATTCACAACTTATAATTTATTATTTGCCCCCTTGGGGGACTGAGGGAGCATAAGCAATAAACAACATGAAAAGATTTTTTACAACCATCGTGCTGGCAGCGATGATCATTCTTGCCGGCTGTACCGACCTTGACGACGTGCAGCGTCAGCTCGACGAGCTCAAGGCACGGCTGAAGAGCGTGGAGCAGCTTACGAGTAACGCCAACTCGGAGATTACTTCCATCAAGGCGTTGATAGACGCCGTGAATAAAAAGTTGAGCGTGGTGTCGTACAAGGAGCTGGCCGACAAGAGCGGCTACGAGCTTACCCTAAGCGATGGCGGCAAGATTACCCTGAAGCATGGCGCCAAGGGC
>DUNG01000056.1 GCA_012839475.1 Petrimonas sp. | reverse complement strand
TAGAAATTCCGGCTCAAAAGCCCAATATTCCATCAACTGGGAAGAAAACTCCACAAAATCTCGTTCTACATTAGTCCCTGTCAAAGTCCCGTACGTGCCTTCCGATAATATCCCTTGCAAGCAGTGACCAAATTCGTGAAACAACGTAGTGATTTCATTTTGTGTGAGCAACGCCGGCATGGTGGCCGTCGGTTTTGTCAAATTGGCTACGAGCGATACAAAAGGACGCAATTCCCTGCCCTCTCTGAAATGTTGTTGTCTATAGGTCGTCATCCATGCCCCTTGGTGTTTGGAAGGTCTTGGGTAGTAATCTGTATAAAGCAAGGCTAGAAACTTGCCCCTTTCGTCCGTCACCCTGTAGACTTGGACATCGGGGTGGTATACAGACACGTTCGGCTCTTTGACAAAATGCAAACCAAACAATCTGTTGCTCAAATCAAAGAACGCCTGTTGAACCTTTTCCAAGGAAAAGTACGGTTTTAACAGTTCATCATCCAGTTCGTATTTTTCCTGGCGGAATTTTTCTGACCAAAAAGAAAAGTCCCAAGGCATCAACAACCCGTTGAATCCTTTAGAGCGTGCATACTGTTGCACTTCGGCCACTTCCTTTTTGGCAAATGGCAACGTTTTTTCCATCAATTCCTCTAGAAAAGCATGTACTGTTTGCGGATTTTTTGCCATACGTGTTTCCAACACATAGTCTGCAAACGTTTCATACCCCAATATGCGAGCTGTTTGAATCCTTAAATCTATAATTTCCTTAATCAAAGTACGGTTGCTGTGTTTGTCCAAACAGCGGCTGTTTATGGCTTTCCACATGTGCTCACGCAACGTCCTGTTCTCACAATACTTCATAAAGCCTAAATAGCTTGGGCTGTGCAGGGTAAATATCCATCCGTCTTCTTTCTTGGCCAAAGCTGCCTCCCTTCCCATTTCTCGCATATAGTCCGGAAGTCCGGCTAAATCTTCTTCCTTGGTGATCTTTAGCACAAACTCGTTGTTGGCAGCCAACACATTGCTGGAAAACTCAATAGCTGTAACCGACAAACGTTCTTGAATCCGGCTGTATGCTTTTTTCTCCTGTTCATCTAAGTTTGCCCCGTTACGTATGTAATTCCTATACGTTATTTCTAACAAGCGGGCTTCTTCCTGTGTAAGACTGCTCCAGTCTGCCTGTTCATACACTTGCTTCACACGTTGAAACAAGTCTGTATGTAACGAAACAGACAAGTAAAATTCCGTCATCAATTTAGACATATCTCCGGCCAATCGCTGCATTTTATCTGAAGTCTCGGCTTCGTTTAAATTAAAGAAGATATGCGCTATCCATTCTACGTGTTCGCCCGCCAGCTCCAAAGCCTCTACGGTATTCTTAAAAGTAGGTGCTTCCGGGTTGTAGGCAATCGAATCGATTTCTTTTTTTGCTTTTTCTATGGCACGTTCAAAAGCCGGTTTGTAATGCTTGAGCATGATCTTATCAAAAGGCGGTTGTCCGTATCCCTCTTGTGCGATTTCTAATAATGGATTGTCTTTCATGGTACAGGAAAATATCATTAATAACGCAATGAAAGAAAAGCTTATTTTTTTCATAGTTTGTTATAACACTGCTGTAAGAATAGTGCCACTCAACAAAAGTAAAGATATTTCACATATTTTTATACTATACTCTACGGTGGAAAGCCTCTCTTCAGATTTCAAAAGACTCAACTGTGCTTCCCTTAAGGCAATTCCGGATAATTCACTCAAGCGATATCTTTCCATGGCTACTTCGTAGTTGCTCCTGGCTACTTGCAAGTTGTTTTTTTCTATTTCCCATAAATTCAAATTGTTGGTATAAGCAAGCCACAAACCGGCCAGTTCTGCTTGCATGGCCTGCTCCAACTGTTCTTGCTGCAAACGGGTATTCTCTATATTCAACCGTGCGTTTGCTTGCTCTCGTTTTCTGTTTCCTCCATCGTACAAAGCAAAACCCATAGAAGCCCCTATTGTGGGTCCCCATTCTTGGCGGTATCCGTAACCGGCATTCAGTCGCACAGAAGGATAATTCCTGCCTTGCAATCGTTTCAATTCCAGATCCGAGATGGTTCTCCGAGTGGAGGCCTTCAACAGGTGCGTGTTGGACTCCAAGGCCCGATGTTCCAATTGCGCTCTGTCAAGGTGCCTGTTGGGAATGATAATGGTATCGGCCGGCGTGGTAATTTGGTCCACATTGTCAAAGGCCAGCAATTGGTTCAGCTGAATAATGGATTTGCGTACCAACTCCACTTGGGCCAGGTACTCAGATGTGTCTGCGTTGTAGTCCACTTGAGCCTGTTGGTAATCCAAACCGGACGAGGCGCCCAAACGATAACTCTCCTGCACTATACGCAAACGTTCCCTGGAAAGAATGACAGACTTGCGCAAATTGCCCAAACGCACTTGTTGTCGGATAAGGTGATAATACTCTGAAGAGGCCGAGGCCACAAAGTCTTCCAAAGCACCTTGCATATCCAACGTCCCCAAAATGCGCAATTCCTGAAGCCTGTTGTAATTGGCCCTGATGCTAAACCCATCAAACAACGTCCAACTGACATCGGCCCCCGCTTGCACGTTGTTGTTCAACGTGCTGTTTTGCAGCGATCCCCCATATACTGCACTCAATCCTACAGAGGGCAGTTGTCCCGCATGTCCTCTGGTAGCGTTGTTGACAGCTTGTTGTTCCAAATTTCGCATAATACGAACTGAAAAATTGTTCTGTAACCCTACTTCTATGCAATCTTCCAGTGTCATCATCACACCTTCTTCAGATTCCATAGGGTCTCCAAAAGGCACGGCATAAACGGCAGATCCCACAACTGCCGTTACCAGAAAGAAAAGAAACCTAATATTCATGAAGCTTTTTCTTATTTTTATTCCTATCTGTGGCAATATATCCATACATAGCCGGTACAATAAACAATGTCATAAATGTGGCAAATACCAACCCCCCGGTAACGGCTATTCCCATAGCCACCCGTCCATGCGCTCCTTCTCCGGTGGCAAATACCAAGGGAATGAGCCCCAATATGGTCGAAAAACTGGTCATCAATACGGGGCGCAGCCGTTGCGACGCGGCTGCCACTATAGACTCCATTTTCTGTTGTCCGGCGGCTTGTTTCTGGTTTGCAAACTCTACAATCAATATCCCATTCTTAGCTACCAATCCTATGAGCATAATCAGACCAATCTGGCTGAAGATGTTCATAGTCTGTCCTGTCCATTTCATCAAAGCCAACCCTCCTGCCAATGCAAGCGGTACGGTAAACATCACAATCAGCGGGTCTTTAAAACTTTCAAACTGTGCCGAAAGAACTAAGAAAATAAGGACTAAAGCCAAAACCATCGCAAAAATCAAGCTCGATGCACTTTCCCTAAACTCTTTAGACTCTCCGGACAAAGCCGTTCGGAATGTTTCATCCAGCACCAAATCTGCAATGCGGTCCATTTCTGCCAATCCGTCACCAATAGTATACCCCCTGTTCAGACCGGAAGTAACCGTTGCCGAGACAAACCGGTTGTAACGGTACAATTGCGGCGGAGCCACGTCTTCCACCAGTTCCACCAAATTGTCCATCTGGACCATGTGTCCTTTGTCGTTTCGTATATAAATAGATTCCAAATGAGCCGGCATGTTCCGCTGCTGCCTGTTGATCTCCCCCAAAATTTGGTATTGTTTCCCGTTCATATAAAAATACCCCATCCGTTGCCCGCTTAAGGCATACTGCAAAGTTTGAGCAATGGTGCGCGTAGTCACTCCCATAATGCCGGCTTTGTCCCTGTCAATCAAAATACGCAATTCCGGTTTGGTGAATTTTAAATTCACGTCTGACATACGCAAGATGGGACTCTTATCTACCTCTTCCATAAAAGCAGGCAGCACGTCTCTTAGTTTTTCAATATTGGGTGCCTGCAATACGTATTGTACGGGCATACCTCCGCGTCTGCCACCAAAGGTCGAAGCTTGTTGCACAAATACACGGGCACGTGTTTCGCGGGTCACCTGTCGGGTGACCGCCTCGGCAATTTCCATTTGAGTGCGTTCCCGTCGGTCGATATCGGGCAGCATGACACTCACAAAACCGCTGCCGGTACCGGAACGGGACGTCAACGCCCTTCTTTCATAAACTATGGAATCGGCCAATCGAGCCACATCATCTGTGATGTCTCGTATGTATTCAAAGGTGCTTCCCTCTTGTCCCCGTACGTTGATAGAAAATTGAGAGCGGTCTTCCAAAGGCGACAATTCAGAGGGGATGGCCCTCCAATAAAGCGCTATGGCCGATAGCAACAGAGCAACTATGGGAAAAGCCAACCATTTTCTTTTCATAAACACATTCAACCACCGCGTATATCCTGAAATCATACCGCTGAAAAACGGTTCCGTTTTTGTGTACAGCCAACCTTGTTTGTCTCTTTTGCGCAATATTTTAGTAGCCAACATGGGGGTAAACGTAAGCGCAACCAAAGAAGAAATAGATACCGCCCCCGCAATCACTATACTAAATTCACGGAACAAACGCCCGGTCATCCCTTCCATAAACACAATGGGCAAAAACACAGCCACCAGAGTAATGGTTGTGGATACTATGGCAAAGAAGATTTCTTTGGACCCTTCTATACCGGCTTTGATAGGCGTTATACCGCGTTCAATACGAACGTATATATTTTCCGTTACCACAATAGCATCGTCTACTACCAGTCCCACAGACAACACTACAGCCAACATAGAAAGCACGTTGATGGAAAACCCCGCCAAATACATGATGAAAAAGGCTCCTACCAATGAAACGGGGATAACGACTACCGGCACCAAGGTTACACGCCAATCACGCAAAAACACATAGATAATGATTACCACCAACAGAAAGGCTATGTAAATGGTGTTGCGTACTTCTTTGATGGAAGCTCTTATGAAACGAGTGTTGTCCATAAGCACCTCTACAGACACGTCGTCCGGCAAGTCTTTCTGCATCTGCTCAATACGGCTGATGGCTTCGTCTGCTATCTTGATGTGATTGGCTCCCGGCTGCGGAATGATGACAACCACTACCATAGGCACTCCGTCTTTCCGGAATGCACTGCGTGTATCTTCCGGTCCCAATTCTGCCCATCCTACGTCTTGAAAGCGCACAATATTGCCTTTGCTCTCTTTAATAATCAAATTATTAAATTCGTAGGGTGTTGTCATGAGCCCTAACGTACGAATGGACAATTCAATTTTATCCCCTTCTATCCGTCCCGAAGGCAGTTCCACGTTTTCCCTGTCTACGGCGTTTTTTACATCCAACGGTGTAATCCCGTACCCGGCCATGCGAACAGGATCCAGCCACAAGCGCATGGAGTACCGTTTTTCTCCCCAAATACTCACACCGCTCACATCCTGGATGGTTTGCAATTGTTCTTTGACCGTCAAGTCTGCTATCTCGCTTACTTCCATCAAAGAACGTGTGTCACTTCGCACGCTTATCTGCATGATGGGCATGGCGTCCGCGTCTGCTTTAGAGACGGTAGGCGGATCGCAGTCCCGAGGCAAAAAACGTTGCGCCCGCGACACTTTGTCCCTGACGTCGTTGGCTGCCGTTTCCAAATCTACGCTCAATTCAAACTCCACCGTTATCCTTGACATGCCTTGGCTGCTTACACTGCTCAAAGAGCGAATACCGGGAATGCCGTTGATGTTTTGCTCCAAAGGCTCTGTAATCTGATTCATGATTACCTCTGCATTGGCTCCCGGATAACTGGTATTGACTGTAATAATGGGTTGGTCCACACTGGGAAATTCCCGCGTGCCCAAAAACGTGTATCCAATCAAGCCAAATAAGGTAATCACCAAAACGACTACCGTAGCAAGAACCGGTCTTTTTATGCTTAATTCAGAAATGTTCATGGCCGGTTCACAAACTTATCTATGACAACATTCAGTCCATCACGCAATTGCATAACGCCCGACACAATGAGCGTATCGCCTTCTACAACACCACTCAGTGCCTGTACCCTACTCTCTGTACGTAACCCTGCTTCTATACTAACAGGATGTGCCTTCCCATTACGGTACACATAGACCAAATTCTCTCCCATTTCCGGAATAATGGCCTCTGAAGGAACGGAAACGGCATCATCAATTTGTGATTTCAAAATTTTCACAGATACATACCGACCCGGAATCAACAAATGGCTTACATTGCTATACAAAGCCCGTACGGTTAAAGTACGTGTAGCCCGATCAATCCCTGCCTCGGCAGCGTACACATTAGCCCGGCATGTTTTTTCTTTCCCTTGGTTGTCTGTCAACACAAATTCAATGGGAGTCCCTTTTTTGACATCGGTAGCATAAATTTCCGGTACAGAAAATTCAATCTTCAACGTACCTACATCTGACAACGTGGCAATAGTACTACCTGGCGATGCATAAGCCCCTTCGCTCAGTCTACGTAAGCCAATGATTCCATCAAAAGGCGCCCGCAATTCTGTTTGTGCCAGCTGTGCTTTCACCAACTCTATGTCTGCCATCAGTTTGTTGTAGTCTGTTTGGACAGATTCAAAAGCTTCTCGGCTTACGGCATCTTTTTCCAACAAAGCCTGCTGCCTATACACCCGATCTTCAGCCAGCTTTACTTGTGATTCCAATTTCCTGAGTTGTGCCTGTAACGGTGCATCGTTGATTCGCGCCAACACCGTTCCTTTCTTCACAAACTCTCCTTCATTAAAACAGATTTCAACTACTTTTCCGGATATTTCAAACGTCAGATCTACTTCCTCTGCCGGCAAAATATCTCCTGTTGTTATGGTGTGATCTGTCATGGGATGCGTATCCAATACTTCTACATGCACATTCAAAATGCGTTCTACGGAACCTCTTGGACCCGGCAAGCCGCTCGGTTCTTTTGGTTTAGCTCTTTTTCCAGCGGTTATAAAATAAAGTATACCTCCCAACAAGAGAAAAACGAGGAATACTACAATCCAGCGAGTACGTTTTAACATATTGATAAAATAAAAAAGACCGAAAGTTTGACTTCGGTCTTTGCCTAAAGTTTAATAATTAAAGGAATCTATACAGATACAGAGTATCTTTTTATCAGACGCATAGCATAGGAATAATTCAACAGCAACACACCAGAAACCCCAAAACACAAAAATGCCAGTACTTTAAAACGTATTTCCAATGTAAAAGGCAAAGCAATTACAAACAAAATAGCAAACGCTGTCAGTACAATAATAGTTACTAAAAAAGCCAAAGCCGTTTTCCGTTTTGTCAAGCTATATAGCTTGGCATTGCTGTTCCATTGAATGGATAAAAGCATGGCAAGCCCGCCGGCTGTTATTTGTACAACGTAACCTTGTAAGTGATTTTTAAACACCAAACATGCAATGGCTGCAATCATGGTAAGAATTCCAATGTAGAACAACATTTTCAATTCCCGGCTTGTCTTTTTTCCCGGTCTTTCCTCTCGTTTTTCTTCCAAATTATCAATAATGGCTTTGCGGCCATTTCTGTCCGGCTGGTTTGTTTTGTTCATGGCCCAAATGAAAAGCGCAACCTCTGCATTTACCAAATACAAAAGAGCCAACAATAGAATATGCGTGGAGGGTTTTACTAAAAGAAGAATGCCGGTCAATTGTGCAACAAATGCACCGTAGAATATCACATATAAATACCTCTTATCAGGCACTCCCATAAGAATAGCTTTTTGAACTGTAACAAATGTAACAATTTTTTTTTAATTCAAACAATTTACCTGACATTTTTTCAGTCAGAAAGAGCAAAACATTTCCTGCACGCTATTTGCTATAATCTTTTCAATATTTACCTTTTAGAATTACATGCTATATGAAAATCACATCTTACAAAGACTTTGAAACTTCTAAAAATCCCCACGGCGTAGACGCCCGCATTATATTCAACTCAGACGCTGTCCAAGTAGTTCACATTTCCCTTGGAAAAGGAGAAGGACTAAAAATCCATACCACCCCCATTGACGTATTCTTCTACATCCTGGAAGGCGAAGGCTTTATAGAAATAGGAGATGAAATCCAAAAGGTAGGTCCGGACATGCTCATAGACAGCCCTAAAGACATTCCCCACCGCCCCTTCAACGAAGACAGCGACATATTCCGGCTGTTGGTGGTGAAACTGAAGAAATAGAGCCCTGTTAGGTACCAAGTATCCACTTCTTGAAACCTTCCTTGTACTTTCTGGAAACTTCTATGGTATAAGCCCCAACTGTTACTTGGTTGGCGGTGGAGTGTGTAATGTGGTCCGCATTGATCAGATAAGAGCGATGCACCCTGACAAACCGTTCGTCAAGAACCGATTCCCATTGCGAGATTTTCATCTTGGTACGGTAGTCCGTTTGGCCGTCGGTACGTATCCAGACCTCGGCATCGCATGATTCCACCAGCAGAATGGAATCAATCTTTAGAGTGACTTTTCTACGATCCGATGTGAAAGTAATGTATTGATTGGGTGCTACGGCTTTCACCAGATACCGTTGCAAGAGATGCTCCGTAGCTACAAACACAGCCAACAGCAGCCAGATAAGAATGGGGTTAAAGATCAGGCCCGGCAAGGTATCGGGATAGAGTTTTAGCAAGTACCAGCTGGTAAAAATGATGCACAAGTATTCTGTAAGCAATGTGGACAGGGCCAAACAGAAACAGTGCAATATCCCTTTGCGTCTGTTTTTGAAGGACAGATCTTTCATAAGGTATTTAGCCAGCAACGCTCCGGGCAGGAACATGATGGCCAGCAATAAAGCCTTGGAGTACCCGTTCACCACACTGGTGAAAATCAGGCTCATCACCAGCACTACTCCACACCAATACACCAGGCTAAAATGCTTTTTCATATTCAAAAATAGGGATTTTCCCATGAAAATCCCGCCTCGGCAAGAAGGCTTACCTTCAAAGGATGGTTATGACACCTTGACAGACGGATTCGACCTTTGCCGTGAGCATAAGGTGGTGTACTTTTGTAGTAACCCATTAAAACAACAATACTATGTTACGTTTTTTCATTGAAGGTGGTCCTCTTTTTATGGGACTCTTGACCATAATCCTGGTCTTTTTATTTATTGCCGTATGGAAAGCTCCTGCCTGGGTGCGCGAAATTGGACATATAGCTCTTATAGTAGGAATTCTCTCTACACTTTTAGGATTTGCTCAAGCCGGAGATGCCATAAGCAAGGCAGGTGCCGTTTCTATGGATCTTATAGCCTCGGGCGTTAAAATTGCCTTAATACCCATCATTTACGGCGGACTCATCTACCTGGTATCTCTGATTATGCGGATTATTCTGAAACCCAGAATATGATTCGTTGGTTAGATGATTCTTTTGATCCGATTCATTTTTTTATCGGAGTAAGGCGGGTACTTCCAATCAGGTTCACCCCAGGTGGCTTTTTTCACAATAGATTTTTGATGAGAGAAAGTTTGAAATCCAAAGGCTCCGTGATAATTCCCGATACCTGAATTTCCTATTCCTCCAAAAGGAAGATAGTCGCTAGTAATGTGCATTAACGTATCGTTTATGCAGCCGCCACCAAAGGAGAGCAACTGCAGAAACTTGTCTTTCTCATCTTTGTTCTTTGTGAACAAGTAAGCGGCCAAGGGTTTTTCTCTTTCCCTGATTTTTTGCAATAGAGCATTGTAATTGGAATAAGACAAAACAGGTAAAACAGGTCCAAAAATTTCCTCCTGCATTACAGCATCTTCCCATGTGACATTGTCCATAATGGTTGGTTCAATATACAAAGTGTCTTCGTTATGCTTGCCGCCATATACTATTTTAGCTTTGTCTATCAATCCTAAAATACGGTCATAATTTCTTTTGTTGATAATGCTTACATAATGTTCTGCTCCGTCTGTATATTGGGTTTCATCCAACTTTTCTTTCATCAATTGTAAGAACCTCGGCTTTATCGATTCTTCTACCAACAAATAATCAGGTGCAATACAAGTTTGTCCTCCGTTTAAGAATTTGCTCCAAATAATGCGTTTTGCCGCTACTTCCAGATTGGCACTTTGAGTAACGATAGCGGGAGATTTTCCTCCTAACTCCAAAGTAACAGGCACTAAATTTTTTGCAACAGCCTGGTAAATAATCTTTCCAACCCTTGGACTTCCGGTGAAAAATATTTTATCAAACCTGAGTTTCAACAATTCTGTTGTTTCCGGAACACCTCCCTCTGCCACATATAAATAGTTTGAAGAAAATTGGTTGTTTATTAGTTCTGCAATAAGCTGCATAGTATTTTGAGGCAGTTCGCTTGGTTTTACCATACAAGTGTTTCCTGCTGCAATAGAACTGACCATAGGAATGAGCGTAAGTAAGTAGGGATAATTCCACGCCCCAATAATCAAAGTGCAGCCCAAAGGCTCGTTGTAGATATAGCTTTTTCCCGGTTGTAATTTGAGGGCGGTTTTTACTTTTTTTGGTTTGCTAAGCCTGTCAATATTTCTTAGAAAAAAATCAATCTCATTGTAAATGAGGCTTAATTCATTTAAAAAAGTATCAAAGCTCCCTTTACGGAAATCTTTATAAATAGCTTCATAAAGATTGCTTTCACTCTCTTTCAGAATGTTTTTCAATTTCAATAAGGTTGCTTTTCTGAAAGCAACGTCTTTTGTTTTGTGAGTATTGAAAAACTCTTTTTGTGACTGAAAAATAATGTCAAATTCCATGATCTGCGCTTTTTTTATCCTTGAACAATAAGAAGCAGTTCAAGAGCTACTCTTACTCCATAAATTAATTCGCTTAAGACATTCACCATTAGGTAAACCCAGCTTCGGATTTATCACATTGCATAATTCTTTCAATTTCTCAATGGCTGTTATACCCATTAAAATTTTATTATTTACCAAATTGTCGAATACCCAAAGATGTCCATGAACTTCAACATTGTTCTCCTGTGCAAATTTTCTCAAGGTATTATCACTTGTGATAAGAATTGCTGAATGTTTTTGTGCCTTATAAAATGCTGAACAATCCTGTTCTGATAAGCTAGGTTTAGTGTTCCTAATCTTCAATATTTCAATTAAATCTTCTTCTGTAATATCGTCAACAATTAAACTACCTGTTTCAATGTAAGGAAGTAAGGCTTCTTTTTGTTCTACAAAGAGTTCATCAAGGATGAAAATTGTTGTATGAAACTCAAATTCAAGCTTAAAGAACCAATGTAATATCTTTAACTCCACCAGGTCTATTAAAATGTTTGCATCATTGACAACTATTTTCATAGGACTACAAACTCTTTGCGAAACTCTGCCAATTTCTGATTAGACAAATTGGCGGCTTTACTTAACGAAATGATTTCTTCGGCTGCTGCCCTGTAAATTAATTGCTTAAAACGGAAAGACTGTTCGGTGCCTTTATATGTTCCCAAATCTTTTTCGGTGCGGTTATTACTTATTTTTTTGCAGAATGAAATATAGTGTGACTCGGTTATAATTCCCAGATTCTTTGCCCTTGCCATGATTGCCTGAATGGAAATACCATAGGTTTCTTTCACAGCAATTAATTCGGGTAAAGAAAAATGAGAACGATTATCACCAATTTCCTGACGAAAAGTTGGTTCCGGTATCAACATAGCCCCTGCAAACTGAAAACATATTTTTTCTTTCTCTTTATTTGAAATTTCTTCATTGATATTCAAGATTAAGTGCCCTAACTCATGCAAAGCAGTTAAACGTTTGCGTTCGACATTATAATTTTTGTTGATGACAATAATCGGAATTTTGCCATCTGCCCAGCCAGAAAATCCATCAAAACTATCGGGTGCTTCTACTTCAATAACTTTTATCTCTTTATCTTCTAAAAGATCTATTACATTTGGTAATGCATTTATTCCCAACTTCCATTTGGAGCGAACCAGCAATGCTGCTTTTTCAACATCCTGTATAGTAGAAATCACCATACCTTGAATCGGATTGACAAATGAGGAAGTAATGTTTAGAAATTGTTCTATCTCAATATAGCGCTCCACAAAGTCGGTTGCGACTTGCATAATGGCGTTTGCATCTTTAACTGCAAGCCGTTTTTTTCTACGAAATTCAACTTTTCCTATTTCTACAGTAAATGGGCGAAAAAAGTAATCGAGTTTAACATTTAATGCTTTTGACAGAGCAAGTAGAACATTACTATCTGCCATCATTTGGCCTCTTTCATATTTAGATATAGCGTTTTTGGACACAATATTGCCCATCTTCTCAACTAACTTGTCTTGAGAAAGGGCAGCCATGCTTCTGGCACTCTTGAGCCGTTTACTAAATATCTCTTTCATTATTTTCATGCTTTGGTTTACAATTGCTCACAAATATATACTTTTGTAAACCAAAAAGCAAATATTTGAAGAATCCGAACGAATATAGTTGTCTAATCAAGAGGAAGTTGTTAAAAGCCCAATTGCTCCTCTATGGGAGCCAATGCTTCCAGAGCCAGCTGTGCGAATTCCGGCAACGGTATGCCTATGTCCTCACATTCGCGAATATTATCTCTACTGACCGAGGCGGCAAACAGTTTCTCCTTCATGCGTTTGGTAATAGATTTGGGCTTGACGCTCGATATTTTCTTGTCCGGATACACCAACGCCACAGCAAAGATCAACCCGGTAATGGTTTCCCCGGCCGCCAACGCATGGTGCAACCGAGTGCTCCGCAGTTCTCCTTCCGCCGCGTGTTCGTTGTGCAAGCGGATGGCCTCGGTTACCTCGGCCGGTATATCATGCTTCTGCAAAAAGACAGCGCCTTCCGGCCCGTGACGGAGAGGATCGGCCTCGGTCCATTCCACATCTATATCGTGCAACAGCCCCGCCAACCCCCACACATCCTCATCTTCCTCAAACTTGCGAGCCAACGCTCTCATAACAGCTTCCGCTGCCAAAGAATGCGCAATCATCTTGGGGTTTTTGATGTGCGCGTGTAATAGACTCAGGTAGTATTCACGTGGTTTCATGGTGTTCTATTGGTTGTTTCCGTTGCTTTATCGCTGCTTCCTGTACGCGTACCCGTGCTTCACTTCTGCTTCCTGTACGCGTACCCGTGCTTCACTTCTGCTTCCTGTAAGCATTCCAGCTGCTCATCTCTTCCAGTGGTTTCCGTTTTTTCTCTCGAACAGGAACTTCTGAATACCCCAAGGAAATCATCAGGGCTATGCGCCTTTTCTTATCAACTTGCAGCAATTTCTTGATTTTCTCTTCCTTGAACCAACCCATGATACACGTATCCAGATCCAGTTCGGCCGCTTGCAAACAAAATTGGTTGACGGCCATACCCACATCGTAATCGCAGAAATTCTTATCCTTCACCAATCCACCGAGCGAGGACATCACATGCTCCTTATCCAGCACCACCACTACCAGTACCGGTGCCTGGAACGCAAATTTGTTCATCCCAAGGCTGGCTGTGCTTTCCGCCACCTGCTCCTTCAACTGCGGATCGTCCACCACCACAAAATTCCATGGCTGCTGGTTATACGCCGAGGGAGCCAACCGCGCCGCCTCTATGCATTGCAGAATCTTCTCTCTTTCAACAGGTTTGTCTATGTATGCACGCGTACTCTGACGCCGCTTTATCAATTCAGAAAAAGGTTTCATATATCTGTACGTTATAATTTATTCGTTTGCTGCCCCTAAAATACGAAAAACAACGGAAATGCTTTTGAAGGGTAGTGAGTAGCCGTTTTCGTTACAAACCCTCAACACTCTGTACATCTGCCACTTGCGACACTCCGCCGTTTCATCGCACTCACTACCCCTAGGCAAAAAGGGCTCTTTTCCGGGTTTTCAGCGATGGGTAGTGAGTAGCAACTTTCCACACAACACGCTAATTCGCAGATGTTCACTCACTTACAGCGCTGCAGCGTATAATAGTACTCACTACCTTTAAATGATGGTATGGCCTGCCAGATTGGCCTGCCAGGTCAGATCTGGCGCGCCACATCCTTTTACGCAAAACACAACTCTCTGACATTCAATGCATTAATTTTTCAGCGTGCAAGAATGGCGCGCTAGATCAGAGATGGCACGCCAATAACACGCCAAACAGCACGCCATTTTCTTATCTTTGCAATCACTATGAAAGAAAAGATCAAAACCATAGCGTTCGATGCAGACGACACCTTATGGGTGAACGAGCCGTTTTACCGAGAAGCAGAAAAAAAGCTCTGCAACATGCTGAGTGATTACATGCCGGCAGAACAAGTCATGGAGGAATTGTACAAGACAGAAATGCAGGACCTGGAATGGTACGGTTACGGTGTAAAAGCCTTTGTGCTAAGTATGATAGATACTGCCATCCGTATCTCCAACAACACCTTGCCGGCCGCCACAGTACAAGACATCATGAATCTGGGCAGGGATATGTTGCAAAAACCCATAGAACTGCTCCCGCATGTAGAAGAAACCTTGGAGCAGCTAAACGGAAATTACCGATTGGTCGTAGCCACCAAAGGCGACTTACTGGATCAGGAACGAAAGTTAAAAAAGTCAGGGCTGGAGAGGTATTTCCATCACATTGAAATCATGAGCGACAAGACCCTTGCCGAGTACACCAAACTGCTACACCACCTGGATTGCTCGGCAGACAACTTCTTGATGATTGGCAATTCTATGAGATCGGACATCGTACCCGTCTTGGAGCTAGGCGCTTACGCCGCTCACATTCCCTACCACATGACCTGGGCCCACGAACAACTCCCCTACACCCCTCAGCACGAACGTTTCCTGGAACTGGAATGCATCAGTGACATTCTAAAGCATTTGCTGTAATTGATGGGCCAAGGCGGTTGCACATTGAAGCCATTGCAAATAGAAGCTTTTGTGAATCGCACGCTTTCTACAGTTCGTTGCTTCGAACAGTTAGCTCATTTGTGTGTTGCGTAAAATCACTTGCCCTTAAGATATTTATTTTATTATTTCTAAAGGTGGAAGAGTCTTAAAAAAATAATTGTTTATGAAACAGCAACACTTTCATTCATTTATTATACACTTCATCTTTCACATACCGCGCATTTAACCAAAAACAATGTTTTGTATATTCTGTTAAGCCTGTTTTTTTGTCTTTTTTTGGTAGCGGATATGTATCATTTGCATTTCTAGCATGAGGTCTAACATGACTAACTCTATTTTCTGTCTTCTTCGGAAAATATGTGAATCTTTCATTCCTTTCTGTGATTTTTTCAACTATGCGACCTGATTTGATATTATTTCTGGTTGCCAGCCATACTTTTTTAGCTTCCTTAATATCGATTTGGGGCATATTCCAAAATTTAACCTTTCTTAGTACAAGATTTTCATTTTCCTGTTTATAAAAAACAAAGAAAAACTTACTCTCTAAGATATTTTTAAACTCGGAGTTATCCCATTCTGACTTAACTATTTCTTTATACTTAAAAGCTGGAAATGAAATATCTTCTTTTGGTAAGTCATTTTTTTGTAAACGAACTGTTTTAACAATTATATTAGCTTTCTCAAATTCTTCAATACGTTTATTTAAGCCAATACCAAGAATAGCCTTAGTTAAACTTGCAAAGTAGTTTTTTGCTCTTTGATTAAGCTCTAATTCAAAATACTTTTCTATTTCTTGAGGTGTCTGCCCATAAAAAGCTTCAAATTTCGCAACTATAAAATCTTCAATGTGTACTCTTTCTATACTTTTTGGAGTCTTTATAATTTTACCAAAGACATCTTTTTCTTGCTTTGATATCTTTGCTATTATATGATTAACATATCCCTGTTTTAAAGAATAAGCTCTTTGCTTAGCCTTTTTCTTACTAAAAGGTTGTTCTCTTAAAGATTTAAGAGCAGTAGTGCCTTTGGTACAGGCACCTAAATAGAAGGTGTCTCCTTCTGAAAGTTCGTGAGCTTTACCGTCTTTAATTTTTTTATTAATTTTTTCCCAATCATTCTTAATAATTCTTAAATCCTCATCTGAATAACGCCAATCATCAACTAGTTTAATAAGAAAATCTAAGATGTCTTTATTAGGCTCCCATAGATAAAATACTAAAAGTAAATGAGCGTTTTTATTCCAAAATGAACTTTCTTCAAACGTTTCTTTATAAACTTCCAAATAATTAATGATATTTAAAACAAGCCTCTCTTTAGAACGATATTCTCCATTTTTTAATAATTTCAAAGGACTAGACTTCAGCTCTAACCCTACTTTAATAAAATCTGGAGAAATATTTGAATTAGGTTCATACCCAAAGTAATATTTTTCTAAAATTGTTCCGAATTTGCCTTTCCCCTCGTAATCATTTTCACAAACATCATCATCACAAGCCTCACGCAAAGTTTTATTTTTCAGCTGTTTGGCAAATTCAATAATTGAATCTGCATGATTGCTATCATATTGATGAGTCTTCATACTTATAGATTTGGTTGTAAAGTTCTTTGCTTAATCTATCAACAACCCCGACCACCAATGCATTTCCCATAAAAAAAGCTCTTCTTGAATCAGTTATTCCTTCTCCCTTAGTGTGATTATCAGGAAACATGTTCAAGCGCTCTAACTCGACGGGCGTTAATCTTCGTAATCCCTTTTCTGTTTGTATCACATGCTTGAATCTAGATGGCGACTTTCCCCCTTCACCTGTAATAATGGTACGTGATGGCTTATCTAAAGCATCTGGATAGTTCATTCCACCTTCTGAGTATATATATTTATGACCATCTTTAGATATCCTTTCATAGGATTTTGCATCCTTTAAATATTCCCACCTTCTTTGATCTTCCTTAGAAATATAAAACAAAGAATCAACCTCCTCTTCATTTTGAAGGACATCTCCTAATACAGTGTGTTTTCCTTTATAATAAGGCATAGTCTTTAATGTATTAACTATACCATTAATCATTATTCCTGTATTTTGAAATGGTGAGTCTTTTCCATTTATATTAAAGGTATTGGATATTACTGTTATATCCTTTTTTAACTCAAAGGAGGGGAGAGAGAGTGTGTTTTCAACTTCCACAGGAAACGATTTAGCAAAAACACCGCTTTTTGTTAAACATGTTAATTTATTCTTTGAATAGAGTTGCTCATAAAGTTTTGTTGATTTATGATAACCTAATATAAAAACCCTTCTTCTCCTTTGCGGCATCCCATATTCAGCTGCATTAATTACTCTCCACTCTACAATATAGCCTAGCTTGTTCAAGCTTTGTAACATAATAGCAAAATCTCTTCCTCTTTGATTAACAGGAGATTTTAATAATCTATCTACATTTTCTAAAAATAAATATTTCGGTTTATTTTCTTTTTCCTCTAGTATCCTATGTATGGACCACCATAGAACACCCTTTTTCCCTTTTAACCCTTTTGAATTATTTAATGTGGTTGCCACAGAATAGTCCTGACAGGGGAAACCCGCACAAAGAACATCACAATCAGGAATGTTATTTGTTGGGACTGTAGTTATATCTTCATTCGAGTGGTTTTCACTACCAAAGCGTGCCTCATAAACTATTGATGCGTGTTGTGTTTTAGTACTCGGTTCCCACTGATTACTCCAAATTACTCTATAGTTATTCTTTTCCAGTCCTAGTCGAAAACCTCCAACACCTGCAAAAAGTTCCACAACTTCCAACACTTTATTTTTCATCTTTTTATGATTTATAATACTGTATTAATCTAGTATTTTAAATAATCCTACTAAGAAAAGATAAACCTTACAACTTTCAATTAATAAATCAAACAATTTGTTGAAGTTTGTACCAAAATCTAATGGCTATACACTCAATTACATTAATAAACACAAATTACGCTGTTAGCAAAAAATCGAAATACAACATCGAAATTATTTAAATATAAAATGATTATTACTGACAACTTAACAACTACGTTTAAATGTGTTATTGTTTTTAACTCTTGAATAACTCCAGTTACTCTACTTAACTAGTAATTGAATTTTATACTTCTCAATTTGTTTATTCCACGATGAATCTTGTCTCAATAATTTTTCATATGGATTTTGAATCATAACTGGAGTATACATAGGGTTATTCATTTCTTTTCGGTTTATTAAATATAACCAATACTCTTCTTTTTTAAGTTGTGCAATCATAAATTCATTTCTAGACCAAAAGAAGTAAGGAATATTACCTTCATACGACTTTACTTCAATAAATCTATTTGGTATTTCATCATGCTCATAATTATATGAAGCTATGTCATAACCCTCATTTACCACATATTGAGCAATCCAGTCTATTTTTTTCTTTCTATTTAATCGAATAGATTCAAATTCTAAAACAAATTTTTCAGCTTCTACTCCAAATATCTGCTTTTGTTCCATCGAGTTCCAAAAATCTTCAACACTAATTCTTTTTTGCTTAACCTCCGGAACAATAATTTTATCTATAAGATTTTTATAGCTGTTGTTTATTAAATAACTCTTAAACTCAATAATGGGGTGAATCTTTATTACACCAAAATCAAGTAGTAATTGCTTCAAATTATAGTATTTTAATCCAAAAGCTTGATTACTTATCTGTAATGACTTGTGTATTACATCATAGGATAAAAATTCAGGGAAAAATATTCTGCAAAAATTATCATCTTCTACGAACACTTCAAAAAGGTGTTTGATAAATACCCTTTTCATTTGATCGATATCGTTTAAAGATTCTATTACGGCTTCATTAAGAGTTAGAAGATTATCTACGTGGAATAAAAAATTAATTTTAATTGCTAACTTAACACAACCATCAAAAACGCTACGGTTATCTATTTCTCTATTATAAAATAATTTATCTACATCAGACATTGTATAAACAATTTCCTGATTTCTTCTTAATGTGTTGAACAACTCAAAAAAATATTTAGGTGTACCTAAATTATTATATCTTCTAAGATCTTCTAGCATAGTTTGATAATAGACCATTAATTATATCTGTTTCGTCATTATTATCAATCCTTAAAAAAAGCGGGATTTCATCATTTATAATTTCCTCCATTCTCTTAACTTTTAAAGCTAACCTTTCATCTATAACTTCATCTATTGAATCTTTGCATATGAGATAGAAATATCTTGTTATCTGGTTTTCCTCTAGGCCTACTCTATGAATCCTATCTTTTGACTGTACGAAACTGGAACAATTATAATCTCTTTCTAGATATATTGCATTATGACACCCTTTATGTAACGAGATAGATTCAGCTACAGAAAAAGGATTAGCAATAATTACCCTAAAATCATTATTTAAAGGATTATTAAATGCCGCTATAGTTTGCTCCCTTTCTTCTTGAGGAATTTCACCTATTAAAAGCTTCGCATTAATATTGTTTTTTTTCAAAAAGCACTTTAAATCTTTAGCATTTTGTACAAATATTGTCCAGATTATTACTTTTCCATTTTCAGGAAATATTTTTTCGAGTAAAATTGATAAAACACATCTGAATTTTTGTGGAATTTCAAAAATCGAATAGTTTGTTATTTTATTAAAAAATTCTGAATCATTTATATATTCATCAGAGTGTATTGTGAAAATTACATTAGGATCTAATTCATCTAATAACTCATTATCTTCTAAGGAGTCTTTTAATGCTTTTGATAAAAGTGCTGGATTAGTTGATGCCTGTCTTAGACGAATCAATTTAGCTCTATTAACAAAATCTTTAATAGTCGCTGAACTGTCTTTCTTAAAATAAGGAATATACTTAGATTCTATATAATCATATATTTCTCTCTGATGTGTGTCCATTTCAACTGAAATAACCTTCTCTTCTATTGGGGGTAATTTCAAATCACTCTTTTTTATCCTAATAAAGTAAGGGGAAATATTTTCTTTTAACTCTTCTACTCGTAAAGAATCAGTTGAACAGTGCAATGTCATTTCTTCCAAATTATGATAATGGAATTTCAGAATTTCTTTAAATTTAAAAGGATAAATAAACTTAAATAAATTAAATATATCTTGATAACCGTTAGGAACAGGTGTACCTGTTAATATAATACGGGATACAGCTTCTTTTGATATTTCAGTTACACTCCTACCCCATACTCCATCAGGATTCTTTATTCTATGTGCCTCATCAACAACAACCATTGTTTTATTTCGTCTCAAAAAATCTATAATATCATTTTGAAAACGATCAACCCCTCCATGAAAAATTAAGGTTAATTCTGCTGCATTCGGAGAATACAAATGTTCTAATTTATGTCTATACGTAATATCATTATCTCCTGACATTCTAAAACTATGCGGTTTATATCCAAAACATTCCTCAAATTCATTTTCCCAAGGAGCAAATGATGAAAGAGGGCCAATTACTAGAAGTTTATTCACATATCGTGGATCATTTTCAGATAAACTTTTTAAGAAAGTATATGCGCCATATACTATAGATGTCTTACCCGCACCAGGAACTGCAAAATTACAAGAGTTTTGAGCAAATGCCATATGAAAAGAAGAAAGTAACTGTAATTTGTATAATTTTCTTATTAGCCTTTTCTGTAATAGTTTCTGAAAATCATCAAATTGTTCAACTAACAATGAATTCGTTCTAAATTCATCATTTCTAATGGCTTTTGCATTTTCACTAAATTTTTCAAAATGCTCTTCTTCAACAGAATATCTTTCTAATGTTCTTTGAATATTGTCAGAAAATTGAACAGCTCTGTTAAATTTCACTAGCAATGTTTGTATTTCCTGAAGAATTTTTATTTGTGTTTCAACTTGAAATGGAATATAAATAGAGTCTTTTTCAATAAAAAAACCAAGTCTTTTTAAGGATATTAAAAATCTTTTGTTCTTAATTAACGCTTCTATTTCTCCACTTATAACAAAAAGACTCTTCTCAATATTAATGTCTATATAAAAATTCATCGTAATTTTTTATTAATTTGATAGCCAATCTGCTGAATTCTTTTTGTCTGAATCTTTATGTCATCAATTTCTTGACTAGGAATATTGTCAACCTCTATACTTTCAAGTAGCTCTATAACATGTGAAAGTATTCTTGAGGGAGATTTATTTAAAAGTGAATCATGGATTTTATCACCTAGCTCCTTAACAAGCTGCTGTACTTCAGGCTTTATAAAAGATTTGTGTCCTGTATTAATTGCTTCAAAAGTTTGTGCTGCCCTTCTTATTAATTTTTCAGGTTCTTCAGCAGCCTTATTATACCCAATTCGATACTTATGTTCATTCAAGTTCTCTAAAAAAGCACTTTCATTATTTTCAAATTTTGAGTTTTTAAAAAATATTTTATCTCTTGAATTTAAATGTGCATGTAAATTAGAAGAGTTGAATTCAATGTCAGCTTCTTGTGGAAGTTTATCAGTAATCTCGAAATGCTTTGATGAAAAACTTTGCCAAATATCTTTGTTTCCAAAAAAATGTTTGTCTTTATTACCTTCAGCTAAATTCCTAAATTCTTTTCCATCATACTCATTTCTAATTCGTATATAATCAAACGCAATAACTTTTAAATCATCTACATCATTTTCTTGATAACCATCGAAAGCTCTTTTACTTGATTCACCATAAAAATATTTTAACCATTTAGCCAAAGACAAAAACTGATCTTCTCTATTGTCTAATTGTGTGTAAATACCATCATACCCCAAATAATCTAAGTACTCATCCATAATTTCCATTGTTTGAAGATATTTTTGTATTTCTGACTCAGTTTCTCCCATCCACTCTGAAATACTTTTTATAGCTTCATCTCTTGATAGTTTGGGAATTAACTTGTCAAAAATCTGTTTAGCCTTCAAATATTTTTCTATAGGGTTATAACCTAACTTTTCGTCTTCACCCATTTGGTAAGTTGTCTCAAGTTTTTCTATTTCTATAGGATTCTCTTCAAGTGTCACAGGTAACACTATAGCTTTAAAATAACCTGTCCTATCAATTTTATTTAATAGCATTACTCGTCTATTACCGTCAATTATCACTCCATCCTTAGTAATAATGCCCACTTTCTGCTGTCCTGTATCTCTCAAGCTTTGTAAAGTTTTTAAATTTCTATCTTTTTTTGATTCCCAAAGAAGATTCTCTATTAACTCTTTACCAGTATTCGTTTCAAGATTGATTATTTGAGATTGCCTTTCTAAAGATTTTGTTCTACTGAGAATTCGTCCATTATACTTGTTATATATTAAGTATGTTAAAGGAATATTATAAACCTTCTTTTTCACAAGTTGTCTTTCCCACATTATTTCATGATTAAGTAAATCATCACGATTTTTATCACGATTAATAATTTCTTGAATTTTTTGTATTCTAACTTCTTTGTTCATAGCATTATAATATATAAATGAAGGAAATTATATTTCAGATATAAAAAGGAACAACTATTTAATAATAGCTTGTTTATACACTTCTAGAAACTCTTGGTTATTAAGGAATTTAAAAGTACAAAATATGTAACAAAAAGAAAAACATGGTATTATGTAAAATTATATGCCGATTATTGCTTCCTTTATAAATAGTTACAAAAAACACCAACCACCCTAAAGGTCGATATCACCAAACTCCACTTCTCCACAGAAGATAGTTTTCGGGTGATTACTTTGGCGGAGTTATTAAGACAAGGATGATAGTGAGAAAATTTAAAATTTAATTCTATATGAAATAGTATGCCAAAACAAAAATTGTTCCTACACCTCCCCACCTTTGCGCACCAGTCTGCGGCGGAGCGTTTCAAGCAGGCGTTTTTTGAAAACGGGGAGCGAGTAATTTATGGAAGTGCGTTGTTTGACCAGATGGAGTATAAGCCATGGCTGGAGCATAATGCCAGGGGGCGGCACAAGGATACTATGGCAGAGGGTTGGGTGGTGGCCACTACCTTTTTTGTCATCAGAGAGCAGGACCGGAAGATTGTGGGCATGATAGACATCAGGCATTCGCTGGACCATCCTTTTCTTTCGGAATACGGTGGGCATATAGGATATTCCGTATGTCCCAACGAAAGAGGCAAGGGATACGGAACAGCCATCTTGAGAATGGGTATGGAGTTTGCCGAGTCCATTCCTTTGAAAGAGTTGATGCTCGCCTGCTTTTCAGACAACGTGCCGTCCATCAAAACCATTGAAAAAAACGGAGGAGTGTTAACGGAAATAAAACCCTATATAGAAGACGGGCAGGTACACATCCCCGGTGCCCCGGAGCGCATGGTACACATCTACCGGATTACATTATAAATTACCGGAACTACAAAACATTTCTTTATACAATACAATCAATACATATGAAGCTAAAACATATATTATTAACCGGAGTGGTTGCAGGTTTTTTTGTAAGCCTTCTCATTTCTTGTAATACCAAAAAGACTTCTCCAGAAATACCGCTAGCCGATTATGTCTCCACGTTAGTTGGTACTCAATCCGATTTTTCTTTTTCTAACGGAAACACATATCCGGCAGTAGCCTTACCATGGGGTATGAATTTTTGGACACCACAAACGGGGAAAATGGGAAATGGGTGGACGTATACGTATACAGCAAAAAAAATTGTAGGATTAAAGCAGACGCATCAACCCAGCCCTTGGATTAACGACTACGGGCAATTTTCCATCATGCCCATCATTGGGACAAGCAAGATCAGTGAAGAGCAGCGTGCCAGTTATTTTTCCCATAAAGCCGAGGTGGCCCGCCCGTATTATTACAGCGTCTACTTAGCGGATTATGATATTACGGCTGAGCTGGCTCCCACAGACAGGAGCGCTATTTTTCGTTTTACGTATCCGGAATGTGATTCTTCGTCTGTGCTGATAGATGCGTTTGACCAAGGTTCCTACGTGTGTGTGCAACCTGAATTACAACGCATTATAGGTTACACTACAAAGAACAGCGGAGGAGTTCCTGATAATTTCAAGAATTATTTTGTAGTTGAGTTTGATAAGCCATTCCAGAGCATGGCTGTATATAGGGACGGGAAGGCCGTCGATTGCTTACAAGGCGAAGGGAATCATATGATGGCCTTGGTGTCGTTTGCCACAGAGAAAGGCGAACAAGTAAGCGTTAAAGCAGCTTCGTCCTTCATATCTCAAGATCAAGCGATGGTAAATCTGCAGGAAATACAATCTTGGAGTTTTGATAAAGTGAAGGAAGATGCCAAGACTATATGGAATGAAACACTGGGTCGTATACACGTAGAAGGAGGCAACCTTGATCAATACCGGACATTTTATTCTTGTTTGTACAGGTGTTTGCTGTTCCCACGTAAGTTTTATGAAGTGGCCCCAGATGGAAGTATTTACCATTATAGCCCGTATAACGGCCGGGTGTGTGAAGGATATTTATTTACAGACACCGGTTTTTGGGATACCTTTCGTGCTTTGTTTCCGTTGTTGAATTTGGTGTATCCTTCCGTTAATACTCTTATTCAAGAGGGATTAGTCAATGTTGCCCGTGAAAACGATTTTTTACCTGAATGGGCCTCTCCGGGGCACCGGGATTGCATGATAGGTAACAATTCTGCCTCTGTAGTGGCCGATGCTGCCGTAAAGGAGATTGGAGAGCATGACCTGGAACTTTTGTACCACACATTACAACACGGAACCACCCATGTGCATCCGCATGCGTCTTCGAGCGGGCGCCTGGGGCATGAGTATTATAATGCCATGGGATATATTCCATACGATGTGGGCATCAATGAGAATGTGGCCAGAACATTAGAGTATGCTTATAACGATTGGAGTTTGCTTCAATTAGCAAAAAAACTGGGACGTCCTCGGGAAGAACTCGCCATATTAGAAGCACGCTGTCAAAACTACAGAAACGTTTTTGATACAGAAACCGGTTTGATGCGCGGACGCAATGCAGACGGAACATTTCAGGTCCCTTTTAATCCCTACAAATGGGGCGATGCGTTTACGGAAGGAAACAGTTGGCATTATACATTTAGTGTATTTCATGATATCCAAGGCCTCATAGATATCATGGGAGGGGACAAGCAGTTTGTTGCATTATTGGATTCTGTTTTTATTGTACCTCCTATTTATGACGACAGTTATTATGGGTACCGTATTCATGAAATACTTGAAATGCAGGTCATGAATATGGGCAATTACGCCCATGGCAATCAACCTATTCAACATATGATCTATTTATACAATTACGCCGGACAGCCATGGAAAGCACAGCAACACGTGCGGTCTGTGATGAACCGTTTGTACACTCCTGCTCCGGATGGGTATTGCGGAGATGAGGACAACGGGCAGACCTCGGCATGGTATGTTCTTTCGGCCCTCGGATTTTACAGTGTTTGTCCCGGTTCCGATGAATACGTACTGGGAGTACCCCTTTTTAAAAAGGCTACACTTCACTTGGAGAACGGGAACCGTTTGGTCCTTTCTGCCCCCGATAACTCACACGAAAATATGTACATAGGTGAAATGAGAATAAACGGCAAGAAATACTCGCACAATTTTCTCAAATATCATGATTTAATAAAAGGAGGACATATCAAATTTGATATGGTAGCACAACCAAATTATGGTCGTGGCATACATAAGGAGGACCGTCCTTATTCTTACAGCAACAGCAGCAACTAGCCTAATAAATAAAAGACTCAAAGTTGGTTCGGTTTACAACGTCTGTGGAATGGTTGGGATAAGTCTCGACAAAAGAACCGGGAAAGCGTACTATTTTATCTGACCATTTGATTTCATAGGCATGGAGTATTCCGTCGGTCTCTTCTATATAATCAATCTCTGCCCGGCCCTGTGTACGCCAGAAATAACTGTTTACAAATCTTTTGTTGTAGTGATTATTTTTTAAGCGTTCCGAGATTAAAAAATTCTCCCACAAAGCTCCTGTATCTATTCTCATTTGAGGTTGAGTGAAATTGCTTATGAGTACGTTACGTATTCCGTTGTCATAGAAATAATATTTCTTGCCTTTTTTGATTTCGCTCCTAAGGTTTCTGCTAAAGGCCGGAAGTTTGTATATGATGTATGCTTTTTCAAACAAGTCAAGGTACCTCTCTACCGTAGCCACATCTATGTTTCCTACAGTTCTTGACAACTCATTATAACTCACTTCATTCCCAATCTGAAATGCAAGTGCACGCAACAATTTTTCTATATGGGCAGGCTTTCTTATACCTTCCATCTGTAGGATGTCCTTGTACAAATAGCTGTTGGCGATTTCTACTAAAACCTCTTTTTCTTTACCGGGGTTATTCACTACATCGGGATAAAGGCCGTATACCAGTCTGGTGTCCAACATCCTTTTGGCTTCAAGCGCAGAAGTGTCTTCTGCTGTTTCTTTGTAACTGATGGGGAAAAGGTGGAAGACCGTTTTCCTACCGGTCAAAGCCTCGGCCATATGATTTTGTAATTCAAAAGAAGATGAACCGGTAGCTATCAATTGAATATGCGGATACGTGTCGTATAACAGTTTGAGTTTTTTCCCTATGTAAGGAATTTGCTGTGCTTCATCTATAATGGCTAATTTGTTATTTGGCCCTATCAGCCGCAACAATTGTGTGCTTGTCCCGGCATGGACAAACGCTTCATAAATATCAGATTCATCAGCATTAAGCCATACATAAGGCTCATGCATTTGCTTTACTACCTCTTTTAGCAATGTTGTTTTACCTACTTGTCTCGCTCCCAACAATAAAATTATTTTCCCCTTGAAACAAGAAGAAAGGATAGTGTCCTGTATATTTCTTTTAATCATCACTACATATTTTCCACAAATATAGCGAATTTAAAGAACGTAATCCATAGATCAGGCCTGTTTTTTCGATTATAATCTAAATATTAGGCCTAATTTTTCGATTAGACCGGTCATAAAAGAACAGTTTTCTACTTTTCGTCTTGTCTGTAAGACAAAAAGTACCCATTTCCGTCTTATGCGCAAGACGGTAGGTTCATAAAAAACCACCAAACAAGAATTTTTGGCGCACAGCTTTGTTTTTGCATTTTTCTTGCAAATTAATGGCACATCTTACAGCTTTCTGTAAAATAAACACTACATTCGCATATTACCACAAATTTACTATATCATGTTACTTCAGTTTTCTGTTAAGAACTACAAGACTTTTAAAAATAAAGCAACTCTTAGTCTAATAGCCTCTAACTACGACAAGGGGACAAAGGAGACTGAGAATGTTACTTACCAAGAACAATTTAATTTGAGGATTTTAAAAAGTGCTGTTATATATGGTGCTAATGCAAGCGGCAAAACAAAGCTGATTGAAGCTTTCATGTTTTGGAAAGACTTTATTATTAATAGTTCCAAGGGGAGCCAGGAGGGTGAGAAAATTGAAATTACCCCTTTCCTCTTAGATGAAAATTCAGCCAAAGAGCCTACGGAATTCGAAGCCATTTTTATATGCAATAAAAAAATTTACAGATACGGATTTGAGGTAACGAGTAAAAAGATTGTATCTGAGTGGCTCTATTACAGGCCAAAAACCAAGGAAATAGAATTGTTTTACAGAGAAGGTGAAGACTTCGAGCCCCATGAACGAGATTTTATCAAAGGTGCAAAGATAGTTCGTGAAGGCTTTTTAAGGGATAACGCGTTGCTGCTTTCAACTGCAGCACAATTCAATGATGAAAAATCTATAGAGGTGCTACAATGGGTACGTAGTATTGCAATTATTTCAAAAATTACTGATAGCAATCCTAAAGGTTTTACGGCTATAAAAATAGCCAGCAGAACACATAAACCTAAGATATTAGAACTTCTTAGAGCAGCAGATTTAGGGATAGAAGATGTGGTCAGATTGGAATCAGAAACTGATACTGTTTCAACAAGCAAAAAACAAAAACTGCTAAACTTCTTACTTACTATACCCGAAATCCAAACCAGTCACAAGAAGTATAACGAAAAGAAAATAGCTGTTGATAAAGTTTCATTCAATTTAGACAAAGAAGAATCTGCGGGCACACAAAAATTCTTTGCCTTAGCAGGCCCCATCATTGATGTCTTAGAAAAGGGGCATGTGTTTATAGTAGACGAACTTGATGCGCAATTGCATCCAAATCTGGTTAGTGAGCTTATTTTAATGTTTAACTCCAAGGAGTTTAACCCATTCAACGCTCAATTGATTTTTAATACCCACAACACCAATTTGTTAAATGCCACCCTCTTTAGACGAGATCAAATATGGTTTACAGAAAAAAACAGATATGGGGAAGTCAAGCTTTATTCCTTAGCAGATTTTAAATCAACTGAGGTTAGAAAAAATGAAGCATATGGGTTTAATTATATGAAAGGTAAATACGGAGCTGTTCCACATTTGGATTTTTCAGAACATCTAAATACGGTCTTGTTTGAAGGTGACTATGAGGAATAAAAGGCTTGCAAAAAAAAGAAAAGCAGACGTCAGCAGCCTGTTTTAAAAAGAAGAGAAGCGACGTTAGATGAGAGACCCACAATCTTAATTGTCTGTGAAGGAAAAAATACCGAGCCTTCTTATTTTTCAAACTTCCGGCTTTCTTCAGTCAAAGTAATTGCTATAGGTGAAGGCAAAAACACCGTAAGTTTGGTTGTGAGAGCATGTGAATTAGCTGGTGAGAACACTTATGAACAAACTTGGTGCGTATTTGATAAAGATGATTTTTCCAATGAAAATTTTAATAAAGCCATTGAAATAGCAAACAGTAATGGCATTTCTGTAGCTTATTCAAACCAGGCATTCGAGTATTGGATATTGCTACACCTAAATGACCACCAAGGTGGCAAAATGCACCGTAGCCTATATGAGAAAAAAATCAACAGCAAACTAAAATCTTTTGGCCTTTGCTACAACAAGGATAGACACAAGCAAATAACAGAACAACTGTTCGAATTCTTAATTGGTTATAACCATAACAATCAGCGACGAGTAGATCTGGCAATAACTAGAGCAAAACGCAATTACAATCAGTTTGACCACACCAACCCCGCCCAAGAAGAATCTTCAACCACCGTATTTAAATTGGTGGAAGAATTACTAAAACATGAATAAGCCCCCTACTGCCCCAGCACCCACGCAAAAATGAGCGGGGCGACTATGGTGGCGTCGGATTCAATGACAAAGCTGGGGGTATCTACGTCCAATTTGCCCCAGGTGATTTTCTCGTTGGGAATACAGCCTGAGTAAGAGCCATACGATGTGGTGGAATCTGTAATCTGGCAGTAGTACCTCCACTTCTGGATGTTGTCTTTCTCCAGGTCTTGTTCCAGCATGGGGGCCACGCACATAGCAAAGTCGCCGGCAATGCCTCCTCCAATCTGGAAGAAGCCGATACCGTGACCTACGGCATTTTTCTCGTAGAAATCGGCCAGCCAAACCATATATTCAATACCGCTTTTCACGGTCCGAGCATCCAGTTCTCCCTTAATCACATACGAGGCAAAGATGTTCCCCATTGTCGAGTCTTCCCAACCCGGCACCACTATGGGCAAATTGCGCTCGGCAGCCGCCAACACCCAGGAATTCTTGGGATCAATCTCGTAGTCGTTCTTCAGTACACCGCTGAGCAACAGCTTGTACATGTACTCGTGCGGAAAATAACGCTCGCCGTTGGCCTCGGCATCTTTCCAGATCTTTTCAATATGATGCTGGATTTTGCGAAACGCCTCTTCTTCCGGAATGCACGTATCCGTCACGCGGTTGTATTTGCTGAGCAGCAGCTCCAGTTCGTCTTGCGGCGTCAGGTCGCGGTAATTGGGAATCCTTTTGTAATGCGAGTGCGCCACCAGGTTCATGATATCCTCTTCCAGGTTTGCACCCGTGCAACTGATAATATCTACTTTACCTTGCCGAATCATTTCTGCCAGCGAAATCCCCAGCTCGGCCGTACTCATGGCTCCGGCCAACGATATCAGCATCTTACCACCGGCCGTCAGATGGGCCTCGTACCCCTTAGCGGCATCTACCACAGTAGCCGCATTGAAATGCAAAAAATTCTTTGCTATAAACTGTGAAACAGGTCCTTTCTTCGTTTCCATACTCTGTCTTGTTAATCGTAATTGTGTTATTCCGGACAAAGTTACAAAAAGGTCCACACAAAATTAACAGTTTCAACCGACAACGCTTTTCCGGGCCGAGGAGGGTAGTAAGTGCCATGTGATGGCGTAGTGTTGCAACGCCCAGACATACAGCCCGTTAACAACTCGGCCCAAAAACCGCTACTTACTACCCTCCCCCGAAAACACGAAAAACAGCTCTTTTGACCGAGGGTAGTAAGTGCCATGTGATGGTGCAGTGATGCAACGCCCAGACAGACAGCCCGTTAACAACTCGGCCCAAAAACCGCTACTTACTACCCTCCCCCGAAAACACGAAAAACAGCCCTTTTGACCGAGGGTAGTAAGTGCCATGTGATGACGCAGTGCTGCAACAACCAGACAGACAGCCCGTTAACAACTCGGCCCAAAAACCGCTACTTACTACCCTCCCCGAAAAACACGAAAAACAAGCCCTTTTGCCGAGAATGCGGTGCACCATGCGGCGCGCCAGATTGGATCTAGCGCGCCATATGGTTTTACGAAAAACACTACCTGTTGATAATCAGCGTGTTGAGTTTCTGCATGGCAAAAGTGGCGCGCTTGATCCAATCTGGCAGGCAATCTGGCAGGCAATCATCTGCCTGCGGGCAAAACTCTTTTTTGGATAACTTGTGTAGAAATCCTACTTTTATATCTTTCAAACACAATCAGTAATTATGAGAAACACATTATTCGTTTTGGTACTGCTATCTGCAGTACTGGTTAGTAGTTGTAACAATACATACATAGAAGGAAAAATTGTGGATGGCTTTGGGAAACCTGTGCCGGAAGCCACTGTAAACGTGGAAGGAACAGACTTTGTATCACAAACAAATGGCAAAGGACATTACCGTATTACGTACGTTCCCGGGGACGTTCATGTGGTTGTTTCAAAAGAGGGATTTGCCAATAGTTCATTCACAACCAGTATTTTGAAAGAAATGAGGGTGGATGCGGGCCCCACAATACTTTATGAAATACCTCCGGCTGAAGAAGTATTTTTAATGCACAAAGGCCGGTATGTTGAATTACGGAAAGGCGTTTTACACAGCAGCAAACAAGACGTAAGCGACAGTTGGCATTACAGAGAACAGTATGTCTATTCCGTTACGTACAATCCGGAAGACATAACTGCTATACAAAAAACAGAGGAGGATGTTGTG
>DUNG01000012.1 GCA_012839475.1 Petrimonas sp. | reverse complement strand
TATGAAAACTATCCGGTTACCCTTGACGCATTTCATGTTGTATTGAAAACAGATTATGCACAAGAACAACCGGATTTCAGGATATTTAAAATGTTTTTACAAAAAAAGCAAATTAATGGACCGGCAGATAAAAAAAAAGTCCAAATAAGTAACAAAATCCTATAAAGTAAGTGATAATATAATACCTTGGCCTCTATGCTCACTGAGGTTTTATTGGTCAGCGGTGCAATAAAAATGCAGTAATCGCTCAAAAATCGGGATTTTTTATGTAGGTTTGTACAAGTTGTCTGTAATAAAGCCTGTTCATTCATGAAGTCTATAGTTCCAAGATGGTTGTTTGTTTACCTGTTCACGCTTGTTTCTTTCCACGCCTTTTCACTGGAGTTAAACTTCAAGTATTATAAGGCGGAGGAGGGACTCTCCTCTAACACGGTCTACACTGCCCTGCAGGACTCGCGCGGATTCATGTGGTTCGGAACCGAGAACGGGTTGAACCGGTTTGATGGGTACACCTTCACCGTTTACCGCAACATCCCCAGGAACGAACATTCACTGGTGAACAATTACGTCTACTGCCTTGCCGAGGATGACGAGCAGACAATATGGGTGGGTACCGAACGGGGCGTATGCATGTACAACCACACGGAAGACCAGTTTCACCCGTTTAACGTACAAACCGGAGAAGGTATCCGGGTCTCCAACCGGATACAGGGCTTAATAATCGATCATGACAAAACGTGGATTGCATCGGCTCGTCAAGGGGTCTTCCTCTACGAAGAAAATCACTTGTCGCTCTACAATTTTGACGAATACAAAGTGACACCCGGCAACTTTATCTGGGTAACATGCATCTATAAAGATAGGGAAGGCGTCCTCTGGGCCTCCGTAGAAAACACTTTTCATCAGGTGTATCGATGGGACGAGGATACAAGAGAATTTACCCCGTCATTCCCCCATATCTCACGGCAGGAGTTAAAAAGGCTAAAATCGTATAGCATGTTGGAAGATGGGTTCGGCAGATTATGGTTCGGGACCTGGACCGACGGGCTTATCGCGATAGATAAAGAAAAGGGGCAGATTATCGGTCAATACTTGAACACCCCCGGTAAAGACCAGATCCTCCATATTCACCAAGTAACGGAGTACGACCCGGAAACCCTTTTAATTGGTTCGAACGACGGTCTCACCTCGTTTAAAATATCACCGGCAACCGGCAATCGAATAGATCAGCACTTCCTGGAACCACATCTCTCCAACCGGTTCGTGTACCCCATCTATAAAGACAGGGAGGGCGGTCTCTGGATTGGCACCTACTACGGTGGCATCAACTACGCCTCTCCCAATAGAAACTACTTTAGTGGCTACACGCACATCAAATATGAAAACTCCATCTCCGGGAACGTGGTGAGCTGCTTTGCAGAAGATCAATGGGGTAACATGTGGATCGGCACGGAAGATGGGGGACTGAACGAACTCAACGTGAAGACCGGGATATTTCATGCTTACACGCAACAGGGGGGTGACAATAGCCTCTCGTTTGATAACGTGCATGCACTCCTGAACGATAGGGATTGCTTGTGGATCGGTACCTACTCGGGAGGACTTAACGTGATGAATCTGGAAACCCGAAAGATTACACACTATTTTTTTGACGCGGACGACGAAAACTCGTTGGACGCGAACAATATCTACTCCATTTACCGCGACTCGCTACAAAACATCTGGGTGGGTACCACGGCCGGGATCAACCTCTACAACCGGGAGGCAGACAACTTCTCGCGGATGAGGCACCTAAACGAGATAGTGATGGACATAACCCAGTGGGGTAACCAGCTCTGGTTCGCGACCATTAACCGGGGGTTACAGAGGTACGACCTCGAAACCGGCCAGTGGACAGAATACCTCTTCGAGCCGGAGAATGAATACTCACTGATAAGCAACGACGTGATCTGCCTCTGCACAGATGAGTCCGGTCAGCTCTGGATAGGTACCAACCACGGGTTGTGCAGGTACGATGCCGAACAGGATCGCTTCATCGATGAAAAGGTAGAGTTCCAAAGCAACTACATCTGCAAAATATTCTCCGAGAACAATGACCTCTGGATCACAACGCTAAAAGGATTGATCAGCTACTCACCTTCCACCAAAGAGTACCGCCATTTTACCAAAAGCGATGGGCTGCTGAGCGACCTGTTCACCCCCAACTCGGGATTCAAATCCTCTTCCGGGAAAATTTACCTTGGCACGCCCGACGGCTTTAATGCATTTTACCCGATGCAGATGCCCAAGAACATACAAATACCCCCAATAGAAATAACGGGATTCCAACTATTTAATCATCTTGCCGACCTCAACGACCACGTCTCGAAGGACAAGTCAGGTGAACCCGTTATGACCCTGGCGCACAACAAGAACTCGTTTAGCTTCAGCTTCACAGCCCTGAGCTACTTCGCCCCCGAAAAAAATCAATACTCCTTCATGCTAGAAGGATTCGATAAGGCCTGGAATGACGCGGGGAAAGAGCGAAAGGCGACCTACACGAACATTCCGCCTGGTCACTACACCTTCCGAATACGGGCCACCAACAACGATGGTGTATGGAACACCGAAGGTTACTCCCTACCTATCGTGATTAAACCCCCCATTTGGTGGAATAGCTGGTCTATTTCGCTTTACACGGTACTTTTCGTCGCGGGTATCTTCCTCCTTTTCGATTACTTCCGGAAGAAAGACAGGCGAGAAAGCGAAGAGCAAATCGCCAAAATCCGTAGTGAACAGGAAAAAGAGAGCTACCGTTCAAAAATCGAGTTCTTTACCAGTATAGCACACGAGGTACGAACGCCACTGAGCCTTATCATCGCCCCCCTCGATCAGGTGATAGAGACCTCACAGGAGATACCGAAAGCCACCCGCGACAACTTGAACATCATGAGAGACAATAGCCACCGCTTGTTGACCCTGGTAAACCAATTACTCGATTTCTCGAAAATAGAAAAAGGGGGCATAAGTGTATCGCTATCTATCCAGAACATTCATCGGCTGCTCACGGAGATCTACAACCGCTTTATACCATTTACCGAACACAGGCAGCTCTGCTTAGAGTACAGGTGCGATGATACCGATTTTGAAACGATTACCGATACGGAGAACCTCACCAAGGCGGTCAGTAACCTGTTGAGTAACGCGTCAAAACATGCCAACAGCCAAATATGGCTAAAATTAGATAGCCGCTCCCACAACGATTGGTACGAGATAGCAGTCCTAGATGATGGGAACGGCATGTCCCAATCGGAAGTTGAACACGTATTCAAACCGTTCTACCAAGTAGCCGATCAAAAGGTTTCGGGAACGGGCCTGGGCCTGTTCCTGGTGAAATCGATCGTGGAAGCCCTGGAAGGAAAGGTGAAAATTACCAGTGAACCGGGTCAAGGGTTCGCGTTATCAATGCTTCTTCCGAAAAAAGGAGGCTACAGTAAAGAGGTTCCCGCTGGTAAGGAAGTCACTTTAACGACCCGTTCCTCCTCCAGTAGGTCCAATGACCCAGCCCTTTGCCCGAAAAATGAGAAGGAGCAATCGCTGCTAATCGTGGAAGATGAGGAAAAGCGGTCGTTGCTAATCGTGGAGGATGACACCGATATGCAATCGTTCATCCGGAAGCAGTTCCTCGATGATTACATAGTTTTCACCGCTAACGATGGTCAAGAGGGTATTGCCATTCTGGAAAATCACCCCATTGATGCTATCATCACCGATATGATGATGCCCAACATGGATGGGATTGAGTTCTGTAAAACCGTGAAGCAAAGCCTCTTATGGAACCACATCCCCATCATCATGCTGACGGCAAAAACTCATGTGAACTCAAAAATCGAAGCGTTTGAAATAGGAGCCGACGCGTACCTTGAAAAGCCTTTCCATATATCCTACCTGATTGCACGCGTACACAACCTGCTGGAATCACGCGAGCAACTTTTCCAGAAATTTTCTCGCACCCCCTACGCCTCCTTAAAGACAATCGCGGGGAACAAAACCGATGAAGAGTTCTTGACACGACTCAACGATATCATCGAGAAGAACATCGGGAACGGTGATTTCACGGTTGACGATATGGCGAGGGAGATGGGTATCAGCAGCTCGGGACTATTCGCGAAGATCAAGCAGGTAGCCGACGTGACCCCCAACAAGATGCTGCAAGTGATGCGATTAAAACGAGCCAGGGAGCTGCTAAGTGAAGGGGAATACCGGGTCAATGAAGTGTGCTACATGGTAGGTTTTAACAACCCCTCCTACTTCACGAAGTGTTTTCAAAAACAGTTCGGGAAGCTCCCGAAAGATTTCATGAACGGTGACGTTACCCCCCTATAACCGCGTTATAGCCATTCTCCTCGAACAGCGAACATACATGGAGCTGCTTCTCTTTAGACGGTTCGTTCATCCCCCGGGAATCGTACGCTCTTCCGAGCTTTTGGTATTTCATTGAAGCGATATCGTGATACGGCAGAATACCCACCACGGTTGGCTTTCTCTTCAACCCGTTCAAGAATTGGATGGTCGATAGCACATTGTCCTCATCGGCATTTACTCCCTCTATCAACGGGATGCGAACGTGGTACTCCTTACCGCTATCCGCTATAAAGCGCAGGTTATTCAAGATAAGCTCATTACCTACCCCGGTCCACTCTCGATGAAGGCTCGTATCCATCAGCTTCAAGTCGTACAGAAACAGATCGGTATGGGGCAAGACCTCTTCAATGACGCCCTTTTTCACGTGCCCCGAAGTATCAACCGCCCGGTGAATCCCCTCGTTACCGCACCTCACCAGCAGGCTTTTCAGCTCTTTCGGGTAGATAAGCGGTTCACCCCCCGAAAAAGTAACGCCCCCCCCGGAGGAATCCATGATATGGGTCTCCTTTAGCACGATGTTCATGATCTCCTCCTCAAGGTAGTTTCTCCCGCTCATCTCAATGGCTTTCGTGGGGCACACTTCGGCACATTGGCCGAGAAGCGTGCAGGATTGGGCATCGGTCACTACACCGTGGGTTTGGGTGAGCCGAAGCGCACCCTCTGGGCAGGCCGCTACGCACGAGCCGCACCCTATGCACTTACTATGGTTGTAGAGTTTCTGAACCGTGCAGGAAAGGCCCTCCGGGTTATGACACCACCGGCAGGAGAGTGGGCACCCCTTGAAAAAGAGTGTTACACGCACTCCGGGGCCGTCGTTAATCGAGTAACGTTTGATATCAAAAAGGAAAGGCATCCGACAGGCTGTTAAAACGACACGTTTTCGGTTCGATCAATGATCTCTTGCTTCAAATTATCGTGGATATCATTAAAGTAATCGCTGTAACCTGCCACCCTAACCAAAAGATCCCTATACTCCTCCGGGTTTTCACGTGCCGCGATCAGGGTAGCCGTGTCCACAACGTTGAACTGCACGTGATGTCCTCCTTGAGCAAAATAGCTTCGGATCAAAGTACCGAGCTTCGCCACGTCCTCATCACGACGCAGCAGGCTGGGAAGGAAGCGGAGATTCAACAACGTACCACCCGACTTCACCTGATCAAGCTTACCCAAGGAGCGAATGACCGCGGTTGGGCCACACGTATCACTTCCATGCGATGGTGAGGTACCGTCTGATATGGCTTTTCCCGCCAGTCGCCCGTTAGGCGTAGCCCCCATCACGCTACCAAAGTAGTTATGGCATGTAGTCGACAGCATGTTAAGATGGTATTTACCACCCTCCTTCCCGTTGGGACGGCCATCAATCAGGTCAAACAGGTCGTTATACACCTTCACGGCAATATCATCCGCTTCATCATCGTCATTGCCAAAAAACGGTGTGTGGTTTAACACCCTCTGGCGCAACACCTCTTCACCTTCAAAATTGACGGAAAGGGCGTGTAACATCTGCTCCATACTCACGCTGCCCTCCTCGAAAACGTGCTTTTTGAGGGAAGAAAGTGAATCGGTCACCGTTCCTAAGCCCGTACACTGGATGTAAGTGGTATTGTAACGAGGTCCGCCGTTGTAATAATCGCGCCCCTTCCGGATACAGTCGTCCATCAATACCGACAGGAAGGTAGCCGGGGAGTAACGGGCGTACATCTGATCGATAACATGGTTGACCTTTATTTTCAGGTCGATGATATGCTTCAATTGGGTGTGGAACGCCTGATATAACTCTTGGTAGGTGGTAAAGTTGCTAGGGTCTCCCGTCTCGATCCCCACCCTCTTCCCGGTCACGGGGTTGACCCCATTACATAACGTCACCTCAAGCACCTTGGGTACGTTCAAGTAACCGGTAAGCAGGTACGCCTCTTTTCCAAAGGCCCCCACCTCAATACAACCGCTACAACCGCCTTCGCGCGCATCTTGAAGCGACTTGCCCGATCGCAGCATCTGCTGGATATAGACGTCGGGGTTGAATAACGAGGGGTACCCATGTCCCTGGCGAATCACCTTGATGGCCGCGTGCAGGAAGCGGTTAGGCGTTACAGAGGAGATATGGACCGAGTTGCCGGGCTGTAAAATATGCAGCTCTTCAATCACTTCGAGCATCAGGTAAGAGACATCGCTCACCCCGTCTGATCCATCGGGTCGGACACCCCCGATATTGATGTTGGTGAAATCATTGTAGGTTCCACTCTCGCTGGCCGTAACACCCACCTTGGGTGGTGCCGGCTGGTTGTTCACCTTGATCCAGAAGCAGCACAGCAGCTCCTTCGCCTGCTCGCGGGTTAACGTGCCCTTCTTCAGCTCGTTCTCGTAAAACGGCTCTAAGTGCTGATCGAAATTGCCCGGGTTAAACGCGTCCCACCCGTTTAGCTCCGTGATTACCCCCAGGTGCACGAACCAATACATCTGGATCGCCTCGTGGAAGGTACGGGGCGCGTGAGCCGGCACGTGCCGACATACCTCGGCAATGGTCTTCAACTCTTTCACTCGCACCGGGTTCTTCTCCCGTGACGCCAACTCTTCAGCTTTCTCGGCATGCCGTTCTGCCAGTCGAATAATCGCATCGCAAGAGATAGCCATACCGCGTAGCTGCTCCTCTTTATCAAACGCTTCCGGATCGTTAAAGTAATCGAGCTTCGCTATCTCCTCTTCAATCTCCCGTTTGAAGTCGAGCATACCTTTTCGGTAAATTTTCCCATCCATACAGGTATGGCCGGGCGCACGCTGTTCCATGAACTCCGTGAAAAGACCCGCTTCATAAGCGGCCTCCCACTCCTCGGGGACACGGCTGAAAATAAGATCGCGCATGGTCCGCCCCTCCCAAAATGGAATTACCTCCGTCCGATAGGTCTCGATATCTTTTTCACTAACCAAGTAACGCTGCTGCTCCCGCGTGTTCAGCACGTGCAAATCCTCCACCGAATGGCAAGTCAGCTCGGGAAAGGTGTACACGGCCTTGGGCTTCTCGCCCCGCTCCCCCACGATAAGCTCATTCTCGCCTATGTAGATGGACTTCTTCTCGCAGATCTCCATAAAGTTCAAAGCGCGCATCACCGGAATTGAGTATCTTCCCTCGTTTTTCTTGTAAAACTCGGTCTGTATCAACGCACGCTCAATGGAGAGAGATGCGGGCGTGTTAACGCTCTCTTCCCGCAGTGCACGTATCCGCTCATTCATGCCCGGCCGGGAAGTATCGTGCTCGTAAAAGTTACCCTCCTTATATGCTTTCCGCTGCGGAACGCGTTTTCTTGTTTTTACCTCTTCAATCATGGCCCTATTGTTTCAAGAATGAAATGCCGCTTCACGCTCCCTCTCTACCTCTTCGATGGTTTTGGCGAGCGGCTTACCCAGTATACGGTTCCCGGTTTCAGTGATCAGGATATCCTCCTCATTACGGATGCCCCCGAAATCCCGGTATTTATTCACTTCGCTAAAGTTAATGAAGTCGGCGTTCACCTTGTTCGCCTCCCAATAGTCAATAAGCTCGGGGATAAAGTAGATGCCCGGTTCCACCGTAAACACGAAGCCAGGCTGTAACTCCCTACCCAGTCGCAAAGACTTTAGCCCAAACTGCGTACTTTTGGGTACGCCTCCATAACCCACTATCTCTTCACCCAAGTTCTCCATGTCATGGACATCCAACCCCATCAGATGCCCGGTTCCACAAGGGAAGAAGAGTGCATGGGCACCCTGGGCGACCGCCTCCCGGGTATCCCCCTTCGTTAAACCAAGTCCCTTTAATCCTTCAAAGATAGCTTCCCCTACCTTCAGGTGTACCTCCTTGTAGTTCACGCCCGGTTGGGCTAACTCAATGGCCAGGTTATGCGCATCCAGCGTCACGCGATAAATCTCTTTCTGACGCTCGGTGAACTTCGGTGAAACCGGAAAGGTACTGCTCATATCACCGGCGTATCCTAACGGCGTCTCGTAACCGGCGTCCAGAAGGAACAGGTCCCCCTCTTTCAAGGTGTTCCCGTGGTAGTGGTTATGTAGAAACTGCCCATCGATGGTTCCGATGATCGGGAAAGCGATGTTTCCACCAGCCGCGATGGCCACCTCATGTACCTTGGCCGTTACCTGTGCTTCCGTCATACCTGCCCGTGCGTAGCGCATCGCGGCCAAGTGCATATCTGCCGTAACGTCAACTGCCTTTTCCAGTTCGATAATCTCCTCATCCGACTTGATATTACGTTGATTGGCGACAGCCACGATAAACGGTTCATCGGCATGCGCGGCCACCTCCCTCACGGGATAGCCTAACCATTCGTGCAACTTCAGGATATGCTCGGGACGGTAGGGCGGTAAAAACCTCACGGACGACTTGTCATACCCGGCTATTTTCGCACGGAAGTCCGACAAATCGCCGGTACGCCGTACACCCACTCGCTCCGCCATCTCGGCTACACGAGGTTGTGAGCCGGTCCATACGATCAGGTCAATGGTCGCGTCATCGCCAAAAAGGTACTCCGCGTCCTCGTCAATATCTATCAAGGCAACCAGCCCCGGTTTACTAATCCCGAAATAGTAAAGAAACGTGCTGTCCTGGCGATAATAATAGGTGTTATCAACGTAGTTAATGCCACACTCATCATTCCCGAGGAACAACAACTTACCCGATTGGAACGCTGCCTTCAAGTTTTCTCTTCGTTTAACGTAAATCTCTTTTTCAAACATATTGTGAATATTACTAAGTATTGACTAACCCTGGAACCCGCTCAACGCTTAGTACGACAGGACACCTGGTTTTACCCGGCTTACCCGATTTCACCTGACTTAGTCGGTGTACCTGATGTTCGTCTAACCGCTCATGAGCGCTCTTTTATCATTTTGCGGGCCATTTCTATAATGGTATCCTTCATCCTATCTTTGTCATCCTGCAGCATATTAACGCGCAAATCTGGCTCCACACCAAACTCGATGTGCTCCTTCTCGGCATTGAACATGGGCGAGGCTGAAAATCGAACCGACCACCCGTTGGGCAGCTCGGAGGAAAAGGGCAAACCGCTACCACCGCCCGTTTTATCACCGATAACGGTTACGTTGGGCGCGTACTTCATAATACTAACGAACTCGTTGGTCGCACTGTAACACCCCCGGTTGGTGAGCACCACCACCGGCTTCTGGTAACGCACCCTGTCGGAGCTTTCCACGTGCTTGGGGTGCAATGGTGAGAAATCGTTGTGACCGGGGCCCTTTTTATGGGCGATGTACCCAACAAGGGTACGTTCATTAAAAAAGCGACTGGCCAAGCGATCCACATTGGTCAGGCTTCCCCCGCCATTACTCCTCACATCGATAATCAGCCCATGGCATAAAGCCATCCTATTCAACACCTGGTCCAAGGCCCCCTCTTTCAAGTTATTCGAAAAACTCCCGTAATAGAGGTAGCCCACGTTGTCCTCCAGCACCTTATACCGCATCCCGGAAGCAATCCCTTGATCGTGGCCAAGGTAGCGGGAGCAGATAGACGCGTCGAAGTTCGCGGGATAATCCTCGTACCACTGCCAATAGCGGGTTATATCGTGTAAAGCAGACAGGTTCACGTGCCCATCTTTCAATTCAGCCAACATCAGCCCCATTAGCTTGAAGAGGGCATCGTTGCCCATCTCCTGACTCACCCGGGGGCTATACTCACGATACACGGCATCCCAATCGATGCCTTTATATTCAAAAAAACAGTAATTCCGATCCAGGATGGTCCACAGCGCCTCGAAGTTTCCCCTTGGGTCGTTATCAAAGCGGGTACTCATGTCATCACAACTTGGCAACAAGAAGAGTAACATAAGCATCAAGATCGCGTATAATTTACCGCAGTTCATCCATTTTGAATCAATGATTATTGTTCTTTTAAGGCTTGACCTTAGTCTTGAAAACAAAAAACAGATAAAAACCACCCTATCCAGGCTCTCAACGGCAAGGGATCTTGTTAATCCTACGCAAATGCCTACCCCCTTCGAATGGCGTGTTCAAGAAGACGACCAGGATTTCATACATCTCCTCTTCCGTGAGCAACCTCCCGGGCATCGAGAGCACGTTGGCATCATTATGGGAACGCGCTAAGAAAGCCAGGTCGGGCGTCCAACAGAGGGCGGCCCGTATTCCCTGGTGCTTGTTCACCGTCATGTTGATACCATTGCCGCTACCACAGATAGCGATACCAGGATAGCACTCGCCCTTTTCGACAGACAACGCCAACGGATGCGCGTAATCCGCGTAATCGGTACTCTCTTCGGAATAGGCACCAAAATCCTTACATGGGATCCCCTTCTCCTTCAACACACCCAGGATATATTGCTTGGCTTTAAAGCCAGCATGATCCGAAGCGATGCCGATTGGTTTTTCGATATTATTAAATAGCGACATGACGGAACGTTATAGAATTTTCTTTACTTGTTCATAGACGTTCTGGCCGGTATACCCCAGTTTTTCATCGAGTATCGTGTAGGGAGCCGAAAAACCAAAGGAGTTCATGCCCCAAACCGATCCATCGGCACCGACCAACCCTTCGAGCGTAACAGGCAGTCCCGCGGTAAGGCCAAACTTCTTTTTCCCTTTCGGCAACACAGATTCCTGGTATTCTGCCGATTGTGCCCTGAACAACCCCTCGGAAGGAACCGAGACGATCCGGACCTTCACACCATCGGCACGAAGCAGCGCGGCACCCTCGACCAACGTAGATACCTCTGAACCCGACGCCAGCAAGATCACATCGTAACCCTCCTCATCCTGAACGATGTACGCCCCTTTAGCAACGTTAAATGCCTCGTCGATTCGTGACCCGGCGGCCGGGAGGTCTTTAATATTTTGACGACTGAAAATGAGCCCCGTGGGGGTTTGATCGTTTTCAAGTGCCATCTTCCATGCGACCGTCGTTTCGTGCACATCTGCGGGACGCAACACCAACATTGAATTACGACCGCTGTGATTCTGCAATTTCTCTAGCAGCCGTATTTGCGCTTCATGCTCTACCGGTTGATGGGTAGGTCCATCTTCACCCACCCTGAACGCATCATGCGTCCAGATGAAGATAACCGGCGTCTCCATCAACGCGGCAATACGGATGGATGGCTTCATGTAATCAGAGAAGACGAAGAACGTTCCACACGCCGGGATTACCCCACCGTGCAGGCTCATACCGATGCAGAGGCACGACATGGTGAACTCCGAAACACCCGCTTGCAGGAAGGCACCAGTGAAATCTTCTTTCGCGAAAGCTTTGGTATGTTTCAAGAAACCGTCAGTCTTGTCTGAGTTGGAGAGGTCGGCCGAAGCCACCACCATGTTTTCTACTTTTTGTGCCAATACCCCCAATACGGTCGAAGAGGCTGCACGGGTAGCCGATCCCGATTTCTGCTCAATGGCCTTCCAGTCGATCTCGGGCAGTTCGCGAGCGAACCACTTCCTCTTCTTCTCCGCCAATTCGGGATGCGTTTTGGCCCACGCCTCCTCCTTTGCTTTTTTAGCGGCAACCAGGGTACGCAGCTTCTCTTTTCGATTCTCATACAGAGCTTTAACGTCTTCAGGGATCACGAACGGGTTAGCCGGGTCTCCCCCCAAGCCCTTAATGGTTTGTACCAGGTCGGCACCAGCCGCGCTCAAGGGTTGTCCGTGGGTGGAGATTTGATTTTCAAACGAGGAGCTATCGGCGGTCAACGCCCCTTTCCCCATCACCGTATCACCGATGATAAGGGTGGGCTGTCCCTTCACGGCTTTCGCCTCGATGAGTGCTTCCCGTATCTCGTCTACATCGTTCCCATCGATCGTGATCACGTACCACCCCCACGCTTCGTACTTCGATGCCACATCTTCGCTCGTGACCTCATCGGTAGTAGTGGAGAGCTGAATCGTGTTGGAATCGTAAAACATGATAAAGTTATCCAGTCCCAAGTGACCGGCAATCCGACCCACTCCCTGGGAAATCTCCTCCTGAATACCACCATCAGATATAAACGCGTAAATTGTTTGATTCATCCCATCACCCAAGCGTGCCTGGAGGAACTTGGCAGCAATAGCCGCACCCGCGGCGAAAGCGTGCCCTTGACCCAGGGGTCCAGATGTATTTTCCACCGCCCGGTTCAAATCGATCTCGGGATGACCTGGCGTGGGGCTGTCCCACTGACGGAAATTCTGTAACTCTTCTAGGGAATAATTCCCGTTCAAGCAAAGCACGGAATACAGCATGGGTGACATATGTCCCGGGTCAAGAAAGAAACGATCCCTCGACTCCCATCTCGGGTTATCGGGATCATACTCCAAAAACTCGGTGTAAAGGACGTTGATAAAATCAGCGCCTCCCATGGCACCACCGGGATGACCCGATTTTGCTTTCTCTACCATTGATGCCGACAGGATTCGAATCGTATCGGCTGCCTTGTTCATTAACGCGTTGTCGTTCATATACGTTACAATAAAACAGTTATTATATTATCATTTAAAAATTTCGTGTAAGGATATTAACTTCCACACCTGGACACTTCTTGCCTTCAGACTCAAACCGGCAAAAGTTCAATGTAAACGACACTTGCTCCCAATCAGGAACATTTTGCATCCTTGCAAAGATAACGTTTTTTTGCTACTTTCCCGATTCTCGTTGGATATGTTTATCCTATTTTTTGATTTATCAGCCTGAAACGCTAATTTTACGGGCAGAGCAACAGAGTCAGGATTTAACTACCACCACGATAACCATCATGTAAAAGGGAAAAGGTGGTTCCTGTCTCACGTGTCAACAAGCCTGTCAATCATCAACAAATATCACGATATGGGGTTAAGCCGCAACAAAATCAAACTGATCCGTTCGTTAAAGGAGAAAAAATACCGCGACGAGCTCCTACTCTTCGTGGCCGAAGGAGATAAGCTGGTATCGGAGCTACTGAAAAACAGCCGCTGCCACTTCCTGGCAGCCCTCCCAGAATGGGTGAACGCCCACCCAGGCATATCAGCTGAAGAGATCATCATGGCCACAGAAGCCGAATTGAACCGGGCCACGTTCATGAAAACCCCGCCCCCGGTGATCGCCCTCTTCCACCAGCCAAATCATAACGCTAAACAACTTGACCTTAAAGATGGTATTAGCCTGGCCCTCGATGGCGTGCAAGACCCGGGAAACATGGGTACCATCGTGCGCATTGCCGATTGGTTCGGGATTGAACAGATCATCTGTTCCAATGACACTGCCGATATCTACAACCCCAAAACGGTGCAAGCTACCATGGGAGCCATCGCACGAGTAAGGGTAATCTACACGGATATCGCCCGCTTCTTGCAACAACACGATCAATTACCTGTATACGGGACCTTTTTAGATGGCCACAACATTTACGAAGAGACACTTCCCAGTACAGGAATCATCGTGTTAGGCAGCGAAGGGAGGGGAATTAGCCCAGAGGTGAAAAAAAGGATTAGCAGGCGTCTCTACATTCCCAGCTTCCCCCCGGGGAGGGCCACTTCAGAGTCGCTGAACGTGGCGATTGCTGCTGCAATAATCTGCTCCGAGTTTCGACGCAGAGAGGTACGGATGCGAACAGGCACGATAAAAAAATGAGGAGCGGGGTTTAGCTTACTACCAAAAAAAATCACGTATTAAAAAAATACGTGATTACCTAAAACAAATCTTATGAAGATAAAAACCTCTTTTTCAATAGATGAAGCCGAGGCTTGGGTGGAAAACGGGACTCGAACCCGCGACCTTCGGAACCACAATCCGACGCTCTAACCAACTGAGCTATATCCACCATGTCGATTTGCGAGCACAAAGGTACAACATTTTTTTTAAATCGCACTAAAATCGACTCACATTTTCGACGTGAAAAAAGCGCATATCGCGTTTCGACTTGATTTTTACTCGCTCTCTTGTAGAAAAAGTAGAGTTTTTTTAGTAAGTTTGTAAATCGTTGGGAAAGGAAGCAATAGACTATAATGGGTAGAAACGGACGGGAGTGAATGGGCAAACAGCCGTTGTCCCTCACGTTTTGCCATGTTTTTGATATTAAAAGCGAAAACAGAATGAAGAGCAACCTCATAAAACTATCGATACTGGGCATATCCTTCAGCCAAGTACAGGCTGGGGCCTATGCGCTAATTTTTGCCGAGGAGAACGGTATTCGCCGCCTCCCCATCGTGATAGGCACTCCAGAGGCGCAATCCATCGCGATCGTCATGGAAGGCATCACTCCGCCCCGCCCCTTGTCTCACGACCTTATCTGCTCTATTTTTAAAGAGTTAGGCATTCAATTGCTGGAGGTAGTCATCCACAAGTTTGAGGATGGGGCTTTCTTCTCTGAGCTGCTGCTTGAACAAAATGGGAAGGAGTACCGAATCGATTCCCGCACATCAGACGCCGTGGCCTTAGCTATTCGTACGCACTCTCCAATCTACACCACGCGGGAAATCATGCGGAATATGGCGATCGTGTTTGACGAACGCTCCACCACCTCTTCAAGTGAGTCATCAACCTCGGAGGAGAGCGGGGAAGAAGAGCTGTCTGAACTACGTCTGGACACGCTAAAAGATCGCCTTAAAGCCGCGGTAAAGGAAGAGGATTACGAGCTGGCAACCCGCTTACGTGACGAAATCAACCGCCGGGAGAACCGGTCGTGATGGGAACTTATCGGGAAAGCTGAAAACTAAGATGCGAATAATGTATCTTAATAAAACCAAGCGGAAAGATTCCTGAAGGAAGAAAAAAGAAAAAAGAAAAATGCTAAATAATAGAACAGATGGCCAGAACGCTTTTCTATTGCCCCAACATCCTTGAAAGCCCGGTGCTACCCGAAGAGGAGTCGTTCCACTGTGCAAAAGTTTTACGAACCCAAGAGGGCGAGACGATAACCGTTACCGATGGGAGAGGCTCTTTTTACATTTGTGAGCTTGTTCAAGCAGACCCCAAGCAATGCATCGTGGCCATCCGTCACCAGACCGCAACAACGATTAATAAACCGTTCACCCTATATATCGCTTTCGCTCCCACCAAACAGATGGACCGGAACGAATGGTTCCTGGAAAAAGGAACGGAGATAGGGATTGACCGGTTCACCCCCCTACTCTGCCGCTATTCCGAGCGGAAAGAGATCAAGGTCGAGCGGCTTCGCAAGATCGTAGTTTCTGCCATGAAGCAATCGATGCAGGCTTACCTGCCCGAGATAGAAACGATGGCTCCATTTGAAGTGCTGGTAAATCGTCCCTTTCAAGGTAGGAAGTTTATCGCGCATTGCCACAACCTCCCCAAAAAAGAGTTGGCACATACCTACCGCAAGGGTGAAAACGCGCTGATCTTGATCGGTCCCGAGGGCGACTTCAGCGAAGAGGAAGTTGAGCTGGCCATCGACCTAGGGTTTGAACCGGTAAGTATCGGTGTGACCCGACTTCGCAGTGAAACCGCGGCCCTCGTATCGATGCATACCATCCATGTGATCAACAACATACATTAAACCATATAACAACAATGAAAAAAACAGACATCGCATTAGCTATCGCCCTACTCCTTTTGGTTTCGGGCTGCAAGCAAGGAACCGGCAAGAACGACCTCCCAAGGGTGGCCATCGCCGGTATCGCCATTGAATCCAGTACCTTCTCACCAGCGGTCACTCACGAGGAGGCTTTCCGGGCGCGGGTGGGGGACGATGTGTTCTCCTACTACCCCTTCTTTTCACCCGATTCGGGTATCATTGACCGGGCCGTGTGGCTTCCCACTCTGCGGGGGCATGCCATGCCCGGCGGGATCGTCACCCGTGAAGCGTACGAGTCACTTGTTACCAAAACGTTAGATATGCTGAAAGAGACGCTTCCCCTGGATGGCCTCTTTTTTGATATCCACGGTGCAATGAGCGTACAAGGGTTGGACGATCCCGAGGGAGATCTAATTGTCCGTGTACGTGAAGTAGTGGGAACCGACGTGTTGATCTCCACCTCGATGGACCTCCACGGCTGCGTTTCACCTCGGCTCGCGCAGAACAGCGACCTGATCACCTGTTATCGACTGGCTCCCCACGAAGATGCCCTCGAATCGAAAAAAAGGGCAGTGATCAACCTGCTCCACCGGTTAGAATGTGGTAAAGGGAAACCGGCCTATAAAGCGTGGATACCAGTCCCCATCTTGCTACCCGGTGAAAAGACCAGCACCCGCGTGGAGCCCGGTAAGAGCCTGTATGCTCAGATTCCCTCGGTCTTGACCCCGGGGGACGACCGGGTAATCGATGCCGCCATATGGATGTCGTACCCGTGGGCTGATGAGCCGCGCAACCACGGCGTGGTCATGGCGTACGGCGATGACCAGGAAGCGGTAGGCAAAGCTGCCGAGGCGTTGGCCCAACATTTTTGGAAAGTGCGGGAGCAGTTCGAATTCGTGGCCCCTACGACCTACCTTGACGACGCGTTAGAGCAAGCGTTGGGTAGCGACAAAAAGCCATTTATCATCAGCGATATGGGGGATAACCCGACGGCCGGGGGCGCTGGGGACGTAACATGGACGTTACACGAGATCTTCAAGCGGCCCGAGTTCCAACGTCCCGATAGCAAATCGTTGATTTACGCCTCCATTCCTGGTCCCGAGGTGGTAAAGCAGGCCTTCGAGGCAGGTGTAGGTGGGCAGGTAGATGGGATGGTCGGTGCGGAAGTGGACGACCGTTCAGCACCTCCCTTCCGTTTACAGGGCGAAGTAACGGCCATCAAAGAGAGGGACGGCAACAACGAGGCAGTCATTAAACAAGGAAATATACAGGTCATCGTGACGGAACAGAGGAATGCGTTCCATTACGAGCGACAATTCACCGACCTGGGGTTGAATCCACGGGAGGTCGACATCCTGGTGGTTAAAATAGGGTACCTGGTGCCCGAGCTGTACGAGATAAGGGACGGCTGGGTGATGGCGCTCACCCCAGGCGGAGTGGATCAAGACCTCACACGCCTCCCCTACCAGCGGATTAATCGCCCCATGTACCCGCTCGATCCCGACATGGGGGATCCCGATTTAAGCGCCCGTTTCATCCCTTTGTCAGACGAAATTAAACGGTAAAGAGAACTAAAGGCAATCGGTTTTTCTAGTCTTCAAAAATGTTGAAAAGGCGGTGAGGAAAGCGATACCGCAGCATAGAGCACTGCAGGATAAGACACTGTAGGACAAAGAAATATGACTAAAAAGGAGCGTTACGCGAAGGTGATTGAGTGGTTCCAGGCCAACGCCGAATCGGCGGAGACGGAACTTAATTACATGAACAACTACCAGCTACTGGTGGCGGTAATCCTCTCCGCGCAGTGCACCGACAAGCGAGTGAACCTGATTACCCCCGCCCTGTTCGAGGCGTTCCCCGAACCGGAGGTGATGGCTGCCTCCACCCCCGAAGTGGTTTACGAGTACATCAAGTCCTGCTCCTACCCCAACAACAAGGCGAAACACCTGGTCGGCATGGCGCAAAAGCTGGTCAACGAGTTCAACGGCGAGGTGCCCGCCGATATCGACTCGCTACTCACTATCCCGGGGGTGGGACGCAAGACGGCCAACGTGATCCTGTCGGTCGCGTTCAACCTCCCCGCCATGCCGGTAGACACGCATGTCTTCCGGGTAGCGAACCGACTTGGGCTTACCAACAACTCCAAGACACCCCTTGAAACCGAGAAAGAGCTGGTAAAGCATATTCCATCAGAGCTGCTTTCCAAGGCACACCACTGGCTTATCCTGCACGGCAGGTACACCTGCATGGCACGCAAGCCCAAGTGTGAGAGCTGTGGACTCGTTCCCTACTGTAAGCATCACGAGAAACATTTCGGGCTACGCGTTTCCCTCCCCCATTGACAAGGAGCCGCGCAGCCCGAAATAATCTTCCCTCTAAAACGGTTTTTATCTCTTTCCTATTATTAATCAAGTCCAAAAAACGTAGCGAAAAAAAGTTTACCGTTTGGAGACTTACCTATGATTGATAAAACCGCTGTCCAACAATTTCGTGTAAAGGATTTCAGATTCGGGATGTCCCGCGAAGGCCTTACTGCCCGGTGCATTCATTAACCCCGGGTACTGGTAAACAAAGATTTTCTCCACGTAGGGCGAGACCGCTTGCAACTGTTGCACTACCCGTTCGGCGGGTGCGGGCAGCAACGCGCTTCGGTACACTTGACCTTCGAAGCGAAACACCTCCACGTCGGCCCACAACCTAGATTTAGCCACCTTTTGGTGCAGCTTGTGAAGGCGTTCGAAAAATAGCGCGCTCTCTTCCACACTGCTCTTCTCTACGCCAACCTCATCTTGATACGCGATGAAGTCCACCTCGAGTCGCTCCAGTTGAGACAGGTATGTATCATCTGCCTGCACGTTTCTCGTACCGTAGGGGGCAATCAATACTTTCGCACCGGGCGTCACTTTTGCCGCCTCGCGGGAGCCTCTATTCACGTAATCGATATAGTAATCTTGAAAGTGACCCGATATCCCGGTTTCATTCGGGAAGTACCAACCGTAGAAACTTTCGTGATGGGCGTACTTCTCCGCAACCTCATTCATGACAGTCGACCGCAGTTTATCGGCCGAAGGGTTTGTCATCACATCGTAACTGTTCCTCCAATTCCCCAGATAACCGTTGCTAACAAAAAACTTCACGTCGTACCTGTCCGCGGCACTTAACACCGCCTCCAGTGGGTCTTCACACCCCATCTCGTTTGAGGGCATCAACGAAGAGGGATAGAAAGCTTTATCATCAATGGCTACACTCAGCAATACAAGATAGTTAATCCCGGCATCGGCTATCTCCTTTACTTTTGCATCCCACTGTTCGGCCGAAAAACCCTTCAAGGTTTCATCCCAATACTTGCCTTCGGCAGGGTTATGGTGTTGGAATTCGAACCATGAACCCTCTATCGGTTTTACCCCCGGACTGTTTCTTATCGCCGCTTGAATCTCCCGCGCAAAACTCTCCGCGAAAAAAACAGAGCCTAACGATAGAATGAAGTTTCGTCTATTCATAAAGGCTCTGTTTTTTCTTTGTTATTCCGTACTGGCCGATTCACCATACACGTTGGAGATAGGTAAGGCTATCCCATCAATTCTGCACCGTGAACTTATAGATACAGCGGCTGGTGTACTTCTCACCCGGCTTGAGGTAAGGAGAGGGCCAGTCGGCCTTGTTCGGCGAGTCGGGGTATTTCTGCGTCTCCAGGCAGATTGCCGTACGCTTTTTGTATATCGTTCCCCCCTTGCCTGTCAAAGTTCCATCCAAGAAGTTCCCGGAATACACCTGTACCCCAGGCTCGCTCGTGTACACCTCGAGTTGTATACCGGTAGTCGGCGAGTACAGTGTGGCAGCCACTTGCGAAATATCTCCACCGGTGTTCAACACCCAGTTGTGGTCATACCCGTCACCATTCTTCAATTGGTCGAAATCGTACTGATCGATACGTTCTCCCACGGCAGTGGGTGTTCTGAAATCCATAGGTGTACCTTCTACCGACAGGATCTCGCCTGTAGTCATAAAGGTGTTATCTACCGGGGTAAACTGATCCGCGTTGATCATCAACAGGTGATCGAGGATGGTGTTATTGGCATCACCCGACAGGTTGAAATAGGAGTGGTTGGTCAAGTTAACTACCGTCTCTTTATCCGTTTCCGCCTCGTACTGCAGGTCGATCGCGTTATCATCCGTAAGCGTCATGGTCACCTTCATGTTCAATGTGCCGGGGAAACCCTCTTCACCGTCTGCCGACACGTAGGTAAAGGCTATCGACTGATCACTTAGTTGCTCAGCTTTAAATACTTGCATATGATATCCCTCTGGGCCACCGTGCAACGTGTGACCGAAATTGTTTTGCGGCAGTTGATACTCCACCCCATCAACGGTAATTATCCCGTTTGCGATTCGATTACCGTAACGACCGATGGTGGCTCCAAAATTGTTGTCGTTATTCACGAAGTCATCGATATTATCGAATCCCAATACCACGTCATGCCAATTACCCTCCCTATCAGGTACCATCACAGAGACGATCCGTGCCCCGTAGTTCGTCAAGGTCACTTCCACTCCGTTCGCGTTCTTCAGCACGTAGAGGTCAGTGGACTCACCTTTTACTACCGATTGAAAATGGCTCCTTTCCAATCCAGAGAGTGTAGTCGCCCCCTCTGATGCTCCCTGCTTGCCCGTACACGCGGCCATGGTAATAATCACCACAAGCCCGATTAATTGTTTAATTTTCATCATATTGTTTTCTTTTTTTGATTGTTTTCAATTACGCGGCTCACCACACGTTTAAGTCTGTTTTTACTTTCAAACCCACTACGCAGACATTACCCGCGTAAATATAGTTATAGTCAATTTATTTTATACCTTCCAAATTTTATGAATGGTACAAATTTACGCCATATTTATCAATTCACGGTTGTTTTTACGAAAAACTTCTTTCGGCCTATTCAGGGAAAAATCAGTAACCGTGAAAAACGAAAGATCAAGACACGCTTGACTTACACGCGAAAATCAAGTTAGTCAAATATTGGCTTCTTGGCCTCCAGTGAAGGGGTTCCCCCCTCCACGTACGGCCAATCGTCCTTCCATTTCACTTGATCCATCATCAGGAACCTTCCTTGTGGGTTGTCCACTGATACGGCATGATAGAAAATCCAATTCTGACCCGCATGGTCCTTCACGATTTCCGAATTATGTCCCGTGCCGACGAACTTCTGGTTCTTTTGAATCACCGTTTCGTGGTGGTTCTCCATCATGGAGCCTCCACTCTTATCAAGGTAGGGGCCGAAAAGACTTTTGGAGCGACCTACCACCGTGGTATAGGTGCTATTCAACCCCTCGCAACAGGAGCCAATTGAAGCAAACAGGTAGTAAAACCCGTTTCGTTTATGAATGTAGACCCCCTCGTAAGCTGTACCAGCCACACGTCTCTTTTCAGCGCCCGGCTTAATCGCCAGTGCATCATCCGTCAGCTCGATGGCGTAAATGCCACGAAAGCTGCCCCAGAAGAGGTATTTCGCCCCATCTTCCTCGATGAAAAACGGGTCTATCGAGTTCTGCACATTGATCTCGTTGCTACGAAACAACTTCCCGTGATCGGTGAAAGGCCCCCCCGGATGATCGGCCGTTGCCACTCCTATCCCACAGGTCCATTCGCCTCCCCATACCGACATGGAGTAGTGGAGAACATACTTGTCGTTGACCCGGCTAATATCGGGTGCCCATATGCCCCCATTGGGTTCAAAGGTGGGTCGTGTCGCTTCGGTAAAAACCGTTCCCACGTACTCCCAGTTTACCAAGTCACTGGAGCGGTGAATGGGTACATTGCGGATATCCTCGGTCGCGTAAAGGTAAAAGGACCCATCTTCCGCTTTCACGATCGTGGGATCGGGAAGGCTTTTATTCACAACCGGGTTTTGATAGGCATCCAGGTCAGTAGCAGGTGGCTCTGTTGTCACCTCTTTGGTTCTGCAACCGATCAATAAGAGAATGAGCGATAGACACCCCAACAGGCATTTAAACGAATGATGCACGCTCAAAAATCAATGCTATATTTAGTCGTTCAGGATATTGCATATCTCCTGGTTCACTTTGCGGACACGTTGTTCGTCCACTTTCACCAGTTCCCTATCGTACGTGATCAATCCGTTCACCTCTATCTCCACATCGGTGGTCTGCGTGTAGACTGCCGCCGAGAATCCTTGTTTGATCAGTTGTTTCAGTTGCTCCGCGTACTTCACGTACTCGTCTGTTACCTCTTTCGCGCTGTTAAATTGCACGTAACCCCAGTTCCTATCTGGCTCCCAGAGGTGCTCTCTATTGGCCCAACCAATCCCACCGTACTCACCAAGTACCGTGGCACGTTGCCCGTCATAGAGGTAGAGTTGCGGTGCTGGATATTGATGCAGGTCGAGTATATCCCCTACTGGATAATGGTTCCCACCACTGGCGGGATTAACCAGGCGTGAAGGATCGTACTGCTTGGTCCACATGGCGATTTCCTCGGTTTTAAATTGTCCCCAAGCCTCGTTAAAGGGCACCCAGACACCCACCGATGGGTAAGAGTAGAGATAATCGATTACCTCTTTCCACTCCCGGCGGAAATTGGCTTCCGATTCTGGAGAGCGCAGCCTTTCCACCCCATCAAAGTATTGTCTCATCTGCCACTCGGGGCTCCTATCGCCGCTAGGCATATCTTGCCACACGATCATCCCATGGCGGTCACAATGAGCATACCAACGAGCCGGTTCTACCTTCACGTGCTTTCGAATCATGTTAAAGCCGAGCTCTTTAGTCTTAATAATATCGTACTCCAACGCCTCATCGCAAGGAGCGGTATAGAGCCCATCGGGCCACCATCCCTGGTCAAGCGGTCCAAAATGAAACAGGTCTTTATTGTTCAGCTGCAAACGTACAATCCCTTTATCGTCACGCTTCGTGGAAAACTTCCTCATCGCGGCATAGCTATCTACCTTATCCAGTTGTTTGTTGCCGTTCCAAAGGATGACCTCCAGGTCGTAGAGATGCGGGGAGTCGGGCGACCAAAGCTTCGCGTTGTCGGGCATGGGAACTTCCACTGGTAGGTTGTTGATAGAGTGACCAGTAGCCACCACGCTTGACCCCTCTTTTACCTTCACCTCTACCCGACTGGTGGGCGTGCACTGGTTGGTTATGGCTTCCACCACTAGGATATTCTTATCGATATCGGGGGTAATCCTCAGGTTCTCGATGTAGGTTTCGGGGACCGGCTCTAACCAGACCGTCTGCCAGATACCGGTTACCGGCGTGTACCAGATACCGTGCGGGTTGTTCACCTGCTTGCCCCTTGGCTGATACCCTTCGTCCGTGGGGTCCCATACCTTTACGACCAGCGTGTTGCTTCCGCTCGCAAGGGCAGGGGTGATATCGAAGGAGAAGGGAGTATACCCCCCAATATGTTGACCCACCTTCACATCATTCACCCAAACATCGGCCTTCCAGTCTACCGCACCAAAATGGAGCAATACCTTGCTGTTTTTCCACTTGGAAGGTATCGTGAATTCCCGCTGATACCACAACTCATTCTCCTTACCCACTCGTTTCTGCACCCCCGAGAGGCTCGATTCAATGGCGAACGGGACCAGAATGTCCCCTTCAAAAGAGGCTGGCTTCTGTTTATCCACCGGTTGTATAGCGTACTTCCATAGTCCGTTCAGGTTAAGCCAATCGCCTCTCTCCATGATGGGTCTCGGGTACTCAACCCACACGTTATTCACATCAATCTGCGAAGCCCACTTAGTTTTAAGTTTATCTCCCGCGGGCTGCCATTGTGCCTGCAACGAGACGCAGGCCATCAACAATACAAATAGGATTGCATTTTTCCTCATACGATTTTTATTTAGTGTTTATAATTCATCTATATTCAACATGAACAACTACTGATCGGGAAACAAATCGTTCAGTTTTTGTTCCAGCATTTTCAAGTAGTAACCTCCCACAACCGAACGGGCTTTAAAGCCCACCCGTGCCCCGGAACGGGTGTCATGCCAGTCGCTGAGGGGTACGCGCGAAGGGGTCTCGTTGGCGTATGTATAGACACGGTCCACCAACGCGTTAAAATCGTCCTCGTTACCAGTAAGGGTAGCCGTCCACATGATCCAGTCGGACTTGGTATAGGTAGCCCGGTTATCGAGCGGCAAGCCGTACTCGTTCTGCAGGGTTCTGTAGTAGGCCATCTCCTTTACCGCGATACTTGGATCAAAAATATTAAATCCCAGCAATTTATCCCATACCAGGTTATACTTCTGACTCCAGGTACCCCGGCGGTCGAACGTGAGCCGGTAGTGGTCACCGTCATTCGCCTTTTTCTCCCAGTTAACCGCCATCTCTTTGGCGATAGCGAGGTATTTCTCGGCAACTTCATCGTGTCCCAACATGGCTGCCAGCTTACTATAGGAAGCGATACCCATGATCGCTTTAATCGACAGGTTCGTGTTGTGCGCGAAGTGTCCCGCGAAGTCGTCCGTACAGAGCTGATTGGCGGGATCGAACCCATTTTCAACCAGGTAGTCGACCCAGGTGGTCAACAGCTCCCAGTGGTCAGCCGCGTAATCGGCTTTTCCCTCTACCGTCGCGATGGCTGCCGTTAGAATCAGCATGTTCCCCGACTCCTCCACCGGCATATCACCACCGTAGGTTTGGCCGTTCGCAATGGGGTATGTCCCCACGTCGTGCGCGGCGAAGGGTTTGGTCCACCTCCCACTTTCACTGTAATAGAAAATATGGTTGAGTAATCCTTTCACCAGTTCAGGGTTATAAATAAGGAACAACGGCGATGACGGGTATGTCACGTCTACTGTGCCTATAGAACCGTTGCTGTTGTTCTCTTTCGAGAGGAACAGCAGCATACCGTTTTCATCCAGCAACAGTTTATGTGCCGAGACGGCTTGGCGATATGCCAGCGCGCAGAGCTCCGCGTATTTTTTACCGCCCACGGCTTCGGCATCCGCCATCAACGAACGGTTAAAAGCATCACAACGCACCATGATCGGCTCATACTCCTCCACCGCGCTCTTGAAGGCCTGGAAAATATCCTCCGTACCCTCTTTCGTCCAAAAGGCCTTCAGGTTTTTCTCGAAAAACTGCACCGAGTAGATATCATCGTATCCCAACATCAGGTAGCCAACACGCTTATCTGAGGTCACCTTACCCAGGTGGTGGCTGTATGCCAGTACCGTCATCTCCTCGATCATGTTTCCCGAAAGCTCTTCCTCGGGCGAAGTGTCAATCTTGCCGTCATCCAGGAACTCCTCCTTGCGGTTCCAGTAATCTCCAAAGTTCAAAGCCACCCCCTTACCCTCACTGCCCGCCATGTAGAAATAGCCCCAGTCGATGCGTACGTCATCGCCCCTCTTTTCAAGGATAGGCTGCTCTACAGTACCGGTTTTCAGGAGGACGAGACCATTTGTCTCTATCCGCTCGAAATCCACGGGCTGATCTTCGCTATGTACCGCCCAATGGGGCGTAGCTTCAAAATAGACCTGTACATCGTGACTGTCGCCCGTTTCAGAATAGACTTGATAGGTAATGTAACTCACGGGGCGGGATACCAGATCCAGGTCATCAAGGAGCAAGGGTGAGGTAAAGATCAGCTCCAGCTTCACCGGTCCACAGTCAAAGGTATAGATGGTCTGGGTAGGCAACACGCTCACCGATGTCTGTATCGCCGTCTGATCGAACGAAGATTTATCCTCTTCCCGTTTTTCCTCCTTGGTGGTCGGGAGAATTGGCTTAAGCGGCAAATTCTCCTTTCCCATAAAGCGGTAGACCTCCCCATCAACCCGCAACACACCAAGTAGGGGGAACGCCTTTTCCGTCCAGTGCCGCGTTTGATCTTCGTAGAGAAGATTCGTACAGGACCACGCGTTAAAGTAGGGATCCACCGTTATCAGCGGGTAAGCCGGAGCACGGAGCTCGTTGGTCAGGTCGGTGGGGATCACGTAACCCACTGACAGGTTTTGCTGGCACCCGTTGAAAACGAGGCCAACGAAACCGACTAAAAAGGTGTGAAACAAAATTCTCAAACAGTTGTTATTCATAATTTCTATTCGTTTTACCACTCAATGAAGTAAGTCAATATTCAAAACAGTTACTCCAAAAAAGGTCGACCGTTTTCCCAGAAAACCTCCTTTTGGGAGATATACCAACTTTTCCCTTTGTCGTTATTCCCTTGGAAAAAGAGGTAGGTCCTGCCATCGGGATCGGTGAAAATATGGGGATGTCCTGATTCACTCTCGTTCCACTCACCCGGTTTCCCGTTTGGCAGGAAAGGATCGTTAAACAACCTCTTCCACGTGAGGCCATCGTTGCTGACGGCTACCCCCACTTGCTGGGGCCAATTGTTGTACGCACCCGCGTAAAACATGTACATCGTGTTATTATGAATGGCTATGGAGGCCCCTTCAATGCATTCGCCTTCCCAATCCAGTTCGGGAAAGAGGATGGAAGCGTTCACCGGTTCCGTCCAATCCTCGCGGCTAAAGTCCGTGTCAATAGGCGCAACAGCAACGCCCAGCATCTGTATCTTGTAATCGGGATCACGGGTGGCGTAGTAGAGGTAATAGCGCCCGTTGAATTCGCACACCTCGGCATCGATCGCCCGTCCGCAATTCCAACTCCCCATCGGTCTAAAAATCGGGTTGGTTGGGTTTCGCTTGAAGTGAATCCCATCTTCTGAAATGGCATGGCATATGGCATCATTACGCCCATTACCATACGTCTGGTAAAAAAGATGCACTTTACCGTCTCTCACCAATGCACCGGGGGCACACAGGCCATTTTTTTCGTACTCCGCATCAGCATCTGGCACGATTTCTCCCACCTTCTCCCACGTTACCAGATCATGGCTTTCAGCAATCCCGATATTCCAGCCGGAACGTTCAACACCCTTCATGGGAGGAATGGAGTAGTACATCAGGTAACGTCCTTGAAAATGAACCACGTGCGGATCTTTTGAAAAGGGAGCACCCACGCGGGAGGTATCGCCGAACATCATCGTTTTTTCACGTTCTAACAGCGGGACCTCATAATGGGGATCGATATAGAGTTCATTCTCGCCATTCACGCTTCTAAAGCCCACGCTGCTGATAAACATGTTCCGGGGGTGGATATTCTCCTTGTCACGGTGCGCGTGGAACACGATCTTCCACTCTCCCCCCTTATCTTTGAACATCGAGCTATGTCCTACCCCAACCAGGTCACCCGGCTTTTGCAGCAACGGGTTATGTGGGTACTTGGTCCACTCCCCCATCACATCAGTTGCCGTGGCGCACCCGATACCGTAAAACGGACTTTCGTAACTGTTGGCCGAGTAGGTCATGTAGTACACGCCTTGGTGCTTGATCACGAAACAGCCCTCGTTCACCCTGGGCCAGATCTCTTCCCAGGCTTGAGAAACATGGATGCAGGGATGCAGGGTCTCCTTTTTAAGGGTCATCAGGTCATCCTCCAACTCTGCCACCCAGATATTCAACCCGTCATTGAACCGATCAAAGAAGAGGTATGGTGTTCCATCGTCATCAATAAACAGGGAATTATCAATCGCTTTTTCGCCCTCCAGCATCGGCTTTTTCTCCTTTTGCTTAAACGGTCCCAGCGGTGACCGGGAGGTGGCCACGCAGATGTGCTCTTCGGCAGAATAATACATGTAGAAGGTACCGTTGACGTGATACACTTCGGGGGCCCAAAACCATTTTTCACCGTACGAATCCTCCTTATGCAACGCCAGGCCATTACGACCATTCTCCGCTCGCCTCCACCTCTTGAGGTCACGCGAAGTCATCACCACGATTCCATCTGCCGAATTGGTACCGTAAGCGTAATAGAGGTCATCGTGAAGCAAGATAAAAGGATCTGCCAACGGCACAAGCCATTCCGGGGAAACCGACCGTTCCGGGGAAACAGGTTGTGACAAAGGGAGGTTAACATTCGACAAGACAATCTCTCCCGCATGGGCAGTGTAGTCCTCTCCTGTTTCCCCTGTCACGTTCAAGCAAAAGAGTAGCGAAAGTACAATTAATAAACTCACATTAAAGTTGTCGCGCAACATATTGACAACAAAAAACCTACAACTCTTTGTCCAAAGCTTCCACCTTTCTGATGATGAGTTGAAGCTCGGCTTTTAGCTGCTCCATCTTCTGGTTCATATTGTCCAGCAGGTTATTCCCCTTCTTAGAGGAGACGGAGAGGAAGCCAATGTTATTCTCGTAGGTCTGCAGTTCGCTTTTTAGACGTTCATATTGCCGTGTCAACTTCTCCCGTTCACGATAGAGCTGATGCTGCGCATTTCCACCCTTCGCCATATCGGAAATATTGGTCTTAAAGGCCTCCAGCTTCCTATCCTCTTTATCGATGTTCAGCCGATCGAACTGCGCTTCAGTAGCGTCATGAAATTCTCGGTAAGCCCGATCTTTCATCTTATAGGGAACATGGCCAATAGCGTGCCACTGATCCATAAGGTCACGCAATTTCTCCAGGGCGTCCTCAGGAGTTAAAGAGTGGTCTAACTCGCTAATGGACTGCACGATCGCTTTCTTCGCTTCCATGTTTCGGGCCTCTTCAGCGTATCGTGATGAGGTATGCAACTTTTTCTGCTCAAAGAAATAGTCACAAGCGGTAATAAAGCGCTTCCAGATACTATCGACGTGCTTTCTTGGAACGATTCCGATGGTTTTCCACTCTTTCTGGATATCGATCATCACCTTAGTGGTATTCTTCCAGTCGGTACTGTCTTTGAGCTCCTCAGCCCGCTCGCAAAGTGCAATTTTCTTCTTCAGATTCTCCTCCATTTCGCCACGAAGCGATCGGTAGAACTCGTTCTTAAGCCGGAAAAAGAAATCACACGCGGCACGATACCGCCTGTATATCTTGGTATTGTGTTTCCTTGGAACATATCCGATCTGCCGCCATTGCGTCTGTATTTCAAGCACCTCCTTCACCTTCTTGTTCCAATCCCTGATTGTCTTTAGTTGGGTATAATCGATGGCTTCCAGCTTTTCACACAAGGCGGTCTTTAGCTCGAGGTTTTTCTCTTCCTGCTCCTTTAACGTTTCAAAGTGAGCCTGGTATTTCTTGTTGATGAGGGTCGATGCCTCCTTGAAGCGTCCCCAAATAGCCTCTCTATCCTTTCGCGAAACCGGGCCAATCTCCCTCCACTCTTGATGCAAGTTTTGCAGTTGATGAAACGCGGAAACGACGTCCGGTTCATTATCCAGCCGCTCTGCTGCCTCGCAGAGCGTAGTTTTCATCTCCAGGTTCTTCTTGAAGTCGTACTCCCTGAACTCGTTGTTGATACGTACCAAATCGTAAAATTTCTCCACGTAGCGCTGGTACGATTTCCATAGCTCGTTCACACGGGCTTGAGGAATGAGTTTAATCTCGTTCCACTCCTGCTGCAAAGCCCTGAACTCCTGGTAGGTTTTGTTAAAATCCTCTTGCCCCTGTGACTCGGTCAACGCTTTCACCTGCTCAATTATGGCCAGCTTTCGGGCCACGTTTTTCTCCTTTTCGGCCTCCTCTTTCGCGGCCAGCTCCGCACGTTTCTCCTTGATCTTCTGAAGCAGCTCCTTACCTTCTACGAACAGTTCCGGTTCGCTTGCCACGAAATCGATCTCCTCACCCCCTTCCGACAGGAAGTGCTGTTTTTGCTTTTCGATCTCGTTTCTCAGGGAACGGTAAAATTGGCTTTTGCACTCTTCTACATCTTTCCGCTTTAGTTTTTCGGAATTGTAAAGGTCCTGCAAGCGTTGAACGATCTCCTCAATCGGGGGCAATGCAGCAGTGGGATCCTCATCGCCGTCATCCCCCTCACTGTCCGCCTCATCATCGTCATCTTCCTCTTCCTCCTCTTCCTCTATCGCATCTTCAAGGTCGTACTCTATAAAGCCGTCAGCATCAGCATCAGCATCTGCTTCTATATCCTCAGGAGTTTCAGGAGTTATGGTGGTTTCAGGGGCTTCAGGGGCTTCAGAAAGTTCAAGAGTTTCAGTAATCTCAGAAGCCTTCAAAACCTCCGGTGCCTCCTGACTTTCGGAAAGTTCCGGGGTTTCCTGCACATCCTGGGTTGCCGGAACTTCAGAACCCTTCGGCATCTCCAAAGCCTCTGTTGACTCCTGTGTCTCCTGTGGTCCAGAGATCTCTGTAATCTCCTGGGCTTCTACCACTTCCGAAATTTCCGGGGTCTCGGGGACCTCAAGAGCCTCTTGCGGTTCTGATACCTCAGAAATCACCAAAACGTCTGGTGCCTCTGTGGCCTCCGAAACTTCCAAAGCTTCATGGTTTTCCGGGGAGGTTGAATCCTGTTTGTCTGCCTGCACATCGGGTGACGGCTGTGGCGTGTTATCAGTAAATTCTTCGTTAACAGGTAGTTTTTCCTTTTCTGGTATGTGCATAGTATCCATCCATTCTCCTTCTTTAGTTGGGCTTTGCGCCCAAAACAACGCGTTTCAAATTACTTTTTTTGAGAGACAGTTGCAGATTTACCATCCAGTCCCTCAAGCATCCTACAAATTAACGCAATTTTTTTGTTAATTCATACGAATAGCTGGTTTTTTTTCGGCAATTCACTTCACGCGACGGTGCAACGGGAAGGTTTTCCGTTACTTTTCCCTGAAGAACAGGTTGATGGGGGTTCCAGTAAGGTTCCAATGTTCACGCATCCGGTTCTCCACGAACCGTCGGTAGGGTTCCTTAACCCATTTCGGCAGATTGCAGAAAAAGACGAAAGAGGGTACGCTGGTATTGTGCAACTGCGTGATATATTTTATTTTCACGTACTTTCCCTTGATGGCAGGAGGGGGTTTTCGTTCGATAATAGGTAACATCACCTCATTCAGCTCGCTCGTGGGAATCCTCCTCTGTTTGTTTTGATACACCTCCTTGGCCGTTTCCATCACTTTATATATTCGTTGCTTCGTGAGTGCCGACCCAAAGATGATGGGAAAATCGGTAAAGGGTGCAAATCGTTCCCGTATGGCGTTCTCGAACGTTTTAATTACTATTTGGTCCTTCTCTTCCACCGTATCCCATTTGTTGACGAAGACCACCAAGCCTTTTCGGTTCTTCTGTATCAAGGAGAAGATATTCAGATCCTGGCTCTCGATCCCCCTCGTCGCATCAATCAGGAGGATGCAGACATCGGCGTTCTCGATCATGCGGATCGACCGTATTACAGAAAAGTACTCCAGGTCCTCCGTCACCTTGCCCCTCTTTCGGATCCCGGCCGTGTCAATCAGGTAAAAGTCCATCCCGAACTTGTTGTAACGGGTGTGAATGGAGTCACGTGTGGTGCCCGCGATATCGGTGACAATGCTTCGCTCCTCCCCGATAAGCGCGTTAATGATGGACGATTTTCCAGCGTTTGGACGTCCCACGACGGCGAACTTGGGGATATCCTCCCATTCCGCTTCGTTCCTCTCTTTCGTGAACAGAGTAAGCAGGTGATCCAGCAGATCACCTGTCCCGGAACCGTTGATGGAAGAAACGCTATACGGGTCACCCAACCCGAGCGAGTAGAACTCGGCAGACTGGTACCCCAATTCGAAGTTATCGGCCTTGTTGGCTACGATGATCACCGGTTTTCCTGATTCGCGGAGCATCTGTGCCACGCTCACGTCAAGGTCAGTCACCCCAAGCAGCACATCCACCACGAACAGGATAACGTCCGCCTCCTCGATCGCGATTTCCACCTGCTTGTTAATCTCCTCCTCCAGCACATCGTCTGAGTCGACCACCCAGCCCCCGGTATCCACCAGGGAGAACTCCTGCCCGTTCCACAACACCTTGCCGTACTGCCGGTCACGCGTGGTGCCGGCAGTCTCCGTCACGATGGCTTGACGGCTTTTCGTCAAACGGTTAAACAGGGTCGATTTACCCACGTTGGGGCGCCCCACTATAGCAACCAAATTATGCATACCTTATTCACCTTTTGTTCACCGCACTTTTTCATCTTCGCCCTCCCAACCACCGCATCACCCATGGTGAAATCCTTGGTGAACAAGAGCGAAAGTGTTAACGACACCTCACGCCGTTAATCAAGCTTGTAACCGAATGCCTTCAGCATGTTATCCCGGTTGCGCCAATCCTTTTCCACCTTCACGTGCAGTTGCAGGAACACCTTCTTCTCCAGGAAGCGTTCAAGCTCTTTCCGGGCCAGCGTGCCCAGTTTTTTCAACGCGGCCCCTTTATAGCCGATAACGATTCCCTTCTGCGACTCCCGCTCCACCAAGATAGTAGCCCGTATACGGATAATATCACGCTCCTCCTTATACTCCTCCACCACCGCCTCAATGGCGTAAGGCACCTCTTTTTGGTAGATGAGCAGCGCTTTCTCACGGATGATCTCAGTCACGAAAAAGCGCATTGGCTTATCGGTCAGCGCATCCTTCTCAAAGTAGGGAGGCGATTCAGGCAGCAGCTCCAGGATTCGTTCTTGCACCCTGTCGACGTTAAAGTTGTTCAATGCCGACATCGGGTAAATCTCCGCTTTGGGTAGATGATCCCTCCAGCTCATGACCAACTCCTCCAGCCCCTCCTGGTCGGTCAGGTCGATCTTGTTAATCAGCAGCAGTACCGGCAGTTCCAGCTGTTGCACCTTTTCCAGGAATTCGTCGTTTTTATCCACCTTCTCCACCACGTCGGTCACGTAGAGCAGCACGTCTGCATCACCTAGCGCGGAGAGCGAAAACTTAAGCATGGACTCCTGCAGCTTGTAGTTGGGGCGCAGCACACCGGGGGTATCGGAATAGACCACCTGGTATTCCGGTCTGTTCACGATACCGATAATCCGATGGCGGGTAGTTTGCGCTTTCGCGGTGATGATGGAGATGCGCTCACCGACCAGCCGGTTCATCAGCGTCGATTTCCCCACGTTGGGGTTACCGACGATGTTCACGAAACCGGAACGATGCCCCTTCACTTGCATTACTTCATCTGGTTTTCACCATCATACCCCCACTTGAGGTAGACGCTACCCCACGAAAAACCAGCCCCAAAGGCGGTCAAGATAATATTATCACCCTTCCGCAACTTTGGCTCCCATTCCCACAGGCAAACAGGTATGGTGCCGGCGCTGGTATTGCCGTACTTCTCAATGTTGATCATCACCTTCTCTCTCGGTAGCCCCGTCCGTTGAACCGTGGCATCAATAATCCGTATATTGGCCTGATGGGGTACCAGCCAGTCGACATCCTCGGGGGCCAAATTGTTGCGATCCATGATGCTGAGCGACACCTCCGCCATACGTGATACGGCGTGCCTGAATACCACCTGCCCATCTTGTTGCACCGTGTGCTCCCTCCTTTCAACCGTTTCATAGCTAGCCGGGTATTTGCTCCCACCCGCCTTCATTTGCAAGGGCTCGTAGCCAATCCCATCGGAATGCAATTCAACGTCCAAGATGCCCAACTCCTCCTCGGTCGGTTCAATCATCACCGCTCCTACGGCATCACCAAACAGGGGACAGGTGGTCCTATCCGTGTAGTCTGTTATGGACGACATCTTATCGCCTGCCAGCAGGATAATTTTCTTGTACTTGCCGGCCCTTATAAAGCTGTTGCACACCTCTAGCCCGAAGACGAAACCCGAGCAAGCGACCTCCATATCGAAGCAGAAAGCGTTTTTTATCCCGCAATTTTCCGCGACCATGGAGGCCGCGGAGGGGAACGGATGGTCTGGCGTGGTCGTGGCAAAAACCACCACGTCCACCTCTTCCGGCCGTGTGTTCGTTTTCACCAGCAGTTCATCCACTGCCCGAGTTCCCAGTACCGAAACGCCCTGCGCCTCACCTTTCAAAATGCGCCTCTCTCTTATCCCTACACGGGTCATGATCCACTCATCTGAGGTATCAACCATGGTCGCGAGCTCCTCGTTGGTGAGAATATAATCAGGCAAACTGACCGTAATTCCCGTAATCAGGCCATTTAACTGTTTCATCTATTCAATCCGTTAATCGTTAGAAAAAACCCTGAAAAAACAAGCAGGTTATTTCAGGGTTCTATTCAGTTGAGATCGTTGAACGGGGTTATACCGTCGCGTCTTTATCAATTGCCAACTTACCCCTATAGTAACCGCATTCACCGCATACCGTGTGGTAGATATGCCATGCACCGCAATTAGCGCAAACCGCCAAAGTGGGTACTTTTGCGCGATCATGCGATCTTCTTTTTCTCTTCCTGGCAGCCGACTGCCTTCTTTTAGGATTTGCCATTTCTCTATCTATTTATATTTACTTAATCAATCATCTTCCAACTGTAACCTTTGCAGGGCATCCCAACGCGGGTCATGCGCTTGATGCTCTTCCTCGGTGAACCCCTCATCGTCACCACCAACGTCTTCGTCATCAACATCATCCTCATCATCCTCATCATAGAGGTTGATCGCCCGATGCTTCCTAAGCTTGGAGGAGACTACCCGGTTACATCCCCCCGGGGGGTGCACATGCTTAATAGGAATAGCCAGAGCGATGAACTCGTACAGGAACCAAGCGATATTAATCTCGCCATCCGTTTCGGGGATGATCACGATCTCATCACTCTCCTCGGAGTACACCCTCCCGAACTTGACGATAAGCCGGTCGTGCGTGTTCACCTCTTGGTTCATATCGTCTAAGCACCGTGTGCAAGGAATTTGTACCGTTCCGTTCAGATCAAAATCCATCTCAAACGAGGTCGAGGTCCGGTTCACTAAAACCGTTACCGCCACGCTCCCTCTCTTAACCTCCTCACCGTCAATGGCGGCGAAGAACCTATCATCCAGGGCATACTCAAACGTGTGAAACCCCTCGGACAAGCTTATCAGGGGAATATTGTACAAACTGAACTTTGCCACCTTTTTCCTCAAAAATAAAGCGACGCGAAGATAGCAATTTTTTCTTTACTTTACCCGTTTCAGGGCAAAATATCGCATTAGCCAATCATTTTGCCACTGGCTTGCTTAAAGTAGAACAGATGAAAAGGGCGTTTGTTAACCCTAACCGCATTAATCGATTACTTCCCCGCGGCTTCCTTCACGATACGTTGCATCTCCTGGAAATTTTTCTCCAAGCTAAGTAACAATTTAAACTGAGCACGGGTCCGTACGAGGTTATGCTCGGCGTACGCGATCTTGTAATAGGTGTCACCATCGATGTAGTCTGTAAAGAAGCGGACGGTCTGCATATAAGTGAGCAATTTCGCCCCGAATGCCAGGTTCTCCACCTCCACCTCCGTCAAAAACGAGGCCGCTTTCTCCAGGTACCCCTTGGTGTACGCCTCAAATATGGCAAGATCGACCCCCACGTTATCGAGGTTTTTATCGTCCTCCGCTCCGGTATTGGCTCCCGTACGGATGAAGTCCCCGAAGTCGGACAGCACGTAGCCCGGCATCACCGTATCCAGGTCTACCACGCAGAGTACCCTATCCTCATTATCGAACAGGATGTTGTTCACCTTGGTATCGCAATGGTTGATGCGTTTCGGGAGCTTCCCTTCGCGGTGTAGCCTTTCTGCTTTGCACATCTCTTCGGCCCGATCCTCTATCTCCTTCACCAAGTTAGCCACCTCTTTATCTTTCATCCGACCCGCCCTGTCCGCTTTTACCGATTCCCGAAACGTTTTCAGCCGCGCCTCCATGTTATGAAAATCGGGAATGGTTTCGAACAGCGGTTCACCAGGTATATCGGCAAGCATACTTTGAAATTCGCCAAAGGCTATCCCCGCCCTGTAGGCTAACTCCGGGTTTATCTCGTCGTAGCTCTTGCTGTCCGTGATGAAATGCATCATCCGCCAGAAGTTCCCCGCTTTATCCTTGTAGTACAACTTCCCCTCGCGCGTGGGCAGTAACGTGAGCACCTTTCGGTCGATATCTGTTGCGCCTTGCTCCTGCAACTTCTTCCGAATATGGGAGGTAACCCTATGGATGTTATCCTGGAGCTCGGGTACATTTTGAAAAATGTGGTGATTCACGCGTTGCAACACGTACGGGTTCCTACCCGCGGTCACCTTGTACGAGTCGTTGATATGCCCTTTCCCAAGGGGTTTCACCTCGGTGCGGTCATCTCTAACGACGAATTGAAAAACGATCTCTTTTAGTCGGCTTGTCTCTTTCATTCTCTCTATCTGTTTTAGGTATTGTTATTCCAGTTCCAGTAGGCCAAAGAACCTGGGGAGATGGAAGTCCGGCTCCGGCGTATCAATAGGGTTCCAGCTCAAAAAGTGGGGCTCTGGTGTTTTGTCGCCACACTTGTAAAAATTGGCACGTATTCGTTGTCCGGCAAGCGTTTCATGGTCGGCAAACCCCATCGCTTGCTTTGGTATCTCGAGGTACATTGTCCAATCGGACACCTGCGTATCACCCTCGTACCGATGGATGACGGTTCCATGACGGAAGATGTCCGGCATCTTACCGGTCTGCGACACCCCTTGCTCCCTCGATTCATGCTGCCGTGCAAGCAACACGCCCAGCACGTTACACTCGAAGTTACGGTACCCCTTTTCATCCTCTCGTTGCATGAAAAACTCCACACAGCTATCTTCCCACACCGATCCGAAATCTTGGGTGTTGGCCGCTCGAATCTGTTCACCGGTCACCGTGTAATGAAGGTAAAGCCAATCCCCATCATGCGCTACCCTAACCTTAACGGGGAGAAACTTGGGAAAACTCTCCTGCCAGTTCACCTGATCGATATCAGCCATTGCAGCGGCCTCTAACATCAATTTGACACGATCGAATGTTGTTTCGTTTGATGAGATGTTCTGATAGGGCACCTGTAATGTTTTCATTTTTCACCTTTCCTTTCTTATTAATCCGACACGGTATGTATAGCCATAATTTGCTTAACGAACGTGTTTTACTTAACCCAGACAAAGGTATTTATTTTAGCGAAAACGGGCAAATTAAAATGGGTAGGTGAATAAAAAGGGCAGCCTCGTTTTGAGGCTACCCTTTCCCTTTCATCGCTTTCCGTGCAATTTACATGGCACGTTTTTCTTAGAACACCATATTCACTTGTTCAAGTCAAGTGATCGGGATGATCACGATAACAAAAACGAGGCGCTTGTCTTATTCCACACTTTCGTGGCTAAAGTAAAAGCCATTGGCAAGTTGAGGCGTTCCTTTATAGTCACCCCTAGTTGCAATGACGGTAATCATGTCACCAACTTTAATTCCTTTGGCGTCAATCAACCCTTTTCTATCATCTCCGGTAGCACCGTAGCCTGGATAACAACCATACATCAAAATCTCACTATCGCCCTCTTTCAAAACGATATTGCCATAAACATCATTTTGAATTTCTGTAATTGAGGCGGTTATCATGAAATAGACATTCTTGTCCACAGGTTTTGCCAGCACCTCGGCAATGGTAACCGCGGTCACGGCTTTCACCTCCTCCAGCACGGCCCCGCTCATTTGCGGGTTACCATTATACTCGGCACGTTTTCCAACGAGGGTGATGATATCGCCCTCCTTCAAAGAATTTGCCGTGTAATCTTGAATTTTAAACACATAAGCTTCTCCAGAATAGTCTCGTAAATATAGCCGACCGTCATTGTTATTGTCGATTTTAGTAACCGCTCCAGACAAACGATACCGTGTGTCGCCAACCGGGGCTGCCAAGAACTCCGCTATACTTAGCGACTGAATATCTCCGCTTTCATGACTGAGATAAAAGCCATTGGATAGTTGAGGCGTTCCGCCATATTCTCCCCTTGTTGCAATGACAGTTATATTGTCACCCGCTTTAATCCCTTTGGCGTTAATCAACCCTTTTCTATCATCACCGGTAGCACCGTAACCTGGATAACAACCATACATCAAGATCTCACTATCGCCCTCTTTCAAAACGATATTACCGTAATCCTGATTTTGAATCTCTTTAATTGAGGCGGTTATCATGAAATAGACATTCTTGTCCACGGGTTTTGTCAGCACTTCGGCAATGGTGGCGGGGGTTACGGGAATCACATTCTCCAGGACGGCACCGCTCATTTGCGGGTTACCATTATACTCGGCTCGTTTTCCTACAAGCGTGATGATATCACCCACTTTCAAAGAGTTTGCCGTATAGTCCTGAATTTTATACACGTAAGTCTCCCCGGAAAAGTCACGCAAGTATAGACGACCATCGTTGTTGTTGTCGATTTTAGTAACGGCTCCCGACAAACGATACTGAGTATTGCCTACCGGAGCTGCCAAAAATTCCGCCACGGTAGCTTTCACGATGGCACCTTTTTGGGTAAGCATCGTTTCCGTGGAATACTTCTTCGAATCCTTAACGGTATGGAACGTAAGGGTGGTTTCGCGGTCACCACCTTCGTTGGCCGCCGCGATAAATTTCACCACCACGTTCTCCCCTTTCGATTGAATGGAGGAGATGGCCAACCACGATTTGGCATCCTCCGGGATATCTACCGATACCCCTTCGCCCTTGCAGGTGAGATAAGCGGTAAATTCGCCCCCTTCCATGGGGAGCACCTCGTTTTCAACGGAGTCCACCTTTATCAATGACTTGTTGATCTTTATAACCGTTACATCCACCATTTGCGGATTCCCCTTGTAGGAAGATTTGGGCCCTTCAATGGTTACCTCATCCCCAACTTCTAGACCGAGACTCAGGAAATTTTTCGTATTCCCTTTTTTATCAAGCGTACCGTATATATACACTTCACCTGTCTCATCGGTCAGGTACCAGTTACCATATAGCGTGTTTACTATTTTCGTACAAACGCCCGTGATACGGAATGTTTTCCCATCGGGAGCGGCATTTACCTCCGCCGCCTTGGCCATAGCTATCTTCATCAAGCCCTGCATAACATTTATTCGCTGCGTCTTGTCACCACTACGAATCAGAATTTCCGCAGAGCGGCCATCAATCGTCTTTTGTGCGGAAAAGGTAACCTGACTCTCGCCGGCACTTCCCGAGGTGGAAGAGAGGGTCAACCATTCAACCGGGTCTTTATCGGTAGTCACCTTCTCCGCCGTCCAACTATCCTTAGCCGTTATAGTAATGGAGGCAGAACCTCCCCCTTCTGGGATAGCCACGTAGGACGACGACACTTGTATCTCGTCAAGGAGCGTTACTACCGGTTCATCGGCGCAGCTAACCGCCAGGATAAGCGTCGCGATAAAAAATGGAAATAGATATTTTAGTTTCATACGATAGTTTGATTTTTATATTAGGGTGTATGCACCTCGTTATCATTTAATTGAAAATATACTTGATACCTACTGACGCGTACCAACATTGACCCAACGAGTAGCTCGGGGTGAACGTTTCGGTATCACCATTGATGGAAGCGGGCGTGGAATACGTAGCTACACCATCTACATCCACCCCTTCGTACCGGATGATACGGGCCTCGGAACCAATAGCAGGGTTCAGGTATTTGGCTACCCCCCATTTGGAGTTGAACAGGTTCATCACGTTTTTCACGTCTAAGCTGAATTGAAGCGTGTGCTTGGTGTTAGCCACATTCAACACGAAATCGTGCTTGTAGCTGAAGTCAATCCGATGCACCCAGGGAGAGTAGACGCTGTACGGTTCGGCGTACTTGCCTTGCCTGTTTTTCAAGTAATCATTAGCGTGTACGTAGTCCATGAAACGGGTTTCATCGTCTTTCGACACGAAACGGAACTGCCTGGTGGCCACCTCATCATCGGTAGGCACGTAGACAGCGTCGTAATTATACCCGTCGTTATTGATGTCATTTACCGTCATGAAGGAGTAGTTGGCTCCACCGCGCCATGCCTCGTAGATAAGGCTGTAGTGATTGCCACCCTTATCGTGCGCCGTAAGCGAAGCAACCAACCGGTCAGGCGTGTTGTACTGCGAGTTGTGCAGCTTGATGTGGTTGGGGCCCTCCACGGTAGGCACGTAAGTGAAAGCCGATTCGGCGTTCGAACCAGGCATACCGGTTACGTCTTTAGCCACCGTGCGCGTGTAGGCGGCCATCACGCTAAGCTGTTCCGTGGGTTGGGCGTTAAGCGTGATATTTGCCGACCAGCCGTAACCGCGGCTGGTATTGGAGAGGATAAACGCCTTCGTGCCTTCGCGGTACCCGTCGGGATAAATGGGACGGTTATCCACCCCGTTGAAGCGTGCGAAACCACCCACGTACGGGATACTCCAGTCGGTCATGGTGACGCCGTTGATGGTTTTGTTAAAGATTCCTTCCACCGTTACGGAGGAGGGGAAAGGAGTCGGGAAGGCGTAGTCAACAGCCAGCGAGGTTTTCCACACTTGCGGCATCTTGAACTTCTCATCCACGCCGGAAATTGATGATGGAACCGTACCATCTTCGGGCGAAACGGTGGTGGGATAGCCTAAAGAGGTCAACTTATCATACAGTGCCGCCAGGGTAGCCTTACCATTGGCATCCGTTACCAGGCCACCGGCAAACGTGTCCATAGAAAACCCTTTCTTTTCCGCTTCTTTCGCGTTGATTTGCGCTTGGTACTGCACCATTCCACCGTTAGTAGGCATATTGGTGAAAAAGACGAGCGGCAATTTACCTGAGAAGAGACCGGTACCCCCACGTACTTTCAAGCTATTATCTCCAAAAGCATCCCACACGAATCCCACACGAGGAGAAAGGATGATATTTGCCGATGGCCACTTACCGGTGTCAACACGGCGACCCGAGTAGTCGATCTCATAAATAGCCTGGTTAGTCATCAGGTCGGCATTATTAAAGAAAAGCCCGTCAACACGGAAGCCGTACGAGAGCTTGAACTTCTCGTTCACGCTCCAATCGTCTTGCACGTAAGCACCTATCTTGTTCATCCTTACACGTGCCGCTGGGTTACTCTCGCCGTCATACCCGTAGGTCAGGTTCACGATTTCAGGTGTCGCACCACTTAAGAAGTCGTCGAGGCTCAAATAGCGGTAATATCCTGTTCCGTTACGCATATAGGCGTTATCCGCCATCATATACTCGTAAGCGATACCTCCTAACACCTTGTGGTTCCCCATGTAGTAGGTGAGTTCATCTTTAATGTTCAGCACGTTGTTGTGCACGCCGTTGTTCCAGGTAAACAGCTCGTATCCCAGCGACATGTATGCCTGTTCATCTTTCAAAATATCAATAAAGGGGAATTCCGACGAGGTCGATCCGCGCACATCGTCCAGCTTGGAGAAGGTAGCCAGGAATTGGTTCGACAGGTTATCCGCCAAGCGGCTATTCAGGTCGAACGAGAAGGAGTGTACCAGGTTATCTTGAGAGTACATTGAATTGGCAAACGACATGGATGCTTGCGACATTCTGGCCTCCGATACGCGGGTACCCCCGTCCATAGAGGTGGCGTTAGGCGATCTCCACGAGAGATTTTTGGTGTAGTTGTACCGCAACGCCAGGCGATGCCTGTTCGAGATGTTCCAGTCCAACCGGGCAAGCAACTTGTAGTTGCTCTCATCCGCCGGGAAGTTGGAATATGAACCGGTTTCATAACCATACTTATCCCTAACAAAATCAGAAACGCGCTTGAGATCACTCTCCGTGGTGCGGGAAATGTAACTATCCGGATTAGCCACACCATTTGTAGAGGCCCTCCAACGGTTAACAACAGTCGGGATTTTTGCCATCTCCGCGTTTACGAAGAAGAACAACTTGTTCTTGATAATGGGGCCACCCGCGGTGAAACCGTAAGTAGTATTGCGATCCCTTTCACGCGCCCCTTCGATTACCCGGTCCCTAACGAGGTCTCCCCGCATATTCTCGTTCCTATGGTAGGTATAGGCACTGGCCCTTAGGGTGTTAGTACCCGACTTGGTAATGGCGTTCACGCCCCCACCGATAAAGTTGGTCTGACGAACATCGTACGGAGCAATCACAACCTGCAACTCCTCGATCGCTTCGATAGAGATCGGGTTACCCCCACCGGGGAGAGCTGAACTCAGACCGAAGTTGTTGTTGAAGTTGGCACCGTCTACGGTAAAATTGGCCGTACGACCGTCGGTTCCGACAAAGCTCATGCCGTTACCCCCGTAAGGCGATAGACGGGTCACATCCATGATACTTCGAGTCACCGTGGGTAAATTATCTATCTGGGCATTCGTGATATTCGTTACTGCTCCCGTTTTCTCGGTAGTAAACTTGGTACGAAGTGCCGTCACCACCACCTCATCCAACGTGGTGGCCTCTTCGGAGAGTACCACGTTCAACACGTAGTTCTCACCCAGGCTCAGGGTGATGTTGCTCGTGGTACTGGTACCGTACCCCACGTAAGAAATCTCTACCGTGTAAGGTCCTCCCACGCGCATACCGTTCAAGTTGAAACGGCCCTCCATATTGGTCACCGTCCCGTACGTTGTTCCCGAAGGTTCATGCGTGGCAATCACGGTGGCACCAATCACTGCTCCCTCGGTATCGGAAACCCGTCCGCTCATACTGGAGGTGGTTACCTGCGCTTGCACTGCGGCAGCGAACATCACCAAAAGAGCCGCTGTTAAAAATTTCAATCTCTTTGTCATAAATATTTGATGTTTAAGTTTTGGAAACAACGCAAATGTACTACAAATAAACATGAAAATTGTTACGTTCTGGTTACTTTTTTACACTTTCCACACTCTACTTTCCAGTTACCGTTTGTTCAAGACCGTATTATAGTCAACAATCCACCACTGTCAATGGCTCATTCCTATTCGTTCCTGTTCATCTTACATTCAAGGTCCACATCTTAAAAAAGCGCGTGACGAAGAGACTTTCATTCCCGTCACGCGCTTTATAAACGATCTAATTAACATTAAAATTAGCGGAGATATCGCGTTTCTACATCATTCCGCCACCCATTCCGCCACCCATGGGCATCTGCGGTGCAGGATTCTCTTCCACCTTATCGGTAATCACACACTCGGTGGTGAGGAACATCCCCGCGATAGACGCGGCATTCTCGAGCGCCACGCGTGCCACCTTAGCCGGATCAATCACACCCGTCTCGAGCAGGCTCACATACTGGTCGGTACGGACGTTATAGCCATAGTCGGCCTTCCCTTCGCGCACCTTCTGTACCACGACGGCACCCTCTTTCCCCGCGTTCTCCACGATCTGGCGAAGTGGCTCTTCCACGGCACGCTTAACGATCTGGATACCGGTGGTCTCGTCCTCGTTTTCGCCCTTTAAGCCTTCCAGTGCTTCAATAGCGCGGATGTAGGCTACACCACCACCAGGTACGGTACCCTCTTCCACGGCAGCGCGGGTGGCCGACAAGGCGTCTTCCACACGGTCTTTCTTCTCTTTCATCTCCACTTCAGAGGCAGCGCCCACGTAGAGAACCGCTACACCGCCTGCCAGTTTAGCCAAGCGCTCTTGCAGCTTCTCACGATCGTAATCCGAGGTGGTCTTGTCAATCTGGATGCGTATCTGCCCGATGCGGCTATCAATAGCATCCTTCGAGCCTCCACCATTCACGATGGTAGTCGTGTCCTTATCAATGGTCACCTTCTCGGCGCTACCCAGCATATCCAAGGTAGCGTTCTCCAGGGTAAGCCCCTTCTCTTCCGAGATCACCGTTCCTCCGGTTAGGATAGCGATATCTTCCAGCATCTCTTTCCTGCGGTCTCCAAAGCCCGGGGCCTTGACAGCGGCAATCTTCAACGAGCCGCGGAGGCGGTTTACCACCAACGTGGTCAACGCTTCAGAATCGATATCTTCCGCGATGATCAAGAGCGGCTTACCGGTTTGAATGCTCTTCTCCAAGATGGGGAGCAGATCCTTGATGGCGGAAATTTTCTTATCGTGAACCAAGATGAGTGGATCCTCGAAATCGACCTCCATTGCTTCGGTATCGGTCACGAAGTAGGGTGAAATGTAACCACGATCGAACTGCATTCCCTCTACCACGTCAACATAGGTATCGGTTCCCTTCGACTCTTCGACAGTGATCACGCCCTCTTTGCTCACCTTCTGCATCGCCTCGGCGATCAACTTACCAATGGTTTCATCGCCATTTGCCGAAATAGCGGCCACGTTCTCTATTTTATTCAAGTCGTTACCCACCTCCTCTGCTTGTTCTTTCAGGTTGTCCACGATTTTGGTCACAGCGAAATCGATCCCCCGCTTGAGGCTCATCGGGTTGGCACCAGCAGTCACGTTCTTCAGCCCCACGCTGATGATCGACTGCGCCAAAACGGTCGCGGTAGTGGTTCCATCACCGGCATCGTCGTTGGTCTTCGAGGCCACCTCCTTAACGAGCTGCGCACCCATGTTCTGGATAGGATCTTCCAATTCAATCTCTTTCGCAACGGTTACCCCGTCTTTAGTAATCTGGGGAGCACCGTACTTCTTATCTATAATCACGTTGCGTCCCTTGGGCCCCAACGTTACCTTAACGGCATCTGCCAACTTGTCCACGCCCTGTTTCAGTTGGTCGCGTGCTTCCATATCAAATTTAATTTCTTTAGCCATATCTCTATTATTTTTGTTTGTTTACGTTATTTTTCGGGACTCGTGCCATTTACCCATTTATCGCGTAACTGCTACGCGTAGCGGCCTTGTGCCCTTTTTAAAATTATTTTTTAGCCCAGGATTGCCAGGATATCGGACTGACGCATGATGAGGTGTTCCACACCGTCAAGCTCTATTTCCGTACCCGCGTACTTCCCGTAGAGTACCTTATCGCCCGGCTTCACAACCATCTCCTCTTTTTTCGTCCCTTTCCCCACGGCGATTACCTCGCCCTTTAGCGGCTTCTCTTTTGCCGTATCCGGGATAATGATTCCACTCACTGTCTTCTCTTCTGCAGCAGCCGGTTTAACCAGCACCCTGTCTGCCAATGGTTTAATCTTCATACTTGATAAATATTTTAAATGTGACTGTTAATTGATTTCAATTTGACACTATTCAATTAGCGAATTCTGTGCCAAAATGAAATATTGACCCATTTTAGTGCCAAAATTTGGCACGGTGATTTAAAAACTGACAAGCAAACTGACAAAATTGCAGTCAACTGAAGGACTGTTATCACTTGAAAGTTCTTTGATATGGCAGGACCCCAGCCGTGCTACCTCCTACTCTTAACCGTAGGGTCACCGCAGGTTGATTGCACTCCCCTTGAGAAAATGTTCGTGAAATAATAGGTTTTCTACTCGTCTTGATGTAATTTCGCAGCGTAAACAAGCAGTTAAAGGGTCTTTCAGTGAGTTTCAACCATTCATTAATGAATTTCAACAATCCCCTCAACGGTATGGTAAGGAGGTCAATCCTGTTTTTATTGATCGTCGCGGTCATCAAGATTGCCGCGACCACCCCGCTACAAGGGCAACCCTACATGCGGATCGTTTCGCTGGCACCCTCCTTCACCAAGAGCATCGACCATCTCGGCGCATGGGACCACCTGGTAGGACGCACGAGCTTCTGCGACACCAATGACAGCAAGGAGGTAGAGGTGGTGGCTTCCGCCGTGAAAGCCAACATTGAAAAGATCATCAGCCTAAAACCCGATGTAGTCCTCGCTTCGGGACTTACCCATCCCAAGGATATCGAGCTATTGAGAAAGGTGGGCATCAAGGTGGAGGTCATCTACTCCCCTAAGTCGTTTCAGGAGGTGTGCGACCAGTTTATCCAGATGGGGGAGTGGACCGGCAAGAGCGAAAAGGCCTTGGCCATCGTTAACGAATGCCGGCAAACCGTGGAGGAGACTACGCTGGAAAACGCTTCTCGGCCTTCGAAGAAGGTGTTTTTCCAAGTGGGGGCGAACCCCATCTTCTCGGTGGTCCCAAACACCTATATGGATGACTTCATCACTTTGCTGGGCGCGAAAAATATCGCAGCGCAACTCACGGGGGGTACCGTTACGCGGGAGTTCGTGATTGCCAACAACCCCGACTACATATTTATCGCGACCATGGGCATCGTGGGTGAAGAGGAGGTACAAACCTGGAAAAAGTACACCAGCCTCACCGCGACCCGAAAGGGACATATTCACATCATCGATGCCGATAAGGCGTGCCAACCCATCCCCTCCTATTTCGTGGAGACACTCCAAGAGATGAACCGACTTATGTGGGGCGACGGGAAATAACGTTTAACGCGAGACACGGGCAATGAGGGGAAATCGAGCGGCAGCGGAACGAAAAAGATGGAGATGGGGCGTGTACCTATTCCTACTTCTCGTGGGGGTGATAGCGGTTACGCTGTTTTCGCTGGGTATGGGTGAGATCCCTATACGGATCACCGATATCCCCGCCATCTTATCCAACAGCGAAGGTGTGGAGCATGGGGTGTTAGCCTACATCCGAATACCCAGAACGCTTTTGGGCCTAGCCATTGGCGGCAGCCTAAGTATAGCCGGTGCCATACTGCAAGGAATATACCGAAACCCGCTGGTGGAGCCTTATACCCTTGGCATCTCCGGGGGGGCCTCGCTGGGAGTGACTTTCGCCATCGTGGCAGGTCTTCACCTGGTTAACATCTTGGTGCTGCCCCTGGCCGGCTTTATTGGAGCCATCGCCACCATCCTCCTGGTCTACGCGCTTGGCTCGGGGAAGGGCGGGCTTAGCATAAACCGAATGCTGCTTATCGGTGTGATGATCAGCTTTATATCCTCATCATTAATGATGTTCCTCATGTCGATTACCTCCTCCGACAACATCCACAACATCATCTTCTGGATCATGGGGTCGCTGGAGGAGTCGAACGGCACGTTGGTCGCCACCATGATCGTGCTCTCCCTATGCGGTCTGGTCGTTTCCTACCTCTTCGTGATGCCGCTGAACGCGTTGCGGCTGGGCGAAGAGAAAGCCAAGCACCTGGGTTTTGACACGAACAGCGTGATACGCATCCTCTTTATCGTCACCTCCCTCCTCACTGGTGCATGCATCTCGGTGGCGGGCATCATCGGGTTCGTGGGGTTGGTGATTCCCCACATCATACGCCTTTGGGTGGGTAGCGACTACCGGATACTGTTGATAGCCTCATTCCTAAGCGGCGGTATCTTCCTCGTGTTGTGCGATATCGTGGCGCGTACCATCATCGCCCCCAATGAACTCCCCATCGGGGTAATCACCGGCATTATTGGGGGTGTTCTTTTTATCGTCCTACTGAGTAACTCGAAGCGGAAAAGGGCCGTAGTATGAAACAGGAAATGAAACCGCTCCTCGAAATAGAAGACCTTGCCTGCGGCTATCCCGGTGGCTTTCAGGTAGAGGGCATTCACCTGTCGCTCCCCGAGGGGGCATTCGCCGGCATCATCGGCCCGAACGGCTCCGGGAAGACGACCCTCTTCCGGGGCATCTCGGGCACGCTACCGCTTATAAAGGGACGGGTACAGTTAGATGGAGCCGACCTTTCGAAGCTCACCTGGAAGGAGAAGGCCAGGAAACTGGCCATCGTTTCGCAATTCTCGGAAACGGCCAGCATGACCGTCGAGGAGTACGTGCTGATGGGACGACTCCCCTACCGAAGGCGCTTCCAGTTCTTCGACACTAAAGAGGACATCGAGACGGCACACCATTTCATGCGATTGACCAACACCTACCGCCTGCGCAACCAGCCGATGAACGAGCTAAGCGGTGGCGAGAGGCAGATGGCGCATATCGCCTGCGCCCTGTCACAACACCCCCAGTTACTCCTGCTGGACGAACCCACCTCGCACCTCGATATCATGCATCAAATGCAATTCATGAACCTGATCCAGCGATTAAACGAGGAGATGAAGCTCACCGTGATCATGATCCTGCACGACCTATCTCTAGCCGCCGAGTATTGCGACTACCTGCTCATGATGAAAGAGGGCTCCGAATTTTGCCAGGGCACACCTGAAGAGGTCATTACCTACCAGCACATCGAAAGCGTATACCAAACGGTTGTCATCGTCAAGACCAACCCGGTATCGGGTAAGCCAGTCGTCTTTCCCGTGTCGGAGCGGCGGCTAAGGAACGGTCCAAAGTAAAGAAGGGAACAGGTGTTCCCCGTTTTCAACCACATGAAGGTAGCGATTAAAAAACCATTTAGCAAACATTGACATGGTGATCACGAAAAACCTCAAAAAGCCGTTTCAACATGGATAATTCTAAAAAAAGATGTACTTTTACCGCGGTACGAGCACTTAAATCATTCATCGTATGAAACAAGACTTTATTACCGTTAAGACATTCATGTTCCCCGCCGATGTGACCATCGTGCAAACCTACATGGAGATGCGTGGCATTGAGGTGTACATGAAAAACCTGACCTCGAACAGGCTCGCGTACACATTGGGCGACATCGAGATGCAGGTTAAAACGTCCGATTATGAGAAAGCAAAAGCCGCGTTGATAGATGGAGGATTCTCGCACCCCGAGGACTTCCCCACCGTTTAAACAGTAAGCAGTATGGATTCCATGCCAGCCATAGAAGAAGTAAAAAGAGCCAGTCGCCACCGATACATCCTAATTGGGCTGATGATCATCCTGGGATTGATCATCTTCAAGTACGCACGCCTTTACCTGAGCGGTTTCCTGGGGGCGGCGACCCTCTACGTGATCGTCAACAGGCAACAAAAGTACCTAACCGAAAAGCTCAAGTTCAAGCGGGGGCTGAGTGCCTTGCTTATCGTGCTTGAGGTACTGTTCCTTATCCTGCTCCCGCTCACCGGAATCGCCTTCTTGGTGATCGACACCTTCTCGGGCATCACGATTGACCCCGCTGCCATACTCGAGCAGGCAAACAACTTCATCCACATGCTGGAAGAAAAACTGGGATTTAAATTATTCACACCCGAAAACCTAACCTTTATTCCCAAAGCAGGATCTAACCTATTACAAATACTTGCCAACAGCCTCTACTCGTTCGTGATTAACGTTGTGGTGATTCTCTTTGTGCTTTACTACATGCTTTTCAGCAACAACGAGTTGGAACGCGCTATCTGGGAAACGCTTCCTTTTAAAAATGAAAACAAGAGTATACTGGCCGAAGAGACCCGCTCGATTATCCAAGCTAACGCCATCGGCATCCCGCTCTTGGCCATTATCCAAGGGTTCTTCGCGTACCTGGGCTACCTTTTCTTTGGCGTGGATAACCCTATCTTATACGCTATATTAACTGGTTTTGCATCGATCCTCCCCATAGTGGGAACCATGATCGTGTGGATACCCATCGGGGTCAGCATTTTGCTCGCGGGGGACCTAATGGGGGGACTTGGAATGCTTGTATATGGTCTCATCATCATCGGGGGTGTCGATAACGTGGCACGCTTCCTGCTACAAAAGAAGCTAGCAGACATCCACCCGCTTATCACCGTATTCGGGGTGCTTATCGGGATTCCCATGTTCGGTTTCTGGGGCGTGATTTTCGGGCCGCTTATCCTCTCCCTGTTTATCCTCTTTTTCAACATGTACCGTCACGAGTACGTACCCGGATCCAAGGCTGAACCACGTGTCACCACGCGGATGAAAACGAGAAAGATGAAGATACCCAAATACAAACCGATTAAACCTAAAAAGAAGAAAAAACACAATGAGAAGTTGGAACCCAAAGAGACAGAAGAGCGAGGTTAATCTTTTGGCACTGTTTTTGTTCATTAACATTAGATTAGATTAGGTTAGGTAACGAAACAAGACGGTTAAAGAAAAGGGAAACAATAGTATGAACACCAATTTTTCAGAGCGCGTCAGGGATATCATGGCTTACAGTCGCGAAGAAGCTGGCCGCCTTCAAAATAACTATATTGGTCCGGAACACCTTATGCTGGGCATCCTCCGCGATGGCGAGGGAGTGGCCGTTCAGGTGCTTCAGGATTTCGACGTTGATCCACGTTCACTCAAAGAGTACATCGACTCGCACGTTCGCACCATCCAGGAGCCATACGATGGCAGCAACGAACTGGTCATCAACAAGAACACGGAAAAAGCCCTGAAAATGAGCATCCTGGAAGCAAGGCTAACAAAAAGCAAGGAGGCCGACACGGAACATATCCTCCTGGCCCTACTGAAAGAAAAAAACACGCTTATCTACGATATCCTCACCCAATTCCGTCTCGATTACACGAGCGCATTCCGTTGCGTGAAAGCCCACACCGAAAATCGCGCGAGAAAGGAACTAGATGAGAGGAGGAGTAACAACGACGAAGCTGAGCTTACCATGCCGCGGGCTGGCGCCAACTTCACCGAGGATGACGATATGGGGGATCAATCGTTTACCCCCGGCAGGGGTACGGGGAATCCTTCGCAAACCAAAGGGGCCGGGTCAGACACCCCGGTATTGGACAACTTTGGGACAGACATCACCCGCGCCGCCTTAGAAAACCGGCTCGACCCGGTAGTGGGACGCGACAGAGAGATCGAGCGCATCGCGCAGATACTGAGCCGACGGAAGAAAAATAATCCGGTACTCATCGGTGACCCCGGTGTGGGTAAATCGGCTATCGTGGACGGTTTGGCGCTACGAATCACGCAGAAGAAGGTATCGCGTGCACTGTTCGACAAGCGGGTCATCGCCCTGGATATGGCCTCCATCGTCGCGGGCACCAAGTACCGCGGGCAGTTCGAAGAGCGCATTAAAGCGATCCTGAACGAGCTTTCCAAAAACCCGAATATCATCCTCTTCATCGACGAGGTGCACACCATCGTGGGCGCCGGTGGCGCGGCCGGCTCTCTAGATGCTGCCAACATGCTTAAGCCCGCGCTGGCAAGGGGAGAGATACAGTGCATCGGTGCCACCACGCTGGACGAGTACCGCAAGAACATCGAGAAAGATGGTGCGCTGGAGCGTCGCTTCCAGAAGGTGATCGTGGACCCCACGACGCCCGAAGAGACACTGGAGATACTACAAAACATCAAGGAACGGTACGAGGATCACCACAACGTGCGCTATTCCGACGATGCCTTGGAGGCATGCGTTAAGCTGACCGATCGGTATGTATCCGACCGCACCTTCCCTGATAAGGCGATTGACGCACTGGACGAGGCGGGGGCTCGTGTACATATATCCAATATTGTCATCCCTGAAACCATCGAGCAACTGGAAGAGGAGCTCAAGGTGGTAGAGCAGTTGAAGACCGACGCGGTAAAGGCGCAGAAATACGAGCTGGCGGCCAGCCACCGCGACAGGCAACGACAACTACTGGTGGCACTGGAAGCGGAAGAGGCCCGCTGGCAAAAGGAGATCAAGGAGAAGCCGGAACTGGTGGATGAGGAGAAGATCGCCGAGGTGGTAGCGATGATATCGGGGGTACCCGTGCAACGAATCGCACAAGCTGAGGGGCAACGGCTGCTCGAGATGAAAGACCAACTCAAAGGGATGGTGATTGGGCAAGACGAGGCGGTAGAAAAGGTCGTGAAGGCCATCCAACGAAACCGGGTCGGGCTCAAAGATCCGAACAAGCCGATCGGCACGTTCATGTTCTTGGGACCGACTGGTGTAGGTAAGACGCACCTGGCCAAAAAACTGGCCGAACTTCTGTTCGACTCATCGGAGAACCTTATCCGCGTGGACATGAGCGAATACATGGAGAAGTTTAACGTCTCGCGCCTCGTGGGGGCACCCCCGGGATACGTGGGTTATGAAGAGGGAGGACAACTTACCGAGAAGGTGCGGCGACGCCCCTACTCCGTGGTGCTGCTAGACGAGATAGAGAAAGCGCATCCCGACGTGTTCAATATCCTCCTACAGATTCTCGATGAGGGGCACGTGACAGACAGCCTGGGCCGCAGGATTGATTTCAAGAACACCATTGTTATCATGACCTCCAATATCGGTACCCGGCAATTAAAGGACTTCGGGCGGGGCATCGGCTTCAATACCAACCAAAACGTAAGCGATGCCGAGTACTCGCGGGGTATCATCCAGAAAGCGCTGAACAAGGCATTCGCACCCGAGTTCCTGAACCGTGTGGACGATATCGTGATGTTCGATCCGCTGAGCAAGGAGTCCATCTACCAGATCATCGACCTGGAGCTCGAGGGGCTCTACAAGCGGGTGGGCGATCTCGGCTACGAGGTAACCCTTACCGAACCCGCCAAGGAGTTTATCGCCAGCAAGGGGTACGACGTTCAGTTTGGTGCTCGCCCGCTGAAACGGGCCATCCAGAAGTACGTGGAAGACGAGATGGCCGAGATGATCCTGCGAACGGGCATGAAAGAGGGAGGACACCTCTTGATCGATCTCGATAAAGAGAACCAAAAGATGGTTTTCACGAAGGTTGAGAAGAAGGAAGAGGTGGTGTAACGCGGATATTTCACCTTACAACATGGAATACTTGCAGCTTGATCCCAACGATACCGCACGGTGGAACAGCGTGTGGACACTGTACGAGAAGAGCTTCCCAAAGGCAGAGAGACGGAAGAGGGCAGATCACCTGCGCGCATGTACCGATGCCCGCTTTTTCCCTCTATCGGCATGGGAGGGACGGGAATTGATCGGGCTGCTGTTTTTCTGGGAGTGGGACAGCTACCGTTACCTTGAACACCTAGCGGTAACCCCATCCCTTAGGGGCCATGGCCATGGCTCGCGTATGCTCCGCTATCTGCGCGACTCAGAACACACCGTTATCCTCGAGGTCGACCCCCTCGTCAACGAACTATCCGTACGTCGTCTTCAATTTTACGAACGGGCAGGATACACCCTCACTCCGTATCGTTTCGTACACCTCCCCTACAGGGTCGAGGCGGAAGCACAGGAGTTGCTTATCTTGAGTTATCCCAACATGATCACCAAGGAGCAGCACAACGACTTCCTACGGTTTGTTAACGAGGAAGTTATTCGCTACTGCGAAGGGTGTTCGGAAAATCTTCCATAATCTTGGAAAGAATTCCCAAGCATTCCCGTTTGAAAGTCCCTATCACCCGCGTTCAATGGAATACCTCCCCCCCCTAATGTGGGGACCTCTCCTAATTCACGGGCGGGATAACCAGTTCCTCGGTGATTTCGATATGCACGAACCCCATCTCGGTTAACAAGGCGGTGAGGGTCAACTTCGCCTGCTGTGTAGCCTGCTCGTAGATCCCCTGCTCGATGGCGCCCCGGATCATCACGTTCTTCTCCCTCGACAGGGCCTCGTTGTAATCCGCAATTTTGATAGGGTTAAAAGCGTTTTCACTCTCGTTAAAAACCTCGATTGAGTTTTCATCGACCACGGTATCCAATATTTTAGGTTTAGGGATGGAGACATGTACGTCGGTGGCATTGAGCACGTTCACCTTTATCCGGCTAAAGTCAACACCCGCCTTGACGTACCCGTTGTACTTCAGCAAGAAATACTTATCCGTTAGTGGCACGTTTAAATTCAAGAACTTGCGGTAATCCTTGTAGCTAATCACGCCCGTGTAATTGTGCTGCACCAACGCCAGCTCTTGCAGGTAAGAAACACGGCTCATCACGGTAGAACTGTCATAGCCCCCTCCTTTTTCAGCAGACCTCTTACTGGCCAGAAGAAGGATGGCCAGTGTCACGGTCGTTAAAAAGAAGAAAAGGGTCGGGATGCTTATTCTTAACCCTGGTTTCTTAACTATTGATTTCATTTTCTTCAAATAAACTCATACTTCAAAACAACACCACGTTTAAAAAGTTCTTGACTCGTTGCGTAAATCCTTATGGGATTTCAAATGATTCGCTTGAGATGGGGTAGATGGTAAACGAATAAGAGATAGGGTCTGGAGTAATCGTGTACTCGGGATGAACTTTTGCCCCCCAGGTGTTATCTCCACCTACACCCATCTGAGCATGGTCCACGTTAATCCATATAAAATCCTTTTTCTCTACGCTGCCACCATGTTTCCTCTCTATCGTATAGGGAACGTAATCGATATCGTCCTGCGAGAAATTCCATGCACTCACGCTAAGCGGCTTATCTCCTTTTATCAATACCCCCTTGCCTATACCTTCTTCTTGAAAGGAGAGCCAGCGGGTATCGGATTTATTGCCCGTCTCTTGAGGCCGTATGTAGGGATGAAACTGTTCCCATACCGTTGACTCGTAAATACCAATGGCAGCCGATGTTTTCCTATCCGCGTAATTCTCATGGGGACCTCTTCCGAACCATGTAAACCGCTCGTACTCTGCCGGAATAACCCAGTACATCCCGAAACGGGGCATCTCTGGCAACGGGAGATCGCCCGGCGTGAAATTCATCGACACGTTTATCGCTCCCTCCAACGTGATACGGTATATAATATCAAGCGTGGAACGCTGCTTTTCCAAATGATAGTTCGTGGCGACTAGGATAGAGCCTTCCTCCTCACTATTCACGGAAAAATCACGCAATCGCATATCTTCTTCAACGTTTCTCCATACCAGACAGCGAGTCAACGTGCCATTCGCAACGTCGTTGTCGGTGAGTGGCCTCCAGAAGTTCGGAGTGAGACCCTTGATTACCATCTCCCTATCGTTGTACCTCAGGCTCGTGAGGTACCCGGTGGACTTGGAAAAGCTTACGCTGAAACCGTTATCGCCCTTAAATGTGATAACGTCACCATTTTCATAGGTCTTTAAAAGTTGATTACCTATTGGCTTACTGCCTATAACTCCATCATGATTATGAAACGTGGCGCGTTCACTCGGTATGAAAAAGGGAAATTGTTCCATAGCCACCACGTGTTGCGATGGGATTAAAAGCGATTGATTTTTCGTTAACGCTTCTATTTTAAGGAAATACTCTTTCGTGGGGTTCAGTTGCGCGCTCAAGTCCAACGTAATCAAGTTGGACTCCCCGGCTTGGATGGTGGGGAATTCACTTTCGCCCGACTGCACTACCCTACCCTCTTCCTCGAGCGACCATCGGTAATAGTAATCATCGAGCGACTTAAAGTCGTACCGGTTTGTGACCCGGATTTGATTCGGGCTAAAGGGAACCGTTTCAAACAGGATGTTCTGATACACCTTCTTGACCTCCCAGATGTGAGGCCGTAGGGTTCTATCCGCCAACACCAGCCCGTTGGCACAAAAGTTGGAATCGTTAGGCACGCCCACGAATCCCATATCTCCCCCGTAGGCCCATATATCGTTCCCTTTGTCGTCTTTAACGAGAAACGTTTGATCTACCCAATCCCAAATAAAAGCCCCTTGCAGTTGATCGAACTTGTAAATCAGATCCCAGTAGTCCTGCAAGTTGCCCACGCTATTTCCCATGGCATGCGCGTACTCGCACAAGATCATGGGCCTTTCTCGCCTCTCGTTCACGAACTCCCGCAAATGCCACACGCGTGCGTACATCGGGCAGTAGATATCCGAAAGACCCGTCCTTTTAGAACCCTCGTACTGCACGGGACGTGTTGGATCATACTCCTTGGTCCAGTGGTATATCGTTTCAAAGTGCGTGCCGTATCCCGATTCGTTCCCCAATGACCAGGTTACTATGGAGGTAAAGTTACGATCCCGTTTCACCATACGCGCCATACGCTCCATAAAGGGTTTTTCCCATTCCGGGTAGTTCGCCAACGTCAGGTCTTCGTGAAAGCGCATCCCATGGCTCTCGATATTGGCCTCATCCACCACGTAGAGGCCCAGCATATCGCACAAGGTGTACCATTGCGGATAATTGGGGTAGTGACTGCATCTCACCGCGTTGATATTAAACTGCTTCATCAACTCGATGTCTCGAATCATGCTCTCTACCGTTATGGTTCTCCCGGTAATCGGATCATGTTCGTGCCGATTAACGCCCTTAAACGTTATCGGTTTGTTATTCAGCAAGAAAAGGCCGTTCCGCAACTCGATGGACCGAAAGCCGAAAGGGTGACAGAACGACTCCAACTCCCCGCCTTTCTCATCCTTATACGTCACAACCATCCGGTAAAGGGAAGGCAACTCGGCACTCCACGGCTTGACACCGGGAAAAATCGCGGAGAATGAAACCGTCGTGTCCGAGACCGACCCCACTCTCTTGTGAAAAGAGTGCATGGTTGCCTCACCGTCGAAAAGGGTAACCTCTACCGAATGACCCGATTGGGGATTATGCAGGAGAATATCCACGTTGAAATCCCCATCCTGGTAGCTGTTCGTAAGCCCAGCCACCAAAGAGAAGTCGTTTACCCGGCTTCTAGTCCGGGCGTAGACGAACACGCTTCGCTCTATCCCGCTATACCGCCAGAAATCCTGCCCCTCCAAGTAAGAGCCATCGCTGTACCGAAACACCTTCACGATCAGGCTATTTTCCCCTTTTTCTACCAAATCTGTGATATTGAAATGAGCCGGCAAACGGCTATCTTCGCTATACCCCACGAGCACCCCGTTTAACCAGCAGTAGAAGGCAGACTCCACCCCCTCGAAGTCGAGGTACAGATCCATCCCCTCCCAATCATCAGGTATCGAGAAGACCCGCTGGTAGACGCCCACGGGATTATAATCTTCCGGCACATGCGGCGGATTGGGCGGAAACGGGTAACTCTCATCGGTATAGATGGGTTTATCAAACCCCTGTAACTCCCAGCTTCCCGGAACCTCTATCTTATCCCAATCAGGCGAGTTAACGTCCATGGCAAGCAGCCGTTCATCATCGCACTCCGATGGGTTCTTGAAGAGTTTAAAGTTCCAGGTACCATCTAACGACAGGCGCCTTTCGTGCAGTGGATTAAGGGTAAATAGCTCCTCGAGAGGTTTATCGGATTGTTCGATGGCGTACTTTTCGGAAATGAAGGGTACGAAATGGGCGTGCATAGGTTCCCGGTTAATCGAGTTTACTTCGGGGTTTCGCCACGCATCCATATTCGCGTCCCGGTCATTAGCACTCGTACGATCCGCCCCCCGAACCAAACGATAGCCATGTAAAGGGGATGCAGTCAGGTAAAGATCATCGGCTGGCGAGCAACTCCTTGCCTTAACAGCATGAAGGTCCTGCAAGGAAGCCACGAGTACAAGTAGAGATAAAAATAGAATCTGCCCTGATAAAAGCCATTTCAGTTGTTTCATAACAAATAGTCTAATTATAATGAACAAAATATCGTTACCAAGACGGGGACGCTCAGGTCAAGGACAAACCCGTGAAAAACGGAAACCACGGCAAACTCCTTTCCCGAGAACCGCAGTATGATCGGCAGGGTGGTGTCCATGGTGGTAGCTCCCCCCACCGATATGGGGGCTAACTTACCGAAAAACTTCACGAAAAACGGGGCTAACAACAGGGTGATTATCTCGCGGATAATATTTGAAAGTAGCGCGATGGTACCCAATTCCGCCCCTTTGTACTCCGTTATAAAAATACTGGATAACGAGTAATAACCAAAACCACTCCCTATGGCCATCGTGTCAAAAACAGAACGACCAGGAAGCAACAGGCTCACGATCGCGCATCCCAACAAGGTACCTACCACCGTTGCCACGGGAAGCAGGTATAACCGGGGATTGAGGCTTGCAAAGCGTTTCAGGGTATTGGAATCGTTGCCCAGGCTCACACCCACGAAAAACATCAAGCAACACAACGCGTAAAAACTCATATCGTTGTCGATGAGCGAGAGCGGAATAACCCCTAGGTACCCTAACAGCACGCCCAATGCGAAGAAAGAGACAATCACCACGCTACTTCTCATGGACTCCCTTTTTACTGTTACGAATGTGTCGCCAAAGCAATAAGGCAGCTAACGCGCTGCCCAACACGGCAGCCAACGTGATAACCAGCGCTTCCAAGCCAATCGAGGCAAATCCGGCTATGATCTGGGGATTGCTCCCCACCTCCACGCCAAGGAGAAACAAAAGCAAAAAAATGAACCCCATAATGAGCTTCGTGATATGCTTGAACTCTCTCTTCCGTAGTAAAAAGCCGGCCACACCGCCCAACACCATAAAACCGATCGCGATAAACATAGAGATACGTCTTTATTCCTATCGTGATTATTCGCTTAACTTTCGCATGTAAGCTTTCACCCGGCTAAGATAGTGCATTTTCACAAGTTTTAAAACGGGACGCTGAAAAAACAGGGCGAACTAGGGTAACTTCATCGGTAATGACATTCATACCCCTATTGACTTAACTACCTCCTATGCGAGCAGACAGTCCTACATGAAATAACCGCGCATGTGCATGGCTGATACAACCTGCTATGAAACTCTCTGCCGTGAATCCTCGGAAATGGATTCCCACACCAAGCTTTCCTTCGTGGAAAAATTGTACATTCTCAGTTCTTCCTTCGTCCTTTAGAACAAACGGTCAAAATCCTGTTTAATCCCTCTTTTTTGTAGAATACTTTCCAATATTTTACTAACTTGCGGCTGTGAAAGACGCAAGATAATCTTTTTTTGATAGATGAAGATCAAGGGTAGAAAAAATGTACTTTACACACTTTTGGGGCAATATCAAAAGAAAAAATTGGTACAGCTTTTCACTTTTTCTTTAGATAAAAAACCAAGTTTGAGTAATAACATCAAATGGTCAGTGGGTTGTTTTTTTATAATAAACAATTGAATATGAGACGATTTAAATTATTGTTTTTTTGTTTAGCCTTAGCGAATGCATTATTCGCCCAACCGGCCAAATTCATGGACGATATCTATTATTATATCGAGAACACGTCGGTTTTCGAGTTGAATCAGGAAGAAGGCAGGACATATTTTATGCCGCAAAAAACAATTTCATTAAACGGGAATTGGAAATTCTTTTATAGCGATACCCCTGAAGGAATTCCGACGAATTTCTATGAAGCTCGGTTCAATGACCGCCGTTGGGATTTCATTGAAGTACCTTCAAACTGGGAAATGGAAGGTTATGGCGACAGGATTTTCAGGAATGTTGCAACACCATTTCCGGTAGCAAGGCGCAATGCCGGGCCAAATCAAAGAAATGATGTGTTTGCCGTAACGGTGCCCAATGTGCCCAGGGAATATAACCCGACAGGCGCATACAGGAAGACCTTCACGATCCCGGCTTCCTGGAGAGACAACCAGGTTTTCCTGAGGATGGAAAAAACCGCTTCCGCTTCATTCGTCTGGGTAAACGGGCAGGAAGTAGGCTATAACGAAGGTGCACAGGAACCTGCCGAATACAACATTACAAGGTACTTGAAATCAGGCACAAACACGGTTGCGGTTTTAGTTACAAAATATTCTGACGGGTACTACCTGGAAGGTCAAGATTATTGGCGGTTGGCCGGCATTTTTGACGATGTGAACATCTATGCTGCCCCCAACGTACGGCTGTTCGACTGGCAGGTGATTACCGATCTGGATGAGAATTACCGGGATGCGCTCCTTTCCGTTAAATTTGACGTGAAAAAGTATGAAAACTCACCTGCCGGAAGTTATAAAGTAAAAGCCCTTTTATACGATAAAAGCAACAGGTTGATTTCAGAAATGGAAAGTGAAGGGTTTTCAATGGGTTCTCCAGGGAAAAAACAGGTTAAAGTAGAAGCCAACATTCAAAATCCATTAAAATGGACGTCAGAAACTCCCAACTTGTACGATTTAAAGGTACAGCTTTTAACTGACCAGGGGACAGTGGTTGACGCGGTTGAGCAGCCCATCGGGTTTAAGGAAACGCTGATTAAAGGCGATCTGTTCACCCTGAATGGCGTGCCAATTAAGGTAAACGCAACCAACTCCCATATGCAGCATGCTGATCTGGGTCATACTATGACAGAAGAGATAATCAGAAGGGATTTCGAGATTCTTAAACAGTTTAACTTTAACGCGGTTAGGACATCACACTATCCGCCAGTAAATAAATATCTCCAGTTGGCCAATGAGTACGGATTGTTTATCATTGATGAGGCCGGGGTTGAAGCTCATGCAACCGAGTATGTGAGTGAGATGCCCGAATTTACTGAAATGTACCGCGACCGTGTTCGAAGAATGGTACTCCGCGATAGGAATTATCCATGTATTCTCTTCTGGAGTGCCGGAAATGAGAGTGGTGAAGGTTTCAATATAGCAGAGGTAGTAAAAGAGGGCAAATCACTGGACCCCACACGCTATTGGATGTACGGCGGAAACCGCTATTCCCATTCTGCTGAGGATATTATTGGGCCTCGCTATCCCAGTCCGCTTGAATTGGATATGCGCATTGGTCAAGGGTTTGACAATGACACCCGACCCTCGTTCATGGATGAGTATCTCTCTGTTGCCGGCAACGCATTAGGTGGAATGGAAGATTATTGGAATACAATCTACTCGTATCCAAGAACTTTAGGCGGTGCCATCTGGGATTTTGTAAGCACGGGAATCACGGAGGAAATACGTCAAGTGGAAGATAAATCACCCAACAATGTTCCCGTTCACCTGATGGGCAACAACATAAAACTAGTTACCGGGAAAACGGGAAACGCGGTTAACCTGAACGGCCATGACCAATGGGTTGAAGTTTACCGACACGATGGTCTGGAGATTGATGGTGACAAACTTACCATAACAATGGATGTTTTCCCACGGAAACTCAACGCCAGCGGTGGGCAGTTCATAACCAAGGGATCGAACCAGTATGGGATCGTGCAAAGGGGAAATGATTCATTGGAGTTCTACATTTACACTACCGAGAAACAGGTTTTACGCGCAGCCCTGCCCGCGAACTGGGAGGACAACTGGCACAAGCTGACAGCGGTTTACGATGGACAGGAAATGTCGTTGTACATAAATGAAAACCTTGAAGCAAGCAAGCAGGTCTCGGGAAAAATAAAAAACTTCCCGTTTACCATCAGCCTGGGCCGCGATTCTGAAGTTGATGGCAGCGAAACGCCCGGATACATGTGCGATGCCATGCTCGACAATGTCGGGATATTCAAAGATGCGGTTTTACCCAGCCAGGTTAATCCCGGAGATGCCGAGCTTTGGCTCGATTTCGAAAAGGAAGCCAATCACGGTACTTTCCTCAGCTATGGCGCGGGAGCACGCGTGTATGGCCACATTTGGGGAAACCGTGAAATTCAACCCGAAAATTGGGAGATGAAAAAAGTGGGCCAGCCAATTGTTGTTACCCTTCTCGATCCGGAATCTGGCCATGTACAAATCTGGAACCGCAACTTTTTCACCAACGCGTCTCAATATGACACGAAATGGTACTTGGAGGCTGATAATAAAGTTATCCAGGAAGGGACACTGCAGTTAAACATCGATCCAATGGGGAAAAAGGTAATGCAAATCCCCTACTCCAAACCAACGATCGAGCCCGGGAAAGAGTACCGTATTACCGTCAGCTCTTACCTGAAGGAAGACAAAATATGGGCGAAAGCAGGACATGAAGTCGCCTGGAGCCAGTTGGAACTCCCCTGGAAAAAGGATTTCGAGGGGAATGAACCAACAAGTTCAAAGGCAACTTTCACGGAAAATGACGAGCAGGTAGTCGTGAAAGGTACCAACTTTGAATATGTCTTTGACAAGAGCGTGGGAGCTTTGTCATCGATGGTTATTGATGGGAAAAACATGTTGAAATCGCCGTTCTTAGTCAGCGTTTGGCGTGCACCCATGGCCAATGATGTTGATAGCTGGGGAGCGATGTCTGCCCGTACATCCAACTGGAAAGAAGGGTACGGCCGTTTCATTTCCACGGAATTCTATTCAACCGGGATTGATAAGCACACCTATTTTCCTGTTTATACAAAAGCGTTTGAAGCAAATGGAAAAGTTTATTTAAACATCCGTCAAAACATCCTCTTCGGAGATGTTCCCAAGCTGGGGGAAAATATATGGGGCTCTCAATTTAACGGGATTGAGAATATTTTCACTTATATCGTAAATGGAAATGGCGAAATTACCATCAACCATACGGCCAAATCGTATGGATCGTCGTTACCCTTGTACTACCCGAGGTTTGGGCTGACTGCCACGCTTGACGCGAGCATCGATCACGTTGAATGGTATGGACGCGGTCCACAGGAGAATTACCCGGGAAGGAAAACAGGTTATAAAATAGGGATTTACTCTTCAACGGTTGATGAAATGTACGTTCCCTACATCAAGCCCGGCGATTACGGTTTGCGCACCGACAACCGATGGGTCAGGATGACAGATGCGCAGGGGAAGGGCCTGCAGTTCAATGTGAATGAACTGTTTAACTTCAACGCCTATCCTTTTTCGACTGACAATTTAACAAAAGCGATATATACCTATCAATTGCAAAAACAGGATGGAATTACTTTCAATCTCGATTATGAAACAACCGGGGTTGGCGATTCATCTGCAGGTGTAATGAGAAGTTATCGGGTACATCCGGGTATGTTTGAACGGGAGGTAAAAATAAAACCAATCAGGTGATCAGGGAAAAGCTGTTACGCGTGGGATCACCGATTTGTCCTTGCCGATGATTTCAGCAATAAATTTCGATTGTATCCTTGTCATAATAACACGAAAATTGTGTATCTTTGGCTCAGGGTTAAGTAGTTATTGTTTTTCATATCGCAACACGAAAATAAGAATTTTTAACCCTAAAGCTAGAAGGGTCCCTCCCTGTCAGCTTTTTTTCACCTTGTGTTGCATTCACTATTTAAACTTACACCATGCTAAAAAATCTATTCACAACTTTGACAGTAGGGCTAATGGCAGCGGCAATCTGGGTATCCATCGGCTCCTGTTCCCCTCAGGCAAAAGAAGCAGAACAATTGAAAACAGATTTTACAGTCCAGATAACAGACAATCCACGGACATTCACTAACCCGCTGACGCTAAACTTCGGGACTAACCGTGCACGCCGTGCCGGTGAGCCTATCGTTCTGATATACGAGGATGATTACTACCTTTTCATCACCGGTGGGGGAGGCTACTGGTATT
>DUNG01000052.1 GCA_012839475.1 Petrimonas sp. | reverse complement strand
GGGAAGTGATGTAGATGGTACAGATAATTCAGGACCTGATCCCCAAAGGCCGGCGCAATCGCCCGGCCTACAAGCTGAACCCCTCCTATATAACGATTCACGATACCGCCAATCCAAATATAGGGGCAGACGCAAGGGCCCATGCGAGCTATCTGAAGGGAAGCGCTGCCGCCGCTTGCAAAAATTGATTACATGTTTACCCCGCAGCGCAGCGATTCGGGGCGGTTTGAGTACACATTTCACGGTACTGATTTGCACGTCAAATTTTATGTGCCAAACAGCGAAGAAAAGAAAAATGAATATTGGCTTGAAGAAGATGAATTTGAGTATGCCTTTACGGAAGTTTTAGACCTGACCCGGATCTGGGAAGAGGATTGGGGCGAAGGTTGGCCGGTGCTGCATCAGCGGCTACCGGTAAACGTAATCATTAACCCTCGGCGGGTAGGCGACACTTTGATTTTAGATTTGCTGAACTGGATAGAGAAGGATGCCCCCCACGAAGTGCGCTTTCCCGCGAGACAGGTTTACGTCTTGCCGTAAATTAGCACCAAAGCATTATTCTATCAAGAGAGGCGCAACGCCTCTCTTTTTATATTTCAGCAAAGGAGGTATTTTTATGTGAAAACTAAAGAGCGCATCTCCGATCTATTAAAGCAAGGTGTTAGCCTTGCCGTGGAAATAGAACGGTTGAAGCGAAGATTAAGGGAGTATATTGAGAAAGTTGAAGAATTGGGAAAAGTAGTAAAGGAGGGTTGTGAAAAAGATGACCGTTGAAATTAAACAAAATTTTATCTTGGCAGGAAGAAAAAATCGTCCCGCTACACATTCTGGTTACAAAGGATATAAGGTTTACGGATTGGTAATGAAGCCAACAACCATTACTATCCATAGTGCCTATTCAAGATTTAATGCTAAAGATTTAAATGCCTATTGCAGAAGCACAGGATGTGCAGATCGCCCTGCATCATGGCATTTCTCGGTAGATGAAAAAGAAATATGGCAAACATTACCTTTAAGTGAACCTTCGTGGCATGCTGGTGATGGCGTAAATGGCCCCGGCAATCTTACTTCAATTTCCATAGAAATGTGCGACTATGCAATGCTTGCTTCGCCACGTAACGAAAAACTTTACCTACAGGCAGAAGAACATGCCGCTAAACTTTGTGCATACTTAATTAAAACTGTGCCTACATTAAAACCATTCCCCGATTGTATGCGACAACATTGGCATTGGAGTGGGAAGAACTGCCCGATGTGGTTGCGGAACCGAAACGGTTGGCAAGAATTTATAAATAAAGTACATAAATATTTAACTACATCTCTTTACCGCGTAGTCTGCGGAAGTTACACCACATGGGAAGCAGTAGATAAGCAAATCGAAGCATTAAAGAAGGCGGGATTCGATTCCTTTACTGTAGGCTTTAATTATAATAATACAACCTATATTAGAGTTGTTTGCGGCAGTTATGGCAACAGGGACAATGCGGATAAACAAGTTAGTGCTTTGAAGGCAAAAGGATTTGATTCATTTATTGCAACATATGACGGTAAGGACGATCCCTTGCCTCCGAGAGAAGAACCGGAGCCTGAACCGCCCAAAGAAGATACTGTAGTTTATCGCGTAATTATTAACGGCAAGCAAGTTATAGCACTAACAGGATTTGAAAAGGCTAAGGAGTATGCTTTGGCAACATATCCTAACGATGAAATTATTCTGCAAAATGTAGATACGAATGAGAAAATAAAAATTCAGGATGCTAAACCTAAACTGGAACCGCCAAAGCCCGATCCCGTACCTAAACCAGAGCCGCCCGAACCGGAACCGCCTGAACCAGATTCAAAACCAGATTATAAATATAAAATTGTAGGAGAACCTGAAATTACTTTAGAACAGGCAAAACAATGGGCGAGAAACAAGGGTGCACATCAAAGATTTATTGATATTGCAGAAGTATATTGGAAATATGGGAAAATAACGGGAATCAGACCAGATGTACTCTATGCTCAAGCTGCACATGAAACAAATTTTGGAAAATATACGGGTGTGGTATCTCCTGAGCAAAACAATTGGGCTGGTATTAAAAGAGCAAATGCAACCGGGGATAAAATCACAGATCACGAATCCTTTGCTACGGCAGATGACGGGGTTCGCGGTCACTTTAATCATATGAGTGCTTATACGGGAACATTTTCGGTAGGTGATCCTCACGATAGATATTATACTGTATTGTCTTTACCCTGGGCTGGCACAATTGAGTACGTAGAAGAACTTAGCACAAAATGGGCACCATCAAGTACTTATCACACAAAGATTGTGCAATTTCTTGAGGAAATAAAATCAACTGTTGTTGTACCGGAACCAGAACCCGAAACTGAACCTGTGGAACCAGATCCAGTAATTGAACCAGACCCTGTAGAACCGGAACAGGAAAAATTATCTTTCTTAGATGCTTTCTTGAAGGCGTTAACTGATTTGGTTGAGTTAATAATTAAATTAATTAAAGGGGAGAAGTAAATATGGGATGGAAAGAAGTATTAGATGCTATCTTAACAGCAATTCTCATTCCTTTGTTACCATTAATTGGAGCATGGTTGGGAACATGGCTTAATACTCAAATTGAAAGTATAAAGGCCAAAAATGAAAGAGAATATTTTAATTATCATTTGGACAAAGTTAATAAGTTAATTCAAACCTGCGTAATGGATGTTGAAGGCGTATATGTTAATTTGCTAGAAAAAGAAGGTGTTTTTGATAAAGAGGCACAGTTAACAGCATTTAATATGGCTAAAGAAAAGGTCATGGCACAACTTACTACGCAAACCAAGGAAGTGCTTGAGAAAACTTACGTTGACTATATTGCTTATATTGAGTCCAAAATTGAGGAATTGGTTGAAGGTATGTAGGATAATGGTTAATAAATTTGAGGGAACATTTCTTAATTGAGATGTTCCCTCAAATTTTTTTCAAATGGTCGGAGCGACTGGATTTGAACCAGCGACCTCCTGCTCCCGAAGCAGGCGCGCTACCAAACTGCGCTACGCCCCGCTATGTATGCGTTATTCTATCATTTCACAAACTTATATGCAAGCCTTTCGAGTAAAATTAAAGGTTAATTTTTGTGGTTGCTTTTTGTAACCATTGAATAGCGCGCTTGGTTCTATTTCACTACCACAATTTCTGATAGCATTAACCGTTATTTTATAGTTGATTTCAACTTCATCTCTACGTATTATCACCTTGTCTATAAGTTGATTAATTAATGCTTTTTTGCTCAACAGATTAGCTTTTTCATATCTTTCTTCCCAGGTATCAATCCCTGTTTCAAGGTTTACATGATCGTTTAATACTGTTTGCTTTTCTTCTATTTGTTTCTCAATCTTTCTTAATTCCTCTAATAAGTCATCTATATCTTTTTGGATTAAAGATAATGAATCATATAAATCCTCGACTTTGAATATACTTTTACCCGCTATTCCTAAGGGTATCTCTTTTTTGAGGGTATCGATCTGCTCCAACTTGGATTCAAGAAGTTTGTCCCCTTCCCTTTTCTGCATTTTTAGCTCATCCAATTCCTTTGCCAATTTCTGCTTAAGATTATTTTTTACCTCCCGCTCGCTTAATTCCTTCATCATTGCTATCGTTTGCGCTTCAACTATTGAATCTATTTTTTGGGCTGAATAGGTTGTCTGTCCTTCGCAAACCTGTCCATTATATTTCATTGAAGTAAAGCACTTGTAGCAATCTCTTATATATCTGGTAACTTCCCCATTTTTCTTTGTATATTTACGGTGATTAGCCCATAAGTTCATTTTCTCTCCACAGTGTCCACAATAGACCAATCCTGACAGCAACACTCTGCTAGCTGTAGATCCTGTAGGTTTACTACCTATTGTCCTTTTTCTGCCTTGCACAGCCCTCTGATTCTTTTCCCATAAATCTTCAGGGATGATTATTAGATGGTCTTGCTGCTCCGAAATGAAAGTTTCATCGAGTTTTGTGCTATACATATGGAAGCATCCCTTGTACATAGGGTTGGTAAGCATGTAGGTAATAGTCCTAAACGACCAGTACTTACCGTTTTTAGCTCTGTGTCCGTGTCCATTTTCATTTAGCCATTTAGCTATCCTTCTTGATCCCATATTGTTTTCTATGGATAACTTATATATCGTTTTCACCAGTTCAGCATCTTCAGGATCAATCTCGAAGTCTAACACATTTTTTCCTTTCTCGTTGACACTACCCCTATTTACTGTCCTATATCCAAAAGGCACCATCTTTTGACTGCCTCCAGCATATTTACCGTTTAGCACTTGTATCTTCCGGTAATCAGTTGCCCTTTCGGATATTTTCACACTCTCACCTTTATTGCGCCAAAACTCAAGGTAAGTAATTAATTCATCAGTTAATGTCTCCGTTTTTAATTCTTGTCCACTAACAGTAAACACTCTAATCCCGTTTTGATTGAGATAACTTATTACTAGAGGGGATTCATCTGTAGTCCTGCCTATGCGGTCGGATTTATAGACTACCAACACATCAAATTCCCTATTATCAGCCATTTCCTTTATCGTTTGTAATGCATCTCTATCTTTTACTCTTGTTTTAAATCCAGATACACCGCTTTCAATAAACTCTTTTACCAGTTCCAATTCTTGTTTCTTGATAAATTCGTTTACCAATGCTCTCTGTGCAGGTATGTCGTCATCTTTAGTGGCTTGTTTGCTTGATGAAACGCGCAATAAAGATACTGCTCTTTGCCCTTCCAACCCTAACATATTATTTCTCCTTACTTGGTGGTATATTATATCAATTGCTATTGTATCCTAATTTTAATAAAAAATAAACCGCAAACGTTATAAAACACGTATTGCGGTATCAACAAATTCCTTGACTATCTTTTTATCATTATCTTTTTCTGAAAATTTTAGCGTAACCCACATTTTGTATTTTTTATCATATGTGCGGATGATGTTCGGATTGGCAACTCCCTTGTTTACTTGTGTCATGTCTACTCCATCCTATCCTTCTCTGCAAATAGAAGCCTTTTTTCCACACTTTTCCAATTCAAACACCTTTCTCCATACCATCCCCTATTCCAAGGATACTCCTTCCCAAACAATATCTTTATTTCAGAATTGCCTTCTAAGTTAGATGGAATATCGTCTATCTGAATTGCACCGCGCATATTCACGATTGACTTACTCATTTCACAGTTGCCATTGTTTATTAATATATAGTTGTCAATAAATGGTAAATTGTCTTTTAACCACAGTGCTTTTAGTGCAAGGTTGCTTGGTGTACCAATGGTGCATATGATTAATTCATATTTTTCATGTAACCTTTTTAGAACAGGTAACGTATCATTATCTATAAATTGTAATACATCAAAAAACACAGGGTTGTTCCACATTGCTTTTTTATCTTCCTTGTTTGTCAATAAGGGACAGATACAACTAAAATCATATTCTGTAATCATCTTAGGATCGGCTGGTGTAAAGTCAGGATGATCCTTAAACATTATATTGTATGTGTCTGCATAAGCCTTTATACTGTCAACTAAGGTTAAATCGAAATCGACAAATAATCTTCTCTTATTACTCATTTTTACTTACTCTCCTATAATTATATTTATAAAACCAAACGCTTTCTTTTTCAAATCACCCAATGTGCCACTATTATCAATAACAAAATCATAATTGTAATTTTCTACTCCGGCATCAGCATCATTTGTTGTTATGGGGTCTATATTATTGTTTTTAATTAGTATTGTTTTACAACCAAAATTGTTTTTTACCCTATCGATTTCTTCAGGTTCTCTAATATGGATAAACATTATGTCATGTTTACTGTTTCCAAGAAAATAATTTATTCTATTTTCAATATACTTGTATGGATAGTCGTTATATTTGCTGGAGAGATATTTCAACATAGATAAAAACCATCTAGACATCTCATCTTTTTCCCCATTCCATCCAAGAATTTTTGCTGCTTCTTTTACTTTATCTACTGACGAAATATTGTAAACTGATAAGAATTGAGAACAGTATGTAACAAACTGGTCTTTACCTGAACCTCCCAAACCATTAATTATTAATATGTGTTTCATCAAATCACCTTTTATATTTTTATTTTATCAACATTAAGCATGTTTACAATATCAAAGTACATCTCATAGATATGCGCTCCTGCGGAATAGGCAAATATATTTCCATCCTCAATATTATCTAAATGGAGCAATACATATTCTTTAAGAAGTTGTAACCCGCCTATATTCACAGGAAACGCTGCGAAAATATCCCAAGATCTGAAGTAAACAGAACAATTAAGTTTTTTGTTAACAACCTTAAAGTCAATTACTTTTAAACATGGTGGATCTTTAAGTTTTGTAGAAAATTCATTTCCTATAGTGATACACGCTTGATTTGTGTTGCCGTTTGATACTTTGAGACATTTAATTACATCATCTATTTGTGTCATTATAAAATCAGAGTATTTATAATCTTCCTTATCACTACGATCATCTTCAATACCCATAATATATTCCTTGAAATATTGGTGGATGCTTTCTTCTGTAGCGGGGGCAGGAATTCCGCTACCTCCGGGCATAAAGGGTGCAAGTGGTCTCTTTCCTGGTTCTTCAATAACAACCATTAGTTTATCTACTTGTTTCCTAACCTCATTTTCATATGAACCTTTTTCTATTACGTAAGAATAACCATTTCTTGCAATACACCACAATACATTTCTCCAAGCATCGTTTATATCTGTGCCGATAACAACGTTATTGCTAAATAGTATTTGTATAACCTCCCTTAATGTTGCATTACCTTGCATTGTTTGCTTCCTTATGCTATTTTTTTAGCCCTTTTTCTTTTTTTCTTTTCTTTCTTCTTTCTTGGCATTACTTCTTCTATTATTTTCTCAATATCGGGTAATGCAATATTCCTTGCAGCGTTTACGTCTGCATTTTCCGCATATTCACATTTTACACATTTAAATTTAGCCTGCTCTTTTTCCCCATTCCTGTTTCTCTTGTCAATACAACCACACTTAGAACACCTAAGAGAAGTATATCTTGGATCAATTTTTACAACTTCAATTCCGTGTTCTTTAGCTTTGTATTCAATCTTGCTCTGTAAATCATAATAAGACCAGTTTCGTAAGAATTTTTCCTTAACCTTTTCAGTGTATTCCGATAAGTCCTCCATTTGGATAATTCCACAATTATGTTTTAATGCGAAGTCAACTATGTATTTGCTGTATTGGTGATTCATTGTGTCACGAAAATTGCTTATTTTATTATTTAAATGATCTATAGGTTTTATCTTTACTTGTGTACCACGCCCTTTCTTGCCTTTACTGTATTGATTCGTTGTGCCAGATACTTTTCTTGACCGCAGAAAACTTCTTTTTCTTGACTCAACTCTTTGCCTGAATTCGATAATTCTGCTACCGTCTAATTTACACTCCTTCCATGATAACCAATCGTATTTTTTTTCTTCACAATCCCATATTTGCAACACAGCGGTATTTACTACACCTAAATCTACTCCTAAGATACGGTTTCTATCTAATAGCCCATCCTTTGCTTCAAACGTGAACGAAATGCCAAACAACCACTTACCTTTTTTGTTTTGCTTTATATGGGCAGAACCCTGCTTGTATTGCCCGTTTATTACCCTACTCCCTGCGCACGTGGGTATGACCCTTACTTTAAAACCATTCTTAAATGCACTTTCTTGTAGGGATTATCGCCACATAGGGAGTGTTGCCGGACTTTGTGGCAACAGTTTCTTATGTAATCCTAAAATTACAAATTACCTCAATGAGTGTAAAAGCTACTTGCTATTCTCAAGTTTTATGCCTACTATCTCATCTTAGGGCAGCTAGGACTACCCTTACTACAAGGGGCAAGCTATTACCCCTATACATCCGCACTAGTATCGTCAATCCTTATTTTCCTTTTTCTTATTTGCTTTTTGTAAAACTATGTTTAACAACTTTTTTATTTCCTGTTTTTCTGCCCATGCTTCATATTCTTCCAACTCAGCACATCCATCACAAATTCCGTAATAATGTCCGTAAGGATGTTTTGCTACAATAAGACATTGACCACAAGGCCATTTCAATAATTATTCCCTCCTCCATTAATATAGCATTTGATGATACTCCAACTCACAATCAACACATCTCGTAGTTCTTACCAATATTCCCCTATTACCATCTCTGTCAGCGTATTCATATGTAGTGGGAAGTAATACTTCTGGCTCCTTTGCAGAACCGCACTCTGGGCATTTATCACCCTAATCATAATATTTTATTCACATCATCTCCTTTTTTATTTTATTACTTTAAGGGCAACAAACTTTTCAATTTCCTTTAATGCTTCAATATTCCTTTCCGCTATTGCCAAATTTCTTTCTAATGATTCTAGTGACGAAATACAATCCCTAATGTTACATTCAATATAACCTTTTTCCTCGTTCAACCTATCCAATATTATTTCTAAAGATTTTTTAATAGCCATCATTTATGGCTTTGTAAATCATATTAATTTCATCATGGAGAAGTGTGATGAACTTACCTTCGTCATTTTCATCTATTAAACATTTTGTAAATATTTCTACGGTATCTGCATTGCTTACAAAAGCTACCATCCATTCTGGGTCAAAACTTAAAATCTCATACCCTTTTTCTACCAACCATTCTTTTGTGATTTTCATGTCGCCATTGTCCTCCCCATAATTATATTTTTATCTTTCCAACTGTATAAGCTCATAAGGATTTATTGGCACATTTCGTAACTTTATTTCAAATGTAAGTGCGCTTCTGTAATTGCTCCGATTTCACCCATTAAGCCAATCTTCATTTTTATATTCACAATTTGAAGTTTCTCTTTTACCTTATTGTAGATATTATTTATCCAGGCAACAATAGTATGTAAATATTTTCCCACATCTCCTTATATATTTTTGCAGAATGGCAATTCCTTACATTGGAATCCTGCCGCTTGTTTGTGTCCACCACCACCGTATTTTTTTGCTATTTCCGAACAGTCAATTTCTTTTGTTGTATACATTGATACTACCCATTGATTTCCGTCAAAATAGAAAGGAAGCATTAGATCAAAATTCATATCAGCAACAGAATCAAACAGCATCGATCCAACCTTACACGCATTACAAGCAATAGCCGTATACCCCTCAAATTCAGTAGGAAAGGATATACTATATACCAAGTCTTTGTAATAGTTATTGCGGTATTTCATTACTGTTTTACCTTTATTGATAATGCTGTTAGGTTTAAATCTGTCCCATAACCAGTCAAGCCAATTATCGGACTCGGGATTATTTTCAAATAAACCGATCCCTGCCTGAAAATTTCTCGTATCATCTCCATATTTAAACTTCCATACATCATAATCACCAACTAATTCAACAACTTTAGGCATTGGGTTATTAGGATAAAAATACTTCCAAGCAAGTTCGCACCCTGCCGTTCCATCTTTCCTGATGCCTTTGATATCCAAACCATTATGCTTTTCAATGGCAGACTTATGGTGATCTATCCAAATCACATTTTCGGTAATATCAAGTAAACATTCAAAGTCTCCTGGTTTTTCTAAGGAGAAATCTACAATTACTACTAATTCGTTATTGTTTATGCTCCCGAAAGGAAAGCTATCCTTATAGTCAATGGGTATAAATACAGCACGTTCACTCTTGTCTAAATTTCCACCTCTTACATAATACTTATAGACTATAGCACCAGCGCATTTTCCATCCAAATCATTATGGTAGAAACATTTCATAATGCTGATCTTGCCCCCTTCTTATCATTATTATCCTTTTTGTTAATTTTAAAAATCATAACAAAAAACTTCCCCCCTTCTTATTCAGTTAATCATTCTACCGTTTTCCATAGCAGTACCTTTCAATTAATTATATTCTTAATCTGGTAAAATGTCAAGCATAAATATTGACAATAGTTATTGCTGAAAAAATAAAATTAGTAACAATTTTGGTATCATCAACCATCAACATTAAATATTAACTCTGTTCCCAAATTTACTACCCAATTTCCTTCCATTTATTATATTCCCAAATTATACGTTCAAAAAATCTCTCCCATTCACAACATCCGAACTCTCCCGTAATCTGCTCTGCCAGTTTTTGAAATATTTTTACTACAAATACTTCATTGTTTATATCCGCTATCACATCCTTTAGAATAATCCATGCTTCACCACGTAATACGACACAACCCCAATTATCGTTAAAGATAAATCTTCCTTTTCCCATTTTTTTCTCTTCTGCGGTAAGCCCGTATAAAGGTATGCTACCAAAGTCCCTATGCTTAATATAAATGTCATTATCTAATACGTAACATGAACATCTACACTTTCTATCTATCCAATCTACGGAAAAGGCTTGTTTGATACCTTTCAATTCTTTTGGTTTTTTTAACTTTGGTTGCCCGTATTGACGTGAAGAATGGATTACTATACTTGATACTGGTTTAGGTTTGGTTAGTATGTGTATTAGCATTTATTAACATTGCAATTTTTTTTGAAGTTGCATCACCTATTTTTGTCCTACAATCAATACATACATCATCATATACAAAAGTGTATGGCCCATCAAAAATACCCATATTACCCATATTTATTGTAATATCTACATTGTGTCTATTTAGAAAACCTGCATCATTTTTCATTAACATTTTTTTGCATATATCACACTGCCATGCATCAGCCATTTAACATTACCACCTTCCCATATTTTTCGAGAAACTTCAACGTGCTATACTTCACTTTATTAGCGAATATCACAATCTGACTTGGGAATGGTGCAGGGTGTATCTTGCCTGTAACAAATTTATTAGCAAACTTTAACCTTCCCTTAATAAAGCAAACTACGCTTGCTTCCTTGAATATATATTCATGTTGCCAAACAGTATCTGTCCTTGCCGGTATAAGCATTACAACTGTTATCCTATTGTTTACATATTCATCGTAGCATTTCTTTACCCAATCCTTAATCGCTCTGCCATATGGTGGATTAACAAATACTGTTTCACCTGACCAGTCCTGCAATAATCCATCATCCTTAATCGTATAATACTTATCACACAAATGGTTTTCTTTTGTAGCACAAGGATCAAGGGTAAAATTAAATTCATTATTTAATTTGCTGAATAACCATTTAGGTGTTTCCCACTCCGCAGACTTACTGCTGAACATTAGATTGGTATTGATATGTATCCCTCCTAAGATACCTTGTCAATAATTACTGCTAAATAATTAGCATCTAACCACCACGGAATTAAGTTTATTAAAAAAATCAACATAATCACATCACAAATACTTTACTGTTTTATTATTTTTCTCAAACACCCAAAAGTACGAATGATATTTTCTTGCATGTTTTTGATTCCTTAATTGCCAATCTGCCACAATACGATTTTTAGCCAATAAGACAAATAAGTCTTTAGGATAAAATCCTATTTCTATAGCCTGATAATAAATGAAACAATGGGAGAAATATTGCAAACTTGAACTAACTTTATCTTGGCTTTTGAATATCAATACTCCCATAGGTTTAAGTACCCGATAAAACTCTTGCATGGCATTAACATAAAACTGGTGTAATCTTTTTTCCGTTGGATATACCCCAAAGCGTTTATTTATTTTATTACTATTGTCATTTGTTTTAAGACTTTTGCCCTTTGTTGCAAGAAATGGTGGATCAAACATTATACAATTAATACTTTTATCTTCTAATGGTAATTCTCTTGCATCAGACTGAATAACATCATCAAATTGTGGTTTAACATCAAACTTATATTTTGGCTCCTGTATACCCGTATTCTTATAAAAGTTGCCTTTGCTATATGTCGGGTCACAATCTATGTAACCTTGTGGTACATGTAGTTGTAATATCCATTTAATGATTTTGCTCTGATCATAAGAAATTGACTTAATCATCTTTTTTCCCCAGATGAATTGTAAATATCAGATTTGTACCTGAATGTATTTAGTATATCTTCAAGACATGTATCACAGATGTCAAATGTTATATAACTACCATCAAACTTGCTTCCATATCCCATTCGCCCCAAATCGATAGTATGGCATTGATTTTCTTTTATAAAGCAATCATCATCTTTCTTGTCCCAAGATATAACTTTGCCACATTTTTGACATAAAAAGGTAATGGTATTGCTACAATCTTTTTCATGATCCCAACATGCATCTTTATCAAAGAATCCCAATCCACACTTTTCACAATAATGTACTGTTTTCAATTCCTCGCCTCCTTATGGTTATTATATATTTATATTCTTATTTTGTCAATAGGGGGATATACCCCCTATTTTACTTTGGTGCTACCAAAACCACCTTCACCACGAACTGTTTCAGACAATTTATTAACCACATTTAACTCACAATGCTCTACCCTTGCAAATATTAGTTGAGCAATACGATCTCCTTTATTGATCTGAAAAGGATCTTGACTCAAATTGATAAGAATAACTCCTATCTCACCACGGAAATCTGAGTCGATCGTGCCAGGCGTGTTTAATACTGTAATGCCATGTTTTAACGCTAATCCGCTACGTGGTCTAATCTGTGCTTCCATGCCTTTAGGCAATTCAATATGTAATCCTGTTTTGATTAACACCCTTTCCATAGGGCGTAACCACAACCCCTTATTAAATCCTTCTTTTTTGAAGTCATACACTTTACCTAAATCGTATGGATAAGAATATTTCCATGCCCGTAAATCCATACCCGAAGCATACTCTGATTCATATTTGGGTAATGGAACATCTGGTGAATTTAATGTACAATTTATTTTCATATTATCCCTCCCCTTTATTCACACCGATTCCAAGAACAATTAGAGCAAGAGTGACAACCGTTTTGATATTGTAATTCGGTTCCACATTCTGGACACATATTTCTTGTTTCCGTTTTTACTTCCACATCAGATTCTTCTTCTTCATAGTCAAACAATTCTTCGTAAATATCCTTTTGCATTTCCATGAGCGCATTAGCTACAGCAGACGGACAGCTATTTCCAGGGGATGTATCTTTTTTTGTTGCGGTTCTTACGGCATAGGATACACATGCTGGTGCTGATTTTAATTGGTCTACTATGTAATTAAAATTAGTTCCAGATCTCAATGCTGCACTTATAATCCTTGAATTGCTTACCATCCACGATAAACATCCTCCACGGCTTCCTTTGCTCAAATACAATTCCATCATATTACCAGTAACGGGATCAAACCAACCCTGTACATGTAAACTACCACAACCAGTCATGATTTTCTTTTTACGCCCTATTAAATCATCTGTTGCTACTAACGTAGTTCCCCATGTTAGACAGTTTTCTTTTTTCTCTTCCATCGTTTTATTTTTAGATAATATACCTTTTCTTTCACAACCATCCCGATATACAGTAACGCCTTTTAATCCTCTTTCCCATGCAAGCATATACAAATTCTCTATATCATTTACCGTTGTATTCTCTGGTAAGTTTACGGTTGAACTAATAGAAGCGTCTATGTATCTTTGCCATACAGCTTGCATTTCGATTCTTTCTTTATAGTTCAGATTCATAGCACAATTGATAAAGTCAGGTAAAGTGCTTTCATTTGTTAGTTCCATATATTCTTCTATAATTGGCGTATAAACTTTATAATAAGTATCTTCACCATGCAACGATTCTGTTTTTCTAATATAATCAACTTTATAGATAGGTTCAATTCCTGTGCTTACGCCTAACATAGTTCCTATACTTCCAGTAGGAGCTATAGTCAAAAGTTGACCATTCGCTAAACCTTTTTCTTCTACTATTTTCTTGACTTCGTCAGTTATGTTTTCTTGAAAAAATCTGCTTTTAAATAACGATTCTTTGTTATATTTTGGATATTGCCCATAGGTATCAGTTAAATTAGCAGAACTTTCAATGGCATGGTTGATCATACATTTTGCAATTAACGAACCTAATTGTAATGACCTTTCGCTTCCATACCTTTCTCCAAGTTTAATTAAACAATCATGCCAACCACAAATTCCTAAACCAATCTGTCTCCAATTATTTACGCTTTCACGTTGTTCTTCTAAAGGATGAAGTGGCAATCCTTCATGTAGAACTTCATTTAATGCAATCACCCCTTTTTTTACTGTTTTTTTAAATTCGTCAAAATCAAATCTTGCTGTTACGGTGAAGGGATTAATTACGAATTCTGATAGATTAATACTTCCAAGCAAACAGCTTCCGCCTGCTGGCAAGGGTTGTTCAGCACAGGGGTTCAGTCCTGCGAATTTAAAATTATCGTAGCCACTTAGCAAAGTCCAATTACAAATTCTACTCCAATTAATCATGCCTGGTTCTGCATAGTCCCAATTCATTTCTGCAAGTTTCTTGAATAGTTTTCTTGCGCTAACTACTTTTTTTATGGTTTCATTGGTTTCCTTACGGGTATAAGTAAGCTCCCAATCTTCGTCCTGTTTTATTGCTTCAATAAAATCATCATTAATACGAACGGATATATTTGCTTTTGTAACTTTATTTAAATCAGATTTAATATTGATAAACTCTTCTAAATCGGGATGGGTGCAATCTATAGAAATCATCAATGCTCCACGCCGTCCACTTTGACCAATTAATTCAGTTACTAAAGAATATAAGTCCATAAAGGATGTGCTACCGGAAGTTTGTTTTGCGGCGTTATTTATCTTGGCTCCCCTTGGTGCAAGTTTTGAAATATCTACACCACAACCTCCACCGTAGGAGTAGGTTCTTGCCAACTTTTTAGCGCAATCGAATATGGATTCAATACTATCTTCGGGTGGTGCTATAACATAACAATTTGAGAATGTAATTTTTCTACATTCTTTGTGCAAGCCTCTATTGGCTAATATCCTACCTCCAAATATAAATTTTTTCTCTATTATCAATTGACGAATTTCTTTGTTGCCTCCGGAAACTCTATCCAACCATTGCTCAAATGTTTCGTTGTTGTGTCTATATTTCTTTTCCCAAATATCTTGACCTAGTTTAGTATTTAGCCAATCTGTAATTTGCATATATTACCTCCTAACTTGCTGATTCTATTTTTTCCTATCATAAAAGTGTTTTTATCAATCTCAAATCCAATAAACTTCATACCCAATTCGTAGCAAGCTACTCCTGTTGTCATGCTTCCACCAAAAGGATCTAAAACAAAACTTCCTTTAGGGATACCACTTAACTTAATGCATCTTCGTGGCAGTTCAACAGGAAATCTATCCTTATGATACTTCTGCTCTTTTCTTTGAATAGTTTTATATGGTATAAACCATGCATTACCAGGGCAACGCAAATCTTTATCGTTGTATCTACCAATATTGCTTTTATCGGTATAAGGCACTCCGATTGCTAATCGGTCAAGGCTATAATTATTTCCTTTAGCTAACTTAAAAATAAATTCAGTTAAGTTGTTGACTCTTTTATTGCCCTGTACGGGTGTATAGTGATTCTTAACCCATGTAATGGTATCTATCCATTCAAAACCTGCATCTTTAAATTCCATAGCAACTTGAAATGGTCTTGATTTATACCCTGCAAGATGTCCAAAATTAACAAAGCAAAGAGAATTATTCTTTAATACCCTATAACATTGTAGTGCTATGTTTTTTATTAGAGTCCAGCTAAATCCATCTAGTTCTTTATATGGCGGGGAAGTTACAATTAAATCTATGCTGTTGTCATCAAAATGCCTTCTTATCCCCGACACACATTCTTCATTGAATAGTTGAAGCCTACATTTCTTCTTCAAATTTTACCCTTTCTAAAAATCTTGTATGGAATATCCACATTGGTTCTTCTTCCAGGCTATACAAATCGGTTCCCTTATACTTCTTTTCCTGAATAGCTGTAAAAACTTTATCCCTATTCTTATCAAGAAAATCAATAAACAATGACGACAATTCGCTCCTGTCATATTCGTCAACCTTTATTTTTACTTTTTTACCTACTAGACTCAAATTTATCTTCCTCCTTTGTTTTAATGAATTTATCTGTAAAATTAGAAATCTTTATTACGTTATTTTCTGCCCAACAAACACACTTCACATTTATCTTCTCCTTTTTGCTACCAAATCGGGATTCTGTTAATTTTTTATTGTCAAATCCCTTACAAATAAATCAAGCAACTTTTTTATAAATCTTTTATCATCTCCACTGTCCATCATTTCGCTACTAGCACACCAATTGCAATCGCTATCCTTGTATAGAATATATACTCCTTCACCCAAGTCTGATGACCATGTAATCCCAATGGGATCTATATTATTTAATGTGCCAAATGTTATTACGTCTTTTATTTTTAAATTAATGTCATCCAAACCGTGCTTACATATTTTTTCCGATGGTCTATCTAATGCTTTCTTAATATCCCTTGCAATATCCAACCACATCTCATCATTCTCTATCCTGTATAACCAAAATGCGAATACGTCTTCGCACCACTTTGCCAGGGCGTCTTCGTTCAGCACCGATACCCTATTGGCAATCTCTACTGCTTCATAACTGTATTCATATCTATCCAGTACGAGTCCAATAATTTTATAGGGATCGTGCTTGCCCAAAACGTCTATAACTACCTCAATAGTATCATTCAATGGTTTGTATTTAGTTGGAACAAGTCTCTTGGCTTCTTCTAAGGTTTTCATTCTAAGCCTCCTTTTATTTTATCATTTTAACACCAAACCATTGTTTGATTGAAATTTTATTCTTCTTTTTCTTTGAGTTTCCAAATTAACAGCACTCCACACATAGGACAATACTTAAAGATACTAATCAGGTAATCGGAATCGCACATAGGACAACAATAAAAATCAGTATATAATTCATCCGTAACACTATAATGTTCCTTGGTAACAAAAACCGCTTCTCGATTACTTATCTATTCAATCGCCTCCTTACGGTTTCCATCCAGTATTTCATTATGGCAACTTATAAACATCTGTGGCAATACATTGTAATGAGTAAATCCATAAAGGCCGGTACTGAAAAATTGGTGGCACTCGATCAAGAAAGTTCCTAACTTACGGCCAACCCCTACATCAATCGTATATGCCCTTGGCGAATTTTTATAAGCACCAATCATTTCCCTTACCAGATCTACATCAGGGAATAAATCAAACTCACCTAAGTAACACCGTATGTCTAATAACTCTCCATTGAAAACGAATCCTCGCCATTCACTTTCAATACCAACAACCTCAGAAATAAAAAACCTACCATCCGGCACACCAATTTGATCTTTATTTGACATAATAAATGTAAGGCCCTTAATTCTGTTTAGTGGCTTAATAAATAGTGATGCCGGTGGATTATCAATCAGAGTACTGTTGTCGCTAATAAAAACTTGTCTTTTAAGAAATTCTGTTGTCATCAGTTCCTTTGGCACATTGATAGGTTTTATATTATTAATACCATGATAAACCTTGTAATAATCAAGAACAAATTCAACGGAGCCTACTGGTATGTAATTGTCTCCATTTTTCGGCTCAATATGATTTCCTCCTTTGATTTTCATAGAATCAGATTTTGGTAACAATTTTATTACCTCATTATAGCTATATAAATCCACACTAAAAAACCAATATTCATCGCTATACTCACAATAGTGTGGATTTATATAGCTATAATGAGGTAATAAAATTGTTACCAAAATCTGATTCTATGATAAAAGAAGGAGGTAATCATGTGAGCCGGAAACTTGACGCGGCGATAGCTGAAGGGCTGGGCAAAGATGTTTGCTGGAAGAAATGGGAGACACGCGGAGGATTTGATGTTTTTACCGATGCAAGTCCCGGAGAAAAAGGAGCAGATGCATACTTTTTTCATAATGAGCACCTGATTGATGCTGTGCCCCATTATTTCGAGGATGGGAACGACATGCTTGGTCTTGACGCGGAAATGAGAGCGCGGGGTTACTGGCTTGATACCCTTCGTTATTTCACGGTTGTAGATACTAATGGATATTTGCAGGGATGGTGGCGCGTTGTTTACTGGAAGCGGGAAAGGAACGGCGAATTCTACCATGCTTGTGCTAGCACAGAGCTCCTCGCCCGTGCATTGGCTGTGCATAAAGCCTTGACCGGGAAGGAATGGAAAGAGTAAATAGAATTTGCATTCTATCAAAATAAAAGGAGGGTAAAACATGAAGATTGAATTTAAACTTTCTATTCCGTCAGCAAAAATCACCGATGTAGCGGAATATCCAAACGACACAAGCAAAAAAGAAATTGCAGAAGACTTGAGGGAATGGGTGCTTGATAGAATCGGTAGTTTCGCTCAAGCAAAAATACTTGACAAATAATCAAATATGTATTAAAATAAGAATATAAAGGGGGGGGGAATGAAGGTATTTCTCATCCAAACTGTAGATGGTCAAGTAGTCCATGATTTTTCTTTTCATCTTTTAGAAGCTATTAGATATCAGAATTGGTATAGGAATGAGAAGTTATATAGCTATCGTTTTTGTGAAGATGTACACGACAATACCTATGGAGACAATTACATACCAGTAGGCTCCGTTGAATTTGTTCTTGATTATTACAAGGTTTATCATGGTATTAATAATAT
>DUNG01000011.1 GCA_012839475.1 Petrimonas sp. | reverse complement strand
TCGCGCTTAGATGCTTTCAAAGATTAGATCTCTTTATAAGGGTGGTTGTAGACCACGACCTTGATAGGCCGCAGGTGGAAGCGCGGTAACGCGTGGAGCCGAGCGGTACTAATAACCCGTTAAAGCTTTTCCTTCGGGCCCTTTTTTTTGGGGTTCAGGGGGGTTTGACGATTACGCGGCGTCAGGGGTTTTCCCCTTCGCGTTCCTTCTTGGTTCTCACTCGGTTGATCCCGTTCTCGTTACCCTTGTCATCGTGTCTTTTTTTTGGTATTCAGGCGGTTATAGCGTTGGGGATCCACCTCTTCCCATTCCGAACAGAGAAGTTAAGCCCAGTGGCGCCGATGGTACTGCGAACCCCGCGGGAGAGTAGGTAGCCGCCGTCCCTTACTGGAGCCCGGCCGGGATTTGATTCCCGGGCCGGGCTTTTTTAATAATAAATCATTCAAACAGCAGGTGAATCTTGATGTTCCGTGCGGTTAACCAAATGAAGAACTGTTCACGGTGAAGGGTGAGGGTAGGGGACTTACCCGATAAGGGAGGAGGAGGTACCTTAGGCCAAGGGTGGAAAATTCCCCTAAATTTTGTACCTTTGCAGCCTTACAATAAAAATAGAAAAATCGACAAATATGGATTATAAAGTAGCCGATATTTCGTTGGCCGATTTTGGAAGGCGAGAGATAGCCATTGCCGAGCGAGAGATGCCTGGCTTGATGGCCATTCGTGAAAAGTACGCCGCCGCGAAGCCGCTCAAGGGAGCACGGGTAACCGGTTCACTGCACATGACCATACAGACGGCGGTGTTGATCGAGACGCTGGTAGAGCTGGGAGCCGACGTGCGTTGGGCGAGCTGCAACATTTTCTCCACGCAGGACCACGCCGCCGCGGCGATAGCCTCCGCCGGGATACCGGTGTTCGCGTGGAAAGGTGAAACCCTTGAGGAGTACTGGTGGTGTACCGATATGGCCCTCCGTTTCCCCAGTGGGAAAGGACCCCACTTGATCGTGGACGATGGCGGCGACGCCTCGCTTTTGGTGCATATGGGGTACCGGGCCGAGCAGGATGTTTCCACCATCAACCGTAAGGGGTCTAACCGCGAAGAGCAGGTTATCCTGGACACGCTTAACCGGATACTGAAAGAGGATAACCAGCGTTGGCACCGTACGGTGGACGATATGAAGGGGATATCGGAAGAGACCACCACCGGCGTTCATCGCCTCTACCAGATGATGGATCGGGATGAGCTGTTGGTGCCTGCCATCAACGTGAACGACTCGGTGACCAAATCGAAGTTCGATAACCTTTACGGATGTCGTGAATCCCTTGCGGATGGCATCAAGCGGGCTACCGACGTGATGATCGCTGGTAAGGTGGTGGTGGTGCTTGGGTACGGCGACGTGGGCAAAGGGTGTGCGCAGTCGATGCGCTCCTATGGTGCCCGGGTAATCGTCACCGAGATCGATCCCATTTGCGCGTTGCAGGCAGCGATGGAGGGGTTCGAGGTAACCACCATGGAGGAGGCGGTGAAAGAAGGGAACATCTTCGTGACCACTACCGGTAACCGCGACGTGATCACGATAGAGCACATGAGACAGATGAAAGACCAGTCCATCGTTTGCAATATCGGTCATTTCGATAACGAAATACAGGTGGATAAGTTAATTTCCTTCCCGGGAATTGAGCACCTTAATATCAAGCCGCAGGTGGACAAGTATACCTTCCCCTCCGGCAACTCCATTTTCCTTCTCGCTGAAGGCCGTCTGGTCAACCTGGGTTGCGCCACCGGTCACCCCTCGTTCGTGATGAGCAATTCGTTCACCAACCAGGTGCTGGCGCAGATCGATCTCTGGGAGAACGATTACGAGATCGGGGTGTATCGTCTGCCAAAGCAGCTGGATGAAGAGGTTGCCCGGCTCCATTTAGAGCAGATTGGCGTGAAGCTGACCACCCTTTCGCAGGAGCAGGCCGATTATATCGGGGTACCGGTGAACGGACCGTTCAAACCGGAGCATTACAGGTATTAATGTAAGCCGCCACGAAATTCGGCTTTTCTCGCTTTAACATTTGGATATTTAAAACAAACCGTTTATCTTTGCACCGCTTTTGCAAGAAAGCATTAAGGCTGATTCGCTAGCTCAGCAGGTAGAGCACATCCCTTTTAAGGATGGGGTCCTGGGTTCGATCCCCAGGCGAATCACGAAAGAGAGGCGAATCAAAGTCCCGATTGTAAATAGCAATCGGGACTTTGATTTTTTTGAGGACACTATGTTAGCTGCATCGGGGAATTGAAGCGGTAACTAATTGGGTAGGCGGTTTTATTAAATATAGGTAAAGGTTACCCCCTTTTGATTACGCCAAAAATGCTGGAAATTAATTGTCTTAAAAATTGGTTTTGATGCTGCAAAAAAGTTAAATTTGTGGTCGAACCAATATATATAATGCAATGTTATGGGTAACTTGACTTTTAAACGTGTTTTGTGTGTGGTTATATGCTGCCTCGGCTTGTCGTGGGCAGGAGTGGGGACTCAAGCTCAGGCTCAGGAAAGGAACCGTGACTGGGCCAACTTCAACCGTTATGCTCAAGCCAACAAGGAGCTTCCGGCACCCGGCAAAAAGGAGAAACGGGTCGTCTTCATGGGAAATTCCATCACCGAGGGGTGGGTACGCCTTAGCCCGGAGTTCTTCGAGGAGAACAATTACGTGGGGCGTGGCATCAGTGGACAAACATCCTATCAGTTCGTGGTCCGTTTTCGTGAAGATGTAATCAATCTGCAGCCTCGACTGGTGGTTATCAACGCGGGTACCAATGATGCCGCCGAAAATACCGGACCATTCAATGCCGATATCACTATGGGCAACATCGTGAGCATGGTGGAGTTGGCCAAGGCGAATAAGATCAAGGTCATCCTCACCTCTGTTCTCCCGGCATCGGAGTTCGGTTGGAACAAGGAGATCACCGATGCGGCCGACCGCGTAGCCTTGTTGAATCAAAAGATCGAAGCTTACGCCAAGGCCAACAAGATTCCCTACGTTGACTATTACAAGGAGATGGTGAGCGGTCCCGAGCGCTCATTGAACCCGGCCTATACCAAAGATGGCGTGCATCCAACCAGGGAGGGGTACGCGGTGATGGAGGCATTGATCAAACCCGCTATTGATAAGGCATTATAGCGCGATGAACATTAATTGGGTATTATTGATTGCCGGGGGTATCTTCGAATCTCTTTTTGCCATTAGCCTGGGCAAGATGCAGCAGGAATCGGGTAGGGAGTTTTGGTTCTGGTTCCTCTCCTTCATCGTCTGCGTATCGTTGAGCATGTTCCTGCTATACAAGTCGATGGGTGTTCCACATCCCATACCTACCGGCACGGCTTATGCCGTGTGGGCCGGTATCGGTGCCGTGGGGACGGTGATCCTGGGCATCGCGCTCTTCAAAGAGCCGGTCACCTTCTGGCGCATGTTCTTCCTCACAACGCTCATTATTTCCATTATTGGCTTGCAACTGACTACAAGTAAGTCGTAGCCTGGCTATAAGGTATCAATCTTGCGACTTGATCAGTCCCGTTCTGAAGGCTGTCAACAGTTTCTGCAAGTCCGCGATTTTGTCTGCCATTTTCTTGCCATCGTCGGTCTCTTTCACCAGCATACGGTGCGATATAAACTCCTTTATCACGGTGACCGAGTGAATATCATCCTCCTTTTCGATCATCTCTTTCGCGGAGGTAAATGGTTCATGCTGCACGAGTTGTAGGCCCTGAGAATTGAAGATCAGCGTGTAGCCCGCGATGCCGGTGGTTGGGTGAAACGCTTTGGAGAAGCCGCCGTCAATCACGAGTAGCTTGCCATCGGCACGCATAGGTTCCTCACCCCTGATGGCTTTTACCGGGACATGCCCGTTAATGATATGGGCATCGGGGTCATCCAAGCCAAACTCTTGCAGGATCATTTCGCAAGTATCCCTGTTTTCGCGATACTCGAAATAGTAGCCCTTCTCCTCAAGATGGGTCTCCTTATCGGCTATGAAGTAGCGCTCGAAGGTGGTCATGACGCTTTTGTCGAACAGGGGCGAATCTTTCCCGCACCACAGGTACCACATGTAATCTTTGGCAAAGCCATTCAGCTCCACATCTTCCTTGTTGAAATAGGCCGTCCTCACCAGCTGATCTACCTTATCCATAAAGGAGCGACCGGAATAGGTTTTCCCCCTCAACCCGATTTTCTTGAACTTGCCCTCTTTATCGAGTGGAATGGATGCGTGGTAGAGCAGGTTCTTATTGGCAACCAGGTAGATACTACCATGCGCGTACAAGTGCTCCAGGTGACGGTTTAGTTTCTCGCTCTGCGTAAAGGAGTGCGCTATTTTATTCACCACATCCTGTTCCAGGGCGGTAAGCTTATAGGGATCTTTTGGGTTGACGGTGGGGAGGTTTTTATCCAGCAGATCGTACTTCTTGCCGTTATGGAGCGTTACCGTTCCCTCGTCAAAGTCTATACGGTGCAGCAGCAGGCGGTCGGCCATCTCAAATTCGGGGCGCCTGGCAATGATCTCCTGTTCCAGCTTAAACTGGATCATCGCGATGGCTTTTTGCATTTTGCCCAGCAGGTCGAGTGAGCGGTCGTCGTAGGGTTTATCCTCCTGTACAATCCTCGGCTTAAAAAGTTCACAGGGGTCGTCGCCATACACCTCCATGGCCAGGCTTGCCAGGGGAAGCAGGTTAATACCATACCCATCTTCTAACGTGGAGAGGTTGGCGTAGCGAAGGGCAATGCGTATCACGTTTGCCATGCAGGCTCTATTGCCCACGGCCGCTCCCATCCAGAGGATATCGTGATTGCCCCATTGGAAGTCAACATCGTGATACCCCATCAGGGTATCCATGACGATATGCGCCCCATCACCCCTATCGTACACGTCACCCACGATATGCAACCGGTCTATCACCAGGCGCGGGATGGCTTCGCAGATAGCAATAATAAAATCGTCGGCTACGCCCGTGGAGATAATGGATTCAAAGATAACATTGATATAGGCCGATTTATGGGGGTTGACCGTGGATTCGTGCAACAGCTCCTGGATGATGTACTCAAAATCGGGGGGTAACGATTTACGCACTTTCGAGCGTGTATATTTCATCGTTACGGTCTGTAACACCTTGATTAGCTGATTCAAGGTTACTATATACCACTCCTTGAGATTCTCCTCAGATTTCTTGATCAGCTGAAGCTTCTCTTTGGGATAGTATATCAGCGTACACAGCTCCCTCTTATCGCTATCCCTTAACGTCTGTCCAAAAATCTCCTCCACCTTCTTTTTAATCGTACCGGAGCCGTTACGAAGCACGTGCGTAAATGCTTCGGCTTCGCCATGTATGTCGGCAAGAAAATGTTCGGTGCCTTTTGGGAGATGCGTAATGGCCGAAAGGTTGATAATCTCCGTGGATGCTTTCGTTATGCTTGGGAACTCGTTCGATAGAAGTTGTAGATATTTAAGTTCCATATGTGCAGGCAACCCGAATGGTCAATGTTTATTTAATTCGTATTCGTTCCGGTCGAACTTCTCGTAACGGGGTGGGGAGGGTTTGTAGTCCATATCGTCCCATAGCGTGCTGGTGATCATCAGGTCGGCACTATACCGGTTACAAGCGATGGGGATGTTATGTATCCGGCACTGCCGCAGCAACATCATAATGTCGGCCTCGTGCGGTTGCGCGTTCAGGTCGTCTATCAGGAAGATCGCGAGGTTAATCTCTTTGCGAACCACCATGGCAGCGATCTCCGCGTCACCCCCCATTGGCCCCGAGTTCATGATGGTGAACTCGGGGGTAACCCCCTCGTTTTGTAGTGCTTCACGCACGAGTGTACCGGTTGTCCCAGTACAGACGAGGTGGTGGTGCGACAGGAAACTTGCGTTAAAGGTTACCCATTCGACCATATCCGCCTTGCGGTGGTCGTGTGCCACCAAGGCGATGGTTAGTTTTCGTTTCATGTAAACTCCTTTGTTTTTTCGTTATATACCCAGCTCTTCGCGAATCTTGTTAATCTTTTCGCTCGTCGCCTTGTCGGCCTGTTCGAGCTCTTCGCGCGTTTTGACTTGCCCCCCGCTCACCTCGAAGTAGAACTTTATCTTGGGTTCCGTACCCGAGGGACGGATCGACAATTTTGTGCCATCCTCGGTGAAGTATTGAAGCACGTTTGAGGTGGTAGGCATCTCCAAGGCCACCTGTTCCTTACTGACACAGTCGGTGGCTTCCAGCTTGGCGAAATCCTTGATTAAGGTAACGGGTGAGCCACCCAACGACGTCGGGGGATTGACACGGTAATTCTTCATCATCGCTTCAATCTCATCGGCCCCCTCTTTTCCTTCGCGAACGAGCGAAACGCCCTCCTCTTTCGAGTAGCCATACTCCAGGTAAATATCTTCCAGTAGCTGGTATATGCTCTTGCCGTTGTCCCTCGCGAAAGCGGCGATTTCCGCGAACAGGGTACAGGCAGATACCGCATCCTTATCCCTTACGTAGTCGCCCGCCAAGAAGCCGTAGCTCTCTTCACCACCACCGATGTACTTCTTCACACCTTCGTTCTTGCGGATAATTTTGGCAATCCACTTAAAGCCGGTGTAGCTGTCGTACATCTCGATCCCTTTTTGGTCAGCGATCTCCTTCACCAGCTCGGTGGTAACAATGGTCTTCACCGTGTACTCCTTCCCGGTGAGAAGTCCCAACTCCTCGCGCCGAGTCATCAGGTAGTAAAGGCAGAGTAGCATGATCTGGTTACCGTTAAGCAGGATGAAGCTGCCCTCGTTATCGCGAACGGCTGCACCCAGTCGATCGGTATCGGGGTCGGTAGCCATCACCAGGTCGGCATCGGTTTCGATGGCCCTCTTGATGGCCAGGTCCATTGCAGCGGGATCCTCCGGGTTCGGTGAAATCACGGTCGGGAAGTCACCGCTGATCACATCTTGTTCCGGCACGCCAATAACGTTGGTAAAGCCAATCGCCTTGAGCGCGTCGGGGATGAGCGTGATCCCGGTCCCGTGTATGGGGGTGTAAACGATTTTGATGTCGTTGTTACGCTCGATGGCCTCGGGCGAAAGGACCAGCTTTTTGACCTCCTCGATGAACGCCTTGTCCATATCCTTGCCGATAATCTCGATGAGCTTGTCATCCCCATCGAATTGTATATCGGAAACCGATTTCACCCGGTTCACCTCGGCGATGATGTTTCTATCATGCGGGGCAAGTACCTGTGCACCGTCGCTCCAGTAAGCCTTGTAGCCGTTATACTCCTTGGGGTTATGGGAAGCGGTAATCATGATACCGCTTTGGCACCCCAGCTTGCGAATAGCGTATGAAACGAGTGGGGTGGGGCGTAGGTCCTCGAAAAGGTACACCTTGATGTTGTTTGCACTGAAGACATCTGCGGTGATTTTCGCGAATTCGCGGCTGTTGTTCCGACAATCGTGGCCAATAACCACCTTTATCTGTTCTAAATCGGCGAACTCGCTCTTCAGGTAGTTAGCCAACCCTTGCGATGCAGAGCCAACCGTGTATCGGTTCATGCGGTTGCTACCTGCACCCATGATGCCGCGCAGGCCACCCGTGCCAAACTCCAGATCTTTGTAGAAAGCGTCAATCAGCTCTCGTTTATCTTCGTTATCAAGCATGCGTTGCACTTCTGCCCTTGTTTCAGCATCATAACTATCTCCTAACCAGGATTGCGCCTTATTGGTTACACGCGCGATTAAATTACCTTCTGCCATAGTAAAAAATTATGTTTATTTTTGTCTTATTTCACCTTGATTATACATGTTTTATCGTTTCACGGGTAGGGCTACTCCAGAGGCAGCACCTTGTATTTGTCACCCGTCTCTTCGATCACCTTCCGGATGAACGGCTCGGGGTATCCCGTGCGAATGGGGTTGGCGGGTAGCCCGTGCGGGTTTCGCTGGAACTGCCCGTTCTCTTCCCGTTTTATCACGCCATCAACGTATTTCACCATGAGGTACTCGCCCAGTTTCTTCCACTCCGCGAGGCCCTCCTTGACCAAATTGTTGCTGTACTGGGTCAAATAATGAACGGCTTCGGGGCGGGATTGTTCATAGAGTGCCTTGGCTTTTTCCTCCACCTCTGGCCCTGACGCTTCAAATTGATCCTCCAGCTTAGCCTGCACCTTTCGTACCTCTTCTATCTTATCGCTATAGCGGGAGTACACCATGTTCGACACCCAGTTATGGATCCAGAAGGCCGATGTCCAGGAGAAGGTGAGCAGGTCACCGTTGCCCACTTCCATCTCGTACGGCACCTCGGTATGGCCGCAGTAAAAGGGGTAGTATACCGTTTGCGCGGCGTCATCAATGCCGAACCAAAGGATGCCCCCGATCTCGTTAGGTAGCCAAGAACGCATCTGCGCCACGAAAGAGAACGCCGTCTGCTGCGTGGCGATGGGTCGTTCGTTGCAATAGGCCTCATCATCGAGAGAATAGGTGAGGGGCGACAAGCGGTAGGGGGAGTTAAAGGGACCGGCCCCCAGGTCGTAGCGCCAGTCGAGCTCCGTATCCTCGTAATGGTCACGCATGTAGTTTTGGATATCGCGGGCGCTCAGCTTTCTATCTGCTTTAATGTACAGCGGCATGGGATCGGTGGTTTTTCCTTGCGCGTAGGTCACGTAGTGACCCATCTCGCTGTTAACCCGGTTAAAGAAAGACCAGACGCGTGCCTCGCAAAACCGTAGTGCCCCAAAGTCGAGCGGCGCGTAGGCCTGCGCGAAGCTAAAATCAGCGTCTCTCCCTTCGTAATAGCCTTTTTCCCGCGCGAAAGAGATCACGTCGGGCGAGTAGAGGCAGTTCTCCGGGTCATTCAGGGGAAACTGTTGAATACGGGCCTGGTTGGCGTGTGCCGATACGCAGTCGTCCGGTATCCGCATGGCAACCCACACGGCCCCCTTGTTTCCTACTCCTTTCCCGATCATCTCCATGATCCACACCTCTTCCGGGTCTGCAATCGAGAAAGACTCGCCGCCACTGTAGTACCCGTGCTCCTTTACCAGGTTGGTCATCACCTGGATGGCTTCGCGGGCGTTCTTGGCACGCTGTAGCGTGATGTAGATCAAGCTACCGTAATCCATGATCCCAGTGGAGTCAGACAGTTCGCTCCGTCCACCAAACGTGGTTTCAGCGATGGCCAGCTGATGCTCGTTCATGTTGCCAATCACGTTATATGTTTGCAAGACTTGTGGTATCTCGCCCAGGTATTTACCACTATCCCATTCGTACACCTTGAGCATCTCGCCGGGGGCGTACTGCCTCGCGGGCCAATGGTACAACTCCCCGTACAATCCGTACGAGTCAGCCGCGTAAGAGATGAGGGTAGATCCATCGGTGGATGCTTTTTTACCCACCAGTAGGTTGGTGCAGGGGAAAGAGGGAGTGGCAGCCAAGAGAGCTACCACCATGATTATAAGCACTTTCTTCATACAGTTGTTCTATCTTTCTTAATACTTTAATGTATGGAACCTTTACAACGTAAAGATACCCTTTTTTGTTGAATCTTCAAAGATTCACGCGAAAATAGGTTTTTTTCATGCGTTTGCCTGAAACGACTTGGCATGATAAAGAAAATAGACTATTTTTGTTTGGTTAAACGGACGGATTAGTACACACGATGAGATGAGAGAGAACGTTAAGAGATTTGGTTCCAATCGCTTTCTGGGGCTAACTGCCTACCAGATTGTTATCCTAATCGTGTTGGTCGTGGCGCTTTTCCTATTCAGCGACAGCAGTATCCCCAAGCGGTTAAAGTACGACGCGGAGATCAAGGAGTTGGAATCGCAAATCGAATTCTATCAGAAGCAGACGGAGGTAGATAGAAAGAAACTCGATGAGCTACAGTCCAACACGGAAGACCTTGAGAAGTTCGCGCGCGAAAATTACCTGATGAAAAGGGAAAATGAGGAGATTTTTATTGTTGAATAAGTTAAACTATCTAATTTAATCTTCGTATTGCATCGTTATTGTTGTTGAAAGTCCCGTTTTTTTTATGTAAGTTTGTCGGTGGATCTGTTTTAAAAATAAAAATGCGCAACCTAAAGGATATTGTTTACCGCCTTTCGGGTATATTAATACTTTTTTCGGCACTCTTATACCTTTTTGAACCGGTTGTGGCTGCATGGATTATGGCGGTCTCCGTGGTCGTTTTCACGGTGGTCACCATTACTACGCCTTACCCCGGTAAGAGTGTGAGGGGTAGGAGGTTGTTCAACTTTCAGGTTATCGCTTGCCTGTTGATGATCGCAAGCGCGTATTTAATGTTCAAGCAACGGAACGAGTGGCCGCTTTTCATGTTGATCGCGGCTATCCTGTTGTTCTACTCGGCTATTATAACACCCAAGGTGCTGGAAAGCGAAAAGGAGGCGAAGTAGAGGGTCATGAGTAAAAGCATTCTTGTAATTGATGATAACTTAACGGTTTGCCTTATGCTGAAGTCATGGTTGGTGAAACGTGATTTTAGCGTGGAGACGGCCACGAGCGTCGATCAGGCGAAACAACTGGTCAAAGAGAACTCCTTCGACCTTATCTTGTCTGATATTCGAATGCCCGGGTCCGACGGGTTCGCCCTGTTATCCTGGGTTAAGAAGTACGATTCGGATATCCTGGTTATCATGATGACCGGCTACGCGGATATTGAAACGGCCGTGGCATCCATGAAGTCGGGCGCGGTAGACTACATCGCGAAACCCATCGATCCGGAGCTGCTCTTTAAAAAGATCGACGAGGCATTTGTAATGCAAGAGAACCGTAAGAAGAGCATGCCGTTATCAAACGATTTCGTGAAACCTCCAGGCGCTCATTACAAGCGGCTATTCGTGGCACTTGACCGCGTGTTGGAGGAGAATCTTCACGGGTTAATCATCGGGGAACGTGGTACCGGGAAGGCATCGGCCGTGAAATATATCTACGAGAAGGGAATACACCGTTCAAGCCCTCTTGAAATATTCGACGTGGGATCCATTGATCAACCCGCCATCTCGGATCTCAACAAGCAGGGTTATGAGGAGGAGGGGTTGATGAACGCCTTCCGGTTGGCCAAGGGAGGCCTGCTGCATATTAAGGGGGTGGATCGACTCGACTTGAATAGCCAGAACGAGTTAATCGATATCCTAACCAAGCAGGTAAGAGGAAAAGGGTTTACCCAGGTGATCATGACCACGGAAAAAGGGTTACCCGAATTACAACGCATCCTTTTGCCAAAACTCTTTTCCATCGTTAAGGAAGACGCGATAACCCTACCCGTGCTAAAAGGGAAGAGGCAAGAAATCGCGTTTTTCGCGCTCCACTTTTTAAAGTTCGCCAATCAGACGTTGAATAAAAAGGTTAAAACCATCGACCTGCGTGTGCAAGAGGCATGCATGCAATACGATTGGCCTGGAAATATTCAAGAGTTAAAAAATTGTATCTTCAAGGCGGTACTGCTCTCCGACGGGGATCACGTGAAAGCCGAACTGCTCTCATCCCTGCTAGGGGGGAAGGGACTAACCGATTCACCCGCGTCGGTATCGATGAAGACGGTGCAGGCCCTCCGGAAAGAGAATTACGAGAGAGAGAAGATTCAACAAGCGCTTGAGTTGACGAAAGGCAACAAAACGATGGCTGCCTCCATCTTGAACATCGATAGGAAAACACTCTATAACAAGATAAAACAGTACAACGTGACATCGAATTAAGCCACGTTGCATTCATTCTTTTTACACTTTCCCCATGCAAAAAAGAAAAGGATCGTCTAACGTAAAGGTAACCGTCATCATCGGCTACGTGCTCGTGGTGATCGTAATGGCCTTTGGGCTCTACGCCCTTTATAAAAACCTGGAGGAGTACTCGGGTAAAAGAACGCGTAGCCAGGATTTTTCGGAACTGCTTATCGTGAGTAACACCCTCTCGTTGCTGTACGAGATAGAGAGCGAGCAGAACCTGCTGACGCCACAAAGCGCGAGGAGCTATTTTCAGAAATACGACTCCATCGTGCCGATTGTCAGCGATAACCTGAGTATGTTGAGGAGTGAGGCGACTGACTCGGCCCGTGTCATGAAGCTGGACTCCATCGAAATGTTGGTGGGGAGGAAAAAGGATAACCTGCAGGTGGTTGCCGCCCTGCTCGATTCCATCCGACAGGCACCGCGTATCATGCGAACCGTTGAAAGCAGCCAGGTACCGAGGGAACTTAACCAGGATATAATAGATTACTTGGGAAGCAGGGACTTGGGTGTTTCCCAGGAGAATAAAAGCGACACGAGCGTCGTCATGGGAGAACGAAAGGGCCTGTTTAGCCGGATTCGAGACGCTATCACGGGTCACCCCGATTCCACCATAGTGATCGAGAGCAAATCGAAGGTGACCGACCGTGAGTTCGAACTGATCGTGGATACCATCATCAACAAGGTGATCTATTCCGAACAGCTCGACCTGCAGAACCAGCGGCGTTTTCAAGCGGCGTTGCTGGCGAGGCAGGAGGTGGTTACCCAAACCAACCACTTGCTCACTACCCGTATTAACGAGTTGTTACAAGGGATTGAGCAAGAGGAGATGATGAAGTCGTATCAACTTCTTGTCGATAGGGAGGATGCACTTACTCACTCTCTAAACACCATTCACCAGAGTTCGCTGGTGGCCGTCGGGATCGCCCTATTGTTCGCCATTCTCTTTTTGATAGACATCAACAGGAGCCAGCGCTACCGCCGAAAGCTGGAGGAGTCCAATCAACGGGTAACAGAGCTGCTGGCCTCCCGCGAGAGGATGATGCTCACCATCTCGCACGATATAAAAGCCCCCATGAGCTCTATCCTCGGCTACTTGGAATTGATGGAAGAGAGGGTGGATGATGAGGCTAAAGGGGATGAAGCAGCACCCGTCGTTAAGGAGTACGTGACCAATATGCAGCACTCCGGGAAACATGTACTGCAGCTTGCATCCTCCTTGCTGGATTACCATAAACTGGATGCGGGAGTATGGCAAATGCAACCGACGAACATCAACCTGTACAAATTGGTGGAAGATATTGCACTTAGCTTTAAGCCGATGGCCGCTCAGAAAAAATTGGATTACCGGATTGACAACCGGTTGCCGGAAGATACAATTTGCTACGCGGATGCCTACGTGATTAGGCAGGTGATCGGCAACCTTATCTCAAACGCGATTAAATATACCCCGGAGGGAGAGGTAACGGTAGAGGTGTTGGAGGTGATGGATGAAAAAGGGCAAGTGAGAAAAGGAAGGGGGAGAGGTAAAGGGTCTGAAACGGGTACTTGCTTCTCATTCAAGGTAAGGGATACCGGATTAGGTATCAGCAAGGAAGAACAGTCGCAGATATTTCAAGACTTCAGGCAGTTGAATTATGCCGATAGGGAGGGTGAACGCGTGGAAGGTAGTGGCCTTGGGTTGGCTATAACCAAAGGGTTCGTGGAACAGATGAACGGGACCATTCACGTGGAGTCAAAGAAGGGTGTCGGCTCCCTGTTTGTCGTCGACCTTCCCCTGCAGATAGCCAACGAAAAGGGTGATGCCGCCGACAAGGTGGCAACGCTGCCGGAGGAGGTTGCGGGAGGTCAGGCGATAAAGGCATCGGAAGTTGTTGTAGCGAGTGAGTCGGTAGTACTACCGGAAGGTCTTGCCGTTTTAGTGGTTGATGATGATCCCGTTCAATTGAAGATGGTGGCCGAAATGCTTAAAAAGACAAACGTGAAGGTGGTCACGGAGAACCAGCCCGATCGTGTGACGAACCGACTTCTAGAGCAGCGGTTTCACCTGCTGTTCGTTGATCTACAGATGCCGGGAATGGATGGTTTCGCGCTGGTCAAGGAGGTGCGACGTATAGAGGATGACGATCTTCGAAACCTGCCCGTTATCGCGCTGTCGGCCCGATCCGATGTTTCGGAGGAGTCCCTGCTCAAAGCGGGCTTCACGGGATACCTTACCAAACCCTTCTCGTCCGCGCAACTACGTGATATCCTGTTCAAGTACCTGGGGCAGTGGGAGACAGACGCGGCCGCGAAGGCCACTGATGGGGAAAAAACCGGTAAGAAAGTAACTGGCGCTCAGGCACTCATCGAATTCGTCAAAGAGGATAAGAAGGCCTCTTTGGCTATCCTGAACTCGTTTGTCGAGGAGACGCCCCAACAGGCGGACCTGTTAAAGAAAGCTTTTAAAGAGAACGATGCCGAATCGGCCGGAGAAATTGCTCACCGGCTGTTGCCCCTGATACAGATGATGGGGGATGAGAAGATAATCGGTCGATTGAAGCGCCTTGAAAAGCGAGAACCACTGTCGAAAGACGAGGAGGAGCCACTATTGTCTTCGCTCGAAGCAAGTACGGAAGAGGCAAGGCAGTTAGCCCGTGACATAGAGGGCGCTGACGAATGAACGATGGGTCAATCAGCCATGAGCAACGGGCAATGAAAAGAGATCATGCCAGGGAGTTCAAACGTTACCTGCTGTTGGAGAAGGGGTTGTCGGCCAACACGATTGATGCCTACATGGCCGACTTGGGCAAGTTAATCGCCTTCACCCAAGATAAGGGAATCACGCTAGAAGAGGTCGAAGCACCCCACCTGGAGGAGTTTCTGGCTGAACTGCACGACCAGGGAATATCGCCCCGATCCACAGCCCGGGTAATCTCGGGAATCAAGTCCTTTTTTGATTTTCTAAAGTTGGATGGCAATGGAAAAGATGATCCTGCCAAGTTGCTGGAAACGCCCAAAATAGGGATGAAACTCCCGGTGGTCCTTTCGGTGGAGGAGATCGACGCTATCCTTTCCGCGATCGACGTGTCGACTCCCGAGGGAACCCGGAATCACGCGATTATCGAGGTGCTTTACAGCTGCGGGCTGCGCGTCTCCGAGCTTACCAACCTGCGGTATACCGACCTGTTCCTGGACGAGGGATTCATCCGTGTGGAGGGGAAGGGGAGTAAGCAACGACTGGTGCCTATCTCCGAAACGGCTATCCAGAAGATCAGGAACTGGCTCCCTTATCGACGGAATATCGAAATGAAGAGAGGGCAGGAGGAGTTCCTGTTCGTCAGCTCCCGCGGGAAAGCTATATCGCGTGTTACCGTTTTTCATTATATCAAAAAATACGCGGAAGCAGCCGGCATACAAAAGGAGGTAAGCCCCCACACTTTTCGCCACTCGTTTGCCACGCACCTGCTGGAACGGGGTGCCAACATCCGCGTGATCCAGGAGATGCTGGGGCATGAGAAAATCACGACCACCGAGATATATTCGATGATCTCCTGCCGCAGGAAGTTGCGATCGATCCGCGTGTATATCTCGG
>DUNG01000054.1 GCA_012839475.1 Petrimonas sp. | reverse complement strand
TTTATGCCATACTCTATCATAGAGCAGGTTAAGGAGGGTTTTCAATGAGCAAAAACAATCGTGAAGCCAACAGCGCAGTCTGGGCGGAGAGAGTTGTTGAGTTTAATCGTTCCGGGCTGAGCGTGCCGAAATGGTGTGCTGACCACGGCGTCAAGGTTCATCAACTCAGGTACTGGCTGAAAAAATTTACAACACTGGCACCAGCCCAAACAGCCGTCCAGTGGCTGCCCCTGGAATTTTACGATCCGGAACCCGCGCTGGCAGTTAGAATGGGACCGGCGGTGATCGAAGTGCGAAATGGCTTCGACCCGCAGCTGCTCATCGCAGTCGTAAGAACCCTAAGTGCCCTATGATCTTTGAAAACAACAATAATCAAGTTTACCTGGCTTGCGGGCCCACTGATTTGCGAAAGTCGATTGACGGATTGGCCGTCCTGGTCAGGGAAGGTTTCAACCTTGACCCCTTTTCTTCCTGCCTATTTGTCTTCTGCAACCGCAAACGGGACAAATTAAAAATCCTTAAATGGGACCACAATGGATTCTGGCTGTTTTACAGACGTCTGGAAAGAGGCAAATTCCAGTGGCCGGACAAAAAAAGAACGGAAATGGCCCCGGTAAGCAGGCGGGAATTAAACTGGCTTCTAGACGGTTTATCGCTCAAACAGCATTTTGCCCACCCTGAAGTTAGGGCTAGAACTGTGCTGTAAAACGTAGAAAAAAGCCTTAAAATAAAAGGTTTTCGGCCTTTTTGGCGAAGCAATAAACCATGGAAAACAGTGCTCAAATGATCCAGGAACTGCAAAACAGATGTGCCCTTCAAGAACAACAAATCGCTGAGTTGATGGCTAAGGTATCATGGTATGAAGAGCAATTCCGCCTCAGCCAGAAACACCGCTTCGGCCGCTTAAGCGAGCAATCGGATCAATATCAACTCCAGATCTTTAACGAAGCCGAGGCTGCAGCCAAGCCCTCAGAACCCGAGCCGGACATGGAGGAGATCACTTACCGGCGCCGGAAACAGAAGGGCAAGCGCGACGCGCAGCTAAAAGATCTGCCGGAAGAAATAAAAGAATACCGCCTGCCGGCTGACGAACAAATATGTCCCTGCTGCGGCGATGCATTACATGAAATGAGCACTGAAACCAGGCGGGAGATTAAAATCATTCCGGCTCAGGCTGTTGTAGTCAAGCACGTCAGCTATGTTTACGCCTGCCGCCGCTGTGAGCGGGAAGGAATTAATACCCCGATCATCACCGCTCCCATGCCGAAGCCGCCTCTGCCGGGTAGTTTGGCCTCACCTTCAGCCATTGCTCACGTAATGACCGGTAAATATGTTGACGGGTTACCCCTTTACCGCCAGGAAAAAAGCCTTTCCCGATTGGGCATTGCGCTTTCCCGCCAGACCATGGCCAACTGGATGATCAAGTCCTCTGAGCTCTGGCTAGAGCCCCTTTATGATCGGCTGCATGAGTTTTTGTTAAAGCGCGATATCCTACATTCCGATGAAACAACCCTGCAAGTATTGCGAGAAGAAGACCGGGAGGCGACTAGTAAATCATACATGTGGCTTTACCGCACTGGTAGGGAAGAACCGGCCATTGTCCTTTACGACTACCAGACCACCCGGGCCAACAAACATCCCTTACGCTTCCTCTCAGGGTTCAAGGGGTACTTGCATGTTGACGGCTACGCCGGCTACAATGGTTTGCCCGATATTACCCTGGTCGGCTGCTGGGCGCATGCCCGGCGCCAGTTCGATGAGGCCCTAAAGGCGTTGCCGAAAGACAAACAAGATGCTGATGTAGCTGCCAGACATGGCCTTGAGTTCTGTAACCGCCTTTTTGCCCTGGAGAGAGAGCTAAAAAGAGTTTCCGACGAAGAACGTTACAGGGAAAGGTTAAAACGCGGCCGACCGCTTATCGATGAATTCAAAGCCTGGCTCGATTATCAAAGACCGCGGGTGCTGCCGAAAAGCGCTTTCGGACAGGCCATTGGCTATTGCCTGAATCAGTGGAGTAAGCTTTTGGCATACCTTGCAGACGGTCGCCTGGAACTCGACAACAACCGTGCTGAGCGCTCAATCAAGCCTTTTGTCATCGGTCGAAAAGGATGGTTGTTCTCGAATACACCACGTGGCGCAAAGGCCAGTGCTACGATCTACAGCATTGTCGAAACGGCCAAAGAGAATGGGTTGAACCCTTTCACCTACCTAATATACCTGTTCGAACGGCTGCCTAATATAGATGTCAAAGATCGAAATGCCTTGGATGAGCTGCTACCCTGGTCACCCGGCTTGCCTGCGGGGTGCCGCATTGGAAAAACAAGCGAGGAGACACCCGCCTCGTAAAAGGTGGGTGTTATTTTACGCTTACTAATCAGTTGATAATTTTAGAAGAAGTAGGCTATTTAATATCAGAAAAAGGGGCTATCCTATACCAACTTTTTGGACAGCCCCTCCAATTTATCCGCTTGTAGATCTAAATGATAACCGGTTATCCTATTGGATAAATTAATGTCGCTACAAGTGCTGCAAGAATACTGGCTATTGTTGTAACCACTACACTTGTAACAAAGGTAGCTTTATATCCTTCTTCAAAGGATATTCCCATATAGGTAAGCCCCATAATAACAGGAGGTGCATGTGGCAAAGTATTAAGTCCCATCCCTGCAATTTGAGAAAGTCTATGCATAGCACCTGCATTAGCACCTAAGTCAAGATAATGTTGCCCAAGGGTTTCAAAGAAAATTTTAAGCCCCGCCGTGCCTGAACCTGTTATACCTGCAATAATATTCAACCCAATCACTTCAGACAAATATGGATTGAATTTAAAAGAAATCACAATGTCAACAAATTTCTGGAACGCAGGTGCAGCAGTAACAACTCCAGAAAACCCTATCATTGCCGAAACAGTTATTAACGCAACACTACCATTTTTCAATCCTGCAGAACATGCTTTTACCACACCGCCTCTAATTTCCTTCCAGCCAAAAGCTATTGCAAAAACACAACCCATAACTAATGCAAGAAACACTGAATCTGTCGGATCTAGCTTTCCCGTAGTTACCACTATTGTCCCAATAACTACTACCATGGGAATAATAGCTGCAATGAAGCTTACACCTTTTTTATCACTTAATTCAGAGATATCATCACTATTAGTTTCAACAAAAGGGTGAAGCTTAAAATGTTTTCTCTCCTCATATTTTAGGTACATCATATTGACTACTGTAACCACAACTGCTATTGATATGCCAAAAAGAGGTGCAGAAGCTACTGTTGTCCCTAAATATTGCGTTGGCATAACGTTGTATATTTCCGGTGAATACGGAATTAATGAAGAACCAGCAATCATACCTACAAGAACTGTACCTTGATACAAGCTTTTAGGAAGACCGGCCTTTTCAAAAAGATATTTTTGAATCGGAAAAATTGTAAAGACTATAACAAACCCACTAATGCCACCATATGTTAATACCGCCGCCATAATCACTGTTGCCAGAATGGCTCTTTTAGAACCAACTACTTCTGATATTTTATAAGCTATTGATTGAGCACAACCTGTTTCCTGCATAATTTGTCCAAAGAGTGCTCCTGGAATAATAACAAACATATAAGCCCCAACAAAAGCTGCAAAACTTGAGGCATAATGAGTACCAATTCCCTCCCAAATATTCATGGAGTTTGTTACGATAATGATAGCCGCTGCAACCAAAGATGTAATTAAGGCATCTACACCTTTATAGGTTAAGTATATTAACACCGCTATAGCCAACAACATTCCGATTACTTCTGTCATCTTTTTCTTCTCCTTTTTTTGAATTTGGAGTTGACCCGGTTTGGTGGGTACAACGGGGCTTTTCATGCTGATTCTTTTAATTTCACTTGTTTGAACCACCTCTCTTCGAATTCGGCTGGGGATAGATATCCTAGGGCGGAATGTCACCGCCTGCGGTTGTAGAAACACTCGATATATTCAAAGATCGCAGATCGGAGGCATTGACGAGTTGGCCAGGTATAGCGGTCAAGCAGCTCAGTCTGCAGCGTGGCGTAGAAACTT
>DUNG01000010.1 GCA_012839475.1 Petrimonas sp. | reverse complement strand
CTGCTTGTTCGCTAAAAGAAAAGAAATCAGCTTCGCTGCACTTTTGCTCGCAACGGCATATATGAACACGTTCATTTCTGCTCGTCTTGCTTAACGCAAAAGTTCGCCCATGTGTTACTCAAACAGCTTTTCTTTTTTAACGCGAACTGCACAGGATGTGTCCCCGTGAAATATTTGCGATAAGTGAGAGCAAACGCAAAGCTTGCTTTGACTTTGCCGAACGCAGCAAATATCTACGGAGTGAAACGAGCTAAGGTCTTCGCTTTGAAAGCAGAGAGCAATCTCAGGTTTAGACTTTTTCTCGTCATGGCAAACATCAAGTAAACTCGCGTTTGCCCATTTGACTTAACGAAAAAGTTCAACGAGGTTTAGACTTTTTCTCGTCATGGCAAACATCAAGTAAACTCGCGTTTGCCCATTTGACTTAACGAAAAAGTTCACTACCTTTGTAGTCATATAACGGAACAAAAAACAGCGAAAAAAGAGTATGATTGCATTTTTCAGGACACCCTCGCGCACGGTCATCGCCGTGGAAACCGAATTGGATTTCTCAACCGAGACCCAACAAAAACTGGCGTGGCTCTTCGGGGAAGCGGAGCTCCTTCAAGAAGAAGTGGTAGAGCAAGCCTTCATCGGCCCCCGACGCGAAATGATCTCCCCCTGGAGCACCTGCGCGGTGGAGATCACCCGGAACATGGGCGTGGAAGGGATCACCCGGATAGAGGAGTTCATCCCGGCACCGATGGGCACCGGTGCGAACGACTTCGACCCGATGTTGCAAGAGCGGTACCGTCAACTGGATCAAGCCCTCTTCGTGAACGACAGGCAGCCGGAGGCAATCATGCAGATCGACGACATCGCGGCCTACAACGAGGAGGAAGGGCTGGCACTCAGTGCCGACGAGATCGACTACCTGGAGGAGGTGAGCCGCAAGATGGGGCGCAAGCTTACCGACAGCGAGGTGTTCGGCTTCTCGCAAGTGAACTCCGAGCACTGCCGCCACAAGATATTCAACGGCACCTTCATCATCGACGGCGAGGAGAAGGAGCTATCGCTGTTTCAACTGATCAAGAAGACCTCCTCGGTCAACCCCAACGGGCTAGTATCGGCCTACAAAGACAACGTGGCGTTCGTGCAGGGACCTACCGTGGAGCAGTTTATCCCCGAGCATGCAGACCGCCCCGGCTTCTTCCGCACCAAAGAGATAGAAAGCGTGCTGTCGCTCAAGGCAGAAACGCACAACTTCCCCACCACCGTAGAGCCGTTCTACGGCGCCTCCACCGGCTCGGGAGGGGAGATACGCGACAGGCTGGCGGGCGGCAAGGGAGCCCTGCCGATTGCCGGCACGGCGGTGTACATGACCGCCTACCCGCGCATAGAGGAGGGACGCGCCTGGGAAGAAGCAATGCCACCCCGCGACTGGCTCTACCAAACGCCAAAGCAGATACTGATGAAGGCCTCCAACGGGGCATCCGACTTCGGGAACAAATTCGGGCAACCGCTCATCTGCGGGTCGCTGCTCACCTTTGAGCATACCGAGAACTATAAGAAATTCGCCTACGACAAGGTGATCATGATGGCCGGGGGTATCGGCTACGCGAACCGCCGCGACGCCCTCAAAGAGGAGCCGAAGAGCGGTCAGAAGGTGGTGGTGATGGGTGGCGATAACTACCGCATCGGCATGGGCGGCGGTGCCGTCTCATCGGTCGACACCGGCGAGTTCTCCTCGGGCATCGAGCTGAACGCGGTACAACGGGCCAACCCCGAGATGCAGAAACGGGTAGCCAACGTGATCCGGGCCCTGGCCGAGTCAGACGATAACCCCATCGTATCCATCCACGACCACGGCGCGGGGGGACACCTCAACTGCCTGTCGGAGCTGGTGGAAAAGACGGGGGGCGTGATCGAGATGGAGAAGCTCCCCGTGGGCGACAAATCACTCTCGGCTAAAGAGATCATCGGCAACGAGAGCCAGGAGCGCATGGGACTGCTGGTGAACCCGAAAGACCTGGAGCGAATCGACCAAATCGCCAAGCGGGAGCAGGCACCCCTCTACGTGGTGGGAGAAACCACGGGCGACCAGCGACTGACCTTCCGGCAAGCAGATGGCGTGAAACCCATCGACATGGAGCTGTCGGATTTCTTCGGGAAAGTGCCGATGACCGTGATGGAAGACAACACCCTGATCGAGGAGTATAGCGCACCCGAGTACGATCTAAAGCGGCTCGATGAATACCTGGAGAACGTCCTCACGTTGGAGTCGGTCGCCTGCAAAGATTGGCTCACGAACAAGGTGGACCGCTCCGTGACCGGCAAGGTTGCCCAACAACAGAATCAGGGCGAGATTCAGCTGCCGCTGAGCGACTGCGGTGCCATTGCCCTCGACTACAGGGGATACGCCGGCATGGCCACCTCGATAGGGCACGCGCCCCAGGTGGCGATGATCGACCCCGCCGCCGGCTCGGTGATGGCAGTAGCCGAGGCGCTGACCAACATCGTGTTCGCCCCCCTCACCCGGGGTCTCGAGGGCATTTCACTGAGCGCCAACTGGATGTGGCCCTGCCGCAACCCCGGCGAAGATGCCCGCCTATACAAGGCGGTGGAGGCCTGCTCCGATTTCGCCTGCGCGTTGGGAATCAACATCCCCACGGGGAAAGACTCGCTCTCCATGACGCAACGGTACGGCGATGATCAGGTCTACTCCCCGGGCACGGTGATCATCTCCGCGGCGGCCGAGGTGCAAAACGTCCGTCGGATCGTTCCGCCAGTGCTCGCTTACATCAAGGGAACCTACCTCTACTATATCGACTTTTCGTTCGACTTCTTCAAGCTGGGGGGCTCGGCGTTTGCGCAGACCCTGGGCAAGATAGGCGATGAGGCACCCACGGTGACCGATGCCGAATACTTCAAGAACGCGTTCACGGCCGTGCAAGAGCTCGTAAGGCGTGGACTTATCCTCGCCGGGCACGACATCTCAGAAGGGGGGATGATTACCACCATGCTGGAGATGTGCTTCGCCAACCCGCATGGAGGCCTCGAGGCTCGACTGGACAAGATCCGCCATACCGACCTCATCAAGGTGCTCTTCTCCGAGAACCCGGGCGTGCTCATCCAAGTGAAGCATCACCGGCTGGTAGAGAAGATACTGGACGACTACGGCGTGGGATTCGCGATCGTGGCACGCCCCATCGAGGAGCGAAAGCTGATTATCTCCAAGGAAGATTTCTACCAGGAGTTCGATATCGATGCGTTGCGGGACACCTGGTTCAGGACCTCCTACCTCTTCGACCGCGAACAGAGCGGCGAGGAGCACGCGCAAGCGAGGTTCGACAACTACAAGAGACAGCCGCTGCGGTTCGAGATTCCATCCTCCTTCACCGGGAAGATGGAAGAGATGGGACTGGATCCCAACCGGGTGGAGAAATCGGGCCTCACCGCGGCGATCATCCGCGAAAAAGGGACCAACGGCGAACGGGAGATGGCCTACGCGCTCTACCTCGCCGGTTTCGACGTGAAGGACGTGCATATGACCGACCTCACCTCGGGCCGCGAGACGCTGGAGGGGGTTCATTTCGCCGTCTTCTGCGGCAGCTTCTCCAACGCTGACGTGCTGGGCTCCGCCAAGGGGTGGGCCGGCGGGTTCAAGTACAACGATAAGGCGAAAACGGCACTACAACGCTTCTTCACACGCGAAGATACGCTGAGCCTGGGCATTTGCAACGGGTGCCAGCTCCTGATGGAGCTGGGAATGCTCTACCCCGAGATGGGAGAGAACCACCCGAAAATGCGGCCCAACAGCTCCGGCAAGTTCGAATCGGCCTACGTAAACCTCACGATACCCAAGAACAACTCGGTGATGCTGAAGTCGCTCGCGGGCAGCCAACTGGGCGCGTGGATCGCGCATGGTGAAGGGCGTTTTGTACTGCCCGAAGGGGAAGAGAGCTACGCCATCGCCGCCAAGTACCTGTACGATGAATACCCGGGGAACCCCAACGGGTCGGACTTCTCCACCGCCGCCCTCTGTTCCAAGGATGGGCGGCACCTGGTGATGATGCCCCACCCGGAACGGGCCATCTTCCCCTGGCAGAACGCCTACTACCCGTTCAAGTACCGGAAGCAGGAGGTGACACCCTGGATGGAGGCGTTCGTGAACGCGAGGGAGTGGTTGAAAAAACAACGGTAATCGAACGACAACCGGTAAACTGTAGTAAGCACCACTAAGGCAAGTCGAGGGTAAGCGTGTAGCCAAGAATGGAGGTGATAAACGAAACTGTCACGAATGAATGACAACGAGAAAGGAGTAATATGAAGGCGATTTTTGAGTACCGGATGAAGGTGCGCGACTACGAGTGCGACGCGCAGGGGCACGTGAACAACGCGAACTACCAGCACTACTTCGAGGTCACCCGCCACGAGTTCCTGGAGCAGGTGGGGCTAAACTTCTACCAGCTGCACCTGGAGGGGATCGACGCGGTGGTGGCACGGGTAGACATACGGTACAAGATACCCCTTATCGGCATGGACGAGTTCCTTTGCACCGTTACCCGGATCGAGCGACAGAACGTGAAGTTCATCTTCCACCAGGAGATCATCCGGCTAAAGGACAACGCGCTGTGCGCGAAGGCCAAGATCGAGGTGGTGAACCTGGTCAATGGTAAGCTGTCGAAACCCGAGGTGTTCGACGAAGCGTTCAAGGATTACATCTAAAGACTACTTGCACGTGTTGTACTATTGTTATTTGCTTTCAGCGCGAAGACCTTAGCTCGTTTTACGGGGACACATCCTGCGAAGTTCGCGTTAAAAAAGAAAAGCTGTTTGAGCAACGCGAGTTCTTTTCTTTTAGCGAACAAACAGTTGATGGGTCGTAAAACGAGCTTCAGTCGAATATTTGCATAAGCCGAATGCAGAGTCAAACTCGTTTGAACTATGCTAAGGCGAGCAAATATCTGCGAAGCGAACTTGAAAGTAAATAAAAGCGAAAACATGAAAGCTGACTATTTAAGGAGACGATGCTATGAAAAACAGGCCGCTTTACCAAATCGCCCTTACCCAAGTGAAAGGCGTGGGAGTAGCCCACGCGCGGGAACTGGTGCGTGTGATGGGCAGCGAAGAGGCGGTTTTCAAGGGTGACATCCGCGGGCTGGAGACCATTCCCCGTATATCGAGACGGCTCATCGAAGAGATCCGGGATCCCGAAGTGCTCCGAAGGGCAGAGAAAGAGCTGGCGTTCGTGGAGAGGAACCAGCTCCGCCTCCTCTTTTATACCGACGAGCACTACCCGAGGCGACTGGCCAACTGCGTGGATGCTCCCGTGCTGCTATACGGCAAGGGGAACGCCGACTTCAACCGGGAGAAGACCATCAGCATCGTGGGAACCCGCGGCTCCACCCGCTACGGGGAGGGTTTCTGCCGGGAGTTCGTTTCGGAGATCGCCGCGTCTTTCCCCGATGTGCAGGTGGTGAGCGGCCTCGCGTACGGCATCGACATCTGCGCCCACCGGGCCGCCCTGCAAAACGGGCTCTCCACCGTGGCAGTGCTGGCTCACGGGCTGGACAGGATCTACCCGAGCCTCCACCGTCAAACGGCGGTCGAGATGCTGGAGGATGGGGCACTGCTGACCGAGTTCCCCAGTGGCACCAACCCCGACAGACACAACTTCGTAAAGCGAAACCGCATCGTGGCGGGCATGTCAGACGCGGTCGTCGTGCTGGAGTCGCCCAAGAAAGGGGGATCGCTCCTCACCGCCGACATCGCGAACTCCTACTTCCGGGAGGTCTTCGCGCTGCCTGGGCGGGTTAACGATAAGGTGTCCGACGGCTGCAACCGCCTGATAGCCCACAACAAGGCGCTGCTGCTGCACAGCACGGCAGACTTCATCGCGCACATGGGCTGGGTGGAGCCGGCAATGCCCAACATTCCCCGACAAACGGAACTGTTCACCGAGCTATCGGAAGAGGAGCAGGCAATCATCACCCTCCTCGCCGAAAGCGGAACGATGCAGGTGAATGCGATGAGCATCGAGCTCAACACCCCGGTACCGGAACTCTTCATGACCCTGCTGGAACTGGAGATGAAAGAGCTCGTGGAGGCACTGCCCGGGGGTATGTACGGGCTGGTATGAATTTTCTTTCGGAATCGCTTTTTAACCTCTGGTAAATTAAGTATATTTGTACTATCCGTGTAACTTTTTACTTTGTACTTTATACTTTCAACTTTCAACTTGTAACTAACTAATAATTGAACTACAATCATGGCAGAAGAGATAAAAGAGACCAAGAACAGTGAAAAATTGAAGGCGCTGCGTGCGGCGATGGACAAGATAGAGAAGACCTACGGGAAAGGGTCTATCATGAAGATGGGCGATGAGAAAGTGGAGGAGATCCCGGTCATCTCATCCGGCTCCATCGGGCTGAACGTGGCACTGGGCGTGGGCGGGTACCCCCGCGGGCGCGTCATCGAGATCTACGGTCCCGAATCATCCGGTAAGACCACGCTGGCCATCCACGCCATTGCCGAGGCGCAAAAGGCGGGCGGCTACGCGGCATTTATCGATGCGGAGCACGCGTTCGACCGTTTCTACGCCGAGAAGCTGGGCGTGAACACCGATGAGCTGCTTATATCGCAGCCCAGTAGCGGGGAGGAGGCACTGGAAATCGCAGAACAGCTGATCCGCTCCTCGGCGGTTGACATCATCGTGATCGACTCCGTGGCCGCGTTGACACCCAGGAAGGAGATCGAAGGCGATATGGGCGACTCGAACGTTGGCCTGCAAGCCCGGCTAATGTCGCAAGCCCTCCGGAAGCTCACCGCCGCCATCAGCAAGACCAACACCACCTGCATCTTCATCAACCAGTTGAGGGAGAAGATCGGGATCATGTTCGGGAACCCCGAAACCACGACGGGCGGGAACGCGCTCAAGTTCTACTCGTCGGTGCGGCTCGACATCCGCGGCAGCGGCAGCCCCATCAAGGACGGTGAAGAACAGATTGGCCGCCCCACCCGGGTAAGGGTAGTGAAGAACAAGGTGGCACCACCCTTCCGGAAAGCGGAGTTCGATATCATGTTCGGGGAGGGGATTTCAAGAACCGGGGAGATCATCGACCTGGGATCGGACCTCGGCATCATCAAGAAGAGCGGCTCCTGGTATAGCTACAATGATACCCGATTAGGGCAAGGGCGTGATGCCGCCAAGCAAGCGGTTAAGGACAACCCCGAGCTCGCGGAAGAGTTAGAGAAACTCATCTTCGAGGCGCTCTCGGAGAAGAAGTAGTGAACATCACTTGAAGTTCACGCACTGATACTTGACGTTCTTGTTTTCAAGGCGAAGACCTTAGTTCGTTTTCAGCTTCGCTGCACTTTCGGGTATTCACCTCGTCGAGGATCGCGACCGCGGCTTCCACGCTCTCCACGTGGCGGATGACGAGCGAGCGGCGCTTGCCCGTTTCGCGGAAGAGGCAACGGCGGGGGTAGGTCTGCACGAAGTTCAGCAGCTTGTCAAACGCGGGCGACTGGTAGAAGGGCGACTCCGTGTCGGTCACCAGGTGCAGCGCCATCTGCCCGTTCTTCAGCACCACCTTCTCTACACCCACCGTTTGGGCAAGTCGCCTTAACCGCACGATCCGGATCAACTCCCTCCCCTGCGTCGGTACCCGTCCGAACCGGTCTTCCAGCCTCTTGGAGAACTCCAGGGTCTCTATCTCGCTCTTTAAGCTGTCGAGTTCGCGGTAAATCGCTATCCGCTCGGCATCGTTGGGGATGTAGGTCACCGGGAACATCAGCTCCAGGTCACTCTCCACGAGCACGTCCTGCACGAAGATACCATCACCCTCCTTGCCGTTACCCGACGGCTCGCTATAGAGCCCCGCAAACTCATCGCGGCGCAGCTCCTGCACCGCTTCGGCCAGTATCTTTTGGTACGCCTCGTAGCCCAGGTCGGCTATAAACCCGCTCTGTTCCGCCCCTAACAGGTTACCCGCCCCCCGGATATCCAGGTCCTGCATCGCGATGTGCAGCCCGCTACCCAGTTCGGCAAAGTTCTCGATGGCCTGGAGCCGGCGGCGGGCATCACCGGTCAGCGTGTAGAGCGGCGGGGCCAGCAGGTAACAAAACGCCTTGCGGTTGCTCCGCCCCACCCTGCCCCGCAGCTGGTGCAGGTCACTCAGCCCGAAGTGGTGCGCGTTGATCACCACGATGGTATTCACATTCGGCATATCGATGCCCGACTCGATAATGGTCGTCGCGATCAGCACATCCTGCTCGTGGTTCACGAAGTCGGCAATCACCTTCTCGAGCCGCTTGGGGTCCATCTGCCCGTGTCCCACGGCCACCCGCGCATCCGGCACTTCCCGTTTGACCAGTGCTTCCAGCTCGTAGAGGTTTTGGACGCGGTTGTTCACGATAAACACCTGCCCGTTGCGACTCAGCTCAAAGTTCAGCGCCTCGCGGATCACGTCGGTATCAAACGTGTGCACCTCCGTCTGTATCGGGTAACGGTTGGGCGGGGGTGTGTTGATGATGGAGAGGTCTCGCGACCCCATGAGCGAGAACTGCAGTGTACGCGGTATGGGGGTAGCCGTCATGGTGAGCGTATCCACGTTAACCTTCAGCTGCTTCAGCTTCTCCTTGGTTGCCACCCCGAACTTCTGCTCCTCGTCGATTACCAGCAGTCCCAGATCGTTGAACTTCACATCTTTCCCCACCAGCCGATGCGTCCCGATCAGTATATCGATCTTCCCCTCTGCCAAATCGGCCAGGATCTCTTTTTGCTCCTTGGGTGAGCGACCGCGGCTCAGGTAATCCACCCTCACCGGGAAGTTCTCGAGCCGCTCGCGGAACGTGTGGTAGTGCTGCGTGGCCAGCACCGTGGTCGGCACCAGCACCGCCGTCTGCTTCCCGTCGACAGACGCCTTAAAGGCCGCCCGGATGGCGATCTCCGTCTTGCCGAACCCCACGTCGCCGCAGATAAGCCGGTCCATGGGCTTTTCGCTCATCATATCGGCCTTGACATCGCGCGTGGCCTTCACCTGGTCGGGTGTATCCTCGTACATGAACGAGGCCTCCAACTCCGTCTGCAGGTAGGTATCCTTCGAGAAGGGGAACCCCTTCTCCTGCTGCCTTTGCGCGTACAGCTTGATCAGGTCGCGCGCGATATCCTTTATCCTCGACTTGGCCCGCTGCTTGACCCGCTCCCACGCGCCGGAGCCCAGCTTGTTGAGCTTTGGTGCCTCCCCCTCTTTCCCCTTGTACTTGGAGATCTTGTGCAGCGAGTGAATGGAGACGAACACCGCATCGTTGTTCTGGTAGGTAAGCTTGATCACCTCCTGTACCTTCTCGCCTATGCGCAGCCTCACCAGCCCCGCGAACTGCCCGATACCGTGGTCCAGGTGCACCACGAAGTCGCCCATCTGCAGCTGGTTTATCTCCTTGAGGGTTAGGGCGATCTTGCCCGACCGTGCCCGATCGGACTTGAGGCTATACTTGTGGAAACGGTCGAAAATCTGGTGGTCGGTAAAGCAGCAGATTTTCAGCGCTTCGTCCGAGAAGCCCTCGTGCAACGTTTTGGTCACCGGCACGAACGGGATGGGGTCATTCCGGTCATTAAAGATATGGAAGAGCCGCTTCTGTTGCTTCTCGCTATCGCTCAGGATGTAGATGGTGTATCCGTCGTCTATGAAGCGGTGCAGCGAATCGCTCAACAGGTCGAAGTTCTTGTGGTAGAGCGGTTGCAGGGAGGTAGTAAACGAGAGGAGCGCATCGGGTTTGTCCGTCCCCTTCGCGGCCACCCCCTTCGCGGCCAGCGTCAGCTTTTTGAAGGGACCGATTGCCCCCTTAAACTCTTTCAGCGTAAGCAGCTCCGCCTTCACGAACCCCTCCTCCTCCAAGTCCACACGGGGCTCCTCCTCGTTCAGTCCCACCACCCGGCTGTAGACCCAGCGCGGGTCTTCGATCCCCACTACCGCGTTCAAGGGCAGCGAGTCGAACAGCGAAGCGCTCTGCGTGGCGGAGCGGGTAAGGTCGGGCACCACCCGTATCTCGTTGAGCCTCTCCCTGGACAGTTGTGACTCCAGCTCGAACGTGCGGATGGTATCCACCTCGTCGCCAAAAAAGTCGACCCGATACGGATACTCACACGAGAACGAGAAGAGGTCCAGGATGCTCCCTCTCACGGCGTACTGTCCTGGTTCGTAGACGTAATCCACATACTGAAAGCCGAACGACTCCAGCACCTCGCTCACGAAAGAGGGGTCGAGCCTGTCACCCACCTTTACCTTCAGCGTGTTCTCCTCGAGGTGTTCTCCCGACACTGTCTTCTCGGTCAGCGCGTCGGGGTAAGAGACGATTAGCAGCGGCTCATCCGGTTCCTGCAGGCGGCTCAGCACCTCGGTGCGCAGCACCTGGTTCGCCGAATCCAGTTGGCCGTACTTGGCGGCCCTCTTGTAGGCCGACGGGAAAAAAAGCACCCGCTCGCTGCCCATCACCTGCACCGCGTCGTGATAGAAGTAGCCCGCCGTCTCAGCGTCGTTTAGTATGTAGAGGTAGGTTCCCGGTCGCTTGTTGAAGAGGCTCACCGCGAAGAGGGCACGTGACGACCCGTGCAACCCCGTCACGGAGAGCACCTTCACCTTCTCCAGCATCGCGCTGGCAGCCGCCACGTTGGGGTGTTTCTCCACCCGCTGCTGCAACTGGCTAATCTCTATCGGTTCAAGCATTGCCATGAAACTGCAAAGGTAATTTATTTTTATTATCTTTGTCCCCTTGGAAAAGAGAAAGAAGAATCATATGCAAATAGAAGCTAAACTCACCCCCGATTACCTGTTCGAAACCAGCTGGGAGGTATGCAACAAGGTGGGCGGCATTTACACCGTGCTATCCACGCGTGCCAACACGCTACAACAGCTCTACAAGGACCGCGTCCTGTTTATCGGTCCCGACCTGCAGGGTGACAAGAATCCCTGGTTCATCGAGGAGCCCGACCTGTACAAGTCTTGGCGGGAGCATGCGCGGGTTAACCGCGGCCTCAAAGTACGCGCCGGCCGTTGGGACGTGCCGGGGAACCCGGTAGTCCTCCTCGTACAGTTTGAACCGTTCCTTCAGTGGAAGAACAACATCTACGCCCAGATGTGGACCGATTTCGGGGTGGACTCCCTCTCGGCCTACGGCGACTACCACGAGTCGACTGTCTTCGCCTACACCGCGGGGATGATCATCGAGAGCTTCTACCGCTTCCATCACCTGGAGACGGAGAACGTGATCGCCCACTTCAACGAGTGGATGACGGGTGCCGGTGCGCTCTACATCAAGAAACACGTGCCCAAGGTAGCCACCATCTTCACCACGCACGCTACCTCCATGGGGCGCTCCATCGCCGGCAACAACCTGCCCCTTTACACCCATCTGGAAGCGTACGATGGCGACCAGATGGCGAGCACGCTCAACATGGTGGCCAAGCACTCCATCGAGAAGAAGGCCGCGCTGAACGTCGATTGCCTCACCACGGTGAGCGACATCACCGCCAGGGAGTGCGTCCAGTTCCTTGGGCGGCAGCCCGACGTGGTGACCCCGAACGGTTTTGAAAAGGGGTTCATCCCCACCGGCAAGGCATACGACGAGGCCCGCGCGAGGGCACGACACACCCTGCTCAACGTGGCGGAAAAAGCATTGGGTCATCCGGTTGATCGCGACGCGTTGCTGGTGGGCACCAGCGGGCGGTACGAGTACAAGAACAAGGGCATCGACCTGTTCATCGACTCCATGAAGCGTTTGCAGTCCATGAAGGGAATTGAGAGAGAGGTGATCGCCTTTATCATGGTGCCGGCCTGGATAAAAGGGCCGCGGGAGGCGCTTCAGAAAGCCCTCGCGGAGGGAGTAGAAATCGCTTCCGGCCAAACAACCATTTCCGGGGAGAAAACTGTCGCGGGGACGGAAGTAATCGCCGAGGCGATTGCCCCATCGGACAAGGAGACAAGGCCAAGAGCAGAAACCGCTTTCTCTTTTACCACGCACGAGCTGGTGGAGCCGTGGAATGACGCCGTGACAAAGCATATCCAGCGTCAAGGGTTCAGCTACGCCCCCGGCAGCCGGGTGAAGATCCTCTTCGTCCCCTCCTACCTGAACGGCGATGATGGCATATTCAACCTCCCCTATTACGACCTGTTGATTGGCTTCGACCTGTCGCTCTTCCCCTCCTATTACGAACCGTGGGGTTACACCCCTCATGAGAGCGTCGCTTTCTCCATCCCCACCATCACCACCTCCCTTTCGGGTTTTGGTGTTTGGGCAGAGCAGCAAGACAAAGGGAAGTCCCCGTTCCATAACGGGGTGGAGATCATTCACCGGAACGATGAAAATTACGCGGAGGCGGTGGAGGCAATCGCGTCGGTTATCCGCGACTTCTCGTTAAAAAGCGCAACACAGGTAACCACGATAAAACGCAAAGCCGCCAAACTATCCGACCAGGCGGACTGGGCCCACTTCATCGCTCATTATCAAGAGGCTTACCGCAAAGCATTGCATAACTCGTTCCTCCGATTATCGAGGCCATATACGGGAAATGTGCGATAAAATTATTATCTTTGTCGCACGAAATCCATTAGGTTATCAAGGAAGAGGCTATTTTACGCCGCAACCCAAGCCGTACAACGGAAAAGTAGCGGAACATAATGGAACCAAACATAGGTAGCCAAAACCGCGAGGACAACGGAAAATCCCTAAGTCAAAAGGAATCAACGGAAGCTGATAGCTACAAAGAGACCACGGATGACTAAGGAGCAAAATAATCAAACGAATACATAATTAACTGATAAAAACCGAAGATTTATGATTATTAAATCAAGTTATTCGAACAATCCCATTTGGAGAGACATTCATGTGCATGCAGTACTCCCGCCCGAGCTGGAGCCGCTACAGGAGATCAGCCACAACTTATGGTGGGTATGGAACGAAGAGGCAAGGGCCATCTTCGAGGATATCGATCTGAAAGAGTGGGAGAAAAGTGAGAAAAACCCGGTCGTGATGATGCAGAACCTGCAATCAGACATCACCGAAAAAGCGATACAGGACAAAGATTTGATGCAACGCCTTAACCGCGTTTACGACACCTTCAAGCGCTACATGAACCAGCCCTACGATGCCAATCGCCCCAGCGTGGCCTATTTCAGCATGGAGTACGGCCTCTCGCACGTGCTTAAGATCTACTCGGGGGGCCTTGGCGTGCTAGCTGGCGACTACCTGAAGGAGGCGAGTGACAGCCGGGTGGACATGACGGCCGTGGGGTTCCTGTACCGCTACGGTTACTTCACGCAGAGCCTGTCGGTAGATGGACAGCAGATCGCCAATTACGAGGCGCAGAACTTCGGTAGCCTCCCCATTACCCAGGTGATGAACCCCGATGGTTCGCCGATGATCCTGGAGGTGCCGTTCCATGACCGCACCGTTTACTCCAACGTCTGGAAGGTGGGCGTGGGCCGCGTGGATCTCTACCTGATGGATACCGACCTGGAACAGAACAGCGAGTTCGACCGCTCCATCACCCACCAACTGTACGGGGGCGACTGGGAGAACCGCATGAAGCAGGAGTACCTCCTGGGGATAGGCGGCATGCTCCTCTTGAAGAAGCTGGGCATCAAGAAAGAGGTATACCACATGAACGAGGGACACGCTGCATTTATTAGCGTACAGCGGTTACGCGATTACGTGAAGGAGGAGGGGCTATCGTTTAACGAGGCCTTGGAAGTGGTACGCGCCTCCTCGCTATACACGGTCCACACGCCGGTACCCGCGGGACACGACTACTTCGACGAGCACCTCATTCAAAAGTATCTGGCTCCCATCGTCGAGAGGATCGGTATCCCCTGGTCCCGCTTTATGGACATGGGGCGTGCCAACCCCGGCAGCGACGAGAAGTTCTCCATGAGCGTCTTCGCGCTCAACACGGCGCAGGAGGCCAACGGCGTGAGCGAGCTGCACGGCACCGTGTCGCAACAGATGTTCCAACCGGTATGGAAAGGATATTTCCCGGAGGAGTCACACGTGAGCTACGTGACCAACGGGGTTCACCTTCCCAGCTGGGCCACCTCGCAGGTAAAGGCCCTATACCGGAGGCACTTCGGTGACGAGTTCTTCCAGGATCAGTCCAACATGGAGCGCTGGCAAAAGATTTACGACGTGAGCGACAACGAGATATGGGAGCTGCGCTGCCATTTGAAGAAGATGCTCATCGACTACATCCACGAGGAGTTCAAGGAGGGATGGCTCAAGAACCAGGCCGACCCTTCCCGCATCATGACCATGCTGGAGGACTTACACACCAACGCCCTGCTTATCGGCTTCTCTCGCCGATTCGCCACCTACAAGCGGGCGCACCTCCTCTTCACCGACCTCGACAGGCTCTCCCGCATCGTGAACAACCCCAAGTACCCGGTTCGGTTTATCTTCGCCGGCAAGGCGCACCCGGCCGATGGAGGTGGTCAAGGGCTTATCAAGCAGATCGTGGAGATATCGCGTCGTCCCGAGTTCCTTGGAAAGATCATCTTCCTCGAGAATTACGACATGCGGCTGGCCAAGCGGCTGATCTCCGGCGTGGATATCTGGCTCAACACCCCTACCCGGGCCCAGGAAGCTTCGGGCACCTCCGGTGAGAAGGCACAGATGAACGGCGTGCTCAACTTCTCGGTACTCGACGGTTGGTGGTACGAGGGGTACGTTGAGGGCGCAGGGTGGGCGCTTACCGACAAGCGAACCTACGACAACCAAGCCTATCAGGACGAGCTGGACGCCACCACCATCTACTCGATGCTCGAGAACGAGATTATCCCGCTCTATTACGCCCACAACAGCAACGGCTTCTCGCACGAATGGGTGCAATACATCAAGAAGTCGATGGCCGAGATAGCCCCCCGCTTCAACACCAAGCGGATGATGGACGACTACTTCGACCGCTTCTACAACAAGCTGGCGGAGCGCTCCAAGCGCATTCAGGCCAACAACTACGCGAAGGCCAGGGAGATCGTCAAGTGGAAGGAAGCAACTGCCTCTCAGTGGGATACCCTGGAGGTGGTGAAAGTAGAGTTCAACCCCAACGTGAAGATGAAGGTCAATAACGATCCCGAAGAGGTGTATGGCCGGGTGGTCATCGACAAGAAGAACCTCCCCTGCGATATTGGCGTGGAGGTCGTCGTTATCGATCACGACAACCTTCACAAGGGTCCCCAGTTCATCGAAGCATTCGAGTTCGACCTGGTCAAGACCGAGGGTTCCCGACTTTACTTCGAGACCGCTCAAAGCCTGAACGACCCCGGCACGCACCAGTACGGGCTACGGGTATTCCCGAAGCACCCCGGTCTGCCGCACCGCAACGACTTCGCCTACATGAAGTGGATCTAATCCCCCAGCGGTTTCACCGCGTACAGGGTCTTATAAACATCACGTGCCGATAAAACTGTTTTTATCGGCACGTTTTTTATAGTGCACAGATGAACCGCATGATCGCGTCCAACGCCTTGGGTGAAAAGGTCTCCTCGATCACGCCATATTCGTTGGGCAATCCGGTTTCACTCTCTTGAAACAGGTGGTTTAGCCCTTCTAGCTCGATGACGGTCAGCTTTTTATTTCCGCTTTCTGTAAATGCTTGGCGGATAGCGGCTAGATTCTGCTTGGCAGGCACTTGCAAATCGTTCGTGCCATTTAGTGCCAGCGTGGGACATTTCACTTTTTTCAGCACCGGGTACGGGTCATGTTTTATGAAAAAGTGAGCCCATGGCGACATCACCCTGTTGACCGTCTCTTTCACCATCTCGCTCAACTGTTCAGGGGTCAAGTTTTTCTTCAACTCATCGTTTTCGTTCAACGCAGAGTGTAATGTTCGCATCAAGTTGGCCCGCAGGTTAACCGTATCCGTGGAGTTCACGATTTCGTGAAACAGGGGAGCGTTCAACTTTTCATTCTCCAAAATGGCCTCCTCGGGAATACCCGAGGCTATTGCCAGCGCTTTCTGCTGCATCAGCAGTAGCTTATCGCCACGCACACCCGTCCCGGCAAGCAAGATGATAAACGCCACGTTCTTGTTACGAGAAGCCACCATCGGGGCGATTATCCCACCTTCACTATGTCCCATTAACCCGATTTTCCCCTTGTTCACCTCGTTCCTACCCATCAGGTACTCGAGGGCAGCTTCCGCATCGTAGGATAAATCGAGCGTAGTAGCCTTGCTGAAGTCACCCGTGGAGTGTGCCGTACCTCGATCGTCGTAACGAAGCACGCCAATCCCGTTTCGGGCCAGGTGGTCGGCAATCACGAGGAAAGGTTTATGTCCCTTGATCTCTTCGTCGCGATCCTGCTGACCGCTCCCTGAGATTAGTACCACGACGGGATATTTTCCCTTTTTATCCGGCAGGGTCAAGGTTCCGGCGAGCGTGACTCCATCCCTTTTGTTTGTGAACGTCACCTCCTCTGTATAGTAAGGGAACGGGGGCTTAGGTTCTTGGGGGCGATGAAGCGGCATGATTTCCGGTTCGGTTTTAGCGAGAATCAGCGGGAATGATGCACCCATTTGGGCGAAAGTACCCTTGATGCTATCGTTTTCGAGCGTACCCTCATAGCGAGCACCAATGGAGTTCACCCCTATTTTCAAAGTGTTTCCCAGGAAGCTCGTTTCGTTGCACGGGATACCCTCCACGTTCTGATCGGGGCTATCCAGCGTGGACAGGTACGTTTCGCCTTTTTTCTCGATGTTAAAAACGATCCTGAGTCGTGTGCCTTGAACATTAAGCACACCACTCCATTTCCCAGTAACATCCTGGGATAATGCAGCAAGTGAAGAAAGAAGGAGTAGCGGAAGGATGAACAGTCGTTTCATTTAATTATTATTTCAGAGTTTAGAGCCTTTGATGTTTAAAGCGGGAGAAAATGGATACATACCTTCGATACCACCTCGGCTGCCAGTAGGGCCACGATAAAGCCTAGTACCAACTTCGTTCCCTTGGCTCCCGTTGACACCTTAAAGCCGTTGTACATCAGGGCAATATACCAGATAATGATCGGTAATGAGATTATCCCGAACAACAGGAACAAAGGATAGTTTAAGATGACCATCGGGTTTTGAAGCAGTTGATCCACGGCGGGAAAGGAGACAAACGGTGAGATGATCGCCAGCAGGAGGAACGGTGCACGTGCGAGGGTCATCGTCCCCAGGATATCAATGAAACGAACGCTTTTTGAGATAATCAACGCGGCCACGTACATCGCGAGTACCACCGAAAACAGGCTTATCCCCGTCACCAGGAGTGACATATCAATTCCCACTTTGTCGCCGAAATGGGCATCGATTGCCCCATCGAAGAGCAGGTTGCCGTAGCCGGCCAACAGGGCAGAGACAACAACGATAACTATTCCTACCCAAAACGCTTGCCAGCCGGCAACGCGTGTAAATGGGTTCCAGATCAGATTCCAACCGTTACTTTTCATCTTCATAATCCTCCATTTTTTGAATGATTTCATTTAACAAATTCCGCACGGTGGGATAACTTAGCTTAAGTTCCGCCGACATGTTCTTTAGGCTACCGCTATTTTTCACGAAACGGGTAATGAACCGCAGCTCCTCTTCCGAAAGACGAAGTAGTGCCGGCAGCTCATATAGGCCGGTAACCTCGGTTTGACAATTCCCACATTTCAGGGCGGTAACCTTGAGTCGTGCTTGACAACTCGGACAAGATGTAGGTAGCATATTATTTCGATTTAAATTATTGGATAAATACACCACAAAGATAACACAACATTCAATAATATGAAAACATAATTGAATATTATTGATAATATATTCAATTTACCTTGACAATAACTATATTTAAAAATAACAAGATAGGAAGATTGAACTTATTACCCATTGAGTTTTCTACGCTCGGGAACGATCCCCGCCTCAGTAACGGTTGTTACAGTAGAAAATTAAAGGTAGTGAAGTCTCTATGGCAAGATCATGGGGGAGAAAAGAACAAAGAGCTGCAGGGTTGTGATATAAACCCCGAAAGTTAGATAAAAACTTTCGGGGTTCATGTCATTGCCTTGCGGGTCTTTGTGAATCGGGTGACCCCGGAGGGACTCGAACCCTCGACCCATTGATTAAGAGTCAATGGGCATTTATTTTAAATACTTCCTGTTTATTTATGTAAGTATTGTATGATAGGCTTTATGACACGTTTTATGTAAATATATATATTTATATCTTTTGATGTATATGGATGATTTTGTAACTTTGCTCGACTAATGCTCGACTAAATAAACAAACATAAAATATATTTACTTTATATCTTAACCTATATTGATATGATACATTACAGAAATAATGGCATTGGGCTTAAATTAATAAGAAAGAAAGTTACAAAAGAAGACTTAGAAGAACGTAGAATTTACTGGCAGATTACCTACAAAAGAAAAAGTGCACTTTATTACACCGGTCGTTTATTTACAGAAAAAGAATGGAAAGAGGTATTGACAAAAAATCTTAAAAAGCATTCTGGGATAAAAAAAGGATTCCAAAATTATTTTGAATTTACTTTAAAACCACTTATTGATAATCTGGCAGAACATAACAACTTCTCGTTTGAGACATTTGAAAATGAATTAAAACGCATCAGCGAAGATAAAATAACGGTAAACGAAGCTTTTGAGAAAAAAATCAAACTTTTAGAGAGTGAATATAAAATTAGCAGTGCTTCAGTTTATAAGGCAACTTTAAAAGCACTAATGAGGTATAAACACTACAAATTATTAAAAAATGACACAGATAGGAAAGAATTCATAGATGAATGCATTTCAAAGAAAAACATAACTGTTGGTAAAGATGTATTAAACATAACTGAAGAAATTACTTTTGAAGAAATTACTCCTAATTTTTTAGAAGAAAGTGAGAAATTCTGGTTTGACACAAAACTATCTGCTACATCTATAGGTATTTATTTTCGAACATTCAGAGCCATTATTAACAATGCAGAAGGAGATAAACCCTATATAGATGAAAATAATTACCCTTTTGGAGTAAAGAGAGGTAAATATGAAATTCCTGATGGTGGCAGAAGGGATATTGCACTATCGATAGAACAGATCTGGAAAATTGAGAATTTTGAGACTGACATTGAAGCATTGGCTGTTGCGAGAGATATATTTGTATTTATGTTTTATTGTAACGGCTTGAATTTTTCGGATTTATGTAGACTCAGATATGAAAATATTGATGCACCAAATAATGAAATTGTATTTCAGAGAAAAAAGACACAAAGAAAAATCGCAAAGCCTAATTTCATATATGTACCTATCTTACCACCAATGATTGAAATTATTAATTTAAGAGGGAATAAAAGTCAAAACGGTTATATTTTTCCATTTTTAAATGGAATAGAACCAATAGGAAAAAATGAGAGAAAAATAATAACAAAGATGAGGCTAGAATTAGATCCAATTAATTCATCATTAAAAACCATTGCAAATATACTAGAGTTGGATCCGGAACTATCTACATCATACACCAGAAACAGCTACATTACCCACCTCACAAGCGAATTATTAGTTAATCCCATTGTTGTAAAGAAAATGGTCGGTCATAGCACAAAGAAAGACGTTACAGCAGGATATGTAAAACTTACTGCTAAAAAGAGAAGAGAGATTAATATGAAGTTGTTGAATCCGAATAAGACTTATAATACAATTAACTCTGTAGGAATAACCGGATAATAAGAGTAAATTATCTTCTAATTATAATCAGACAAATTATAATACCAGTGATTACACCAGATAATAACAATTTGAATTTAAGTTGGGTACCAGAATTTGGTTTAGAATTTAAAGTTTTATTTTCCTCCTTCAGCGCCTCAACTGTAAGTTGAAGATTGCTGTTTTTTGTGGTTAGGTAAGTGTTTTCAATTGAAGCTTCCCGGAGCAGAACTTCATATTGATTGAGAGTTTTTTCTAGCTGGGAGTTGCTTCTAGTAATTATCTCGGATGATATTGGAGGTTTTTGAGTTACTGGATTGATTGGCTGGGTCGTGTCATAATTAATTTCATATGTTGAGATCTCACTTTTCAGGTTGAAGTTTTCTTCTTCAAAGCGATTTAATTCGCTTTGTAAAGAAATGATTTGAATTTCTTTTTGTGTGATTACCTCTTCCAACATAAGGACTGCAGAGCTGTCAGACCTGGAAGATATTTTCTCTGTTATTACTTGTTTTGGTTTACAAGAAATGAAAAGCAGAGGAACAATAAACAGTATTTTATATTTTAGTGGTATCATACCCTAACCTTTTGAATTTCTTATTGCATTTAAAAACTTATTATAGTAATCTGCAATCTTCTTAGCCTGGTCTAATCCATTTATAATTCTCCTGGCATTAATAGGATCCTCCTTATGATTATTGAAATAGTTTTCAAGAGAAACACCGGTGAAGTCGCCACGATTAGAAATACCGCGAGTCATACCTTCAATCATAATTCTCGCAGAAATTTCAGGTTCCAGTGCTAATTCAGGATATTTCAATAATGGGTAATTCAAAAGTTTACCCATCAACTCGTAGTTCTCGTACCATGTGAGTTGAACATCACCACGACCATAATAAAGCCTATCCGGGAAAGTGTATACCGTGCGATCATGTTTAAGTTTTTTTCCATAAGGTCTGCCGGCACCTTTTCCGACTTCCTCAACCGGTTGCATTTCACCTCCTGTTTCGTGTAATACAGTGGCAAGCATATAAGCTCTCCATCGATCATCAACAATATCATAAATATCAAAAGCTGTTAGTTTAGTTTCTACACCTCTTTTTTGATGAGGCGTAAGCCTGCCAAAAAAGAGAGTTTTTGAGATTATCTTAAAAAAAACACCTTTATCCATAAAGATTATTTTTTCACATCACGTTTAAAAGTTCCAAATGGAGGTTTCCTGACCTCGCAATCAACTACTGAGCAATAGTGATAATCGCTGTCTTTACGCCATTCCAGCTCTCTCTTAACAATCTTTTCAAGTCCTGTAATCCGTCTGTGATCCTCAGTTCTCTGAAGTTGCAGAAATTCCATATCTTTTATTAGTCGATCGTTGATACTATCCTTCTCTCTTACCATCTTCAGCAGGCTCTCAGAGTTTGTCTCATTATAAGAGTTCATCTTCTCCATGTGGGCAACAGTACGCTCCAGTAGTCCCATCATCTCCGATGCTGCAGATGCATCCTCTCTTTTTG
>DUNG01000001.1 GCA_012839475.1 Petrimonas sp. | reverse complement strand
TTATGTTTCGGTGTATGGAACCTTTGATATTTAAAATAATCATTTTCAAGGGTGTTTAATGATTATTTTAATCATGTCGGTTTCATACGATTATTTTTATTTTCACATTAATTTTAAAAATATACCCATAAAGTGCAAGCAGGGAACAACGATTTCAACCCGTGAAATCGTCGCTCCCTCCCCATTTATCCATTTACGGCATGTCCGGTAACTTCCAGCCGTTTTGGTAAGTGTGCTTAATCATTTCATTCGCGTACTCAACAGCGTTCACCGGCTCGGTCCAGGTCTTATCGAACGTGGGGTGACCATCTTTAATGGTGAAGCCATCCTCGATAATAGTACGTATGGTCGCGTCGGCGGGAATGTTGGTGAAGCGCATGTTCTCGCCATCCCATTCCAGCTCTTGGTTCAACGATTGCAGCCTTACGGCCAGCACGCCCATCACCACCATCTCGTTAAAGGGACCTGCCTCGGAGAAGGGAGATGCCGTCTCCACGCGGTTCTCGGGAGACTCCTTGCAAGCGCGTACCCAGTCCATCTCATGCGAAAGGGTAACTTCACGCTGCGTCTTTGGCGAATTGGGTTTGCGCCCGGAGAGCAGCCAGGGTCTCACGCCGTAGCAACCGCAGATGAGCGTGTCTTTCGTTCCGTAGAATATCGCGGCACCACCGCTGTCATTCAAGTCCTTCCCGGCGGGCATACCTTCCGGACGGATAGGTGTCAAGCCTCCATCATACCAATACACCTCCACCTCGGGCATCCCCACCTTAGGCAGGTTATCCCGTTGCGGGAACACATATTTTACCATCTGCGCGTTCGGGGCGCAATCGGTCAGTAACATCGTCGAAGAACCTTGTACCTTGGTGGGGTACATGAGGTTCAGCCCTTTAAACACGGGGTGAAGGATGTGGCACGCCATATCGCCCAACGCTCCGGTACCGAAATCCCACCATCCGCGCCAGTTCCAGGGATGGTAAATCTCATTGAACGGGCGCTTTTTGGCCGGCCCAATGAAAAGATCCCAGTTGAGCGTCTTGGGTACCCGATGCGTCTCTTTCGGTATCATCAGCCCTTGTGGCCAGATGGGACGGTCGGTAAACGTGTCTACCCTCGTTACCTCGCCAATCTGTCCATCATGGATCCAATCGACTACCTGACGAACCCCTTCGGCCGACGAACCCTGGTTACCCATGCTGGTGGCCACCTTGTACTTCTTAGCCAAGTTGGTGAGCAAACGCGACTCGTACACGCTGTGCGTGAGTGGCTTTTGAACGTACACGTGCTTACCCATCGTCATCGCGTCGGCCGCGATGATCGCGTGCGTATGGTCAGACGTGGCTACCACCACCGCGTCAATGGTTTTACCCATCTCGTCGTACATCTCGCGATAGTCGTAGTACTTCTTGGCGTTCGGATATTTGTCGAACACGCTCTTGCTGTATTTCCAGTCCACATCGCACAACGCCACGATATTCTCACTTTGGAGCGCGTTCAAGTTGGCATTACCCATACCTCCTACGCCCACGCCCGCGATGTTGAGCTTATCGCTCGGTGCCTGGTAACCCTTGCTCTTCCCCAGTACTTTAGAGGGAACCACGGTCAAACCGGCAGCGGCTATCGCGCCAGTCTCTAAAAATCTTCTCCTACTAATTTTTGATGACATAAAAATAATTTTTGGGTTTAATGTAAAAAAGATCGTTCTCTATGTCTATTGTTAATTGACTATTTTTCCATTATAATTAACGCACAAAGCGATTCGTACCGTAAAATTAAGATAAATATCATTGAAAATGAAATTTTAAGGGGGTAATGAGGTGAATTTATCCAAAAAATAGTGAATTACTCAATAAAAGTAGTAACTTTGATAGTAACTTTATTACATTTATGGTAAAATAATGGCAAAAGCTCACGAGTGGCAGGTAAAACTCCCGCCATGAAATGAGATATGTCAAGCGAAAAACATTTTAAGCGAAAAACATTTTAACAACAAGGTATAATGGCACAAAATACTTTCTTAGGCTTAATAGAACAGAGCGTCCGTAACCATTGGGAGATGCCGGCCATGACCGATTTTCAAGGTAACACGTTACTCTACAAGGACATGGCCCGTGAAATTGACCAACTACACCACTTTTTTGAAAAGGCGGGCGTCAGTAGAGGCGACAAGGTGGCCATATGTGGTAGAAACTCCACGAACTGGGCCCTGGTTTTTTTCGCCACCCTATCCTACGGGGCCGTGGCTGTCACCATCCTGCATGAATTTGATAAGGGAAGCGTGCAGTTCATCGTGAATCACTCCGATTCAACCTACTTTTTCGTGGATGAAAGCATTTGGGAACAGCTAGATAGCGAGCAGATACCGAAGGTTAAAAGCGTGTTCTCGCTCGACGACTTCTCCCTGCTGAAGTCGGACTCGAAAGAGTTGCAACAGTTCTTCGAGAAAGCGGACTCCTTCTTTGAAGAGAAGTACAAAAAAGGGTTCTTCGTGAACGACCTATATTTCCGGACCGAGAAACCGGATGAGCTCGCGATGCTAAACTACACTTCCGGTACAACGAGCAGCCCCAAAGGGGTGATGATCCCCTACCGTAGCCTCTGGTCGAACACCAAGTTCGCCAATGACAACCTCGAACATATTCATCCCGGGGACAATATCGTATGCATGCTGCCCATGGCACATACTTACGGCCTGGCTTTCGAGATACTAAACCCCATATCGATGGGTTGCCACATCCACTTCCTGGGAAAATCTCCCTCGCCCAGGATACTACGGGAAACTTTTGCAAAGGTGAAGCCCAAGCTGGTTTTAGCCGTCCCGCTTATCCTCGAGAAGATAGTGACCCGGAACGTCCTTCCCAAGCTGGAGAAGGGCGCAACCTCCGTGCTGATAAAGATCCCGCTTCTGAATGCCGTGGTGTACAAAAAAGTGCGACAGTCGATGATAGAATTCTTTGGCGGTAACCTGGTGGAGGTGGTCCTCGGCGGTGCCGCGCTGAATGCCGACGTGGAGAAGTTCCTCAGGAAGATTCGTTTTCCCTACAGCGTGGGCTACGGGATGACCGAGTGCGCCCCCCTTATCTCCTACACGTTCTGCACCAGATTCAAGGAGCGCTCCAGCGGCCAGGTGGTCGACCGGATGCGGGTGAAGATCGACTCGCCTGACCCCGAAAACATCACTGGAGAGATATTGACGAAAGGTACCAACCTGATGCTGGGCTACTATAAGAACGAAGAGGCTACAAAGGAGGCTTTCACCGACGACGGCTGGTTGAAAACGGGCGACCTGGGCACGTTAGATAAGGATAACTTCGTATTTATACGAGGTCGAAACAAGAACCTGATCCTCGGGGCGTCCGGGCAAAACATCTACCCGGAGGAGATTGAAGAGCGGCTCAACGCCTCCCCCTACGTGGAGGAGTCGTTGGCAATTGAAGATAATGGGAAAATCACGGCCCTCATCGTTCCCAACAGGGAGACGATTGCCGAGAACAACATCCCCGAGGCAGAGCTTGAGAACCTTTTCCAGGAGGTGGTCAACGAGGTGAACGAGCAGCTACCCGCCTACAGCAGGCTTACCGCGTTTCAACTTCGAGATGAAGAGTTCGAGAAAACACCCAAGCGAAGCATCAAGCGGTTCTTGTATCAGCCGTAACGTTAATACTCGTTCCAGCTCTTAATTTGCATATCATCAAGCGTGATCGTGCAAAACGCGGTGATGAACGCGCTCGCCAGCCGGGCGTTCGTGATGAGCGGCACATTGTAGTCTACCGCGCTCCGGCGAATGATGTAGCCATTGGTGAGCTCTCGCCGCGTGACATCTTTCGGGATATTGATGATCAGGTCGAACCGCCTATCGGCAATCATCTGTTGGATGTTGTTATTACCCTCCTCGTCCGGCCAATTCACGTCGGTCGCCTCTATCCCGTTATCGTTTAAGAATTTACAGGTGCCGTGACTGGCGTAGAGGTCGTACCCCTTCTTACCCAACAGCTTGCAAGCTTCCAGCAGGTCCACTTTCGACTTCATCTCACCTGACGATATCAGTATCCCCTTATTCGGGATATGGTAGCCCACCGAGAGCAACGCCTTCAAAATCGCTTCCGAGAAATCGTCACCGATGCAACCCACCTCGCCGGTAGAAGCCATATCGACCCCCAGCACCGGGTCGGCGTTATGCAGGCGGGAGAAGGAGAACTGCGACGCCTTCACCCCGATGTAATCCAAATCGAATACCGAGCTATCCGGCACGTCATAAGGGGCACCCAACATTACCCGGGTGGCCGTATCAATAAAGTTGTGTTTCAAGACCTTAGATACGAAGGGGAACGAACGGGAAGCCCGCAGGTTGCACTCGATCACCTTGATCTCGTTGTTCTTGGCCAGGTACTGGATATTGAAGGGACCACTGATGTTCAGCTCCCTCGCGATTCGCTTCGAGATACGCTTCACCCGCCGTAAGGTCTCAAAATAGACCTTCTGGGCTGGGAAGACCAGGGTCGCATCGCCCGAGTGAACCCCCGCGAACTCCACGTGCTCTGAAATCGCGTACTCCACCACCTCCCCTTCCTTGGCCACCGCGTCGAATTCTATCTCCTTCGCGTTCTGCAAGAAGCTGGAAACCACTACCGGGAACTCTTTCGACACGTTGACCGCCAACTTGAGAAAGGTGTGAACCTGCTCTTTGTTGTAACAGACGTTCATCGCCGCACCCGATAGCACGTACGAGGGACGTATCAGCACCGGGTATCCCACCTCGTTGATAAACGCATCGATCTCCTCGAAGCTGCTCATCTCCTTCCAGCGGGGTTGATCGATCCCCAGCTCGTCAAGCATCGCCGAGAACTTATGCCGGTTCTCCGCGCGGTCGATTGATACGGGCGGTGTACCCAGGATGGGAACGTTCTGCCGGTGCAACTTTATCGCGAGGTTGTTGGGTATCTGCCCACCTACCGACACGATAACCCCTTTCAGACGCTCGATATCGACCACGTCAAGCACCCGCTCGAAGCTTAGCTCATCGAAGTAGAGACGGTCGCACATGTCGTAGTCGGTCGATACCGTCTCGGGATTATAATTGATCATCACCGACTCGTAACCCAGGTTGCGAGCGGTATGCACCGCGTTCACCGAACACCAGTCGAACTCCACCGACGAGCCGATGCGGTAGGCGCCGGACCCCAGGACCACCACCGACTCTTTTCCAGTGCTTGGCTGGACCGGGTTCCCTACCCCTTCGCCGTAGGTGAAGTAGAGGTAGTTGGTCTCATCTGGCCGATCTGAAGCTACCGTGTTAATCCGGCACACGGTGGGCAGCACGTTCAACCACTTCCGGTGCTTCCGCGCCCTAATAAGCGCCTCATCCATGGGACCCCGGGGGTTTTCCACGAACCGGGCGACCTGAAAGTCGGAAAAGCCCAACCGCTTCGCCTCCCGAACCACCTCCAGCGGCAGCTCCTCTATCTTGTTGTATTCCTTGAGTACCTTCGTGAAGGCATGTATATTTTCAAGCCTCTCCAGGAACCACCTGTCAATTTGGGTCAGCTCCGCGATCCGCTCCACCGAGTACCCCTTAGCCAAGGCGTCGGCAATCGCGAAGATACGCAGGTCGGTCGGCTTCGACAGCGCCTCATCCAGGTCATCGAACGTGATGTTGTAGTTCCCCACGAAACCGTGCATCCCCTGACCAATCATGCGGAGCCCCTTCTGAATGACCTCTTCAAACGAATGGCCAATCGACATGATCTCACCCACCGACTTCATGGAAGAGCCTATCTCGTGGCTCACCCCGTAGAACTTATTCAAATCCCAACGAGGTATCTTCACGATCATGTAATCGATCTCCGGTGCCACGTAGGCCGAGTTGGATGTCCCCATCTCACCAACCTGATCCAGGGTATACCCCAGCGCCAGCTTGGTGGCCACGAACGCGAGCGGGTAACCGGACGCCTTGGAGGCCAGCGCCGATGAGCGGCTTAGCCGGGCGTTAATCTCGATCACGCGGTAGTCATTGGTCTCAGCGTTAAACCCGTACTGGATGTTACACTCACCCACGATACCGATATGGCGCACCACGCGGCGGGCGATCTCCTCAAGCATTGCCACCTGCTCACGGTTCAGGGTGATGATGGGTGCCACCACGATGCTTTCGCCCGTGTGTATCCCCAGCGGGTCGAAGTTCTCCATGGGAACCACCGTGAAGCAGTGGTCGCTCTTGTCGCGGATCACCTCGAACTCGATCTCCTTCCACCCTTTCAGGCTCTCCTCCACCAGTATCTGATCGGAGAAAGAGAGCGCGCTTTGACACAACTCGGTGAACTCCGCCTCGTTGGTGCAGATGCCCGACCCTTGTCCCCCCAACGCGTAAGCCGAACGAACCATAACCGGGTAACCAATATCCCGGGCGGCTTGTAACGCGTCCTCAAGGCTACCCACGGCCCTCGATACCGGTGTCTTCACGCCAATCTCATCAAGCTTCTTCACGAACAGGTCCCGATCCTCAGTGACCATGATCGCCTCCACGGAGGTACCCAGTACCCGCACACCGTACTTGTCAAGCGTACCATCCGTGTATAGTTTCGCACCGCAATTGAGCGCGGTCTGTCCCCCGAACGCCAGGAGGATGCCATCCGGCCGCTCCTTCTCGATCACCTTCTCCACGAAATAGGGGGTGATGGGAAGGAAATAAACGGTATCGGCCACCCCTTCGGAGGTTTGTATGGTGGCGATGTTGGGGTTGATAAGCACCGTCTCGATACCCTCTTCTCGCATCGCTTTCAGCGCTTGCGAACCGGAGTAATCAAACTCACCCGCCTGCCCGATTTTAAGGGCACCGGAGCCGAGCAAAACCACTTTCTTGATGTCGTTATCCATGCTTTAGTACGTTCTTAACCGTGAAACAGCACCCCCTTCCGCATTCAGGCATACCGCGACAGGTATACAACCCACGAAAATCGAGTCCTGGAGATCACCTCACTAATATTAGCGTGCAAAGGTAAATAAAAAAAGGGAATGCGCCAACGGGTTCTATACCCGCGAAGCATTCCCTTTCTCAACGACCCGCCACAACAAGCGTCATAGACGGGTTAATAGAAAGACGTGTGAAATAGCAACCTAAAGTTTCCGTGCTCCATCGCTGATCACCACGTCGTACACCTTGGGCTCGTGCCCATACTTGGCCTTGAACTGCTCCTTCGCGTCTTTGATGAACGAATCGTACAGCTCATCCTTTACCAGGTTAATGGTGCATCCGCCGAAGCCGCCCCCCATCACGCGCGAACCGGTCACGCCATGCTCCCGGGCCACGTCGTTCAAGAAGTCGAGCTCTTCGCAGCTCACCTCGTAAACCTTGCTCATGCCGTGGTGCGTTTCATACATCTTCTGCCCCACGGTCTCGTAATCGCCCCGCTCCAGCGCGTCGCTCACGTCCCGCACCCGTTGCGTCTCCTCGATCACGTAGGTCGCCCGCTTGTAGTCCTCCGCCGGCATATCGTCCTTCGCCTCGTTGAGCATCTCCATGGTGGCATCCCTCAGGAACTTCACCTCGGGATGACGCTTGGCGATGGTGGCCGCGGCGTTCTCGCACGAATGGCGGCGATCGTTATAGGCAGACGATGCCAGCTCGTGCTTCACCAGCGTATCGAGCAGCACCAGCTTGTACCCCTTTGGATCAAACGGGAAGTACTCGTACTCCATCGTCTTGGTGTCGAGGCGAACCAAGTGTCCCGCCTTCCCGAAGAGGGAGATGAACTGGTCCATGATGCCGCACTTCACGCCCACGTAGTTGTGTTCGGTGGCTTGACCAATCCGTGCCAGCTCGAACTTGTCGATTCCCAAATCGAGCAGGTCGTTCAGTGCAAACGCGTAGGTACTTTCAATCGCGGCCGAGGATGACATCCCCGCGCCCAGTGGCACGTCGCCCGCGAAGGCGGTATCGAACCCCTTGAGGCTTTTTCCACGCTTGATGATCTCACGGCATACACCGAAAAGATATTTCGCCCACCCCTCTTTGGGCAGGTCCTCTTCGTTAAATCCAAACTCCGTGTACTCGTCCAGGTCGATGGCGTAAGCCCTCACCTTATCGGTCCCGTTAAAACGGATGGCAGCGATGATCCCTTTATCGATCGCCCCGGGGAAGACAAAGCTCCCGTTATAATCAGTATGCTCCCCGATGAGGTTTACACGCCCGGGGGAGGTGTAAACTTCAGGGGTATAGTTACCAAACTTCTCTTGATATTTTTTAATTACTTCTTGTTTCGTCATTTCTTACTACAAATTTTATTCATGTTTACTAGTAACGTTCGCGGTTTACCTTGTCGCTTCACGTTTACAGTCAATGACTTTCACCTTCGTTGTCAACCTTTACTTTTCAACCGCCACGGCTTGCGGGGCAACCTCCTCCTCATCAGTCACCACGATATCGGTATTCACGTTCTTCGACCCTATCAACGCGTAATAGAGCATGTAGGCAAGCCCGATGAGCGGCACGATGTAAGAGAGCATGTAGGTGGAATTATCTGCCACCCAGTTCTGGATCAGCGGGAGAACCCCACCACCAACCACCATCATCATAAAGATACCCGAGGCTGCCTCCGTGTATTTCCCGAGGCCTTCCACGGCCAGGTTAAATATACTGCCCCACATGATGGAAGTACACAACCCGCACAACACCAACAGCAGCGCGCTAAGGGGTACCAAGGTCATGGCAAACGATGAACCGGTAAATACCGGCATATGGGTCGTCACGGTTTTGGGCGCGAGAATTGCCCCGAGAATCAGGAGCATCGCTACCGCCGAAACGGTAGAGAGCATCACCTTACTGGAAACTTTTCCACCGATCAAGCTCCCGATGAAACGGCCAATCAACATGAGGAACCAGTAAGTACCGGCCACGAACCCCCCGATAGTAGCCGCGTTGGCAGGGGCATCTATCCAGGCTCCCTTATCGGTAATGTTGGAGAGGTAAAAGTTGAGCGTACCGGGAATCCCCACCTCGACGCCCACGTAGACAAAGATGGCAACCGCGCCCAGCACGAAGTGACGGAACGCCCATGGGCTTCTCTCGTACACCACCTTCTTGCCCGATTTGCTCTGCTCGGGGTCCTTGATGGGAATAAACGAGAGGATGATAAAGGCCGCCGCGAAGACACCCATCGCGATGTAGAGAACGGGGTTCACGTCGGAGATAGCCGTATCTTTCGTAACGGTACCGATCAACGCGCCCACCAGCATCGGGGTAAGCGTACCCGCGAGGGAGTTGAACGTACCACCCAGTTGAATCAACTGGTTCCCCTTTTTACCACCACCACCTAACAGGTTCAGCATGGGGTTAACCACCGTGTTCAGCATGCAGACGGAGAAACCGGCGATAAAGGCACCCAGCAGGTAAACGATAAATGTAGAGGGCAACGACAGGAAGATGCTGTTGGGATCGACCAGGCCCGAAAGGTACTGGGTGAAGACCCCGAGAAAGCCCACGGCGATGGCAACCAGCGCCGTTTTCTTGTAGCCAATTCTACTTAACAGCTTCCCGGCAGGGATACCCATGAACAGGTAAGCCGCGAAGTTCATCATGTTACCGAGCATCCCCAACACGTTGGAGCCCTCGAACCTATTACTCCAAATCACACCGATAGGCGCCGCAAGGTTCGTCACGAACGCGATCATGGCGAAGAGAAACATCATGGTGATGATGGCCACGATGTTTTTGTTTTGTTTTTTTGTCATATCAATACGTCAATTAGTTAATTATTTAGTTATTCTATATCTTTTTAAACCTAAAACATTCCTCCCCGAATCGTCACCCCCGTGACGATTGGTTTGGCTTATTACTGGAACTATAAACAACCTGCATTAAACCGTGAACTTGTAAGTCGTCCTCGATGTGAATGAGTCGTTGGGCTGCAACACGACCGAGGGGTAACCGGGTTGGTTGATACTGTCCGGGAAATGCTGCGTCTCGAAGCAGACAGCGGAGCGCCCAGGGTACCGGTTCCCTTTCTTCGCGGTGAAGTTGCCCGTCATCCAGTTACCCGTGTAAAGCTGCACGCCCGGCTCGGTGGTGTACATCTCCATCGTTATGCCCGTTTTCGGGGAATGGCAGCTGCCCACGTAGCTATACTCGCCCTCCTCTTTCTTGTTGAGGATGTAGGTATGGTCGTAGCCATTCCCGAAATGGAGCTGCTCGAAATCATCGTTGATACGTGCGCCAATCGGGTAAGCCTCAGTAAAGTCCATGGGGGTACCCTTCACGGGTTCCGCCGGACCAAACGGGATGGCCGTATCATCAGTAGGCAGGTAGGTGTCGGCGTTCAACGTCAGCAGGTGGTCACCTATGTAGGGATCTCCCTCGCCCGACAAGTTAAAGTAGGAGTGATTGGTAAGGTTCAGGATGGTAGCCTTATCGGTAGTAGCCTCGTAGGTGATATCCAACGCGTTATCATCCGTGAGCGTGTATACAATCGTTACCGATAGGTTACCGGGATACCCCTCTTCGCCATCGGGCGACAGGTAAAAGAGCTCGATGCTGTTATCGGTTACCTTCTTCACGTCCCACACCACCGAGTTGAACCCCTTGATACCCCCGTGCAACGCGTTGGGGCCGTTATTCACCGCTAACCGGTACTCCTTTCCCTCGAGGGTGAACCGCCCCTTGGCAATCCGGTTGGCCACGCGGCCACAGACGGCCCCGAAGTAGGGTTCTTCAGACGACAGGTAGTCATCTATGGTAGGGTGTCCCAGCACCACGTCAACCATCTTTCCCTCCCTGTCCGGCACCAGGATCGAGACAATTTTCGCCCCGTAATTGGTCACTGTCACCTCACACCCCGCGGGGTTGGTGAGCGTATACAACCCGGTTTGCTTTCCATCTACTGTTTTCACGAATGCATCGAACAGCAAACCGGATTGGCTATACAAGTTATCCATGTTGTTCTTGGTTTTTAAAAATAAGTTAGCGATGAAGATTGATTCTTTAAAAACATGTAAAATTAGCACTGATTATTGAAGCCACCTAATTATAAAAGGTGTTTTACAACATAAATCTTGCCGCTTACAGGTCGCTCATCAACCCCTCATCGTTTACCTTATTCACGTTTTACTTTATCTATCTGTTTTGTAACTAATACCTTATCTATCTTGTTGCCGTCCAGGTCCACGATCTCGAACAGCAAATTCTCGTACTCGAACCTATCGCCCGTGTCGGGTATCTCGTTCATACACGCGAACACGAAACCCGCGACCGTCGAGTAGTCTATTTTCTCGAAATCGACGATGAAATCCTCGTCGAACTGGGTCAATATCTCTATTGGCGCATCGCCGCTCACCAGCGCGGAGTGTTCATCCCTCATGAAGAGCAACGGTTCCGATCGCTCCCCTTCCGTCTCATCGGGAATCTCGCCGACCAAATTTTCAAAGATGTCATGGATGGTGATGATCCCGTCGAGGCTACCGTACTCGTCCACCACCACGGCCACGAACTTGTAGTTGTTCTTAAAGTACTCCAGTACCCGTTGCGCGCGAATGGTATTGGGCACGATAATCGGCTCCTGTATCAACGCCTCGATCTCGAAGGGCTCGTTCTTATTCAGCCGCATCAACAGGTCGCGCATCGAGATGATCCCCACGAAATCATCAATTATCTCGCGGCAAGCCAACACCCTGCTATGCCGGGTGGCCAGGAGCTCTTCGATCACCTCCTCCCTCGGCTTGCTGATATCCACCCACTCCACGTCGGTGCGGTGTGTCATCAGGTGGAACGCCCGCTTATCGGAGAAGTAGAACACCTGCTCGTGGATGATGTTCTCCTCCACGTCGATAACCCCCTCGAGGGATGCGGTTCTCAGCATAGCCCGCAGCTCCATCTCGGAGATCACCTCCTCCTTTGGTTTTAGCCCGATCAATCGGTTTATAAAACCGGTAGAGGCCGACAATATCTTCACGAACGGGTAGAAGACGATGCTCACCGCGTGAATGGTTGGTGCCACCGTCACCGCCATCTTCTCCGGGTTGCTCAGTGCCATGGTCTTGGGAACCAGTTCGCCAATCACGATGGAAACGTATGTGATGAGGACGACCACGATTACCATCGATATCGCTTCGGCAAAAGGTGCCAGTGACGGGAACTGCAAGAAGAACGGCACCAGGTAGCCCGCGAACGCTTGTCCCCCGTACGCCCCGTTGATGATACCGATTAGCGTGATTCCTACCTGTATGGAAGAGAGGAAGTTATCCGGGTCTGACTGAAGCTTTAATGCACGGTTGGCTCCCCTCTTTCCCGCTTTCTGCTCCGCCTCCAGCTTTCGTTTTTTCGCGGAGACAATCGCGATCTCCGACAGCGCGAAGAAGCCGTTAAGCAGGATCAGGAGGAATATGATGGCAATATCAATCCACATGGCCTAATCGTTCGGGAAGTCGATTACCACAAGGGCGAGGGATATTCTCCCTTATCGACCAGCTCCTGCAGCCTGGCTACCACGCCGGGCCGGTCATCCGCGTAGGTTACCCCGAACCACTTGGAGGGGGTATCCAGCAACTTCACCGATGCCTTTCCATTCACTATCAGGTGGTTGACCAGCAACGGTATGAAGAATTCCGCCTTGAGGTTCTCGGCGTTCTCTTTTAAGAAGGTCACGAAGTAGTCGTCGGAGTAGTCAAAGTAGTCGGGGGTAAAGCCCCACATGTTCATCGATACCGGGGTATTGTCGTCAATCACCACCCACTGGTCCGCCTCATCCTTGTAGCTCACCTTGCCATCCACCTGCGCCACCTGGGTGCGTTCCACCACGCCGGTCAGGTTCCCCTCCCGGTCGGTTTCACACACGCCCCGGGCAACGGTACCGCTCTCCGAGAGCGTGTTCCCAACCCGGTATCCTACCATACAGTAGCGGTTTTTGCTGTCGTCGAGCTTAGAGAGGAAATCGGCGATCACCCCGAAGCTTTCACGGCCGTAAAAATCATCGGCATTGATTACCGCGAAGGGCTCGTTGATCACCCCTTTTCCCATCATCACCGCGTGGTTGGTTCCCCACGGCTTCACCCTATCGGGATGGGGTGTAAACCCGGCGGGGAGCTTGTCCAGCTCCTGGAACACCAGTTCCACCGGGATCTTGTCCTCGTACTTCTTCACGATCTTCTCCCTGAAATCGGACTCGAACGATTCGCGGATCACGAACACCAGTTTACCGAAGCCCGCGTTCACCGCGTCGTAGATGGAGTAGTCCATGATGGTCTCCCCATGGGGACCCACGCCATCCAGCTGTTTTAGCCCACCATAGCGGCTTCCCATACCGGCCGCCAATACAAATAAAGTTGGTTTCATATCTCTTACTTATTCCTTTCCCGTTGACTTATCCAAAAAAGGCGATTAGCCCGCTCACTCCGCAAATGTACACTTTTTATTTATGCTATCACTCATTTTGATTAACCTTTTTTAATATCGACTGCAAATATCTTGGTGTGCAGATGACAGTTTCAAGCGAAATCGGGTTCCAGGCGGTTGAGGAACGCGGTGGATTTGCGGATCTCCTTGTACATCACGATATCCTCATCGATAAAAGGCACCTCTTTCCGGTACTCTTTAATCACCTTCTCTATTAGGGGCGATGAGGTGAGGGGGCGCCTGAACTCCAGCGCCTGTGCCGCGTTCATCAACTCGATGGAGAGGATGATATCGAGGTTATCCATCACCTTGAGCAGCTTGACGGCCGAGGTGGCACCCATGCTCACGTGGTCCTCCTGCCCGTTAGACGAGACGATGGAGTCGGTACTGGCCGGGGTGCAATACATCTTGTTCTGGCTCACTACCGATGCCGCCACGTACTGCGGGATCATGAAGCCGGAGTTAAGGCCCGGGTTGGCCACCAGGAACTCCGGCAATCCCCGTTTTCCAAGGATCAGTTGCGCCACCCTTCGCTCGGAGATATTGCCCAATTCCGCGAGGGCGATAGCCAGGAAGTCCAGGGCCACCGCGATTGGCTGGCCATGGAAGTTGCCCCCCGAGATGATCTCGTCGTCATCCGGGAAGATGGTCGGGTTATCGGTCACCGAGTTGATCTCGGTCATGATGACCGATTTCACGTATCGGATCGCATCTTTAGTCGCCCCGTGCACCTGCGGCACGCAGCGGAATGAGTACGGGTCTTGCAGGTGCTTCTTGGGTTGCGAGATGATTTCGCTCCCCTCCAAGAAGCGGCAGATATTGCGGCCGGTCTCCAGCTGCCCCTGGTGTGGACGAATCCGCTGCAACCGCTCCTCGAACGGCTCCAGGTGACCGTCGTACGCGTCAAGCGACATCGCCGCGATCAGGTCGGCACGTGCCGAGAGCCGCTCCGCCTTCATGATAGCGTAGACCCCGTGGGCCGACATGAACTGCGTCCCGTTCAGCAGCGCCAGCCCCTCTTTGCTCTGCAGCTTCACCGGCTTCCAGCCGAACTCATCAAGAACACCACCTACATCACGTTTCCGACCCTTGTAAAAGACATCCCCCACGCCAATCAACGGCAGGAAGAGGTTCGCGAGCGGGGCCAGGTCGCCCGAGGCACCCAGCGACCCCTTATCGTACACCACCGGCAAGATATCGTTGTTAAACAGGTCGAGCATCCGCTGCACGGTAACCACCTGCACCCCGCTGTAGCCCAGTGAGAGGGCGTGCGCCTTAAGCAAGAACATCAGTTTGACGATGAGCGGGGGCACCTCTTCTCCCACGCTGCAGGCGTGCGATTTCACCAGGTTCTCCTGCAACGTGCTCAGGTCGTCGTTCGATATGGTGCGGTCGTACAGTGAGCCGAATCCCGTGGAGATGCCGTAAATGGGCTTGTCCTGGTTCTCCATTTTCTTATCGAGATAGTCACGGCACTTCTGTATCCGCTCCTTGGCTTCGGGCGCCAGCTCCACCTTGATGTTCTCGGTAATGATCCATTCCAAATCATCAAGGGTCAGCTCCCCCTTCCCGATGTAGTAGATATTTTTCATACGATTGGTTTATTGATGGTATTATTCCGTTGTATTCTATTTATTTCCAGTTTGTCACCCTATTTATTACCTGTCACCGATTCAAATTCAGTCCGTTTACATTTCGACCCACTTAATTTCCGTTTTATCCTGTATGATTTTATTCCCTCCCAGTTTGTTATTACAGGTCATTTTTAACCACGACCTCCCCTCGCTTGATTACCGTATCCACGATATTCATCCCCACGTGGTAAGGCAGGAACTTGTAGGATGGGAATTGCAGCAGTAGCAGGTCCCCCTGCTTTCCCACGTCGATGCTCCCGATGCGATCGGCACGGTTGATAGCCGCCGCGCTGTTGATGGTAAATGCCGTGACCGCCTCTTCTGGTGTCAACTCCATGTAGATGCAGGCCAGGGCGAACAGCAACGGCACCGACGCGGTGAACGAGCTCCCCGGGTTCAGATCGGTCGCCAACGCCACCACGCAGCCGGCGTCTATCATCTCCCTACCCCGGGCGTAGGCCTCCCTCAACGAGAAAGCGGTAAGCGGCAACAGCGTGGCCACCACGCCCGCCTCGGCCATGGCTCGAATGCCCCGGTCGGAGGCCTGCAACAGGTGATCGGCCGAGAGGCAACCCAGTTCGGCGGCCAGCTCCGCACCGCCAAACGGCACGATCTCATCAGCATGCATCTTGAGCAAAAAGCCCTGCTCACGTGCCGCCAAGAGGTAGCGACGAGACTGCTCGATGGTGAACACACCCTCCTCGCAGAAAATATCAACGGCCTCCGCCAACCGCTCCCGCGCCACCAGGGGAAACATCTCCCGGATATTGAAGTCGATAAACTCATCCTCCCTACCCTTCCACTCGGCCGGCGTGGCGTGTGCACCCATGAAGGTGGGCACGATATCTACCGGGTGCTCATCGTTCAGCCGGCGCATCACCCGGAGCTGCTTAAGTTCGGTCTCCCTGTCGAGGCCATAACCGCTCTTCCCTTCCACGGTGGTGATACCAAGGCGCAGCATAGCGTTAAGCCGTTGACGGCCCAACTCCATCAGCTCCTCCTCGGTCGCCTCCCTCGTGGCGCGGGTGGTGTTCACGATCCCACCACCCCGGTTCATGATCTCCATGTAGCTGTCGCCCCGCATCCGCCAGGCGAACTCCTCTTCCCGGTAGCCCCCGAACACGAAGTGGGTATGCGGGTCGACGAACCCGGGGAGCAATGCCTTACCCGTGGCATCGAGGACGACGTGATCATCCTCTCTCACCGGGATCGGCTCACCCTGTTTCAGCACGTGCGAGATAATACCGTTGGTCACGACGACCGTACCGTTCTCCACCACGTGCAACTCCCTCATCTCCCTGCCCCGTTTCCCTTTGTACCCGCTGCAGGTGACCACTTGCGCCGCGTTTTTTATAATCAGGTTATTCATTATTGCCTTTCATTCAAAAGAGAGCCCCATGGAGCAGTCTATGTCCAAGTTATCTACTTGACTTTCGCATGTTATTTACTGTTTCAGCTTTCAGAGCGAAGACCTCGTAAACTTTCGTGGGAACACATCCTGCGAAGATCGCGTTAAAAAAGAAAAGCTGTTTGAGGCGAAGCCGAGTTATTTTTCTTTTAGCAATCAAGCAGTTGATGGGTCACGAATATTTGCGATAAGCCGAAGGCAGAGTCAAGTTTACTTGAACTATGCTGAGGCGAGCAAATATCTACGTTGTGCAATTTACGCCAATCAAGCCTGAAAGCGATGAAACAGTTACATGCGAAAGTTGAGTTATCTACCTCCACTCCTTGTAACCACTACTCCATAAGCCGGGCCTCCAGCACCTGGTCGATGCTAAAGTCCTCCAACCCAAGGTAGTAAGCCGCCACATCCACCAGCGCTCCCATGGGTACCAGTCCGATTACCTCCGCGCCCACGACGGGCACGCCGTATCGTTGCGCCTCCATGCGCACCATCTCGTGCGCCCGGTAAATGGCCGTCTTGGTGTAGTCGGTCAGGTTCATCGAAACCTGCGTGATGCCCCGTTCTTCCAACGCTACCCCCATCCCCTTGCAGAATCTCAGTCCACCGCCAACAAAACGTACCTTTTTGGCGATGGCCGTGGCGATATCGAGGTTATCGGTACCCAGGTTCACGTTGTAGGCCACCAACGGCATGCGGGCGCCAATGGCCACGGCCCCTGCCGTGGGGTGCGGGTGCGACGGGCCAAAGTCGGGCTTCCACTCCGGCGTCTGCATCTTTTCGGTCAGCCCCTCGAACTCACCCCTACGCACGGCGGCCAGGTTCTCGCGATGCGGTGCCGAGGCCGACTTCTCGTACAGGTAGACCGGGAACCCGTGCTGTTGGGCCACCGTTTCGCCCACCTCCTTAGACAGGGCGACGGCCTCCTCCATCGTCACGTTTTTAATCGGGATAAAGGGCACCACATCAACGGCCCCCATACGGGGGTGTTGTCCTTGATGTTTCGTCATATCGATAAGCTCAACGGCCTTACCGATAGCCTCGATCACGGCAGCTTTCAACGCTTCGGGTTCACCCACGACGGTAATCACCGAGCGGTTATGGTCTTCGTCACTGCTGTAATCCAGCAGCTTAACCTTCTCTTTCCCGCGGAAACAGTCCGCGATCTTTTCCACTTTCTGTTTGTCGCGTCCCTCGCTAAAATTGGGAACGCACTCCATGATTCTATTCATATTTTCCTCCTTCAACTCTCTTAGAGTAATTATATACCCAGTAACCCTTTTACCTCATCTTTTAGCAAAGGCAAATGATTGACCTTCTATAGTGAGTAATTTCTCAATCAACCCCTCCTCCACCAAGTAGGGCTCCGTGATATGATACCCTTCGGCGTGCGTTTGGTTGAACGACTTCACGGTGCTCATCGCGTTTTCGTTGCGTGCCCAAGAACGGCGGGCCACGCCGCCCATCACGTCCCACACCATCGCGGTACGCAAGATATTGTCCACCCGCTCACTGCCGTCGCACACCATACCAAAGCCGCCGTTGATGGCCTTCCCGATGCCCACGCCGCCCCCGTTATGCAGGGCGACCAGGCTCATGCCCCGGGCGGCGTTACCGGCGAAGCACTGCACCGCCATATCGGCCATCACGTTGCTCCCATCTTTAATGTTAGCCGTCTCCCGGAATGGTGAGTCGGTACCACTCACGTCGTGATGGTCTCGTCCCAGCATCACCGGGCCAATCTCTCCGTCGCGCACCATCTCGTTGAAGCGCAGGGCAATCTTTAGCCGCCCGCCCGCATCCTGGTAGAGGATGCGGGCCTGGGTACCCACTACCAGCCGGTTTTTCTCGGCATCGCGGATCCATATCCAGTTATCCCGGTCCTGCCCCCTTCGGTTAGGGTCGATACACTCCATCGCCGCACGGTCGGTCTTCACGAGGTCCTCGTGCTTCCCGCTCAGGCAGACCCATCGGAAGGGGCCGTACCCGTAGTCGAACAGCTCGGGCCCCATGATATCCTCCACGTAGGAGGGCCAGATGAAGCCATCCTTCTCGTCCCTGCCGTTCTTAGAGATCTCCTTCACGCCGGCATCGTACACCGCCTTCATAAAGGAGTTGCCGTAATCGAAGAAGTAGGTACCCCGCTCCACCAGCTTCCGGATAACGTTAAAGTGGCGGCGCAACGACGCGTCCACCAGCTCCCGGAATTTCGGGCGGTCGTGACTCAGCAGGCGGGTACGCTCCTCAAAAGTGATGTCCGCGGGGCAGTAGCCCCCCGTGTAGGGCTCGTGGCACGATGTCTGGTCGCTCAGCAACTCGATGTGGATACCCTGCTCCTCGGCATATTCCAGCAGCTCCACGATATTGCCATGGTACGCGATGGAGAGCGGTTGCCGCCGTTGTCGAGCCTCAGAAGCCCACTGGAAGGCCTCAGGCAGGTGGGCCGTTACCCGCTGCACCCACCCTTGCGAGCGGCGTGTCTCGATGCGCGACTCATCCACCTCCGCGATCAGAGAAACGGCACCGGCTATATCGGCCGCCTTGGGTTGCGCACCGCTCATGCCCCCCAATCCCGAGGAGACGAAGAGCTGCCCGCGCAGGTCGCCGTCCGACGGGATGCCCAGCTTCAGTCGCCCCGCGTTCAGCAGGGTGTTGAACGTGCCGTGTACGATGCCCTGGGGACCGATGTACATCCAGCCGCCGGCCGTCATCTGCCCGTAGTTGGCCACCCCCATCTGGGCCGCCACCTCCCAGTCGTCCAGGTTATCAAACATCCCCACCATCATCGAGTTGGTGATGATCACCCGGGGCGCATCGGGCTTGGATCTGAAAAGCCCCAGCGGGTGGCCGCTCTCGATGACCAGCGTCTGCTCTTGGGTCAGCTCCTCCAGGTACCTCTTGATCAGGCGGTACTGCATCCAGTTTTGGCATACCTGCCCCGTCTCGCCGTAGGTGACCAGCTCGTAAGGGTAGAGTGCGATATCGAAGCAGAGGTTGTTGTCGATCATCACCTGGAAGGCCTTCCCCTCCACGCATCGCCCCTTGTATTGGTCGATGGGCTTAGCCTTTAGGTCGCCCTCCGGGCGGTAGCGATAGCCATAGATACGACCTCTCGTTTTCAGTTCTTCCAGGAACTCGGGTGCCAGCCTCTCGTGTAGGTTCGTAGGGATATAGCGCAGCGCGTTCTTCAGGGCGATTTTCGCCTGCTGGTCGGTCAATCTAAACCCGCGATCCGGTGCGCGCCGGATTCCTTCCCGAAACGGGGGGTATGGTGGCAAATGGTCAGGTAAGGTAAATAAATTCATAGGGTATCGTATCATTTAGTTCACAAAAATAACGATTTTTTCCCTATCCGCCCCCGATTTCATTGATAAATATCATTACTAATTACCACACCACGATTTCATCCATAAAGAGCCAGGCATCCCGTTCCCTGATGGCGGGTGCTTGAACGCGGATATAGCGCCCTTTAGCCTCCCCACTCCACCCGAACGTTTGGAAAAGGGTGCCGCTGGCATCCTCCTCCACCTCATGGGTGAGGGTCGCCAGAGACCGGTACGCCTCGTTATCCTCCGAGAGCGAAAAGGTCACCGCCTTCGGGAGCCAGATCCAGGCGTTGGCGTTATGCAAGAAGCGCACCTGCAGTTTGGAGATATCCACCGACTCTCCCATATTCACCACGATATCCAGCTCCGGGACCAGGAAGCCCTGCCAGCGCCCATCGCCATGCGCCTGTCCACCGGGTAGCCCATCCACCAGCGCCTCCGCGCCCCCGGCGGGGTAATAGCGACTGAAAGGCGTGTTATACAGCACCTCTTTGCCAATCGCCCGGTGATAATCCACCCGTTGGCTGACCACGTCACCCAGCGGCTCACCCGCTTGAAACAGCCGGGCCGACACCACCGTGGAGTCGGTCACCCTTATAGGGTCAGTGTAGCGCTCGGAACCTATGCCGGGCTCTGAGCCATCGGTGCTGTACCTTATCTCCACGGGGTAGCGTTCGGTAAAGAAGGTCACCGCCGTCGCCCTGTTCACCGTGTCTCTCGACAGTGTGATAAACGGCTCCCTACTCAGGGTGTAAGGGTTATAGCCCCGCTCCTGCAGGATCGGTATCTCGCGGTTCACCCGCTGCCGGAAATCCTCCCACGACTTCCGCTCCGGGGCTGTCCATGCCACTTCGGCCATCGCCAGCAAACGGGGCCAGATCATGTACTCCATATGCGCTTCGGTCTCGATATACTCTGCCCACAGGTTGGCCTGCACGCCCCACACCCGGGTCGCCTCTTCGGGGTTAAAGCTATCCGGTACCGGGTTGTAGGAGTAGACCCTCTCGATGGGCAGGAAGCCGCCGATGGCTTCCGGCTGCTTGTCGGGCATCCCCTGGTACTTATCAAAATAGGCATATTCACCGGGCGTCATAATCACCCGATACCCCTGTCGGGCAGCCTCTATCCCTATCTCCTCGCCCCTCCAGGCCATCACCACCGCGCTATCATCGAGACCCCCCTCCAGTATCTCGTCCCAACCAATCAGTTCACGCCCTTTCGAGTGCAGGTACTGCTCGATGCGCCGGATAAGGTAGCTCTGTAGCTCCGCCTCATCTTTCAGTCCCTCCCCTTTTATGCGCGCCTGGCATTTGGGGCAACGCTTCCAGTGCTCCTTGCTTGCCTCGTCGCCCCCAACGTGAATATATTGGGAGGGGAAGAGCTCGATCACCTCATCCAGCACGTTCTCGAGGAACTCGAAGGTCTCCTCGTTCCCAATACAAAACTCGCCGGCGCTATAGGGCTTACCTAAGCAGGAGAGATTCGGGTAGACGGCCAACACCTCTTCGGAATGGCCGGGCATCTCGATCTCGGGGATAATGGTAACGTGCCGTTCGGCCGCATACCGAATCAGTTCAGCCACCTCCTCCTTGGTATAATAACCACCATAGGCGCCGGGCGTCCCTTCGGTCACGTAGGCCCGATCCGATGCCCACCACTCTTTCCATGATGCCTGGGGCCGCCACGCCGCGATGCGGGTCAGCTTGGGATATCTATCTACCTGAAGCCGCCATCCCGCGGCATCCGTTAAATGCCAATGGAACATGTTGAGCTTGTAGTGCGCCATCGCGTCGATCTGTTTTTTCAGGAAACCGAGCGGGAAGAAGTGACGGGAAACATCGATGTGAAGCCCCCTGTAAGCGAAGCGGGGCTGGTCGTTGATCTCGACACAGGGGATGCGGTCACCGTTTCGCACGAGCTGAATCAGTGACTGCAAGCCGTAGAAGAGTCCCACTTCGGAAGGCGAACTGATCTCGACCCCCTTTCGGCCGACCGTTAGGGTATACGATTCGTTGGCACCGTCGTCAGCATGCTCACCCTCGTTAGAAAGACAGAGGTGCAGCGGTTGCCCATCGTCGCTCATGACAAGCGGGCTACCGTTCAGCCAATCGGTCAGTCGAAACGCCACCTCCACCGGCAACTCTTCCGTCACCAGGCGAAACCCTTTGGAAGCGTCAAGGGATCCTGATCGGGTGGTAACCGAGTTGGGCATAGGGATAAGCTGCAGGGAATCCCGAGATGCTTCACCCGCACTATTACAGGCAGATAGAAGGATTATAAGAAGTAAAAATAGAGGTTTGAAAAGGGACTTGAAAAGGGGTTTGAAATGGCAGTAAAGAGGCATTGTAATCTTAGGTTTTGTACTAAAAATATTATACTGAAAATATCACACTGAAAGCGTTACGCGAGAAAGGTTTCGCGAGAAAGGTTACTCGGAATGTTACGCTGAAATATTGGCCTTACATCTGAATGGAACCGGCTTCTTCGAATGATTTCCAAAGGGTATCTTCCGGGACAGGGGCCGTCACCGAAACCGTCTCTTTTGAAACGGGGTGCGTGAAGGACAGGGAACGGGCATGAAGGCTGATGCTCCCATCGGGGTTCGAGCGCTTCGCCCCGTACTTGAGATCACCCTTTACAGGACAACCGATCTTAGCAAGCTGAACACGTATCTGGTGGTGACGACCGGTCTCAAGGTCGATCTCCAGCAGGTAGTAATTCCGCGATGCCGCGATAAGTCGGTAGTGGAGCACCGCTTTTTTGGCACGGGCCTTCTCCTTGTCGAACGCGGTCGACTTGTTGGTTTTCTCGTTCTTGATCAGGTAATGGGTAAGCCAATCCTCCTCTTTGGGGGGGCACTCCTGCACGATGGCCCAGTAGGTCTTCGCGACCTTTCCATCCCTGAACAGGGTATTCATACGGGAGAGCGCCTTGCTCGTCTTGGCAAACAGCACCGCACCGCTCGTCGGCCGATCGAGGCGATGCGTTACCCCGCAAAACACGTTACCCGGCTTGTTGTACTTCTCCTTCAAGTACTCCTTCACCCTATCACACAGGGGCTTATCACCGCTCTTATCACCTTGAACCAGCTCGCCGGCACACTTGTTAACCACGATCAGGTGGTTGTCTTCATAGAGAACGGGCATCGCGTTACGTGTTCGTCGCGTTACGTGTTCATGCCCCCGCAGACGTGTATCACCTGCCCGCTGACGTACGACGAGAGGTCGGACGCGAGGAAAAGGGCCGCGTTGGCGACATCTTCGGGTGTACCCCCGCGGCGCAACGGGATCTGCTTGGTCCACTCGTTGCGCACCTCCTCTGAGAGCTGGCCGGTCATCTCGGTCACGATGAAGCCCGGAGCGATGGCGTTGGCACGGATGCCACGGGAGCCCAACTCCTTGGCAGTGGACTTCGCCAGGCCAATCATCCCCGCTTTTGACGCGGAGTAGTTGGCTTGCCCGGCGTTACCGGAAACGCCCACCACGGAGCTCATGTTGACGATACTGCCCGACCTCTGCCGCATCATCACGGGGGTCACGGCATGGATGAAGTTGAAGGCCGACTTCAGGTTCACGTTGATGACCGCGTCCCACTGCTGTTCGCTCATACGCATGATCAGCCCATCCTTCGTGATACCGGCGTTGTTGATCAGCACGTCAATACGCCCAAAATCTTTCATCACCTGTTCCACCACCTGGTGCGACTCTTCAAAGTTGGCCGCGTTGGAAGCGTAGCCCTTGCATTTCACACCCAGTGAAGCAATCTCCTGCTCCGTGGCCTTACCCACCTCATCTATCACCAGGTCGGTAAAAGCGATGTCCGCTCCTTCAGCGGCGAATTTCAAGGCGATGGCTTTCCCGATACCCCGGGCGGCGCCTGTAATCAAAGCCGTTTTTCCTTCTAGTAACTTCATTATCAATCGTTATTATTGTTCAATTAAAAAAATCAGACTATTTTTCACTGCGACTTAGTACAAGAGAACTTGTAACCTGATCGTTTGGCAAGCCTTAAAGCGAAGCTTTAGCTTAAGGGTATAACCCCCTGAAGATAAGGTTCGAGACAACATCCCTGTCCTCCTTTTTATTGTAATCGAGCCCCAGCACGCCCCGTATAACCGGTACCTCCAGCCCCTTGAACGCGTAGTGCACGATCTCGGCCGTTTTCCTGACATTACCTATCCGGAACACCCCTTTATCTTGCCCGTCTTGCAAAATGGATTCCAAGTAGTGGATCTCTTTCTTGTCGAATCCTTTCCGCACGTTCTCCACCTCCCAGATATCCCGGAAGAAGACAGCCCGAAGGGTACCGTTACGGGTAACCACCTCCTTGATGGCATTCAAACGGGTAAAAGCCAACAAGATAAGCTTCTCATCGGCCGGCATATCGCGGGTGACCACCTCTTCGAGCCTGCCATACAAAACGTTTAGCTCCGACTCGATGACCGCCTTGTAAATATCCTGCTTGCTTCTAAAGTAGGTATAGAGGGTGCGCCTACCGCGGCCGGACGCCTCGGCAATATCGTTCATGGTGGTATTCTCGACCCCTTTCCTGGCGAAAAGTTGCCGAGCCACGTCTATCAAGTCCCATTTTGTTTTAGATATTGCCACGTACAAAAATAAGATAAAGATTCCAAATTGCGAAGGGGAAACGCGAAAAAAGAGGCGATTATTCCGTCGACTCCGCTACCTTCTTCAACTCCGCCGCCACGAGCACCTCGCTATACCACTCCTTACCAAACCTGCGGATCAGGGGCTCCTTGAGGAAACGGTACAGGGGCACCCCCTCCTCCTCCCCCTTTTCAACCGCCGAGCGGCAAACCGACCAACGGTGGTAGTTCAAAGCGGTGAAATCCCGGTACTTCGTAATACGGATGGGATAGAGGTGGCAGGAGATCGGCTTTTGAACCTCTACGCGCCCCTCCCGGTAGGCCGTGTCGATAGAGCATTTGCAGATCCCCTTCTCATCGCGGTAGGCAAAGACACACTCCTTCCCCTCCTCCACGAGCGAGGTAACCAACTCACCGTCATAGTCGACGTACGAGATGCCCTTGGTCGCTATCACTTCGAGGGCAGCCGGGGGCAGGTACTCCTTGATAACGGGAAGGATGGCCTTGATCTCCGCGTGCTCCTCGCGGGTGATGGGAGCACCCGAATCACCGTCCACACAGCACATCCCCTTGCATAGGTTAAGGTCACAAAGGAAATGCTCCTCGAAAATTTCATCAGATAAAATGGTATCTTGAATCTGTATCATAGGAAATCCATATCATAAGAAAACAATGGTTATCTCGCCCCATCAACGCCCCTCCTCCGGTAATTCATAAAGAGAAACAGGGTCAGCAGCAGGCTTATCAACGCCATAAAGGCAAACGCGGGGGTCACCTCCGCCTCCTCCAACCCCTCCATCCACTCGGTATCGCCCCAGAAGAAATGCAGGACGATGACCGTGGCGTTGTTGATGAAGTGCACCACGATGGGTACCCACAGGTTGCGGGTATAGAGGAAGAGGTATCCCAGCAAGGCACCCAGCACGAGGCGGGGGAAAAAGCCGTAGAACTGGAAATGGACGACGCTAAAAATGAACGCGGTAATCCAGACCGAGGCATGTCCGTTCGGGATCTTCTCCTGCAGGAACTGCTGAAGCGCTCCCCGGAAGAAGAGCTCTTCGGACAGGGCGGCCAAGCCGGCCACGATGAGCAGGTTCAACAAGAAGTACCCCACACCCTGGCCTGACAGCAGCAGCATGGTCGTCTCCATGGCCGCGTCCTCCAGCGTTCGCATCCACTCCTCCACCGACCTGAGCGCTTCGGGCAGCACGAAGCCCTGGTTCCACTGGTTCAAAAAGGAGACGAGCGCGTACGAGAACAGGAACGCGAGGAGACCAAACAAAAGGTGTTGCCCTAAGCGTGCATCGCCCTCCAGCTTCAGGTACTTCGTCAAGGGGTACCCGCTCCACTTGACCGTGAGGTAGGCAGGCAGCATAAATGCCATGAGCGACTGCAACACGGTACCCAGGTATATCGCTCCTCTGCCGCCGCTCTCTAAGCCGAACAGGTGTATCAGCAACGGTAGAAATAGCCCGGCAACGAACAACCCGGCCAGCATCAGCAAGAACAGGTAGAGTACACGGGTAGCGGGGGGAACGGTAAAGCTCGTTTTCATACTCGCAAAGGTACCACCTTTATCGAAAAGACGCAACTTTTTATCGCACGCCCGGTTACACCCCGCCCGCTGCGCAGCTACTGTTCAGGATAGAACAGTCAATTGACAAGGAAGTAACCTGTTAAAGGTGAGCGGCCCGTCATCTTTGAGCGGCCGGAAAATATTTTTTTGCAAATTGAAAGAATAGGGCTAATTTTGCACACTTGTAACTAAAAAATTTTCAATATAATCATCGTGCGCTCATGAAGTCAACGCTGAACACAACGAACGAGGTGAATGGAACCATCGTGATCGAGCTGGAAAAAGCCGATTACCAGGGGAAAGTAGAAGAGTCACTGAATCAATTTCGCCGAAAGGCCCAACTCCCCGGTTTCCGCCAGGGGAAGGTACCCAAAAGCGTCATCCAGAAGATGTACGGCAAGGCGGTCCTGGCAGATGAGGTGAACAAACTGGTTACCGACGAGCTGGCCCGCTTCCTGCAAGACAACAAACTGAAAATACTGGGGGAACCCCTGCCCGATGAGAGCGAAGAGAAACGGGTGGACCTGGAGAAAGACGAGACGATGACCTTTTACTTCAACGTGGCACTCACGCCTGAATTCGAGCTCCCCGTGGAGGAGCTGAAGGTCACCCGCTACACCCTCGAGATGGAACCCGAGCTACTCGACAAGCAGATTCAGATATACCAACAAAACTACGGCTCCTACCTCTCCATTGAGGAGGAGGCAGTGGATACCGACCTCATCAAGGGAACCCTTACCGAGTGGGAAGGGGATGCGGCGAAGGAGGATGGCCGCGTCGTTGAAAACGCGATACTGATGCCCTCCTACGTGAAGGATGAAACGGTGAAAAAGAGCTTCATCGGGACCAAAGTGGGTGACCACGTGGTATTTAACCCGATGACCGCTTACGACAACAACGAGGCCGAAGTAGCGTCGTTGCTGCAAGACACCAAAGAGGGTATTAAAGGGATCGATTCCGATTTCCGCTTCGATATCGCGGAGGTAACCCGCTACAAGGAGGCGGAGCTGGACCAGGGGCTGTTCGACAAAATCCTGGGCGAGGGGGCGGCCGATTCCGAAGAGCAGTTCAGGGAGAAGGTAGAGGCGATGATGATCGCGCAGTTCAAGCCGAACGTCGACCACCTCTTTATACATGAGGCTCGTGACCAGATCGTTGAGAAGATGAGCGACGTGGTCTTCCCCGATGAGCAGCTGAAGAAGTGGTTGTTGGCGACCGACGAAAACCGGACCCCCGAGGAGGTGGACGAGGATTACCCGGCCATCCTGGAGGACCTCAAGTTTTACGTGGCCAAGCAGAAGATCGTGGATGAGAACGACATCAAGGTGGAGATAGCCGATGTAGAAGCGATGGCGGTAGAGGTAGCCCGCGCGCAATTCGCGCAGTACGGCATGACCAACCTACCTGCTGATGTCCTGCAGAACTACGCGCAAGGGCTGCTTGAAAAGGAGGAGACCGTCCGCTCCCTCTACGAGCAGGCCACCGAAAGCAAGCTAATCGAATGGTTGATGGAGCACGTTACCGTGATCGAGAAGAGCGTAACCACCAAGGAGTTCGGTGAAATCGTGGAGGAGCATACCCGTTTGCATACCCCGGAGGAACAGGATGAAGAGCCGACCCAATAAAAAGGTCCTTTTATTTTGCCGTTCCACATTTGATCCCTATTTTTGTTAGTCAAGCAGGGTTTAGTACCGCTTGGCACAAAAATTGTATTGAATGACACATGCAGAAAGCATGTGAAAACAACAAAAGAGCAATCGTATGAACAACGAATTTAAACAATACGCGGTAAAGCACCTGGGTATGAGCCGCACCCGCCTGGAGAGCTACATGAACATCACCAGCCAAAGGGGTGGCGGTTACATCTCACCCACCATTATCGAAGAGCGGCAGCTTAACGTCGCGCAGATGGATGTTTTTTCGCGGCTAATGATGGACCGCATCATCTTCTTAGGCACGGCGATTGACGACTACACGGCCAACGTGATCCAGGCGCAGCTGCTCTACCTCGACTCGTCCGACCCCGGGAAGGACATCTCCATCTACATCAACTCCCCCGGCGGCACCGTTTACGCCGGCCTGGGCATCTACGACACCATGCAGTTTATCTCGAGCGATGTCTCTACCATCTGCACCGGTATCGCCGCGTCGATGGCTGCTGTGCTGCTCGTGGCGGGCACCCCCAAGAAGCGGTTCGCCCTCACCCACTCGCGCGTGATGATCCATCAGCCGATGGGTGGCGTGCAGGGGCAGGCGTCAGACATCGAGATCACCGCCCGCGAGATAGCCAAGATCAAGCAGGAGCTCTACACCATCATCTCCAACCACTCCGGCAAACCGATCGAGGATGTGGAGAGGGACTCCGACCGCGACTTCTGGATGACCGCCGCCGAGGCCAAAGCCTACGGGATGGTGGATGACGTGTTGAAAAAAGCCAAGAAGAAGTAAACCAAAGATCGACATGGGAAAGAAAACGACCAGCGGCAACCAGTGCAGCTTTTGCGGGAGAAATGAGCGGGAGGTCAACCTGCTCATCTCCGGGATGACCGGTTTTATATGCGACATGTGCACAGAGCAGGCCCACGAGATCGTGAACGAAACGTTCAAGAGCAGCTCCAAGTCTGACCACGGCCTCACCCTGTCGTCCCTTCCCAAACCCGCTCAGATCAAGGAGTTCCTCGATCAATACGTGATCAAGCAGGATAACGCGAAGCGCTTCCTGGCGGTGGCCGTTTACAACCATTACAAGCGTATCCTTCAAAAGAACACGAAAGACGACGTCGAGATCGAGAAGTCGAATATCATCATGGTGGGCGCTACCGGTACCGGTAAGACGCTGCTGGCACGCACCATCGCGAAGTTACTGGCGGTCCCCTTCACCATCGTCGACGCCACGGTACTCACCGAGGCCGGCTACGTGGGCGAAGATATCGAAAGCATCCTCACCCGGCTGTTGCAGGTGGCCGACTACGACGTGAACGCCGCGGAGCGGGGCATCGTCTTCATCGACGAGATCGACAAGATCGCCCGCAAGAGCGACAACCCCTCCATCACCCGCGACGTGAGCGGCGAGGGGGTGCAGCAGGGGCTGCTCAAGCTGCTGGAGGGCGCCACGATAAATGTCCCCCCGCAAGGAGGGCGCAAGCACCCGGAGCAGCGGATGATAGCGGTAGACACCAAGAACATCCTGTTCATCTGCGGGGGTGCCTTCGACGGCATCGAGAAGAAGATCGCGCAGCGCCTCAACACGCGGGTAGTGGGGTACGCGGCCAGCGGTCAAAAAGCGCGCATCGATACCGATAACCTGCTCAAGTACATCACGCCACTCGACCTGAAGTCGTTCGGGTTAATCCCCGAGATCATCGGTCGCCTCCCCATCCTCACCTACCTGGAGCCGCTCGACCGGGATGCACTCCTTCGCATCCTCGTTGAACCAAAGAACTCCATCATCAAGCAGTACCAGAAGCTGTTCGAGATGGATGGGGTGAAGCTCACGTTCGATTCGGGTGCCCACGAGTACATCGTGGATAAAGCCATCGAGTTCAAGCTGGGTGCTCGGGGACTGCGCTCTATCGTGGAGGCGGTGATGATCGATGCCATGTTCACCCTCCCCTCCGAAGAGAAAGAGAATAAAAAACTGCACGTCACGCGTTCCTACGCGAAAAAACAACTTGAAAATTCCGACCTGCATCACCTCAGGGTAGCGTAACCAAACCCCGTTTTAGCTGACCGCGGGGTATTTTGGGGTGACATTTCGGGTGCTTTTAGCGGCTATACGGGTACTATTTCCCAAATATATTTGGCGCGAAAAAATTTTTAATCTATCTTAGAAGAACCAAAACAGCGGTTTTATTTTTATTATTGCAATACTTTTTTAATTTCGCGTCTACTACACGATGAAGACGCGTGCATTTTTGGGGAATTCGCTCGATGGAAAAAAAAGATTTATTACACAAGAGGCTAAAGGAGTACTTTGGGTTCGACACGTTTAAAGGCAATCAGGAAGCCATTATACGTAGTATCTTAGCCGGGAAAGACACGTTCGTGCTGATGCCTACCGGTGGAGGGAAATCGCTCTGCTACCAACTCCCCGCGCTTATGATGGAGGGTACTGCCATTGTTATCTCGCCACTTATCGCCCTCATGAAAAACCAGGTGGACGCCATGCGCAACTACAGCGAGAAGGATGGCGTGGCCCACTTCCTCAACTCGTCGCTCAACAAGCAGGAGATCGAGGAGGTGAAGAAAGATGTCCTTTCGGGACAGACGAAAATGCTCTACGTGGCACCCGAATCACTCACCAAGAGCTCCAACGTGGAGTTCCTGCAAAACATCAACATCTCGTTCTACGCGGTAGATGAGGCGCACTGTATCTCCGAGTGGGGGCATGACTTCCGGCCGGAATACCGCCGTATCCGTCCCATCATCAACGAGATATACCCCCGTCCCATCATCGCGCTCACGGCCACGGCCACGCCCAAGGTGCAACACGACATTCAAAAGAACCTGGCCATGACCGACGCCGTGGTCTTCAAGTCGTCGTTCAACCGACCCAACCTCAACTACGAGGTGCGGCACAAGAACAACGATATCGACCGGGAGATCATCAAATTCATCCTCTCGCAAGGACGCAAGTCGGGCATCGTCTACTGCCTCAGCCGAAAGAAGGTGGACGACTTCGCCGAAATACTGCAGGCAAACGACATCCGGGCGCTCCCCTACCACGCGGGTATGGACGCGGTGACCCGCAGCAACAACCAGGACGCCTTCCTCATGGAGGAGGTAGACGTGATCGTGGCCACCATCGCCTTCGGGATGGGTATCGATAAGCCCGACGTGCGCTACGTGATCCATTACGACATCCCCAAGAGCCTGGAGGGTTACTACCAGGAGACGGGACGCGCCGGCCGCGACGGTGGCGAGGGGAGATGCATCGCCTTCTACTCTAGGAAAGACCTGCAGAAGCTGGAGCGGTTCATGCAGGGAAAACCGGTTTCGGAACAGGAGATAGGGAAACAGCTGCTACTGGAGACCGCGGCCTACGCCGAAACATCGGTATGCCGGCGGAAGATGCTGCTACACTACTTCGGCGAAGATTATACCGTGCAAAACTGCGAACATTGCGATAATTGTTTAAACCCTAAAATTAAAGTGGAAGCTAAGGAGTTACTTATTACTGCATTGGAAGCCATCACTGTCCTTAAGGAGAAGCACAGGACCGATTACCTGATCGACTTTCTCACCGGCAGGGACACATCAGATATCGAGACCTACGGCGACGATAAGCTGGAGGAGTTTGGATCGGGCTCCGATGAGGAAGAGAGTACCTGGGAGGCGGTTATCCGGCAAGCCTTACTGGATAACTACTTGTTAAAGGAGATCGAGAACTACGGCATCTTGAAGATCACGAAAAAGGGGAAAGGCTTCCTGAAGAAGCCGGTCTCCTTCAAAATCACCAAGCCCGATGAGGATGAGGATGACCTGTTGGACCTCGACGGCGACGATTCCGAGGCCATGGGCGCGGGCAGTGGCGGTGCGGCCGACCCTCAACTGTACGCCATGATGAAGGACTTGCGGAAGAAGCTCTCCAAGAAGCTTAACGTGCCGCCCTACGTCATCTTTCAACCCGCCTCACTGGAAGCGATGGCTACCTCCTACCCCATCACCGAGGAGGAGCTGCAAAACATCCCCGGCGTGGGCGCGGGCAAGGCCAAGCGATACGGCAAGGAGTTCCTCGAACTGATCAAGAGACACGTGGAAGAGAACGAGATCACCCGTCCCGAAGACCTCCGCGTGAAGACGGTCGCCAACAAGTCGAAGCTCAAGGTGGCCATCGTCCAGGCGATAGACCGCAAGGTGGCACTCGACGACCTGGCCGAATCCAGGGGGATCGATTTCGACGAGCTGCTCTCGGAGGTGGAAGCGATCGTTTACTCCGGCACGAAGATCAACATCGACTACTTCCTAAACGAGGTGCTGGATATAGACGTGCTCGAAGATGTGTACGACTACTTCCGGGAGGCGACTACCGATAACCTTGATACAGCCCAGGATGAGCTGCCCGACTATACCGAAACCGAAATACGGCTCGTGCGGATCAAATTCATCTCCGATATGGCCAATTAAACAACATGAAAAAAAGCAACTTGAGTAATGGAGAATAATCGGTAACGCCTTGCGCGAATTAAGAAACGTGAAACAACTACAACATATAGAGAGTCCCGATGACCTTAAAAAGCTGACCATCGAGCAGCTGCAAGAGGTCTGCGACGACTTGAGGGAGTTCATCATCGAGCAGCTCTCCTGTAACCCGGGCCACTTCGGTTCCAGCCTGGGTACCGTGGAGCTGACCGTGGCACTCCATTACCTTTACAACACCCCCTACGACAGGCTGGTTTGGGACGTGGGCCATCAAGCCTACGGCCACAAGATACTGACCGGCCGGCGCGAGCGCTTCCATACCAACCGGAAGCTGGGAGGCCTCTCCGGCTTTACCAACCCCGAAGAGAGCGAGTACGACAGCTTCATCGCGGGGCACGCCTCCACCTCCATCTCCGCGGCGCTGGGCATGGCGGTATCGGCCTCCCTGAAAAACGAGAGAGAACGGCGCATCGTGGCCATCATCGGCGATGGGGCCATGACGGGTGGACTGGCGTACGAGGGGCTCAACAACGTCTGCGCCCAACCCAACAACCTCCTTATCATACTGAACGACAACAACATATCCATTGACCACAACGTGGGGGGATTGCAAGACTACCTGGTAAAGCTCACCACGTCGCGCAACTATAACCTGATGAGGAATCGGCTCTACCAGGGGTTCAAGAAGCGCAAGCTGATCACCGAGAGGGAGAAAAACCTGATGCTGCGGTTCAACAACAGCGTGAAGTCGCTACTGACCCGGGAGCAGAACCTGTTTGAGGGGTTCAACATCCGCTACTTCGGGCCGGTGGACGGCCACGACCTGCCGGGGCTTATCCGGGTGCTCAAGAACATCATGGATATGAAGGGGCCCAAGCTCCTGCACATCAAGACCGTGAAGGGGAAAGGGTATGAACCCGCCGAGAAGTCGGCCACCCTCTGGCACGCCCCGGGGCTGTTCAACAAGGATACGGGTGAACGGATCGTGAAGGGGAGTAAGGACCAACCACCACTATACCAGGATGTGTTTGGCCACACCCTCGTGGAGATGGCCGGGGAAGAGGAGCGGATCGTGGGGGTCACCCCCGCGATGCCCACGGGTTGTTCCATGACCTATATGATGGAGCGGTTCCCGGAGCGGGTGTTCGACGTGGGCATCGCCGAGGCGCATGCCGTCACCTTCTCCGCCGGTATGGCGAAGGAGGGACTCATCCCGTTCTGCAACATCTACTCCTCGTTCATGCAACGCGCGTATGACCAGGTGATCCACGACGTGGCGCTGCAAAAGCTAAAGGTGATCTTCTGCCTCGATCGGGCCGGGCTGGTAGGTCAGGATGGACCCACCCATCATGGGGTATTCGATCTCGCCTACATGCGTCCCATCCCCAACCTGGTGATCTCGGCACCCTACAACGAGCATGAACTGCGCAACCTGATGCACACCGCCGTGTACGGGAACGACGGCCCGTTCGTGATCCGCTACCCGCGCGGCCGGGGCGAACTCAAGGAGTGGCACAACCCACCGCGCCTGCTCCCCATTGGGAAAGGGCGAAAGCTCAAGGAGGGGAACGATATCGCGCTCCTCTCCATCGGCACCATCGGCAACCAGGCGGCACGGGCCATCGCCAAGGCTGAGGCCGGGGAGTCGGGAGTTAGCGTGGCCCACTACGACATGGTCTTCCTCAAGCCCATCGATGAGGCGTTGCTGCGGGAGGTGGCAGATCGTTTCCGGTACATCATCACCGTTGAAGAGGGAGTGAAAAAAGGGGGACTGGGTAGCGCCGTGCTGGAGTTCCTCGCCGCGAACGGCTACCAGGAGGTCCGGGTGGTTCAGGTAGGCATCGACGACCGGTTCGTCACCCACGGCACCGTCCAGGAGCTCCACGCGCTCACCGGTATCGATGAGGCGGGCATCCTGGCAACCATCCGGCGGGTAGAGAGAGCGATTGAAAAAGAAGAAGAAATTACCGAGTTCATACAACGATGAAAATTGTAATTGCCGGCGCGGGTGCCGTGGGAACGCACCTAGCGAAACTGCTCGGGCAGGAGAACCACGACATCACCCTGATGGACGAGGAGAGGGAGCGGCTCTCCTCTATCACGGAGACCGCCGAGGTGTACACCGTGATAGGGAGTTGTACCTCACCCGAAGATCTCGCTAAGGCGGGTACCGGCAGTGCCGACCTCTTTATCGGGGTCACCCCTGAAGAATCTAAGAACATGATCTCCTGCATGTTGGCATCAAGCCTGGGTGCCAAGAAGACCCTCGCCCGCATCGACAACAACGAGTACCTTCTCCCCGATAACCGCGCGTACTTCAATAAACAGGGCATCGACTCCATGATCTACCCCGAGCTGATCGCCGCCAAGGAGATCGCCATGGCCATCAAAAACCCCTGGACCCGGTTCATGTGGGAGCTACGCGGCGGAAAGGTCTACCTGGCCGGTGCCAAGGTGCGGGAGAACGCGCCCATCGTGAACCTTTACCTGAAAGAGCTGATGCAGGTGACCAAGCAGTTTCATATCGTGGCCATCAAGCGGGGGCCCCACACGCTGATACCCACCGGGAAGGACCAGGTACTGCAGAACGACATCCTCTACTTCACCACGCTGCGGGAAAACATGGGGGTACTGCCCGCGTTGCTGGGCAAAAGCTCGTTCGAGGCCAAGCGTATCATCTGCATGGGGGGCAGCCAGATTACCGAACGGGCCATCGGGGCGCTCCCGACACACGTCCAGGTGAAGGTTATCGAGCGAGATAGGGAGCGGGCGGAACAGCTGGTGGAGGTGATGCCATCCAACGTCACGGTCTTCGTGGAAGATGGGCGCAACACCGAGTTCCTCCTACGCGAAGGCATCACCGAAACCGATGCCTTCCTCGCGCTCACCGATAACTCCGAGGCCAATATCCTGGGTTGCATCATGGCCAAGCAACACGGCGTGAAAAAGACCGTCGCCGAAGTAGAGAACATCGATTACATCGCCATGGCCGAGCGGTTCGATATAGGGACCGTCATCAACAAGAAGCTCATCGCGGCAAGCAAGATATACGAGCTGCTTTTGCAAGCCGATGCGTCGAACATCAAGTGCTTAGCTTTCGCCGATGCCAACGTGGGCGAGGTATCCGCCAAGCCCAACTCGAAGGTGACGAGGAAGCTGGTTCGGGACCTTAACCTCCCGCCCGACATCACCTTCGGTGCCCTCATCAGGAACGGGGAGCCCATGTTGGTGGAGGGCAACACGCAGATCGAGCCTTACGACCAGGTGGTTGTTTTCTTCCTTAACCGGGCCCTAAAGCATATCGAGCAGCTGTTTAATTGAAATGGTTGGTTCAATTACCTGTAATTGCCGCCCTCATAGTGAGGGGAAAATGCCAAGAAAAAAGCAAGGGGATAACAACAAAAGGCATATCAAATAGCATGAATAGAACGATAAACTATGCGTAAGTTTAATTACCGTTTCGTGCTGAGTAACGTGGGGATCCTGCTGATGATCGAGGCGTTGTTCATGCTTTTCTCGGCGCTGATTGGCGAGTTATACCGCGAGGAGGCCAGGCAGGCCATTTACCTTTCGGCCGGTATCACCCTGCTTGTCGGTGGTCTGCTCACCTTCGCGGACCGCGTCCTGGCCTTCGCGGGTGTGCGACAAGACGAGCGGAAGAGGAGCATCACCAAGCGGGAGGTGTTCCTCACGGTGACCCTGGCGTGGATCGCGCTCGCGCTGGCCGGCACCCTCCCCTACCTGCTCAGCGGCGCCATCCCCTCGTTCACCAACGCCTTCTTCGAGAGCATGTGCGGCTTCACCACCACGGGCAGCTCCACGCTCGACAACCTGGAAACTTTCCCCAGGTCGCTCCACTTCTGGCGGAGCTTCACCCAATGGATAGGCGGTATCGGGATCATCATCTTCGTGCTGTCGTTCATGCCCATCTACAGCGGCGGTGCCTCGGGCCTCTTCTTCGACGCTGAAGCCACCGGTATCGCTATGGAGCAGGTAAAGCCGCGGGTACGGGAGATCGCCCGGAACATGTTCCTCATCTACTTAGGGCTCACCCTCGCGGGCTTCTTCCTCCTCTGGGCGGGTCCGATGGACGCGTTCGACGCGGCCTGCCACACCCTCTCCTCCATATCCACGGGCGGCTTCTCCACCCGGCAGGCGGGCCTCGCCTACTACGCCTCCCCCTACAGCGAGTACGTGATTACCGCGCTGATGTTCCTTGGGGCAACCAACTTCATGCTGCTGTTCGCTCTGGTGACGAGGGGCTCGTTAGCCATATTCAAGGATGAGGAGTTCCGGTGGTACGCGACCATCATCCTGCTGGCCACGGTGGGTGTCGCGGTGTCGCTGTTCGTCACCCACCGCGTGGGGGATGCCGAAAGCAGCTTTCGAACCGCGCTGTTCCAGGTGGTCGCCACCGTCTCCTCTACCGGCTTCACCACGGCCGACTACCAGTCGTGGGGTCCCATCTACTCCCTCCTCTTCTTAGGGCTTATGCTGTTCTGCGGCTGCCAAGGGTCCACCTCCGGGGGTATGAAGGTGTCGCGACTGCTGGTGCTCACCAAGAACACCCAGCTGGTGTTCAAGCGGCAGGTACACCCCAACGCCCTCTACCGGGTAAAGATCAACGGCAAGGTGATACCGGAAAACACCACGTCGCGGGTGATGGCCTTCGCCTTCCTCTACGTCACCCTGGCCGCCGTGAGCGCCTGGATCCTGAGCATGACCGGCATGACGCTGGACGAGTCCATCGGCGTCTCCTTCTCCTCCATCAGCAGCCTCGGCACGGGATTGGGAGCGTACGGGCCGGGAGGCAGCTTCGCATCGGCCAGCGCCTTCGCGAAGTATTACGTCTGCTTCCTGATGTTGGTCGGCCGTCTCGAGATCTTCACCGTGCTCTCGCTCTTCGTCCCCGACTTTTGGCGGCGATAAACAGAGCGTAAATGGGGCTAAAAAATGCCTTCGCTTTGAAAGTAACAAAGCGAAGGCACAACGTTAACGATCTCAATCGAGGGAAACGGGTTTAATTCCGGAATAAGATCCTTCCATGGGTCGCATCCACCACGATTGGCTGCGTCTTATCGACCGTCCCTGCTAACAGCTCCTTCGAGAGCTGGTTCAACACGTTCCGCTGGATCACCCGCTTCACGGGACGCGCCCCGAATTCCGGGTCGAAGCCCGCCTCGGCAATGCTTTTCACCCCCTCATCAGTGTACTGCAGCTCGATACCGCTCCCTGCCAGCAGCTGCCCGATGGCGTTCAGCTGTATCCGCACGATCTGTTCGATCTCGTGCTCCTTGAGTGGTGCGAACACCACGATCTCGTCCACCCGGTTCAAGAACTCGGGCCGTACCGTCCGCTTCAACATCTCTAATACCGCCTCCTTGGTCTCCTCGACCACCTTTTCGCGGTTAACCGGGGTGATCTTCTCGAAGTTCTCCCGTATCAGGCTTGAGCCCATGTTGGAAGTCATAATGATAATGGTGTTCTTGAAGTTCACCACCCGCCCCTTGTTGTCGGTCAGCCGGCCATCGTCCAGCACCTGCAGGAGGATGTTGAACACGTCGGGGTGCGCCTTCTCGATCTCGTCGAACAGCACCACCGAGTAAGGCTTGCGGCGGATCGCCTCCGTGAGCTGTCCCCCCTCGTCGTACCCCACGTAGCCGGGAGGTGCACCGATAAGTCGGGTCGCGCTGAACTTCTCCTGGTACTCGCTCATATCGATCCGCGTCATCATATTCTCGTCGTCGAACAGGTACTCGGCCAGCGCCTTGGCCAACTCGGTTTTACCTACGCCTGTGGTTCCCAGGAAGATAAACGAGCCGATGGGCCTCTTGGGGTCGCTCAGCCCGGCACGGCTACGCCGCACCGCGTCGGCCACCGCCTGGATCGCCTCCTCCTGCCCCACTACCCGCTTGTGCAGTTCATCCTCCAGGTGTAGCAGCTTCTCCCGTTCGCTCGTCAGCATGCGGTTCACCGGTATCCCGGTCCACCGCGATACCACGTCGGCGATATCCTCGGCGTCCACCTCCTCCTTGATCATGGCACGCCCCCCTTGCCGTTCGTGTAGTTCCTTCTGCAGCGCCTCTATCTCGTTCTCCTTCTCCTTGATCCTGCCGTACCTCAGCTCTGCTACCTTGCCGTAATCGCCCTCACGTTCAGCGCGGTCGGCCTCGAACTTGGCGTTCTCGATATCGATCTTAGCCTGCTGAATCCGGTTGATCAGCTCTTTCTCTGTCTTCCACTTAGCCATGTAGAGCGACTCCTCGTCTTTCAGCTCCTCGATCTGGCGGGTGAGCAGCTCCTCCTTCTGCGTGTCGTTCTCGCGGCGGATTGCCTCGCGCTCTATCTCCAGCTGCTTGATCCTTCGGGTGATCTCGTCCAGCTCCTCGGGTACCGAGTCCACCTCGATACGCAGCTTCGCCGCCGCCTCGTCCATCAGGTCGATCGCCTTGTCGGGCAAGAAGCGGTCGGTGATATAGCGGCTGGAGAGCTGTACCGCCGCGATGATCGCCTCGTCCTTGATGCGCACCTTGTGGTGGTTCTCGTACCGCTCTTTCAGTCCCCGGAGAATGGAGATGCTGTCCCCCTCGTTCGGTTCATCCACTATTACCGTCTGGAAGCGGCGTTCCAGTGCCTTGTCCTTCTCGAAGTACTTCTGGTACTCGTCGAGCGTGGTCGCCCCGATCGCGCGCAGCTCGCCCCTCGCCAGTGCCGGCTTCAGGATGTTGGCCGCATCCATGGCGCCCTCACTCTTGCCGGCACCCACCAGCGTGTGTATCTCGTCGATAAAAAGGATGATCTCCCCATCCGCGCCGGTCACCTCGCTGACCACCGACTTGAGCCGCTCCTCAAACTCGCCCTTGTACTTGGCCCCCGCGATGAGCGCCCCCATGTCGAGCGAGTAGATCTGCTTGCTCTTGAGGTTCTCCGGCACGTCGCCCCGTATGATCCGGTGGGCTAACCCCTCGGCGATTGCCGTCTTTCCGGTGCCCGGCTCCCCGATCAGTATCGGGTTGTTCTTGGTGCGCCGGCTCAATATCTGCAGCACCCGGCGTATCTCATCGTCCCGGCCGATTACCGGATCCAACTTACCCACGCGGGCCATCTCGATGAGGTTCACCGCGTACTTGCTCAGCGCCTGATAGGTATCCTCGGCCGTTTGGCTCGTCACCTTCTCCCCCTTGCGTAGGTCCTTCACCGCCGCTTCCAGCCCCTTCAGGGTGACGCCCGCATCGTTCAAGATACGCGACGCGTTGCTCTTCTCGCTCACGATGGCCATGAGCAGGTGCTCCAGCGACACGAAGCTGTCGCCCATCTGGCTGGTGAGGTCCATCGCCTTCCGGAAGACCGCGTTGGCCTCCCGGCTCAACATGGGGTCGCCGCCCGATACGCGGGGGTAGGACTCGATCTCCTTATCGAGTACCCTCTCCAACGCCTGGGTGTTCACGTTCAGCTTCTGGAACAGGTAGCTGGTCACGTTCTCGCCCACCACCATCACTCCCTTGAGCAGGTGGGCGGGTTCAATCATCTGCTGGCCGTTGCCTTGTGCCACCTCGATGGCTTTCTGCACGGCTTCTTGCGCTTTTATCGTAAAATTGTTCAAATTCATACTCTTCGTTGTTTTAATCAATAATAAATTAACTTTCGTCTCTGAGTGTTTTTTTGCTTTCAGGCTCGCTTCGCAGATATTTTCTGCGTTCGACATAGCTCAAGTAAACTTGGCTCTGTTCTCACTTATCGAAAATATTCGACTGACGCAAAGTTTGCGAGGTCATCTTACTGAAAGCAAAAAAGGAACACTTACTACTTGCGAAAGGTGAGTAAATGATACTCAACAACGTAGAGTCAAAATCTTTGCCAAAGGGGTGCGGCTGTCGTTTTGGCAGGCGACGAAAAAGGGCACATGTCCGGCAACCGGAGTTACCTTCACACGCGCCCTGTTCTTCTCGTTCAGCGAGAGCTCTCTACTTGTCGAGCTGTCGGGTAGCCTCCACCAGCCGGATAAATTCTCGACGGTAGCCGTGCGGGTCCTCCTCCAGCCCCTGGCGGGCCAGGTCGACCACCTGGGTGTAGGTAGCATCCCCCATGTAATCAGAGTCTCGCAGCAGCTGCCCGAACATGGCGACCGCCATCACGAACTTCATCTCGGGTGACGCGTTCGCCTTCACGGAGCTCGCCAGCACGGGAACTTCCAGCAGCTTGCTCCTCTCCTCGTCCGGGTTCTTGTACCTTAACTTCACGGTCAGCAGTTCCTTGCTATTCGTCAGCTTGGGTGTGCTCTTTTCCGCCACCTGGTACTTCAAGGGGTCGATAGTTCCCACCGATGATTTCACGCCCACGGGCACGATCTCGTACAGTGCCGTGACGGTATGCCCAGGTCCCAGCTCACCCGCATCCTTTTGGTCGTCATTAAAATCCTCATCGTCAAGCAACCTGCTCTCGTAGCCGATCAGCCGGTACGCGTTCACGAACGCCGGGTTGAACTCCACCTGTATCTTCACGTCCTTCGCCACGGTATACATCGTGCTACCGAACTCGTTCACCAGCACCCTGTTCGCCTCCTGCAGGTTATCCACGTACGCGTGGTTCCCGTTGCCGGTCTGCGCGAGGGTTTGCAGCCTATCGTCCTTGTAGTTGCCCATCCCGTATCCCAGCACGGTCAGGAAAATACCGCTCTTCCGTTTCGACTCGATGAGCGACTCCAGCCCCTCCTTGCTGGATACCCCCACGTTAAAATCGCCATCGGTACAGAGGATCACCCGGTTGTTCCCCTCCTTCACGAAGTTCCTCTCCGCAATCTCGTACGCCAGTTGGATACCCGCCGCTCCCGCGGTGCTTCCCCCCGCCTGTAAGCTTTCCAAAGCGTCCAGGATCTTCTGCTTGTCCGTTCCCTCGGTCGACGGTAATGCCACCCCTGCCGCGCCGGCATAGGTAACGATCGCCACCCTATCGCTCTCCCTCAGGTTGTTGACCAGCAGTTTGAGCGACGACTTCACGAGCGGCAGCTTGTTCGCGTCGTACATAGAGCCCGACACGTCGATAAGGAAGACGAAGTTGCTGGGCGGTAAGTTTTTCGTGGGTATCTCTTTCGCCTTCACCCCGATACGCATCAGCTGGTGTTGCTTGTTCCACGGGCATGCCGTCGTTTCGGTCACGATCCTCACCGGGTGCCCGTCCACGGGTTGTGGGTAGGCATAGCTAAAGTAGTTGATCATCTCTTCCACCCGCACCGCGTCTTTGTGAGGCAGTTCCCCCTGGTTGATCATCCGGCGGATATTCCCGTACGAGGCAGCATCCACGTCGAGCGAAAAGGTAGAGAGCGGCTGCTTCGCCACCGAGACGAAGCGGTTCTCCTTGAACGATGCGTACTCCTCGGTATTTACCTCTTGCCTGACGAACGAGGGGATTGGCAGAGCCGGGTAACCGCCCCTTACCATCGGGGAAAGCCCCCCGGTCATCCTGCTTGCCTTTTGTGTACCGAAAGCAACCATCACCACCTCATCCAATAGTACTTTGTCCGGCTTCAGGTAGACCTCGATCCACTCGCTTTTCACCTTGATCTCCTTAGCTTTATAGCCCACGTAGCTGATATGCAGTCGCTCCCCCCGCTCGGTCTTGATGCTGAACTCGCCGTTCACATCGGTCACCGTACAGCGGTTGCTCCCTTTTTCGGTAACTATAGCGCCAATCACCGGCTGCTTATCATCGGCATCCATCACTCTTCCCTTCACCTCGATCTCTTGCGCGATCAACGATAGCGATGCCATGACTGTCAGGGTCATCAAACTGATTTTTTTGCTCATTCTTTTCATAATGTTCGTTTTTAAATAAACTTTCGCACTTTATCATTTTACTTGCTTTCAAGTTCAATGGATAATTCACTTAATAGATTCACTTAATAGATGCGATCGCGCATCAAATTCCATAACCGAACGGATATTTTTTTTACATTCGCGTGGAATCTTTTCACGAACGAGCAGGCAACCCATTGAAAAAAAGGGCGGACATAACGAAGCTAACGAACGACGAATTGTTTGAATTGAGCCGGGGGGAGGATCAGCCGGTCTGGTTTGGCGAGTTGTACCGGCGTTACATCCCGATGGTTTACGGGTTATGCCTCAAGTACCTTGGGAACGAGGCCGATGCACAAGACGCCGTGATGGACCTGTTCGAGGAGGTATCGGGCAAGATCAAGCAGTACGATATCCAGAACTTCCACACCTGGCTCTACAGCGTGGTTAAGAATCATTGCCTGGCCCGTTTACGGAGAGCCAAGCGGCACATTTTCGTGAATATCGACGAGGAGTTTATGGAAAACGGCCACCTTTTTACTCTAATGGATAGGGAGAGGAGTGACGAGGAGGAGTCGGCCCTGCACTTCTGCATGAAGGAGTTGGGAGAGGAGCAACGGAGGAGCCTTGAGTTTTTTTATTACGAAAACAGGTCGTACGCCGATATTGTCGACCTCACGGGCTACCCGCTCAACAAGGTGAAAAGTTACATTCAGAACGGGAAACGAAATTTGAAAAATTGCATCGAGAGGGTCTTGAAGTCATTATGACCCCCTAAACAAGGTATTACAGTGTGAACTTAAAGGATTACATAAGAGGAAAACGGCACGGGGAAGCGGCCAACCGGTTGGAGCGGGAGGCGATGGAAGACCCGTTCTTGCAAGACGCCATCGACGGGTACGACTCGGTGGAGGGGGATCACTATTCGGCGATTCAAAAGTTGGAACAACAGGTTGCCCAACCCCGGAAACACGTTAACAGGCGGGTTTGGATGGCTGCCGCTGCTGCCCTACTCCTGCTTTTAATCGGTATCCCCTTCTTGCTTCGTCCTCCACAACGGTTGTCAGAACCGTTGGTCGCCACTACCGACACCCGCGTGGAAAAAGAAATCGTGGAAGAAAGAACCGTGGAAGAGAGGACCGTGGAGGAGAGAACCGTGGAGGAGAGAACCGTGGAGGAGAGAACCGTGGAGGAGAGAACCGTGGAGGAGAGAACCGTGGAGGAGAGGACCGTAGAAGAGAGAACCGCCCCCCTTGAGGAGGTCGTGGTAGCTCAGGTAGTGGACACAACGGAAATACCCGATCCCAGGTCCATTCCCGCCCTTGCCTTGGCACAACGGGCTTCTCGAAGCACCATGACCGATACCATGAGAAAGCGGGATCAGCTGCTCGTTTCCGGGCGCGTGCTGGACGAAACGGGTGAGCCGGTTACCGGTGCGACCGTCTCGTTAGAGAACAGCACGAGTGGAACCGTAACCGATATGGATGGCATGTTCCGCTTATCGGTACCAAAAGGCGAGAAGGGCTCACTTATCGCCGAGTACGTCGGCATGAAAAAATCGACCTTCCCGTTGAAAGAGAACGTGGGAGACATCACCCTGAAGGCCGATGAGCTGGCCTTAAACGAAACGGTAATCGTGGGATTCGGAACAATGAAAAAGGCGGACAAGGTCGGTTTCACCGCTGCCATGAAAGAGGCCCCCACCCGTGCCGATACCCAAGCTATGGATCAAGCGGTAAAGGAGGTGGTAGACGGGGTTGTGGAAAGAGAGCAGGTGGAGAAGAAGGGCAAGGCAAGAGAGGTTGAGGCAATGGTCTTCGGGAAGAAGGAGTTCAGGGAGTATTTCATAACACATTACGACAAGAGCCTCTGCCAAGGAGATTCGATTGCCTTCACGGTAACATTTTCCATCGGGTCCAACGGCCGGCCGACCGGTATCCAAATCCAAGAGAACAGCTGTCCCGACCTCGAGACCGAGATCAAGCGGCTGTTGCTGGGTTCGCCCCCATGGACGAACACCAACAGAAAGGTCACGTTAACCGTTGAAATTCCCGGATCGTGAAAGAAGGGTTCCCTTACCGTTTCTGCTCGATATTGGGTTGCTCCAGCCCGTACCCTTTTCGCTAACAGAAATAACAATTTTTTTGAAATAAAACGCAAGAATATAATGCTATTTTAAATAAAAGCCTTATATTTGTGCGAAATAAAGAAGGAAATGAATACTGAAATTGTAGAAATATTCAAGGAGAACGGTGGCTATCTTACTCGTAAGGAGCTTCAAAACGGGAAACAGCGTTACCAATTGCGACGGATGGCAGAAGAAAAAATCGTCAAACGCGTTAAACCGGGCGTTTATTTGCTGAAAGAGTTGGCATCGACAAAAACGATGATTGACGTGGAACGGGTTATTCCCGAAGGCGTTTTGTGTTATTATTCAGCGTGGTTTCATTACGGGTTGACCACGCAGGTACCACGATTTTACCACATTGCCATCGTGAGAAACAGACGTGTTACCTTGCCTGAATTTCCACCTATTCAGTTGCACTATTGGCTGGAGAAATACGTCCTACTCGGTAAAACAATCCAAGAAATTGAAGGACTAAACGTTCCCATAACCGACCTTGAAAAGTCCGTATGCGATGCTGTAAAATTCAGAACAAAAATCGGAATGGATGTATCCGCTGAAATTCTACGAAACTACCTTGCTCGCCCCAACAGGGACTTGAATAAATTGATGCGATATGCCAAAGCCATGCGTATCGGTACGACGATGAAGACATTTATAACCATACAACAATGACCATGAAAACAGTTACTGACATAGGTAAATCTATACGTGCCAAGCTTTTTAATCTTGCCAGACAAAAACAACTCAACTACCAAATGCTTATAATCCGGTATGCTCACGAACGGTTACTTTACCGTTTGTCGCAGAGTGCCTACCGTGAACGTTTCTATCTTAAAGGTGGTGTCTTGTTATATGCCATTGACGGGGATCAAGCCCGCACCACCGTCGATATTGATTTTACCGGGAACCGTGTTAGCAGAGATAAAACGCATATTCATTCCATTTTCACGGAAATTTGTCAAATAAATGACAAGAGTGATGGCATTCGGTTTGACCAAGATGAAATACAAGTAGCTGAAATTAATGAAAACCGTATTTACAAAGGTATTCGGTTGACGATTACAGCACGAATGGATACCATATGTCAGCCATTAAGCGTAGACATTGGATTTGGTGACACCGTTATACCCAAGGCTAGCGAATTAGAATACCCGCTATTACTACCTGATTTACCCTCGGTTAGCATTTTGGCGTATTCACCCGAAACGGTTTTAGCAGAAAAATTTCAGGCTATGATTGAATTAGCGGAAACTAACAGCAGGATGAAAGATTTTTACGATGTGTATCGCATTTTGAAAAGCGGTCATTACGACGAGAATAACTTACAAAAGGCTATAAATGCGACTTTTGAGCGGCGTCTTACCCTATTTGTCGACAACCACTCTTTGTTTAGCGAGGGATTTGCCAAAGATGCAGAAAGGCAACAGATGTGGTCGGCTTTCCTAAGGAAATCAGTTACACATCACGACGAAACTATCGCCTCTTTTGAGGATATAATGCAATACATCCATCATGTTCTTCATCCATATTGGCTAAATAGAAAAGAGGTTTAGAGAAAATCTTACCGTTTCTGCTCGATATTGGGTTGCTCCAGCCCGTACCCTTTTCGTTTATCCTCCGCCTTAAGCATGAAAGCCACGATGAGTGCCAGTATACCAAACAGGGTAAAGATCATCATCGGGAGCGTGTAGTTGTACATGTTCACGGCAACCCCGTCGCGTACCGTTTGTCCCACCACGCAGTACCTCTCCAGCACCCAGCCAATTAGCAGGGGTACGCCCATCAGTCCCCAGTTCTGCACCCAGAAGATGAGCGAATAGGCAGTACCCAGTCGCTGTTCGGGGATAATCTTGGGTACCGAGGGCCACATGGCGGAGGGAACGAGTGAGAAGGCCACCCCCAGCAGTACCACCAGCACCATCGCGAACACCCAGTTGTTCAACCCCGGTATCGAGAAGAGGGCGTGCACGATAATCAGCAGGATGGAGCCGATGATCATGATGGTGGCCCCTTTCCCTTTCCTGTCGTAAATCCCGCCGAACAGGGGCGTAAGCAGAATATTCCCGAACGGGAGCAGCATCGGTATCATGCCGGCGATTCCCTGGTCCACGTTGAACTTGTTTACCATCAGGTCAGTCGCGTACTTCAGGAAGGGGAATACGGCAGAGTAGAAAAGGACGCACAGGAGCGCGATCAACCACCACCCCTTGTTGCTCAATATCTTCCCGATATCGGATACCTTGAACTCGTCATCCGGGTTGGCCGCTTCCGCCACCTCGCTCGCTTCCGACTCGTCAAGCTTCTTATCCATCACCACGTAGACCAGGAAGAATATCAAGCCGATGCAGAGGCCAATCAGTGCCACCAGCAGGGGTCGGGAGACGTCAATCACCCCGGTAGCCTGCGCGATGGGTATCGAGAAACCCAGGGCCATGGCGGTACCAATACGGGCCATCGCCACCTGCATGCCCATGGCCATCGCCAGCTCCTTCCCCTTGAACCACTTCACGATGATCTTCGAGGCGGTGATACCGGTCACCTCGACCCCCACGGCAAAGGTAGCGAAGCCGATGCAGGCCCAGAAGAGCCGGCCGTCCAGCCCGAAGATGGTCACCCCTTCGAGCGCGGGGCTGGAGATACCCCAGTACTTGATGGCGGTTCCAATCACCATGAGCGATGCGGAGCCCACGCCGGTCATGCGTATCCCCAGCTTATCGAGGATGATGCCGCCGAAGATCAACATCAGCAGGAAGACGTTAAACCAGCCGTAGGAGCTGGTGTAGGTGCCGTAATCGGCCCGCGTCCAGCCCAGCTGGCTCTCCAGCAGACCCGCCAGGGGCGACATCACGTCCGATAAAAAGTAGCCACACATCATCGTGAACGACACGATGACCAGCGCCGTCCAGCGCGCCGCCGCGGAATCCCTAAGGGTTCTCCTCATCTTTTCTACCATAACAATTGCTATTTTCCTGTTCTATTATCTTGTTAATTTTTTGGTCAAAAACCAGTTTAAACTGTTGCGAGGGACAACCGACAGCCTATTAATCATGCAGCCCAAGCCTGTTCTATATCCCCTCGAAGAGGGAGTTGGTACTTTGAAACTCGGGAACGATCGCCTTCATCTTCGCGACGATGCGTCGGTCGTCGGCGGTAAGCGAAAGCGCTATCAGCTCATCCACCTCCTTTGCCACCACATCGAAATCGTACTCCCTCACGTTGGCTATCATGATCTTGTCGTGGCTGGTGGGCTGCACGTGCTCCATATCGTTCAACAGCTCTTCGTACAGCTTTTCGCCTTGCCGCAGCCCCGTGTACTCTATCTTCACGTGCCTCGCGCCCGACAGGATAATCATCCTTTTCGCCAGCTCCGATATCTTCACGGGACTTCCCATATCGAAAATGTAAATCTCGCCGCCCTCTCCCATGGCGCCCGCCTCCAGCACGAGTTGGCAAGCCTCGGGGATGGTCATGAAGTAGCGTATGATCTCGGGGTGGGTCACCGTTACCGGCCCGCCCCTTCTTATCTGTTCCTTGAAAAGCGGGATTACCGAGCCGTTCGAACCCAGCACGTTACCAAAGCGGGTGGTGATAAACTGTGTCCCGCCCGTCCCGGCGCTCACCTGCCGGCTAAGGGACTGCACGTATATCTCGCAGATTCGCTTGGAGCACCCCATAATGTTCGTCGGGTTTACCGCCTTATCGGTGGAGACCATCACGAATTTCCCCGTGCCGTGCTTCACCGCCAGATCGGCGGTGATCTTGGTGCCCAGCACGTTATTTTGTATCGCCTCGGGCACGTTGTTCTCCATCATGGGCACGTGCTTGTACGCTGCGGCGTGGAAGAGGAAGTGCGGTTTTGTTTTCTCGAAAACCCACTCCATTCGTTCCCGGTTACAAACATCCACCACCCTCGTTTTAAAGCGGAGCTCCCGGAAGGAGGATTTCAGCTCCAGTTCCAGCTCGTGGAGGGGTGTTTCGGCCTGGTCTATCAACACCAGGGTAGCGGGGTTGAATTTTGCCAGTTGTCGCACGATCTCGCTACCTATTGAGCCCGCCGCGCCCGTCACCATGATCCGTTTGTTCTCGATGCTACTGACCACGTTTTTCATGTTCAGCTTGATGGGCAATCGGGGTAGCAGGTCTTCAATCTGTATCTCCTTGATCTGCTCCTCACCGATGCTCATACCATCCCTCCACTCGGTCACGGGCAGGGTGGTCATGATGGCGATGTCGTTATCCACCAGGCTAGCCAACTTCCCGGAATACTTCACCTCCTCCATCTTCAGGGGCGATACCATGATGGTTTGCACCTCTTTGGTTCTCATCGTTCGGAACAGCTGCTCATCGAAGGCGTGCACGGGGTGTCCCAACAGGCTTTTGCCGATCATCATCGGGTCGTCAGACACGAATCCCTCCACCTTGTAATTCAGCTCCCGGCTACTTTTTATCGCCTTGGCCAGGCTTATCCCGGAGGATTTGGTGCCGTAGATAAACACCTTGATCGCTCTTCGGCCTTGCCGGATGATATACTCGTAGCTCTCTTTCACCACCACCCTCGACAAAATCATCAGGCAGAGGTTCACGAAGAAGATGGCTATGAAGAGCAGGTAAGGGTAACTGGAAAGTCCCTGTCCGCGATGGAGGGCATGCAAGACGACGAACGAGAAGAGGTACCCTATCGTCAAGCTCAATGTCAACCTAAGCAGGTCTCGAAAGGATGAGAAGCGCATCACGCCGCGGTAGGTGCGAAACAGCATGAAAGAGAGGGTGTTAAAAACCACCAACACCAAGCCAAAGAGAAAGACTGACTTCCAGGAGTGATTGGAAACGACTGAAAAACCGTTATACAACACCAAAACGGAGAAAAACGAAAAGATGAGGATAAAGATATCTATGAGCAGGATCACGAACCTTGGCAACACCCTATCCAGCAAGTAATTCTTCAGCCCTAAGTCATTGTAATAACGCACGTTACGATTCAATTAAAAACAACAATCCACCCAGTCATCCGTTTAATGCACCAAAGGTAGCCTTTTTTTTTATCCCGTGAAAATTAGCCATGAAATTATTGGCTCGTGCAAGCCCATATTGGGCTTAGGTTTAAGTAAAAACCGCTAAAAACTTGCAACCTTAAATATAATATCCTACTTTTGTGGTTGCTTTGTACGAAGCGTCGAGACCTCCCATGGCATAATGGCATTCCACCGGGTCTCGTCTCATGTGCAGCATCAGCGCGACTAATTTTGGTTCGGCTTCCGATGAATTAAAACAAGTAACAATAACGAAACAATTATGAGAAGAGGGTTATATTTCTGCCACGTTTTGGTTATCGCGTGGCTCCTGGCCAGTTGTTCGGCCCATAAAAAGATTCCCTACCTCCAGGGTGCCGGCGAGGGCGACCCCAACGAGTGGGCGGTAGCCTCCGAGCTCTACGATGCCCGCATCATGCCCAAGGATCTGCTGACCATCACGGTCTCCACCACCGACCCCGAGGCCTCCAAACCGTTCAACCTCACCACCCCCACTATGTCAACAGGCCTTACCACTACTTCATACCCCCAACTACAACCCTACCTGGTAGACAATAAAGGGGAGATCAACTTCCCGGTATTGGGAGCCATCAGGCTACAGGGGCTCACCAAGCGCGAGGCGGAGCAGACCATCGCAACGCTTTTGCAAAGGTATATCAAGGAGCCACCGGTGGTCACGGTGAGCTTCGTGAATTACAAGATCTCGGTGCTGGGTGAGGTGGCCCGTCCCAACACCTTCACCATTGTGAACGAGAAGGTGAACGTGTTCGAGGCCCTCGCCATGGCAGGTGATATGACCATATGGGGTAAACGGGATAACGTGAAGCTTATCCGGGAGGACGCCTACGGCAACCAGAGCGTGGTGCTGTTGAACCTGAACGACCCCTACATCATCTTCTCCCCTTACTACTACATGCAGCAGAACGACGTGCTTTACGTGGAGCCCAACAAGACCAAGGCCAGGAACTCCGAGATTGGTAGTGCTACCGGGATATGGCTCTCCGCCACCTCTATCCTGATCTCCGTGGCCACGCTGGTGCTCAATATCATTAAGAAATAGGTACAAAACCACACCGTATAACGAACTACGCTATGACGGAAAACGACTATATCCATATCAAAGAGGTAGAATCCCTTTTAGAGAGAGAGCAGGGCGAGGAGATTTCAATTAAGGAGCTCCTGCTGCGCTTCCTGTACAACTGGAAGTGGTTCGTGGCCGGCACGTTTATCATGCTGGTGCTGGCGTTCCTCTACCTGCGCTACACCACCCCCACCTACCGGGTCACCTCGAGCATTATCCTCAAGGAGGTCAGAAATCAACGGATGATGCCTCCCACCATCAGGGGGGCGGAGGGGATACAACTGGAAGCGCTGGGGGCGGTCAGCAACCTCGATAACGAGATGTTCGTCCTCCGAAGCCGCTCCACCATACGGGACGTCATCAATCGCTTGAACCTCCACACGTCGTATATCGTGAAGGGGCGGGTGAAAAGCAGCGATCTCTACACGAACAGTCCCGTGATCGTGAGTATGGAGCAGGGTCAGTTAGATGCACTCAAGGAGAATATCGAGTTTATGCTAACGCTCAACGAGGAGCTTACCGAGGTAACGGTTCAAGGCACCATCGGGAACCTCGATATCGACACCTCCTTCACCACCCTTCCCGCGCAACTGCATACCTCGGTAGGCGATATTAGCTTTACCCGGCGGGAGGGTAAGACCAGCTTTTCCCCGACCCTTTACGTGACGGTGATGCACCCCAACGCGGTGATCAACCAGTACCGCCGGGCCCTCTCGGTGGAACAAGCCTCCAAACAGGCATCGGTATTGAACCTCTCAATAGAGACCTACTACCCCCGAAAGGGGATCGATTTCCTGAACATGCTGGTGGAGGTGTACAACAACGAGACCATCGAGGATAACAAGATGGAGGCGTTCAACACCCAGAGCTTTATCAACGAGCGTATCGCCATTATCAACAGCGAGCTCTCCGAGGCCGAGCAGAGCGTGGAAGATTACAAGCTGAGCAAGGGACTGACCGACCTGGAGATTGACCTGCAACGCAACATGCAGATGGGCAGCAGCTACGAGCAGCAGTTAGTAAAGGTGGAGACACAGCTCAACGTGGTGAACTCACTTGATGGGTACATCAACAACCCCGAGAACGCAAGAAAAACCATCCCCACTAACGTGGGCGTGGAGGACCCCACCTTGGCAGCCACGGTGAGCGAGTACAACCGGCTGCTGCTGGAGCGGGAGCGGTTCTCTGCCGGTATGACCGACGACAACCCGGTGATGGTTCGGCTGGACGAACAGATCGAAGGGTTGCGACAGAACGTGAACGCCTCAATCAAGAGCGTACAGCAGGGACTCAGCATCCAGCGCCGCGATGCCCGTAACCAGGCCAATATATACGGGGGGCGTGTGGGGAGCATGCCCACGCGGGAGCGCGAGTTTATGGAGCTCTCCCGTGAGCAGCAGATCAAGGCCAGCCTCTTTCTCATGCTCCTGCAGAAGCGGGAGGAGAACGCACTGGAGCTTGCCGCCACCGCCAATAGCGCTAAGGTGCTTGACGAGGCGCTATCGGAAGGAATCGTGTCGCCCCGCTTAATATTGGTACTACTGGCGGCCCTCCTCTTGGGTATCCTACTACCCGCCCTTTTCCTCTATCTACGCGACATGCTGCAATACAAGATCACTACCCGCAGTGATGTGGAAAAAATCTCCAAAGTGCCGGTGATGAGCGAGATACCCCACCATAGCGAGGAGAGCAACGTGGTAGTCAAAGAGGGTAGTGATAACTCCATCAACGAGGCGTTCCGCATCGCACGCACCAACCTGATGCTGTCCTTAGGGGCCGATAACAAAGTAGTGCTGGTCACCTCCACCGTATCGGGTGAAGGCAAAACGTTTATCACCATCAATATGGCCATCAGCATGGCGCTACTGAACAAGCGGGTGCTGCTTGTTGGGCTCGACCTGCGCATCCCGCGCCTCGCTCACTACATGGGCATAGATGAGAAAAACGGCATCACCAGCTACCTCTCTGGATTTGAGAAGGAGATAGATCACCTGATCCAACCCTCCGGCATCCATGAGAACCTGTTCGTGTTGCCCGCTGGCGCCATCCCTCCCAACCCGGCCGAGCTGCTTTCGCGCCCCACCCTCGATAAAGCGATTGAAACATTGCGTAATGAGTTCGATTATATCTTTATTGACTCCGCCCCCACCAGCCAGGTGGCCGACACCCTGCTGGTGGGCAGGGTGGCCAACACCACGCTCTACGTGTGCCGCGCCGACTACTCCAACAAGAACAACCTGCGCTTCGCCAACTCGCTGATGAAGGAGGGCAAGCTAAAGAATATGCTGCTGGTGATCAACGAGGTGAGGCATCACAAGAGCGGCTACGGATACGGGTATGGTTATGGATACGGGTATGGTAGCAAACGTAAAAGGAGGAAGAGATGACGATAGCCATTGACTTCGATGGTACCATCGTGGAGCACGCCTATCCCGAGATAGGCCGACCTATCCCCTTCGCCATCGAGACGCTGCTCCAACTGCAGGAAGATGGGCATCGACTTATCCTTTGGACAGTGCGCAGCGGCGACCTCTTGCAAGAGGCCGTGGATTATTGCGCCGAACGGGGATTGTACTTCTTTGCCGAGAACGAGAACTACCCGGGCGAAATGGATGAACTATCGGCAGATGATTACCCCCGCAAGCTTAAGGCCGACTTGTTTATCGATGACAGGAACCTGGGGGGCTTGCCCGACTGGGGCGTGATTTACAACGCCGTGAAAATCACGGCTACCGGTGGTAACGTGCTGAAAACGATGGCCATGGGTTCCGTACTGCCTAAGCCGAAGAAGAAAAAACGCTGGCGCAGGTAAAATCGGGATTCTATTCCTCAACAAAGGGTGAGCACCTTGAAGGCGCACGATAATTATCGCCGAGATATTTGGTAGAATATAAATGAATGTGTAATACGAATGTGAAAATAGAGCGTAGCGAGCTGCTCAATGGGACAGACGACGGCGAAGCTGTGCAGGAAGATCTCAGCTGGCACGCTGTTTACACCCGCATGCACCATGAGCGCAAAACAGCTGATCGGCTGACACGACAGGATATACAGACCTACATGCCGGTGCAAACCATAATGCGTCAATGGAGCGACCGAAACAAAACAGTGGAGGTCTTGGTCATACCCACTCTATTTTTTATGAGAATCCCAAAGAACAAGCAACTACATGTACTACGAGACCCATCAGTAAGTCGTTTCCTAACCGTTTCCGGAGAGAAGATCCCCGCCATTACACCCGGCCAACAGATGGAGCAATTTCACTTTATGGTGGGAAGAGCTAACAGTCCTATTAAAATCGATCCGGACAAACTTGTTGCGGGTGACCAGGTTCGGGTGATGAAAGGTTCATTAAAAGGACTTGAAGGTACGTTCATAAAACAGCAAGGACGTTGCATGCTCTATATCCAGCTTGATCAGCTAGGTAATGCCGGGATAGTTATCTCAGCAAGTGATGTTGAAGTTAAGTAAAGTAATTTTAAATATATGTGGTCTGGGAAAAGGTCTTGGAGAAAATTGTGATATTTTTTCACATTGTTTGATAGAAAACGATGTGAAGATAGGGAACCATGTTACAATTAAAAGCGGGAGTCAAATATGGGATAGAAGTAGAAGATAACGTGATGATTGGTTCCAACACTTCTTTCACAAATGATCTGTTTCCCAGATCGCAAAATTAAAAATAGAAACTACATCGTACTAAAATTTGCAGGGGTATTACAATTGGTGCTGGGTGTATTATTCTTCCCGAGTTTACAATAGGAGATAATTCTTTTATTGGCTAAGGTTCCGTTGTTATGGAAGATGTTCCGTCTGGTAAAATCTGAGTTGAGATTCCGGCTAAATTTTTAAGTAAAGTAAATTTTTAAAGCAATGAAAGATATAAAAATAGCAGTAATAGGTTTAGGCTATGTTGGCTTACCATTAGCAAGATTGTTTTCTACCAAATTTCCAACCATTGGATACGATATTAATCAAAAAAGAGTAAACCGTCTTATGCAAGGCAAGGACGACACTCTTGAGGTGGAAGACTCTTTGTTGCAGAAAGCAATAGACAAACATAATTTCATATGTACAACCGATTTGGATAAGATAAAAGATTGTAATTTTTATGTAGTTACAGTGCCTACTCCTGTAGATAAATATAACAACCCCGATCTTACTCCACTTTATAAGGCCTCCGAAACAATTGGAAAGGTAATAAGTAAGGGAGATATAGTAGTATATGAATCCACAGTATATCCAGGAGTAACAGAAGAGGAATGTCTTCCTGTGGTAGAAAAAGTATCAGGATTGATTTACAATAAAGACTTTTTTGCAGGCTATTCACCAGAAAGAATAAATCCAGGAGACAAGGAACACACAGTAGAGAATATAAAAAAAGTAACGTCTGGTTCTACTCCCGAAATGGCAAAATTAATAGACAAGGTATATAACTCTGTTTTGATAAATGGTACACATCTTGCACCAAGCTTAAAGGTTGCAGAGGCATCAAAGATAATTGAAAATGCACAGAGAGACGTAAATATTGCCTTTATGAATGAATTGGCAAAAATATTTAATGCAATGGGAATAGATACTAATGATGTGATAGAAGCTGCAGCATCTAAATGGAACTTTATTAAACTAAAACCTGGCTTAGTTGGGGGACATTGTATAAGTATTGATCCTTATTATTTGATACAGAAAGCACAAGTTTATGGAGTTTTGCCACGCTTAATGACAGATGCAAGACGTCTTAATGATAATATGGGAGAATATGTAGCTAACAGGGTTATAAGACTAATGAACTATAAAGGAGTAATGGTAAAAGATGCCAAAATACTAATCTTAGGAATAACCTTTAAGGAAAACTGTCCAGACATACGCAATACAAAGGTTGTAGACATAATTCATACTTTAGGGCCCTATACTAAAAATATAACCATATACGATCCATGGGCAAACCCAAAAGAAGTAAAACGGGAGTATAATGTAGAAATAACCAATACTGTGCCGCAAGAAAAGTTTGATACCATTATCCTTGCTGTAGCACATAAAGAGTTTGAATCCTTAAACTTAAAAGAATACCAAAAAACAAAATCTGTAGTTTATGATGTCAAATCAGTGCTGCCAAGGGATATTATCGATGGTAGATTATAATACAACTCAATAACTAAGTAATTTAAAAGTTGATTTAAGAGCAAGACGGTAAATTGTAAAACTAAACTATTAAATAATTATTCAATAAAAATAAAGACACCACTCTTACAAATATACCTTTGTATCTTCATAAATGAATAGTGTTTCAAATACAGAACGTATAGCTAAGAATACAACTTTCTTAAGTATAAGAATGATAATAGTAGTGATTATCAATCTATATATTGTTAGAGTTGTAATAGATGCATTAGGTGTAGAAGATTATGGTATATTTAATGTAGTTGCTGGCGTAATAACACTGCTAAGTGTTCTTAGCAATGTATTGTCAACTGCTACACAAAGATTTTATTCAATATCTATAGGCGAAAAAAATAAAGAGCGATTTTCTAATATTTTTTCGGCAAGTATTAATATTTATTTTGTTTTATCAATTATCATATTAATTATTGGTGAAACAATTGGTTTGTGGTTTGTAAACACTCAGTTAGTTATGCCTGAAGAAAGAATGGTTGCTGTAAATTATATTTATCAGTTTTCTATCTTATCATTTATTTTTACAATATTACAAGTACCATACCTTTCTGCTATAATTACACATGAGGATGTTGGGGTTTATGCTATTATAAATATATGTGAATGGATGTTGAAATTAATATCAGCATTTCTTTTATATATTATTCCATTTGATAGACTAATTATACATGGAGCTTTTTTATTTATTATACCACTTTTTGTTTTAATTAGTTATGTAATTATTAGTAGAAAGAAATATCAAGAGTGTAGTTATAAAAAGAATACAGATAAAAAGATTTATAAAGAATTAATTTCATTTTCTGGATGGACTTTATTTGGTTCATTAGCTGGAGTTGGAATGAATCAAGTGAATACCATTTTAGTTAATGTCTTTTTTGGACCTATTGTAAATGCTTCAAGAGCAATAGCATTACAAATTAATTCAGCGTTAAATTCTTTTTGTTCTAATATATTAATTCCACTTAGACCCCCTATGATAAAAGCGTATGCTGGAAAAGACTATGAGTATCTAAACAAGATATTTAACCTTAGTAATAAGTTTATATACTATATATTATTGATGTTATGTGTTCCTTTAATGTTTGAAATGGATATTATATTAAAGCTATGGCTTAATGTTGTAGATCCTCATGCAATTTTATTTTCAAGATTAACTCTAATTTACATGTTAATAATGTCATTGAATAATCCTATATCAATAATTATTCAAGCAACAGGTAATGTAAAAGAATATCATACAACAGTAGAAATATTTACACTTCTATGTCCGCTTGCAACATATATTATGTTTAATCTTGGATATCCCGCACATACAACTTACGTTTTAATGATAATTGCTGCAATTTTGTCACATGTTGTTAGGCTTATAATTCTTAAAAAACATTATAATCCTTTTAGCTATAAGCAATATATAATATTTTTTCTTGTTCCATCCATTATAATAACTATCATCACTTCAGCAGTAGACTATTTTATATATTTAAATATATCAAATGATTTTTCTAGATTAGCTTTGATAACAGCTTTAACGATATTAACTGTTATTTTCTTAGTTTTAACAATAGGACTATCAAGAGAAGAAAGAAATATTTTAAATAGTCTGCTTATAAAAAATAAAAACTAAAATACTGTTATGAATAATCTATATTTAATTATAAATATTCTTGTTTGGCTTATTACTTTTTTTTATTACCAATTTAAAAGAAAGTGTTTTGATGTTGGTTCTCTTCTGATATTTTCTTTTTTGTTTTATGCAATAAACTCATACCTTCATTTTAATACAACTTTTGTATTTAGCTACAATGATTTAACTCTATTTCCTTTTATCTATTTATACATTATTTTAATGATAATAATGTGGCCTGTGTTAAAATATACCAAACATAGAGAACATCAAATCCAAAAACCAAGCATGTCATTGCTTTATGTTATTATATTTATCTATATGGTTTCATCCGTGATTAGGTTTGCAAGTTCATTAGATACAATATACGAGGGAATTTTTACAATACTTAATGAGCCCATGGGCGGAAGGGATATTTATAGAGACACAATGGATAGCAGTTATAACTTGGGGGATGGAGTAATAGAAAATATTTTTGCCATTTTTTCTAATATTTTTTCAGATATAGGCATATTATTATTCTTTTATTATCTTACTTTGAAAAATAAAAACAAGTATATTGTTATTGGGTTGACTTTTTCTGTAGTTTTAAGCATTTTTTCTCCAATAGCACAATCTCTAAGGGGTCCTGCTGTTGATAGATTACTCACAATTATTATTGCCTATTTTACATTAAGGAGATTTATACCACATGAGATTAATAAAAAAATCAAAATATGGGGAATTGTAATAATTTTTATTTTCACAATTCCTATGCTTGCGATCACAGTAAGTAGATTCGGAGAAAGAGAGTCAGGAACTAAAGGTTCTTTATATGCTTATATTGGGCAGCAAAATTTAAATTTTAATAATTATGCATTTGATAATAATGGTTTAAGATATGGAGATAGAACATTTCCATTATTTAAGACTTTATTAGGATTTGATGATGTGCCACGTAATTTTTGGGAAAGAAGAATTAAATATCCGAATTTAAAAATAAATGATGAGGTTTTTATAGGTTTTGTTGGAGATTTTTTGCTTGATTTTGGCCCTTTAATTTCCACAATTATTTTTATTGTATTTACAATTTATGCCTTGTATAAAACAAAAATTAGAAATAATGTCATATTATTTCATCAATTAATTTTTCTATATTTCATCATGTGTCTTTGTATTCAAGGTGGAATTAAATTATTTCCATTTGCAGATATAGGAGGTAATTTAAGATTAATTGTTTTTGTTTTAGTGTATTTTGCTTTTAAATTAGATTATAAAAATAGTTCAAATCATCAAAAAATAAATCTTATTAATTATGGAAATTAATTTTGAGTATCCTTTGTTCTCGGTTGTTATTCCACAAAAAAATAGAGCTGAATATTTAGTACATACTTTAAAAACTTGTATGATTCAAGATTATCCAAATTTTGAGATAATAGTTTCTGATGATTGTAGTGATGATAATTCAGTTGAAGTTGTTAAAGAAGCCATGATAATTGACTCAAGAATTAAATTATTTGCTCATGAAAAACATTTGGGAATGAGAGATAATTTTGAATTTGCGTTAAACCAAGTACGTCCAGGATATGTCATGGCATTAGGAGGCGACGATGGCCTTGTCCCTGGTTGCATTTGGAGAATGTATGAAATTCTAATTTCTACTAAAAAGGAATTATTAACATGGACACCTTCATCATTCAGATATCCATTTACTAAAGATATAGAAAAAAACATATTTCTTATAAGAAGGAAGAGGAATGTAGGTGTCAAAATAATTAATTCAGAAGAGTTTCTTAATAAAATTGCAAAAACATTTTTCTACTTGATTGATGAATGTCCTATGTTTTACATTAAAGGTGTTGTTTCAACTGCACTTGTAAATAAAGTTAAATCTAGAACAAAAGATCGTTGTTTTTACAGTTGTCCAACACCTGATGGTTTTTCCGGTGTTGTTTTGGCTGGTGAGGTTGAAAATTATGCATTTACATATGAACCTTTGTCAATTGGAGGAAGCACAATAAAATCACAAGGAAAAAACTATCACAGAACAGATAAAAAGTCAAGGAAAGAGGCTGAGCAATTTTTCAATGATAATAAAAATAGAACAATGCACCCAGAACTTGCATCTCAACCTTATTCTCCATTAGTAACTCTTATGACTGCAGACTATTTATTAACGGCTAGAGATTTAGCTGGATGGCCAGGCAAGTTTAAACCATTTTCTTATGAATCATTATTAAAAGCATCATTCAAATTCTTGGAAAAAAGTACTTTTGAAAATGAAGTTTTAGTTAGAGAACTCAAAATATTAAGAGAAATTGCAAAGCAGCATGATTTATTGAATTTGTTTAACAGTTTATTAAAGACAACAAAACGAAAGGTAGTAAGAGAAAAAAATGTTTATGGGTTTGTTATTACAAATTCTATAAGATTTGAAGGTAAAGAGTTAGGAATAAACAATATATTTGATGCTTCATTAGCCACAAATTTTGTTTATAATTTCTATAATAAATTTTCACTTAAACTATTCATTGAGTTAATTAGAAATACATATAAAGTTCTTAAAAGGAGTAGAAAATATAAAATAGAATATCTCCCTAAGATTGATGATTAAATATATTTATTATGTCCATATTTAAGGATAAAATCTTATTAATTACTGGGGGAACAGGATCCTTTGGTAATGCTGTTCTTAAACGTTTTCTTGATTCTGATATTAAGGAAATACGTATTTTTTCAAGGGATGAAAAAAAGCAAGATGATATGCGTCATAAGTTGCAAAACGAAAAGGTAAAATTCTATATTGGAGATGTTAGGGATAAAAGAAGCGTTGATGGTGCTATGTATGGTGTAGATTATATTTTTCATGCTGCTGCCCTGAAGCAAGTTCCCTCTTGTGAGTTTTTCCCAATACAAGCTGTTAAAACAAATATTTTTGGAACGGAGAATGTTCTTGATTCTGCAATTGAGCATGGGGTGAAAAATGTAGTTGTTCTTTCAACAGATAAAGCTGCATATCCCATTAATGCAATGGGTATATCCAAAGCCATGATGGAAAAAGTCACAATAGCAAAGGGACGTCAGTTAGGAAAAAATGCTAAAACTACAATTTGTTGCACTCGTTATGGTAATGTAATGGCAAGTCGTGGCTCTGTTATTCCTCTTTGGATTGACCAAATTGAAAAAGGAGAAGATATAACAATAACAGATCCAAATATGACAAGGTTTATGATGACCTTGGATGATGCTGTGGATTTAGTTATTTACGCTTGGCAGCATGGAGAAAACGGAGATTTATTTGTTCAAAAGGCACCAGCGGTCACTTTGGATGTTTTGGCTAATTCGATTATGGAACTCTTAAAAATTAAAACAGATATTAGAGTTATAGGAACTCGTCATGGAGAGAAACTATATGAAACATTAGTTACTCGTGAAGAGATGGCAAGAGCAGAAGATATGGGTAATTATTTCCGTATTCCTTGTGATACTCGTGATTTGAATTATGATAAGTATTTTGTAAAGGGACAAGAAAAGGTTTCAATTATGGAAGATTATCATTCTCACAATACTTATAGACTTAACCAAAAAGAAATGGTTGAGTTATTATTAAAGCTTGATGAATTTAAAAACAGAAAGTAATATGAAGAATATATTAGTACTAGGTTCCATTGGTATGGCAGGACATTTAATTACTCTTTATTTTAAAGAGAATGGATATAATGTTACTGCTTATTCTATGCAACCATTTCCTTATTGTAATAATATTATTGGTAATGCTCTTGAAACAGAAAAATTCAAGAATGTGCTTTTAGAAGGAAATTATGATGTCGTTATTAACTGTATTGGAATACTTAATCAAGTTGCTGATGAAAATCGCTCTTTAGCTGTATACCTTAACTCTTATTTGCCACATTTGGTTGCAGATACTTTAAAAGATAAAAAAACAAAGTTAATTCATATGAGTACTGATTGCGTTTTTGCAGGGAATTCAGGACCTTACTATGAAAACAGTTTAAGGGATGGGCTAACATTTTATGATCGTTCAAAAGCTTTGGGGGAAGTTGAAGATAGTAAAAATTTAACGTTTAGAAATTCTATTGTAGGACCAGACATGAATGAAAATGGGATAGGACTCTTTAATTGGTTTATGAAGCAAAGAGGGGAGATAAATGGTTTTACTGGTGCAATGTGGACTGGTGTTACAACCTTAACTTTAGCAAAAGCTATGGAGCAAGCCATTAAAGAAAATCTTTGCGGGTTATACAACTTGGTAAATAATACAAGCATTTCAAAATACGATTTACTATGTTTGTTTAATAAGTATTTTAGAAATAACGAATTAACTATCAATAAAAGCGAATCCTTAAAACTTGACAAATCATTGAGAAGAAAGAGAAATGACTTTTCTTTTGTTGTACCAACTTATGAAGAAATGATACGTGAAATGAGCAATTGGGTTAATAATCACAAGGATTTGTACCCTATGTATTTTAAAAACTAAATTATGAATAAGATAAAATTAATGACAATTGTAGGTACAAGACCAGAAATAATTAAATTGTCAGAAGTAATAAAAAAATCAGATAAATACTTTGAACATATATTAGTTCATACAGGACAAAACTACGCTTACACATTAAATGAAATCTTTTTTGAAGATTTAAACTTAAGAGAACCTGACCACTATTTAGGAGTTGTTGGAGATGATTTAGGAGAAACAATAGGTAATATTATTACTAAATCATATCAACTAATGCAGAAAGTACAACCAGATGCAGTTTTGATTTTGGGTGATACAAATTCAGCACTTTCTGCTATTAGTGCTAAAAGATTAAAAATTCCTTTATTCCATATGGAAGCAGGAAATCGTTGTTTTGATGAAAATCTTCCAGAAGAGATAAACAGAAGAATTGTAGATCATATTTCAGATGTAAATCTTCCATATTCAGAACATGCAAGAAGATATTTGTTTTCAGAAGGAGTTAAGAAAGAACAGATTTATGTTACTGGATCCCCAATGGCTGAGGTTTTAGATGTAAATTCAAAGAAAATTGAGGAAAGTAAGATATTAGAAACTTTAGGACTTAAGGAGAAGGAATATATATTACTTTCAGCTCATAGAGAGGAGAATATTGATAATGAAAAGAATTTTTTTGAACTTATGAACTCAATAAACGCAATGGCTGAAACATATAAAGTTCCTGTTATATATAGTGTTCACCCAAGAAGTAAGAAGTTTATTGAGCGAAGAGGATTTAAATTTCATTCATTAGTTAGAACATTTAAACCTTTTGGATTTTCTGATTATAACAATCTTCAAAAAAATTCCTTATGCGTAGTTTCCGATAGTGGAACACTCGCTGAAGAATCGGCAATATTACATTTCCCAGCAGTCTCAATACGCACTTCAACCGAAAGACCAGAAGCTTTGGATAAAGGGGGATTTGTTATAGGTTCAATTTCCGAAAAATCTTTATTGCAAGCAGTAGAAATGTCTATTTCAATGTTCAACAATAATGAACTAATGATTAATGTTCCAGACTATAACGATAAAAATGTATCAATAAAAATAGTAAAATTAATCCAAAGTTACGTGGATATAATTAATCGTAAGGTTTGGGAAAAGCAGCATTAATATTATTAACTTTTTTTGTATGAAAAAGCATATACTTAAGTTCTTAAATCAATTCTATGTGTATAGATATTTAGCATATAGAAAACATAAATATGATGTAACAAACAATTTTAAAAAAGAAGCAGATAGATGTTATTATCCCACGTTTAAAAAGCAAATTGATTGGAAAAATCCCAAAGATTTAATTGAAAAAATTAATTGGCTTCAATTTAACTCTGATACTTCTTTATGGACTAAATATGCTGATAAATATTTAGTGCGTGATTATGTTAAAGAATGTGGGTTTGAAGATGTTCTACCTATATTATATGGTAAATGGGATAATGCAAAAGATATTGATTTTGATAAATTGCCTAATAGTTTTGTATTGAAAACTAATCATGGGTGTGGATCTAATTTGATTGTGAAAGATAAATCAAAATTAAATATTAAATCTGCCATTAAAAAATTAAATAGATGGCTGTCTATTCCTTATGGATATGCAGCTGCTCAAATTCACTATACAAGAATAAAACCTTGCATAATAGCTGAAGAATTATTAGAAAATAAAGATGATTATAGTTCTTCATTGGTCGATTATAAAATCTGGTGTTTCCATGGTGTTCCTGAAGCAATTTGGGTTGCATATAATAGATCAAATAATGGAGTAGATATGTCTTTATATGATTTGAATTGGGAAAAACATCCAGAGCATTTAATTTCAAGTAATCATTATAAATACAATGAAAGAGATATTCCTAGACCAAAATCTCTTGAAAAAATGATTGAAATAGCAAAGGTTTTATCAAAAGATACTCCACAAGTAAGAGTTGATTTTTATGATATAGATGGTAAGCCTTATTTTGGAGAAATGACTTTTGCAACAGGGTTTGGGTATTTTTCTAGGGAATATTACGAGTATCTTGGTTCAAAGATTGATTTAAGTAAAGTAGAGAAAATAAAACACATATAATTATTTATGTCCGACAAGTGCACTTGAGAATATTGTTTTATTTGTAATTATATTATTTTTGATTTCTAACAGTGTTGGTTATTCCTTAATAGAAGACTTACAGGACATCTGGAATGTTGGAGAAAAACTCACTGAATTATATTGTGAAGATGCAGGAAAACTTATTGAACTTAATAAAAAAAAAGATACTGTTCCAAAAAGTGTGTCTGAGCCAATAAAAAAACATAGTCTAAAAATTTTATTAGTTTTGTATTTCACCAAAAATAAAACCGTAAAATTCAAAGACTA